>QFQP01000180.1 GCA_003243425.1 Archangium gephyra | reverse complement strand
TAACTGGTTGTTGGGTTCTTAAGAATGTTTTAGAATGTTTTAAAAGGAGGAATGTGTGTGAGTGAAAGAGTACTAGGGAGTGAGACAGAAAAGATTAGATTTTATTGGTGAGAGACTTGGTTGAGAAGGAAAAATGTGAAAGTTTTGTGTGTGGAAACAGGAAGTTGGTGGGGGAGGGAGGATTGGGAGGGACTTAATAGAGGGGGAGTACTGACAGGTACTTGATGGGGAGGGAAGTTAGGAAAGGTAGTTAGTAGAGGGACAGAGAGTTGGGCGGGGAGGGGAGGAGGGGAGGGAAGTTAGGAAAGGTAGTTAGTAGAGGGACAGAGAGTTGGGCGGGGAGGGGAGGAGGACAGGAAGTTTTGTGTGGGACAGGGACTTGGTGGGAGTGGGAGAGAGTAAGAGAGTTGGTGAGGGGTTATGAGGAGAAAGGTAGTTGGGGCGGGAGGGGAGAGGACAGAGAGTGAAAGAGGAGAATGAGGGACTTAAGAGAGCGTGAGGTACTTGGTGGGGGAGCAGGGACTTGTTTGGGGGAGGGGAGGAGAGCAGGTACTTAGTTGGTGTGGGAGAGCAGGTACTTATTTGGTGGGAGGGCAGGTACTTAGTAGAGGAATAGGGAGCTGGTGGAGGGAGACAGAAAAGTTTTGGGGGCGGAGACACTTGGTGGGTTGGGGGGAGGAGGGGAGGTAGTTGGTGGGAGGACAGGTAGTTGGTGGGAGGACAGGTAGTTGGTGGGGGGAGACAGAATTGGTGAATGAGAAGGAGAATGAGGGAGTTGGGAGACTGGGAGGTACTTGGTGGGGAGAGAGCGGAAAGCAGACACTTAGTAGACTCGCAGGGACTTAATGGGGGGGGAAGTTGTTGGTGGTTGGGGAGAGGAGGGCAGGTACTTAGTTGGTGGGAGGATAGGGACTTATTTGGGGGGAGACTGGGAGGGACTGAGTAGAGGAGGGGGAGGAGGGCAGGTACTTAGTAGAGAAATAGGGACTTAGTGGGGAAAGACAAAAATTGGTGAAAGTTTTGGAGGGCTTTGAGTGAGAGACTTAAGAGACTGGCAGGAACTTAGTAGGGGGACAGGTAGTTGGGCGGGAGGGGAGACAGAAAAAGTTTTGGAGGAGGGCTTTGAGCTCGGGACTTAGTGGGGGGATAGGCAGTTGGGAGGGGGAGGGGGAGGAAAGTTTTGGGGGCGGAGGAAGAGACACTTAGTGGGTTGGGGGGAGGAGGGCAGGTACTTAGTTGGTGGGAGGACAGGGACTTGGTGGGAGGAGACAGAAAAAGTTTTGGAGAAGGGGTTTGAGTGAGGAACTTAAAGGAAAGTGAGGGACTTAACAGAAGGAAGATGAGGTAGTTGGAAGAGGAGGCAGGACTTGGTGGGGGGAGAGACAGAAGGTGAGAGGGAGGGGGAGGAGAGCAGGTACTTAGTAGAGGAATAGGGACTTGGTGGGGGGGAGACAGAGGTGGAGAGGGCGGAGAGCAGGCAGGACTTGGTGGGGGAGACAGAAAAATGAAGGTTTTGGAGAGCAGACACTTGGTGGGGGGACAAGAGAGCTCGGGACTTGTTTGGGGGAGGGGAGG
>QFQP01000179.1 GCA_003243425.1 Archangium gephyra | reverse complement strand
TCAGTTTCGAGCCGACCAAACCTGCATCAGGGAACTGCGCGAAGACATCCAGCAGCGCAGCGAGCCAGCCCGTCGTCACTTCCGTGTCGTTGTTGAGGAAACAGACGTACGTCCCACGCCCCAAGGCGGCCGCTGCGTTGCACGAGCGGATGAAGCCCAGGTTCTGCTCGTGCGCGACGTAACGCAGCCCGGGTACGGCGGCGAGGAACTCCATGTCCTCGTCACCGGACGCATCTTCGGCGACGATGACTTCGTACGCGACGCCTGCCGTGTGCTCGCTGATCGATTTCAGGCACGCGAGGGTGTAGTCCAGATTGCCGTATGCCGGAATGATGATGCTAACCAGGGGAGAGTCATGGACTGCGAATTCCAGTTGCGACAACACTCCCGATCTATCCGAGATGATCGAATCGACGCGCAGGGGTTCGCGATGCACCTCGCTGGACGCGATGCGGGTCATGATCCAGCGCTTCGCAGGTCCGCGCAGCGGCGCCAGCCAACGGTGACGCGCTATTGAAGATTGCCGCAGCGAGTTGGCGATCGCGCGCCAGTCGCCGCGCAGGAGCCTGCCAAGGAGTCTCACCGGCTTGGTCCACCGCCAGGAGCGCGAGTTGAGGATCGTCTCCATCTCGCTCCGCAACCTGGCCATTTCCTTCCCATGCGCCTCGAAGGTCTCCGCACGCTTCCTGGAGAACTCTTCGCTCATCAGGAGCACCGCCTCGGACGCCTTCTTGCCCGCCGTGTGCGAGGCCTCCAGCTTGTTCTGCATTCCATCCAGATTCCGTGTAAGTTCCTCTTCGGAAGCCAGCAGCGCCGCTACGTGCGCGGTCAGGCCCTGGTTCTTCACGCTCGCCGCTTCCAGGTGTTCCTTTGCGTCTACCGCGGCGCTGCGGGCGCCCGTGCATTCCGCCTGCAGGGATCGCATGCGCTCTTCAAGGGTCGCGACGACCTGCTCATGCTCGTTGTGCTGTTCGGACAACCGCGCGTTGGCTTCGGCGAGTTCTCCATCCAGGGCGATCGCCCATCGCGAACGTTCCTCGAACTCATTGGTGAGTTTCCCCAAGCTGGCGCGCGTCTGTTCGAGCTCGTCGTTCAGCCGCTGGGCCCATTGCTTGCTCTTGGCACCGTCGTCCTGTTCGGCCCGCAACAGTCCACCGACGCGCTCGACCTCCGCTTCGAGCGACTGCGCCCATCTCGCGACGCTTCGCTGCTCCTCGAACAGGTCATCGACCTCTGAAAACAGTACCGATGCGCTGGCATTCGGGAGCTTGTCGGCACTGGCCATGGCGAT
>QFQP01000178.1 GCA_003243425.1 Archangium gephyra | reverse complement strand
ACGGCGCGAACAACACGGTGTCGATGCGTGCGGCGAGGTTGGTGTACGGCGCGTAGCCCCACGGCGCCATCAGCACCCAGTAGCCGAGCAGCAGCGCCACGATGAGACCCCATTGCATGCGTGGCGTCACGTACAGTGCGACCACGCCGACGATGGCGAAGCACAGTCCGATCCTCTGCAATACGCCCCAGGGGCGGAACGATGGCCGGTCCAGCAGCAGGAAGGCGAGCAGGTGCAGCGCCAGACCGAGTGCGATGATCTTCGCTGCCCGCCACAGCACCGTACGCCGCAACACCGCAGGCGGCACGCCGGCCTCCATGCGCGGCACGACGCCTAGTGCGACCGATACACCAACGATGAAAAGGAAGAACGGAAGCACCAGGTCGGTCGGCGTCACGCCGTGCCACTCGGCATGCAGCAGCGGCGCGTAGACGTGTGACCAGTCGCCCGGCGTGTTGACCAGCAGCATCGCCGCCACCGTCAGCCCACGCAACGCATCGACCGACGCGAACCGGGCGGGCGACGCACTCATGCCACGCGGATCACTGGCCACCGATCCAGGTGCCGACCACCTGCAGGTCCGCATCCAGCGCGACCAGGTCGGCGCGCCAGCCAGGCGCGATGCGGCCACGCGTGTCGCCCAGACCGAGGAACTCGGCGGGATACGTCGAGGCCATGCGCGCCGCCTCGTCCAGCGGCAGGCCCAGCAGACGCACGCTGTTGCGGACCGCGCTGGCCATGTCGAGCGCAGAGCCCGCGAGCGAACCGGCCGCATTGCGCACCACGCCATCGACCGCGGTGATGGTTTCGCCGTAGAGATCGAAGGTCGGATCATCGGAGCCGACCATCGGCATCGCGTCCGTCACCAGGAACACCTTGCCACGCGGCTTCGCCGCCAGCGCCACGCGCAGGCTGGCCGGATGCACGTGCACGCCATCGACGATCACGCCGCACCAGCAACCATCGTCTTCCAGCGCAGCACCAACCGCACCGGGTTCGCGCCCCTGCAGCGGCGACATCGCGTTGTACAGATGGGTGAAGCCGGACACGCCGGCTTCGATGCCTTCGCGGATCTGTTCGTAGGTCGCGGCGGTATGACCCGCGACGACGATCGCGCCACGTTCGACCATCGCGCGGATGGTGTCCGTCGGTACCTGCTCCGGCGCCAGCGTCAGCAGCGTCACGCCATTGTCGAGCGACGTCGCCATGGTGACTTCACTGTTGTCCGGCACGCGAAATTTCGCGGCGTTGTGCGTTCCCTTGCGGGACGGCGCGATGTACGGCCCTTCCAG
>QFQP01000177.1 GCA_003243425.1 Archangium gephyra | reverse complement strand
CTGCAGGTAGTCCATCCACTCCAGGTCGGCGGAAAAGAACACGTCGGCCGGTGCGCCCTGTTCGATCTGCCGTGCCAGCGCGGAGCTGGCGGCGTACGAGACGCGGACCGGCACACCGGTCTGCTTCTGGTAGGTCGCGGCGGCTTCGTCCAGCGACTCCTTCAGGCTGGCGGCGGCGAAGACGGTGATCCCCGCCTTGTCCTGGGCGCGCGAAGCGAAGGGTGCGAACGTGATGGCGAGCAGGAGGGCAGCGATTGCGGCGGGGCGGAGCAACGCGAACCGGTTCATGCGAACGTCTCCAATGGGGAAGGGGCCACGGTCAGCGCCGGTCCAGCGCCTCGTTCAGCACGGCCGCCAGTGCAACACCGCCGACGCGCAACTGGCGCTCCGCAACAGGCAGGTGCTGCTCCACGTAGCGTTGCTCGAGTTTTGCACGGCGCGGGTAGAAATCCGGCCGGGTCGCCACGCGGCACGATTGTTCGGCCCACGCAGACGCGGGCGGTGGCAACGCGATCACGCCCAGCCCGGGTTTGGGCAGCGCGCGCAGGTGACGCAGGTAGTCGGCCTCGGTGCGTCCGGTGGTCACCATCATGCGGCTGTCCCACAGCGTATGCAGGTTGGTGCCGCGTCCGTTCCAGTTCACCTGCACGTCATTGCCACCCTTGTCGTGCGCGTAGCCCGCGTGCAGCGGCTGGTGCACGTCGCCGACGAAATGCACCACGAACTTCAGTGCCTGCAGGCGCTCGGCACGCGAGCGCTTCGCGTCGGCGAGGATGAGGGTCTGCGACCCGATCGCTTCCACCACGCAGTTGCCGCCGGGGCAGTCGCGCGATTTTTCGTAAGCGCAATCGTGCTCGCCGATATTGACGAAGTGCCACCGTGCCGTCTTGCGGCCGAGATCCGGATCGCGCTCGCGCAGATCGTCTGCCCAGCTTGCGATGCCGGCCAGCGTGGGGTCCGGCTCGCCCTGCAGCAATGCGTCGATATGGCGACGTGTCGCCGGCGACAGGTCGTCCCACGCCAGCAGCGCCACCAGGCGATGGCCGAGTGGACCCCATGCGTGCGCCGGCATGGGCAGCAGCGCCAGTGCGAGGGCAACGACGAGGGCGAGCGAAACAAGAAGGGGACGGACCATGCCGGTACTTTAACCGACACAGGCCGTCCCCAAATTAAGACAAACCCACGGATACAGCGGATGACTCAGAACTTCATGACATAAGCCAGGCCGTAGACCAGTGGATCGATCTCGGCTTCGCCCACCTTGATGCCGTTGACGGAGACATCGGTGTTGATG
>QFQP01000176.1 GCA_003243425.1 Archangium gephyra | reverse complement strand
TCGCGTTCTCGATCGACCTGCTCAAGGCGGTGCATCCGCGCGGCCGCAGCACATTCGCCAACGTAACACGCGTGGCCACGCCGGATGCCCGCACGGCGGTGATCGTGTGCCCGCCGAGCCTGGCTCTCAAGTGGCGGGACGAGATGCGCGAGAAGTTCGGCCTGGAGTTCACCATCGTGAACTCTGAGCTGATGGCTGAGGTTCGCCGCACGCATGGGCTTCAGGCCAACCCGTTCCAGATCTTCCCGCGGGTGATCGTGAGCATGGCGTGGTTGCCCCAGGTGCGGGCGCAGCGCCTGCTGCGCGACGTCTACACGCAGACGGGCAACCCGAAGACCGGCAGTCGGTATGCGTTCGACGTCTTGGTGGTCGACGAAGCGCACCACGTCGCACCGTCGAGCCCGTCGGCGATTGCCGGTGGACGCGGGTATGCCGTCGACACCCAGCGCACGGTCGCCGTGCGCGAGCTCGCCGAGAAGTGCGAGCATCGGCTGTTTCTGAGTGCGACGCCGCACAATGGCCACCCCGAGTCGTTCACCGCGCTGATGGAGATGATCGACCCTCGCCGATTCGCCCGTGGCGCGAACCTCGACTCGACTGCGCTCAAGGACGTGACGGTTCGTCGCCTGAAGACCGACTTGACCGGGAAGGGATTCAAGAAGCGCAAGGTCAGCATGATCCCGTTCGATCCGGCTGACGACGAGCAAAGGATGTTTGCCCTGCTCGATGAGATCGTGACGAGGAGCGCGAAGCTGAATGGCACGAAGCCAACCGGCGACATCGTGACGATGCTGCTGAAGAAGCGGTTCTTGTCAAGCCCGTTCGCGTTCGGGATGACACTGAGCAACTACCTCGCCTCGAAGGCGGGTCGCGGGCTGTCCGAGGACGAGTACGACGACATCTTCGGCGAGGGACAATCTGACGAGGAAGAGGGCCTGTGGGAGCAGGACGAGTCGGAGAAGCTCCGCGAATCCAAGCAGTCCGATCCACTCAGCGCCGCCGAGCCAGGCCAGCTTGAGACCCTGGCGAACTGGGGCCTGGGCTATGAGAGCCGCGCCGACTCCCGTCTCGACCAACTGATCAGATTCCTTGATGGTGTCTGCCGCCCCGACGGCAAGCTCTGGTCAAACGAGCGCATCGTGGTGTTCACCGAGTATGCTCACACGGTCGAGTGGCTGACGCGCGTGCTTAGGCAGAAGGGGTACAACGACGACCGACTGGCGGTCATCCAGGGCTCGACCCCGCCGGAGGAGCGCGAGTACATCCGCTCCCAGTTCACCGCCGATCCGTCCAAGGAACCGGT
>QFQP01000039.1 GCA_003243425.1 Archangium gephyra | reverse complement strand
GTTCCGATGCAGGACTTAGAATTGACTGCGAGACTCGCAGTACTTCTTGGGCTTGCTATCCAGTTTTCAGAGAACGAACCAACCTCATCATCTACATCAGAACCGCTAATTCTTTCCTGCTTCGCGATTCGTTTTACTTATCTACATCTTGTTTCGCCGGCTTTCAACTTCTTTTTTCAACCGGTTTTGATTCTGTTTTCGTTCCGCAGACGTTCCGATTTCTCGGAGGGTCTTGCGGAGGGAGGCAGCTTCTACATCCAGCGCCTGAAGTTCGTCAAGGCTTTGTACTTCGCCTTCTTTTTTGCGCTCAGGCCGATTTACCGGCTTCGCGCGCTGATCAGGTTGATCAGCTATTCAACTCTAGTGCGTGACGGAGACTCGCTCCGCAACCTGACTTCGTCCCGCCGAACGACTCCCGCCTGCCCGAACTACCCGCCCGTCAGTCCCCCTCGCCGAAGACGTCCGTCGAGGGGGCGCGCCGTATACACTCCGCTTGTTCCGACTGTCAACACCCCGACTGCGTTTTTCTGATCGGGACTGTCGATTCTTCCGCCTCAGGGGATCTGCAGGCCCAGGGGAGAGATGTCGACCCGGCCGCGGCGAGAACGCTCGCTGGTGACGATGCCCTTGAGGTGGTCGAAGGCGTCCTGCAGCTGATCGTTGATGATCAGGTAGTCGTAGGCCTGCACGCCCTTCTCGCACTCCGCGCGGGCGGCCAGCATTCGACGGCGAATCACCTCGTCGCTGTCAGTGCCGCGGCCCCGCAGGCGGCGTTCAAGCGCCTCCATCGAAGGCGGGAGGATGAAAATCGTCACTGCATCCGGGTACTTACGCTTGATCGACGTACCGCCTTGCACGTCGATGTCGAAGATCCCGATCCCACCGGGCTTCCACGACTGGTCGACCACCTTCTTCGACGAGCCATAGAAGTTGCCGAAGACCTCGGCCCACTCCACGAACTCGTTCCGCGCGATCATCTGCTCGAAGGTGAGCGTGTCGACGAAGTGGTAGTCGACCCCGTCCTTCTCGGCTCCGCGGGGCGGTCGGGTCGTGTAACTCACTGAAAACTCTGCAGAAGGGAACACCTTCTCGAGCATGTGAGCGAGCGTCGTCTTTCCCGCGCCAGACGGTGCAGAAAGGACGAGCAGGAGCCCGGGGGACAGAATCACCGGCATCTGAGGCTGAGTATTCATTCGACGTTCTGAACCTGTTCGCGGACGCGTTCGAGCTCGGCCTTCAGCTGCATCACCCGCGCGGAGATGTCAGCGTGCTGCGACTTGGAGCCCGTGGTGTTCACCTCGCGGTGCATCTCCTGAACGAGGAAGTCCATCTTGCGGCCTGAGGGCTCCTTCGAACGGAGGAGCTCTTCGAACTGAACGAGGTGCGAATCGAGCCGCGTCATCTCTTCGGCCACGTCGGTGCGCTCTGCGAAGAACGCGACCTCCTGTGCGAGGCGCTGCGGGTCAACCGCAAGCCCCTGAGAAAGCTCGGCAATTCTCTCCGAGAGGCGGGCCCGGTAGGCCTCGATGGCCTTCGGAGCGAGGGCCTGCACCTCTTTGACCCACGTGGCGACGAGCCCAAGGCGGTTGGAGAGGTCCGCTTTGAGCGCGACGCCCTCCTTCTCTCTCATGCGGTGCAGCTGCTCGATGGCGATGACGAGCGCTGCCTCGACCGCCTTGTTCGCGTCTTCGAGGGGCAACTGCGGCTCCTCGAGGCGGATGACGTTGAGCGAAGTGGCGATGTCGCGAATGGACACGGACTCGCCGAGGCCCAGTTCCTTCCCGAGCTCACGCCAGGCGCGGAGGTATTCTTTGGCGAGCGGCAGGTCGACCTGAGGAACGACGCCGGTGCTGGTGCGCGCTGCGCGACGAACGGTGACGTCGATGGCGCCGCGGGCGACGCGATCTTTCACCAGCTTCACGAGGGTGGGTTCGAGCGCGCTGAGTTCCCTGGGAACCCGCACCTTCACCTCGCAGAACTTATGGTTTACCGAGCGGATTTCTACCGTGAGCGACTCAGAGCCGGCGGTGGCCGTGCCCGAACCGAAGCCAGTCATGCTTCGAAGCATGGGCCGGCGCTGTACTAGGGCTTCAGCTTCCCCACCAGCGCGGTCGTGCTGTGGTTCTTGGGGTCACCCGCCACGGCCACGCGGCCCCCGTAGGCCTCCACTTCGGCTCTCTCGGGAATGGTGTCGGGCGTGTAGTCGGTGCCCTTCACGTGCACGTCGGGCTTGAGGGTGCGGATGACCAGACGCACGTCAGGCTCGCTGAAGAGAAAGACAAAGTCTGTACAACGCAACGCACGCAACAATTCGGCGCGTTCATCTTCGGGAATGATTGGTCTGGTGGGGCCTTTGTAGGCGCGCGTCGAACTGTCTGAATTGACCGCCACGATGAGCCGGTCGGCCAGCTTCTTCGCGTCTTCGAGGTAGCGGAGGTGCCCGACGTGCAGCAGATCGAACACGCCGTTGGCCAGCGCAACGGTCAGCCCTTCCGCGCGCCATCGGTCGACCTGCTGTTTCGCGTCTTCGAGCGTCACCTGGTCAGCTCCCGTTGAATCTCCGGGCGGGTGACGGTGGCGGTGCCTTCCTTCTGCACGACCAGCGAGCCGGCGATGTTGGCCAGACGTGCGGCTTCGAAGGGCGACCCCCCGGCGCCGAGCGCGAGGGCGAAGGTGGCGCTGACGGTGTCACCGGCTCCGGTGACGTCGACGGCTTCGTCGCTGCCGTGCACCGGAATGTGAACCGGCTTCTGACCGCGCTCGAGCAGCGTCATGCCGTTGCGACCCCGGGTGACGAGGAGGATCTCGCAGTTCAGCTTTTCCTGCGCAGCGCGGGCGGCGGCGAGGAGCTCGGCGTCGGTGCGCGTAGGCAGCCCGGTGAGCGCGTTCAGCTCGGGCTCGTTGGGCTTGCAGACGGTGAGCCCCGCGTAAGCGAGCAGCGAAAACCGTGAATCCACCGAGACCGGAATTCCCGCCGACGCGAGCGTGCGGAGCGCAGCGCGCGTCTCTTCACAGAGCACCCCGGCGCCGTAGTCGGACACCATGATGACGTCGGCCCGGCGGCCTTCGGCGAGCAATTTCGCGGCGAGCGCCGCACGCTGACGAACCGGCAACGCGCCCGCCACGCCGCGATCGATGCGAATCATCTGCTGGCGCTTGGTGGAGATGCCGCCGGCGAGTACGCGCGTGCGGGTCTCGGTGACGGCCGAGTTGACGGCGTGGAGCGTGATGCCGGTCTTCTTGAACAGCGCCGACATCTGCCGACCGATGCTGTCGCGGCCGAGCACGCCGAGCGCGCTCACCTTCGCGCCGAGAGCTGCAGCGTTGGCGGCCGCGTTGGCCCCGCCACCGAGCTTCACGTCTTCACGCTCGTGACGAACGATGAGAACGGGGGCTTCGCGACTGACCCGCTCGGTCTGACCGAACACGTAGTGGTCCGCGAGGAGATCGCCGACCACCAACACCTTCACGTTGGGGAACCGCTTCAGGAGCGCAGACGACACGGCGTGCGCTTTGGCATTTCACCGCCGGGGCGACAAGAGCGTTGCGAGCGGCGGCGCGGTCACCGTGAGCTCGAGCACGTGCGCGGTTCCAGGCGGGAGCCGCTCGGCGTCTTTCTCGGTGGTCACCAACGTCGCGCCCACACGCGTGGCCGCGGCGAGTTCTTCGGGCGTGAAGACGTGGTGATCCGCGTGCGCGTGCATGGCGACGACGGTGGCGCCGGCCATCTCGACGGACCGCCTCACGCGGTCGGGCCGCGCCACGCCGAGGAGCAGCACGACCCGCTGCCCGCGCAGCGACTGCCGAGCGCCATCGGGCGCGATGAGGCTCGTCACCTCGTAACGAACGTCGACGTCGCGCTTCCACACGTGCGTCGCGCGGCGCAGCGCGCTCACGGGCTCGCGCAACGGACCGGCCGGCAGCAGAAAGCCATTTCCCACGCCGACGTCGAGCACGAGGTCGACGTCACGCGCGAGCCGGCGATGCTGAAAGCCATCGTCGAGCAGCAGCAGGTCGAAGCCCTCCTTCACCGCGGCCCTCGCGGAGGCGACGCGATCGGCGTTCACGAAGACCGTCACCCCCGGCGACCTGCGCGCGATGAGCCGTGGCTCGTCTCCTGCCTCGGCGACCGTGGGCAACGCCCTGGAATCGAAGCGAATCGGTTCACGCGTGCTGCGGCCGTAACCGCGGGTGAGAATGGCGACGCGGCGACCGTTCGCGAGCGCGTCGTTGGCGAGGTGAATGATGAGCGGGGTCTTCCCTGCTCCGCCGACGACGATGTTGCCGATGGAGATGACGGTGGCGCCATCGACCTTCACGGGCCTTCGCAGGCCCAGGTCGAACAGCAGGTGCCACGCACGCGTGATGAGGAAGTACAGCCACGACACCGGAGCCAGCAGCCACGTGCGCCGCGTCGGCGCCGAGTACCAGCCGTCGTTCATTCGCGGCACCGCTCGTAGAACTCGACGACGCGCGTGGCGATCGACGCGGGTGACTCGAGGGTGCTTCGCCGGCGCTCGATGCCCACGTTCAGCAACGACTCGATGCTGGGCTCCACCACCGCATCGGCGTAGAGCTCGAGCGCCCCCTCGTCGACGGCGACGACGCGGACACCGCAGGCGCGGGCTTGCGCAGCGGCGCGTGCGCTCCAGTCGTTGCCGAGGCCGAGCACCCACACTTCGTCGAGCGACTGCAGGTACTTCACGAACGCCGGGCCTGATTGGTAGCCGACGAAGTGCACGCGCTCGCCGGCCTGCGCGCGCAGCGCCGCTTCGAGCGGGCCATCACCGACGAGCACCAGGTGCGAACCGTCGTTGCGCCTGGCGAAGGCTTCGAGCGCGAGCGCGTGGCGACGCGACGATTGAAACGTCGACACCATGCCGATCAACCGACCTTCAGGGAGCCGGAGCTCACGACGAAGCGCTGCGCGATCGGTCGCGGGTGTGAACTCCGGGCCGACGAGGGCGGGCATCACCATCACACGTTGACCCAGCAACTTCCGCGCGAGGCTCTCCATGGGCACCGTGAAGCCGTCGGCCGCCGGTGAGGACCAACGCACCGAGCGCGGCGCGTGGAAGGAACGAATGGTGACCGCGTGCTTCGGGCGGCCGAGGCGGAGAATCGTGTGGTCGTGACTGAAGTGCGCGTGCACCACGTCGGCGCTCGCGGCACGCAACGTGAGCACGTCGCGGAACATGCCCATGGGCGACGACTTCACCGAGAGCTCGAGCGGGAGCGCCGAGAGGAGCCCGAGCGGTTCGAGCCGCGGGACCGCGAGCTCTTCGCTGGTGTTCTCGGTGCGATGCCGGTCGATGGCCACCGTGACGTCGTGACCGAGCGCGCGTTGGGCCAGCGCCAGTTGCGTGACCGCCTCCGCGGGACCGGTGAAGAACGGCGAGGCGAGGAGATGGAGGATCTTCACTGCGGCACCCGTGCGTCGAAGTTGCGCTCGCCGGCTGTCGAAACCCGCCCAGCCGGAGCGCCCGACTCGTTCTCTTCGGCGTGATGGCGATCGCCGAGCACGTGTTGCGTGGCGACTTCGGCCGGGGCGGTGAAGAACGGTACACGGCGGCGCGCACACGAACCGACGGACCGAATGACTCGACCGCCTCGGTCGCCCTGGCGACGCACCTCGAGGTGGGCCGGCGAGCGGTGCGTGGCGGGTACGGAGAAGCGGCGCTTCACTTCTGCATCGCGGTGCGACCCGTCGGCCCGAGTGACTCGCCGGGCCCGGTGAAGCGCGGCGAGACAATCGACGTGCTTCACGGCTGCACCAGCGCGGCCAGCGCGTCGACGTTGCGATCGCTGGCTCCGGAAATCTGCCGAACTGCGCCACGCGCCAGCGACCCGAGCGACTCGAGACTCTCGGGCCGGGCCAGCAGCTCACTGGCTACGCGCACCAGCTGCTCGACGTCTTTGACCTGAATGCCCCCGCGGCCCACGAGCACCTGCACCGAGTCGTGGAAGTTCTCCATGTGGGGCCCGAAGAGCACCGGTTTTCCCTGCGCGGCGGGCTCCAGGATGTTCTGCCCCCCGCGGGTGGTGAAGCTGCCGCCGACGAACACCAGGGTCGCCAGGCGATACGCCCGCGCCAGCTCACCGATGGTGTCGAGCACGACGACCGGCGCGCGCTCGGGGTTCTCTCGGGAGCGCAGCCCGACGTGCAGATTGGCGTCGCGCGCGAGTTGAACGACGCGCTCCACGCGCTCGAGGTACCGCGGCGCGACCACGAGGTGCAGATCAGGCGCGCTCACCACCAGCTGTTTGTAGGCCTCGAAGATGAGCTCCTCTTCTCCTTCGTGCGTGCTGCCGACGATCCACACGCGCGCGTTCGCGGGCAGGCCGAGCGCGGCACGCAGGGTCGGGTCCTCCGCCGACTCCGCGAGCGGAACGAGCGCGTCGAACTTGGTGTTGCCGGTGACGCGAACGCGCTCCTTCGCAGCGCCCAGCATCAACACACGCTCGGCTTCGACGTCTTCGCGCATCAGGAACAGATCGATGTCGTGCAGCGGGTTGCCGATGAGCTCGAACATCGTTCGGTAGCGCGCGAGGTTGTTCGCCGAGAAGCGGCCGTTGGTCAGCGCAATGCGGGCGCCGCTGACGTGCGCTGCGCGAATGAGGTTCGGCCAGATCTCCGTGTACTCGAGCACCAGCAGGTTCGGCTTCACGGCGGCCACGGCGCGACGGGTCGAACCGAAGAGGTCCCACGGCGCGTAGATGACCGCGTCGATGCTCTTGCGCAGCCGCTGCGTGGCGATCGCGTGACCGGTGTTGGTCATGGTGCTGACGACGATCTTCGCGTGCGGAAAGCGGGCGCGCAGCCGCTCGATCATCGGCGCGAGCGCGAGGAGATCTCCAGCGCTGGCGCCGTGGAGCCACAGCCGCGGCGCACCTTCGGCCGGCAACAACCCCTGCGGATAGAACCCGAAGCGCTGCCACAGGCCGTCGCGCGTCTTGCGCATGAGCGCCAGCACGGGGAACAGCGCCGTGAAGACGAGCCAGGTGGCGAGGACGTAGAGGAGACGCATCGGACAGCGTGTTGCTAGCCCCGACGGTGCGCACCGTGAGAAGGAATTTTCAGGCGGCACGCCGCGAGGAGCCGGTCGTTGTTCAAATAGAACGGGCACGGCATCGCGGTTCCCGACTCGAGCAACGACAGCGCACGCCGATATTCACTCGAGGCGTCCGCGTGGGCGCCGCGCCGTTCGAGCAGCAAGCCGAGCAGATACCGCGCCGCCGCGAGCCGAGGCGCCAGGTACAGCGCCTTGCGCAGACCACCTTCGGTCTCGGGGTGATCGGCGCCCTCGGCGGCCCAGTCGAGCACGAGGTTGAAGAGCTTGAGGCCTTCGTCTTCAGGCGAGAGCAGCACGGGCACTTCACCGGTGACCGTCACGCGCGGCGTCGGGTTGGGCTTGACGGGCTTCGACAGGGTTGGCGGTGGCGCAGGTTGCGGCGTGGCCTTCACGTAGAAGAACGCACCGGGGACACGCAGGGTCGACAGCCCGCTCACCGGCTCGAGCAGCGGCTCGGCGGCGGAGAGCACCAACACGCCGCCCGGCCGCAGCCGTTCGACGAAGCGCTCGACGGTCTGCTTCGCGGCTTCCGCGGTGAAATAGATGAGGACGTTCCGGCAGACGATCACGTCGAACTGCGAAGTGCCTTCGGCGAACGGATACGGCGCGTCCATCAGGTTGTGTTGAACGAAGCGCGCGCGCGATTTGAGCCGCGCGACCAACGTGCGCCGGCCGTCGGCATCAGCGGCGCCGAAGTAGCGGTTGAGCAGCTGCGGCGGCACGCGGCGGAGCACCGGCGCGGTGAAGGTCTGGTGCTTTGCTTCAGTCAGCGCGCTCGCCGAGAGGTCGGAACCGAGCACCGTGCTCTCGGGGTGGGCGCCAGCCTCCGAGAGCAACATGAGCAGCGTGGCGACCTCCTCGCCGGTCGAGCAGCCGGCGCTCCACAGCGCGAGCGCGCGACCTTCGACCACGAGCGGGCGCAGCACCGAGGCCGACAACGCTTCGAGCTGCGCTTCGTCGCGAAACAGGTCGGTCTTGTGCACCGACACCAGGGCGAGCAGCTGTGCGAGCTCGAAGGCGCCTTCACGCGACTCGAGGTGCGCGAGCAGCTGCGAGACCTGTCGCTCGTCGTCACCGACGCGGGGAACCAGTTCCTTTTCGAGCCGCGCGCGCTGCTGCCGTGAGAGCGCGGTGCCGGTGCGCGCAGCGACCAGACGAAGGAGCGGTTCGACGCGCGAGTTCACTTCGGAAGTTCGACGCCGCGAGCGACCTTCACGAGCGCGGCGGCGAGGTCGTCGCCGTGCACCACGTGATCGACCACGCCACGCGCGATGGCCGCGCCGGGCATGCCGAACACCACGGCTGATTCCTGGTTCTGCGCGATGGTCTTGCCTCCGGCCGCGCGAATGGCCGCCATGCCGTCGACGCCGTCGTTGCCCATGCCGGTGAGGATCATGCCGACGGCGCGACGGCCGTAGACCTTCGCGGCCGACTCGAGCAACGACGAGGCCGACGGCAGATGACCGTCACGCGGTTGCCCGGGCACCACGCTGACGCGGCCTCGACCCGAGATGACGAGGTGCGCGTCGGCCGGAGCCAGCAGCACGGTGCCGGGCGTGAGGAGGTCACCTTCCTTCGCGACCTTCACCTTCAACTTCGACGAACCAGCCAGCCAGCTGACGAGCGAGTCGGCGAAGGCGGAGTTGATGTGCTGCACGATGGCGATGGGCGCCGGGAAGTCAGCGGGCAACTCGGCGAGCAGCTTCTGAACGATCTGCGGACCGCCGGTGCTGCTGGCGACGCAGACCACGCCGATGCCGGTGGCCGCGAAGGGCTGCGGCGCCGGAACCTCCGTGAGGCCCGACGACGAGCTGCCGGTCTTCTTCACGCCGCGCACGTGACGAATCACCCGCACGCTGGCGAGCAGCTTCACCTCACGCGCGAGGGTGGCGAGGTCTCCGTCGGGGCCGGGCTTCACGCGCAACGCGAGCGCGCCGACGGCGAGTGCACGATGCGTGAGCTCCGGAGCCTGGTTGCTGGGGTCGGCGGTGAGCACCAGGATGGGCGTCGGGTGATCCGCCATGATGCGCTCGGTCGCGGTGAGCCCGTCCATCACCGGCATGTCGACGTCCATGGTGATGACCTGCGGCTTCAACGTGGCGGCCATCGACACGGCCTGCTCTCCGTTTTCAGCGGTACCGAGCACTTCGATCTCGGGATCCTTCTGAAGCGCGTCGACGATGAGCTGACGGATCAGCGCGCTGTCGTCGACCACCAGAACCCCGACTCTCGATGCCATTACAGACTCCCGTGCGCGAAGCGCGCCCTTCATGCCAGCAAGCGGGCCACGACGTCGACCAGGTCCTGACGGACGAGGTCGCCCTTGGTGACGTAGCCATCGGCACCCGCCTCCATACCTCGCCGGCGGTCTTGTTCGCTGCCCCGAGTGGTGACGATCACCACCGGTAACGCGCGCCACGCGGCGTGGGCCTTGAGGCGGCGCGTGAGCTCGAGGCCGTCGACCCGCGGCATCTCGAGGTCGGTGACGACGATGTCGACTGTCTCACGTTGCAACACCTCCATCGCCGCGGCGCCGTCGACGGCTTGAACGACGACGTAACCGACCGATTCGAGCAGCGACACCAGCAGCTCGCGGGTGAGCGGCGAGTCGTCGACGACGAGCACCCGGCGATGCGTGGTCTCGCGGCGCGCGCTGGCCACCGACGCGAGCTTGAGCTCTCGACCATGGGCCGTGGCGACGAGGTGCGGCGCCGACAGGACGAGCGCCAGCTCACCGTCGGACAAGGGCGTGGCGCCCGATAGATGCGGGTACCTCGAGAGCAACCCCTTGAGCGGAAGAATGGCCTGCACGCGCTCTTCGAGCACACGATCGACGGCGATGGCGGCCGAGTGACCGCGCCCCCGCAACACCAGCACCAGCTCGCCTTCACCGGGCGCGCGCTCGGCGGCACCGAAGAGCAACGACGCCAGCGAAGAGAACGGGAGCAAGTCACCTTCGACGCGCAGCGCGGGGCGGCCGGCGAACTCGGTGCACTGGGCAGCGTCGACCTGAAAGGCGCGCAGCACGTTCGAGGCGGTCAGGCACAACGTCTCGTCGCCCGACTGCACGAAGAGCACGGGCGCCACGGTCAGGCTCACGGGCACGCGGAGCTCGAACGTCGCGCCCTGCCCCGGCTTGTTGTCGACGGTCACTTCACCGCCGACGCCGAGCAGACGGGTGCGCACCACGTCGAGACCGACGCCGCGGCCCGACACGTCGGTCACCGCGTCACGCGAGCTGAACCCGGAGAGGAAGATGAGATCGACGGCGGCCGCGTCGGACAGACGCGCGGCTTCAGCCTCGGCGAAGAAACCGCGGCGCACGGCGACCTGACGAAGCGTGTCGGGCGTCAGACCGCGGCCGTCGTCACGAACACGCAGCACGATGCGCTCACCTTCGCGGCGCGCGCTCAACGACATCGCGCCGCGCGGGTTCTTGCCGTTCTCGACCCGCTCTTCACGGGTCTCGAGGCCGTGATCGATCGCGTTGCGCACCAGGTGCAGGAGCGGCTCCTTCAACGCTTCGAGCACCGAGCGGTCGACGCGCTCGTCTTCGCCTTCGACGGTGAGCTCGACGTCTTTGCCGAGTTCTCGCGACAGCTCGCGGACCATGCGCGGATACGGCTCGAAGAGCACCGAGAGCGGCACCATGCGCAACGCGGTGATCTCTTCTGACATCACCGTGAGGTCCTTCAGCTCGTCGGTGTTCAGCAGCGTCGAGCGACGGTTGATGTCCGAGGCGAGCTCCTTCGCCCGCCCGAGCCGGGCCGCGAGTTCCTGCGCTGCCGGGCCGAGATCTTCGGCGGCGCGATGAAGTGCGACCAGCTCGCGCAACAACTGACGGCGGCGAAGCGCGGTGGCTTCGCGCTGACGCGCTCGCTGTTGGAGATTGGTCGCCGTGCTGGTGAGCACCTCGAGGCTCTGCTGGGTGATGCGAATCGACGTATCGAGCGCGCGGGGCTCGGTGGCGCGGGGCGCGGGGGCCGGCGCGGGCGCCACCGGGGCCGGCGTCGGCGTGGGCGCGGTCGCTGGCGTCAACGCGCGTTCGGCGGCCGTGGCCTGCTTGAGCCACTCCACGAGCCGCGGAACGTCGGGAGCGTCACCGGCCATCGAGCCGGCGAGCACCTGCACGGCGTCGCTCACCACCAGCAGCGCATCGACGGAGCCGGGCGCGAGCGCGTAGCCACGGGGCTGGGTGGCGCGCACGAGCTCTTCCATCTCGTGCACGAGCGAATTCACCTCGGCAAAGCCCATCATGCGGGCTTCGCCCTTGAGGCCGTGCAACTCCCGCAGCGTCTGCTTGCCGGCTTCGACGTCGGCTCCGGCTTCGAGCGCCACGAGCGAGCGGCTCACCCGCGCCAGGCGCTCGGTGACGAGCTCGCGAAACTGCGCGAGGAGTTTTTCGCGACCCGTCGACACTCAGGCGTCTCCGCGCGGACCGCTGAAACGGGACACCGCTTCCTGCAACGACGCCGAGAGCCCGAGCAGCTGCTGGTTCACTTCGGCGAGGCGATGCGTGACCGCGAGGTCGCGCTGCGTGCCGGCGAGGATTTCGGCCATGGCTTCGGCGAGTTGATCGGTGCCGCTTTTCTGCTGCTGGGTGGCGAGGGTGATGGTGCGCACCTGCGACGACGTCTCTTCGGCGAGCTCGGCGACGCGGAGCAGCGCGGCGGTCACGTCGTCGGCGAGCGCCGTGCCCTTGTCGGTCAACACGCCACCGCGCTCCGTGGCTTCGGCGGTGCGAATCGTCGCATCGCGAATCTCGGCGATGAGCTCTTCGACCTCGGCGGTCGACTCAAGGACGTTCTCGGCGAGGCGGCGCATTTCCGAACCGACGAGCGAAAACCCGCGACCGACTTCACCGGCGCGCGTGCCCTCGAGCTCCGCGGACAACGCGAGCAGGTCGCTTCGGTCGGCGACGGTGTTGATCAGCTCGACGATGCGACCGATCTGCTGAACGCGACGCTGAAGCCTGTCGACCGCGCTGGCGATGCTGCGGTTGTCCTGCTTCATGCGATCGACGGCGGCCTGGAATGCGGCGGCGTCGTCCGTGCCCTGGTTCGCCGCCTCCAGCGTGCGCTGGGCGAGCTCGAGCACGGAACCCGCGCTGGCGGCGATCTGGCGGGCGCTGCGGGCCAGCTCCTCGGTGGTCGCCGACGTCTGGTTGAGGGCCGCGGCCTGCTCGGTGGCCGTCGCCTCCGAGCGTCGCGAGGTGGCCGCGAGGCTGGCGCTTGCGGCCGTGATGCCACGCCCGGCCCCCACGATGCGATCGACGACACCGGCGAGGCGTTCGTGCAGCAGGGCGAACACGC
Organism: Archangium gephyra; assembly: GCA_003243425.1. Lineage (GTDB taxonomy): Bacteria > Myxococcota > Myxococcia > Myxococcales > Myxococcaceae > Archangium_A > Archangium_A gephyra_A. Next base: position 54,551 of record QFQP01000039.1, on the reverse strand, counting down.
CGGTGACCCGCCACACCTCGCCGTCGGCCGAGACGACGCGCGGGCGCCCCAGCTCCCCGCGCGCGAGCCGCCCCGCCTGCGCCGCCAGTTGACGAAGCGGGTGCGCGAGGTTGCGGCCGCCCGCCGACGCCGCGAAGACCGCGAAGGCGATCGCCATCAGCCCGAAGACCCCGAGGCGGATTGCGAGCTCGGTCCACAGCGCGTCGGCGGCGGCGTGACGCAGCTCGGGCGCGACCGACGCCAGCACCTCGACGGAGCGCTCGATCGATCGCCGCGCGATGTCGGAGGCGATGACCACCGGCACCGCCGTCAGCAGCACGGTGAAGCTCACCATGCGACCCTGAACGCCCCAGTCGACACCGGGCGCCGTGGCGACGACGTCGTGCGGCGGCAGGCCGTCGGCGAGCCAGTCACCGGCTTCGTTGGTGCGATTGGCCGTGAGTAGCGCCACCACCGTGGCCGAGAGCGGAGAGACGAGCACGCTCACCGAGAACATGCGCGCCACGAAGGTCATCTCGGCGTCGGCGAGCAACACGATGGCCAGACCGACCGCCAGCGGCGTGATGAACCACGAGACTCCCGAGGCCAGCGAGAGCGCCATCGGCAGGCGCCGGAGCTCCGCGAGGGCCTGCAGCCGCACGGCGGGGGTCGACGTGAGCCGCCCCGCGGCCAGCCCACGGAAGGTGGGCATGCGCGCGCTGGCCCACGACCACACGCTCATCTGCCCGGCGCCGGCGAGCGCGAGCGCCACCAGCTGCAGCAACAGGTGCCGCTGCGCGACGTCGCGCCCGAGCAACATCACCCAGGGAAGAATGAGCACCGCGAGGGGAACGTTGGTGAGCACCAGCGGCATCAACAGCCAGCCAGCGCGATTGCGGAGCCACGCGTCGAGGGTCACGACTTCACCTCGAAGGCGTGCACGTTCGTCTCGAGCTCGCGCGCCAGCGAGACCAGCTGGTCGTGCGCGTCGCGCATTTCCCGTGAGGCCACGCTCGACGCTTCGGTGCTGCGCAGAATGTCGGCCATGGCCTCGACGAGCTGGTCGGTGCCGATCTGCTGCTGCGAGGTCGCAAGGCTGATGTTCTGCATCGCGGTCGACGATTGGTTGGCGTCGTCGACGATTCGAGACAGACCTGCCCCCACGCGGTGCGCCAGCGCGGCTCCGGAGTCGGTCGCCTTGACGCCGGCCTCCGTCGCCATCACCGCGGCGTTGGTCGCGTCACGGATCTCGTCGATGAGCGTGCCGATGTCCTGCGTGGACTTCATGACCGACTCGGCGAGGCGGCGCATTTCGGCGGCGACGAGCGAGAAGCCACGGCCGACTTCACCGGCCTTGTTGCCTTCGAGCTCGGCGTTGAGCGCCAGCAGGTCGGACTTGTCGGCGATGCCGTTGATGAACTCGATGATGCGGCCGACCTGCTGCACGCGCTTGTTCAGACGCACCACGGAATCGGCGATGGCCTGGTTGCCTTCACGGACCTGCGTCATCGAGGTCAGAAAGCCCTCGGCGCTGTCGCGACCTGAACGCGCGGCCGCCAGCGTCGCCGCGGCGAGCTCCGACACCCGGTGCGCATTGGCGGCGATCTCCCGGGCGCTGCGCGCGAGCTCCTGCGTCGTGGCGCTGGTGGCGTCGAGGTTGGCGCGCTGGAGCATCAGGCGTTCACCGTCGTCGGAGCTGTCGGCGAGCGAAGAGGTCGCGTGGCCGATGGCGCCGGCCGCGTGGCCAAGCTGGCCCAGCAGCGCGACCAGCTGCGCCTCCATGCCCGCGATGGCGCCGGCGGCGGCCCACGTCTCGTATTCCGCGGCGACGAGGCGGGGCTCGGAATACGCGCCGCTCGCCAGGCGCTTCGTCTCGGCGGCGAGCGCCTTGAGCGGCGCGCCGACCATCGACCCCGCGAGCCACGAGGTGGCGGTGACGACGAGGATCACCAGCAGCACGAGCCCGATCGCCGGGAGCAGTCGCGCAGCCCGCTGCTCGTCGAGGAGCAGCTGCATGTCGGCGGCGTCACCGGCCGTGACGAGCATGTCGAGCAACGAGCGCAGGCGCGACAAGGCGAACTCCGCGACCAGCGCGAGCGGCGTGAACAGCGAGACCGCGGCGAAGGTCATCAGCCTCCGCGGCAACGAGAAACGCGACGGCACGGCGGCGTGCAGCCTGGTCACCGGCAGGCCCGCGGCGACCAGCTTCTCGAGCACCACGCGCGCGCGCGGAATGCTCACCAGCATCGCCATGCTCGCCGTCAGCGGCGCGACCACCACGCCGATGAACGCCACGCGCGCCGCGACCCCCTCGGGCAGCCGGTGCACCAGCGACCACACGCCGGCGGTCGTCAACGCACCGAGCACCAGAAAGAGGAAGCACAGCCAGAACGAGACCTCGGGCAGCCGCATGGCCTCGTGCGCTGCGGCGAGCAGGTTGGCGTCGTTGGCCGGCAACTCGCCGTCGCCCAGCCGCTTCAACGTCGAGAGCCGCCGCTGCTCGGAGCGATCGCCCAGGAAGTTGTTGCCCACCATCACCACCACGAGGATGAGCGCGAAGGCCAGCCGCGTACCTTCGGGGAAGTTGATGGCGATCCACGAATAGAAGAAGGCGATGACCACGCCGACGAACACCGCCACCGTCGACATGTTGGTGACCCAGCGGTGCAGGCCCTTCAGCGGTGAGTCGCTCACGACGCGGCCTCCGGTTGTTGCGTGGCCGGCAGGCGATCGAGCGCGATCAGCGGCCACAGCTGGCCCGCCACTTCGACGAACCCGGCGATCGCCCCGCCCCAGGCGTTCACCAGCACGCGCGGCACGGGCAGCAACGGCAGCCGCTCGGCGTGCACCTCGACGGAGTCGACCACCAGCCCGCTGCCATGGTGGCGCAGCAACCGCGACCCCTCCGGCGCCACCGCCGACGAATCGAACCCCAGCCCTGCGTACGGCGCGTGAACATCTCCGTCATCGAACGAAGAGACCTCCTGCGCGCGAACGGCCAGACGATGACCCGCGGCGTGGCACAGCACGACACCTTCGATGAGCGTCATGAGCGGCGCCTCAAGCGCTGGCGAGGAAATCCACGAAGGTCTGCGTGTCGATGACCGCCACTTCACCCGCCGCCGCGCGCGCCGGGCCGCGCAGGTGCGCGTGCACGCCAGAATCTCCGAGGCGCTCGAGCGTGCCCTCCAACGTCGACACGCCGAGCACGCGCGTGGCGGTGAGGGCGACCGCACCTTTCGGTGTACGCACGAGCACGGCGCGCTTGAACTCGCCGTCGATGGGCTTGCCGGTCAACCGCGTGAGGTCGACCACCGGCAGCACTTCACCGCGATGGGCGAACACCCCGAGCAGGTGCTGCGGCGCACCGGGCACGCGCGTGAGCGAGGGCACATTCACCACCTCTGACGCAGTATCTGCAGGCACGGCGTAGAGGTTGGGGCCACAGGCGAAAACGAGGTGTCCATGCGTGTCGGCCACGCCCGTGTTTCAAGCACACCTGTCGCGTCTTGGGCGTAGAAAGGCGCGCGTGATGTGGGCCCTGTTCGAAGACCTCAAGCGCTACGTCGGCTTCACCGCGGAAGACGAAAGGCTGCTGCGAGACTCGTTCCCACGACTCGAACCGCACTTTCCCGACATCGCCGAGCTCTTCTACGCGCGCGTGCTCGAGCACCCCGAAGCGGCGGCGGCGCTCGCACGGGGTGAAAAGTCGGTGGGCAGCCTGAAGCTCACGCTCGTGAGGTGGATGAGCGAGCTGCTGTTGGGACCGTGGAACGAGGCCTACGTCGAACGGCGGGCGCGGATCGGGCGGGTGCACGTGCGCATCGGTCTGCCGCAGCACTACATGGTCTCGGCGATGAACGTCATGCGCACCAGCTTCGACCCCCTCGTGAACACCCGCGAAGAACGGCGCGCCATCGAGAAGGCCTGCGACATCGACCTCGCGTTGATGCTGCACACCTACCGGGAAGATCTCGAAGCCGCGCAGGCGCGTGCCGAACGGCTGGCGACCTACGGGCAACTGGTGGCGAGCATCGGTCACGAGCTGCGCAACCCGCTGGGCGTCATCGAGACCTCGCTGCACGTGCTCAAGAGCCGCCCCAACAACGACGAGCGCTCGCAGAAGCATCTGTCGCGCATCGGTGAGCAGGTGAAGTTGTCGAGCGACATCATCACCCAGCTGCTCAACCTCATCGCCGATCGCCCGCTGGGCCTGGTACCGACCACGCTGGCGGCGCTGGTCGACGACGCGCGACGCTCGGTCCACGTGCCGGCCGGCGTGAAGTTCGACGTCGTCGGGCCGGCCACCGCGCTCCGCTGCGATGTGCTGCAACTCCGGCAAGCGGTGCTCAATCTGCTCGAGAACGCGGTGTGGTTCGCGAGCCCGGCGGGTCAGGTGCAGGTGACGCTCGACGAGAAGAACGACTTCGCGGAGCTCACCGTCGACGACAGCGGGCCCGGCGTCGACCCCGACATCCGTGCGCACATCTTCGAGCCGCTGGTCAGCTCGCGGCCCGGGGGCACCGGCCTCGGCCTCGCGCTGGTCAAGCGTATCGTCGAAAAGCACGGAGGCGAGGTGAGCGTCGACAAGAGCCCGCTGGGCGGCGCCCGGTTCTCATTCCGCGTACCGACGAAGGAGCGCTCGTGAACGGTCACATTCTGCTCGTCGAAGACAACCCGTCCTTCGTCGACAACCTGTCGGAGATCCTCACCGACCTCGGCTACCAGGTGCGCACCGCCACGTCGTGCGAGGCCGCGCGCAAGCAGGGCAAGAACTGGGTGCAGGTCGCGCTCGTCGACTTCCGGTTGCCCGACGGCGACGGCACGCTGCTCGCCGAGGAGCTCAAGGGCGCGAACCCGGAGTGTGAAGTGGTGCTGCTCACCGGTCACGCGTCGGTCGAGTCGGCAGCAGCGGCCGTGCGCGCCGGCGTGTGGGACTACCTCGTGAAGCCCTGCGCCACGCCGGATCTCCTGGCGACGGTGTCGAAGGCCATTCACCACGTGCAGACGCACGCCGAGAACCGCGAGCTGAGCCGCCGCGCCCAGGCCGCCGAGCGCCTCGCGTCGGTCGGCACGTTGACCGCGGGCCTGTCGCACGAGATTCGAAACCCGCTCAACGCGGCGTCGTTGCAGCTGGCGGTGCTCGAGCGCCGCGTGCGCAAGCTCGACGAGAAGTTGCAGCAGCCCCTGCTCGACCCGCTCAAGCTGGTGCGCGACGAGATCCACCGGCTCGAACACATTCTCCACGACTTCCTGCAGTTCGCGCGGCCGGCGCCGGTGACGATGCTGCCCTTCTCGATGCAGGAGTTGCTGGCGGGCATCACCGCGCTGCTCACGGAACAGGCGCAGCGGCGCAACGTGAAGCTCGAGCTGCTGTTGCCCGAACTGCCCGAGATGAAGGGCGACTCGCATCAGCTCAAGCAGGTGTTCATGAACCTCGCCATCAACGCGCTCGACGCCTGCCCCGACGGCGGCAGGGTGGTGCTTACCGCGTCGGTCGAAGTGGGCGCGGTGCGCGTCTCGGTCGAAGACTCGGGCAGCGGCATCACGGCCGAGCAACGCGAGCGCATCTTCGAGCCGTTCTTCAGCACCAAGCCGCAGGGCTCCGGGCTCGGCTTGCCGATCAGCCACGCCATCATCTCGCAGCACGGCGGCCGCATCGAAGTGCACGGGAGCGGGCTGGGTGGCGCCCGCTTCGACGTGGTGTTGCCGACGGTCTGATCAATTCACGGCAGGCTTGGCCGCCGCGCGATCGGCTTCTGCGTACTCTTTGAGGCGGTACTGAATCTTGCGCACCGAGATCTGCAGCACGTCGGCCGCGCGCGAGGTCGAACCGTTCACCATCTCGAGCGTGCGCAGAATCGCTTCACGCTCGATGTCGTAGAGCGGCGCGCCGGGAATCAGGTTGCCCGAACCGGTGACGGCCGGGCGCGGGCCGAGCAGCGCCGCCGGCAGATCGTCCGACGTCAGCTCGGCTTCACGCGCAAGCACCACCGCGCGCTCGATGACGTTGCCCAGCTCACGAACGTTGCCTGGCCAGTCGTACGCGAGCAGCGCGTTCAACGTGCCCGGCGCGAGCCCCGTCAGCTGCTTGCCGTGCGTGGCGCCGTAGTGCTGCAGGAAGTGATTCACCAGCGCGGGAATGTCGCTCTTGCGGCTGCGCAGCGGCGGCAGGTTCACCGTCACCACGTTCAACCGGTAGAAGAGATCTTCGCGGAAGTGCCCCGCCTTCACCTCGGCCTCGAGGTTGCGGTTGGTGGCCGCGACCACGCGCACGTCGACCTTCAAGGTCTGCGTGCCACCGACGCGCTCGAACTCCTGCTGCTGCAGCACGCGCAACAACTTCACCTGCAGCGCCGCGCTGATCTCACCGAGCTCGTCGAGGAACAGGGTGCCGCCGTTGGCCAGCTCGAAGCGGCCTTCGCGGCGGCTCAAGGCGCCGGTGAAGCTGCCCTTCTCGTGACCGAACAACTCGCTCTCGAGCAGCGTCTCGGTGAGCGCCGCGCAGTTGACCTTCACGAACGGCTTGTCGCGGCGAGGCGAGGCCTCGTGAATGGCCTGCGCGATGAGCTCCTTGCCGGTGCCTGATTCACCGAGCACGAGGATCGTCGCGCGGGTCGGCGCCGCGCGCGCCACCACGTCGAACACCGCCTGCAGCTCCGCCGATTCGCCGACGATGTTGGCGAACTTGTATTTCTCACGCAGCCGCTCGCGCAGCATCGCGTTCTCGGTCTTGAGCGCAGACTTCTCGAGCACCTTCTCGAGGCGCGCGAGCACCGCGCCCACGTCGACCGGCTTGGTGAGGAAGTCTTCGGCGCCGTCCTTCATGGCCTTCACGGCGGTCTCGATGGAGCCGTGCGCCGTCATCATGATGAACGTGCCCACGTAGCCATCGGCGCGCGCGCGCTTGAGCACCTCGAGGCCGTCGACCTTCGGCATGCGGATGTCGCAGAGCACCGCCTCGGGCCGGAACGACGCCATGGCCTGGAGCGCCGCTTCACCGTCAGCGGCCTCCGCGACGTCGTAGCCCTCTTCGGTGAGAATGGTCTTCAGCGCGTCGCGTGCGTTCTGCTCGTCATCGACAACAAGAATGCGGTGTTTCATCGACCTTCCCGGGGTGCGCACGTTTTGCACTGCTTTGGGCCATGGCGCAGGGGAGGCGCACTCCCTGCGTCTTTACCGGACCACAAGGACCGGCTTCTTGCACACGTGCACAACCCGGTCCGTCACGGAGCCAACCAGCACGCGAGTCAGTGCGTTGTGGCCTTTGCTGCCGACGACGACGAGGTCGAAGTTGTCGTTCTCGGCCAGCTCGCTCAAGACGTCGCCCGCGGCGCCGGTGAGGCACACCCGGTGGGCGTCGGGTTGACCGAGCTTCTGCGCGGCCTCCAGCAGCATCTTCTCGCCGGCGGTCTGCGCTTCAGCGGTGAGCTGCCCGGTGTCGATGGGCACGTCGGTGGGCACGACGACGAACGGCACCACGTGAGCGAGCGTGACGCGGCCACCGATACCTGCGGCGAGATCGAAGGCGATCTGAGCAGCGCGCATCGCTTCTTCCGACCCATCCATCGCGACGAGGAATTTCTTCATCATGGTGAGCTTCGTTGTGCAGACGTCGGCCCCATGAAGCGCATCGGCAGTTGGCGAACAGACCCGCTGGTGAGATCGGTAACTTCAACGGTGAACTCCGTGTTCGCCTGGAAACGCGCGACCGAAACGGACACCGGAATTCGCGCGTCTTCCAGCGAGCCGAGGTGAAGCACTGGCGTACCCACGACCACATTCGCCCCTGCGGGCGCACGCACGGCGATGCTGAATTCTGCCTCTTCAGGCTGCTTGTTGAAGAGGTGCACTTCGAAGGCATTCGTGACGCGCTCGCCGTCGACCACGAAGGGCATCGCGCCGCGCGCCCGCACCACGTTGGCCTCGAAGGGTGTGCGAAGCGTCAGTGACACCAGCAGCGTCACCAACGCGATGACGAACAGCCCCGCGTAGACGACCACACGCGGGCGCAGCGTCTTGCGGGCGCCGGTGGCCAGCTCACGTTGCGAGGCGAAGCCGATGAGGCCGCGCGGCCTGTGAACCTTGTCCATCACGTCGTCGCAGGCGTCGATGCAGGCCGTGCACGCGAGGCACTCCATCTGCAGCCCTTTGCGGATGTCGATGCCCGTCGGGCACACCACCACGCAGCGATTGCAGTCGACGCAGTCGCCGCGCGGAGGCGCTTGAAGCGTCGGCAGCTTCACCAGCTTGCCGCGTGGCTCACCGCGCGCCTCACGGTAGGCGACGGTCACCGAGTCTTTGTCGTGCAGCACCGATTGCAGGCGGCCGTACGGGCACAGCACCACGCAGAACTGCTCGCGGAACCACCAGAAGTTGAACTGGAGCAACGCGGTGAAGCCGACGGTCAGCAGGAAGGCCTCGAGGTGCTCGGCTGGCCCTTCGTTGATCATCAGCCACAGCTCGCGCGGCGAAACGAAGAGGGCCGTTGCGGTGTGCGCGATGGCGGCGCTGACGACGAGGAACACCACGAACTTCGAGACGCGCTTGAAGACCTTGAGCGGCGACCACGGGGCGGCGTCGAGCTTCAATCGCTGTTCTCGCGAGCCGTCGATGAAGCGCTCGATGGGCCGGTACACGCCTTCGAGGAACACGCTCTGCGGGCACGCCCACCCGCACCACACGCGCCCGCGCCAGGCGGTGACGAGCAGCAGCCCGAACACGAAGACCAGCGCGAGCAACAACACGAGCCAGAAGTCCTGCGCGTTGAAGGTCTGGCCGAAGAAGTAGAAGCGGCGCCGCGCGACGTCGAGGTGGATCATGGGGTGGCCGCCCACGGGAATGAACGGCCCCGCCACGTAGAAGGCGATGAGCGCCGTGAAGGCCGCGCGCCGCCAGTTCATGAACCGGCCACGCACGTCGGCCGGCTGCAGCCTCACCCTCGAACCATCGGCCTTCATCGAGCCGAGAATGTCGTCGCGCGTGACCATGGCTCACTCGAGCGGATCGCCCTGGGGTTCCTTGCCGGCGAGGTTCTTGCCCTTCTGCGCGAGCACCCACGCGGTGACCTTGCGCACCTTGTCGGGCCCCAGAATTCCACCCCACGGCGGCATGCCCTTCTCGGGGAAGCCGTCGGTGACCGACTTCGAGATCTGCTCGGCGCTGTTGCCGTGCAGCCAGAACCTGTCGGTGAGGTTGGGGCCGACCAGGCCCTGGCCTTCAGCGGCGTGGCACGACGCGCACGTCGAGGCGAACACCTTCTTTCCCTCTTCGAGCTTGGCGGGGTCGGCGAGCAGCGCTTCGAACGAATCGAGTGGCTGCGCGCTGTCGGCCTGCCTGGCCTTCTTCAGCGCCGCGATCTCGGTGCGGTACACGTCTTCGTGCGTCTGCACCGACTTCGTGGTGTGGAACACCAGCCAGTAGCCGAAGCCGTAGACGATGGTGCCGAAGAGGATCATCAGCCACCAGTTGGGCAGATGGTTGTCTTCTTCCTTGATGCCGTCGTACTCGTGAATGGGGCCCTGGCTGCTCACGGCTGCTTCTCCTCTGAGTCATCGAGTGGCATCGCCGCGGCCGCGTCGAAGTCGCGCGCCTTGCGAAGCGCGAAGGTGCGAACGAACACGGCGGCGAAGAACAACAGGAACAACGCGAGCGCGAAGAGCGGCAACGCGGTGTGCGTCATGCCGGCGAAGAACTGTTTGTACATGGGTCAGTTCCCCCTCGCCGCGACGGGCGCCTGGAGCGGCTTGACGCCTTCGTCGCGCCCGAGCCGTTGCAGGTAGGCGATGAGCGCCACCATCTCGGTGTTCCACTCGAGCGTGACGCCGTTCTTCGCGAGGTCGGCCACCACCGCTTCGGCCTGCGCCTTCTGCGAGGCGACCGCGTCGTCGATGTCGGCGTTGGTGTAGGGCACGCCGAGCTTCTGCATGAGCGCGAGCTTCTTGCTGCCCAGCTTCGCGTCGATGCGCAGGTCGGCCAGCCAGCTGTACGACGGCATGTTGGAGCCTTCGCTGGTGGCGCGAGGGTCCATCAGGTGCGTGTAGTGCCAGAGGCTCGGGTACTTGCCGCCGATGCGGTGCAGGTCAGGCCCGGTGCGCTTGGAACCCCACTGAAACGGGAAGTCGTAGATGAACTCTTCGGCGCGTGAGGCCTCGCCGTAGCGCACGAACTCCGCCTGCATGGGGCGGATCATCTGCGAGTGGCAGGTGTAGCAACCCTCGCGCGTGTAGAGGTCGCGGCCCTGCAGCTCGAGCGCGGTGTACGGCTTCTGACCGGCGCCGGTCGCGGGCACGGCCTGCTTCACCAGCACCGTCGGCAGAATCTCGGCGACGCCACCGATGAGCACGGCGATCAGCGTCAGCACCGTGAACGCCAGCGGCTTGCGCTCGATGAGCCCGAACCACGACAGCGTGTTGTTGGGCTTGCCGCTCTGCGCGAGCAGGTACGCGAGCTCGCCGATGACCACCAGCGCCTGCACGGTGATGAGCGCCCAGAAGATGCTGTCGACGGCGAAGAAGATGAACATCGCCACCAGGCCCATGAAGGTGAACCACAGCGGCCGGCCGGCCAGCACCGCGCCGATGCCCGGGAGCGCAGGTTCTTCGACCACGGTGACCTCGGCGCTGCCGTCGACCTTCTTCGCGCCGGCGATGGTCTTGAAGAGGTTCCACATCATCAGCACGAAGCCGAAGAGGTAGAGGCCGCCGCCGATGGCGCGCACGATGTACATCGGGCGAATCGCGATCAGCGTCTCGACGAACGACGGGTACATCAACGTGCCGTCGGCGTTGGTCGCCTTCCACATGAGGCCCTGGTTGATGCCCGAGGCCCACATCGCCACCATGTAGAGAACGATGCCGACCGTCGCGATCCAGAAGTGGGCGTCGGCCGCGGCCTTCGAGTGCAGCGGCTTGTTCCACAGCTTCGGCGTGAGCCAATAGAACATGCCCGCGGCCATCAGCCCGTTCCAGCCGAGCGCGCCGCCGTGCACGTGGCCGATGATCCAATCGGTGTAGTGCGCGAGCGCCGACACGCTCTTGATGCTCAGCAGCGGGCCCTCGAACGTCGCCATTCCGTAGAACGTGACGCCGGCCACGAAGAACTTGAGCACCGGCTCTTCACGCACCTTGTTCCACGCGCCGCGCAGCGTGAGCAGGCCGTTCAACATGCCGCCCCACGAAGGCGCCCAGAGCATCAGCGAGAACACCATGCCCAGCGACTGCGCCCAGTTCGGCAGCGCGGTGTAGAGCAGGTGGTGCGGGCCCGCCCAGATGTACATGAACACCAGGGCCCAGAAGTGAATGATGGAGAGGCGGTACGAGTAGACCGGCCGCTCGGCCGCCTTGGGGAGGAAGTAGTACATGATCCCCAGGATCGGCGTGGTCAGGAAGAAGGCGACCGCGTTGTGCCCGTACCACCACTGCACGAGCGCGTCTTGAACGCCTGAGAACACCGAGTAGCTCTTGAGCGGCGAGAGCGGGAGCGCCAGCGAGTTGACGATGTGGAGCACCGCCACCGTCACGATGGTCGCGATGTAGAACCAGATGGCGACGTAGAGGTGCTTCTCGTTCCGCTTCGCGAGCGTCCAGAAGAAGTTCACCGCGAACACCACCCAGATGAGCGTGATGGCGATGTCGATGGGCCACTCGAGCTCGGCGTATTCCTTCGACGTGGTGATGCCGAGCGGCAGCGTGACGACCGCGCTCACGATGATGAGCTGCCAGCCCCAGAAGTGGATCTTCGAGAGCAGGTCGCTCGCCATGCGCACTTTGAGCAGTCGCTGCGTCGAGTAGTAGACGCCCGCGAACATCATGTTGCCGACGAACGCGAAGATGACCGCGTTCGTATGCAGCGGCCTCAGGCGCGAGAACGTGGTGTACGGAACGCCGAAATTGAGCGCCGGCCACGCGAGCTGCAGCGCGACCCAGAGCCCGACCAGCATGCCGACGGCTCCGAAGATGATCGACGCCAACATGAACCTGCGGACGCTCTCGTCGTCGTACGAGATGCGCTCGATGCGCGTACTCATTGCTTCTCTCCCGGGTGCTGCGTGGAATCGTCTTCGAGGGGTGCCAGTGACAGTCGATCGGCGTGCTCGAGCGTTCGGCTCCGAATCGTCCACACGAAGAGGACGATCGCCCCCAGCACCAGCATCAGGCTCACGAAGACCTGAAGGGCGATGACGCTCATGGCGTCACCTGCAGGAATTGCTGTCGTCGCGGGATGAACGCAGACGGTGCAGTGTTGCTCGGAGGGATGCGCTTCACGGACACGCTGCAGTGCACCTGCCCTGCCAGCGACTCGACTCATCGCGCGTGCGGGATACGGTGCTCTTCATGATGCAAGCAGTCTTGTTGTGCCTCGCCGCGCTCGGCGACGGCGGTGTAGCGCTCAGTGATGGCGGGCCCGGCTCGTGGACGATGTCGACCAAGCTGGGGGTCGGCGGTTCGGAGCGTGAGGCGCTCATCGCCGACCTCATGAAGTCAGGTGGCGGTGTGGGTGAGACGGCGCTGACGAGAGAAGAAGCGGTGGCGTTGCTCGACGACCCGCGGGCGCAGCTCGTCTACGGCGAGAAGACGGTGAGCATCGTGGCCCCGTCGATGGTGGCCCGGCATCGCCAGGAGCACGTCGACCTGATGAAGCGGTTTCTTGCGCCGGAGCGCATCGAGGCCGGCCTCAAGTTCAGGGAGGAGAAGGCCGAGGTGCTCGGCGCCGTCGAGAAGAAGACCGGCGTCGACCGCGAGGTGATCATCGGCATCCTGATGTGGGAGTCGAAGCTCGGCACCATCACCGGTGACTACATCGCGTTCAACGCGCTCGCGTCGCAGGCGTTCTTCGTCGACGAGGCGAATGCAGAAGCAGCGCGACGCGAGCCGCCTCCGAAGTCGAAGAAGAAGCCGACGGAAGACGAGCTCGCCAGGCTGGAGGCGGCGGCGAAGAAGCAGGCCGCGCGCGTGGAGAGCATTCGGTCACGCGGCCGCAAGAACCTGCTGGCGCTCATTCGTCAGTGCAAGACGCGCGGCATGGACGTGCTGACGGTGAAGGGCAGCTGGGCCGGCGCGCTCGGGTTTCCGCAGTTCATGCCCGCGAGCTTGCGATGGGCCGATGACGGCAACGGCGACGGGAAGATCGATCTCTTCGAGATGGACGATGCGATCGCCTCGGTCGGCAAGTACCTGCAACAGGCCGGCTTCCGGAAGAGCGCGCGCGACGCGGTGTACAACTACAACCACGAGTCGGCGTACGTGGAGGGCGTGCTCGCGTTCGCCGACGCGCTCAAATGCGGGAAGACCGATGGTGGTGTCTGCGCCGTCGACGGCGGCATCTGAAGGCTCCGCACGGTGATGAAGAGCAGCGTCAGCGTGCTGGCCGGCATGCTGACTGCTGCGGCGAGCGGCGACATCACGCCGAGCAGTGACGCGGTGATGGCCAGCACGTTGTAGGCCACGGAGAGGGTCAGCACCCGGCGCACCACGCGGCGCAGGTGGTGCGCAGCGTCGAGCGCGTCGCAGAGCGGCTCGAGGCCCCGGCCGACGAGGAAGAAGTCGCTCCGCGAAGGCATGACCGGGCGTTCGATGGCCGGCGTTCCGGCGATGAGCGCGCGGTCGAAGGCGAGCGCGTCGTTCACGCCGTCGCCGAGGTAGAGCACGCGGTCGGCGCCGAGCGCGTCGATGCGCTTCGACTTCTCTTCGGGGCTGCAGTCGCCGAGCGCGCGACGCGGTTCGAGGCCGAGCGACGTTGCCAGCCGCGTGACCCGGTTCTGCGAGTCGCCCGACAGCAGCCAGAGTTTGAAGCCGCGCGCGTGCAAGCGTCGAAGTACGTCGCGGGTTCCCGGGCGTGGCACGTCGGCGAACTCGAAGGTCGCGACCGTCTTGCCATGGAAAGTAAGCGCGGTGGCCCCCCGCTCCCCGGCGGCAAGCGTGGAGTCGGTGGTCTCCTTCTTCCCCAGCTTCCAGCCGTTCCACTCGACGCCCTGCCCCGCCACTTCAGTGACCTTCACGTTCGCGTCGTACTTCGCGCCCATGCGCTGCAACGCCGCCGCGAGCGTCATGCTCACCGGGTGACTCGAGCGCGCCGCCAGGTTCCACGCGACGTCGCGCGCCTCGTCACTCAGCGCACTGCGATTGACCCACTCGAGCCGCCCCAGCGTCAGTGTGCCCGTCTTGTCGAACACCACGTCTCGCACTTCGACCGCGCGGTCCAACAGGTCGGGCAGCCGCGCGTAGAACCCACGCCGGCGCAGCCGTGACTTCGTGAGCTCGTACGCAAGCGGCAACGCGATGCCGATGGCACACGGGCACGTGATGACGAGCAGCGACACCGTGACCCGCAACGCATCGTCGACACCGCGCGGCAACCAGACGAGCAGCCCCAGCGCCGAAACGCTCAGCACCGTCACCACCCACCGCCGCGCCAGCGCGTCCCACCATTTGAGGTGCGAGGTGCCCTGCTTCGCGGCCGGTTGCCTCAACAGCTCGACCAGCCGCGACTGCGCGAAGTCTTCGGTGGCTTCGACGAGAAACGACTGTCGCCCGGCGTTGAACGAGCCCGCGAGCACCGGGTCACCCGAGCGCATGAAGCGCGCCTCGGGCTCACCGGTCATCCAATCGGTGCGAATGTTCGCGTCGTCCATCAACGTCGCCGCGACGGGGATCAACTCACCCGCGGCGATCCACAGCCGGTCTCCGGCGCGAACCTTCGAGGCGGGCACCAGCTCCAACGACTCGCGACGAACGAGCAGCCCTTCGGCGCCGCCGTCTTCCAGCAGAAACCGTCGGTTCCGCTCGAGCACGCGCTCCTGCAGAAAGCGCCCGAGCAGCATCAAGGTGATGAAGGTGTTCAAGGTGTCGAAGTACGCGACGTCACCGCGCCCACGGGTGGCGATGAACTGCACGAGCGACGCTGAGAACACGAGCGCAATGCCCAGCGCGATCGGCAGGTCGAGGTGCAGCACGCCACTGCGCACGCCTTGAATGGCCGAGCGGAAGAACGGCCACCCGCCAATCAACACCGTCAACGTCGACAGCCCCAGCGCGAGCCACGAGAACAGCTCGAACGCGCCGTCACCGGGAGCGAGCCCGAAATAGAAGCTCACCGAGAACAGCATCACGTTGATGGTGAGCGCGACGCTGATGCCGAGCCGCATCGGCAGCTCACGACTCTTCGCGCTCGCCTCTTTGAGCGGCGGCCCGAAGCGGTAGCCGAACCGCTCCACCTCTTCGACCCACGCGCGCACGTCGAACGCACCACGCTGCCAGTCGAGCCGCACCGAACCGAGCGCCGGGTTCACCAGCACCTCGCCGTGCTTGGCGCGCCGACGAAACGTCTCGTTCATCAGCCACACACACGCCGCGCAGTGAATGCCCTGCACGTCGAGCTCGAGACTGCAGACCTCGCCGCTCTCCTTCACCAGCATCGCCTCGAGCCACGCGTGACTTCGCGGCTCGCTGTCTTCACTCACCGGCGTGACCTGCTTGCCGGCGAGCGCGTAGTAGCGATCGAGCCCTTCGGTCTTCAGCAACGCGTGCACCGTCGCGCAGCCTCTGCAGCAAAAGCGCGAGTCTTCAGCATCGGCAGGAATTGCACTCGCGCAGTGAAGACAGGTCGCCACGTCCACGGGCAATGCGAACGGCATGCCCATTGAACTTCCGCTTCGCTCATGGAGCCGCTCCTCACGTCCATGGGCATCGCCAGCGCATTTCTCGCGGGGCTCACCGGCAGCCTGCACTGCGCGCTGATGTGCGGGCCGCTCGCGTGCGTGGCGTTGCCGAAAACGCAGCGCGTGCGTGCAGGTGTTGCGTGGCACGTGGGCCGGGTCGCTGCGTACGCCACGCTGGGCCTGCTGTTGGGTGCGCTTGGCCGGTCGACCCTGCTGATTCTGCGCGTCGACGTCTCGCCGGTGCTGCCGTGGGTGATGGCGACGGGCCTGGTTCTCACCGCGCTCGAGGTGAGCAAACGCATTCCTGCGATTCCCGGCGTGGTGAACATCGCGCGTGTGTTCACCAGGTGGAGCCACTCGGTCGACCCGACCTCACGCGCCGTTCTCCTGGGAGCCGCGACGCCGTTTCTCCCGTGCGGCCTGCTCTACGGGATGTTCCTGGCGGCGCTGTCGACGGGCTCTGCGCCCGGTGGCGCGGGGGTGCTGGCAGCCTTCGCGCTCGGCGGAGTACCCGCGCTGGCTGCCGCCCAGTTCGGGGCGAGACGGCTCGAAGCGCACCCGGTCTTGCTCAAGCGCGTGGTGCCGCTCGTCGCAGCGACGGTGCTCATCGCCCGCGCGCTCGCGCTTCGAAATGACGTGGCGCCGTGTGGGTAACAGCCATGTAACGTCGCACAGGTGCACTTCCTCGAAGCGCTCTGGAACGAAGCCCTCCGCGCCTACACCCCGTGGCTGATTCTCGTCGTCGCGCTGGCGTTCATTTCGAGGCTGGTGGCCATCGACAAGCCGCGGTTTCGCGCGTTGTTCCTCTTCGTGGCCGCGCACGTCGTGGGCCTCGTCACCACCACGGCGTTCGTCGTCTCCGGTTCGACGCTGGCTGACGTGTTGCGCACGCCCACGTGGGTGTTCAGCGCGGCGGCGTTCGTGGGTGCGAGTGCGGTGTTGTTGTTCTCGGTCGTGCTGCCGCGCGTACGTCTGCACTCGCCGCTCATCGTTCAAGACGTGGTGGTCGGCATCGGAATGATCGTCGCCGCGGTGGTGGTCTTGAGCCGCGCGGGCGTGAACCTCGAAGGCCTCATCGCCACCTCGGCGGTGTTCACGGCGATCCTCGGCTTCTCGCTGCAAGACGTGATCGGCAACATCGCCGGAGGTCTCGCGCTGCAGGTCGACAGCTCGCTCGACGAAGGCGATTGGATTCGGGTCGGCGACATCACCGGAAAGGTCGTCGAGATCCGCTGGCGGCACACGGCCGTCGAGACGCGAAACTGGGAGACGGTGCTGATTCCCAACACCGTGATGACCAAGTCGAACGTGACGATCCTCGGTCGTCGACGCGGGCAACCGACGCAGCAACGCCGCTGGGTGTACTTCAACGTCGACTGGCGGCATCAACCCGGTGACGTCATCAGCGTCGTCGAGACCGCGATGCGTTCGGTGCAGATCGATCGCGTCGCGAAGGATCCCGCGCCGAGCGTGGTGCTGATGGACATGACCGACAGCTTCGGAAAGTACGCCGTGCGCTACTGGCTGACGGACCTGCTGCGCACCGACAGCACCGATTCCGAAGTGCGTTCGTGCGTGTACTTCGCGCTGCAGCGCGCAGACATGTCGCTGGCGATGCCGGCGAGCGCAGTGTTCGTGACGGAAGAGACGGTCGACCGCAAAGCCATCAAGACCGAGAAGCAGGTGGCGCGGCGGAGGAAGTTGCTCGACTCGCTCGACCTGTTCGCAGGCCTGTCAGATTCAGAGCGCAGTGAGCTCGCGCGGCACATGCGCTACGCGCCGTTCACCAGGGGCGAAGTGATGACCCGGCAGGGTGCGGAAGCGCATTGGCTGTATTTGATGGAAGACGGTCACGCGACGGTGCGGGTGAGTGATGGCGTTCACGATCGCGAAGTCGCGCAGCTCACCGGGCCGTGTTTCTTCGGCGAGATGTCGATTCTCACGGGTGAGGCGAGAAGCGCGACGGTCATCGCAGCCGGTGAAGTGGAGTGCTTCCGGCTCGACAAGCAGGCGCTTCATCGCGTGATTGCGGCGCGGCCTGAACTGACCGAGCAGTTGGCGACCGTGCTTGCGAAACGGAAGGTCGAGCTGCAGGCAGCGCGTGAGGGGCTCAGCACCGACGTCGCGCGTGAGCGTGCGAAGCGTGAAGCGGGCGCGTTGCTCACCAGAATTCGATCGTTCTTCGCGTTGGAGTGAACGTGCCCGTTTCGAAGCGATTTGAAGGTGCGACGCCCGAGCAGCTCGCTGTGCTCGATCGAACCCATGAGGTCGAACACCTCTCCTACGATCTCTGGACGCTCCGCATCACGCTCACAGGAAAAGACGTGCGCGCGTACGTCGACTTCGGTGGCCCCGTCACCTTCCGGGTTCTCGACGAGGGCGATCTGCTCGAGTTCTGGAACGATGAGAGGCCACCAGGAAGAATCTGGGAGGTCCTCAGCGGTGGCTGGAAAGACGCGATGGTCCATCAGCACCGCCACGAGCACGACCGCGAATACATGGTGCTCGGCCAGAACGACTGCGTGACGGTTCTCACGCGAGAACCACCGACCATCACCGTGCTGGACTGAGTTGCGCACATCGGCGCACTCAAAACGGGCCATACCTTATTACTTGCCGGTTCTGGCGCCTCCCCGACCCGCTCCCCGCGTTCGCAGGGAGACGGAGAGAAGGTCAGTCGACGAACCCAACTCCCTGCGGCTGCGTGAACGATTCCGTGTTCACGATGGCGCGACGCCACGGTCGCAGGCCGACCGTCGCGTGGTCCGGGTGACGAACCTTGCCGCGCACATACGCACGGCCTTCCACCATCAACACTTCGTCGGCGACGTGCGGCCGGCCTCCACGACGGATACCCGCCGCTTCCGCGATGCCCACGTCACGACGCACACGCGACAACTTACGCTGCGCCTCCGCTTCCACTTCCTGCAACTCGCGCGGCTGCAGCGAGACGAAGAACCACTCGCCCTGACGCACGGTCTTCTCGAACGCCCCACGCTCGGCCCGACGGAGCTCATCGCTCCGTAACGCCTGATGTGCACCCCACACCGTCGACGTCGCGCGAGGCAGCTGCGCGATGAAGAGGTGCTGCTCGTCCATCCCCGCGAGGAAGTGGCGCTTGTTGCTCTGCGTGAAGTTCTCGACCACCCAGTGGCTCTTCTCTTCACGCACGACGTTGGTCGGCTTGGGAGCGCCGCCGTACTTCGAAACGATCGTCTCGAAGCGACGACGAGGCTCGTGAACCATCAACACGAGCTGCTGCAGCTTCTTGTCGAGGCCCTCCACTTCGACGCGGTTGTCACGCGCGCCGGTGAAGAGGCGAAACCGCTCACTCCGTGAGCGACGGTCGGGGCGGGCGACGTCGATCTGCACGATGTCGCGCATCCCCGACCCCAGACGATGGGCTGTTCGACGAGCTCCAACGGCAGACCGGCCTTCCCGAAGTGGCGGATCAGCTGGTCATTGGTACGCATGGCTCGCCGCTCGACGGGGCGAGCGCGCCGCGCCTGACTTCAGCGATCGACGAGTGAACACCGCAGCGGCTGCGATGCGGCGGTGCGGGCCATTTCGTCGCTGATGAGACCCTCGGTCGCGAGCTCGAACAGCAGCTTGTCGCGCGCGAGTTTGATCTGCGACGGGCTCGCGCAGTCCTTCACCGTGTCCCACAAACCGTACGGTGGAATCGCGAGCTGAAACTCCGCGAGCTCGGCCAGCGTCAGTCTGGTGAGCGGCTTCTGCATCAACACCTCTGACGCCTTTTCGACGCCGATGATGCCGTGCGCGAACCACATCGAATGCAGGTCGAACGCCACCAGCTGGTCCTTCGCGAGGAAGCGGTGAATGCGATCTGACGCGACGGTGAGCTGCATCGGCTGCTTGGCCTCGAGGCGCCGCGAAATGTTGCGCGCGAAGATGAGCTCGCACGCGCCGTCACCGTCGATGTCGCGACCCTGCAGCTGCTTGATGGCGATGCGCTTCATCCACGGAAAGCCGTCTTCACGCGGGCTCTGGAAGTACCTCGGGCAGCCAACGGCGGTGATGTAGAAGGCGATGAGGTGCTTGGGGAGCCGCGAGAAATCGGGCTTCTCCCACTTCGGGCTCTCGCGAACGTTGGTGGGCCGGGTGATCTGCAGACTCTGGCGATCGCTCTCGATGGACTGACGCAGGTGCGTCTCGACGTCGCTCTCGCTCTCGAGCGTGTTGGGGAGGTTGGCCGCCGTGTAGAGCCAGGTGCCGGGAATGACCACGAAGGTGGTGATGCTGCAGAGGAGCAACAGAAACGTCATCAACTTCACCACGGTCATCAGCGCACGCACGGGGCCGCACAGTAGCCGAAGGAAGGTGCTACAGCGCGCGGGCATGTCGGGCTGGCGCAAGGCCACCATCACCGAGACCGAAGTCGCAGGCCCCAACCTGCAGCTCATTCGTGTCGAGGTCCCCGCGACGGTCGCCACCGCGTTTCACACACCCGGCCAGTTCGTCCGCGTGAAAGTGGGCGAGCTTCAGTCACCGTTCGCCATCGCGTCGGCGCCAGGCAGCAGTCACTTCGAGTTCTTCGTGCGCACCAACGGCGACGTCGCCAGGGCCATGAGCGCGCTGCCCGCCGGTGACCTCATCGAGATCGCGTTGCCTGAAGGCCCCGGGTTTCCACTCGAGCGCGCGAAGGGCCATTCATTGTTGCTGGTGGGCACCGGCACCGGTTGGGCGCCGCTGCGCTCCGTATTGCTTGCGCTGCGGCGCCGACGTCACGAGTTCAAGAACGTGGTCGGCATCTACGGTGCGCTCACGCCGGAGCACGTGGTGTTCGACGAAGAGTTTTCAGAAATGAAATCCGAGGGAATCGACGTGCGCGTCACCGTCACCGAGCCCATCAGCACGTGGACGGGCCCGGTGGGGCGCGTGCAGGCGTTGCTCCCCACGAACGGGCTGGAAGCAACCTTCGCGTTCCTGTGCGGACAACCGGAGATGACTGCCGAAGTGGCGGGGCTCTTGAAATCCCGAGGGTTGCCAGCAGATCGTTGGTACATCAACTATTGAGGGTGTTCACTTTCCTCCGTTCAATCTCTAGGGTGCCTCAGCGATCATGGCGTACGTGACCAGTTACACGCGCAGCAACTCGCCCGTCGGGCCGTGGTTGCTCGTCAGCGACGGTGAAGGCCTCACGGGCATGTACCCGGAGTCGCACCGCGCAGTTCCTGAAGTGACGGCGGGCTGGAAGCGGGACGACGCGTTCTTCGCTGGCGTACTCGACCAGGTGCGCGCCTACTTCGCGGGACACCTGAGCGCCTTCAACGTGCCGCTGACACCCAGGGGCACGCCGTTTCAGCGCAAAGTGTGGACCGCGCTGACCGAAATTCCGCTCGGCTGCACCACGACCTACGGAGCGCTCGCCGCGCACTTGGGGCAGGTCACGGCGTCCCGCGCGGTCGGTGCGGCGAACGGCAAGAACCCCATCTCGCTCATCGTTCCCTGCCACCGCGTCATCGGCGCGGCGGGAGACCTCACGGGCTACGCGGGCGGGCTGCAGTTGAAGCAATGGCTGCTCGACCACGAGGCGTCGATGGCGCGCCGGGGAAAGGGCGGCGTCACTCCGCTCTCTCTGCGGGCCGTGACGCGTCACTCGGCGCAGCTGACGCTGGCGTGACCGTCGCGCGTTCGTCGTAGACGACCTCGTAGACGACCGCGGCGGGATCGCTGCGGTGATCTCCCAGCGGGTTCAACGGTGTCCACGCGGCGGCGATGATCTTCGTACCGTCGCGCGAGAAGCGAACGCGGCGCAGCGACCAGCCGAAGCGGGCGTCGACCAGCGGTCTCGCCCCGTGAACGATGAGCTTCTTGTCCCACCCGCCGGACACCAGCGTCTTGCCGTCGGGGCTGATGGCGGCGCTCGAGACCACGCCGCGGTGGCCGTGCACCCGCTCGAGGACCTCGCCGGTGTCGACCTTCACGCGCGCCGCACAGTCCCACTCGCGCTCGGGCTCGATGAGGCCCTGCTTCTCACGCGTGTAGACCTCGACGTCGCGCACCGCTCTGGTGGAAGAGAATGCGAGGCCGGCGATTTCGCCCGAGGCGTCGAGTGAGAGATCGTTGATGGGCGCCGCGAACCGGAAGTGGCGGCGGCGCACCAGCGTGGGCACCAGCCGCGCTTTGACCTGTGGTGCACCCGGCTTCGCGCGCACCACCACGTCGTCGGTCACCGAGTCGATGGCCCAGTCGAGCTGCGAGAGCGCCGACTCACCGAGCAGCACCGCCACGCCGGCCGGCAGGCACGCGTCGCACACCGCCACCGTCAGGTCGTCGAACGACAACTGCCGCAGCGAGAGCGACGAGAGCTTCTTCTTTCGCGCGAGCTGCGGACCTGACGCGGTCATCACGGTCACCGTGCCGGGCACGTCTTCGAGCGCCAGCTCACGCGCGAGCTCGCCGCGCAGCACGGTCACCGGCACGCGCGCGTCGAAGGCCACGGTGACGGCGCGGGTGTGCGCGGCGATGCCCGAGACGGTCGCCAGGTCTTCGAGCCTGCGAAACCGCAGCCGGGCTTCATCGTTCCTCGCCTCGCCGAGCGCGTGGACCTGGAGCGAGCCGTCCCACCCCACGCTCACCAACGAACCATCGGCGCGGAAGGCGACCGCGCGCACCTCGGAGCCGTGCGGCCGCACGTCGGTGAGCCAGCTGAGCCCGGCGGCGTCGACCAGGGTGATGAGCCCGGCGGCGCCACCGAGCGCGAGCCGCCCACCGTCGGTCGACCACGCCACGCTCACCAGCGGCTCTTCGCCTGTCCAGCTGCCGAGCAGCGCACCTGACCTCGCGTCGAGTACGCGCAGCGTTCCGTCGCGCGACACCGCGGCGATGCGTGAGCCGTCCGGAGAAAACTCGAGCCCCTCGACGTCGAACTCGGACACGTTGATGCGCGGGTCGGCGTCTGGCGACGAGTCGACGGGCCGGGTCTGGTTGAGCTGCGTATCGGCCGAATGTTCCGCGGTCAGGTTGAAGACCGCGACGTGAAAGCCATCACCGGCGAGCCGCGAAATGGCCGCGCGCGAGCCGTCAGGCGAGAGCTTCGCGTCGTACACGAAGTCTTCGCGGTTCAGCACCGCGGGCTCGTTCAAGGTGACGACCGGGCCGCTGAGGTACGCACCGGGCAAAGCCCTCAACGCAGCGAGCGTCGACGCAGGCGTGAGTGGAACCGTCTTGCAGGCCGCGAGCGCGAAGAGAGCCGCGAGCCAGAGCCGCTGCACTCACCCCTCCGGGCGCTTGGGCGTGACTTCCTTCACACCGCGCGTGGTGATGTTGAGCAGGTACAGCTGGCGGCGCGCTTCCCGCAGGTCGTCCATCGAGATCGAACCGGTCGCGCCCTGGAAGTCCTTCACGTGCTGCAACGTCTCGCGGAACGAGGCGCGCGAGTTGGGCGCGTTCTTCTCGATGACGTTTCGCACCAGCGCGCCGGTGTCGTAGCCCACGGCGTCGAGAATGGTGATGGCCGAGTCGCGGTACTGCTCGCGGAACGCGCTCACGAACGCTTTGGTCGAAGGCCGGTCGCTCTGCTCGTAGAACGCCTCGACGTACACGCTGCACAGCACGTACTTGCCGCCACGTTCGATGAGCTGTGGATCTCCCGAAGCGCCCTTCGGTGAGCTCCATGTCGAGGGCCCCAGCAGCGTCACCGTCTTCAGCTTGTCCTTGCCGGTGGTCTTCTGAATGCGCTCGAGGTCCTTCTTGTCGCAGGCGTTGGTGATGATGTCTTCGACGGCCAGCGCGGGCGCCACGAGCGAGACCTGCTGCCACGAATCGGGGATCAACATCGCCTCGAAGTCGATGACCGGGTCGAGCGAGGCCTTCATCTTCTCCATCGCCTTGCGGCGGCGGAACTCGTCGCTGGTGGCGTCGCGGATCTCGCGGATCTTCTCGTAGTAGTCGCCGCGATCTTCCAGGTAGTAGCGGCCAGCGAGCTTCTTGGCTTCTTCGGTGAACGTCTTCTGGTCGTGGTTGTAGCTCTCGACGCCACGCACCTGACCGCCACGCTTCTCGATGGCGTCCCAGAACTCGCTCGACAGCTCCTGACCGAACGCGGTGTTGGGGTGGAGAATGGCGAACGTCTTGTAGCCGAGCGTGCCCATCGCGTAGTCGGCCAGCGCTTCGGCCTGCTGCGAGTTGGTCACCATGGTGCGGAAGATGTGCGGCCCGATGGTGGTGAGGTCTTCGGCGCGCGACATGGTGATGAGCGGCACCTGGAGTTCTTCGGCCACCAGCGCGGCGCGCTTGGCGTCGTCGGACAGCAGCGGGCCCACGATGGCGATGACGCCGTCTTCGAACGCGAGCTGCTCGACGAGCTTCGCGGTCTGGTTGGGGTCGCCCTGCGTGTCCTTCACGATGAGCTCGATGTCGCTGCCCTTGAGCGCGAGCTGCAGGCCACGCATCGTCGTTTCGCCGAAGGCCTTGTACTTGCCGCTCATGGGCAACACGGCGCCGATGGCCTTGCCGCGAACCTGCGTACGCTTCGCCAGGCGCTCGAGCAGCGCCCTGGCTTCGGGCGCGTACGACGACTCAGGCGCCACCGAGAGCAGCGAACGCAGCGTCTCGTCGAGCCGCGTCCAATCGCGCAGGTGGTAATAGACGCGCGCCATCTTGAAGGCGACCAGCGGCCAGCCCGGGTGCGACTTCGACAAGTCGTTCCACGCCTCGGCGATGGCCAGGAAGTTGGTCTTGGTTTCGATGACGTCTTCGAGGTTCGCCAGCGCCTTCTTCTCTTCGTCGGTGCCGCTGGCCGCTTCGACCTGCTTGAGCGCCGACTTCAACGCTTCGCCGTATTGCTGACTCCCGGCCGCCGCCTTCGCGAGCGCTTCTTCGGCCAGGCGCCTGTCTTCACCCTCGAGGTTCTCCACGAGCGGCTGCAGCGTCTGGTAGCCCTCGCGGTAGGCCTTCTGCTCGACCGCCGCCAGGCCCGACTTGAGACGCGCGTCGTTGGCTCGGGGGTGCAGCGGGTTTTCGAAGATCAACTCGCCGAACGACTTCCGGGCCAGCGTGTAGTCGCCCTCCTCGAAGGCCAGCACGCCGGCGCGATACAGCGCGTCCTGACCGGCCGTCGTCTCCGGGTACGACTTGCGAACCAGCAGCAGCGCTTCGATGCCTTCGCGGCGCGACTTCGTGTCGGCGACGGTGATGGCCTTCTGCAGCGCAGCGTCAGCGGCCGGGTCGGCTTTCGCTTCGATCTTCGGGCCCGTTCCGGTGCCGACGTTCTTCGGAGGACACGCACAGAGCGCGAGGCAGCAAACCAGCAGCATCGACGGCAAACGCATGTTGGCGCACATAGCAGCATTTCCCCGTGGGCCAACGCCCACTGATGCGGCCGGAAAGACGCGTCGACGCGGCTCCCGGGCCGACGGGAATCGCGCGTTCCGTGGCCGAGCGGTGACGATGCCAGCCGTACCTTTCACAGTGCATGACCTCTGCCACCGCGAAGCCCACGTTCAGCAGCACCGACTCTTCCTTCAAGCGCGAGTTGTTCGCTGCCGTCGACGCGCACTTCGCGAATGGCAGGAGTCGCAACGCGACCGCGGGCTACTACGCGAAGGCGGTGTTCTGGCTGGCGAGCACGTTCGGGTTGTGGGGCGTGCTCTCGTTCGTGGCGATGCCGTGGTGGCTGGCGATTCCACTTTCGCTGCTCGCCGGTTTCTCGATGAGCCAGGTCGGCTTCAACGTGGGCCACGACGCGATTCACGGCTCGCTGTCGAACAAGCGGTGGGTGAACGCGTTGTTCTCGCGCAGCTTCGAGATCATGGGCGCCAGCTCGAAGATGTGGGCCTGGGCTCACAACGTCGTGCACCACACGTACACCAACGTGCCGGGCACCGATCACGATCTCGAGCCGGGCTTCTACCTGCACCTCTACCGGCGCGAAGGCCGCGGTTTCCTGCACCGCTTCCAGCATGTCTACGCGTGGGCGCTGTACGCGCTGACGATGTTCGTCTGGGTCTTCAAGAAGGACTTCGTGCAGCTCGCCGAGCGCGGAGAAGCGACGACGAAGAAGGACGTGGTCGACGTCATCATCGGCAAGCTCGTTCACTTCTCGTTCTGGCTGGTGGTGCCGATGGTGTTCGGCGTGAACGCGTGGTGGCAGGTGCTCATCGGCTACGCGATGGTGCTGGCGATGTGCGGCTTCACGGCGGCGGTCGTCTTTCAGCTCGCGCACGTGGTCGAAGGCCCGAGCTTCCCCACGGCGCCGACGGGGTCACTCGACGACGACTTCTGGACGCATCAGCTCAAGACCACCGCGAACTTCGCGCCGCGCAACGCGCTGGCGACCTTCCTCACCGGCGGCCTCAACCACCAGGTCGAGCACCACCTGTTCCCGCGCATCTGCCACGCGCACTACGGCGAGCTGTCGGTGCTCGTCGAGCAGGTCGCGAGGAAGCACGGGTTGCCGTACCACTCGAGCCCGACGTTCTGGGGCGCGATGGCCAGTCACGCGCGGTGGCTCAAGGCGATGGGCGCGAGCGACGAGAAGGCCGCGACGCCTCCCGGCATTCCGGCTGCCGTGTGATGCATGCGATTTTCATCGCGGCGCGCTCGGCAGAAAGACGCGCTGGGTGAAGATCTTCGAGCGATGTGGCGCGCGAAGGGCGCCAGGCTCGAGTCCCTCCCAGGACGAATTCGAACCCAGCGCCCCCGACGCGGCGCGCAGCGTCTCACACTTCCGATCAACGCGACGGTCGACGCGTCGATGTGGAGAATCAGTGACACATTCCGGTGCCACTTCAACGACGACTCAGTCGACCTTGAAGCAGTCGTAAAGACTCGCGCTCCGCGTTCCGTTCTCTTCGCGGAAGAAGCCGTCGACGAATCCAGCGAGTGAAACGCGTGACCCTTTCGTGAGCAGCACGGCGGTCGACAGCGGCATGAAGCAGTAGACGCTCGAACCATCTGCCACCGTGAGCTTCGCGTACGGCAACGACTCGTTCTCGACGAGCGGCTGATGTTCGACGGTGCGCCGACGCACGCCATGCGTGATCCGCTGCGTCTGCTCGGTGGTCTGAAAACGAACACGTTGCGAGCGCAGCGAGGTGATGTCCTCGACCAGGCCTCTCACCAACACCTGGCGGCCCTGCGCGTACTGCTGCGCCTCGAGCTCGTTCACGTTCGCGCGCGCGGCCAGCGAATCGAACTGCATCGGAGCCAGACAACCCGACAACGCCACCGCCAGCAGAGCGACTCGCATGTCGCCGCCTGACGATGAGGTGCTCGGAGAAATTCAGCCCAGCGCAGCGTGCACACGCTCGAGCAACATCGAGACGTCCTTCTCGTCTTGATACGCGGCGAAGCCGAACCGCAGACGATCGTCACGCGAGTCGGTCGCCACGTGATGCAGCTTGAGCGCCGCCGAAATGGCCTTCGCGTCGGGTGTGCGGAAGGTGAGGAACTGGCCCCGCAGCGGGTTCGACACCGGCACCACGAGCTGTGACGCGTTCAACTTCGGCGTCTGGAGCCCGTCGACGAACTGCCGCTGCAGCGCGTGGGCGTGGGCCCGGTTGAGCGACGTCGTGAGGTTCACTTCGTGCCGCCAGCGCATCACCGCGTTGAAGCGATAGAGCCCGGTGGGATCGAACGTGGCGCCCAAGAACCGGGCGGCGCCCGGTGAATAGGCGACGCGGCCATTCATGCGTTCGTCGAGCGCGCCGAACGACGCGAACCACCCGGTGTTCACGGGGCGAAGCAGCTGCGCCATCGCCGGTACGTGGAGGAAGCACGCCCCCTCGCCCGCCATCGCGTACTTGTAGCCGCCGGCCACGTAGAACGCGCGCGTGCCCACGCGGTGCAGGCTGGTGGGGACGGCTCCGAACCCGTGGTACCCGTCGATGACCACCATCGACTCGAGCGGCAGCGCATGCACGATGCCGTCGAGGTTGGGCACCACTGCGCCGGAGTTGAAGAACACGTGGCTGAAGAACACCAGCTGCGCACCGTTCTTCGTCGCGTCGACGAGGCGCTCTCCGAAGGTGGCGAAGGGCTCTGCGGGCACACGAATCACGGTCGCAAAGCCGTCTTCTTCCAGCCGCCGCGTCTGCCGCTCGAACGAATGAAACTCGGAGTCGGTGGTGACGATGCGCGGCCTGGGCCCCAGACACGACAACAGCCGCACCACGAACTGATGCGTGTTGGGCGCGAAGACGATGCTGTCGTGAGCGTCGAGCGAGAGCTCGGAGGCGATGTGCTTCTGCGCTTCGGGCACGATGGTGCCGAACACGTGGTCCCACTTGTCGTCGGCGTACTGCGCCGCGTCGAGCCACGCCTGCTGATGCGCGTCGAGCGTGACGTCGGGCCAGTAGTGGTGGCTGTGCGCGGCGAAGTGCAGCCGCTCGGGGTTCGCGTTCAGGAAACGGGAGAAGTGCTGTTTGAGGGACAGATGCACGTGCGTGACGCCTCCGTGAGTGCGCGAAGACTGTCAGAGCCGTGCTTCGGCTTCCAACTCGTCGCGCAGCGTTTTCAGGCTTCGCTCGGTCACGGCAAGCCGCTCGAACGCCGCCACCAGCGCTTCGTTGATCATTCTTTTGTCAGCGCGCGTGCCGCTGCTGAGGGCGTCGAGCGCCACCTGTAGCTCCGAGAGCGCAACGGTAACGTCCTGCGTGGCAACGGCGATGCGTTCATGCAGCGTCGAGGGAAGGCTCATTCGAGGGTTCTCCGGCTTTCAGGGCTCACTGCGGGGTGCGAGGGCGACACGACCGCCGCCCGAGTTCTTGGCCCAGTAGAGCGCGCGGTCTGCGGCTTCGAGCACGTCGGCGCCCGACTCGGTGCGCTCGAGCTCGGCGACACCGATGGAAACCGAGAGACCTCCGGCGAAGGTCGACGAGAGGCGCGTCAGGTCGGTGAGAATGCGCTCGCTGATGCCCACCGCGGTGTGCGCCAGGGTGTCGGGGAGAAGCACGGCGAACTCGTCGCCACCGAAGCGCGCCACCACGTCACGGTTCCGCAGGCCGTGCGAGAGCGCCCCGGCCACCACCACCAGCGCGGCGTCACCATGGCCGTAGACGTCGTTGAGCGTCTTGAGGCGATCGAGGTCGACGCACAACACGCAGGTGGGCAGGCCGCGCGTGCGGTCGTGCTCCATCTCTGACAGCAGGCTGGTGGCGAAGTGCCGCCGGTTGAAGAGCCCGGTGAGCGGGTCGGTCTCGGACACACGCCGCGCCAGCGTGAGCCGTCGGCCGAGCCACCACGTGCTGCCGACGGCGAGCAAGGTCGTCGACCCCCACACGTAGCAGTAGCTCACCGCCATGCGCGCGAGCTCCTCGCGCGGCGAGCGACCCGTCTCGAGCAGACGCACCAGCAACAGCCCCACCGGCACCACGAGCGACACCGACGCCGCCGCGAGCAGCATGAGCCTCGAGCGCACCTGAGCCGTCCGCATGGAACCCTTCCGGCGCCGCGTTGACTGAGCAGGGGTGTCGCCCAGACGTCATGGATCTCTTCGCCGAGCCGATGACGTCGACAGGGTGCAGGTGGTTTAGCACCTCGGGGGCCGGCGCTGCACCCGCTGCACGAACGATGGCGCACGCCGCGCAAAGCACGTACACCGGTCGCACCACTCGGGCTCTGCAGCGCTCTTGCTGCACGCATCGACGGCACATTGGAACGACATGCCCGCAGGGACGACCACGCTCGGTGAACACCGATGAGCACCCTCGATTCTCCGCCCGAACGTCTGCGCTGGCCGCGTACGCACCGTTTCAACCTCTCGACGAAGGGTCGCGAAGCCGAGACCGAGTACCGCGAGCGCATCGCCGCCTCGCGTGATCAATCAGGCCGCGCCTCGTTCGACGCCGCGCGCACGGCGTGGGCGACGGCCTGGAAGCTCCAGTCGGAAGACGGGCTCTACCTGAGCGAGATGGTGTCGGGCTCGGCGACGTTGCCGCAGCTGCTGACGGCCATGTCCGACTCGGGGCAGACGCGCAAAGACGTGCTCGACGCGCTGGGCCGGCTCGACGACGCCGGCATGTTCGAGCACCGGCAGCTCATCGGCTGAAGCTGCCGGCCACGCTTTTCGGCGTTTCGGCTACTTGTTGCCGAGCAGTTCTTTGACCTTGTCGAAGAACGACTTGCTCTGCGGGTTCACGTTCTCGCCAGAGGCTTCAGCGAACTGCGTGAGAATTTCGCGCTGCTTCGAGTTGAGGTTCTGGGGCGTCTCGACGACCACGCGCACGTGCTGATCGCCACGGCCATTCGACTGCAGATGCGGGATGCCCTTGCCCTTCAGGCGGAACACCTTCCCGCTCTGCGTGCCTTCGGGAATCTTCATCTTCACCATGCCGTCGAGCGTCGGCACCTCGAGCTGCGTACCGAGCGTGGCCTGCACGAAGCTGATGGGCACCTCGCAGAACACTTCGAACTCTTCGCGGTGGAAGAGCGGGTGCTCCTTCACGTGCACCACCACGTAGAGGTCACCTGACGGGCCGCCCTGCTCGCCCGGTTCGCCTTCGCCGGCGAGACGAACGCGGGTGCCGGTGTCGACGCCCGCGGGGATCTTCACCGAGAGCTCGCTGACCGACTCGGTCTTGCCGGAGCCCTTGCAGTCCTTGCAGGGGTCGGCGACCACGGCGCCGGCGCCGTTGCACTGCGTACAGGTGCGCGCGACCGCGAAGAAGCCCTGGGTGAAGCGAACTTCGCCAGCGCCACCACACGTCGGGCACTGACGGCGCTGCTTGCTCTTGCTGCCGGTGCCTTCGCAGGTCTCGCAGCGCCGGGGCCGGGGGATCTTCACCGTCACGTCGGTGCCGAACGCGGCCTCTTCGAACGTGAGCTCGAGGTTGTAGCGGAGGTCGGCGCCACGGTTGCGCCCGCCACGACGGCCACGGCCACCCCCGAAGATGTCGCCGAAGATCTCTCCGAAGATGTCGTTGATGTTGACGTTGTTGAAGCCGGAGCCGCCGCCAAACCCCTCCACGCCCTGGTGGCCGAAGCGGTCGTAGCGGGCGCGGCGATCCGCGTCGGACAACACCTCGTAGGCCTCAGAGGCTTCCTTGAACTTCTCCTCCGCGTCCTTGTCGCCCGGGTTGCGGTCCGGGTGGTACTGCATGGCCAGCTTGCGGAACGCCTTCTTCAACACCTCGCCATCGGCGGTGCGCTCGACAGAGAGAACTTCGTAGTAGTCACGCTTCGTAGCCATGGGGCGCCAGCCATCTAACGCAGACTGACTTGAATGCAATCGACCCCGTGAAGGCGCCCTCCCCCCGATCAGACAAACGCATCTGGCTGCGCGTGCTGAAGCGGACCGCGCCCTTCCGGGGTGCCCTGGTGACGGCGATCGGGCTGTCGCTGCTGGCAGCTTCGGCGGGTGCGATCTGGGCGTCGTTGGTAGGCCCGTTGCTGCGCGGCGTGCTCGGCGGCGGCGCCATGACGTGGGGCCCGTTCGTGCTCACGCGTGACGACCTCGTGTGGAAGCTGCCGCTGGCGATCGTCGGCGTCGCGGCGGTCAAAGGCGTCTCGTCGTGGCTGCACACGGGCCTGATGGGTCGCGTGTCGCAAGGCACCCTGTCGGCGCTGCGCGACGAGCTGTACGGGAAGCTGCTGGTGCTGCCGCCCCGGTGGTTCGAGCAACGACACTCCGGTGAACTGCTGTCGCGCTTCACCAGCGACGTGGCGCAGCTGGAGTTCGCAGCCGGTCAGGCGTTGTCGGCGCTGACGAAAGACTCGCTCCAGGTGCTGGCGCTGCTCGTGGTGTGCTTCGTCACCGATTGGCGCCTGGCGCTGGTGGTGTTCCTGGTCTTGCCGGGCACCATCATCCCGGTGTCCCGCTTCGCGCGCGGCGTGAAGAAGACCGCCACGAAGTCGCAGGCGTCGCTGGGTCAGCTGTCGATGCTCGCGGCCGAGCAGCTCCACAATCTGCCGGTGGTGCAGGCGTACCGCGCAGAAGCCGCCGCGCTGACGCGCTTCGACGCCGAGCAGGCTCGCTACCTGTCGGTGATGCGCCGCTCGCTGTTCCTGCGCGGCGCGTTCTCGCCGACGACGGAGTTCCTCGGGATTCTCGGCGTCGCCGCGGCGGTGGTGGTGGGCACGCGCGCCGTGCAGGTCGACCCGACGCTCGCCGGCAGCTTCGTGAGCTTCCTCGCGGCGGCGCTGCTCATGTACCAGCCGGTGAAGTCGCTCTCGAACACGGTCTCGCAGCTGTCGCAGGGCGCGGGCGCGGCGACGCGGTTGTACGAGGTGCTCGACGCGAAGCCGGAGGCCGACGCCGGTGGCGACGCGGGACCGCTGACCCGGTCGCTGCGCTTCGACGAGGTGCGGCTCACGTACGCCGACGGTCGTGAAGCGCTGCGCGGTCTGTCGTTCGAAGTGCCGGCCGGGAAGCTGGTCGCGCTCGTGGGGCCTTCGGGCGCCGGCAAGTCGAGCGCGTTGTCGTTGTTGCTCGGTCACTCGGTCGCGACGTCGGGCTCGGTGAGCTGGGACTCCAAGAACTTCAGCTTGCTTTCACGGCGTGGCGTGCGTGAACAGCTCGCGTGGGTACCGCAGGAACCGGTGCTGCTCTCAGGTTCGATTCGCGAGAACCTCAAGATCGGCCGCGTCGACGCGACCGATGCGCAGCTGTGGACGGCGCTCGAACGCGCGCACGCCGCCGACTTCGTGAAGTCGTTCGCGAACGGCCTCGAGGAAGACGTGGGGGAGCGTGGCTCGCGGTTGTCTGGCGGTCAGCGGCAGCGCCTGGCGATCGCGCGTGCGTTCCTCAAAGAGCCCTCGTTGTTGTTGCTCGATGAACCGACGAGCGCACTCGACGCGTCGACCGAGGCTGAAGTGCAGGCCGGGTTGAACGAGCTGATGGCGGGACGCACGACGCTGGTCGTGGCGCATCGCCTGTCGACGGTGCGCAAGGCAGATCGGATCGTGGTCATCGAAAACGGCGTGGTCGTCGAGCAGGGCACGCACGACGAGCTCATGGCGCGCGCTGGTGTCTACGCGCGCATGCACTGACGGGTCTATCTGGTCAGTTCGTTGGCCACGTTCGTCGCGCCGTACACCTGGCGAAGCGCGGTGATGATCAAGTCGCCGTGCACCGCCACCGCACGATTGCCGACGGGCTCGTAACCGAAGTTGCCACCGAGCGACTGCAGGTTGCCGTCGAACACCAGCCCCACGACTTCACCGTTCGCGTTCACCAATGGCGAACCTGAATTCCCCCCGATGATGTCGTTGGTCGTCGCCACGTTGTACGGCGTCGCAGGGTTCAACCTGGCCCTCGCGGCGGTCCACTTCTCGGTCACCGCATACGGCGCCTTGCCGGTCGCGCGCTCGAACAGGCCCTTCACGGTGGTCATCGCCGGGCCCTTCTCGACGCCCTTGATGCGGCCGTAGGTGAGCCGCAGCGTGAAGGTCGCGTCAGGCGCGCCGCTGACGCCCACCGTGCGCCTGGCTTCCGCGAGCAGCTCACCGTTCTTTTTCACCACCGCGTCGACCTCTTCTTCGAAGCGCTTGCGCACCGCGCGCGCTTCACCATCGACGAGCTTCGCGAAGGCCATCATCGGGTCCGCTTCTTCGAGCTTCCCGGTAGCCTCGAGCCGCTGCTTGCGCACCTCCGGGTCGGCGAGCTTCGTGCCGTCGATCAACTCCGCCGCGCGATCGTCGGGCGACTTGCCGGCCAGCACCTTCTTCACGAACGCGTCGTCGGCGCCGTACACCTCACGCAGCCGGGTGAGCGACCACGTGAGCCGCGCCTTCTCGAGCTCGAGCGGAATCGGAGCCGGGTCCAGCAGGCTCTGCTTCAGCGCCGGCAGCTGCGCGTCGGTGTACTCGCGAAGACGTTCACCGTTCGGCTTCGAAGTCTCGACCGGAAACCGCGCCAACTTCCGCGCGTGCGCGAACAGCTCCGACTGAAAAGCGAAGCCGCCTTCGCGCATCATGAAGTCCACGTAGAGGCCGCGCTGCGTGAGCATCGCCCCGGCGATCGCATCCCACGCGCCCTTCGTCGCTTCCGGCGCCTTCTCCCGCAGCGCCATTTCTGCCGTGCGCTTGTTGGCGAGGAACGAGGGCTCGACCAGGGCTTCGCGACGGCCCTTCAACGCCTTGAGCGAGTTCTCGATGGCACGCAGCCGCGACTTCGACACGCGCTCACGTTCGGGCGACTGCCTGGCCCACTCATCGAGGCGGCCGCGTGACTCGGCGTAGGCCGCGATCAGCCAGGGCAACGACACGTCACGTAGGTACTCGTACTGCGCGACGGTCAAGGAGCGCTCGGTGCCACCCGGGTGACCCGACACGAACACCACGTCGTTCTCCTTCGCCGGCTTCCTGGCCCACTTCAAATGCTCGGGCGTCTTCGCGGGCTTGCCATCGACGTACACGCGCAGGAACGCGGCATCGAAGCCGTAGCGGGGGAAGTTGAAGTTGTCGGGGTCACCACCGAACGCAGCCATCTGGAACTCGGGCGCGAAGACGAGGCGGAGGTCCTGGTAGCGGCGGTACTCGTAGAGGTGAAACTGCGCGCCGTGGAACAACGTGACCACGTCGCAGCGCTTCGTCGCGTCGCCCTTGGTGCACTCCGATTCGAGGCGCGAGGTCTCGGCCTTCAACTTCTTCTGAAACTCCGGCCCGCTCGCGCCCCTGGTCGCTTCACGAACGGAATCGGTGACGTTGGTGATCTTCACCAACTGGTTGCCTTCGAACTTCGGGCACTTCTCTTCCGGCCCGAGGAAACCGGTCGCGAGCAGATCACGCGAAGGCGTCGAGAGGTCTTCGAGGCACGCACGAATGCAGTGGTGGTTGGTCATCACCAGGCCGTCCGGCGACACCAGCGACGCGCTGCAACCATTGGCGAGCCGAAGGCTCCCGAGCCGCACGCGATCGAGCCAGGCCTGGTCGACCGTCACGCCGACGTCCTTCTTCACCTGCGCCGACGGGAAGTCGTTGAACAGCCACATGCCCTCTTCGGCGAGAGCGACTGACGACGCGAAGGTCACGAGCGCGCAGAGAATTCTCATGCGCGGGAAATGACTTCAGTTCAGGAGCTGCGGCAACACGAAGTACAGGTCGACGTCGGCGTCGCACTCCACGCAGCGGCCGCGCGCGACGCGAAGCCCGAGCCGCGGCGTCTCGCCGAGCGCCTTCACGCGGCCACCACACGCACACCGCAGCGCCGCGCGCGCGTCTTCCATCACCTGCGGAGACGTCAACACGATGGGGTTGTCGGCCGACGCACCGGGGCGGTCGAGGAAGTCACGCGCTTCGCGACGTTCACGCAGGCCACGAAACACGCGGCGCGAGAACCACACGGCCATCGCGACCAACAACGCTGGCAGCAGCAGATCCACTCAGGTCAAGCCGCTAGCGCGATGACCACCGCGCTGACAAGTTCGCCTGCCTTGAAGACCTTCGACGTGAGCGCTTCGCTGCAGCCGTTGCTCGCGCAGATGAGCGCCGACACCACCGTTCCCGTCGAAGGGCTCGTGAATCAGGCGCTCTCGAACTGGGCGAAGCTGCACGGCTACGCGGCGACGCCAACACGCCGCGCGTTCCTGGTGATGGAGGCCAGCGAGGTGGAGCTCGAAGGTGAGCGCTTCGTCATCGGCCGCGACGTGAGCTGCAACTGCACCATCGAGTCACCGCGCCTGAGCCGCCAGCACCTCGCCTTCAGCGTGAGAGCCGACGGGGTCGAAGTGCTCGACCTCGGTTCGTCGAACGGCACGTGGTTCAACGGCGAACGCATCATGCAGCGCGTGCTGCTCGACGGTGACGAGCTGCAGTTCGGCGACGTCGCAGCGCGCATCGAGCTCCGCTGATTCGCGACGCCAAAAACCTCGCAGCCGCGGCCCGCGAAGAAGTCACAGCGGCGCGTCGAGGAACTCGGGGCGGATGTCGTTGATCTGGCCCCAACTCGCGTTGAGTCGATCGAAGCCCGGCTGCGGCCCGCCGATGACGAAGCCGAAGTCGATGCGCAGCACTTCGCGGTTGAGCTGCGGCAACAGAATGCGAAAGCCGATGCCCGTGGTGTGCGTGAGCTGCACGCGTGCATCGAACGCGGAGCCCACGTCGTAGAAGAGGACGATGCCCAGCCAGCTCGAAAAGAACTCGATGGGCTTCGCGCGGTACTCGACGTTGCCGAGCACCATGTTGCGGCCCTGAAACTGCTCCGCGTACGTCCCGCGCAGCCCCGATGAACCACCGAGCAGCAGCTGCCGGTTGTCGAGGTCGTT
This sequence comes from Archangium gephyra, assembly GCA_003243425.1. Taxonomy (GTDB): domain Bacteria; phylum Myxococcota; class Myxococcia; order Myxococcales; family Myxococcaceae; genus Archangium_A; species Archangium_A gephyra_A. Next base: position 18,746 of record QFQP01000039.1, on the reverse strand, counting down.
GGCCTTGAAGTCGACCAACAGGCGCGTGACGAGCCGGCCGCCCCAGAACGGCGGGCTGTAGTTCACGAGCTCGGCGGCGAGCCGGCGATTGGCGATCTCCTGACCTGGGCGAATGCGCATCGCACCGGCGACGGTGACCGACAGCAGATTGTCCCAGCGGTAGAAACGGTAGCGCGCGGCGCCGCCGACCTCGATGAAGTGCGATGGCGCGAACGGCAGCGGAAACGCGTAGCGCACGCCGCCCTGCAGCAGCCAGCCGAGTTGAAAGTCCTCCGACAGCTCGTAGGTGTCGATGTTCTTGAGCACGCGGTAGTTGGCGGGGAAGGCGCGCGCGTAGGCCTGCACGTAGGTGACGTTCTCTGACCGCGGCAGGTAGTTCGCGTTGAGCCAGGCGCCCTGCGCGACGTCAGTGACGGTCGGCGTGTACTGCCGCGACCAACCACCGGCGGCAGCGCTGACGTCCAACTTCAACTCACGGCCGAAGCTGCGCGTGAGCTCTGCTTTCCCTTCGTACTCACGCACGTCGTAGATGAGCGGCACGGTGGTCTCGCCGCGCTCGTCGACGTAGGGCAGTTGCCAGACGGTCGCGCCGCGGAACGTTCTTCGCCGCCGCACGTTCCAGTTACCGTCGACCACGAAGCCCCACTGCGGGTCGAGGTTGATGATCGGCTCGCCGATGCTCACCGAGCCCTGTGTGCCCTCGAGCGCGCCCGTGAGGCGATTGAAGATGAGCGACGCCGATTCACCGACGTACCAGCGCGTGCTGAACAAGCGGCGCTCGATGAAGAGCTGCCCGATGGCGAAGGTGTCGAGGCGAATGGTGGTGTTGACCGCCAGCTGCTGGCCCCACCCGTTGAAGTTCACTTCGATGAGCTGCAACTGCAGGTACTGAAGCAGCGGGCCGATGAGCGTGAACGAGTTGGAGAGCCGCAGACTCCACTTGTCCTTGATGACGACGAGCAGCGCGACGCCGCCATTGGTGCCCTTCACGGGGACGACGCGCGCGACGGCGATGAAGAAGAGCCGTCGGAGGTTGCGCTCCGTTTCCATCACGCGATGCGGGTCCCACACGGTGCCGGGCTGCTGCATCACTTCGCGCCGCACGACCTGATCTCGTGTGCGCGCGTGAAAGACGTTGAGCAGCGACGGGTACGGGTCGTCGGGCCCGATGACGTCTTCGACCGAGACGAGGATCTCTTCGACCAGCTTTCCCTGCGGCTCACTCTCGAGCGCGGGGCCGTGTTGCGAGAGGCCCCAGACCACGAGGCGGTCTTCGTAGTTCGCGTCTTGCGAAATGGGCAACGCGGCGAGGGCCGCCGCGAGGAGCAACGTCACGCGGGGTAGCTTAGGCGAGCAAAGCCGTTCGTCCGCTCCCAGTCGGAGGCATCGGGGCACGAACGCTGAAACCGTTCACGGGCGTCGCTGATGGACGCGTCGACCCGGCTGGCCCACGTGGTGAGCGCGGCGTGAATCCACGTGCCGGGTGTCGCGCTTCGTCGCAGATCTCGCGGCAACCAGTCGCGGAAGAGCCACGGTGAGAAGCCACGCGTGAAGTCGGTGTGAAAGAGCAGTTCGCGTCTTCTCGCGCGCCGCAAGTGGGCGACGAGCACGTGGCCTTCGGTGTCGGTGCTGCCTTCGATGAGCAGGCCGTCGGCGACGAGACCGCGACACATCACTTCACGCGCGGGTTCGACTTCGTCTTCCCGGTAGCCGCGCAGCACGTTCATCGCGCGCACGACGGCTACGGGGGCAAGCTGCTCGACGACCTCGAAGCCGCCGACGCGAAGTTCGACGGTCTCCGACTTCGCTTCATGGCGGTCGACGCCAACCACCCGAACGCCGGGAACCGCGCACGCGAGCTCTTCGGTGGTGACCGGCGTGAGCCCGAAGCCGACGTCGACGATGCAACCGCGACCGTCAAGCAACTCGGGCACCTCATGCATCAGCCACGCATCGAGCGCAGCCAGACGTCCAGCGCGTGTTCTCGGGCGAACCGTGCGCTCCGGCGTCGTCATTGCGTCACGGCGCCAGCATCGACACCGAGGTCGACGCGCTCGGCGCCTCGCCCGGCTGCGGAATCAACGCGTCGCTGCCTTCGAGCTGCTGACCTTCGACGTCGGCGAGCTTCATGCTCCAGCGCTTCGACCGGCCCGCGTTGCGCGGGCGCGGGGACAACGCCTCCACGCGCGCGACGGTGCTGCCAACGCCATCGCACACGCGATGTCGACGGAGGGCGCCCCGGGGCCAACGCGACGCGGAAGTTCACACCGGCCCTGTCGGAAACGTCGGTGCGAGGCCGGCGCCGCGGAGGTCGCCTTCACGCGGTGGCGGCAAGCGCTCTCCGAGCGCCGCGGCTCGAATGATGCGCGCGAGCTGGGCAGCACCATCGGTGAACAACGCGGGTCCGGGTTGAAGAATGAAGGCGCTCTTCACCTCGTAGAGCTGATCATCCTTCACCGCCGTCACTTCGCTCCAACCATCGCGAGAGACGATCTTCTCCTTCTTCGCGTGACGACCGCACCAGCTGGCGACGACGAGCTCCGGATCTCGCCGCGCGACCTCTGACGGCTCGAAGATGCGGCCCTTCGCGCCCTGCTGGCTTCGCGTCTCGACGCACACGTCTTCGCCGCCGAGCACTTCGATGAGCTCGCTCACCCAGCGAATTCCCGAGATCAGCGGCTCGTGCCATTCCTCGAAGAACACGCGTGGGCGCTTCGGCAGCGCTGCATTCTCGTTCGCGAGCTTCTCGACGTTGGCGCGCAGTTCATCGGCGAGCACCTCGGCCTCACGCGCCGCGCCGACGAGCGAACCGATGATTCGCACCGACTGCAGAATCTCCGCGAGCGACCGCTGATTGAACAGGTACACCGGCACGCCGCGCTTGCTCAGCTCTGCCCCGAGCTCCGCCTGCAGATCGGAAAAGCCGAGCACGAGGTCCGGCTTCAGCTCGAGGATCTTCTCGTAGTCGGCGTCGAGAAAACTCGAGACCCGCGGCTTCTTGCGCGCTTCGGGCGGCCGCACGGTGAACCCGCTCACACCGACGACGAGGTCCTCGCGGCCCAGGCGGTACAGCGTCTCGGTGGTCTCTTCGGTCAGACACACGATGCGACGCGGGTACTTCGGCGCGGCGTCGAGCAGGTTCATTTCCAGCTCAGCGTCAGCTCGACACGTTCGGCCGCGGTCTTTTCCCACGTGGCGCGCAGCGGCTTGCCGAAGAAGCCTTCGAACAGGCTGCGCAGCAGGCCGACGTAGAGCTGCAGCGGCAACACTTCTTCCTTGAAGACCAGCTTCGCGCCGTTGGCCCTGGCTTCACTCACCAGCCGGTTCCCCGGCGCGATCATCGGGTTCAACGTGCCCAGCAACGGTTTGAACAGCGCCGCCGGGCCCGCCGACTTCAAGGTCTCGAGCGACTTGCCGAACGGCGAGTTCAACAACGCGTCCATCGTGTACAGGCCGAGCTGTTCGAAGGCGTCGTCGACGCTCTGCAGCTTCGGCGCGAGCAGCTCGACCGACTTCCACAACATGCGCAGGAACTCGGCGGTCGGGTACGTGAGCGAATCGACGTACGCGCGCGGATTCTCGGCGGCCTTGCGCACCTTCGGCTCGGCGGCCGGGCCGACGGAGCGCAGGATCGCGGCGATGAGGGCGTTGAAGAACATGCCGCGCATGTGATCGCTCGGCTGCGTCGACGCGATGCGCGCCTCGAGCTCCTTCACGTCGAGCACGCGGTGTTGATTGGCGCGAATCTTCTCGGGCGCCTTCATCTGCGGAGGTTCGATGGCCTGCGAGCGATCCGTCGACAACGTCGGCTCCGCTTCAGGCAGCGGCTTCATTTCGACGTCATCGGGGAACAGCTGCTTCATGAACGCCGCGAGGTGCGCGTTGGTTGCGGGCAGGCGCTGCCTGGCCAGCCACTGCTCGATGGCCTTCTGAAAACCCGCCGCCGATTCGTAGCGGCCCGGCAGCTCGCGCGAGAGCGCCTTCAACACGATGGGGTCGAGCGACTTGGGGACCGTGCGGTCCAACATCGACGGCGGGTTGATGTCGGCGCCCACGACGGCCTGCAGCGTCTCGGTTTCGTTGTCGCGCTTGAAGAGCCGCTCGGTGCACAGAATTTCCCAGAACACCGTGCCCAGCCCGAACACGTCGCTGCGACCGTCGAGCTGCTTTCCGTAGGCCTGCTCGGGCGACATGTACGCGTACTTGCCCTTGATGATGCCGGTGGCCGTGCGCACCAGCTTGTTGGCGGCCTTGGCCACACCGAAGTCGATGAGCTTCACCGAGCCGTTGAAGCCGATGAGGATGTTCTGCGGGCTCACGTCGCGGTGAATGAGATCGAGCGGCTGGCCCGCGGGCGTCTTCGCCTGATGTGCGAAGTCGAGCGCCGCCGCTGCATCGGCGATCACGCGGCACTTGAGCGCGAGCGGCATGCCGTTGCCGTGTTCGATGGCGTGCACCACGACGTCTCGCAACGAGAGGCCGTGCACGTATTCCATGGCGATGAAGTACTCGCCCTTGTCTTCGCCGAGGTCGTAGATCTGCGCGATGTTCGGGTGGTTGAGGACCGCTGCGATGCGGGCCTCGTCGAAGAACATGTTCACGAACTCCTGATCTTCACGGAGGTGCTTGAGCAGCGTCTTCACGACCACGAGCTTGTCGAAGCCCGCAGGCCCTTTTTGTCGCGCGAGCCACACTTCGCCCATGCCGCCGACCGCGAGCTTCTTGACCAGTGAGTACTTGCCGAGCGTCTGCACGTGGGGAGCTGTGGAATATCACCGCGCCGCGTCTTCGCAGCGTTGGAACGCGCCGCCGCCGCACACACACACACGCCCATCGCAGTGCGTCGGGCAGTAGCAGGGCTGTGCGACCACACTGCAATCACTCCGCGCAAGACAGCCACACTCGGTCTCGAGTGCACACGGCGTCACGCCACAACCACACAGCAGCACCGTCACCAGAACGATCAGAGCGCGCATGGCCGGCAACGATACCGTGTCACCCATGAACGAGTTCGAGCTGATTCAGAAGTTCGTCGCGCAGTTCGACGTGCCGAAGAGCCCCACGGGGCCCGGTGACGATTGCGCGGTCGTCAGCAAGCGCGGCACCACCTGCATCACCACCGACGCGCTGGTGGAAGACGTTCACTTCACGCGCGCCACGTTCTCGTTCGAAGACATCGGCCACAAGGCGCTCGCGGTGAACCTCAGCGACCTGGCGGCGATGGGCGCGCGCGCCGATTGGTTCACCGTCGCGTTCGGGCTGCCAGAAGACATCGACGCCAGGGCGCTCACCCGCATCGGCCGCGGCATGTCGAAGCTCGCGCGTGCACACGGCGCGACGCTCGTCGGCGGCAATGTCACGTCAGCGCGACAGTTGAGCATCACCATCACCGCGTCTGGCGTGCTCGACGGCAAACCCACGCTGCGCTCGGGCGCGAAAGCGGGCGACGGAATCTACGTGTCAGGGCCGGTCGGCAACGCCGCCGCGGGGCTTCGCTGCCTGCGCGATGGCACCCACGTGAAGCTGCTGGTCGATGCGCAGCGTCGGCCCGCGCCGCACCTCGCGTTCGCCGCGAGGGCGAAGCCGTTCGTGAGCGCCGCCATCGACGTGTCCGACGGGCTCGGCCAGGACCTGGCACATCTGTGCAGGGCGTCAGGCGTCGGCGCCGAGCTGTGGAGCAGCGCCCTGCCCATCGCCCAGCCGCTGCTGCTGCACGCGGGTGACCACGCGCTCGACGACGCGCTCACCGGCGGGGAGGACTACGTGCTGCTGATGACCGTGCCGCGCAGCAAGTGCATGCGCTTCGAGACCGAGCTGGAAGACGCTGGCTTCAACCCCACGCGCATCGGCGACATCACGCGCGGTGAATCACTCCAGCTCGATGGCCGTCCGTTGCGCGGCCGCCTGGGCTTCCAACACCGAACCTGAAGGATCTCTCACATGTTGCTTCCCCTCGTCGCGTCGCTCGCTCTCGGAACCTCGCTCGCAGACCTCAAGCTCGAACGGAGCCGGTTCGACAATCTGATCGCCACCTCGGTGGCGAACGGCCTCGAAAGCGCGCCCATGGTGCGTTGGATGCTGCCAAAGCCGATGCCTGAGCTCTCTGGCGCGGACAAAGCGGCGCTCACGCGGGAGGCGCTGACGCAGGTGAAGGCGTGGCTCGAAACGGAAGAGGGCCGCAAGCAGTGGGCCGCCTACCTCGGGCCCCAGGCGTACTTTCAGTCGGTGCCGGAGCGCTCCGCGGGCATTGCCGCCGACTTCGCGTACTGGTCGACGCTGGTGAAGGAACGAAAGCCTGCGAACCCGAAAGACGCGGAGCAGCTCGCGAAGGTCACTGCGCGCCAGACCGCGTTCAAGGCCGAGAAGTCGCGGCTGGAGAAAGAAGCTTCGACCCGCGCGAAGGCCGTGGCTGCGCCCGACGCGGCGTCACTCACCCTGCAGCTCAAGGAGCGGCTCAGCTACTTCCTCGCCGAGACGAAGCAGATGTCGTGGGACGCGAAGCTCGAAGAGAAGAACGGCAAGAAGGTGTTCGTCAGCGCCGCGCTCGAGGGAAAGCCGACCTGGTGGAAGTTCTGCTGGCGCGCCGGGCCCGAGGCCACCGCAGCGGCGCGCGAATTCGCGACGACGTGGCTCGCCGAACTGAACGCGCCGCCGTCGAAGCTCAGCGACGACAAATGATCACGGCCCCAGCGCGGCGTTGAGCTCACCGAGCGCACGCCGCGTGTTCTCGGCCGCTGGTGAACCGTCGGTCGGCGAAGGCGTCACGCGCTGCAACAACTCCCGCGCCACGGCCATCGACGGAGGCCCCTCGAACGGCACGCTGCGGCCCAGCTCGCCGTCGTCGAGCGACTGCAGCGCCGCGCGCGTGGCCAGCTGCGCTCGAATGCGGTGACCTTCCGTGTCGGTGTCGGAGTTCTGCAGCGTCTCGTAGGCCGTCTTCAGGTAGTCGCGCTGTGAGTACGCGCCGTCAGCCACCGTCACCACACGACTGGCCGCGCAGGAGCTCAACATCACCAACAGCAGCAATCGATTCATGGACCCTTGGTCGTTGGATCCGTCGAATCGATTCACGCGCGCCCGCATAGAAAGATGAATGGACAGACGTTCAGTGGGCGCGTGTAGGTCGGTGGTCGACACGCGCAGACGCCGACCTCACTCGACGTCGAAGGTCATTCCCGCGGCCACGAGGCGATCACGCAGCACCTTGCCCATCGCCGTCGCGGGCGTGAGCACGCCGGACGTCTTCGGCAACTTGTCGTCGTCGCGCGCCAGGCACAGCGCCGACTCACCCAGCAGCAGCGACGTGAGCAGGTACCCCGGGTCGCCCTTGCCGGTGATGACGAGCGATTTCTTCGTGCCGTTCTCGCTCTCGCCGAACATGCGGATCTTCAGGAAGCCATTCTTGCGCTGGTTCTCGTCAGGTCCCTCGCCGGGTTTCGGCAACATCGATTCGACGAACTTGCGCGTGGGCCCGAACATGAGGCCGCCGAACAACGCGCCCATGCCCAGCGTGACGCCAGCCGCCGCGATGGCGCCGACGGGGCCGGTCTTCGTGCCGATGACCTCCGCGTACTTGAACTGCCGGCCGTAGGGGTACCCGAGCAACGCGTTGGTGCGACGCACGACGCGGGTGTTGATGCTCGCCATCACGAACGGCGCCACCCACTGGCCGGTGAATTCGTCGAAGCGCGCGGTGGTGAGGTCGCGCTCGTCACCGAGGTCCGGCTCCTTGCTGCGGTCCGGCGACAACGCGTACGGGTCGACGAGAATGCGGCGACGCGACTTGTCGGCCTTCGCTTCGTCCAGACCGTTGAGCAGCGAAGCGACCGTGCCGCCGCTGAAACCACCCTTCGCGGTCACCACCACGTACGTCGCGCGCTTCATCGGCCCGAGCACTTCGCTCAAGGCCTGCACGCCGAGGTCCGACGGAATCGAATCGAAGCCGCAGGTGTGCACGATGCGCGCACCGCTCTTCTTCGCCGTGTCATTCGCGCGATCGATGGAGTCGCGCATGAACTGGGTCTCGCCGGTGAGGTCGCAGTAGTGCGTGCCCTCCTTCGCGCAGGCCTCGACGAGCGGAAGCCCGTGCTTCGCGTACGGCCCGACGGTGGTGCACACCACCTTGGTGCGACTGGCCAACTGCTGCAGACCGGCGGCGTCGCTCGCGTCGACCACTTCAATCGGCCAGTCCTTCCCGATTTCGCTGCGAATGCCCTCCAGCTTCTTCTTGTTGCGGCCTGCGAGGGCGACGCGCACGTCGGCGGGCGCGTGCCTGGCGAGGTACTCGGCGACCAGGCGACCCGTGAAACCCGTGGCGCCGAAGAGAACGATGTCGAAGGTGCGATTCACGAGGGCCTTCTATCTCCATGTCATTCGGGTACACACCGTCGTCATGGCTCGCGTCAGGAAGCTCCTGGTCTGCGCCGATGGCGTGACCGCCGTTCGCGTGACCCGAACTGTTCAGGAACTCGGTCTGCAATCGGTGACGGCCACGCCGCTCGACGTCGCAGCGCTCGTCGCTCGCGCGAAGGAGGCGGGGGCTGACGCGCTTCACCCCGGCTTCGGGGCCCTGGCCCAGAACGTCGCCCTCGCGCGTGCGTGCGAAGCAGCGGGCATCACCTTCATCGGCGCGTCGTCGTCGTCACTGGAGGCCATCGCGGCCGCGGCAGCGACGCTCGACGTGTCGAAGCTCGAGGCACCGCACCGCGTGGTGTTTCAGGTCTTCGCCGACGCGTTCGGCAACGTGGTGCATTTGAACGAGCGCGAAGGCGGCGGCGCCATCTTCGAATCACCCTCACCCATTCTCACCAACGAGCAACGGGCGGAGGCCGGGGCGAAGGCGGTTCAGCTCGCGCGTGACGTGAAGCTCGTCGGCGCGGCGTCGGTGGAGTTCTTCGTCGACGGCGCGCGGCACCTTCACTTCTCGCGCATGACCGCCGGTGTGCCCGCAGAACACGCAGTCACCGAGTGGGTGTGCGGAATCGATCTCGTCACCTGGCAGGTGCACGTGGCGCAGGGCGGGCTGCTGCCGTTGACGCAGCAACTTTCGACGCGTGGTCACAGCATCGCAGTGATGGTGTCGGCGGCGCACGCGTTCGCCGGTCCCTTCACGCGCGACGACGGCGGCAAGCTCTCGGTGTGGGCGCCGACGCGGCCAGAAGCGGTTCGCAAGCTGCGCCGCGCGCTCGCAGAAGCCGCCGGGTCGAGCGACGCCGCGAAGTTGAGCGCCATGCTCCAGCACGACACGTTCATGCGCGGTGACGCCGACGTGGCGTACTTCGGAGCCGCAACGACGTGACGCTGGCGCTGCTCACCACGCTCGTCCTGACCCAGGGAGTTCCAGACGCCGGTCCTCCACGTGGCCTCGCGTGTCTGCCCAACTGGTACGCCGGCACCGTGACGCGCGGAGCGGACGGGGGCTGGGGTCTTCAGCTCGAGACCGGCGTCTTCGTGCCCTGGGACACCGGCGGTGCGCTCGTCGACGTCGACGACCCCGAGTCGGAGGAGATTCCGGATCTCGCGGATCTCTACGAGCCGCCGTACGTGACCGGGCCCATCGTGCCCATCGACACGAGTGATGCGGGGCCTCCGGTCGACCCGGGTCGCGCGCGCGTCGAAGAGCTGTTCCTCGCGACGTACGGCGGCACGCGCGTGAAGGTGAACGAGCACCTGGTGAAAGTGCGCTTCTTCGGGCTGCGCTACCCGTTTCATGACCGCGCCGCCGAAGCGTTGAAACGTGTGGTCGCGCGGCTCGAACCCGAAGTGAAGGCCAACCCGAAGCTGCTCCCGTTCTTGAAGGAGATCGGCGGCACGTTCATCTGGCGCAACATCAAGCGCAGCAGGCGGTTGTCGAGCCACGCGTTCGGCATCGCCATCGACCTCAACGTCGAGCGTAGCGACTACTGGCGGTGGACGTACCGAGGCCAGCCGATGATCTGGAAGAACCGCGTACCCAAGACCATCGTCGACGCCTTCGAGGCCGAGGGCTTCATCTGGGGCGGCAGGTGGAAGCACTACGACACCATGCACTTCGAGTATCGGCCCGAGCTGCTCTCTCCGCTCTGCAGGTGATGCGTGACGGCTGCGTCGCAGCCAGCAACACGCTTCAGAACAGGTCGGCCGGCAGCAGGTGGTTGAAGAGCTCGTCGAAGAACTGGCCACCTTCGCGCGACGGCGCTTCGTGAAGCACGTCACTGCCCGAGACCCACTGCACCGCGCCGTTGGCGTCGAGCTCCACGCGCCACGCGTTGGCGGGCTTCACGTCGTGCTCGAACACACGCGCGACCTCTTCACCGAGCGCCGGGCAGTCGATGCGCATCACCATCTCGGTGTTGTGCACCCAGCTGCGCGGGTCGAGGTTCATCGAGCCGATGAGCACGTGCCGGCGATCGACCACCATCGCCTTGGCGTGCAGCCCGAAGTAGCCGGCCTTCACCGGGCCGGTGTTCGCCACGTCGCCCATCGCCTTCGCGTCGTGCTTCAGCTCGAAGAGCTCCACGCCGGCCTCGAGGAGTCGCGCGCGCCAGTCGGTGTAGTGCGCGTGAACGCCGGCGGCGTCGGTCGACGCGAGTGAATTGGTGAGCATCACGAAGCGCACGTCCTTCTTCAGCTCGCGCGCGGTGCGCTGGAAGGCCGCGTCGTCGGGAATGACGTAGGCATTGGTGATGAGGACCTCCTTCTCGGCGCTCGCCCAGAGCTCCTGCACTTCGTCACGGAGCCGGTGCGTGACCTTCTGGGCGTCGGGCGCGTCGGTCGCCATGCGGCTGCTGCCGGTGTGCAGCGACGTCTTCAGCGATGCGAGTTCATCGCTCCATTCGCGCGGCACGTGTGGAAACCCGGCGAGCACCTTCGCGTCGGCGAGGCTCGCGCGCAGCGCGGCGCGGCGTTCGTCGAGCATCGCCACGGTGCCACTCGCGTCGAGCTCGCGCTGCGGCGTGACCCAGCTGCTGTTCCAGAAGAGGTCGAACACGGCCGCCACGTCGCGCGCCGCGGGCCCCACCGTGAGCACGTCGAGGTCGCGAAAATTGAACGTCGGGTTGAGGCCCATGTACTCGTTGCCGAGGTTGCGCCCGCCCACGATGGCGGCGTGACCGTCGGCGATGAGCGCCTTGTGATGCATGCGCTGGTTGAGGCGATCGAAGTCGCTCACGAACTCCACGGCGCGGCCGGCCGCGCCACGACGCGTCCACGGGTTGAAGACGCGCAGCGCGATGTTGGGGTGGGCATCGATGGCGGCGTTGGGCACGTCGCGCAGCACGGTCTGGCGACCATCGTCGATGGTCGTCATGTCGTCGACGATGAGGCGGACCTTCACGCCGCGATCCGCCGCCGCGATGACGTGCGAGAGCAGCAGGTCACCACTCTCGTCGCCCCACCAGAGGAACGTCATCACGTCCAACGAGCCGCGCGCCGAGTCGATGAGCGCCAGCCGCCAGGTCAACGCGTCTTCATTGTGGTTGATGAGCTGAAAGCCCGAAGGTTCCGTGCCGTGCCGCGCGACGAGCGCGTCTGCCAGCTCGGCGAGCGTCCCGTCGCAGCCGGCGCGAGCGCATGTTCCACCGGACGCGCGGCCCGCTTCGCCGCGGAGCAACCGGTGAAGATGACGCTGAAGAAGACCCCGAGACACACGAGCGACGTGCGCATGCTCGAGAATTGTCGCACCGGGCGTCGTCCGCGCCACGACGAAATGCCGGGCTCGAGCAGCCTGCTTGGAAGTTCGTGCCGCAGGTGGAGCGAGTGGAAACTGCTACGGAGTTGGTCCGCGGGAGCACGGTTCCCTTCGACGTGTTCGAAGTGTGCCGCTCGACGACGCCCCGCTTCGTCGTGCTGTCGGCCGAAGTTGGCGCGACTCCGAACGATGCGCGCGACTCAGTCAGCTGCGGTGCTGCGCGCCGACGAACAGGGCGAACAACACGACAATCGCCAGCGCGCAGAGCAGGAACAACGCGCCCAGGGTCACGCCGACGCGCGCCCAGCGCCGGCCGTGATTCACGATGGTCGAGCCGCGCATCAAACGCAGCTCCATCACCGCGAGCGCCAACCCCAGAAGTCCCGGCGGAGTTGCAGCGGCCCAGAAATACAGCCCGGGTCTGCCCTTCACCATGAAGCCGGCGACGAGCCCGGCGATGCCGAGGGCCGCGAGCACCGGCGCCACCTTCGCCCGCGCGCTGGCCTTCACGCCGCGCAACAAGGGCGCGCAGTCGGAGCACGCCGCCGTCTCGTCGCGCACGTATTCGACGCAGTCGCCGCACAGGAAGGTGCCGCACCGCGTGCAGAGCTCCACCGCCGCGACCTCCGGGTGCTTGCCGCAATGCGCACCGGTGAGCGCGGAGTTACTCACCGCGGCGTGACCTTGAAGGTCGCCTCGTCGATGCGCGGGCCGGTCTTCGGGAAGTCGAGCTCGGTGAGCTGCTTCACCAGCTTCGCGCCCTTGAGTGAATCGTCCGGCATGGGGATGCCCTTCCCCTCCTGCCGGGTCGAGATGAGCTTGCCGCGCACGAAACGGCCGTCTTCGGCGAGCGAGACTTCGAGCAGCACGGTGATGCCCAGCGGGCCGGACAAGTCGAACCGGCCGTAGGTCGCGAAGTTTCCCAGCGAGTAGGCGATGAGCCGTTCTTTGTAGAGCTCGAGCCCGCGCACCACGTGAGGCCCGTGCCCGAGCACGAGGTCGGCTCCGGCGTCGATGACTCCGTGCGTGAAGCGCTTCAGGTCACCGCGATTCTCACCGAGATACTTCTCGGCCCCGTCCTTCACGCGCGTGGCGTTGGTGCCTTCGGCGCCACCGTGAAAACTGACGATGACCAAGTCTGAGTCGGCCTTGGCCTGCTTCACCAGCTTCACCGCCGTCGCGAGGTCGTTCACGTCGTTGGTCGCGCCGCTGGTGTGAAAGCCGATGAGCGCCACCTTCTTGCCCTTGAATTCCGTGCGGCCGATGGAGCCCGGCGCGCCCGACCACACGATGCGATGTGCGTCGAGCGCCTTCTCGGTTTCACGCCGGCACGCTTCGCCGAAGTCACCCGAGTGGTTGTTGGCCGTCGACGCGAGGTCGATGCCCGCTTCTTCGAGGTACTTCGCGTAGTGCGTGGGCGAACGAAACGCGAAGCAGTTGCCGCCCTTGCGGCACTTCGACGACGTGCCCGAATCACACAGCGGGCCTTCCATGTTCACGAAGGTGAGGTCTGCGTCGCGCAACAGCGGCGCCACCGCGTCGAGGAGATGCACGCCGTCATCGGGCGGCAGCTTCCCCTCGGGCACGGTGGTGCCCAGCATCACGTCACCGGCGGCGCGCAACCGCAGGAACGGCTCTGGTGCAGCAGACAACGACAGCGCGACGACGGCAGGGAGCCACATGCCGTCGCCGCTAGCGCAGCCGACTCAGGGAGTGAAGCGGAAGCCCGTGCTCGTGCTCACGCTGTTCGCCTGGTTGAACGAGCGCTGCACGCCACGCGCACCGGCGCTGTCTTCGAGACCGATGCTCGCCTCGCTGCCGAACACGCGGCCCGTGGTACCGCCGTCAGCGTTCTCGAGCTGGCAGTAATGGAACTCGATGGCGTTGCTCTGTTCGATGATCTGCGCCTGGAACCGCAGCGTCTGCGTCGGCGTGTCGAACGTGTAGCCCGACATGTCGGCCCACTCGATGACGAGGCGACGCGCGGGCGAGTTGCCCACCACGCTGGTGCGAACACCGCTGCCCGACGGGCGAACGATGAGGTCGTCCCAGAACGGCGCCACCAGCGCGTTGGGCGTCGACGCGGTGGGAATGGGCTGATTCGAGATCGTGCCCGAGTAGCTGAGCGAGGGGGTCGCGGTATCCCACAGCTGCGCGAAGCCGTTGGTGTTGACCGAGAAGTGCGTCACCGGAGCCCCGAAGAAGTTGAAGGGGAAGCCGATCGACTGCACTGCCGTGTTGCCATCGTCGTTGTCGACGCCACCGTCTGCACGGAAGAAGGCGAGCGGCGTGCCCGCGTCGATGCTCAAGCAACCGTTCGCGACCGTGGTGACGATGTATGGCGGCGGCGTCGGCGTACCGAAGGCGATGGTCAACGAATACGGGCCCGACTCGGTGGCGTCCCAGCCGTCGACCACCAGGTAGACCACGGCGTCGGTGGCGCCGGTGTTCATCCAGCGGAGCGTCTCGGTGGCGTTGACGATGTCACTGCCCACCAGGCACGTGGTGCCCGAGGCCTGGCAGTTCGACGCCGGCTGGCCCACGACGTAAAGCGCAGGGTCCCAGCTCGGTGAAGGAATGGTCGCGGTCAATTCGAGGCCGGCCGGCACCGTCACCGCGTACACGCGGTCGGGGCCCGCATTGCCGTAGCCGGTGCACGAGAGCACGGTCGAGATTTCGTTCGCGTAGCCGACCGTGGTCTGCCCGGTGAGGGTGCCCGACATCGAGATGATCTGCGGTGCCTGGCAGGTGTCGCCCTGCGGAGCGACGTAGGGCGTGGTCGAAGCCACGAGCTCGAAGGGGCTCCAGTCACCGGGCACCAACGGGCTGACCGAGATGATGACGTTCGCTGTCACGCCGGTGGTGTTGCGCCATGACGTCGTGGCGGCGGTCGTCGCGGTGCCGGTGCCGTTGGAAAGGCAGCTGGTCGCGGCGCACGAATCGAGCACGCGCACGTAGTGGGCTCTGCGCGCGCTGCCGGTGGGCGTGGCGCTGGCCGTCAACACGTAATCGTGAGGAACACTGATGGAATAGAAGAGCTGGCCGCCCGCGTTCACGCCGCAGGCCGAGCTCGTCGCACCGCCGCCTGACGTGTTCTGGCCGGTGATGGGTGAGCCGGGCGACAACGGGATGTTCGCGGTGCACACCGAGTTCGAGACGATGGGGAAGGTCGCGAACGACAGGCCGTAGGTGCCGCCCTTCGCCGGAATGCTGCTCGTGTCGTACTCCTGAACCAGCGCGACGTAGGTGCCGGGCTGCATGGTGCGAATGACGCGGCTGAGCGAGCCGGCACCACCTTCGTCGTCGCACGCGATGTCGGTCGCTTCGCTGCAGACGTTACGAACGTTGACCACCGTGTCGAGCGCGCCGCCGTCGACGCCAGCGAACGTCTCGAGCACGACGTTCGAGGTCGCGTTCACGGTGAACTGCCAGATCTCTTCAGCGAATTGACCGTCGAAGGTGCCGCAGCTGGGCTCCGGCGAGGTGCGCGTGGAGCTGCGCGCGAGCGAGCCGATGACCGTCGCGTTGGGCGCCAGAATGCCGCGCGGCGTGCAGGCGATGGGAGTGCCGCCGCCACCGCCGGTCGTGCCGACGCCACCGCCAGTCGTGCCCACGCCACCGCCGGTCGTGCCCACGCCGCCGCCGGTCGTGCCTACGCCACCGCCGGTCGTACCAACGCCGCCGCCGGTCGTGCCTACGCCACCGCCGGTCGTGCCCACGCCGCCGCCGGTCGTGCCTACGCCACCGCCGGTCGTGCCCACGCCACCGCCGGTCGTGCCTACGCCACCGCCGGTCGTGCCTACGCCACCGCCGGTCGTGCCTACGCCACCGCCGGTCGTGCCCACGCCGCCGCCGGTCGTGCCCACGCCGCCGCCGGTCGTCCCGACGCCACCGCCGACCGTGCCGTCACCGCCACCGGTTCCGACACCGCCACCCGTCACACCGACGCCACCGCCAGTCGTGCCGTCACCGCCACCGACGGTGCCATCACCTCCGCCCGTTCCGACGCCGCCGCCCGTCATGCCGTCACCGCCGCCGGTTCCAGTACCGCCGCCGGTCGTGCCGTCGCCGCCGCCGGTTCCAGTACCGCCGCCGGTCGTGCCGTCGCCACCGCCAGTGCCGTCGCCACCGCCCGTCGTGCCATCACCACCACCGGTCGTCCCACCACCGCCGCCAGTGACCGAGCCACCACCCGTCGCCCCCGTGCCGCCGCCGAGAAATCCAACACCGCCACCGAAGCCGCCGGCCTCGCACTTCCCGGCGTTGCAAATGAACCCCGGGTTGCAGTCCGTGTTGATGGCGCACTCCTTCTTGGGAGCACCGCAACTCGCGAGGAACAACGCAATCGCACCCAGTCCGACCCGAAGCGTGGTTTTGGCCATGGCCGGATTCTCACCCCGACGAGCACGTGAAAGGGCAAAAAGAAAAAGGCCGGCCACTCGCGAAGAGTGACCGGCCTTCGATTTCAAGAGATCAGCCGCGAATTACGGAGGCGTGAAACGCAGACCCGTGCCCGAAACGACTGACGCCGCCGTATCGAAGGAGTGCGGGATACCCACAGTGCCGGTCGAATTCTCGACACCAACCGTAGCCTCAGAGCCGCCGACGCGGGCAGCATTGCCACCGTTGGCGGCCAATGAGCAGTAGTGGATCTCGATCACGTCCGTGCCCTCGAACAGTTGGATCTGGAACGTGAGTCGCTCAGGCTGCGGGCCCGACGCCGAATAGATCGAGAAACCACCCCACTGCACGGTGAACACACGGCTGCCGCTCGTGCCCGAGACCAACGTGCGCGCGGTCGTGCCGGCGACGTTGTCGAGGTCGTCCCAGAACGCAGCGACGATGTTGTTCGGCGCGCCCGTCGTCGGGATCACCGCGTTCGCCGCCACCACCTCAGGTGAGCCGATCGAGGAGGCATAGAGCTGCATGAAGCCGTTGGACGTCATCGAGAAGTGCGTGACGGCACCTCCGAAGAACTGGAAGTCGAAACCCACCGGCAGCGCGGTGACCGAAGACGCGGCGTCGTCAGCCACAACTGAGCTCAACGACGTCCCCGACGTCATGTCGATGCAGTTGGCGGTCGCGATGGCGGTCTTCGTGTACGGAGGCGGAGGCGGCGGGCCTACGTTGACCAGGAGCGAGTACGCGCCGGAGCTCGTGGCTGCATAGTTGTCGATGACGAGGAAGACCGTCTTCGAGGCGCCGCTGTTGTTCAGGTACGAGATCGAGTCAGGTTCGCCGCCGCCGCCGACGTCGCTACCCGTGAGGCACGTGGTGCCCATCAGGCGGCAGTTCGCTGCGGGCGAATCGACCACGTAGAGGCCAGGGTCCCACGAGGCACCCGTCGGAGTGACGGTGGCACTCAGCTGTTCGCCGCTGTTCAACGTCACCTGGTACACGCGATCCACACCGAGGTTCGAGAAGCCGCCACAGTTCGCCGCAGCCGCCGAATTGGTCTGAACGTCATCGCCGTAACCGGTCGTGGTACCCGTCAACGTTCCGTTCATCGCGATGATTTCAGGCGCGCTGCAGAACTCGCCGCTCGGCTGGTTCGCTTCCGTGGCGTAGGTGATGCGGAAATCGCCAGTCGCTGCCGTCGTGCTGTCGACGACCACGAAGTAGGTCACGTCGCTACCGGTCTCGTTGCCGATCGAGATGGTCGCCTTGTCGACGTTGTTGCGGAGGCATGAACCACCCTGCGTGCCTGCATCGATCCCGATGGTGCCGCAGTTCGCGACGTTCGCGACGAGATTGACGGACGGCGTGAAGCCCGACGTCAGTGACGAGACGGTCACCAGACCGCGGCCGTTGGCAGGAACGGTGATCGCGTAGGCCACGTCACCGGCGGCCGAGCTGAGACGGCAACTCGCCGTTGCAGCGAAGGAGTAGTCGTTCGCCGCGCCCGTCGTGGTTCCAGTGAACGAACCGACCGGCAGGTTCACCGCCGTGCCGCACGACTCGCCGCCCGCCAGCAACGCAGGCAGTTGAGTGAGCGTACCGGTGATTTCGAACGAACCAGCGCGGGCAGAAGCGGTAGTCGTCGAAGCATCGACGATGATGTTGAACGTCGCCGGGTTCGCGCTGACATTGTTGACCGTCACCGTCTCAGCAGTGCCCGTGCCACCGACAGAGCCACTACCGAGGCAGATACCGCCCTGCGTGCCGCCGTCCGCGCCGAGCGAACCGCAATTGGCCACGGCCGTCGTTACGTTGACCACGGGATTGAAGTTCGACGACGGCGTCACAACGATGGTCGCCGAGTTCATCGGCGGGACGTCGATCTTGAACGAACGATCGGGCGAGTTGTTCGTCGTCGCGCAACCGTTGAGGGACGGGAAGGCGTAGTTGCTCGCACCACCATCGGTTGCGGCAAGGTAGGTAGTCGACGGCGTGAGCGTCACCGCGTTCGCGCACGTATCGCCGCCAACGATCGGCGTGGGCAGATCGGTGATCGCCACGTCGAGCGCGAAACCGCCCTGACCGCTCGAATAGCCATCGACCAGCAGGAAGTAGTCCTTTGCCGGACCCGGGTTTTCGACTCGAACGGTCTGCGGAGGGTTGTCGACGCCAGCGAGGCACGAGATGCCGACCGTGCCCCCATCGATGCTCGTGTCCATCGAGCCACAGCTTGCAACCGAGTCCACAAGATTGAACACGGAGTCCCACGAGGTGTCGCCACCGTCGAGGCTGCCCAACAAACGGGCCGTCATGCGCTTGCCCTGGCCGACGTTCACCACGTACGCGCGATCAGGAGCGGTCGCGGAAGAAAGCGTGCCGGAGCCCTGGCAACCCGCCACGTCGACGAAACGCTGCTGATTCGCTGCACCAGCCGTAGTGCCAGCCGTCGCCCCGGCAGTGATTCGGATCGCCGATTCACAGGCATTCACCAGAGTGCCCGTACCGCCACCGGTCGCCGTGCCGCCGCCAGTTGCCGTGCCGCCGCCCGTTGCAGTGCCGCCACCCGTCGCCGTGCCGCCGCCCGTTGCAGTGCCGCCACCAGTCGCCGTGCCGCCACCCGTCGCCGTGCCGCCGCCCGTCGCCGTGCCGCCGCCCGTTGCAGTGCCGCCACCCGTCGCCG
>QFQP01000075.1 GCA_003243425.1 Archangium gephyra | reverse complement strand
GGGCAGGCACCGTTGCTTCGACAGAGAAGTGAGCAATCGTCGTTCTGGCCTGTCGTTCGGGCCGGATCCGCTCCCAACCCGCTGGCCAGTTGCGCGGAATTCGTCTCGAGGTCGCGGGGCACGCGTGAGTCGAGCGCCGACTCACGACACCCGAACGCACCGCTCACCTGATGGCAGCAGTCGTCGAACGAGCGGGAGAACACCTGGGGGACGCAACGACCGTCGTCTCGAGAAGTGAGTACGCCTGGTTTGGACCAGTCGTCACATCGAGCGAGTGCAACAAAAGGCCCGCATCGCGAGCTCGCTGGTTCATTCGTCAACGCGAGCCACGTCGCGACCGTCAGGTCGACACCGAGGGAAGGGAACTGCTTCACGCACTCCAGCCTTGTCCTTCACGTGGTCGGACAGCACCACGAAGCCGTCTCGCGTCACGTCGAGCGTGAGTGACGTGATGTCTTTCAACGCGGCCTGCACGATGGGAATGCGTGGCGCGGCGGGTACGCGTTTGGCTCCGTGCGTGATCATGCGCGTGTACAGCGCCTGAATCGCCTCGACCTGGCGCCACTGCGAATCCGTCCAGATCAGCCGACTTCGCTGACCACTGTCCCCGCTTCGAACGTCGTCACCGTGACCTCGGAGCGTTCCTTGCTGCACCGAAAATGACACCCGCGCCCGAGCAGCAGTCCCTGTGCGCTGCTGATTGCCTTCACTTCGAGACCTCCGGCGACGAACTCTTCGGTGCGCACCCGCAGCCGGCCGCGAGCCGCAGCGTCGTCAGCACGCGCGCTCGACCGCGGCATCAATGAGCGCCGTCGCGTCGGTCGCGTTGGTGAGGTCGACCATCTGATGTGGGGCGTAGTCGTGGCCCCAGCGCGCCACGTCCATGTGCAGGAACAACGCGAGCGTCTTGCACCCCACGGCGACTGACAAGTGCATCGGGCCGGTGTTGTTGCAGACGGTGACCACGGCTCCGCGCATGAGCGCGGCGAGTTGATCAATCGACGTCGGGGGCGCACGCACGGCCTGGCTGCACGCAGCACACACCGCGTCGACCAGCGTTTCTTCGCCCGGGCCCCACGTCACCACCGGCGTCACGCCACGCTTCGCGAGTGAATGCGCGGCCTCGGCGAATCGCTCCGGAGGCACGCGCCGCCACCCGAGCCGCCCGCCGGGGTTGATCACCGCATACCGGCCCTCCACCACCGAAAACGGCTCGGTCGGCTTGAACGAGAGCCGCGGCTGATC
This sequence comes from Archangium gephyra, assembly GCA_003243425.1. Classification (GTDB taxonomy): domain Bacteria; phylum Myxococcota; class Myxococcia; order Myxococcales; family Myxococcaceae; genus Archangium_A; species Archangium_A gephyra_A. The sequence goes on along the minus strand of QFQP01000075.1, from coordinate 9,019 downwards.
AGGCACCTTCACCAGAGGAGAGCCGAGGTGCGCGCGTTGAATGAACTCCGACTGTGTGTCTGACCGCGGAGCCACCGGCACGTCCATCAACCAGCCACTGGGAAAGTTCTCAGGCCCCAGCACCACGCCGTTGATCAACCGCGACACCAGCGAAGACGTCACCGCCGGTTCAGCCCAGTTGCCGCAGTTGATGACCACGTCGAACCGCTCGGCGCGAAGCGCACGCAGCACCGTGAGACTTCGTTCCCAGTCGTGGAGCTTCGTGAGCGACGGGTGCCCCGCGAGCACGCGCCGCATCTTCGGGTGCGTCAGCAGGTGCACTTCGTGACCGGCCGCGGCCAGCGCGTCGAACAGCGGCGTGGTCAACAGCGCTTCACCGACGCGGTTGTCGATGCGCACCACCAGCACGCGGCGGCGACCTCGGGCAACCAGCGAACGAGCCGCTCGCGAACGACGGCCCGGGCGCCAGAGCAGCGCAGCCATGACCATGGCGAGAACGACCTTGGCGATGCGTTCGAGGAACTTCACGACGAGGCGGCACCTTACGGCGCGCGCCTCGAGTCGAAAGACAGTTTCAGCGGCGGCGACGGCGGTCGTTGCGCTTCACGGGCACAGGCACGGGCGCGGCCGAACCACGGCTCCCCAGGAGGAGCGCTCCGATGGCGAGGGCTCCGATGAGTGCGGGGAGAATGGTCGAAAGCGCCTGCATGTCTGCTCCTTCGTTGTGAAGACCTGACAAGGCTAACCAACGGGAAGGTGGATCTGCAATTCATCAACCCCGTCTCACGCACGTTCCACCCGCGTGACGGGCAGGGAGCGATGGTGTGTGATGCCTCCCTTCCTTTCTTTCAGGAGCATTTGATGCCCCGCGTCGCAGGCTGGAGCCCCGTCACCACCCGTCGTCCGTCCTCTCCTGAAGGCACCGCTGCGCGCTTCGAGCTCGCCGGTTCGCTCAAGACGGGCATGACCGAGGCCAGTGACGTCACCGCGTTACCGGGCGGTCGCTTTCTGGTGGTGGGCGACAAGAAGGACAGCGCGGTGGTCGTCGGCGCCGACGGCAAGACCACGGCGCTCCAGTTGCCGGGCCTCAAGAACGGCAAGAGCGAGCTCGAAGGCGTGGCCTACGACCCCGTGCGCCAGAACCTCTTCGTGTCGCGCGAAGAGTCGCGCGAAGTGCTGCGCTACGAGTGGAACGGCGACCCGAAGACCGAGCCGAAGCTCGAGAAGACGTTCTCGTACGACCTTCAGGGCGCGACCAACAAGGGCATCGAGGGCATGGCGTTCTTGTCGGGCGACGTGTCGCCGACCGGCACGCCGCAGCTGCTGCTCGCCAAAGAAGGTGACCCGCAGGAGCTCTCGCTCGTCGGTGAGACCGGCAAGGGCAAGCCGCTGCCCATCAAGCTCGAGAAGGAAGTGCTGGCCGTGTGCCGCGATTTCTCGGCGACCGCCATCGACCCCAGGACCGGGCACCTCTTCATTTCGTCGGACGAGTCGGCCGCGGTGGCGCAGGTGAAGCTGCTGCGCGACGGCGACAAGGTCGTCGGCAAGCTGGTGCAGTCGTTCCCGCTGCGCGACGCGAAGGGCAAGGCGCTCGAGCGCGTGGAAGGCCTGTCGTTCAACGAGAAGGGCGACCTCTTCGTGCTCACCGAGAACGACGGCAAGTTGCACCAGCTCAGCCGCAAGTGAGCGGCGTCGCTACTCGAGCGCGGCCGACAACTTTCGGAGTTTGACGAGCCCCATCGACAGCGACGTGCCGAGCAACACCACCGCCCCGCCGAGCGCCACGTGCAGCGACACGGCCTCGGCCAGGAACACCGCGGCCCACGCGACGGCGAAGACAGGAACGACGAGCGTGACCGAAGCGGCGGTCACTCCGCCCACGCGGCTGATCAACCGGAAGAAGAGCAGGTAGCCGAGCGCGCTCGAGAAGACGCCCATGGCCACCGCCGCGGCCCACGAAGGAACGGGCGGCATCGCTGCCGGCCACTTCCACAACGCGAGCGGCGTGAGCACCAACGCCGCGCCGAGCCGGCTGGCGGTCGCCGAGACGAATGACGGCAGCGTGGGCCAGTACCTGCGCGTGAGGTTCGCCGCGTACCCGTAGCTCGCCGCGCCCCCGAAGCCTGCGAGCACACCCCAGGCCGCACCGCCGCTGTCGCGCACCCCGAGCTTGTCCCACACCAGCGTGGCGACGCCGACGATGCCGATGGCCACGCCCAGCCAGCGCGTGGGCTCGAGCCTGTCTTTGAGCCAGAGCACCGCGAACAGCGCCGTGAACAGCGCAGTGGTGGCGTTGACGATCGACGTGAAGCCTGCGGTCAAGTGCATCGACGCGGTGGCGAGCAGCACGAAGGGGAGACCGGCCGCGAAGATGCCGAGCACCACGATGGCCTTCCACTCGCGGAAGAGGATCTTCAACTCGCCGCGAAGGGCGAGCAGGGGAAGCAGAATCACCGCGGCCACGGCGGCGCGCACCCACATCAACGTGAACGGACCGAACTCGGGCACTGCGATGCGCATCAGCAGGAACGACGCGCCCCACATGGCAGCGAGCAGCAGAAAGTCGACGACGTCACGGAGCTTCAAGACGACGCATGTGTGTTCGTGCCGGGCTTCGGGCGCAACGCGAATTCGGCCGGGCCTTGATGGGTGTGGTGACGATGGTGTGTCGCGCGCTGCTCGTCGCCGGCTGGCCTCGCGACCTCGCTGCACGGTGACCGCAACTCGTGGCGATTTCCCGGAGCGAACGGCCTCGAGGGGAGTGATGACGATGGGTGGCGCGTCGTCGCGCCCTTGCGCAACTTGTGGCGATCTTTTGAGCGAAAGCGGCAAATTTCTACGACCGGAACGAGTTGCGCCGACCTCGTGTCGTGTCGAGGGACCAGTGGCGACACGCACGGCCTGAACCCATCGCCACCGCCTCCTTCAATGCAATCGAGAGCGACTGGTGTAGGTACAGCGCCCCGTGACGCGCGCGCTGGTGGTGGGGATTCTGTTGTGCGGTCTGACTGCCTTCGCGCAGGACGGCGGCTCGTCTGACGCAGGCGTGGTGGTACCGCCTTCGTTGCTGCAGGCTTCTCCGGCTGCGTTCCCCACAGACGCGGGAACTGCGCCAGGCGAAGTCGAGCTGCGGCTCACCGTCGACACCGACGGCAAGGTCGTCGATATCGTGGTGGTCAACAGCAGCGCCGACGTGTTCATCGGCCCCGCAGTCACTGCCGCGCGCGAGCTGAAGTTCGCCCCGGCGACGCAAGGTGGCGAGCCCATCGCCGTCGTCATGGGCTACCGCTATCGCTTCGAAGCACCGCGCGATTACGTCGACGCGGGCGTCATCGCGGCCGCGATGCTCAAGGGGCAGATCTTCACCAAGGGCACGCGCGACGAAGTGCCGCACGCGTTGATCAGCCTCGAAGACGGCGGCGTCGCTCAGGTCGAGGCCGACGAAGCAGGCCGCTTCACCCTCGAGCTCCCGCCGGGCCCGCAGCGCATTCAGGTCGCCGCCAGTGGTCACCGCACGCGCGTCTTCAAAGAGACGCTCAAGGTCGGTCAGGCCCTCGAGGTGGTCTACCGGGTCGACCGCACCTACTCGCGGCCCTACGAAACCATCGTGCGTGGCCAGGCCGACCGCGCCGAAGTCGCGCGCATCACGCTCGCGGGCCCCGAGCTCCGTGAAGTCGCCGGCACGTCGGGCGAACCGCTGCGCGTCATCATGTTGCTGCCGGGCGTGGTCACGCCGATTTCAGGGCTGAGCTACCCGGTGGTGCGCGGCGCCGTGCCCGCGGCCACCGGGCTCTACCTCGACGGCGTGCGCGTGCCGCAGCTCTACCACCTGATGGCCGGCAACTCCGTGGTGCACCCGGAGTTCATCGAGAGCATCGACTTCTACGCGTCGAACGCGCCGACCCGCTTCGGCCGCATTTCAGGTGGCGTCATCAGCGCCAACGTCGCCAGGGCGCGCGACGACCGCATTCACGCCACGGTCGAGCCCAGCATTCTCTCGAGCAGCGCCTTCGTCGAGGTGCCCATCAAGGAGACCGGCACCAACATCACCGTCGCCGGTCACGTGAACTACGCCGCGTGGCTGCTCGGGCTCTTCTCGGCGGCGGGCGTGTTCGGCCCCGACGTGCGACCGGTGCTCGAGAGCTACGACTACCAGGCGCGCATCGAACAGAAGGTGGGCAGGGGCAACGTTCGCCTGCTGGCGTTCGGCTCGAGCGACCTCACCGGCGTACGCAACTCGCAGCCCATGCAGCCGTCGGTGTTCCTCACCTCGCGGTTCCACCGCATCGACCTGCGCGGCCAGTACCCCATCGGCCCCGGCGTCGCCGAAATCGGCAGCTACGTCGGCTGGGAGACGCTCGGCCTCTACGGCGAGCAGGACGGTGAACGCGTCGGCTCGTTCCTGCTCAACCGCTTCATCGTCACCGGCCGCGCGCAGTACCGCGTGAACTTCGGCGAGAACTTCCAGGGGAAAATCGGCTTCGACGTCGAGCGGCAGGACTCGGACGTCGAGTCGACCATCGGCATCGGCGCGGGCGGCAGCATTCTCCGTCAGCCGCGCGTGCGGGGCGTGTTCACCGGCACGTTCCTCGAGCTGGGCTACTTCTCGAAGAGCATCGACGTGGTGACCGGCGTGCGCATGGACACGTGGCACCTGCCGACCGACTTCACGCTGGTCTCGGCCGAGCCGCGGCTCGACGTTCGCTACCGCCCGATGGACCGGCTCACGGTGCGTGGTGGCTTCGCGCTCGCGCATCAGGCGCCGATGCTCCTCATCTCGCTGCCGATTTCAGACGTCGCGGCGCTCAAAGACGGGCTGCACCAGGTCGGTCAGTTCAGCGTGGGCGCGCAGGGCCGGTTGCCGTTCGACCTCGAGTTGTCCGTCGACCTGTTCTTGAACCACATCTTCCAGGCGCGCGAACGCAGCCTCTCGGAGTTCGTCACCGGCATCTCGTCGCTCGACGATCGCTTCTCGGGAAACCGCTGGGGCCGCTCGTACGGGCTCGAGTTCATGCTGCGGCTGCCCGCGCAGGGCCGTTTGTTCGGCTGGGTCTCGTACGCGCTGATGCGAAGCGAACGCGTGCGTCGCTTTGCGCTGTACAACGAAGATCAGACCGTCGTGAGCGAGGCCACCGCCATGGTGCCCTTCGCCTTCGACCAGGCGCACTCGCTCAACATCGTGGCCGGCTACCAGCTGCCCAAGGGCTTCAAGGTCAGCGCGTCGTTCCACCTGAACAGCGGCCGCCCCGAGTCGGGCGAGTTCAGCTCACGCACGCAGCGGCTGGTGAGCGACCCTTCGACCGGCCGTCAGCTGTGGAGCATGGTGCCGCTCAACGAGGTGGACCGGCTGCCGCTGTTCGCGCGCCTCGACGTGCGCGGCTCGAAGACCATCACCTTCACCAACTGGTCTGCGGAGATCTTCCTCGACATCTTCAACGTGCTGGTGCGGCCCGAGGTGTACGGCTTCACGTACGCGTACGACCAGAACATGGCGCCCACCAAGACCCAGCAGGGCGCGCCCATCATTCTGCCGACGCTGGGTGTGAAGCTTGTGTACTGAGGCGGTCTTCAGGCGGCTGCTGCCGTGCCTTTGGGTGGCGGCGCTCGGTGGCTGCCTGAACCCCGACGACATTCTTCCCGTGCGGGGCACGGTCGACGCGGCCCACCAGCGCGTCATCTTCTCGCGCGCGCCGACGCTCTCACCGACGTCTTGCGGCGAATGGACGGAGCTCGACCGGACGTTCACCGACGACGCTGGCGCCTACGCGTTCGAGGTCTTTCGTGCGCAGGCGCTCACGTTCTCGACCGGTCAGACGTTCTGCTTCCGCGTCGACACCGTCATCCCCTTCTCGCTCGTGGCGTCGGCGACGATGTTCACGTTGAGCGGCGAGGCGCAGGTGCCGCGCATCGCCGACTGGAGCCCCGAACTGGAGCTCGGCAGTGACGGCGCGTGGCACTTCACGCCGTACCGGGAGCGCGGCGATGCGGGCACCTTCTTCCTGCGACACGTGGTGCGCCTGCACGACGGCGCGCGTGACGTCTGGGTCGCCACCGACGCGCAATGGAACGAGCGGGGCTTCGCCTCCGTGCCGATGGATCTCGACGACCGCATTCTCAGCGAGTTCGACGCCACGCTGCGGCTGTCGGCCGCGTACGTCGAGTCGAACGCCACCGAGAACCCGTTGGTGCAGCTCGTCACGTTGCCCCGCGTCGAAGCGACGCTGGCCTGGGGGTGGGAGTTCGGCCACGGGCCCTTCGCCGCGAGCCGTGGCGCCGGCTGCGATTTCCTCGGCTGGCCCTGTGCGCTCACCGACGGCCAGTTGTTCACCGAGTCTCTGCGTCAGCTGCCGTGGATTCAGGTGAACTTCGACCAGCCGTTGCGGCCGGAGCTCGTCGTGGTGCGCGCGCTGGTGGTGCACTCGAACGTGGTGAAGATTTCAGGCGTGCTGCCGGACGACGAGGTCGTCGAGCTCGCCACCCACCGGCTCTCGCGCGAGCTCGACGCCGCGCCGCGGCCGCTGCGTGACGGTGGCACTGAGCCTGGCCCCAACTTCTTTTCCGTTCGCCTCGATGCGGGCGTGGAGCTCAAGGCGTTGCGGCTCGAGGCCGAAGGCCTGGTGAGCGCGCAGGAGGTGTCGGTCTTTTGAAGCGCGCGTGGCTGGTGATGGTGGTGCTCAGTGGCTGCTTCAACCCCGACGCGCTCCTCCCCATTTGCGGCTCGGTCGACGCGCCGGGGCAACGCGTGCAGTTGTTGCGTGCGCCGCTGTGCGACGACATCGACGTGAATCGCGCGTGCGACCCCGACGATTTGGGCCCACGCGCAAAGGGTCATCGGTTCGTGGTGCCACTGTCGTCGCCCGAGCCGCTGATTGGCGTGCGGCTGCGGAGCAAGGTGAACAGCGCGGCTCAGGAGATCTCGGTCCTTTGAAGCGCGCATGTCTGGTGTTGCTGTTGAGCAGTTGCTTCAACCCCGACGACCTCATTCCCATTCATGGCTCAGCTCAGCCCGGTCAACGCGTCGAGCTCGCGCGCGCACCGTTCTGTCTTCGCGAGATGAAGACGTTCAAAGAAACCAACGCTGCCGACGACGGGACCTTCGTCTTCGAGGTGTTCCGTGCGCAGGCGCAGCACCTCGGCAATTCCAGCTCGTACTGTTTGCGCACGCGAACTCGGTTTCCTTCGGGTGTGCGAGCCGAAGCCGACATCGGGTCGCTCGACACCGCCGCGCAGTTGCCCCCGTTCGTCGATTGGCGGCCACACTTCACCTACGACGCCGGCACTTTTCAGTTCGACGGTGTCGACGCTGGCAGTGAATTTCCGGCGCATCACTCCGCCGAGATGACGTGCAGCGACGGTGGCGTGTTGTGGCGCCAGAGCGAATTGAAGTTCGGCATCGATGGTACGCGCCTGGAGCCGCTGAACGTCGACGAGCGTCTGCTCCGTGAGTTCCCCGGCGTGGTGAAGCTCGAGGCGAGGTACGGCGAACGCTTCGACTACTCGTGGGTGCCGAGCGCGCTCGAGATGACGAGCGTCCTCACGCGCGCAGCCGATGAAGTGGCCTTTGAGACTTCGAACGCGCCGCCGAGTCGCGACATGCCGTGTGACGAGGTTCCATCGCCGTGTCCATTGACCGACGGCCTCGTGGAAGACGCGCTGCTCCCGCGCGGCACGAACGTGTTGACCATTCGCTTCGCTACTCCGTTGACGCCCTCACTTCTCGTCGCACGCAAGTTGCTGGTGTTCGGCGAACCGGATCAACGGTTTCTTGCCGACGGTGGAGTCGTCGTCGTGCCGTCGATGCGCGTGACGGGGCTCTCCTCGGGGGGCGAAGAAGTGGAACTCGCGCGGCACGACCTCTTCATCGACCCGGCGCAGGGCTACTCGCCATTGCCCGACGGCGGCTTCGTGGTGCCGGGCAGCAACTTCGCGGTTCCGCTCGATGCGGGCGTTTCGTTCACCGGCATTCGGCTGCGCGCCTCGAGCTTTCACCGGGTGCGTGAAGTCTCGGTGTTCTGAAATTCGTGTAAGCAGGTCGTCGTGATGCGCGCCCTCGCACTGCTCGGCACCGTTCTGCTCGCCGGGTGTTTCAACCCCGACGACATTCTTCCCATTCGTGGAACGGTGGAGCGTGCAGGGCAGCGGGTGCAGCTCTCGCGCGCGGTGAACCCCGAAGGTGGCGACTGCACCGACTGGAAGCGGCTCAAGACCGTCGACGCCGGTGATGACGGCAGCTTCACGCTCGACGTGTTCCGCGCGCAGGCCACCAACATCGCGACCTACGAGCTGTACTGCTTCAAGGTCGAGACCACGTACGACAACGGCGCGCACCTCTCGTCGACGATGGAGCAGCTCGTCACCCAGGTGGAGTTGCTCGATTTCCCGCGCTGGGAACCCAACCTGCGTCGCGAAGACGGCGGCTTCCGCTTCGAGCCGATTCACGCGCAGCGCGACGACGGCACGCTCATCGTGCAGCACACGCTCGAGGTGAAACGGAATGAGCAGACGTTGTGGCGCACCACGGACCTCGGGCTCGGCGGCTTCAGCGCCACGCCGATGCCGCGCACCCTGGTCGACGACCCGCGCATCTACGAAGAGTTCGCCGGCACCGCGTCGTTGAAGGGCTACTTCGCGGAGATTCCCATGGGCATCGAGCAGCCCATCGACCTCGATGAGCTGGTGCTGCGGCCTCCGGTCGACGGCACCACCACCGAGACGTTGGCGCTGCCGCGCACGGTCACGCCGCCGAGCCGTGGCGCCGCGTGCCCTTCGCTGGGCGCGCCGTGCCGGCTCACCGACGGTGCGCTCGAAGGCGTGGAGCTGGACGGCGCGCAGACCGTCACCATCGAGTTCGCGCAGCCGGTGAAGCCGTCACTCATCGTGGTGCGTGCGCTGGTCACCAACTCGCCGGTCGTCGGTGCATTCGGTACGTTGAGAGATGGCGGCGTGGTGCCGTTCGGTACGTGGCCGTTGCTGCGCGAGAGCGACCCCCCGGGTTCGAACAAGCCTGACGGTACGTACG
>QFQP01000038.1 GCA_003243425.1 Archangium gephyra | reverse complement strand
TGCGCCACGCGCGCGAGCAGCTGCTCCATCATCTCGGCGCCGCGCACGGTGTCGACCATGCCGATGATGGGCAGCGTCAACACGCCGTCCCACACCGAGATGATGGGCGTCGACAGTTCACGCAAGGCCATCGCCGCGCGGTCGGAGATCTCCTGGTTCTTCTTGTCGATCTCCGCCACGTGCGCCACGCGTTCGCGCTCGGCGTTCTCGAGGTCCTCCATCACCACGTTCATGCCGACCTCGACCTGGAGGAAGGCGTCGTCGGGTGCGTTCTCGGGAACTTCGACGCGGTGGTGGTACGCCTTGCACGCGGCCTTCGCCATGACGTCGACGACACGATCGATTCGTTGCTGATTGATGCTCATCACACGGCTCCCTGGGAGTTCGAAAAGTCTCTCGCGGCGAATGCCTGCGCACCGCGCGGCGCGTTCTGAAGCGTGAACGACGTCGACAGCCGCCGCACCGTCGCCAGCCCGCTGCCGAAGCTGCGCCCGCCGTCTGCCGGCTGGCGCACGCCATCTCGACCGAGCCGGTCACTGCGGCCGGCGTCGGCCAGCACGGCGGGCGTAAAACCGGGGCCCGCGTCGACGGCAGACACCTGCCAACCGGTGTGCGTGACCACGACCGTCAGTGCGCCACCATTCCCGTGAAGCGCGGCGTTGGTGCCGAGCTCCGAGACCACGAGCAGCAGTTCGCCGGTTCGACGCGCGTCGAGCCCGGAGTGCTGCGCGCAGCGGCGCACCTCGACACAGAAACCCAGCACGTCTACGCGCGTCTTCACGTTGGCGGTGAGGGTGCTCACTTGCGCGCCCTCCGCATGCCAGTGATGCGCGTGCCGGCGCCCGGCGCGCTGGTGATGCGCATGTCGTCGAGCAACGAGCGCGTACCGATGAGCCCCCGGCCCAGGCCGGTGCGCGACTTGTACGAGCCGCTCAACACCACCTCGAGGTGGGGAATGCCGGGGCCCTGGTCGACGGCCTCGAGCTCGAAGCGCCAGTGCGCCGGCTCGTCGACCAGGCGCAGCACGACGTAACCGGTCTTCGCGTACATGTAGATGTTGCGCGCCAGCTCCGAGACCGTGGTGGCCAGGCGCACGCCGTCGGTGGTGCTGAAGAAGCGCTTGGTGAGCGTCTGGGTCGCGCGTTGCACCACGAGCACGTCGCCGTCGCTGCCGATGCTGAAGCGCAGCTCCTTCTGGCGTGCGGGGCGCCCCGCGGTGATGGCGCCGCGCAGTTGCGCTGCCGACAACGACTTGCCGCCCAGCGAGAAGAGTTTGCCGCTCGTCTCGAGGTGGCTGAGCAGCTCGCGCACTTCGACGACGTCGAGCGAGCCCGGGGCCGCGTTCACCGAGCCAGGCAGCGTCTTGTACACGCCGCGCGCCGCGTTCAGCCCGATGGCGTCGTTCATCAATGGAGTAATCGCTTCGAGAATGGTGGCCACGCGTCAATCCAGAGAGACGATGCGCACGCGCAGCTTTTCCAGCGCGCGTTCGAGGGTGAGCGCCGTTTCGACGTGGCGCAGGTCGACGCCCAGCTCCACCAGCGTGATGGCCACCTCCGGTCGCACGCCGACCAGCACGGCCTTGACGCCGAACTGGCGCGAGATGCTGGCGGTCTCTCCGAGGATCTTGGCGGCGAAGCTGTCGACGATGCTGAGCGCCGACACGTCCATCACCAGGCCGCGTACCCCGACCGACCGCGAGAGCCGCTCGCTCACCGTGTCTTGAAGCGTGCGCGCCTGAGAGTCACTCAACTCAGAAGGCACGGACACGAACACGCAGTGACCGATGCGCATCAACGGAATGAACGACTCCGCAACTGACATGTGAATGGGTTCCCCGAAACTTCAGACACGATTCGCATGAGCACGCTGTGTGCCATTGGCCCGCGCGCCGTAATCACGGTCGGTTGCGCTGGGTTGCGGCAGGCCCGATTACCCACCAATTTCCATTTGTGAAAACGGTGTTGCGAGACGCCTCTGAGTGTCGCCAACGTCTCGCGATCACTTCGCAGTGACACGCGTTAATGATTGCAAAAATGAAGTGGCGCGTTTCTGCCTGCTGAAATTTGTCCCGTGTCACATCAAGAAATTCAGCGTGTGTCTGCGTCTGATCAGCGTCGATGAACGGCCAATGTTCTGCGCGGCGGTCGCGCCTCATTGGTTGGATTTCGACGAACTCCGCGAGCGCTCGTTCTCGGAGTCACGCGCCACGTGATCAGGGTCGCGACTGCCTGCGGTCAGCGTGTGGTCCGGTTGATGCGCGCCGACCGGAGGGTCCTTTCGCTGTGCGCGAGTGGCCTCGCGAGTCACCGCCAGCGCCCGGTGCGCCGGTCACGCGCGTTCATCGCCGCAGGCGGACGTTCTCGAGGTGCGAGTCTTCGAATCTGATCAATCGATAGTCGAAGGAGTCGCGATGCCGATGTCCCGGCGCCACGCACAGGACCGACACCGGCGCCCGGGGCCGCGACAGGTTGACCGACGACGTCGACATGGCTGATCAGCTGGTGCGCTTCACGCCGACGGGCAGGGCCGCTCTGCACGGCGAGCCAGAGGAGACTCTCGCGCCGCGCACGGCCGGGGCGCCGATGCTGGGGTGGCGCAGCGTACTGGGCGACCTTCGGCCGAGCCGACACACGCGTGTGTCGCGGTGAGTGGGTGATGCAGTCAGAACGAGCGCCTCGAGCGCAGCGTTCCGGAGTTCGATCGTCAGCCGGTGGTGCGTTGAGGCACGGGCGTGTAGCGCGCGATGAGCGGGGCCAGTCGTTCGCGCATCTGCTGGAAGCCGAAGGGTTTGGCGAAGGCCGCGTCGGCGCCTGCTTCCACGCAACGCGCGAGCTCGTCGTCGGCCGCGGCGGTGAGCGCCCAGATGGCGCAGCGTTCACGACCGCTGGCGGCTTCTTCAGCGCGGATCTGGCGGGTGGCGTCGATGCCGTCGAGCTCGGGCATCTGCACGTCCATCAACACCAGGTCGAACATCGCGCCGCGCATCGCCTCGACCGCGTCACGGCCGTTGGTCACGCGCCAGACCACGTGTCCGTCACGCTCCAACAGCCGCTGGTTCAGCATGGCGATGAGGTCGTTGTCTTCGGCCACCAGCACGTGGAGGCGGTGCACTGGAGCCGCAGCCCACGCAGCAGCATCGACGGGCCTGGAGACGAGATCTCGGAGCGCCCGGGTCTCGGCTTGCGTGCGTTCGAGGCGACGTTCGGTCATGGCGGCCGATCGTTCTGCAACGCGCGGGCCGGTGAGTTGGTGAGTCAATGCGGGCAGTTGGAGATTGCAGATCTGGGTCTGTTGGATCTGTGCGGTGCAAAAGACCTCACCCCCTGTTCGCGCGTGAAGGGTCGCTGCGTTCCGGTGGTCGACAGAATGCCTACGGACGTGAGACTGGCGCACGCGGCACCATCTTCGTCATGCGCGTGTTCATCGTCGTGATCTGCGTGGCGGTCGTTGGTTGTGGCGGCGGCAGCACCGAAGACGGCGGGTCGGGTGGGGGCTCTGGAGCGACTGGTGGAGGCCGAGCGACCGACGGAGGCGCCACCGGCGGCGGCTCGAGTTCATGTCCCGGAGTGCAGTCGTTCTGCATGGGCGCGTGTCGCGATGTGACGAGCGACTCGGCTTTCTGCGGGGACTGTTTCACGGCGTGTTCCTCCGGGAGTTCGTGCGTCGGAAGTCGCTGCGAGTTTGCGCAGGGCGGAGGCACCGGATCAGTCGGCGGCGGCACGGCGACGGGCGGCGGCGGTACGGCGACGGGTGGTGGCGGCACTGCGACGGGCGGCGGCGGCACCGTGACGGGTGGCGGCACCGCGACTGCGACCTGCGGCGACGGAGTCGTCGCACCGAGCGAAGCGTGTGACGACGGCAACACCTCCACGACCGACGGTTGCGCACAGTGCACCGTCACCGTGAACTACGTCTGCACGGGTCAGCCTAGCACCTGCACCACCACCACTTTCCGCGTGAACAACGGCACCAGCTTCCCGCTCGTGTCGGTCGTCATCGACGGCGTCGAACGAATCCCCGCGCGGCAGAACAACGCGTGCTTCGGCTACGCGAGCGGCACCTACGCCGAGTTCCAGGTCACTCCCAACCAGTCGCACACCTGGAGCGCCATCAACGGCGGCGTGACCGACGACACCACCTGCAACGACCTCTCGCACGAGACGTGGGGACCGCTCACGTTCACGCAGCCCGCGGGGCTGTACCAACAGACGCTCACCAACCGCGCGCTCACCGCGTACGTGAACAACGACTTCGGCAACTTCACGTACTCGTGCTGGCTCGCGACGTACTCCGACGGAACGAACACCCGACTCGCGCGGCTGCGGCTCAACAACGACGGCACGTGGCGCTTTCAAGAGACCTACAACCTCGGAGGCGTCACCCGCACCGCCAACGGCCCGTCGTGGCCAGAACAGTCACGCACGATTGATCACCGCTTCACCTATCGCCTGCAGGTGAACGCCAACACCTTCTGGAACGCACGGTGGGAGCGGAGCGGCGGTCACTACGTCCAGAACGGCATCGTCGGCGCTTCCCTCACCACCGAAATCCTCTACCTGCGGCAGACCAACGGCGTCGGCGGCGCACCCACCAACTGCCCTCCGTGAATGAGTGCTGCAATCGCACCGCCTGCCGGGCTTTTTGTTGCACTCGCGGCCGCTGCGGTAAGTCGCGGCCGTGACCACGGTGCTGTTCATTCACGGGCTGGAGTCCGGCCCTCGCGGCCACAAGGCCCGGGCGCTGGCTGACGCAGGCTTCGAGGTGGTCGCGGTGCAGATGCCGTCGAGCCGCTCGGCCATCTTGAAAGACCCTGTCACGCAGCTCGCCTTGCTGAGCGCGCTGGTGGTGCTGATCAGCGCGGCCTTCGCGGGCCTGGTGTGGTTCGCAGCGACGCTGGTGCTGCTCGCGCTCTCGGCGACCCCATTTCGTGTGGCTGTCACGCGCCGCATGTGGCGCCGCTCGGTCGACGTTCAACGCGCCGCGCTTCGCAGTCACGCCATCGACGTGGTGCTCGGTTCGTCATTCGGTGGAGCCGTCGCGCTCGAGCTCCTCGCGCGTGGAGACTGGAAGGGTCGCACCGTTCTTCTCTGCCCGGCCCACCGGCTCGTCGCGCAGCGCGCGCGCATCGCCCCGTCACGGCTGCCCGAGCAGGCCGACGTGCTCGTCGTGCACGGCACGCGCGACGAAACGGTGCCGCTCACACATTCACGCGCGCTCGTCGAGAACACCGCCGCGAAGCTCATCGAAGTCGACGACACGCACCGGCTCTTCGACACCGCGACTGCCGACAATTTGAAGGCGTGGATCAACGCTCGGTGACGGCCTTCCACGTGCCGCGCTCGCTCTGCTCGAGCACCACGGTGCCTTCCCAGCCGGTGCCGTAGAGCGCGGTCTTCACCGTGAACCCTTCGAAGCGCCGCTGACCGAGCCCCACCTGCACGTCGCGCGCGGGCCGGCTGCAGCCGAGGTCTGAGGTCACGGTCTGCACGGCCGCCTTGCGCGGGTGCCCGTAGGCCCAGGCGGTCCAGTCTTCGTGGCGGTTCTCGGCGCCCATCGACACCACCGCCATGCAGGGCGAAATGGTCTTCACCAGGCCCATGGTGGTGCCGTTGTGCGAACCGTGGTGACCGACGAGGAACACGTCGCTGTTGAGCACCGTGCCGTGCATCGCGAGCAGTGAATGAATCGCCTCCACCTCGAGGTCGCCGGTCACCAGCACCGGGTGGCCGCCCACGTCGATCTTCACCACCAGGCTGTGGTTGTTGGCGTTGGCGTAGACGCGCGGCTCCCAGCCTTCGGAGTTGTGCTCGAGCCCGCCCCACAACACCGACATGACGGGGTCGACGCCTTCGCACGCCACCGGGTCGATGTGCGCGTCGGTGAGGCCCACGCTGCTCTCGACCTCCGTGCGCGAGATGGTGCGCAACGCGCCGCGCTTCGCCGCTTCCTTCTCGGCGTTCTCCTGCTGCTCGCCGCCCGACTCGAGCACCGCGCCGTCGACGCCGCGCGGCCGGCCGTTGGTGATGAGGTGCGAGACGGTGAAGTCCTTCATCACGAAGGGCAGCCCGCGCGTGTGGTCGATGTGCGGGTGCGTGATGAACACCGCCGCGAAGGTGCGGTTCAGGTCGGTGCGGCGGGCGAAGAAGCCCTCGAGATAGGCCTTGAGCGCGCGGTTGCTCTCGAACTGCGAGCTCGATTCACCGCCGGTGTCGACCAGCACCGCCGCGCAGGGGAACTCGAACAGCGTCGCCGAGCCCTGGCCCACGTCGATGACGTGCATGCGCAGCCGCTCGGGAGGCGCCGCGTTGGGCCCGGGCAGGCCCATGTTCGCCCTGGTGGCTTTGCTCTCGGGCCGCGCGCGACGCGACGGCGAGGGGCAGGCGGTGAGACAGAGAATCAGCAGCAGCGAGAGGCGCGACGTCACGCCGCACGTCTTAGCAGCGCAGTCACCCTCTCCCCATCGGGGAGAGGGCTTCAAAGGCCGAGCTTCAGAACACCGTGCCCGCCGAGCCGTTCACACCGGCCGTGCCCTGCGACGTGCCACCAAAACCACCACTGCCGTTGGTGATGGTGTTGCCAGTCAGCGTCACCGTCGAGTTCGAACGGTACACGCCGTACGACACACCACCTGCGCCACCACCGCCGTGACCACCGCGGCCGCCCGCACCGCCGTAACCTCCATAGCCGCCATAGCCGACGTCCTCAGGACATCCGCTCCCGCGCTGTCCACGCTCGCCGCCCCAGCCGCCGTTGCCGCCGGTACCACCCGCGCCGCCCTGACCGCCGTTGCCGCTGGTGATGCTGCAGCCGGTAACCACAGCGCCGCTGGAGTTGACGAGGAACACGCCGAATGAAGAGCCGCCGCCCGTGCCGCCAGTCGCCCCTCCACCACCGCAGCCGCCACCGCCACCTCCGCCGCCGCCGTTGCCGCGCGCGTTGTTGCACAGGAAGCATCCTTGGCCGCCGCTGCCGCCGCCGCCGCCGCCGCCATTGCCGTCGCCACCGAGTGCTCCAGTACCTCCGGAGTTGGTGACGAAGAAGTTGCCGACGACGTTGCCACCGCTGCCGCCAGCCCCGTTGGCTCCGTTGCCTCCCGCGGGCCCCGTGGCGCCGCTGTTGCCGGAGGTTCCCGGATCGCCGCCGAAGCCTCGGGTGCCACCGGGAACCCCGAAGTTGCCAGGCGAGCCGTCGACGCCATCATTGTCGCCACTGTTGCCGCCGCGGCCTCCAGCGCCACCCGTGCGGCCACAGCTGCTCAAGCCACCGCTGCCACCCGGCAGCCCGCTGCCGTTGGTGCCGCAGTTCGACGAACCGCCTGAGCCACCGATGCCGCCGCTCGCGCCGGTGAAGCCGACGCTCCCCGACACGCCCGGGCCCGCGCTGCCGCTGATGACGATGCTCGACTCGAGCGTGAACGCCGTGCAGTTGATGCAGTACAGGCCGTACACGCTGACCTGCGCGACGGAGGTGGCCACCGCCTCGATGGTGACGTTGGCCACGCGCGTGGGGTTCGACAGCGCGCTGCCGCTCACGGTGACGATTCGGCTCGACCCGATGACGCCGTTGCGCAGCCGGGTGACGTACGCCGCGCTGCGCGCCCAGCCGTTGTTCGCCGAGTACGCGCCGTACACGTTGACGCCATTCACCAGTGAAATCGCCTCGTCGTACGTGCCTTCGGACACCAGCACGTTGGGCCGCGCACCACCGGCCGCCGCGATGCCCGCCTGCACCGTGCGCTTGGGCTGCGCCATCGTGCCGGGGTTGAAGTCGTTGCCGGTCGTCGTCACGAACACCGCCTGGCTCGCGATGCCGTCGATGCCGTCACAGTTCGCGTCCACGAAGCCGGGGTCGGGCTCGTCGCTCGCCGAGAGGAACGTGCACGCGTACTCGCAGCCGTTGGCGAGGTTGCCGTCGAGGTTCCACCGGTTGGGCGCACACACCGCGCCGCAGCTGCTGCCCGAGCAGCTCGAAATCATGTTCGGGTAGCTCGGGCACACGTTGCCGCAGGCCGCGCAGTTGTTGACGTCGTTGGTGAGGTTGCGCTCGCACCCGTCGGCCGCCAGCCCGTTGCAGTTGGCGAAGCCCGCGTTGCACGAACCCACCGCGCAGGTGCTGCTCACGCACGCCGGGCTGGCGTTCGCGAGGTTGCACGCGTTGCCGCACGAGCCGCAGTTGCTCACGTTGTTGGTGAGGTTCACCTCGCAGCCATCGCCGTACGCGCCGTTGCAGTTGGCGAAGCCCGCGGTGCACGCCGCGATGTTGCACGTGCTCGCCGCGCACGCCGGCACCGCGTTCGCCGGGCTGCACACCGTGCCGCACGCGCCGCAGTTGTTGATGTCGGTGGCCAGCGCGAAGCCCTCGTCGACGGCGCCGTCGCAGTCGTTGTCGAGCGTGTCGCAAACCTCAGGTCCGCTCGGCGTGCAGCTGTACTCGCAGCCATCGGCCACCGAGCCGTTGAGGTTCACCCAGCCCGGCAGACACGCCGCGATGCCGCAGGTGCTCGAGGTGCACGCCGGCACGGCGTTCGCGGGAGCGCAGACCGCTCCGCACGCGCCACAGTGGGCGACGGTGTCGGCGGTGTTCACCTCACAGCCGTCGCTGACCTGGTTGTTGCAGTTGCGGTAGGTGCCGCTGCACGACGCCACCGTGCACGCGCTGCCGCTGCAGCCGGGCGTGCCGTTGGCCACCGTGCACTGATTTCCGCACGCGCCGCAGTGGTTCACGTTGTTGGTGGTGTTGATTTCGCAGCCGTCGACCACCTGACTGTTGCAGTCGCGGAAGCCCGTGTTGCACGTGCCCACCGCGCAGGCGCTGCTCACACAGGCCGGCGTGGCGTTGGCCACCGCGCACACGGTGCCGCACGCGCCGCAGTTGTTGACGTTGTTGCTCGAGTTGATTTCGCAGCCGTCGCTGACCTGCCCGTTGCAGTCGCGGAAGGGCGCCGAGCAGCTGCCGATGGTGCAGTCGCCGTTGCTGCAGGCCGCGGTCGCGTTGGCCGCGGTGCACGCGTTGTTGCACGCGCCACAGTGGGCCACCGACGCGTTGGTGTTCACTTCGCAGCCGTCGCTCAGCGAGCCGTTGCAGTTGGCGAAGCCCGAGCCGCACGCGATGCCGCACGAGCCGTTGCTGCACGACGCCGCGCCGTTGTTCGCGTTGCACACGTTGCCGCACGCGCCGCAGTTGCCCAGCGAGGTGCCGGTGTTCACCTCGCAGCCGTTGCTGGCGTTGTTGTCACAGTTGTCGAAGTTGGCGTTGCAGGTGATGCCGCAGCTCGAGTTGCTGCAGGTCGGCGTGCCGTTGGTGCCGTTGCAGGCCGCGTTGCACGCGCCGCAGTGGCCGGGCGAGTTGGTGATGTTCACCTCGCAGCCGTCGCTGGCCACGCCGTTGCAGTCGGCGAAGCCCGGGTTGCAGCTGAGAATCTGGCACTCGCCGCCCTGACAGCGCGGGGTGGCGTTGGCGAGGTTGCACTGGTTGCCGCAGGTGCCGCAGTGGGTGAGCGTGGTGTTGAGGTTCACTTCACAGCCGTCGCCGATCTGCCCGTTGCAGTCGGCGAAGCCGGTGCCGCACGCGATGCCGCAGATGCCGTTGTTGCAGGCCGGCGCGCCGTTGGCCGCGCTGCACGCGTTGCCGCAGGTGCCGCAGTTGGCGATGTCGGTGCGGGTGTTGATTTCGCAGCCGTCGACGTAGAGGTTGTTGCAGTTCGCGCGGCCGGTGTCGCACTGGGTGATGCCGCAGTTCGACGCGCTGCAGGTGGTGGTGGCGAAGGGCGCGCTGCAGGCGCGGTTGCACTGACCGCAGTGCGCCGAGCTGGTGGTGAGGTCGAAGTCTTCGTCGATGCGGTTGTCGCAGTCGTTGTCGATGCCGTCGCACTGCTCGACGCCGCCGGCGGTGCGAATGCAGTTGTACTCGCAGCCGTTCGACGCCAGCCCGTCCACGTCCCAGTAGTTGGCGTTGCAGGTGTACGCGCAGCTGCCGTTGCTGCAGCTGGACGCCGCGTTGGGCGCGCTGCACACCGTCGCGCAGTCGCCGCAGTGGTTCACGTCGGTGTTGGTGTTGATTTCACAGCCGTCGGCCACGGTGCCGTTGCAGTTGGCGAAGTTGGCGTTGCAGGTGCCCACGCCGCACGTGCCGTTCACACAGCTCGCCGTCGCGTTGGGCGTGTTGCAGGTGTTGCCGCACACGCCGCAGTGCGTGGTGTCGACCTGGAGGTCCACTTCACAACCGTTGCTGTAGTTCTGGTCGCAGTTGCCGCGGCCGGTGACGCAGGTGCCGACGGCGCAGGTGCGCGCGTTACAGGCGTAGGTGGCGACGGTGTTGCCGCTCATGCTGCAGGTGAGGTTGCAGGCGCCGCAGTTGGTGGGGTCGTTGACGAGGTCGAAGCCCTCGTCGGTGCGGCCGTCGCAGTTGTCGTCGACGCCGTTGCAGACCTCGACGCCTGCGTCAGACGGCGTGCACGGGTACTCGCAGCCGTTGGCCGGGTTGTGGTCGACGTCAGACCAGCCGGGCTGGCACTGGCCGATGGCGCACATGCCCATGTTGCAGGCGGGAATCGCGTTGGTGAGCACGCAGGGCATGTTGCAGGCGCCGCAGTGCAGGGGGTCGCTCTGCGTGAGGAAGCCGTCGTCGACCATGCCGTCACAGTCGTCGTCGCGGCCGTTGCACAGCTCGGTACCGGGCATGCCGGGCGTACAGGTCTGCGCGGCGCCTCCGATGCAGGCGGCCACCGAGCGAATGCACTCGCCCATGCCGCAGGTCACCGTGCCGAGGTCTTCGTCGATCTGCCCGTTGCAGTTGTCGTCGATGCCGTTGCAGACCTCGGCCGTCGGCGTGCGCGCGTTGCAGCTGGTGTAGCCGTCGGGCGGAAGACAGGTGCTGATGCCGGTGCAGGTGCCGAAGTTGTTGGTCACTTCACACGGCTTCTGCTGACCCGAGGTGGCGCTGGTGCAGTCGCACGTGCCTGACGTCGGCTGGCACTGCTTGGTCGTCGGCTGACCGGTGGACGTCGTCGCGTCCGCGCAGCGGTACGACGAAGGGCAGGTCTCGTCGAAGCTGCAGTCGCGGCCGCAGAAAGACGTCTCACCGAGCACGATGCACTTGTCCGCGGGTTGCGGGCAGTCGCTGTTCTGCGTGCACGGCTTGCAGAGGCCTGCGCGCTCGGGAACACACGCGTAGCGGTCGCCGGGGAGCTCGGTGCAGATCTCCGTGCCGCGACACACCGAGATGCAGCGCCGCAGACAGACCTTGGGCGCGCCCATCACCGAATCGCAGAGGCCTGATTCGCAGCGGTCGTCGGTCTCGCAGGCCTCGCCTTCGGCCAGCGGCGTGTCGACGGCGGTGCGACGTTGGCAGTTACAGGCCTGCAGAAACGCGACGAACGACAGCGCGATCGCGAGGTGAAGCTTCGGGTTGTGGCGCATCGAGTGGGGGCTCGCCGGTGTGGGGGGAAACGGCTGGCCGCAGTGGAACAGCCGCCCGGTAACCGGGTCAATTCTTCGCGCACTCGAATTTCGAACGAAATCGTTCTGACGCGCGGCGTCGTGCCTTCAGCGCGCTCGCAACAGCGTGCTCGAGTCTGCGCTTCGACGGACCACCATCAGGCCATCGAAGCATGCACCTTCCCCACCGGCCCCGACGCTGAGTTCCACCATCTTGATGGCGTCACCGTCTGAGTACGGACATGCGAGGAAGGTGTTCCGCGCGGCCAGAATCGCTGGGCGCTCATAGCCGCGTGCGGAATGACAGCGACCGAACTGCGGGAATGACCCGGTCAGTTCGAGTTCGCCGTCGCGCAGCGTGTAGCGGCGAATGAGTGACGCATCGCACGTCCACGCTTCGGTGCCGGTGGCACCGTGAATGACGCCGGAGATGACACCGTCGCCGACCGGCATCAGTGCGCCACCGCTCCACGTGAAGCGTTGTGAGCGCTCGCCGGCCACGACCACATCTGCACCGTCGACGAGCAGGTACGCCGGGCCGCTGCTCTCGACTGTCGGCTGATTCGCGATCTCGTTGGTGAGGTCGCGCGACAACACCGTCAGCATTCCCGGTTGCAGCACGTACACGCGGTCCGCGTCGGCGGTGACGTGCAGCACCTCTCCAGGCAGCGCTCTCGTCGGTACCCAGCCCGTCAGTGGAATGTCTGGGAACCAACCGATGCCGTTCTCAGTGGTGAGCAGTGTCCCCAACGGGGTCGACCAGAGCCGGCCCGGCAGACTCACGGTGCGGAAGGGGTCTGTGCTTTCGGTGATGTCGTTCGTTCCGTCCGCGGCGACGTCGTTGCAGACGATGCCGTTCGACTGCACGACGAAGGGCGGCACGCACGCGAAGTGCGGCTCGCCGATGGTCTCGAGACTCCGGAGTGGGTTCGCGTGGTACGCCCGGAACGAGCGCGTCGCGGCCGGGAATTCGAGCGCGATGTCTGACCAACCGCGCGGAACGTCGTCGTCGAAGCCGATGATGAACTCGACACGCCCGACGAGCCTGGTGGCGCGGGGCTTCCTCGCGACCGCCTCTCCCGTCGGGCCCCGCGCGGTGACGACCGGCGTCGGAAACGCATCGCTGTGGCATTCACCAAGCCCGACAGCGACCTCGATGGCATCGAACACTGAGCCGGCTGCCACGTTCTGCGCGACGCCAGCGATGACGGTCAGTTCGCCGGGCTCGCATCTGTTCTCGCAACCAGACAATGAGCCGATCACGACAACCGCCGCAGCCGAAACCAGACGATTCATTCGCGAAACCTCAACGGCACGCGCGCCAGACCCGGAAAATCGCAGCCCTGCCTGGGAATCGCATTCAGCGCCAGGTCACCCGCAGCGTCGCGCCCGGGTTGTCGTACTTCTCGAGCGTCACTTCCCCCTCGCGCCCGAGCAGCTCGAGCCCGCCCTGCAGAATCCCGATCCAATACGTCGGCACGCCCTGTACCTCGTTGATGACGATGCGCGCGGTGTTCGCGTCGAGCAGCTGCGTCTCGGCGCGGGTGAAGTTGTCCGACGTGCGGAACGCGCGGTCCATCCTCGTCAACGTTCGCGCCGGGCCCACCACGCGCAGCAACGACGCCACGGCTGAACCCATCAACGTCTGCTTCCACCCGCGAATGAAGTTGAGCCCCAGCAACCGCACCGCTTCGTCACGCGGCTCTTTGGGCCAGGTGAACACGGCCATCGACACCAGGTGCGGCGACCACTGCGCGACGGGAATGGCCGGCGGCAACTTCTCGACATCGAGGCCGTTGTTCTTGAGGTGCTGCTTGAGGGCAGGCGTTGCGAGGGGCCCAAGACCTTTGAGGAGCCCATCGACCGAAGAAGGAAAGACGTACCGCTCTTGAGACATTGACCCTCGTATAGCCGGGTGTGGTGCGCCGCGCCTTCAGCGTAAAAGCTGCGCACCGCCGTGAGCCGAGAGAAGCATTGGGAAATTCCTGAGGGGCTGACCGTCGACGGCGTGTTGGGGCCTGACGGTGCGCTCGCGGGCGCGCTCAGCGGCTACGAGCATCGGCCGCCACAGCTGGAGATGGCCAACGCAGTGGCCAAAGCGCTGGAGCAGGGTCGTTACCTGCTGGCCGAAGCGGGCACCGGCACCGGCAAGACGCTCGCGTACCTGGTGCCGGCGCTGCTGTCGGGCAAGCGCGTCGTCATCTCCACCGCCACGCGCACGCTGCAGGAGCAGATCTTCAACAAGGACATTCCGCTGCTCCGCGACGAAGTGGGGCTGCCGGTGAAGGCCGCGCTGCTCAAGGGCCGCAACAACTACCTGTGCGCGGCGAAGTTCGAGCGCTTCGAGTCGTTCCCGCTCTTCGCGGTGCCCGCTGATGCAGAACACTGGGACTCGTTCCGCGAGTGGGCGTTCGCGACCGAGACCGGTGACCGCAGCGAGACCAACGTGCCCGACAACTGGTCGACGTGGACGCAGGTGTCGACCACCGCCGAGTCGTGCACGGGAACCCGTTGCCCGTTCTACGAGACCTGCTTCGTGACACGCGCGCGCCGGGCGGCGTCGGAGTGTCAGCTCATCGTGGTGAACCACGCGCTGTTCTTCGCCGACCTCTCGCTCAAGCAGCGCGGCGAAGAGCTCGAGCTGGGCGTGCTGCCTTCGTACGACGCGGTGGTGTTCGACGAAGCGCACGCGCTCGAAGACGTGGCCACGGAGTATTTCGGGCTCACCGCTTCTTCCGGCCGGCTCGCGGTGCTGGCGACGGACGTGCTCGAGAACGTGCCGAAGACGCACCAGCACTCGGCGACGTTGACGGCGATGGCGCTCGAGCTGCGCGCGCGCAGCGAGCAGTTCTTCCTGAGGTTGTCGGTGGCGTTGACCGGCGAAGTGCCGACGCCGCGCGGTGACGGCGAGGGGCCCACGTTCCACGACCTCCGGCTCCTGCCCGAGTCGTTGACGCCGGTGCGCGGTGAAGGCGCGCTGGTGCTCGAGACGCTCGGAGCGATGGCCGCGCTCTGCCCCGAAGACGACGAAGATCTCGGCCCCGTTCACCGCCGCGCCATGGAAGCCGCGCTCGCGCTCGATGCCACCTTGCGCGCTGACGACCCGACGCAGGTCTACTGGGCGTCGTCACGCGGTCGAACCCTCGCGCTGCGTGCGGCGCCCATCGACGTCGGTGAGTCGTTGTCGTCGTTCCTCTACGACACAGTCGACTCGGTGGTCTTCACCTCGGCCACGTTGCAGGCCGCGGGGTCGGGCGGCTTCGAGTTCGTGCTCCAGCGCCTGGGGTTGAAGGAGCGCCCGTGGGACACGCTGCAGGTCGAGTCTCCGTTCGACTATTCGAAGCAGGCGCTGCTGTACGTGCCCGGTTACCTGCCCGAGCCTTCGTCACCGGACTGGACGCTCGCGTTCGCGCGCGAGGTGTTTCAGTTGCTGCGCTTGTCGGGTGGCCGCGCGTTCGTGTTGTTCACCTCGCTCAAGCACATGGACGGTGTTCATTCGCTCGTCGCGCCGCACCTGAAGGTGCCGGTGCTCAAGCAGGGCGATGCGCCGCGCCGCGCGTTGCTGGAGCAGTTCCTGTCGGAGCCGTCGGTGCTGTTCGCCTCGCAGAGCTTCTGGGAAGGCGTCGACGTGCCGGGTGACGCGTTGTCGATGGTCATCATCGACCGGCTCCCGTTCGCGCCGCCCAACGAGCCGCTGCAGGCCGCGCGCATGGACGCGGTGAAAGAGAAGGGCGGCAGTCCTTTCGACGACTACCAGGTGCCGCAGGCGGCGCTGGCGTTGCGGCAGGGCTTCGGCCGGTTGATTCGAACGGCGCGCGACCGTGGCGTGGTCGCGCTCGGTGATTCACGCGTGGTGCGCAAACGCTACGGCGCGAAGTTCCTGTCGAGCCTGCCGCCCGTGCGGCGCGTGGCGCGGTTCGAAGACGTGCGCACCTGGTGGAACGAACGCGAGCCTTGAAGAGCGTGTTGAATGAGGTCTCGGGCGCGGCCCGTTGCGCGCACGCCCTCGGCACGCCGCAAGGAACTTCAATGCATCGAGGTCTGAGCGTTCGTGGCTATGGAAACCACAGTGGAGTGTGGTTTTCGTAGCCACGAAGCCTGGTGACGTTCGCTGATCAGCAGCCCGAAGCCGAGGGGCCACGCGATGGTGACTCGGATACCCGTTCACTTCACGCCACTGCACCCCGAGGCTGTTCGGCTCACGGCTGCAGCGGCACGCCCGTGAAGTCACCGTTCGCGTAGATGCCGACCTTGCGGTTGTTCTCTGTGCCCGCGAGCCCGCAGTTGCCCTGCGTCGCGTACACGAGGCCCGTGCCGTCCGTGTACAGACAGTAGTTGTACGCATCGGCCTTCAGCCGCAGCGGGTACTTCGAGTCGAAGCCGCCCTGGTCGTAGCGCTCGTGCTTCCACATCGCGTCTGAACCGCCGCAGGCGCCGGTGCCAATCGTGCCGACCCAGTTCTTCGCGGTCATGCACTTCGAGGTCTCGAAGTTGCGGTAGCTCCACTTGCCGTTGCCGTGATCAATCACTTCCCAGCGCTGATCATCACGGCTGCCATCACACGTGCCCGCCGAGCTGATGCCGCCGTTGCCGTTGTCGTACAGACAACGCCCCATCTTCACCTTCAGCAGCGAGAACGGCGGCGTGCCGGCGTCGGGAACTCCCGCGTCGAACTCCACGCCCGCGTCGACCGGCGGCAGCCCTCCGTCGGGAATGCCCATGCACGCGCCGGGCGTCGAATCACACGCGCCACCGATGCCGTCGAAGTCGACGTCGGATTGATCAGCATTCGGAATCGTCGGGCAGTTGTCGTACGCGTCGAACACGCCGTCGCCATCACCATCGACGAGCGGCACCGACGGCGCCGGGCACGCTCCGGGCGCGCACGACCAGTCGGGAAACAGGTAGGCGATGGGCGCGTTGTTCGGAGCACAGCGCTCGCCGGCGATCGGCCCCGCGGAACACGCGATGTTGAACTTCGAACCGGTGGTGCGCGCGCGGTTGTTGATGATCACCCCGCTCGACGCCGAACCGGTGAACGCGCCGCTGATGGTGATGGAGCCGCTCTCGCTGCCATTGCCACCGAAGTCGGTGTCTTGCGTCATCGTGCCGTTGGCCACGATGGTGAACGTGGTCATCACCATCGTGTTGGGGTCGTTCGCGTAGTCAGGCACCGGCACGGTCACGTCGCGCGAGCAGTCGGTGTACGTGATGGCGCTGATGGCGCGCAGGCCGTTGAGCGTCACCCGC
The DNA here is from genome assembly GCA_003243425.1 of Archangium gephyra. Lineage (GTDB taxonomy): Bacteria > Myxococcota > Myxococcia > Myxococcales > Myxococcaceae > Archangium_A > Archangium_A gephyra_A. The sequence continues at coordinate 50,400 of QFQP01000038.1, read as the reverse complement.
CACGCGAGCGTGCCGCCGTTGGGGCACGTGCCATTCCAGCTGCCGACGCCCGACGGGTCGTTGCAGTTGTTCAAGCTGCAGCGATTCGCGTCGAGCCAGCCGGGCAGCGCCCTGGCCAGCGTGCCGTTCATGTACGGCAACGCCGGTGCGCCGCGTGGCTCGGGGTCGCACACGTTGCCGAGCCCATCGCGGTCGTCGTCGGCCTGGTTGGTGTTCGACACGTTGACGCAGTTGTCGGCGCTGTCGGGCCGGCCGTCACAGTCGGCGTCGGGTTCGCCCGCGTTCTCACAGGCGTCGCCGATGCCGTTGCCGTCCGAGTCGAGCTGATCCGCGTTGGGGGTGACCGGGCAGTTGTCGCGCTGATCAACCACGCCGTCGCCATCACGGTCTGCCGGAGGCGGCGTGCAGTCGAGCCCGAAGTTCGCGCTCGCGGTGAGGTCGTGCGCGCCGTTCCACGAGAACGAGAGCTTGATGGTGCTCAGCGCATCGGCATCGGTGCTCTCGCCGCAGGTCAGCGTGATGGGGCCGTCGAACCGCGTACCGGCGGTGCACTCGCCGTTCTCTTCCGTCGGCTCGCTGCCGTCGGTGGTGAAGCACACGGTCTGACCGTCGAGCCCGACGATGCGCACCTCGCCCGTCGACGCGTCGAAGTCGTGGTTCGGCTTCGGGTCGAACACGTCTTCAGGCGACGGGCTCGCCGCCGGAGTGGAACAACCAACGACGAACAGGGCCCCGAGCAACCAACCGACGCGCATTGAGCGGTGATGGTGCCTGTTCGGCAGTGACTCGTCAGCTTCCTCAACGCGACACGGCGCGTCGCGATGACAGGCGAGCGGTGTGGCGATGTGTGTATTCGAGCAGCGCAGGGTGTGCGTCGAGGCGCCCGCGCGCGTGCGCCATGTGCAGCACCGAGCTCAGCACCACGTCGGCGGCCGTGAAGCTGGAGCCCGCAACGAACTGACGGCCTGTGAGCCACGCGGTCACCGTGTCCAGTGCGCGCGTCAGCCTCGGGTCGTCGCCGAGAATGAGCGGGTCGAGCGTCGCCTCGGCGAAGAGCAGCCACTGCAGGTACGCGCCGCGCTGCGGTGAGTCGAGCGCCGGCGCGAGGCCGAACGTGTCCGCGAGGTAGAGGCAGATGGCCGACGACTCGGTGAGCGTGGTGTCTCCATCGATGAGCACGGGTGCGTCGGCGCCGTGTTCGATTTCGTAGGTGGCGTTCACTTCTTCGAGAATCCAGCGGGCGCGAATGGAGCGGCTCCTGGGCGCGATGATCAGCTTCATGCGCGAAGTGATGCCGGTGATTCGTCGTTCCGACAATGAGCCCAGTCGTGGACTGTTTGTCAGGAATAGACTGACGACGTGATTTCACCTTCCGACATGATGTTGTTCGCCACGGTGGTGCGTGAAGGCAGCTTCACGCGCGCCGCGACGAAGCATGGCATCACCAAGCAGAGCGTCAGTGAGCGCATCGCGAAGCTGGAGGCGGAGCTCGGGGTTCGGCTGCTCGAGCGCACCACGCGGCAGCTGCGCGTCACCAACTCCGGCGCCACGTACTTCGAGCGCTGCGAGGTCATCGCCAATCAGGTGCGCGAAGCGAACGACGAAGTGCAGCGACGCGAAGTGGAGCCGGTGGGTCTGCTGCGGGTGGCGTCACCGACGATGTTCGGCCGCCGCTACCTCGCGCCCATCGTCACCGGGTTCATGCGCGCGCACCCGCGCGTCGAGGTGGAGCTGGTGCTCGCAGACCGCCGCGTAAACGTGGTCGAAGAAGGGTTCGACGTGGCCATCGTGTTGGGCTCGCTGGACGACTCGTCGCTGGTCGCGCGGAGGCTGATGGAAGCGCCGGTGCACTACGTGGCGAGCCCGGCGTACCTGAAGAAATACGGAGTGCCGAAGACGCTGCGTGACGCGCGCTGCATCGGCTTCAGCCCCTTCGAGACGTGGGAGGTCGGCGGGGTGAAGACGCGCATCGACCCGGTGTTGATGGTGAACGACTCCGAGTTCGCGTGTGACGCGGCGGTGCGCGGCGTGGGCATCGCGCGCTTGCCGTCGGTGGTGACGGACGTGCACGTGAAGCGCGGCAGGTTGAAGGTCCTCTTCGCGGACAAGACCTCCATGCGCCGCGTGCTTCACGTCGTCTACCCGAGCCGCGCGTTCCTCCCCGCGAAGGTGCGCGCGTTCGTCGACCTGCTCCGCGTCTAAGGGAGCCGGCTCAGTTCTTCTTCGATGCGCTCGACGCTGGGCAGGCTCGCTTCGAGGTCCTTCGGGAGTGACTCGAGCAGCTGATACTCGGCGACGCTCATCGGGCTCTTCATGCCGCGCAGCGCGTACTCGGCGACGACCTCATTCTTCGTCTTGCACAGCAGCAGCCCAATGGTCGGCGCGTCGTCAGGTGCCTTCACCTGCGCGTCGATGGCCGAGCAATAGAACCCGAGCTGCCCCACGTCACCCGGCTCGAACTTGCGGCCCTTGAGCTCGATGACGACGTAGCGCTTCAACTTGAGTTGGTAGAACACGAGGTCGACGAAGAACTCGTCGCCGCCGACGTTGAGCAGCTTCTGCCGACCGACGAACGCGAAGCCGGTGCCGAGCTCGAGCAGGAACTGGGTGATGTGTCTGACGAGCGCGCCTTCGATTTCACGTTCGAGCGCTTCCTCACCGAGGCGGAGAAAGTCGAAGCGGTAGGGGTCCTTCAACGTCTCGAGTGCGAGGTCTGATTCTGGCTTCGGCAAGGTCAGCGCGAAGTTGGTGACCGCCTTTCCAACTCGCTCGTGCGCGCGTGACGAGATCTGCGACGCGAGCACATTCCGGGACCAGCCGTGTTCGATTGCTGCGCGCACGTACCAGTCGCGGTGCTCGGCGACCGGAACCCTGTCGATGATGGTGCAGAGATGGAACCAGGGCAGGTTGTGCAGCAGCTGCTGCACAACTTCCTTCTGCGGCCAGAGTTCAGCGAAACGACGCATGTACTTGAGGTTTCGTGGCGAGAAACCCTTCATCGAAGGGAAAGCTGTCTTGAGGTCCGCCGCCAGCCGGTCGACGACCTTCGTGCCGTAGCCCTCGCGGCCCTGTCGTTCGAGGATCTCGCGCCCGAGTTCCCAGTGAAGACCCAACAGCTCCTGGTTCACGGACTGAGCAGCGCGCTGTTGCGCCGCGCGCACACGCGCCTTCACGTCAGTCAGCCACTGGCCGTAGTCGTCCGGCCTCGCCTGGCTGAGCTCATTCTGCGTTTTGGACTGCTTCACCTTCCCCATTCCCCGTCGCCCGTTGGTCATGCGCGCACTCTACGGGCGAGCACTGACAACCATTGACGCCCCGCCACGCATCAGGAAAACGCTCGCGCGATGAGTGAGCAGGTCGCAGAGATCTTCACCGACGGTGCGTGCAGCGGAAACCCGGGCCCGGGCGGGTGGGGCGCGCTGCTCAAGTGGGGCGGCAAGGAACGCGAGATCTTCGGCGGCGAGAAGGAAACGACCAACAACCGCATGGAACTCACCGCCGTCATCAAGGCGCTCGAGGCGCTCTCGCGCCCGGTGAAGGTGCGGCTGTTCACCGATTCCACCTACGTGATGCAGGGCATCACCAAGTGGATCCACGGCTGGAAGAAGAACGGGTGGAAGACGTCTTCGAAAGAGCCGGTGAAGAACGCCGACCTCTGGCGCGCCCTCGAGGCCGCGACCGAACGTCACGACATCGAGTGGCGCTGGGTGAAGGGGCACGCCGGCCACGACGGCAACGAGCGCGCAGATCAGCTCGCCAACAAGGGTGTCGAGCTGGCTCGCAAGAGCTGAGACCGCCGCTCAGCCTCCCGTCTCAGCGGCATTCCTGTGGGGCGTTGGTGGTCTGAACCTGATGGCACTGCGTCTGCCCTCCGGTGCAGATGTAGTGCACAGCGCAGCTGGTGACCAACGTCCCGGAGCCTCCGCAGCCGGGGGCCGGCCCGGGCTTCCACCCGGGAATCGTCGAGGTGTCGCTTTGGCACTCACGGTCTTCCGTCGCGCAACCACCCACCGACGTGCAGACCGCGAGTGACGTGTAGCGGCGCTGTTCCCCGCCCGAGCAGTCGTAGTCGTACCCGCCGCACCCGATGCGCGCGGTGGTGAACCAACCGGTCTGCCCCGGCCTGGCGTTGGCGTCTGAATCGCAGCAGTCGCCCGTCTGTGCGACGCGACCCGAGGGAATCGGGCCACAGAAGCTCGCCGCCGCGCCCGCGCCGTAGCTGTCACCATCGGCGTCGACGTACGAAGCCGTGCACACACCCGACGAGCAGTTGTCGGCATTGCTGCACGGCTGGCCGTTCGCCCGCTTCACCTCGCACTGCTGGCTGCCGTTGCAGAAGTAGCCCGCCACGCAGTCGCCGATGCTCGAGCAATTGGTGCGGCAGTTGGTGCCGTTGCACTGATACCCGTTGCACGAGACCATCGCCGTGAAGTTGCACGACGCGCTCGTCCCCGCGCAGAAGCCCGCCGGCTGCACGGTGCCGTTGCTGCAGCTCTGCGGTTGGCACGACACGCTGCTCGAGGCGAACGAGTCACCGGGGCAGGTGGCGCTCGAGCCGCTGCAGGTCTCAGGCACGTCACACGTGGGGGCCGCGTTTCGACACACGTGCGTGCTCGGCCGGAACGAATTTGCCGGGCAGGTGGCGCTCGTCCCATCGCACTGCTCGGCGATGTCGCAATCACCTGCAGACACTCTGCATTCGGTACCAGCCGAACGTCTCAGGTCTGCGGGGCAGGTGGCGCTCGTTCCGTCGCACTGCTCGGCGACGTCGCAATCACCCGCAGACATTCTGCATTCGGTGCCTGCCGAACGTTTCAGGTCTGCGGGGCACGCGGGGCTCACGCCGTCACACTGCTCGGCGAGGTCGCAATCACCGGCGACGCTGCGACACGAAGTGCCGCTCTGTTTGAGCTGATCTGCAGGACAATCGATGGCCGCGCCCGAGCAGAACTCGGGGTCGTCGCAATCACCGACCGCGACGCGGCAGGGCGTTCCGGCGTCGACCAGCGCGTCGCTCGGGCACACGCCAGTCACACCATCGCAGCGCTCCGCGAAGTCGCACACGCCCGCGTCGCCACGGCACAAGGTGTCGACGGCCTTCACCACGTCGGCGGGGCAGTTGCCCTGGTTGTCGCAGAGCTCGGCTTCGTCACAGGCGCCGACGCTGGGGCGACACACGGTGCCCGAGGTGCAGGCCGCAGAGCCACCACCGCTCCCGCCACCCGTCTCACCGCCGCCGCCCGTCGAGGTGCCGCCTCCGCCGCCGGAGCCCGCGTCACCCGTGCCGCCGCCTGTCGTGGCCGCTCCGCCACCGCCACCGGTACCGGCGTCTTCTTTCGCCGCGACGCAAACGGTGTCGACGCACATCGCACCGTTGGTGCACTCGTCATTCGACATGCACCGCTGCACCGCAGGCCCACAACCGGCGACCACCGCACCCACCATCACCATCGTCCACCAACGCATGTGTGCTCCTGTTGTTGAACTTCAGCTCTTGCGACGCCGCGCGCCGCACCACACCAGCAGCAACGGCAGCGTCAACTCCGCTTCCGCTGCCCCACACCCGCAGCCTCGCTGAACCATCGGGGTCAGCGTCTCGTCACCCGCAGGCGGCAGCGTGCGCGCCGACGGCCCGGGCACAACGCCAGCGTCTCTCACGCCTGCGTCGCCGGCGCCCGCGTCGGGCCGGCCCGCATCGGGAACGCCAGCGTCCATCGGCGGCGTGAATGGGTCCATGCCTCCGTCGAACACCAGGCCCGCATCCATCACGTCGCCGATGACGTCGATGCGGTCTACGCGGTAGCCGAAGCGCGTCTGCGAGTCGTCGCTGATGAGTCTGATGGACACCGTGTCGCCGGGAACGATGACCGACGTGAGGCCCGCGCTCTGCGTGCCGGTGATGACCTGGTACAGGTCTCCGCTCGGCGTGAAGAGGTAGATGTTGTCACACGAGCGGCCGACGCAATCGTTGCTGGTCTCGAGCACCACGCGATCGAAGTGCAGCTGCAGCCCCGAAGCGCCGGGCACCGTGAGCGTGCGCGTCTCATCGGTGCCGTTGCGGTAGTTGCCTGCGGCATCACGCACCGGCCCGATGGACACGGGGATCGAGAGCGCCACCCCACCATCACCTGCTGGCGAGAGCCGCCGCGACACGCCGTACGAGATCAACGTGCGCCGCAGCAGCGTCTCGTCGGCGCCAGCGTCGAGCATCACGTTGGCGTTCAGAAGCGCCTCGCTCGCGGTGAACATCGTGCCGCCGGTGCCGAGGATGAAGTGCGACTCGAGCACGAGCGTGTCGACCACGTCGGCGCCGAACAGAGAACGCGCGCGCCACAGACTCGCGCTCCAGATTTCGCCGTCGGCGTGCGACGCATATTCGGAGTCTTCCGGCCAGTGTTTGGTGGTGTCGACGCGGCGCAGACACGGCGGCGTGTCGTTCGAATAGGCGACCGCGTCCCAGTCGCCGACGCACGCGGGGTCGGACAGCTGCGGGCGGCCCGCGTCGGGCGCGAGCGCGAGCGAGAACGACGCCGCGAGGTAGTCGCCGAAGCCTTCGCCCATCGCGTCTTCGTCGCCGCCGCCCCAGCCAGGCACCTGGTTGTCTTGAATGGCGTGCCCGTATTCGTGCATCACGATGTCGCCGTCTTCCGCGTCGTCGACGCCGCCGGTGCCGAAGCCCAGCCGCAACGTCTGAGGCGAATAGAACGAGTTGTCGGCGTTCTGCTGGTCGACCACCGCGCCTTGAATGCGGTTGTTCACGTCGATGAAGCCCAGGGCCTGAATGCGCTCCTGGGTGCGCGTGAGGTGGAAGTAGACGTTGGCCTGCTCGAAGCCGAGGTTGTTGCGCGAGAAGAGGAACTCGTTGGTGGGCGAACTGACGCGGGCGCCGGCGTCGCGGGTGCGCACGTCGGCGAAGTCACCGCGCGTCAAGCCGGAGCCATCGAGCCGCGGCAGGGTGACCAGAAAGCGCGCCGCTTCGAGGGCGGGCGTGGCCTGGTTCATCGAATCGGTGAGCGTGAGGTCACCGGTCGAGGCCACGGGGTTCACGTCGAACACGTAGCCGGTGCCGTCGATGAACTTCACGCCGTCGCGGCGCTCGAGCTCGACGAGCGTCTCCACGTCGAGCAGCAGCGACCAGTCGTGTGGGGGCGCTTCGGTCGAGGCCATGAACTTCCACGCCACGCGCGCTTCACCGGTCTTGCTCACGTGCACTACGCGTTCGTGCGCGACGTCGGCGTCCTTCGAGAGTGAGAGCAGCTCGCGCGCGCGTCGTGACGCTTCGGCGAGCGGAGGTTGCTGATCAGGCAGCACTGCGAGGTGCGCTTCGTCACGAAGTTCGAGGTTCACCGCGCGCACCACGTCTCGATTCACGAGCACGATGACGTCCCCGTCCCACACGCGCAGCGACTCGTTACCGAGCTGCTGGAGCTGCGCGAAGCGAAGGTACGTGCCGGCGAGCCCTTCGCGCGTGGTCGACAGCCGCAACGAGCGGCCCGGCGCGTCGAGGTGGAACCGTGCGGCCTGCTCGGTGAGGTAGCTGCGCGCGAGCGCTTCTTTGCTGCCGCTGCCGCGCTTCAATTCGCCCGACAGCAGCTGCGGTCTGCCTTTGGTGACGTTCCAGGCGCCGGGGTTCTCGACGGTGCTCGGCGGTGCAGAAGTTTCGCACGCGCTGATCATGAGAAGGAGGAGTGACGCGAGGCAGAGACGCATGGGCACCTTGCGCGCGCTTGTAGTATGGCCGCCGCGTCTCTCGCCAAAAGGTGTCACGTGGGTTTCCTCGGTAGCCTGTTCAAGAAGAAGTCTCCTGCTCCCGTTCGACAGGCCGCGCCGGCCACGGTGTCGTGGCGCGTCACGTCGGTGACGAAGGAGACGCCTTCGACCGTCAGCTTCGAAGTCGACGGCACCATGGACTTCAAGCCCGGCCAGTTCGTGCTGCTGCGCCCGAACACCGAGATGCCGTGGCGCGCCTATTCGTTCAGCCGCGCTCCGGGGAAGCCGCTGCGCCTCACGGTCAAGCGCGTGCAGGACGGCGTGGTCTCGACGCACATCACCACGAAGCTCGAGGCCGGCCAGACGCTCGAGGTGAAGGGCCCGTATGGCCAGTTCGTGGTGCCTGACTCGGCGCAGCGCCTGCTGTTCATCGCCGGCGGCTCGGGCATCACGCCGTTCATTTCGATTCTCCAGCAGCACGAAGCGAAGGGCTGGCCGGTGCCCATCACGCTGCTCGACTTCAATCGTTCGGTGAGTGAGCAGATTCTGCGGGCGGAGCTCGACGCGTTCGTCGCGTCGGCGGGCGGGAAGCTGGAGATCGTTCACGTGCTCGACGACGCGGCGGAGGACACGTACCGCGGGCCGTGCAGCAAGGACCTGCTGACGAAGTTGCTCGAAGGCCGCGCCAACCCCGACCTCGTCGGCATGTGCGGCCCGCAGCCGATGATGGACCTGGCGCGCGAGCTGGTCATCGCGAAGTACGGGAAGGTGCAGATCCTCGAGGAGAAGTTCTCGGTCTCGCACGACGACGGTGGTTCCGGTGCGACGTTCCAGGTCGAGTTCGTGCAGGGCGGCAGCTCGAAGTCGTTCCCGGTGAAAGACGGCGAGCACGTGCTGGCGGCGGCGCGCAAGGCGGGCCTCAACATGTCGGCCGGCTGCGAGATGGGCGCGTGCGGCGTGTGCCGCGTGAAGGTGTTGTCGGGTGAGATTCAGGTGCCCGACGACGCGTGCTTGTCCGACGGCGAGAAGGCCGACGGGTACGCGCTGGTGTGCGTCGGAACCGCGAAGGGTTCGTGTCGTATCGAGCCGGCGCCGTAATCAGCCGCGGAGCAGTCACGCGCCGCGGTCGTGCTTCCGCTGTTCGGCGAAACCGATGGGCAGTGATGCCCAGCGCTTCGATGGAGCGCTCGGCGCCTCTGGCGAGCGGTGTCTCCACCGAGCCTGCGCTCGGGTTCTGAACTGCGGTCCTCAGTGCCGTTGCTCCCTCTTCGGGGCGAACGACGCGAACGCGCTCTTCAGCCAGTTCCACATCAGAGCTCCCGGGGAAAGCGGTCGTCGTACTCGGCCTGCATCGCCGCGTCGCCGGTCGCTTCGACCGCACGCCGAGCAGAAGCCTCGCTGCCGAAAATCACCAACCACTTCGCGGCCTCGTCACGGTGCGCGGGGTCGTCGAGCAGCGTCAGGTACTCACGCTCTGCCTTGCGAGTCGCCTCGAGTGCATGAAGTCCACGAGCACGTTCGATGACCTGCTCACTTCCGAACTTCGGTGGCACCTCCTCGAGCATCTTCGCGAAGGACTGCAGCACGTCGTCGTCACCGAACCTCGCGCGCGCATTCTTCAACGCCTGATCCGCCGCGACGAAGTCACCGGCGCGCGCGTGGAACAACACGAGTGCATACGCCGCACGTTTCCAATCGGGCTCGGCCCTGAGGATCGCGTCGAGTCGAGCAATCGCCGCGGCGTCATTGCCCAGCCGCGAATCGACCGACGCGAGGCTCAAGCGCGTCGGCGAGTGTGCTTCGTCGGCGCGCTGCGCTTCGGCCTGCTCGTACAGCGGCTTCGCGTCTTCGAAGCGATTCAAGTCGTACAGCGCGTCACCGAGCCCCGCGAGTGCGCCGGGGTTCTTCGGCGACGACGTGTGCTTCACCTCGGTCCAGAAGCGCAGCGGGTTGGCCCACAGCTCGTTGTGTTTCCAGGTGACGACGGCGAGCGCGAGTGAAGCGACCACCGCGATGATCAACGCCGGCCTCGGCCACCTCCACTGTGCGAGCACCACCGCGCTCAACGCGAACGGCAGGTAGAGAAAGCGGTCGGACGCGAGCGTGTACACGGTGAGCACGACGACGCTCACGATGACGACGCCACCGGCGGCGCCCAGCAGCCACAGCGCGCGCCACGGTGTCGCCGACCTCCACCACTTGAACGCGAGCGCGGTGACGACGACCGTGGCGACCACGCCGAGCGCGACCGCCCAGCGTTCGGGCTCGAGCACGAAGCCGATCTGCGCGACGGGGTTCCACGGCGTGAGCGTCATCCACGCGTAGTGACCGAGGCCCGCGAAGAACGTCTGTGCGTCATGCAGCCGGAGCGGCTGATTGCTCGGCACCTGCGCGCGGAAGAGCCACCACGCGACGACCGCGAGGACCATGCCACCGAGCATCGGGAGCTCGTCGCGCGGCGACGACTTCTTTTCACGAACGCGAAGCGCCGCGTCTGCGAACACCAGCGCCACGCCGATGATCGCGACCTCCTTGGCCATCAACGCGAGGAACAACGCGAAGGGCGCGAACCACCTGCCGCGCTTCTGCTCAGCGAGCCACACCGCGCACAAAGCCCCGAGCGTCGCGAGCACATCGGTGCGCCCGACGACCCACGTCACCGATTCCGTGAGCCGCGGCATCACGCCGAAGAACATGGTGGCGACCATGGCGCCGAGGCCGCTGGCGCCACGACGCCGCGCGAGCACGAAGACGAGCGTACAGACGGTGAGGTGCAACCCGACGTTGGTGACGTGGAACCAGCTCGGGGAACCGCCGCCCACCGCCCAGTCGAGCGCGAGCGAGTACGTCACCAGCGGCCGGTAGAACGCATGGCCCTGACCGTGAAGAAACGCGTGCTGCCAGAAGCTGCGCGTGAGGTAGCTCCAGGGGGCGTGCAGGGTGTGGAGCTCGGCGTTCTGCTCGATGAGCACCCGGTCGTCCCACATGAAGCCCACGTCGACGGCGTTGGCGTACGCGGCGAGCACCGGCAACAGCGCGAGGCACCACAACAGCACTGGCCTCGGCTCGTCGCGTTCACGCATGGGCGGCGGGGGAGTCTTAGTCAGAGACGTGGTCGTTGAACGACTGAAGCGACGTGCTCTCGCAGGAAGACCGCGAACGTGCGCTGTTGGAGGTGACGACGTGCTTCGCCTGCTGGAGACAGCGCAGCGCCCGGACAAGTGCTCTCGTATTCGTTCATGCGCGTCGAGCCCGGTGGGCCGCAGTTCGCTGCATTGGCTCGAGCGGAGCGCTTTCACTGCGCCCGCTGCTCGAGCCGCTCGTCGAACTCGCAGAGCGGCGTCGTCGCGACCGGGCCTCGAGGGGAACGGTGTCGAAGGGTCCTTGACGTGCTCGTCGCGCGCAGGCCCTTCGACTTCGGGCAAGGGTTTCCACACTCGAGGGCCCTGATCCCGAATTTGCGGAAGCCGACGGAGAGACACTCGTGTCGTGCCGCGAGGCCAGCGCGCTTCGCGCTCAAGAGACCCGCCACCGACACACACCGCCCACCTTGAAGGCAGTCATCCGCGGTGCCAGCGCTCGTAGAGGTCGCTCTTCAACGGCACGAGTTCGATCTTCATCGACTGATCAGCAAACGGCTTCGCGAGGTCCGCGTACACGGCCGCGGTCGAAAGTCCGAATGGCTCCGCGTCTTCGTTCGAGTGCGCGAAGTACACCGCGCCCACGCCACACATCCGCATCGCCGCGAGGCACATCGGACAGGGGTGACCGCTGGCGTACACGACCGCGCCACCGAGGTTCGGCGTGCCCAGCTTCCGGGTCGCGGCACGAAGCGCGTTCAGCTCGGCGTGGGAGGTCGGGTCGTTGGTCGCCGCGACGTCGTTCACGCCGGTGGCGACGACTTCACCGTCGCGCACCAGCACCGCGCCGAAGGGCCGGCCGCCGCGCTCGATGTTCTCGAACGCCAATTGCACGGCCTGCTCGAGGAAGTGCTTCAACACGTGACCTCCCAGAGGTGCCCGTTGGTGTCGTTGAAGTACACGCGGCCGCCGCCGCCCAGGCGGTCCTCGGTTCGACCGTTCGCCGTGTCGAAGTGGTCGTTGCCGAACGCGACGTTCATCGACGTGAGCCGCGTCACCACCTCGCGGAACTGCTTCACGTCGACCTTGAAGGCCACGTGCGCGAAGCGTGGCTCGGGCGACGGAGAGAAGAGCAGGAACATGCCGTGGTCGAGCTCGATGCGGCGCATGTCGTCGTCGGCGCCTTCGGGCACTGGCGCGCCGGTGCCGAGGACCTTCGCCAGGAACACCGATGACGCGTCGACGTCACGCGCGTCGACCGCGAGGTGGTCGAGTTGAATCACGACTCGAGCTCCTTCACCGCCCGCTCGAGGACCGCCGTCAGCCGGGCCTGCGTGGCCTCGCTGAGCCTCGAGGCGCCCAGCGCGAATTCTTCCGCGCGGATCTTCTTGAACGACGTCAGAAAGCGACGCGCCTTCGCGGTGAGCTGCAGCGACTTCTTGCGCCGATCTTCGGGTGATTCTTCCCGGGTCAGGTAGCGCTGCTTCACCAGCCGCTCCGTCATCTGGCTCACCGAGGGGAGCGAGAGGTTGAGCGCCTCGGCGAGGCCCGACAGCGCCACGCCCGGCGCTGACTGCACCCGGGCGAGGAGGATCGCCTGGTCCACCGTCACGCCCGCTTCAGCGAGGTGTGTGAGCGCGAGGCCCCGCGGGTGGGAAATGTGGTTCAGGAAGGTCTCGAGCAGCGGGCCAAGTTGGTTCATTACGGCATATAGTTAATGCACGTGAACCATATTGCAGCCTTCCGCGCGACCTACGACGTCCACTTCACTTCGAAGTCGGTCCACCGTCGGCGCGGTCGAGGAAGGTGATGACGCCGTTCTTCACCCTGAACGCGTCCAGCGCCTCCGTCAGCAGCCCGCGCACGTACGAGGGCACCCCGCCCACGCTGTTGAACGACAACTTCACGTGCGTCGGCGACAACTCGTGCGTCGTCACCCTGGTGATGGTGTCTGACGTCTTGTAGCTCTCGGCGATCTGCAGCAGCGCCTTCTTCGGCCCCAGCAGCTTCATCACCATCAACATGCCGCGGCCCACGAGGGTCTCGAACAGCCCGCGCAACATCTCGCGGCCCACGCGCTCGAGGGCCTCGGCTTCCGGCGCGTCGGGCGACAACCGCTTCGCCGTCTTGCGCAGCATGGAGTCCACACCTCGGCTTCGGTGTCGCGCGGCTTGTGCGCGTCGACCCCCAGGGCGGCCAGCTCGGCGACGAAGTCGTCGGTCAGCAGGCCGTTGCGCCTCACCACGTGCGCGAGGAACGACTCGACCGCGTGCCGGAAGACCACGCCTTCAATCTTCGCCATGAGGCTTCAACTCCAGGTGACGATGTAGAGGTCGCCGCCGCCGACCTGCTCGTGAAGCTCGACCGAGCCCTTCGCGCCGACCTTCTCGAGCGCGCCCAGCAGAATGCCGCGATTGTACCAACGCATCTCGCCGCCGACGTTGATGCGCACCTCGAAGTGCTTCGGGCCCACCTCGCGCGTCGTCACTCTGTAGACGTTGTTCGCCGAGCCCCAGTACTCCGCGAGCCGTTGCAGCGAGCGTTGCGGCCCCAGCATCTTGCCCACCATCAACGCGCCGCGGCCCACCAGCGTCTGCGTGAAGCCGTCGAGCACCGCGCGGCCGACCTCGGTCAGCCCCTCGGGCTCGGTGAGCTCGGGGAAGAGCCTCGCTGCGCACAGCTGCAGCAGCTTGCGCCACGTCTCCATCGGCAGGTCGCGCGGCTTGTCGACGTCGACGCCCATCGCGCGCAGCTCCGCCGTGAACTCGGGTGTGAGCCGCTGCTGCTGCCGCAGCACCCGCTCGGTCAGCGCTTCGACCGCGTGCCGGAACACCACGCCTTCGCTCGACATCGCTTTCTCCCGTCGAATGACTTGCGTCAGACCTGCCTCGTCGAAAGGAGGCCCGCGCTCATGGCGTGGCTCAATTATCACCATCTCCTCTACTTCTGGACTGTCGCGCGCACGGGGACCATCGCAGCCGCCAGCAAGGAACTCCTTCTCTCTCAGCCGACGATTTCGACGCAGCTCAAGACGCTCGAAGATTCGTTGGGGCAGAAACTGTTTCAGCGTCAGGGCCGTCGCCTGGTGCTGACCGACATCGGCCGCACCACGTACCGGTACGCCGACGACATCTTCCGCCTCGGGCGCGAACTGCAGGAGACGCTCGCGCGTGGGCCCGCGGGTCAGCAGGTCAAGCTCACCGTCGGCATCGTCGACGTGATTCCCAAGATGGTCGCCGAACGGCTCCTGCTGCCCGCCTATGACGCGGTGCCCGACCTGCAGCTCGAATGTCTCGAGCTGCCGTTGCCGCAGCTGCTCTCGCGGCTCGCGCTGCACGAGTTCGACGTGGTGTTCGCCGACCAGCCGGCGCCCAACGACGTGAAGGTGCGCGCCTACAGCCACAAGCTCGGTGAGAGCGGCACGTCTTTCTTCGCGGTGAAGGGGCTCTCGGCCGGGGGCAAGCGGTTCCCGCACTCGCTCGAGGGCGTGCCGGTGTTGCTGCCGTCGGAGGGCGCGGCCATTCGCAACGAGCTCGACGCGTGGTTCCGCCGCAAGGGCGTGCGCCCCAGGGTGGTCGGTGAGTTCGACGACTCGGCGCTCATTCGCGTGTTCGGGTTGCGCGGTCGTGGCGTGTTCATCGCGCCCACGGCCATCGAGGCCGAGATGCTCGCGGGCACCAACCTCGAGGTCATCGGCCGCACCGACGAGGTTCGCCAGCAGTACTACGCGATTTCAGTCGACCGGCGCCTGCGTCACCCCGCGGTGGTGGCCATCGCCGATTCTGCGAAGACCGAGCTGTTCGGCTGACACGGTAGAGTTCGCGTCGTGTCGCTGCCGGCGAGTTACTTCACCCACGTTCTCGAGGTCACCCGGCGCTTCGGCGTCGACGACGAGGACGTGCTCGGTGACGTCGAGCTCGGTGACGACGTTCGGCTCGAGCTGCCGCAGATCCGCGCGCTGGTTGCGCGTGCGCGGGCGTTGACCGGCGAGCCGGGGCTCGGCGTGTACCTGGGCCTCGCGATGCGCGCGTCGTGGCACGGGTACCTGGGCTTCGCGGTGTTGGTGGCGCGCGACGTCGGAGACGCGCTGCGACTCGGGGAGCGCTTCATCGCCACGCGCACCTCGACGCTCGGGCTGCGCTCCGCGGTCGAAGGCCGGCTCGCGGTCATCACCATCGACGAGAAGGAAGACTTCGGGAGCGCGCGAGACTTCATCGTGCCGGCGCTGGCCATCGGCCTGTCGACCATCGGGCAGGCGATGACCGGCCACGAACTCGAAGGCCGCGTGGAGCTCGCGATGCCGCAGGCCGCCTGGTTCGCGCGATTGGCGGCGACCAACCCGCGGCTCACGCGCATCTCGTTCGGTGCGAGCGCACATCGGCTGATGTTCGACGCGGCGCTGCTGCACACGCCGTTTCAGCTGGCCGACCCCAACGCCCAGAAGCTCGCCGCAGAGCAATGTGAACGCGAGCTGGCGGCGCTGGAGGCGGCGGGTGGCTTCGCGCCCCGCGTGCGCGAGCTGTTGTTCACGAGCGCGGGTGTCCGCGACGTCGACGCGGTGGCCAGGGTGTTGGCGATGAGCGCGCGCACCTTGAAGCGCCGGCTGCAGTCGGAGGGCACCTCGTACAGCGAGCTGCTCGAGGCCGAACGTCAGCACCGGGCCGAGCTGCTGCTCTCGCAGGCCATGCTCTCGGTGAAGGAGGTCGCAGCGCAGCTCGGTTACGCCGACACCGCTGCGTTCTCTCACGCGTTCACACGGTGGACGGGCCAGTCGCCGAGCGAGTTTCAGCGCGCGCGCGCCGGACGTGCAGCGAGCCGCGCCATCACCGACTGAATGTTGGCCTGCGCGAGCGCGAGGCTCAGGCGCGTGAAGTCGATGGGCTTGGTGAGGAAGTGGTTGGCGCCCAGTGCCTTCACGTCGGCCTCGGAGTACTTCGTCACGTAGGCCGTCATCACGATGAGCGGCGTGTGCGGCAGCACCGGAATCTGCTTCGCGTAAGAGGGCTGCGGCATCGTCGGCGGCATGCCGCGAATGGCGCGCACCAGCGCCAGCCCGTCGAGCTGGCTGCCCTGCAGCTCGACGTCGAGCAGCACCGCGTAGAGGTTGTCACCGTGCCTGGCGAGCAGCTGCGCGGCCTCGAGGTCGGTCGACGCGTTGATGACTTCGTAGCGTTGTTGCAGACGCAGCTGGGCGAGCCGGAACGTGTCGGCGTCGTCTTCCACGTAGAGCACCAACGGTTTTGCGGCGGCCGACCCAGTCACGACTGCGCGCGACCTTATTGACCCGTGTTACCGATGCCAACCGAGCCGCGCAGTCAGGTGCGGATCATTTCGTGTCTTCCAGATGAAGCCGTCGAGCACGTAGTGCGTGGTCTGCGGCAGCGAGAGCAGCGGCACGATGAGCGTCATCAGCGTGGCGGGGAGGTCGAAGCCACCGGCTCCGAAGAACATCGGGTGCTCGTGCCAGACCAGCTGGTCCCACACGAGCTCTTCCAGGAACGCGAGCGTGAGGAGCAGCAGCAGGAACACCGGCAGGCCGTAGCGCAGCAGCTTGTTGAGCCGGCCGTAGCCGGACTCTTCGACGCGCGAGCGTTGATAGCGGCGGAGCAGGATGAAGTAGGGCACGCCGTGCAGCGCGACGTTCATCACCGTGAAGGTCAGGTCGCTCGTTGCGAGCACGATTCCACCGAACCATGCGAGCCAGGTCGCGAAGAGGAGCAGCGTCTTGCCGGGGTGGAACGTTCGGGTGAGCACCGCGTGCGCGAGCCAGCTGATCAGGACGAGCGCGTGAATGATCAGCGCGATGGTGCCCACGCTGGCGGGCAGGCCGGAGATGAAGTCGTTCTCGCGGAACCACCAGAAGGTGCGCGGCAGGTTGGCGTGCCACCAGACGACGGGCCCGAGCGTCGCCGCGAGGATGGCGAGGCGGTCGAAGGTGATTTCGCGCTCCGAGCTCTTCGCGCGGCGGCCGTAGAGCACCATCCACCCCACCTGTTGGCGGATGAAGTGCCACGCCGCGACGTACGCCAGCGCGCGCCAGAACAGCGCGTCGGAGATGGCGTGGAGGATGACGCCGGCGGCGAAGGCGAAGAGCGGCGCACCGGCGTAGAGAAGCGGTCGGCGCTGCAGTTCTTCACCGTCGAGGTACGTGCGGAAGAGCGTGGCCCAGACGTGCGCGACGTCGATGAAGACCACGAAGAGCAGCCACACCCACGGGGGTGTGTCGGTGGGGATTCCGAGCGAGGGCGCGAGCGTCGCGAAGGCGAACGAGAGCAGGGCCGTGCCGGCGAAGGCCGCGAGGTCGGTGGCGGGGCTGAAGAGCCAGCGCTGAGGCACGGGCGGCGTCTTAGCGCCTCGATGGAGGCAGTGGGTGTCGTCGGCGGTCACGCGACGACGTCTGGGAAGAGCGGTGTCGATGACTCGCCAACGTCGAGCACGTCGCGCGTTGGCCTCTCGACTTCGAGCCGGAGGCGCGCGCGTCAGTCCGCTTCGATGGTCGTCCCCACGAGGGGCCGGCGCGAGTCACTCGACTCATGAAGTCGGACCTTCGTGGTGAGCTGGACCACAGCGGGATGTGGTTTTCGTCACCACGAACGCCTTGATGGAGGCATTGGGGGGGTCGTCGCGCGCGACGAATTCACTCAACGCATGAAGTCGGACCTTCGTGGTGAGCTGGACCACAGCGGGATGTGGTTTTCGTCACCACGAACGTCACGGTCACGAAGACGGGTGAAGTGAAGACCGAGCGTGCGTGGCGAGGTGCCGTGCGCGACGAGCAGACCGCCCCGGCCCGTTGCCAGACGCCTCACCCTCAGAGAAGAAACCGCAACGCTGCTTCCTGGCTGCGATGAAAGGCCTTCACCACGTCCGTGCCGCGCGCCATTGCATCGAACCCGTGAAACGCGCCGCGCACGAGCTCCAACTCGCACGGCACGCCGGCCTCACGCAGCCGCGTCGCGTACGCGACGTCTTCATCGAAGAACAGGTCCGTCGAGCCCACGCCCAGCCACGTCGGCGGCAGCCCACGCAGATTCGTTTCTCTGGCCGGCGCCGCGTATGACGCCACGCCCTCGCTCCCGGGAGCCACGCCCAGATACGAGGACCACCCGAAGCGGTTGCTCCCCGGGTGCCACACCTCGACGTTGCTCGTGTCGTGATTCGTCCGGTTCACCGTGCGGTCATCGAGCATCGGGTAGATCAACAATTGAAAACGCGGCCGCACCTTCCCCTCGTCGCGCGCGCGCAGCGTCAGCCCGGCCGCCAGCCCACCGCCGGCACTCGCCCCGGCGATGATGATGGAACCACGGCGAATCCCCAGCGCCTCCGCGTCGTCGTGCAGCCAGTTCAACGCCGTCGCGCAGTCGTCCATCGGCGCGGGGTACGGGTGCTTCGGCGCCAGCCGGTAATCGACCGCGGCCACGGTGATGCCCAGCGTCTGCACGAAGCGGAAGTACTCCGGCTCGTCCTGCAGCGGCGAACCCAGCACGAAGCCGCCGCCATGAATCCACAGCATCACCGCCGTAGGAGCGCTCGCCTTCGCAGGGCGGTACAGCCACACCGGCACGTTCTTGACCACGCGCCGCTCGACCGTCACTCCGGCCGGCGGTTTTCGGGGTCGCATCAACCCGGTGAGTGACCGCGCCACGCTCGCGACGAACGGACCAAAGTTCATGCGGGGCAGGAAGCGTACGGCGCTCCGCAGCTCGGGGTGCGTTTCGTCCATGCCGCGCACGTTAACGAGCCGACGGCATTCACCGCTTCATGAATGAAACACGACGGGCCAGCCCATCACCGAAGTGACCGGCCGGCCCGACTCCGACGCTCAACGGAAGCGCGTCGAAATGCCCACCACGGGCGAGGCGATGTTGATGGCGCCCACGTCGGTCGCCGCACCGCTCGCCAGGTTCACCCGGTACAGGTGCGAGCTGGTCTGCGCGCTCACGTGGAACGCACCGAGCGCCAGGTTGTTGGCCTGACCTGCGATGTCGAAGTCACCCACGTCGTCGACGTCGACCCCGAGCGGGCCCACGCTGGTCGTGGTGCCGTCGTTCGGCGCCGCGGTGCTCAGCAGCGTGTTGTCTGCCGAGTCGGCGTAATAGAGCGTGGTGCTCGTCGCGCCGGCGAAGCTGTTCGTGTACGCCGCCGCGAAGAGGTTGATGCTCGAGGCCAGCGGCGCAAACCGCGTGTCGGT
The DNA here is from genome assembly GCA_003243425.1 of Archangium gephyra. Taxonomy (GTDB): domain Bacteria; phylum Myxococcota; class Myxococcia; order Myxococcales; family Myxococcaceae; genus Archangium_A; species Archangium_A gephyra_A. The sequence goes on along the minus strand of QFQP01000038.1, from coordinate 31,419 downwards.
GATGACCGCGCCCGTCGTCGGGTGCACCCGCAGGTTTTCCCCGCGCGCGAGCACCCCGACGCCCGAGGGCGGAATCGTCGACACCACGCGCAGCCGGTCGACGGTGGGGTTGAAGTCGATGCCGAAGGTCGTGCCCTGCAGCGTGGTGAACGCGTCGCTCATGTCCGCCGGGTCGGCGGCCATCACCAGCGCCGAACTCGCCGCGCCCGTCACGAGGTCGAGCACGTACAGCCGGCTCTGATTGGTGAGCGCCACCAGCTGACCCGAGGCCGGCCGGAAGTCGACGCCCACCACGTTCTCGCTCGTGCCGAGCCCGGTGATGGCCACGTCGAGCGTCAGCGTGCCCGGCGCCGCCGGCGAGAACGAGATGAGGCGGTTGCTCTGCGTGACGGCGAAGACCTCGGCGCGCTGCGCGACGCGTGAGGTGAAGCCCACGAGCGCCCGCCCACCGCCGATGGTGTTCACGCGCGTCGTCGCGCCCGTGGCGAGGTTCACCGTGAAGAGCGACGAGACGCCCGGCGTGCCCGTCACTTCACCGGCGACATACGCCACGTTGCTCTGCCCCGCGATTTCGAAGGCCGTGTTGTTGGTGAGCGACACGCCGAGCGCGCCGACCACCGTGTACGTGCCCGCGTTGGGCGACGCCGAGGTGATGAGTGAATCGGTCATCGAGTCGATGGCGTAGATGGTGGTCTCGAGCGCGCCACCGAAGCTGTTGGTGTACGCCGCGCTGGTGACGCCCGCGCCTGCGCCGCCGCCGATGGTGAGGTCGGTGTCGGTGGTGACGAGGCCGGTGTCGACGTTCACGCGGAGGTTCTGCGCGGTGTTGCTCAAGACGCGCAGGCGGTCGACGGTGGGGTTGAAGTCGAGGCTCAGGTCGGTGCCGTTGAGGGCGGTGAACGGCTGCGTGGTGTCGTTCGGGTCGGCCGCCAGCTGCGAGACCTGCGTCGCCGCGCCGGTGGTCAGGTCGACCGTGTAGAGGAACGCCGTCGAGCTCAGCAGGTACACGAGGCCGTTGGCGGGGCGCACGTCGATGCCGCGCGCGGTGCCGGTGATGCCGGTGACCGCCGTGGGGCCGGTGCACAGCTTCTGCGGCGCGGCGGCGTTGAAGGTCACCAGTTCGTTCTGGTCGTTGAGGCCCACGAAATCACCGGGCGCCTGCGTGGGCGCCGCGGGCGGCGTGCGCTGCACCACCCCGAGCAGCGACTCGTTGGCGTCGAGGCCGGTCACCGGGCGCGCGAGCGTGGCCGCGCCGGTGCTCAGGTTGAGGTCGTACAGCCCGGTGGCCCCTGCGACGGTGAGCGCCGCGAAGGCCGTGTTGCCGCCGGTGGTGACGGGCACGATGTCGAAGCTCGACGAGGCCGAGGCATCGATGCCGAGCGCGCCGACGACCGTGAGCCCGCCACCGTTCGGGTCAGTCGTGGTGAGGAGCTGATCAGTCGTGGTGTCGAGGTAGTAGAGCGCGGTGCGGCACGCGGCGGCGAAGCTGTTGGTGTACGCGGTCGCGGTGACGCCGGTGCGCGTCACGTTGGCGACGTTGAGCGTGCCGTCGGTGATGGTCGCGCCGGTATCGACGTTGATGCGCAGGTTCTGACCGTCGGCGCTGATGACGCGCAGGCGATCGACCACGGGGTTGAAGTCGACGCCGAAGCTGGTGCCGGTCAGGCCCACGTACGGCGCCGTGGTGTCAGACGGGTCGGACTGCAGGGCAGCCTTCAGCGTCGCCACGCCCGTGGTGGCGTCGACCGTGTAGAGCCGCCCGCTGCTGCCGAGCGCGATGACCTCGCTGGTCGCCGGCCGCAGGTCGAAGCCCACGAGCGTCTCGTTGGTCTGCAGGCCGCTGATGGTGGCGCCGGTGCGCACCGTCGCCGTCGCGAAATCGAAGCTGATGATGCGGTTGTTCGAGGTCAGCGCCAGCGTGTCGCCCAGCACCACGCCGCCGTCGACCCCTGCGTCGGGGTCCATGCCGGCGTCCAGCTCCATGCCCGCGTCGGTCCCGCCGTCCATTTCCTCCATGCCCGCGTCGGCGCCGGCATCCATCTCTTCACCACCGCCGCCGCCACCGCCCGTCGCCGTGCCGCCACCGGTCGCGGTGCCGCCGCCGGTCGCCGAGCCGCCGCCCGTCGCGGAACCACCTCCGGTCGCGGTGACCGGCACGCACTTGCCTGCCTGGCACGTCATCGCGGTGTCGCCGCCGGGGCAGTCGAATTGATCGACGCACTCCGGAGCGCAACCGACGGTGAAGAGCGAAAGAACGACGACACTTCCCAGAAGCAGCCGTTGATTCATGACCCGCGTACGTAGCAGCGCGCGCCGCGGATTCCGGTCTCACGCGGCGACGAGCGCCGATGGTGACGACGCACCCCACTGACGCGTGGCAAGCGGGGTGTCGCCGCCCCGGGGGCGCTTGAAATGATCAACGGTTGGCGCGGCACGACGCGTGGAAATCACCCGTCGCATGAACGACTTCGCTTCGCTGACCATCACCGGCCGACGTTCGAACAACGAAGACAACCTGTGTGTCGATGTGGACCTGCAGCTGTACGCCGTGGCCGACGGGCTCGGCGGCTACGACGCGGGCGAAGTGGCCAGTCAGCTGGCGGTCGACGCGCTGCGTGGGTTCGTTTCGCGCTGCCGTGCAGACCCGGAAGGCACGTGGCCGGGGCGTGGCAGTCGCGCGCGCACGTTGAGTGAAAATCTGCTCGCGATGGGCGCGCTCGAGGCGCACCGCTCGATTGCTCATCAGAAGAAGGGCACCGGTTCGCAGATGGGTTCGACCCTCGCCACGGTGTTGCTCGAGAGAAATCGGCTCACCGTCGCGCACGTGGGCGACAGCCGCGTGTACCGGTTTCGTGAAGGCGTGCTGCAGGCGCTGACCGTCGACCACTCGATGTACGCGCAGTTGAAGGCCAGCGGCGCCGACGTGCCTCCGCGGCACCTGTTTCAGTTCAAGAATCAGATCACCCGGGCGCTCGGGTTGCCGGCGGATCATCTCGCCGACACGGCGGTGTTCGAGCTGCGGAGCGGTGACCGGGTGCTCTTGTGCACCGACGGGCTCTACGACCCGTTCACCGATGAGGCGTTGGAAGCGCTGGTAGCCGGCGGTGATGCGACGACGGCGTGTCAGCGCATGGTCGACGCGGCGTTCACGGCGGGCAGCCACGACAACATCACGCTGGTGGTGGTGGACCTCTGACGCTCTCGTTTCCCCGCGCAGCCGAGGGACACGGAGGTCACTTCGGGGCGACGCGGTAGATGTTGCCCGTCTCGTCGTCGCTCACCAGCAGCGCACCGTCACTGGCGACGATGACGTCGACCGGCCGGCCCAGCGTCTTCTCGCCCACGAGGAAGCCGGTGAGGAACGGCTCGACCTTCGTCACCTTGTCGCCGTCGACCTTCGCGCGCACCACCTGGTAGCCCGACTTCTTCGAGCGGTTCCACGAGCCATGGAGCGCGATGAAGAGGTCGCCCCGGTATTCCTTCGGGAACGACTTGCCCGTGTAGAACGCGAGCCCGAGCGCGGCGGTGTGCGGCCCCAGCTTCGCCACTGGCGCCACGTAGTCGCTGCACTTCTTCCCCTTGCCGAACTCCGGGTCGACGAGGTCGCCCTGATGACATGCGGGGAACCCGAAGTTCGAGCCCTCGGCCAGCACCACGTTGAGCTCATCTTCCGGCTTGTCGTCGCCCATCATGTCGCGGCCGTTCTCGGTGAACCAGAGCCGCCGGGTCGTCGGGTGCCACGTGATGCCGACCGAATTGCGAACACCCTTCGCCACCGTGGTGCGCTCGGTGCCGTCGGGGTTCATCTTCAAGATGACGGCGTAGCCCTCCTTCGGTTCGCACACGTTGCAGGGCGCACCGATGGCCACGTACAGCTTGTCGTCGGGGCCGAAGCCGATTTCGCGCCAGCCGTGCCAGCCCTCACTGGGGAACGTGGTGACCTTCACCGGCTTGAGCGTCTTCTCGAGGTTGTCTTCGATGTCGTCGAAGCGCAGCAGCGTTTCGATGGTGGCCACGTAGAGCGCCTTGTTCCTGAAGGCTACGCCGGTCGGCTCACGGAGGTCCTTCGCGAGGACCTTCACGTCGGGGAAGCCGTCACCGTTGAAGTCGCGCACGGCGTAGACCACGCCTTTGTCCTTGGTGCCGACGAACAGGGTGCCCTTGTCGCCCCACACCATCGAGCGCGCGTTGGGCGCGTTGGCCCACACGCTGACGGCGAACCCGGGCGGGGCGCTGATGGCGAACTTCGGTTCTTCAGCGACCGCCGCCGTCGAGAGCAGAGCGAGGAGTGTGAGCGCGCGCATGCCGCGGCAATAAGGACCGGGTTTTCAGGTGTCACGCTACGCTGCGCGACGTGGCCCAGATGCGACTGTCCACGCAGCTCGATGAGTCCGGCGCAGCGCTGCGCTGTCAGCTGGTGGTGGTCGAAGGGCCCGACGCTTCGCGCGCCGTGCCGCTCGACGGGGAGCGCGTGGTGGGCAGCGCGAAGGGCGTCGACCTCCAGCTCCGTGACGACACCGTGTCGGAGCGGCACCTGCGCGTGACGCCGGAGGCCGGCCGCTTCCGCGTGGTCGACCTCGAAAGCACCAACGGCACCTTCTTCGAGGGCTCGCGCGTGCAGTCGCTGGAGGTCACCGCGGGCGCGACCTTCAAGGCGGGCCGCACCACGCTGCGCATCGAGCCCCAGTCGCGCACGCTCGACGTGCGGCCGTCGGCGTCGCGGAGGCTCGGCGAGCTGGTGGCCGAGAGCGTCGCCATGCGGGAGGTGTTCGCGGTCATCGAGCTGGCGGCGCCGCGTGACGTGACGGTGCTCGTCACCGGCGAGACCGGCACCGGCAAGGAGCTCGTCGCGCGTGCCTTGCATGATGCAAGTCACCGTCGCAGAGGCCCGTTCGTCACCGTCGATTGTGGCGCGCTGCCCGAGTCGCTGCTCGAGAGTGAGTTGTTCGGTCACGTGAAGGGCGCGTTCACCGGCGCGCAGGCCGACCGCAAGGGCGCGTTCGTGCGTGCCGATGGCGGCACCTTGTTCCTCGACGAGCTGGGCCGCGTGTCTGCGGCCGTGCAGTCGCGGTTGTTGCGCGTGTTGGAGGCGCGCACCGTGAAGCCGGTCGGTGCCGACGCCGAGCGGCCGGTCGACGTGCGCGTGGTGGCCGCGACCCCGGTGGGGCTGCAGGGCGCCGTCGCCGACGGGAGCTTTCGCGCCGACCTCTTCTATCGCCTGTCGGTGGTGACGCTCGAGCTGCCGCCGCTGCGCGCGCGCCGGGAAGATCTGCCGTTGCTGGTGGAGGAGATTCTCAAGCGTCGCGGCTTCGATGCGCAGGGCGTCGCCGGCGAGAACCTGGACCGGCTCAAGGGCCATCGCTGGCCGGGCAACGTTCGTGAATTGCGCAACGTGCTCGAGCGCGCGCTGGTGCTCTCGCCGGGCGCGAAGTCGTTCGCGGAGCTGAAGTTGAACGTCGGCGCCGTGGCCGCCGGTGACGCGTTCGGCGTGCGCACCGACCTCAGCTTCAAAGACGCGAAGGACGCGGTGCTCGAGCAGTTCGAGCTCACGTACCTGCGCGACGTGATGGCGCGGAACCGCGACAATCTCTCGGCGGCGGCGCGAGACGCCGACGTCGACCGCAAGCACTGGCGCGCGTTGCTCAAGAAGCACGGCCTGCATTCCGGAGGTGACGACGAGTGAAGACCTTCGGCCCATTCGAAGTGCACGAGCGCGTGGGGCAGGGCGGCATGGCCGAGGTGTTCCGCGCGACGGCCTTCGGCGCGAGCGACTTTCAGAAGACGATCGCGCTCAAGCTGCTGCGTGAAGAATACGTGGGCGAGCCCGCGTGGGAGCGCATGTTCGCTGAAGAAGCGAGGCTGCAGGCGTCGCTGTCGCACCGCTGTCTGGTGCAGGCGCACGACAGCGGCGTGTTCGCGGGCAGGCCGTGGGTCCGGCTCGAGTGGGTCGACGGGCGTGACGCGTCGACGTTGCTGCCGTTGCCCGAGGCGCTCGCGTACTTCGTGGCCTCGGAGCTGTGTCTGGCCCTCAACGCGGTGCACGCCGCGAAGGATGAGCAGGGCCGGGCGCTCGGGTTGATCCACCGCGACGTCAGCGCGGCGAACGTGCTGATCAGCCGCGCCGGCGAAGTGAAGCTGGGTGACTTCGGCATCGCCAAGGCGACGTTGTTGAAAGATCAAACCCGCGGCGGCGTTCGCAAGGGCTCGTGGGCGTACATGTCGCCCGAGCAGGTGTCGGGCCGGCCACTCACGGCGGCGAGCGACGTGTTTTCCCTCGCCACGTTGACCGTCGAGCTGATCAGCGGCGCGCGCCCGTTCGATGGCGAGACCGCGCTCGAGACCATGGACCGCATTCGTGAGGTTCAGCTCCCGCAGGTTCCTGAAGTCCTCCGCGCGTGCTTCGCGAAAGACCCGGCGCAGCGGCCCACACCGCTCCAGCTGCGGCAGACCTTGAAGCCCCTCGCCGGCGACGAACGCGAGCTCGCGGAGCGCGTGACGTCAGCGGCGTGAACCCAGCGGTTGCGTGAAGCGGTGACGACGGGAAGCCGCTCAGACGTTCGGCCCTCAGCCAGCGCGGCCGCGGGAACCTTCCGGGGGCACCCGTCGTTCCACGCGCGTGCTGCTGGCGCTCCTCCTCGCTGCATGGCCCGCTGACGACGCCACGCTCACCACCGTCCCGCTCCCCGACGAACCCGCGCGAAGGCTCCGCGTCTTCATCGACGCCGGCCACGGCGCGCCCGGCAACGTCGGCGCGCTCGGCTGCTTCTGTCAGGAAGAACGAGGCCACACGCTCGCGCCGCGCAGAAGCTCGGCGCGGCGTTGCTCGCCACCGGCCGCTTCGAGGTCATGCAGTCGCGGCTCACCGCCTCGGGGTCGAAGTACGCGGCCCGGCTCGCGCGCGCCGCGGCGTGGAAGGCCGACGTCATCATCAGCCTCCATTCCGACGTGCGCGGTGAAGCGTGGCCGCTCGCGCAGCCCGACGGCGGCACCTGCTGGCAGAACCCCCACGCGCCCGGGTTCGCCGTGCTCTGGAGCGACGAAGGCCCAGCGTTTCCCCGGCGGGAGCGGCTCGGGCGCGCGGTCGGCAAGCGGCTCCGTGAAGCCGGCTTCGTCGCCTACGGAGGCGAAGACTACGGCGCGCTCTACCGTCAGGACGGCGTCGAACCCTCGGGGTGGATCGACAGCAGGCCGTTGAAGCAGCGCGTGTACTTTCTGCGCGGTTCCACCATTCCCACCGTCATCATCGAGACGCACCACGCGCTCGACGTGCAGGAGGTGGCCCGCTGGGAAGCGCCCGCGACGCACGCTGCGTTCTCGGCCGCCATCGCCGCCGCCGTGCTGGATTTCGCGCGCGTCGCGCCGTGAGCTTCGGGCAACATCGCGCGCATGCTCAGCCTCGCGTTGTTCTCGTTGCTCACCACCGCGACCCCTGAAGAGCTCTTCCCGAAGGTCGATGATGCCGTCGTCACCATTCGCGTCGGTGAGCGCATCGTTCGCGAAGACGAGACCACTTCACTCGTGGCCGTCACCATCGGCACCGGCTCGGGAGTGCTGGTGCACAAGGACGGGTACGTGGTGACCGCCGCGCACGTCGTGGAATCGGCGGACGTCATCGAGGTGCGCTGGCGCGACGACGCGTTCAAGGCCATCGCCACCGTGGTCTCGCTCTCGCGCACAGAAGACCTCGCGCTGCTCAAGGTCGCCGAGCTGCCGAAGAAGTTCACCGTCGTTCCGCTCGCCGACAGTGACGCCCTCAAGCCCGGTCAGCGGCTGTTTGCCATCGGCGCGCCCTACGGCCTCGAGCACTCGCTGACGTCGGGCGTGGTCAGCGCGCTGCGCACCAACGACCGGCCCGGCCTCGTGCCCCGGCACCTGCTGCAGACCGACGTGGCCATCAACCAGGGCAACTCCGGCGGGCCGCTGTTCAACGACAAGGGCGAGGTCGTCGGCATCGCCAGCTTCATGCTCAGCAAGAGCGGCGGCAGCGTGGGCCTCAACTTCGCGGTGCCGAGTAATACGGTGCGCTCGCGCCTGTTCGACGACGCGCTGCCGTACCTCGGCGTGGGGCTGCGCTTCATTCCCAAAGACGTGGCCGAGCTCTTCAACTGGCCCGTCGAAGGTGGCTTTCTGGTCGAGACGGTGAAGGAAGACAGCGCCGCGGCGAAGGGCGGGCTGCGCGGCGGCAAGACGGAGGCCGACGTCGGAGGAAACAAGGTGCGCCTGGGCGGGGACCTCATCGTCAGCGTCAACGGCGTGCCGGCCACCGACACCGCGAAGGTCGCCAGAACGCTGCGGGCGCTCAAGCAGGGCGAGACGCTTCGCTACGACGTGCTGCGCGCCGGGAAGAGCAGCGTGGTCGAGGTGTCGATTCCCGAAGGGCTGACGGTCCCCGTTCTGGGTAAACCGAAGCGGTAGCCACGCTTGCTTGCAGCCCGGAAAGGACGAAGCTAGTGGAGTCGTCAGGTAGCCGGAGTTCATCCATGGTCGGTTTCGTCGTCGCATCACATGGGCATCTCGCCGCTGAACTGCTCGCCACCGCCGAGCAAATCGTCGGCAAGCTCGACCAGGCCACTTCCTGCAGCGTCGAACCCGGCGCCTCCATCGACGACCTCCGCACGGCCATCAAAGACGCGGTGCGCACCGTCGACACCGGCGAAGGCGTCATCGTGCTGGCCGACCTCATCGGCGGCTCGCCGTGCACCCAGTCCATGGCGCTGTGCCGTGAAAAGCGCATGGAAGTTTTGACCGGGGTGAACCTCCCGATGTTGTTGAAGGCCAACAGCCTTCGCGCCTCGACGGGCACGCTCACGGAGCTGGCACACGGGTTGGCGGAGTACGGCCGGAAGAGCATCACCTGCGCGACTGACCGCCTCCGAATCTGATCCGACCCGCGCTGGGTGTGGGCGTGCTGAGCACGCGTAACCACCGGTGTTTTCAGGCGTTTCTGTTCGCTGCAAGGCCGAAGATCGGCAACGCGCGGCTGACAAAATTTGTCACTGAGCCCAAAAGTAGACGACGTAAGTACCTGACATTACGTTCGCAGCCGTCGTAACGCGCTTGGCCCCACAGTTGCTCTACGGATCAGCGCGGATTTCACCGCAGTTCAAAAATCAAAACCGGAGAACACCATGAAGAGCTTGCTGAAGAAGAAGGGTTTTACCCTCGTTGAGCTGATGATCGTCGTCGCCATCATCGGCATCCTTGCCGCCATCGCGATTCCGAACTTCATCAAGTTCCAGGCTCGCTCCAAGCAGTCGGAAGCCAAGACCAACCTCAAGGGCGTCTTCCAGGCCGAGAAGTCGTACTTCGCCGAGAAGGACACCTACTCGTCGGCGTTCAACCAGGTCGGCTTCATTCCTGAGCGTGGTAACCGCTACGCGTACCGCATCGGCGGCGCCGCCTCGCAGCAGCGCAACGCGGCGACCCTCCCGGCCGCGACTGGCGACGTCGGCCTCATCGAGGTCGACGTGTACAAGATCGGCTCGGGCGCGATCGCGGCTCCTACGCCTTCTGGCTCGTTCACGGCGACGGCTGATAACGGCAGCGGCGGCACGCTGGCCTCGGCAGGTATCTCGGCTGGTCCGAACGGCTTCTTCGTCTCGACCGCGACCGGCACCGTCGACAACGACTCGGACAACGACACGTGGGCCATCGGTGGCTCGATGACGCTGACCGTCACCGCCGGCGCCTGCGCCGACGCCCAGAACGGCCCGTCGGGTACGCCGGTCAACACCTACAACGACGTCGCCTGCCCGTAATCGACTTCAGTTGAAGGCAACTTCGGGCGGGTAACTCCTGGCGAGTTGCCCGCCCGTTGTTTTTTCCCCGCACTCCCATGCTCCGAATCGCTCTCCTCGCCGCGTCGGTCGCCGTCATCGCGTGGTTTCACGACACCCCGCGCTTCACCCACAACGTCCGGGGTCAGACCCTGTTGCCCGACCAGCGCATGGTGCGGGTCTTGAGCAAGCCCGTCGCCTCGATGGTGACCGACTTCTATTGGATTCGAATGGTGAACCTCGCGGCCACCGCGAAGCTGCCGTGGGAAGGCAAGCAGGTCATCAAGTGGGGCGAGTTCGTCACCGACCTCGAGCCGACCTTCTTCTACGCGTACATGGTTGGTGGGCTGCTGGGCACCATCGACGTGGGCGACGAGACCTGGAACGTCGACGAGGCCGTCGCGTTGCTCGACAAGGGCATGCGCACGCTGCCCGACGAGCCGCGCCTGGCCATCTACCAGTCGTTTCTGCTGCTCAACATGAAGCACGACCCCGCGGCTGCCGCCCGGGTGTTGGAGCGCGCTTCGAAGTCGCCGCGCGCGCCAGCCTACCTCGCGCAGCTCGCCACGCGCCTGTACGCCAACGCCGGTGATTTCGACGCTGCCACCGAGTTCGCCCGTCAGGTCAGCGAGAACTCCGATGACGAGACGCGCGCCTTCTTCACCACGCGGCTGCTGGAAATCGAGCAGGAAAAGCTGCTCGTCGAAGTGGACGACGCCGCTGCCCTTTTCAGAGAAGCCCACGGCCGCGCCGCTGTCGACCTCGACGAGCTCGTCGGCGCGAAGCTGTTGCCCGGTGTGCCCGAAGACCCGCTCGGCGGAACCATCAGCTTGACGCCTGAAGGCGCGAGGGCAAGCTCCCGCCCGTCGCGCTTGCGTCCGCATCAACCGCTCCTGCCGCCATGACTCCAGTCGTTCAGGTCGAAGGTCTCGAGAAGACGTACCGTCTTGGCTTCATGGGCCGGAAGAGCGTTCGCGCGCTGTCGGGCGTGAGCTTCGAGGTGAAGCCCGGGGAGGTGTTCGGCCTCATCGGCCCCAACGGCGCCGGCAAGTCGACGTGCATCAAGATTCTGCTGAACCTGGTGTGGCCGTCGGCGGGCAAGGCGACGTTGTTCGGCGTCGACGTGCGCGAAGCGAGGTCGCGCGTGCCGGTGGGCTACGTGCCTGAAATGCCCGCGCCCTACGAGCACCTCACCGGCCGCGAGTACCTGCATTTTCAAGCCGCGCTGGCGGGGCTTCATGGCGCCGAGGCCAACCGGCAGGTCGACCGCGTCATCGAGCGCGTCGAGCTCCAGAAACACGGGCACCTCGCCATTCGCCGCTACAGCAAGGGCATGACCCAGCGCGCGATGCTGGCCGGTGCGCTGCTGGGTGACCCCAGGCTCATCATTCTCGACGAGCCGACCTCGGGCCTCGACCCGCTGGGGCGGAAGCTGGTGCGCGAGCTCATCATCGAGCAGCGGTCGCGCGGCGCGGCGGTGCTGTTCTGTACGCACATCATCAGTGACGTCGAGAGCCTGTGTGACCGCGTGGCCCTGGTGGTGGGCGGCAAGGTCTGGAAGTCGGGCCACGTGCAGGAATTGATGAGCACCGGAACGCGCAATTTCGAGGTGGTGGTGGAACACCAGGAAGCCGAAGGGTTCCCCGAGGTGCCGGGCGTGGTGCGCCGAGAGCTGCTCAGCGGGCGCGCGATCTTCGAAGTGCCTGCCGACGCGCTGCAGAACGTGCTGCAGTTTTCGCTCACGCGCGGGTGGAAGGTGACGCGCGTGCACCCCCTGCAGCTCTCGCTGGAAGACACCTTCGTCGCCGCGGTGAAGGGCAGCGGGCAGCAGGTCGGAGGCATGCTGGAATGAGGGTGATTCTGGCGTTGATGCTGGCGGGCTTTCGCGAAGCATTGCGAAACCGCATCACCGTGGTGGTGGGCGTATTCGCCGGCGTGCTGATTCTGCTGACCACGCTGGTCATGAACACCACGGTCTTCACCATCGACCGTGCGGTGACCGATTTCGGCCTCGGCGTGATGGCGCTGTTGATGGCCGCGCTCTCGATGTTCCTGTCGGTCGGCACGCTGAGCCGCGAAATCGAGAAGCGCACCGTGTTCCTGGTGATGTCGCGCCCCATCAGCCGCACGCAGTTCGTCGTCGGCCGCTACCTCGGCATGATGACCACGCTGACCGTGTTGCTGGCGGCGATGGCGTTCTTCTACGGCCTGCAGTTGCTGCTCTTCGGGGTGCAGCCGACCGGCGCCATGGGCGCGGCGTTGCTGGGCTTGTGGGTCGAGCTCTTCGTGCTGGCCGCGCTGGGGTTGTTGTTGTCGGCTTCGACCGGTCAGCTGGTGGGCGCGCTGTCGCTCGTCGGCGTGTACCTCATGGGACACCTGAGCCCCGACCTCTTCGCGCTCTCGCAGCGCACCGACCTGCCGGGTCTCGCGCGGGCGTGCGGCGTGCTCTACGCGCTGGTGCCGAACCTGGACCGGCTCGACTACCGCGTCGAAGCGGCGTGGGAATCGACCATCGAGCTGCCGGAGCTGCTGTCGTCATGCGGGGTCGGCGCCGCCTGGGCGCTGCTCTTCGTGACCGCGGCGAGCCTGGTGTTCTCGCGCCGCGACTTCCGCTGACGTCACATCGTCGCGGGTTCTGCGGCCATCAACTCGACCTCCACCGCGCGCTTCCACAGGTCCTGTGCGGCGGTGACTTCGCGGCGTGCGTCGGCAAACGAGGTCTCGCCGGGCTGCCGGGCGATGGCCTCGTCGAGAATCTCGAGCGCGCGCTCGTAGTTGAGGTCCGAGATTTCGACCTGAACGCGTGCATGCACCAGCCGCGGGTCAGCCGCGTCAGTGGTGATGAAGGGCTCGAGTTCGCGGCGCGCGCGCCATGGAGCGCCCAGCCGCGCGTAGACGGCCGCACGCCGCACCGCGAACGAGGCCGCGGTTTCGGGCACCTGCGGCGCGAGGGTGGACGAGGTGCGGATGAAGCGGGCGAGCGGCGACCGTTCGAGCTCGCGGTACCGGGGCGTGTCTTCGTCGAGCACCACCAACGCCTCCATCCACTTGTCGGCGATGGCGAGGCGGCGGGCGAGGTCGAGCGTCGATTCGGCTCCCGGTTCACGGCGGCGGCGGCGGGCGACGACCTTGAGAATCTCTTCCTGTTGACCCAGGCGCGAAAGCAGGTCGGCGCGCAGCTCGCGGAAATAGAGGCCGTCCTGCGAGTTCATGAGGTTCGTCTCGGCCGCGGCACGGGGGCTCAGCTCCCATTCCCGGTCTCCCAGCTGCAGCGACTTCGGGTTGTTGTTGACGATGCCCGAGAAGTACGAGGCCAGCTGCGTGAGCTCGCGCACCTGGTCGTCGCGCAACGTGCGGTGGTACGTCGAGGCCATCACCGAAAGCAATTCGAGGCGGCGGTGCTCGGGTACTCCGCGCTCGAGGCGGGTCTGGAACACCTTCTGCGCCGCCCAGAAATTGCCACTGGCATCGAGCGCGCGGCCGTACCCTTCGGCGGCGAAGAGGTGCCCGGGGTGGAGGCTGAACTCGCGCGCGAAGAAGGTGTGGTTGTCGACGTAGGACGGCAGCGCCAGCGACAACATCACCGCCGCGGCCGTCGCCCAGCCCGCGAGGCCCAGTCTCGCGGCGCGCACGTGCCGTTCGGGCAACTTCGAGAAGGCGCGTGCCACCAGCACCGCGGCTCCGGCGATGGGCAGGTAGAGGAAGCGGTCCGAGACCAGCAGCGGCGCGGGTACCAGCCGCACTTGCAGCACCGGTCCCAGGGGAATCAGCCACCACAGCGCGTCGGCCAGCCAAGGCCGCACGCTCTGCTTGCGCAAACCCGTCACGATGAGGGTGCCCCAGGCGATGACCAGCGCCACGCCGATGACGATGAGGTGCGCTGGAATGTCGAAGCGCCCCGGCCCGACGGGCTCGAACTCCGAGGCGATGATGGTGACCTCGGTGGGCAACAGCGAGCGCAGGTGGAACAGCGTGAAGGCGCCCAGCGAACGCGAGGCGATGACCACCAGGTCGGTCGCGGTGTTGACCGGCGGCATCTCGAAATGAAGCACCCAGCGCAGCACCCACGCGATACCCACCACCACGCCGGTCGCGGCGATCCACGGCAGGCGCGTGCGCAGCTCCTTTCGGAGGAAGGCGTCGAGGCCGAAGAGCACCGGAAGCACCAGCGCGGTCTCCTTGCTGAACACCGCGCCGAACATCGCCAGCACGCCCCACCACGCGCGCTTCTCGAAGGCGATGGCCACGAGCAGCGCGAAGAACGCGAAGATCAACTCGGTGGAGCAGCTGATCCACCCGACGACTTCGTAGCGCGAGGGGTGCAGCGCGAAGACCACACCGGCCGCGAGCGCCGCGACGCCAGACACCTCGGTCACGCCGGTGGCGAGCAGGCGTTTGCGCGCCCACACCGCGACCAGCACGCTGTTGAGCGCATGCATCACGACGTTGAAGCCGTGGAAGAGCCACGGTTGCTCATTGCCGAGGCGGTACAGCACCACGTGCGAGAGCTTCGGCAGCGGGCGCCAGTACGACGCGGTGGCGCCGGTGGGCGACGAGCATTCCCAGAAGTTCCAGGTCAGCGACTTGAGCAGCGCGTCCGACTCGTGGAGCCGCGCGTTGAACTGGATGAGCATCAGGTCGTCCCACACGAACCCGCCCCACAACGTCTGAGCGAAGACGACGACGGCGACGAGGAAGATCAACAGCAGCGTGCTCGACGGCTTCATCGCCGGTGATTGTGCGCACGGCCCGCGCGTCACAGTCATCTTTCTTCACGGGTGTGGGTAGCGTGCGGCCGTGTCGTCGCGCGGGCTCCTCGTGGTGTCGGTGGTGGTGGGCGTGGCGGCGCTGCTGGTGTTCGGTCCGCTGCTGCGCTCGCCCTGGCTGTGGGACGACAAGTCGCTCATTCTCGACAGCCCGGTGTTGAAGGACCGCGCGCAATGGAGCGCCGCGCTGGCCAGCGACTTCTGGGCCTTGAGCGCCAACCCGCGCGAGGCCGGCATGTACCGCCCGGTGGTGGTGGCCTCGTACTTCGCCGACCGCGCGGTGTTCGGTACCTCGCCCGTGGGCCCGCACGCGGTGAACCTGCTGCTTCACCTGCTGTGCGCCGCGCTGGTGGGGCTGCTCGCGTCGCGGTTGGCCGCCAGCGTCGAGGTGTCGTTGCTCAGCGCTGCGCTCTTCGTCTTTCACCCGGCGACCATCGAAGCAGTGGCCAACGTGTCGTCTCGAGGAGACCTGCTGGCCACGCTCTTCGTCTTGCTGGCGTTGCTCGCCGCTCGCAGCACTGCGGCGTGGTCGCTACCGGCGGTCTTCGGGTGCGTGACGCTGGCGCAGCTCTCCAAAGAGAGCGCCTTCGTCGCTGCCCCGTTGCTGCTGCTCGTCGACTGGACAGCCAACGGCTTCGAGCGGCGCGCCACGCGTTGGCGACCGCTGATGGCAGCGATGGGCGCGACGCTGCTCACCCTGTTGCTGCGTTTCCTCGCGCTGGGCGCCGCGTTTCCCGCGGGCGAGTTGCACGACGAGTGGCACCCGGTGCTGACTGCCGCGTCGACGGTGGTGCGCTACGCGAAGCTGGTGCTGCTGCCTTCGCCGCTGGTGCCCTACGCGTCGAAGACGGTGGCGTCGTGGCTCGCCGTGCCGTTGTTGGGGGTGGCAGTGCTGCTCTCGCGCCCGGTGACGTGGCTGCGTTTCGCCGTGATGTGGTTCCTGGTGGCGACCGCGCCGGTGGCCATGTGGGGCCCGGTGACGGTGCGGTTCTCGGGGCTGCTGCTCTACCTGCCCCTGATCGGCGTGGCCCTGGCTCTCGCACGGGCGAGGCAATGCAGCGCGATGGTGTGGCTGATACCGGTGGCGTGGGCGGTGACGTCGGCCACCGTGGTGCCGACGTGGCGCGATGACGTGTCGTTGTGGTCTTCCAACGTGGAAGCAGAACCCGAACTTGCGGCGCCGCGGCTCAACCTGGCCAACGCGCTTGCGGCGACGAAACAGCCCGAAGCGGCAGAGGCCTACCAGAGCGCGGTCGAAGTGGCGGCGAAGGTGGGCGACCCCAAGTCCCTGGCGATGGCCGAACTGGGGCTGGGAAATCTGCACCTGCTGCGTGCACCGGAGGTGGCGGCGAAACACTTCGCGGCCGCGCGCGCCGCGTCGGGCGGGCGGTTGTGGCAGGCGGGCGTGAACCTCGCGGTCGCTCAATTCCTCGCGAAGAACCCGGTCGAGGCTGCGCTGACGCTCGAAGCACAGTGGAATGTGACGCCGCTGCGACCGGTGGCCGAAGCCGGTTTCAAGCTGGGCCGCGAAGTGAACGATGAGGCGATGATGAAGCGGTGGAACGAACGCCTCACTGGCCGCTGACCCCCTCAACGAGGCACGGGCTTCACGTTCAAGTACGGCGGCGGCCACCACACCCCATCGACCTTCTCGGCCTGCGCATGACGGTGCGTGAGGTACGGGTCTGAGAGGTGCTCGCGCGCCATCGCGCACAGGTCTGCACGCCCGGCGCCGATGACGGTGTTCGCGTGATCAGCACCCATGATGCCGCCCACCGCCATCACCGGAATTCCAGCGCCGACCTTCACCGCTTCGGCGAACGGCACCTGGTACATGCGGCCGTACTCGGGGCGCGACTCGGGCACGTTGCCGGCCGTCGACACGTCGATGACGTCACAGCCACGCGCCTTCAATTCACGCGCGAAGGCCACCGTGTCTTCCACGGTCTGCCCGGTGGGCCCCAGCCAATCGGTCGCCGACACGCGCACGCCCATCGGCTTCTCCTTCGGCCACACCGCGCGCATCGCCTCGAACACCTGAAGCGGATACTTCATCCGCTTTTCCAGCGAGCCGCCGTATTCATCACTGCGCGTGTTCGACAGCGGCGAGAGGAAGGTCGACAGCAGGTAGCCGTGCGCCATGTGAATCTCGATGAAGTCGAAGCCCGCCTGCAGCGCACGCACGGTGGCGTCGACGAAGGCCTGCTTCACACGCGCGAGCTCCGCGTGGTTCATCTCGGTCGGCACGTGCCAGCCGGTGCGGTACGGGAGCGCCGACGGAGCAAACGTCTCCCACGCGTCGGGGCCCTTGAGGCAGGTGTCGCCTTCCCACGGGCGTGAACAGCTGGCCTTGCGGCCGGCGTGCGCGAGCTGCACGCCAATCTTCGCGCGCGAATTGCCGTGCACGAAATCGACGATGCGCTTCCAGCTGTCGCGCTGGGCGTCGTTCCACAGGCCCGCGCAGCCGAGCGAAATGCGGCCTTCGGGCGACACGTCGGTCATCTCGGTGATGACGAGGCCCGCTCCGCCCATCGCGCGCGAACCGAGGTGCACGAGATGCCAATCGGTGGGCACGCCGTCGACCGCCGAGTACTGGCACATGGGTGAAACGACGACGCGGTTCTCGAGCGTCATCTCTCTCAACGTCAGCGGCGCGAACAACGGCGGCGGTGCAGAACCGTCTGAATTGCGCTTCGAACCGGCGGCATCGGCGAAGCCCTCGTCGGCGCGGCGCACCAGCTGCGGGTCACGCGTACGCAGGTTGTCCCAGGTGATGCGCTTGCTGCGCGTCATCAGGTTGAAGGTGAACTGCTCCGGCGGCTGCTTCACGTAGCGCGCGGAATTCTCGAACCACTCGAGGCTGGTCTGCGCGGCGCGCTGCACCCGAACGGTCTCGGGCTTGCGCGCGGCTTCGTAGGCGGCGAGCGCGGTCGGCACGTTCAGCTTCGCGGCCACCAGCGCATCACGCAGCGCAATCGCGTCTTCCATCGCCAGCTTGGTGCCCGAGCCGATGGAGAAATGCGCGGTGTGCACCGCGTCTCCCAGCAGCACGAGGTTGTCCTTCGTCCACCGCTCGCAGCTGATGGTGGGGAACGTGCGCCAGATGCTCTTGTTGGGGCACAGCGCGTGGCCTTCGAGCTCGGTGGCGAACAGCTTCTCGAGGAACGCGACCGATTCGGCTTCGGTCTTCTCGTGCAGGCCCGCCGAACGCCACACCTCTTCTCTGCATTCCACGATGAAGGTCGAACGCGCGCCCGAGGGCTGCATGGGCGTCTGCGTGAACGGGTACGCGTGCACCTGAAACACGCCGTGCTCGGTGTTCTTGAAGAGGAACGTGAAGGCGCGCAGCGGCTTCGTCGTGCCCAGCCACGTGAACTTGCATTTGCGCCAGTCGACATGCGGGCGGAAGTGCTCGGCGTTGGCGGTGCGCAACGGCGAGTGCACACCATCGGCGCCGATGACGAGGTCGGCGGCGGGCAGCGGGTCGGTGGGCAGGTCTTTGCCGAAGTGCAGCCCGACGCCCAGCTCGGTGCAGCGGCGCTGCAGCAGCTTGAGCAGGTCCTTTCGAGCCAGCCCGCAGAAGCCGTGACCGGTCGACACGGTGGTCACGCCATCGACGGTGGTCTCGATGTCGTCCCAGTACGCGAAGTGCGACTCGATGGCCGCGAGCGATTCGGGGTCTGCTTCACGGAAGTTCCCGAGCGTCTCTTTCGAGAACACCACGCCCCAGCCGAAGGTCTCGTCGGCGGCGTTCTTCTCGAAGACGTCGACGGTGATGTCGGGGAAGGACTTCTTGATCAACAGCGACAAGTAGAGGCCCGCGGGACCACCACCGATGCAGACGATGCGCATGGTGGGCGCGTCTTACTCCCGATGGTGCTGAACTTCGGCCGTCTTACGGACAGGCGACGTCGTCGTAGATGGCGCCCATGATGCCGGGCACGCCATTGGCGGTGTCGGCGCAGCCGTTGCCGCTGATGACCAGTGTACCGCTCGAGATCAACCACACGTCGGCTTCCGAATCGTTGTCGATGGTGCCGCGCGCTTCGAGCATGAAGCCGCCGTTCTGACCGTTGACCACACCGGTCTGCGAAGGGCCGGTGGTGTTCAGGTCGTACGACACGGAAAATGAAGCGAGTGAACCGGGGCGCACCGGGCGCGGCGTGCACCCGCCGACCGTGAGCTTGAAGCAATCGACCTCGATGGCCTGGAAGTCGCCCGAGGTGGTCGGGATCGCACTCGCTCGCGACTGCCACGCAGTGGGCGTCAGCGTGCCGTAATACGCGTAGCGGTTGCCGCGCTCCGGGCCGAAGCCCAGCTCACTCAGGTTCGAAGTGAAGGTGTCTCGCTCCGAGAACTGGTGACGCTGCGAGGTGAAATACGAGCGCAGCATCGTCTTGGCTTCGCTCTGTTTCGACTTCGCCTGGTACTTGATGAAGTTCGGAACTGCGATCGCCGCCAGAATTCCGATGATCGCAACCACGATCATCAGTTCAACGAGGGTGAAGCCGCTCTTCCGGACCATTGCTCAGGTTATTACCTGAAAACTGAAGCGCCTGAAATCACGTGACATTCTTTGCCACTGACGACCATGTAAGTCCTCGGAACCACCGGAGTGACAAGTTGTGATCCGGTCAAAGTGACAAAAATGGTCACTTCGGCTGTGTCGGGCGCTGCTCCACCTGATCGCCATAAGCGAGTGTGGTTTGCCCGGTTTTTACCGAATAGTCACTGAGCCGGTAATAATGTACCGATACCGCGCCGATGCTGCACTTCAGCGTTTTCGGGCGACGAGCACGTAGCCGAGCGCCTCGACGTCATCGTGCGCCACTGCATCACCCACGCGGCCGATGAGAGCGCTGGCCACGACACCGGCACCGATGAAAGGCAGCGCCCAGTACCGAGGGGCGCGCTGGCGGGGCGCCTCCTGCTTGAACTTGCCCAGTGACTGGCCGACGCCATCGAGCCGCCCGAGCCCGATGAGGTGGCTGTTCACCTTGTGCGCGATGACGCTCCAGACGGCGCCGAAGGGCGTGACCTGCTCGACCTCGAGCCCCTGCTTCTCGACCAGCGTGCGCAGACCGAAGGGCGTGTAGCGGAAGTAGTCGTAGGGCTGTTCGTGGAGCCGGTACGAGAAGGGCGCCGAAATGATCAACGTGCCACCGGGCCGCATCACGCGCGCCATTTCCGAGACCAGCTGCTCGGGGTTCGGCGTGTGCTCCAGCACCTGAAAGCTGACCACCGTGTCGAACGAAGGTCCGCTCCATGGAAGCGTCGTGCCATCGTACATCACGTCGGGCTTCCGCTCGGAGTTCGACGCGTTGGTCTTCTCGAACACCGCTTGATGTTCGACGCCCACGTACGTGCCGACGTGCGGCGTGAAGAGCTCGAGCCACGGCTTGTCGCCGCAGCCCACGTCGAGCAATTCGCCATGCGCGTGACGCGCGGCTTCGGTCATCGCCGCGCGCTGCAGGCTCAGGTGGATGTCGACCACGTCGGCGGCCGCGCGAGCGACCTTCCTGGCTGCCTCAAGAAGCATGGGTATTGCTCACGATGTGCGCGCCCGACATCTCGAAGTGGAAGCGCAGCGGCTGCAGGCCGCGCGACGCCATCGCCTCGTAGACCTTCCGGCGGTCGCCCGGCCGCGCGTAGAACATGAAGAAGCCGCCACCACCCGCGCCCATCAACTTGCCGCCGATGGCGCCCGCCTTGCGCGCCGCTTCGTAGTGCTCGTCGATGGAGCTGTCGGTCATGTTCGACGCCAGCTTCCGCTTGTTGGTCCAGTGCTCGTGCAGCAGCTCTCCGTATTGATCCAGCTCGCCGCTGAGGAGGATGCGTTTGGTGTCGTACCCGAGCTGCTTGATGCGGTGCATGCGCTGCACGGCCGCGTCGCTGTTCGAGGTGATGTTCTTGCGCTGCTCCGACAACACGTCGGCCGCTTTGCGCTCCACGCCCGAATAGAAGATGACGAGGTTTCTTTCGAGCTCGTCGACGGTCTCGGGCGAAATCGGCAGGCGCTCGGTCTCGACGCTGCCGTCGGTGTTGAAGGTGAACGCGGTGATGCCGCCGAACGCCGCGATGTACTGGTCCTGCTTGCCCACCGGGTCCTTCAAGATGTTCATCTCGATGTGGCACGCCTCGCGCGCCAGCTGCTCGGTCGACACGTATTCACCGCGAAAGGTGTGCAGCGCGTTGAGCAACGCCACGGTGAAGGTGCTCGACGAACCGAGGCCTGAATTGCCCGGCACGTCGGCGATGCTCACCAGTTCGATGCTGTCCTTGATGCCCACGAAGCGCAGCGCCTCGCGGAACAGACGGTGGTCGATCTCCTCGAGCGAGTTCACGTCCTGCGTGCTCGAGTACATGAGGCGGATGCTCTTGTAGAAGCGCGGGTTGGCGCCCACGTACACGTAGCGGTTGATGGCCGCGGCGACGAGGAAACCACCATGTGCGTCAGCGTAGGAGGGGAGATCCGTGCCTCCTCCGCCGAGAGAAAAACGAACAGGAGCGCGAGAGATGATCATTTCGCTTCAGAGTCTAAACCGCGGTCTCGGACTTTTCTGATACTCAAGCGCGCGTGCGCACGTTCGTCGTCGGCGGTGCAGGCTTCATCGGCAGTCATCTCGTCGAACGACTCGCAGTTGACGGCCCGGTCACCGTTTTCGACAACTTCACCAGCGGCAAGCGCGCGTTCCTCGAGAAGGCGCTCGCAACGGGAAACGTCACCATCGTTCAGGCCGACGCGCTCGAACTCGAGAAGGTCGAAGCCGCCATCGCCGGTCACGACCGCGTGTTCCACCTCTCGGCAAACCCCGAAGCGCGCTGGGGCCTCGAACGCCCGCGGCTCGATCTCGAGCAGGGCACCATCGTCACCTGGAACGTGCTCGAGGCCTCGCGTCGCCAGGGCGTGAAGCACCTGGTCTTCTCTTCTTCGGGCACGGTGTACGGCAACACGCCCGAAGCGGGCCGCGAAGACCGGCTCGGCCTTCTTCCCTTCTCTCTGTACGGGGCCAGCAAGCTCGCCGGCGAGACGATGATCGCCAGCTACGTCGAGTGCTTCGGGCTCACCGCCACCATCTGCCGCTTCGGCAACGTGGTCGGCCCGCGCGGCACGCACGGCGCCATTCTCGATTTCTGCAAGAAGCTGAAGGCCACGCCCGACCGCCTCGAGGTGCTGGGCAACGGTCAGCAGAGCAAGCCCTACCTGCACGTCGACGACTGTGTCGGTGGCCTGCGCTTCACCGCTGAAAAAGGTGAACGCCCGCTGGGCATCTACAACCTCGCGCCGCCCGACTGGACGACCGTGCGCCGCATCGCCGAACTGTGTGTCGCCAACTCGCCCAACCCCCGGGCCGAGATTCACTACACCGGTGGAACGCAGGGCTGGAAAGGTGATGTGCCCACCAGCCGCCTCGACCCCTCGAAGCTGGCCACGCTGGGCTTCAAGGTTCGCTTCACGTCAGACGACGCCGTCGAACGCGCGGTCAAAGAGGTCGCGCGCGAGGTGTTCGGCGCGTGAATCAGGTCGTCGTACTCGCGGGCGGGCTCGCCACGCGCATGCACCCGCGCACGCTCACCATTCCCAAGTCGATGCTGCCGGTGAATGGCCGGCCCTTCGTCGACTGGCAGTTGGAGAAGCTGCGCGACAACGGCTTCGACGCGTGTGTGTTCTGCGTCGGCCACATGGCCGAGCAGATCGAAGCGCACGTCGGTGACGGTGCGCGGTTCGGTGTTCGGGTGACCTACGCGCACGAAGGGCAGCAGCGGCTGGGCACCGGCGGGGCGTTGCGCGCGGCGCTCGAGCACCTCGAGCCCGAGTTCGTGTTGACCTACGGCGACAGCTACCTGCCGTTCGACTACCTGGCTCCGCTGGGCGAGCTGCGCGCCAGGCCCGACTGCGAAGTGGTGATGTCGGTGTTCCACAATCGCAATGAGCTCGAACCCTCGAACGTGGCGCTGCGCAACGGCTTGGTCGCGCGTTACGAAAAAGGCTCGAAAGAGGGGGGCCTGGAATTCATCGACTACGGCGCACTCGCGTTGCGGCGACGCTTCGTCGAGGCCATCACGCCGGGCCAGAGCGACTTGTCTGCAGCCCTGGGAGCCGCGGTGAAACGCGGAGAAGTTCGCGCAGTCGAAGCACACCGACGATTCTTCGAGGTCGGCTCCCACGCGGGGCTGGCGGCGCTCGAAGCTGAACTGGAAGGGACGAAACGATGAAAGACGTAGGCATTCTCGGCGGCGGCATTTCGGGCCTCTTCATGGGCCGCTTTCTGGGCGAAGGCAGCGAAGTGCTGGAGCGCGACTCGACGCCCGGTGGCCTCTCGCGCACCTTCGGCGGCAACGGCTTCAAGAGCGACATCGGCGGCCACATTCTCTTCAGCAAGGACAAGGAGGCCCTCGCGCACTCGCTGCACGTGCTCGGGAAGAACGTGCGCACCGCGCGCCGCGCCAACCGCATTCTCTACAACGGCGTGCACGTGAAGTACCCGTTCGAGAACGGCATCGACCAGCTCGCGCCCGAGGAGCGCGTCGAGATTCTGTGTGACTTCATCGAGAATCCGCACAAGGAGAAGCCCACTCAATTCAAGGAGTGGATGTTCCACGTGTTCGGTGACGCGCTCACCAACAAGTACATGCTCCCGTACAACGAGAAGATCTGGAAAACGCCCTCGGAGGACATGAGCCTCGAGTGGGTGGAGCGTGTGCCGCGGCCTCCGCTGCGCGACCTGGTGAAGACCGCCATCGGCATCAGCACCGAGGGCTACACGCACCAGCTCTACTTCCAGTACCCCGAGAAGGGCGGCTTCGAAGCGTTCCCGCGGGCCATCGCCGACGGGGTCGGTCAGCGGCTGTTCACCAACTGCGACGTGCAGAAGCTCAAACAGGTCGACGGCGGCTGGGCGGTCATCACCCGCGACGGCAGCGAGCGCCGCTACAAGCAGCTGGTCTCCACGCTGCCCATCAACACCCTGTTCGACGCGCTGGGTGACGTGCCTGCAGAAGTGCAGGCCGCGGCCGACGCGCTGCGCTTCAATTCACTGCGCGTGGTGCTGGTGGGCATCAAGGGCGAGACGCTGCCCGAGTACACCGCGCTGTACGTGCCCTCGCCCGAAGTGCTCGCGCACCGCCTGTGTTTCAACCACGTGTTCAGCCCCGACCTGGTGCCCGCCGGCCATCAGTCGATCTCGTGCGAGATCACCGTTCGCCCCGGGTCTGATCTCGATCAGTGGTCGGATGATCAACTGATCACCCGCAAGGTCGACGACCTCGTGAAGGTCGGCCTGCTGAAGAAGGAGCAGGTCGTTCACACCCAGGTGCACCGCGAGAAGTACGCCTACGTGGTCTACGACCGGGGCTACGCGCAGCGGGTGAAGGTGGTGCGCGACTACATCGAAGGCCGCGGGCTCCACATCGCCGGCCGCTTCGCCGAGTACCAGTACGTCAACACCGACGCGTGCGTTCGCCGCGCGCTCGAATTGTCGAAGCAGTTGCGCGGTTCCATCGCGCCCGAGAGCCGCCTGCCGGAAGGAGCGCTGTCATGAGCGAGTACCAGTACCTCGAAGAGATCAACCTCGCGCTGCGCGATTCGCTCGGCCGGCCGCGCACGGTGCTCGACGTCGGCTGCGGTCGCGGCCAGAATACCGCGCACCTCGTGGAGGGTGGGGCGCGCGTCGTCGGTCTCGAGAGTGACGACACCGCCGTCGCGGCCGCCCGCGCTCGCCTGAGCGAAGTGCATCAGGTCGACATCGAGAGCGACGAAGCGGTCAACGCACTCGGCAAACAGCGCTTCGACGTGCTGGTGCTCGGTGACGTGCTCGAACACACCCGCGCGCCCGACGAAGTGCTGCGCCGCTTCATTCCGCTGCTCGAAGACGGAGGTCACGTCGTCATTTCGGTGCCCAACGTCGCCGCGTGGACCATGCGCATTGCGCTGCTCGCGGGCCGCTGGCGTTACGCCGACCGCGGCATTCTCGACCGCACGCACCTGCGCTTCTTCGACCACGACACCGCCGTGAAGATGGCGCGTGACGCCGGCCTCGAGGTGCTCAGCACCGCCACCAATCCGCTCATGGTGCGCGCCGCTTCGGAGCTGGTGCGTGACCGCGTGGTGGCCAGCAACGCCGGCAGCGGTTCGTTGCAGGACAACCCGCTCTACCAGCAGTACTTGAAGTGGGTTCGCCCGGTGGAAGGCGTGGTCGCCGACGCGTGGCCCGAACTGCTCGGCTTTCAGCACGTGGTCATCGCGCGCGTACCGCCGCAACGCCGCAAGCTCTCCCTCACCGTCGGCATGATTTCGATGAACGAAGAGAACGCGGTCGGCGCCGTCATCGACGACATCCGCAAGCACGTGCCCGACGCTGAAATTCTCCTCGTCGATTCTTCGAAGGACAAGACACCCGAAATCGCCGAAGCGCGGGGCGCGCGCGTGCTGCGTCAGTTCCCGCCGAAGGGTTACGGGCCGGCGATGACGCGGCTGCTCTACTCGGCGAACACCGACGTCATCGTCACCATGGACTGTGACGGCACCTACCCCACCGACCGCATTCTCGACCTGCACCGCCGCGTCGAAGAGGGCATCGACCTCGTCAACACCACGCGCACCTTCAAGCGCCCCGCTGCGATGCCGTTGCCCAACTACGTGGCCAACCGGCTGTTCGCGAGCGCCGCCGGCGTGATGCATGGCGTGAAGACCACCGACGTTCACTCGGGCATGCGCGCGTACCGCACCTCGATGCTGCGCGCGCTGGACATCCAGGCCAAAGGCGCCGCGTTGCCGGTCGAGCTGCTCGTGGTGCCTGCGCGCCGCGGCTACAGCATCGAAGAGGTCGAAATTCCGTACTTCGAGCGCGTCGGCACCAGCACGTTGCAGCGCTTCGATTCCACGCTGTGGACGTTTCGCCGGCTGGCGATGGCGTACACCCACGGCGGCTCGCGCGCGAAGGGTCGCCGCTAACCGATGCGCTTCTGGAAACCGGCGTTGGCCTTCGTCGTCGGCGTCGTGCCCATCGCGATGTGGTGGTTCGTGCTGGCGTACTCGAAGCTCGGCGTGAACTTCGGGCTCGGGTCGCTCAATTTTCCGACCCGCATCACCGCGTCGATCTTCGCCACCTTCATGTTGATCGCCGTGGTGAGCGCGCCTCTGTGGCGTATCACCTTCGAGGCCTTCACGCTGGCTCCCGGCAGCCGGCTCGCGCGCGATCTCGAGACGCTCACCGAGTCACGCTGGGTGGCGTTGTTGTCTTTCGGCGCCTTCGCCGTCGCCGCGCTGGTGCGTGGCTGGGTGCTGCGCGGCGCGCCGCTCACCGACGACGAAAGTGCCTACCAGTTCGCCGCCTCGCTGCTGACCGAAGGCAGACTCTGGGCTGAATCGGCGCCGCCGGAAATCCGGCTCTTCTTCGACACCGTCTTCATCATCAACGACGGCAAGATGTACGCGCAGTACCCGCTCGGCTGGCCGGCGCTGCTCGCCGTGGGAATGGTCACCGGGCTCACCCCCGTCTTGAACCCGCTGTTGTCGGCAGCCACCGTGCCCGCGGTCTACGGCCTCGGGCGCCACTTCGCCGGCCCGCGCGAAGGCCGCATCGCCGGGGGGCTCTTCATCGTCTCACCCATGGTGGCCACCGCCGCGGCGACGTTGATGTCGCACACTGCGGCGCTTGCGGCCATCACCTGGGCCTTCTGGGTGGTGGCCACGCGCGCCGAAGTGAAGTCGCCCAGGTGGGACGCGCTCCTGGCGTTCTTCATCGGCGCCGCGGTGTTGATCCGCCCGGGTGTGGGCGTGGGGTTCGGCGCGCCGCTGGTGGCCTGGTGGCTCTATGTGCGCGCGTTTCGCACCGGCGAGGGCCGCGTGGTGCGCCTGGCTTCGTTCGCGGTGGTGGGCAGCGTGCTCGGCGCGCTCTTCTTCTTCATCAACCACGAGCAGACCGGTTCGATGTGGAAGCTCGCGTACACGCGGTCGCTCGAATACGCGCAGGAAAACGGCTACCGCTTCTCGGCCTGGAGTTCGCCGCAGAAGTTCATGGGCGGCGGCGGTTTCTACGAGCTGACCCAGGTGGCGCTCGCGGCGTTGCTCCGCATCAACCAGGACTTCTTCGGTCTGCCGCTGTCGTTGCTTCCGCTGGCCGCGGTGGCGTGGAGCCGTCGCCTGATGGTGCTCGCGGTGCCGTGTGCGGCGTTCACCTTCTTCCACTTCTTCGCGGCCGACGTGGGCGTCGACACCTTCGCGCCGGTGCACTTCTTCGAGCTCGCCGGGCCGTTGACGGTGCTGATTGCACTCGGCGTGGGGCGCTGGGTCGACAGAGGGCTGGGAGCCCTGGTGATGGCGGTGCTGGCCACCGCGTGGGCCACCGTCATTCCCATGCGCTTCTGGTCGATTCACCTGATGGCGCAGGACATCATCGCGCCGCTGGAGCTGGTGGAAGAGAAGGACCTCCACGAGGCCGTCGTCTTCAACGTCGGGCTGCCGCTGCAGTGCCTCGACCTCTCGCACCACTTCGTCTTCATGCGGCCCTTCAATCACCCCGACCTCGCGGACGACGTGGTGTGGGTGAATCACCTTTCCGTACAGCTCGACCGCGAACTCGCGCGTCGTGCATTCCCCGGGCGCGCGGCGTACTTGTTAGTGCAGCGCATCGACTGCACACTCGAGCTGATGCCGCTCGACGCGCCGGAAGCCGAACGCCTCGCGCCGCCCTACCCCTTCATCAACAAACCGAAATGATCAGGAGTCACCCATGTCGGACTTCGTGAAGTCGTTCCTCGAAGAGAGCAAGCAGATCATCGACCGCCTCGACGTCGCGGCCATCGAGAAGACCGCGCATGGCCTGGCGCGCGTTCGTGATGGCGGCGGCCGGCTCTTCATTCTCGGCGTCGGTGGTTCGGCAGGTCACGCCAGTCACGCGGTGAACGACTTCCGCAAGTTGTGCGCCTTCGAAGCCTACGCGCCCACCGACAACGTGTCGGAGCTCACCGCGCGCGTGAACGACGAAGGCTGGGACACCTCGTTCTCGGCGTGGCTGGAGGTCAGCCGCGTCAGCAGGAAAGACGCGCTGCTCATCTTCTCGGTCGGCGGCGGCAACAAGGAAAAGAACGTCAGCGCCAACCTGGTGAAGGCAATCGAGCTTGCGAAATCGGCGGGCGCGGCTGTCTTCGGCATCGTCGGCAAAGACGGCGGCCACACCGCGAAGGAAGGCGAATCGGTGGTGCTGGTGCCGGTGGTGAACCCCGACCGCATCACGCCGCACACCGAGGGCTTCGCCGCCGTGGTGTGGCACCTGCTGGTCTCGCACCCGGCGCTCAAGCGCAACCCCACCAAGTGGGAGTCGACGAAGTGAGTCGACCCGCCGTCATCTTCGATCGCGACGGCACGCTCATCGACGTGCTCCGCGACGAAGAGACGGGCGCGATTTTCACCGCGTTCCACCCCTCGCAGCTGCGGTGGCTGCCCGGCGCGGTCGAAGGGCTCAAGTTGTTGGCCGACGCGGGCTTCGTGCTCGCGGTGGCGACCAATCAACCCGGCGTGGCCAAGGGGCACTTCTCGCGCGCGGCGCTCGACAAGACGCACGCCGCGATGCGCGAGTTCTTCGCGTCGCACGGCATCACGCTGGCCGCCATCGAGAGCTGCATGCACCACCCCGAAGGCGGGCCGTGTGGTGACGCGACGCTGGTGGGCAGGTGTGACTGCCGCAAACCGAAGCCGGGGTTGATCAACACGTTGGTCGACTCGCTCGACCTCGACGTGAAGCGCACGTGGATGGTGGGCGACGCCTTGAGCGACGTGGAGGCCGCGCGGAACGCAGGGGTGCAACCGTTGCTCGTGCGCGCAGACAAGCGCTGCGAAGGTTGCCCGCTCACGAACTTGCCGTACCCGGTTCGAGCCGGGACGCTTCTGGAACTCTGTCGGTACATCGCAGGCACACAAGGAGCAGCACCATGAGCACGACGGTCGAACAACTGAAGGTGAAGATTTTCGCAGACGGCGCCGACGTGAAGGGCATGGCCGAAATGGCCAGGCAGCCGTGGATTGGAGGCTTCACCACCAACCCCACGTTGATGCGCAAGGTCGGCATCACCGACTACGAGAAGTTCGCGAAGGAAGTGCTCGAGACAGTGCGCGGTCTGCCCATTTCGTTCGAGGTGTTCGCTGACGACTTCAGCGAAATGGAACGACAGGCGCGGAAGATCGCGTCGTGGGGTTCCAACGTGTACGTGAAGATTCCGGTCACCAACACGAAAGCCGAACCGACGGTGGAGGTCGTGCGCCGCCTCGCCGGCGAAGGTGTGAAATTGAACGTCACTGCGTTGATGACGCTCGAGCAGGTCGCTGCCGTCGCAGACGCGGTGTCGAAGGGCCCCGAGTCGTACATTTCGGTGTTCGCCGGCCGCATCGCCGACACCGGCCGTGACCCGGTGCCCCTCATGACCGCCGCGCTGGCGCTGATGAAGAAGGCCCCGAAATCGGAGCTCATCTGGGCCAGCCCGCGTGAGCTGCTCAACATCTTTCAGGCCGACGCCATCGGCTGCCACGTCATCACCGTGACCAACGACATTCTGGGCAAGCTCAAGCTGGTCGGTAAGTCGCTCGACAAGTACTCGCTCGAGACCGTCGAGATGTTCTTCAACGACGGCAAGGCCTCGGGCTTCAACCTCTGACGCAGCCGTCGAGGCGGGGGTCGCTACTTGTCGACCTTCGTCTCCGGCTTCGGCTCGCTGCTGACCGGGGCGCCCTTCGTCTCGGTCAGGTTGGGCACCGTCTCCGGTTCGCTCTTCGCCATCGGAGGCGGCGGCAACGAGACATGCGGCGGCCCGACGAACGACGCGCGCGTGAGCTCCTGATCTGCGTACTGCAGCAGCGTCGCCACCAGCGTCAGAATCAACGGCCCCATGAAGATGCCGGCGAAGCCGAACACGCCGACGCCTCCCAGCAGGCCGACGAAGACCAGCAGCGTCGACGCGTTCGAGCGGCCCGAGATGATCAACGGCCGCACCACGTTGTCGCTGCCGCCCACCAGCACCGCGCTCCAGGCGATGAGGAAGATGGCCCAACCCGTCTGCCCCTGCGCGAACAGCGAGATGGCCGCCGGCAGCCACACCAGCGCCGTACCGACGATGGGAATGAGCGACGCCACCGCGCCCAGCGCGCCGAACACCAGCGGCGAGGGCAGCCCCGCGATGGCGAAGCCGACGCCCACCAGCGTGCCCTGCACCACCGCGGTCACCATGGTGCCCAGCACCACCGCGCGCGTGACGCCACCGAGCGTCTGGCCCAACTCTTCTTTCCGCGCCGGCGCCATCGGAATCAGGCGCACGCCACGCTCGAGCATTCCCTTGCCGTCGCGCAGGAAGAAGAACAGCAGGAACATCGCCAGGCCGAAGTTGGCGATGACGTTGAACGTCCCCAGCAGCACCGAGCCGCCGACCGAGGCGACCTCCTGCAGCACGTTCTGCGCGGCGTTTTCCGCAGCGGCGATGATCTCCTGCTCCGTGAGCGAGGCGAACTCACCGACCTTGTCGAGCAGCGCCTTCACCGGCGCGAACTGCAGGAACAGCTCGAGCGCCGGCAGCTTCTTGTCGTGCGCTTCGGCCTGAAAACGCGCGAGCAGGTCGGTCGCCTGGCGCACGAAGACCAGCGCGAAGAGCGAGATGGGCCCGGCCACGACCAGGAACGTGAGCGCCGTGAGCAACCCCGCGGCGAGCCCCGGTGAGCGGCCCTTGCTGAGCAGCTTGCGGTTGAGCGGCTGCAGCATGAACGCCAGCAGAAAGGCCCACAGCAGCGGCGAGGCGAACGGCTTGAGAATCAGCGCCAGCATCCACGCCAGCACGGCAGCGGTCACCAGCCCGAACACGCGGCCGTAGAAACGATTGGGGGTCACGGCGCCACTCGTACTGACGTCGCCGCGCGACAGAAAGAAAAACGCCCGCGCCTCCACGAGGGAAGCGCGGGCATCGAACGACGTCAGCGAACGTCAGCGGCAGTAGCCCTGCGCGTTGCACGTCGCCGACGTGCCACAGAAGCCGGTGCGGCCGGTGCAGCTCGGGAAGCAGATACCGAAGGGCGCCGTCTGACCGTTCACGGTGAGGCCCTCACAGACGTACCCGGTGCGGCAGTCACTCCGACCGGAGCCCGGGCTTGCACAGTTGCCCATGCACACGTTCACCGGCTGCGACGCCGAGCCGAGGTTGATGCAGCTGCCGTTGAAGCAGTTGAGCTGCGCGTCACACGGCGGCGCGCAGTAGCCGCCCGTCCAGAACGCGGCGTTGGTCTGGCAGGAGCCCGCCGGCGCGCTGCTGAAACCGTCCGAAGCGACGCAGCTGGCTTCCGTGGTGCATGCCGCGCCCGGCGAACCGGTGGTGATGCTGCACGACTGCGACTGGCAGTTCGAATTGATGGAGCACGCCTGGCACCTGGTGCCTGCGAAGCCGCAGGTGTCTTCCGAGTCACCCGTGGTGCAGCCGAACTGCGCGTCACAGCAGCCGTTGCAGTTGGTCGGGCCGCACTGCGTGCACGAGCCGTTCACGCACGTCGTGCCGTTGCCGCACACCTGGCACGTCGAACCGCCGGCGCCACAGGCGATGACCGACGTGTTCTGAATGCAGTTGTTCCCGCTGCAGCAGCCCGCGCAGTTGCTGGGACCGCACGCCGGAGGCTGCGAACCGCCGCCCGTGGCCGAACCGCCACCCGTGGCCGAACCGCCGCCCGTGGCCGAACCGCCGCCCGTCGCTGAGCCGCCGCCCGTCGCCGTGCCGCCGCCCGTCGCTGAGCCGCCGCCCGTCGCCGTGCCGCCGCCCGTCGTGGAGCCGCCGCCCGTCGCGGAGCCGCCGCCCGTCGCCGTGCCGCCGCCCGTCGCGGAGCCGCCGCCCGTCGCCGTGCCGCCGCC
>QFQP01000074.1 GCA_003243425.1 Archangium gephyra | reverse complement strand
GCGCGCTCTCGGCGGTGGCGCGGTTGAAGTCCTTGCTCTCGCCGCGGAGCATTCGCGGGAGCCGGAAGGCGCCGCCGACCTTGTCGATGTTCCGCTCGTCGTAGACCTGAAAGAGCGCGTCCTGTTGCTGAGCGTCGGTGAGCGGTCGGAGCTCAATCTTCGCGCGGCCGCCGTCGCCGGTGCCCGAGCCGTCTGCCTCGAGGATGAGGATCTTGTGGAAATTGGCCTTGCCCTTGAGGTTCTCCTCGATGAACCGCTCGAGGCGCGGCACCGACGCGTCGGAGAGCCGGCCGCCGGAGACCAAGAGCGCCATCGGCGGAACGCTCTTGTTCTCGAAGTAGAGGTAGTTGACCTCCTCCATCTGCCGCGAACCGAGGACCGAGAGGAGCGTGCCGACCCAGCGCGGCACTCCGTACGGCGAGCGCGGCGAGTGGATGGCGAAGTGGAGCAGCTCGGTGGCCGGGCCGTCGGTCGCGTCGGCGGTCTTGAGCGACGCGACGTCGGGGAAGACGGCGCCGGTGTTGCGCGAGATGACACGCGGGTCGCCGAAGGACTTGAAGAAGGCGCGCTCGGTGCCCTGGATCTGCACGTATCGGCGCAGGCGCCGACGGGCGGAGACCGTGTCGAAGGTGACTGGCGAGACGCGGACGCGCTCCTTGACCTCGACCGGGTCGCGGTCGAGCGGCAGGAGCCGCACGGTGTACGAGGGGACGTAGACGAAGCGGGCGAGGTCGCCCTTGCCGTCGCGGAGCACTTCCCAGAACGCATTGCCGGTTACCTCGAGGTCCTGGCGGGTGCGGCGACGCAAGTCGACGAAGGAGTGGTCGAAGCAGGCGAAGTCGAAGAAGGCCTCGAGGCGGGCCCGCTCGATGCGGGACTGCTGGCGGAGTTCATCGAAGCGCGCGTTCGCCTCGTCGGCCGTGGGCGTGACGCTCGTTGACGAGTCGAGTGTGCCGGCTTCACGCGCGGCCAGTCGCTCGAGCGTCAGCGTGTCGCGGACCCGATCTCGGGCTTCCTCGGCCTCGAAGTCGATGACCGGGTCGAAGCGGAATCCGAAACCGTCGATGTTGGTTGCGTAGGCGTCGACGTTCTGGCGGAGCGAGTTCGAGTGCTCGACGAGAAGGCACATCGCCTCAGGGTCGTAGGGCGGAGCCAGCGCACCGGCGTCGGTGAAGGCCAATGCCTGCTCGCCCCCACCACGACTCGATGGGTCATCGACCTTCGCGCCCAGCACCAAGGCCTTCAAGAGGGTCTGCGTGCTCTCACCTCCCTCCATGTCGTCCGAAAAGGCCGGCTGCATCGGCGTCGGGGACGGCAGCCGCTCCCTTCTCCATCGAGGAGGTGAGGTAGCTTCCAGGCATGGATGGATCGCTTGGTTACCGGGAAGTTCTGGCATTGACGTTGGAGCAACTTCGCGAGCACCCGAACGGCCAGTGGGCAAACCTGGCAGCGAGCACAGTAGAGGCTGTGCGGCGAAGGGGCCTTGTCGCCAACGTTGAGAGTTCGAAGCGTGCTATCGGCGAACACGTTCGAGAGGCGATGTGGGACTGCCTGCTCAAGCGCATCATCGTTTTCGGCAGCGACAGCCTGAACCCGGAGTGGCCGTTCTACCGACTCACAGACCACGGTGCGCACGTCCTCAAGAGCGTGGCACCGCAGCCCTACGATCCCGATGGCTTCATGTCCTACTTCGACGCAACTTGTTCGGGCATCGATCCCGCAGTGCGAAGTTATGTCGCCGAAGCCGTTCACGCGTTCAACAGCGACTGCACCCGAGCGGCCGCCGTCATGCTGGGCTGTGCCTCCGAGAAGCTGTTGCTCCTGCTCTGCGAGTCATTTGAAGCAGCGATTGGCGATGCGACCAAGAAAGCGAAATTCTCAAAGGACCTCGCAGCCCGGTGGGCCATCTCCCACAAGTACACGACACTGCGCGACCGGCTGGAGTTGATGGTTACTGCGAAGAAGATCCCCCATGAACATGCTGAGACCGTCGCGGGCGAGCTGCCTGCAGGCTTCGAGTTGCTGAGGCGGTGTCGCAATGCAGCCGGTCATCCAGACGTTCCCGGTGATGTCAGCAACGACACGGTCTTCCTGAACCTCCGGACCTTCACCGAATACGCTCGCCGCGTCCAATCGATGATCACCCACTTTGGCGCAACAGCCGCCGACTGGTAGAGACTACCCCAGCACCCGCACTGCGATTTCGCCGGGGCGTTGAGGGCCAACTTGTCGCTCACGTTGGCAGGCGAGAGAGACTGCCCAGAACTTGTCCGCGTGCCCGCGGGCGTTTCGCTCGGCGTCGAAGCTCACCTTCCCTGACGGCAGCACGCGCCGCTTGATGGCGTGGATCTGCGCGACCAGATCGCGGTCGCGAGGCATCGTCACATCTCGGCGCTGAAGCAGAATCTTGAAGTCGGTCGCCCAGCGCTCCTTCGTGTCGTTGGTGAAGTTCTCGCCGACAACTTGAGGGAAGTCGCGCGCGAGGTTCTCGGCAAGGTTCATTCCGATGCCGCTGCGGTCGATTGAGAGACGAGCCACCGGCAGCGTTCCGAGGAGACGGCGGAGTTCGGCTTCCTGCTCCGCGAACGGTGTTCCCTCGAAGCTCTTCAGCATGCGGCAGGTGAAGCGCCCCTCGACCTCCTCGAACACCGCGAGCTCGGATCGGTCGCGCGTGCGGCCTACGTCGAAGCCGGCGACCAGCCGTCCCTCGGGCGCGCGCATCGAGGTGGGATCGTCGACCATCACGAGGTCATCTGTCGTGCACGGCAGGATGAGCTCGTACGGAAAGAAGCTGTACGTCTCGTCGACGAACCGCCCCTCGAACTCCTGCTGGAAGTCGTCGAGCGGCAATGAGTCGAGTTGCTCGATAAGCGTCGGCCGGCCGAAGACGGACACGCGCTCCTCGGTCGGCATGTTCGGCGCCTCGACCGCCGCGCGCTTCGTGTCCGCGCAGAAGAACCGGCAGAGCCACCACGGCACGTACTGCCGCGTGTGATGCGGGTACTTGCGCAGCTCCTCGTTGGCGATCTCCCAGAATATTCCGCGTCGACCGAGCGGGGTGCTGCACCCCGTGAGCTGCCCGTTCGACCTCAAGATGAGCGCGGTCGAGCCCCGGTACACCTCGCGGTCGTTCACGTAGTGCGCGAGTTCGTCGAGGTAGACGTCGCCCTTCTTGCCGCGGGGCGCCTTCGACGGGTGCGAGAGGATTCGCGACAGCCGCTTGTTCGTGCCGTTCGACTCGAACGCGAGCTCGGTCTTCGAGTCGACGATCAGGCGCTTCTGGTACGCGAGCGGCAGCTCCTCGTGCACCTGACGAGCGACGAGGATCTTCTCCTTCGCGTCGTCGAGGTTGTAGCTGACGAACACCGCGGTGTGCTTCTCGCGCAGGTGGCACCTGGCCAGCGCCTCGAGCGCGAAGAGAAACGAGAACCCGACCTGCCGGCTCTTCGTCACCCAGCGGAAGCGGGAGCGGTTCTGCAGGAACGCGAACTGGTACTGCTCGAGCGCGACCGGCTCGTCGTCGAAGGAGCCGAGGCCCGAGATGAAGCCCCACTCGGTGCCGAGCCAGTCGGCGAACTCCTCCTCGGTGCGCTTCACGATGCCGAGCGTCATCGCGTTCCTCCGCTTGCCTGCTCGCGAGAACGAAGCGTGTATGGCTCGACATGACGACCTACGCCGACTCCATCTCCCGCCCCGCACGCACGCTGACCGAGAACGAGCAACGCCTGCTGCTGAAGGTCACCGGCCAGCGACTCGACGGATTTCGCGACCACGTCATCTACAGCGTCGCGCTCGGCGCCGGCCTGCGGGAGCACGAGATCGTCGCGCTCAATATCGGCGACGTGTTCGACGAGACCGGCCATGCCAGGCGACGGTTGCGGCTCCGGGTCTTCAAGCGGGCCAGCGAGGACCCGGCGCCGCAGGAGGTGATGCTCCCAGACCTCGTGCGCGCCAAGCTCGAGAAGCTGATCGCCAGTCGCAGGCACGCAGGCGAGGCGCTGTCGCCCGACACGCCGATCTTCGTCAGCCGGCTGGGGCGTCGGCTCTCCACTCGGCAACTCCGCCGCGCCTTCAGCGTCTGGCAGAAGCGCTGCGGCTTCGAGCGCCACTTCTCCTTCCATTCCATGCGTCATTCGAGCTGCAGCAATATCTACCGGGCGACGAAGGACATCCGGCTCACCCAGCGCTTCGCGCGCCACAAGTCGATCCTCTCGACCGCCATCTACACGCACCCCTCCGACGAGGAGCTGCTCCGCTCGGTCCAGTCGCTCATCTGCTGACCGAAGAGCCACTCGCAGCTCGAAACCGAACAGGCAGCGCTGCTCAATTTCTGCCGCAAGCCGTTCCTGAATCACGGGCTGCTCAGTTTCCCGGAATTGACCCACTCGAAATCGGCACCGGGAACCCGTCAGAGCGGGCGACCGTGCGCCGAAACTCGGACCCGCCCCCCTCCCTGGGGTGGCCTGGGAAAGTGTTCGGCCGCGGCTGGTGGACCAGGGGCGAGGAAGCGCTCGGCCGAAGGGAAAGCGGCCGTTCGCGACCGGAACCGAGGCCCCGAATCGAGCCAGCAACCTCGCGAATCCTTGAAGCGGAGCGCACGCGAACGGCCACTTTTCTCTCTTTCCGGCCGTTCGATTGGCCGCGGCGGTGGCGATCCTCACCAGGTCTGACGAGCTCGAGCTCCTCGAGCATTGTGAGGTCACACTTCGCGCATCTCCGCGGAACTCCGATGCAGCCCGCGTTGCGCCGTGTGCTTCCGCGGCGACGTGCTCCTCTCCATGGTCGTGGGCGCACCTCACGGTCCGCCTCCGTTCGCGCCACGTGGGCCAACGTCGGCCGCCACGCTGGCCTCTCCGTCGGCCATCGGTTTCTGAGCGGCGTCCTCGAAAGTGAGCGGCGGGGGATCGGCAATTGAGCGCCCGGCCGAGAATTGAGCGGGCTCCGATGGGCGCTCAGTTTCGACGACGCCGGTGAGTTCGGGCGTGGCCTCATTCAGCTCGCGGAGCATCCGTGCGTGCCGCTGCTGCAGGCTCTCGAGCGACAGCGCCGCATGGAGTTCTTGCCGCGAGTCCGGCCCGCCGAGCACGTACTCCTTGAGCCGGACCATCGTGTTGAAGTCGGTCGGGTTGTCGAAACGCACGCGCCCCTCGAGGAGCGCCTTCTCGTAATTGAGCAGGTAGCCGTCGATCATCCGCACGGTGTCGTCCTTCGACACCGCAAGCGCGCTGGCCCGAGCCTCGATGAGCTTCTCGTCGGCTCGAGCAGAGATGCGCGCAACCGCCTCTTCCCGCCGCCGCGTGCAGTTGTGGCTCTTGGCGTAGCTGGCGATGACGCTGGGAGCGACGCCGTACCGCTCTGCCAGCGCGCGATGGGTCGGGTAGACGGTGGTAGAGGAGCCATCGTCGAGCTCCTTCACCTCTCCGAACACCAGCAGGCGGTCGAGTTCCTCGAAGGGGATGAGCGGCGCGTCGGCCTTGTGAGGTCGGCCTGGCTTTCGTCGGGGCTTGGGTTCGGCCTGTGCTGGTTCGGGAGGCGCCGGTGCCTCGACGACGGGCACTTCAGCGGGCCTCTCTCCGCGCGCCTTGAACTCCTCGCGACGCCGCGCGCACTCATGCTGGCCCGCGAAGTTGGCGACCAGGCTCGGCGCGACGTCGTACCGGCGTGCGAGTTCCCGCTGTGACGGCCACACCCGAACGCCGTCGACCAGCTCCCCTTCGACGAGGAGCCGGTCGACCTCGAGGTACGGCATCTTCGGGCCGGCCTCTCGACGAGGTCGACCAGCCCGCTTGCCAGTGGATGGTGGCTCGCGCTTCACCATGCGTCAGTTGAGGAGCTGCCCGTTCGCCAGGCCCCGCAGTCGCTGAATGGTTCGCGTCCGCCCGCGCTTGAGCCGCTCGTAGAGCTTGTCGCGCTCCACCTCGTCGGTCGGGCCGACGCGAGCCACGTAGGTGCGGAGCAACTCTGAGCGCAGCGTCGTCGCGGCAAGCACCTCGAGCGATGCCTGGGGAACGCCGTCCTCTGCCGCGCGCTCCAGCAGCCGCGCCAACTCGACACGAGCCTCGGCTATGAGGCGGTCGCTCGGGTCGACGAGATGGTGCTCCAGGTCGCAGCCGTGCTCCTCGTCGTCGACGCTCTCGTGCTGGTGTGAGCGTTCCTGGCGAAGGCTCTGGAACACGAGTCGCTGCGTGCGCTGGCGCAGTCGCATCGGGAGGCGGTCGCTCCCTCGTCCCGTCACTGGAATCTCGGCGAGGGCCGACCAGAACGACGCGAGGACCAGTTGGTCGAGTTCATCCCGCGGCACCGCGTCGCCAATGATGCGGTTCCGGAGTCGGCTCAGCATGGGGAAGAACGCGACCGCGAGCACCGACGACCAGAACGGCGTCTTGGTCGTTCGGTGCATCGCCAGGAGAGCGTTCGCCAGCGCGTCGCGGCCCGGGTAGCTCGCCTCGCGCTCGTCGGCCAACGTCGAAAGGACCGCTGCCGCATCAGGATGGGCAGCGAGCACCGGGTGCTTGCTCCTGCCGTCCTCGAACACGCTGGGCATCGCGTTGAGGACCTGCTGGCGGAGCCGCTCGATGAGCGCCTTGAGCGAGCTCATCGCGGCCTCCGTTCCCACCACTCGCGCGTGAGCTCGAGGAAGTCCTCGAGCTGCATGGTGACGAGCGCCGGCTGGTTGTCGTCCTTGCAGACGGCGAGCGGCCACTTGCCCGGCGGCGCGCACTCAACGGCCTGGCGCATCGCCGCACGGACGTTGGTGCGGTGGTGGTGCTTCGCCTCGAGCCAGAAGCACGGCACCTCGACGTCGGGGAACTCTTCGCCCGAGCGGTACTGCAGCCCGCGGCGAATCCCGGCGTCCGGCATGATGTCGCGGAAGCGCTGCACGAGCAGTCGCTCGAACTCCGCGCCCTTCCTTCGAGAGCGAGCGCCACTCATGCGAGCGTCCTCCCCTCGACGCGAACGGGGATGCCGTGCTTGGCGGCGTACTGGAGCTCGCGCTCCATGCCCGGCGAGATGCGCCCGCCGAACACGCGCACCTCGTCGCAGGTGGAGAGCAACTCCACGCAGAGATTGAGCGCGCGCTCGCGTTGCGTGGCCTCGTCGACCAACTGCGGCAGGTAGAGGTGCGGCGCGATGGGCAGGACGCCCTCGGCGATGAGCCCGCGGCTGATGCGCTGGACGCGCCCGATGTTCGCCGCCGGCCCGTCGCTGAAGGGGTGGCAGACGTAGACGCGCTTGAGACGGCCGACCGGCGTCGCATTGCGCATGCGGTGCGCGAGCCGACGAGCGACCTCCAGCGAGCAGCGCGCATCAGCCAGCGCGCGGTGGGGACTGGGCCGCTCGAGGCCGAAGAGGGTCGCGACGGAGTTGAGCGACAGCGAGCTCAGCTCCCCGGTGGCGACGAGCGGCCAAGCGAGGCTGGCGGTGTCGAGCCGGTGGTAGTCGACCTCGGGGAGCGGCAGTTCCTCGCGACGGAACGCCTCCTCGAGGAAGGCCCAGTCGAACCCGACGTTGTGGCCGGCAACGAGGGCGCCCTCGAACAGGGGAGCGACCCGGGCCAGCGCGACCTCGAGCGTCGAGGCCTCGGCCCAGTCGTCGAAGGAGTACCCCGCGATGGCGAGCGCCTCGGTCGACGCGTTCTCCAGACGCTCGGGGCAGACGCGCACGTCGCACTGCGCGACGATCTCCAGCGTCCTCGCGTCGGCGCGGATGACGCCGATCTCGAGGATCTCGTGCTTTCGGAAGTCGAGGCCCGTCGTCTCGAGGTCGACGAAGGCGATGGCCGAGACCGACGGTCGCTTCGTGGGCGGCTGCGGCTCGGGCGGAGGGGGAACGAGCGCGAGGACGGCGCGCTCCAACTCGGTCGCGCGCTCCATTACGCCACCTCCTTCGCCCAGAAACGGGGGGAGTGCGTCTTCTCGGCGCGTGCTTCGAGTTCAGCCTTGAGCAGCGCGACCCGGGAGCGGTCGAGCGACTTGCCCAGCCGCTTGAGCTCCGCGTCGAGCGCCTTCTTGTCAATGGTGCCGAGTTCGGCGGTCAGCTCCTCGCGGGAGCGACCGGTCGCCTCGGTGAGAACGTCGAGTGTCGGCCCGAGCGGGTAGTCGACGCTGGTCGTGGTGAACATCCGGTAGCGCACGCCGCCGAGCACCAGCTCGTCGTGGTGCTGGAGATGCGTCTTGAGGATGTCCTCGAGCTCGGCCTTGCGAGCGGAGAGCGCCGTGGTGAGATGGGCGACCTCCTCGCGTTCGCGCGCGACCGCCTCGAGGTCATCAAGGTTCGCGCAGATGAACTCGCGCTTGCCCTTGAGGGCGTCGGCGTAGGCGGGGCAATGCTGCCGGTGGTCGCAGTAGCTGCAGTTGGCGTTGAGGCGCGGAGGGAACTCGGTCGCGGTCTCGGTCTGCCTCCCGAGCACCTCGGCGTAGGTGAGCGCGTCGGCGAGCTCCTCCTCGGTGCGCGTCGTCTCGAGACGCACGCCGTGCCGGAGCATCAGGAAGGCCAGCTTCACCTTCTTGGCCCACGGCCAGAGCCGCCTCACCGCCGCGGCGTAGAGGCTCAGCTGCAGCGAGGTGTCGACCTCCTCGCGCGTGAAGAGCTGGCGGTTGGTTTTGTAGTCGATGACCTCGATGGTCTCGTCGTCGACCCAGTCGACCCGGTCGATGAAGCCGAGCACCTCGAACTCGCCGACGGGGAGCCGGAACTCCTTCTCGACCGCGAGGACGTTGCGGTGGTCGATGACTCCCTGGCTGCGAACGAAGTCGCGGACGATGCGAAGCGCCTCCTGGAACACGTCGACCCCGACGAGCTCGTCAGCAGTCCAGGCCTCGCGGAGCAGCTCGAGCGCGCGCTCCTCGGAGAGCGGGCCGGTGAGCTCGTCTTCGAGCACCTCGCGGACGAGGTTCTCGAGGACGGCATGGATGAGCTTCCCGAACCGGAGGGGAACGCCGGGCTCCGCAGGGAGCTGGTCGACGTAGTGGAACCGGTACGAGAGTGGGCAGGTCTCGAACCGCGAGAGCCTGCTGAAGGACAGGTGGGTGTTTCGCTTCGCCTCTGGAGTCATGAGCGCCTCGGAGGGCGCTCCAGGCGCTCAGGGTTGGTGTGCTTCTCGAACGAGATGACCTGCGAGCCGGGGAAGGCCTCGAGCACGCGCAGCACTGCGGCCGCGTGCTCGAGCGTGAGTTCCTTGCGTGGCTGCCCCGTGTAGGCGGGCACCAGCCAGAACTCGCCGTAGGTGTCGGAACGGAGGCGGACCTCGACGCCGAGCACCCTGAACGACTCGAAGTCAGCGGTCGTGATCCCGCGCGGGGCGGCCTCTACTTGCGACTGCTCGGTGGTAGGCGCTGGCTCCGGCGGGGCAGGGAGCGCCCTGGCGTTCGCCTTCAGCCACTCGACGCACATGAACTCGTCGGGGAGGGCGCACGCGCCGTTTGCCTTGAAGTGCGCGCATCGCTTCCCTTCGCCGCGGACGTACTTGGGGCACGTAATGCCGCTCGGGCGCTCAGCCTCGGGCGTTGGTGTTGGTCTGAGGAGGTGCTTGAGCGCCATGGTTCCCGGTCGACGCCGCTGCGTCGTTTCCAGGAAACGCCGGCGTGCTCAGCGAACTGGGACAGCGGGCGCGCGAGTGCCGACGAAGGCGTGTGCCTTCTCGACGTCGAGCAGCACCGTGCGGCGCCGGTCCTCGTTGGGAACGAACATCACCCGCTCGCAGCGGGCCTTCACCACATCGCGGAAGTGCAACCAGCCGAAGTGGAAGAGCCGCCGCATCTCGCGCACCGGCAGCCGGCTTCGCTCAGCGCGGAACATCGCGGGCGCCGCCGATTCGAGGTGGAGAGCGAGGCCGCCGTCGCGGCGAACGAAGTGGGTTCCCTCGGTCAGGGTGCCGTCTTCGATGCAGAGGAGCACGGCGAGAATGAGCTGCGGCAGTTGCTGCCGCTCCACCTCGGCCTTCGTGCGCTGAACGTTCACCGCCCGCATGAGCCGGTTCGACGAGACCCGCGACATGAGCCCAGCGCTCACCAGCTTCGCGGTGACCCGCTGGAACTCGAGGACCAGGCCGTCGCGCGCCTCGTTGTTCGGGAAGGGGCTGGGGTCGTTGTTCATGCCCGCAAGAACGCGAGTGGGCGCTCCGATTGGGACGGCGATGGACAAATGGGCGCCTCGAGTTCCGTCCACGCCCAGGCTGATTCGCTCGAATGCGGAGTCGCTTCAGATGGTTGAGCGAGCGTGGCCACGGGACGCCGTCCAGCGAGTAGCAGTGCTTCGGCCGCTCTGAAACTGATCCACCCGCCGGCGTGAAACTGATCCACCCCAGGTTGGACTTCCAGCCTACCT
>QFQP01000010.1 GCA_003243425.1 Archangium gephyra | reverse complement strand
CCGCGCGAATCTCGATGGTGGCGTGGTGGCCATCGACCCCGACGGTTCCATCGTCTGGGCCATCGCCGATGCGTTTGTTGAAGGTCCCATCGCCGTGGGCCGAGGAGGCACGAGCGAGTACGTCTTCCTCCAGCCTCGAGGCAGTGCGCTGGGTGTCGCGCATGCAACGAACGGGTCGATTCATAGGTCGTGTTCCGCGGGCGGAGCAAATGCAAGCAATGCGGGTGGTGTCGTGTTGCTGGCAGAAGGTACAGCGCAGGTTGCTGCCGTGTCGCTTCAACCCGGTACGTCGGCAAACCGCTTGCGACAACTGGCACCTGAGCAGGCCACCGATTGCCGAGGCTCAAGTCTGTTTGACCAGGCAGGGGTGGCGGTGCCGGGGAATATGGTTGTGAGCTCGGACAAGCTACTGTTTGTAAACACCAGCGGACGACTGCGCTGGGCCGATGTTGCACCGGGAACAGAACCGTCGTTCGGAAGTCTCGACGCCTCCGTGGGAGGAGTCGGTATTGTGAATGGTTTGGCAGTGTTGGGTGGCTCGCAAATTGCCGGTGGTGGTGGACCCGGAATCGGCAAACTCTTCGCGTATTCCGGACAGGATGGTCTCCCCGACAGCGCGTCCGAGTTGTGGGCGTGGGGTAGCGCAACGCCGACGTCTGGCCCTTCTGTCGGCAGTCTTGGTGTCTACGCGGGCGTCCGTACGGGTACCGATGAATTGCAGGTCGTTCGCGTAGACAAGTCCAGCGGTGCGCTGCTTGCCCAATCTTCCGCCTTGCCCGGCTCGTCGTTTTCTTTGAACGGGGTGCCGACGCCGGCGCTGGGTGAAGGTGGTCGGCTCTACGCGGTCGACGAGGCTGGTGGGCTGTTTGTTTTGCCGCAGAACTTCAGCACGAGCGCCAACGCCACCTGGGCTGTCGCGTTGCCGGCGGCGCTCACTTCCCCGGTGGTGGCCTCGCCTGCACTGGACTGCAACCGCCGCCGCAGCAACAGCGAATCCGGCGTGATCTACATCGCGACGGAGAATGGCTGGTTGGTCAGCTACATCGTCGACTCGAAGGGGCTCGACCCGATGGCGCCGTGGCCGAAGTACGCGCGCGATGCGCGCAACACAGGCAACTTCAACGGGCCGGCCATCGGCTGTCCATGACAGGTGCTGAACGAGCCGGGGCTGATGTAGATCGCTCGCCATGCGCAAACTGAGCGTGGTGGTGGTCGTGATGGGGTTGATGGCGTGTCCGCCTCCGAAGATGGACACCTGCGGCGGTCAGGTGTGCTCCGAGACGCAGTATTGCGACACAGGCGCGCTGCTCTGCCGCGAAGACGAGCGCCCCGTCGTGAAGTTCGACGCCGTGACCGAC
This sequence comes from Archangium gephyra, assembly GCA_003243425.1. GTDB lineage: Bacteria > Myxococcota > Myxococcia > Myxococcales > Myxococcaceae > Archangium_A > Archangium_A gephyra_A. The sequence goes on along the minus strand of QFQP01000010.1, from coordinate 199,854 downwards.
GTGGTGACGCAGCCCACGGTCCTGGTCACCGGAAAGATCACCGACGACGTCGGGGTCATCGGCGCTGAGTGGTTTGCAGGCACCGATCAGCCGCAGGCCTTCGAAGTCGCCGCTGATGGGACGTTCGCCATCACCGTGCCCACGCCAGCGCTCGATGCGCAACCGCTGCTGGTGTCGGTGCGCGCGAGGGACAGGCTGGGCGCGACGCTGCAGAGCACGCAGATGATCGTCGATCGCGTTGGGCCCACGATCACCGTCGTCTCGCCGCGACCGACCGATGTTTTCAACGCGAGCGAAGTGTCGGTGACCGCGAGGGCGACTGACGGCAGCAATTCGCTGGGCACGTTGATCATTGCGGGCCGGAGCACGACTTCTCCGACGGTGAATACCGAAGTGACGGTCTCGGTGCCGGTCGATGGCGGCTTCGACTACGAGCCCTTGTCGTTCAATCTCGAAGCGACTGATTCGCGCGGCAACAAGACGACGCAGAAGGGGTCGGTGATCATCGACAACACCGCGCCTGTCGTGACGCTCACCGCGCCGGCCACGCCCGACATGTTCGTCACCACCGCAACGTTCACGGCGAGCGCCACGGTTTCAGACGGCAGTGGCGTTCTCGTGGACTTTCAGCTCGGTTCTGGAGTTCCGGTACGCGCGACGCAGAGCTCACCGGGCGTGTGGTCGGCGGAGTTGAACATTCCGACGGTCGAAGCGGCCGAAGCCGTCACCGTCACCGTTGAAGACCTGCAGGGCAATCGCACGGTGGTGAGCCGGCCGGTGCGCATCGACCGCGTCGGCCCCACGCTGACCATCACCACGCCTGCGGTTGCTTCGATTCATCGAAACGACATCGCGGTGTCGGTCACTGCGACCGCTGATGCCACACGGGTGACGGCTTCGCTCGGCGCCACGCCCGTCGTTCTCACCAACAGCGGCACCACGTGGTCAGGAACACTCACGATTCCCGCGGGTGATTTCACCGCGCGTACCCTCACCGTGGTCGCGACCGATTCGGCCATGAACGCAGGCACGGCGACTGTGAACGTGAGCACCGACACCGTGGCGCCCGTGGTCACCATCACGGCGCCGATGGCGGCCCAGAAGTTCAAGGCTTCTGATTTCGCGAGCGGCAACACGGTGGCGGTGACGTGGACGGTGACCGACGGCGATACGAGCGCGGCGACCACCACCGTCGACGGCTCACCGTTCACCGGCACCACGTCGAACGTGACGACCAGCGCGACCGACAACCCGGTGACGTATTCGCGCAACATCGTCGCGGCCGACCGCGCTGGAAATACGGCGAGCGCGTCGGTTCAGTTCAGTGTCGACCGCGTCGCGCCGACGGTGATCAGTTGGACACCCAACACCAACTCGCGAAACGTGACCGGGAACACGGTCATTACGTTCTCCGAGCCGGTGTTTGGCCTCGGCATGAACGACGCTCCGTTCAGCATCACCGGGCTGCCGACTCCGGGCGGCGGGTGGAACGCGCAGCGCACGACGTTCACCATGGCGCTCTCGCCGTTGGTGTACCGCGCGTTGACGCTCACGACGTTGAACGTCTTCGCCGACGCGCACGGCAACCCGATTCCGACGCAGACGAAGGCCTTCCACACCGCGACATCGCTCCCCGATGGAACGTTGCTCACCGGCGTGGCGAGCTTTTCTGCGGCGAGCGACACCGACGGGGTTCTCTCTGTCTATGTCGTGAAGACGTCTTCGGGCTGCACCGGAACCTGCGTCAACCTCGGCACGGGTCAGGTTCATCGCGACACCGGCGGGTCGATGACCGCGGTGGCGAGCAACATCAGCACCGTGGCTTCGACTGGTTGGCTCAACGTGTGGAACACCGTCAACAGCGTCACGCTGCAGTCGTCGCCGTCGTTCGGGCTGCTCGCGACCCGCAACTTCGACGGGCCGATTCAGGTGTGGGGCCCAACGAGCTCCGCGGCGCTTCCCAACGGCGCAACGGGCGCCGTCATTTCGCGGCCGCCCCTGTTCCGCGAGTCGGGAGGCGACGCGCACGCGCTCGTCACGGGCGATCGATACCGCCGTGGCACCGCGGAGGTCGTGCTGCCGAGTTCCCCGACAGGTCTCGTGTCGGTCTCTTCGACGCATGCCTCGATGTTCAGTGTCGACGCCTCGGCCATCCGCTTCGCGCGTCTGTGGTGTGCGTCGACGCTCACCGTCAACGGCCCCCGCGACGCCTGCGCGGCGGCCGACTACAGCATCCCTGCGGCCTCGGCCACGAACGTCGACGCCGTGTCGACGCTCAGTGGCTCGTGCGAAGCCGTCACGTTCGTCGTCGGCAGTGACCGCCGCTACTCGTTGCTCGCCAAGCCGGCCCACGAGAACCCGAACGACCTCATCCTCGTGCCAGCGCCGCAGGTTCTCGGCTCCGCGAGCTTGCCGAACCACGCGCGCAACGCCCGCTTCGCGCGGTACGTCGCCAACGGTGAAGACGCGCTCGTGTACACCCATTACGGCACCGGCTTTCCCCTCACCGGCGTTCAAATCCGGAAGATGACTGGCTGTTCGATCAGCTCCAACGACCCCATCGTCGCGACTGGTGGCCCGGCGTTCAGCGCGGTGAACGACACCGTTGCCCCGATTCAGATCGGCCAGAAACTCGGCGTCATCTGGCTCGAAGCCGGCGAAGTGAAGCTCTGGGTTCAGCCCTGATCAGTCGTAGCTCTCGAGGTGCAACCGCTGGCGCTCCACGCCATTGGTCTTCAGCACCTCGCGCACCTCGGTGAGCATCTTCTTCACGCCGCACACGTACGCGTGCGGCACGCCCACCGCCGCCAGTTCGTGCCACAGCGACAACACGTGCGTCTGCACATAGCCGCTGCGCCCCGACCAATCAGCGCCCGGCCGTGACATCGACAGCTCGAAGCGGACGTTGGGGTGCTTCGCCGCGAGCGCTTCGAACTCCTCGCGGTACAGCGCGTCGGCCGGGGTGCGCACGCCGAACAGAATCCACAACGGCTCGGTTCGCCCCGCGGCCAGCGCGTCGTTCACCATGCCGCGAAACGGCGCCACGCCAGTGCCCGTCGCCACGAACAACGACGGCCCGACATCGAGCGGCCGCAAGAACAACCCCTGAGGCCCCTTCACCTCGAGCACCGTGCCCACCGTCGCTTCATGCAGCCACGTGCTCCCGGCACCACCGTCGACGCGCGTCACCACCAATTCGAAGCGCCGCGAGTTCGCCGTCGGCACCGACGCGATGGAATACGAACGACGCAGCGGCCGCCCGCGCTCGTCGGTGATGGGCAACACCAGGCTCACCCACTGACCGCTCTGAAACACGAAGTCGCCGTCGACGCGTTCGAACACCAGCTCCTTCACGCGCGGGGTCACGTCGCGGCTCGAAATCAGCGTGGCGTGAAAGGTCTGCGGAGGCGGAGGACGCACCACTTCGGAGCTCATTCGCCGAGGCGTTTAACCTCGCGCCGGAGGGATGGCACAGGGCGATTGGTGTGTTGGCCTGTCTCTCTTACCGGAGTACGGAGTCGCCTCATGTTGCCGGTCCTCTATCGCTTCGTCTTCAGCTCGGACTTCTCGCGAATCATGCTGTACCTCGCCGCGCTGGGCCTCGTGGTCTACGCCGCGCGCAACGGTTGGAACACCGCGGTCGGCCCCGAAGGCAAAGACGGCAAGCCCACCGAGCCCACGAAGGACGATCGCCGCAACCGCGCCATCATGTTCGGCGCCGGTGGTCTGGGGCTCGCGGCGCTCGGCATGTACTACGCGCTGCCGAAGGTCCCGCTCACCAACATCGTGGGCAAGAACGAAGGCATTCCGCTCCACACCTACGGCATCATGATTGGTCTGGGCTTCATCACCGCCGTCACCGTCGCTTCGTGGATGGCGGTGCGCGAGTGGCCGGGAGCGACCGGCCTGCTTCGCCGTGATCAGCTCTTCGACCTCGCGTTCTACGTGTTCATCGGCGGCATCGTCGGCTCGCGCGTGCTCTTCGTGATGGTGAACTGGAAGGACTACGCGGCCAACCCGCTGAGCATGTTCAGCCTCGGCGGCGGCCTCGTGTTCTACGGCGGGCTCATTGGCGCGACGATCGCGTCCATCTGGTACGCGCGAAACAACGGCATCGAGTTCATGCGTCTGGCCGACCTCGCGATTCCCACGGTGTCGCTCGGTCAGGCCTTCGGTCGTCTCGGGTGCTTCTCGGCCGGTTGCTGCTGGGGCGACGTGACCACGCACGCCAAGGCGCCGTTCGCGGTCGAGTTCCCCGGCCCCGGTGCGCAGAACATCTTCGGTCAGGTGGGAGGTACGCCCAGCCTCGCGTACAGCTCGATGGCGGAAGATTCGCGTTGGGTCATCGAGAGCACGGGTGAAGTCTTCACCCAGCACGTCGATGGTGCGGTGCGCATTTCACAGTGGGCTGCGGAGCACGGTCACACGCTGCCGGTGCACCCCACGCAGCTCTATGAATCGCTGGGGCAGATCGTCCTCTTCGCGGTGCTGATGACAGCGCGTCGCTGGCGCCGTTTCCACGGGCAGATCTTCGCGATGTGGCTCATGTGCTACGCGGTGCTGCGTACGTCCGTCGAACTGTTCCGAGGCGACCTGGAGCGCGGCACGATTCACGGCCTCATCCCCAGCATTCCGCTCGGTGCCTGGTACAACATCTCGACCAGCCAGTTCATCTCGATCGCCATGTTCAGCTTCGGCGCGTACCTGCTGGTGAAGAACCTCCGCGACCTGAAGGCCCAGCCCCAGGTCGATCTGACGGCGCTCACCGCGGCGTGATCTCGGAGTAGAGTCACCCGCCGTGCCGGCCGAAGCAGTGAAGGGCTCCGAAGACGCAATGCTCCAGCTCACCGAGCTGGAAGCCGAGCTCGCTGAGCTACGCGGTGCCTACGAGCAGTACTTCATGGGCAACGAGCGCATTCCGCCGCTCAAGAAGCACGAGCAGTTCAAGAAGCACTACATGCGCCTCAAGGGTGCGCAGGTGCGGCAGACGGCGGTGAAGTTCCGCCTCGAGAGCATCGGTCAGAAGTTGCTGACCTACGAACGGCTCTGGGAACGCACGCTCAAGGAAATCGAGAACGGCACCTTCAAGCGCGACCTCGCGCGCGTGCAGCGCAATCAGAAGGCGCTCGCCAGCCGCAAGAGCGCCGATGCCGACTTCGACGTCGATGAAGATCTCGACATCTCGGATCTCGACGAGGCCGATGACCTCGACGCGGCGATCGCGGCCGCCGAGAAGTCGGTGACCGCGGCCCCGAAGATTGCGCCTGCGGTGGCTCCGGCCATCGCCGCGGTGAAGCCGGTCACGGGCGTGGTGCCTGCGATTGCTCCGATGACGCCGGCCAATGGAGTGAAGCCCGCCGCTTCGACCACCGGCGTGGCTCCGGCGATCGCACCGATGAAACCGTCGACCACCGGTTCGGTGCCCGCCATCAAGCCGGTGACCGGTTCGACGCCGGCCTTCGTTCCCACGACCCCTTCCAGTGGCGTCAAGCCGGCCGCGCCTGCAGTGGCGGGGCTCAAGCCGGTCACCACCCCCTTCGCGCCCGCGGTGGCGCCGGCGGGGCCACCGAAGATCACCTCGGGGTCCTTCCCGGCGACGGCCCGGCCCGCGGTCACCACGCCTCCGCAGGCGAAGCCGGCCGTGCCTGCGGTTGCGGCCGCACGACCTGCGGCGCCGGTCGCCGGGCGCGCACCCGCGAGCGACGGCGGGTTGTCCGAGCAGAAGATCAAAGCCATCTACGACGCGTACGTGATGGCCAAGAAGCGCTGCGGTGAAGACACGCGCGCGTTGACGCTCGACTCGGTCGCCAGCTCGCTCAAGAAGCAGGTGCCCGAGCTGATGAAGCAGCACAACGCTCGCAGCGTGGAGTTCAAGGTCGTCATCAAGGACGGCAAGGCCGTGCTCCGCGCGTTACCCAAGGACGGGTGATGTTGCGCGATTGACGTCGAGAGCGCCTTTTATTGCCGCCTCGATGACGATTCGACAACTGAACTTCCCGGTCGCCATCGCGCGTCACCGGGGCGGTTGCTGTTCCCGCCTCGGGTGACGACGGCTCGAGCTACGGCGCGAAGCACCCCTGCGTGTACTGAATTTCGATGCTCGCGCCCGGAGGCGGCGCTGCTGCCGCTGCGAACTTCACCGTGTTCGACGCCACGTCGTAGAACCACGTCGCGCAGCCCGCCTGCATCGCGCAGCCCGGCACCGCTTGCCCGTTGACGCGCACCGTCGGTGCACCCAGTGAGACGTCGGGCACGTTCCTCAGCGTGTACTTCGCGCGAACGCCGAACACCGTCTGCCCCAGCTGCTGCAGCACCGATGACCAGTTGGTCGTGCAGATCTCCTCGAGCACGCCTTCCGTGTGTTGAATCACCGGCTGGTAGCGCTGCGAGTTGGCACCGTTCTGGTCGTACGTGCACCCCGACGGCGCCATCGGCAGCGTCGGTCCCATCGCGCTGAAGGTGAACTCCGAGAGCCGCTGCGCACCTTTCACGTTCACCAACAGGTCGCGGTAGTACGCCGGCAGCTGTGACGACTGGTCGCTCGCGTCGGTGATGACCACCACCGCCAGCTGCGCGTCGCTCCGCAGGAACCCCGCGTTGTGGCCCGAAATCGCCGGTGGCGTCAGCGCCCGGGCCGCGCACGCCAGCGCCGCCTCAGCGCCACTGCCGCCCGTGCCCACGTTCACCAGCCGGCCGAACACCGCCGCCGCTTGAGGCGTGACCGGCGTCACCCACTTCAGCTGCGTGGTGGTGTCGACCACCAGCTTGCCTTCGGGGCCCTTCGAGCTGTTGGTCACGCACAGCGGCGCGCCGCCAAGCGGGTTGGGAAGGCACTCGTACTGGGCCTCGGTCGTGGTGGTGACGGCGATGCGGTAGTCCACGTTGGCCGACGTCGCGTACTGAATGAACGACGCGAAGTTCTGACCGAGCGCCAGCTGCTTGTCCTGCATCGAGCACGAGTCGTCGACCACCAACAGCACGTCGGCCTTCTGCGTCAGCGGCTGCGTGTGCAGGTCGACCTGCGTGCCCGTCGCGTCGCCGCGGCCCACCAACTCCACCACGGTGGTGACGGTCTGGTTGTTCTCGACGGTGTTGATGGCCACCGCGCCGACGTCGTTGCCGACGTCGATGGGCGAGTAGCGAACCTCGAAGCTCACCGGCGAAACGCCACCGTCGGTGCCCGACAACGTGAGCCCGCCGCCGGGAATGGTGGGCGCCGACGTGAGGCGGAACTCAGGGCAGGGCTGCGCACCCGGGCAGGCGGGGCCTCCGGGCTGCTGACCGGCGGCCAGCTGCAGGGTCACCGACGTGAGCGACACCGGCGCTGCACACGAGTTGTAGATGGAGAACGCGCGCGTCGCCGAACCGCAGCCCAGCCGCACCGAGCCGAAGTCCATCTGGCGCGGCACCACGTTGAGGCAGCTGACTCCGATGGACCCGTTGAGCGGCACCACGACGTGTGTGCCTGACGCGGTGCTCACGTCGAACTCCAGCTGCCCCAGCACGGCCTGCGGCGTCGCCGGCGGGGTGCCCGTGGGCGAGACCCGCACCACGAAGGCGCGCGCTTCACCGGGCTGCAGCTCGACCGACGACACCGGCCCGCCGACGAGGCTGAAGCTGGGGTGACTCGTGGCGCTCAGCGCGACGTTGGTCACGAAGCAGACCGCGTTGGGCGCGGTGCCCGTATTGGTGACGGTGATGGCGAGCTCTTTGACCTGCGGCGGCGACACGATGCCGAACGTGGCCGTGAGCGGCGTCACGTTGAATGCGCAGGGCGGCGCCTGGGCCACCGAGGCGGTGAGGGCGAGGGTCACCGAAGGCCGCTCGGGGTCGTTGGAGCGCAGCACCAGCGTCGCGCTCTTGGTGCCCACCGAGGTCGGCAACAGCGTCACCGTGAGCTCGACCGTGCCCGTCGGCACCAGCCCGCCGATGGCGTCGTAGCTGTTCGACAGCTGCGCGGTGAACTCGGAGGTGCCGCTGATTTCGAAATACGGCTGCTGCCCCGCCGTGCCCAGCAGCAGGTTGCCGATGCCGGTGTTCTCGATGGTCACCGTCTTGCGGAGCGGCACCGGGTTCGCGCTGGTGAAGACCTGACCGAAGGCCAGCGTCGCCGGCGTCACCGCGATGCGTGGGCCGCTCGCCATGCCTCCGCCGGTGTTGGCGCCGCCGCCCGTCGCCGAGCCGCCCCCCGTCGACCCGTCGCCACCGCCCGTCGCCGAACCGCCACCCGTCGCGCCGCTCCCACCACCTGTGGCCGCGCCGCCGCCGTTGCCACCGAAAGGTACGCACACGCCCGCGTTGCACGACAGGCCGAGCGCGCACGGGTTGCATTGACCGCCGAACGCGCCGCAGCTCTGGCTGTTGTTGCCGACCTGACAGACACCGGCCGTGTCGCAGCACCCCATGCAATTCGACGCGTCGCACCGGGGCGACGGCGGGCTGCACGCCAGACCGGTCAACACCAACCACGACACACCCAACGCGAGCAGGAGCCTCATGGCGTGGCTCTTTCGCGCAGTCAGCGGCACCTGCCAAGACGGGTCGACAAACGAAACGGGCCGCGATGTTGCCATCGCGGCCCGCACACTTCAGAAGCTCACGCGCTCACGGCCCGTAGCAGTTCTGGGTGTACTGAATCTCGAGCGGCACGCCCGGCTGCGGCGTCGCGGTCTCGGCGAACTTGATGGAGTTCGTCGCCGCGTCGTACCACCACGTCGTGCAGCCCGCCGACGACGGGCAGCCCTGCACCACCTGGCCGTTCACGCGCACCACCACCATGCCGGCGGCCGCGTCGGGCTGGTTCTGCAGGTAGAACTGCGTGCGGAACCCGAAGGCCGTGCGGCCGAGGTTCTGCAGCGTGGCCGCCCAGTTCGTGTTGCAGATTTCGTCGAACACCCCCGACGTGTACTGAACCACCGGGCGGTAGCGCGTCGAGGTGGCGCCCGAGTCGTCGTAGGTGCAGCCGCTGGGCGGCGACGACAGCGACGGGCCGATGGTGCTGAACGTGAAGTACGAGAGGCGCTGGTAGCCTTTCACGTTCACCAGGAGGTCCTGGTAGTAGCTGACCGGCTGCGACGACTGGTCGCTCGCGTCGGTGATGACCACCACCGCGAGGTTGGCGTCGGCGCGCAGGAAGTTGGCGTTGTGACCCGAGATGACCGGCGGCGTCAGCGCCTTCACCGCGCACGCCAGACCGGTCTCGTAGCCGCCGCCGTTGGTGCCGACGTTCACCATGCGCTGGAACACCGTCGAGACCTGCGGCGTGTTGGGCGTCACCCACTTGAGCATCGTGGGGCCGTCGACCACCAGCTTGCCTTCGGGGCCCTTCGAGTTGTTGTTGAAGCACTGGCCCAGAATCGGGTCGCACTCGCGCTCGAACTCGGTCGTGGTGGTCACGCCGATGCGGTAGTCGACGTTCGCCGCGACCGCGTACTGAATGAACGAGCCGAAGTTCTGGCCGAGCGCCGTCTGCTTGTCCTGCATCGAGCACGAGTCGTCGACCACCAGCAGAATGTCGGCCTTGGGCTGGAGGTCCTGGGTGTAGGTGTCGATCTGCGTGCCGTTGGCCGCGCCGCGACCGTTCAAGCCGACCAGGTACGTGATGCTCTGGCCGTTCTGAATGGCGTTGATGGCCACCGCGCCCGAGTCACTGCCGAGGTCGATGGGGCCGTAGCGCGCCTGGAACGTCACGGGCGCCGAGCCGCCGGGCTGCAGGGTGAGCCCACCGGGCGGAATCGAAGGCGTCGAGGTGAGGTGGAACTCGGGGCACGGCGTCGACCCCGGGCAGTTGGGGCCGCCGGGCGGCTGGCCCGCGGGCGCCTGCATCGCGAAGCTGTTGATGGTCACCGGCGAGCTGCACGTGTTGTAGACCGAGAACGTGCGCGAGGCCGAGAAGCAGCCGCCCATGGGCGGGTTGCCGGTGGGCGCGCGCACGGTGCCGAAGTCCATCGGGTCGGGCGCGACGGTGAGGCACGCCGGGCCGATGCTGGTGCTGAGCGGAATCGAGACCTGCGGGCGCGCGGCCGACGTGGAGTTGAACACCAGCTGGCCGGTGAGGGTCTGCAACGTCGTCGGCGAAGCGCCCGTGGGCGCGACGCGCACCACCACCTGGTACGACTCCTGCGGCTGCAGCTCCTTCTCGGTCACGTTGCCGCCGACGATGCTGTACGCGAGGTCGCTGCCCGCGCCGAGCTCGATGCCCGACAGGTAGCAGATGTCACCGGCGGTCACCGACGTGTTGGTGATGGTGATGGGGAGGTCCTTCGTCACGCCCGGCGCCACCAGACCGAAGTTGGCCTGTGCAGGCGCGGTGATGAACGTGCACGGCGGCGGCTGCTGCACGTCGGCCGTGAGCGTCACCGTGATGTCCGGCTCCGCGGGGTCGTTGGAATAGAGCGTGAGCGTCGCGCTCTTCATGCCCACCGACACCGGCTGCAGCTTCACCGCGAGGTCGACGAAGTTGCGCCCCGCGATGGCCTCGAGGCCGGTCGCCGGGTTGTAGGGGCTGGCGAGGTTGACGGTGAACTCCGAAGCGTCGGTGCCCGCGCCGGGCGTCAGCTCGAAGAGCGGCAGCTGGCCGGGCGTGCCCGTCATGTCGACCTGGCCCAGGTACAGGTTGGCCGTGGGGTCGGGCGTCGGCGGGCGGCTGCCCACGTTCTGCACGTTGATCTTGCGCTGCACCGAGAAGTTCGTGTTGCCGGGGAAGAAGCCGACGCGGCCGAACGAGAGCGTGGGGCGTGGCGAGACGCGGATGCTGGGGCCGCCGCCGGTGCACGTCAGGGTGATGGTGCCCGACGGGTTCTGCGTGAGGCCGGTGTTGAAGGTGAGCACGCCGTTGCGCGCGCCGAGCATCGACGGGTTGCAGGCGACCTTCATCGGCGTGGGCACGCTGCCGCCGGGCACGGTGAAGGTGTTGGCGGCGGAGCCCGCGGGCACCGCGTGGTAGAAGTCGGCCGGGTTCGACGACGTCACCGCGGTCAGCGTGATGGGCACCGACGCGGGGTTGACGAACACCACTTCCTTCACCGCTTCGTCGCCGGGGTTCACGTAGCCGTAGTGCAGCTCGGTGGGCGTCCAGGTCAGCGTCTCGTTGCTGCCCTGACCACGAATGGTGACCAGCTGCTCGGGGCACTCGCCGGCGCCGCGCAACAGCACCTGCGCTTCGTACGCGCGCATCTCGGTGGGCGCGAAGGCGATGGTGACGTTGGTGGTGGTCTGCGCGGGCACCGCCACCGGGCCGGCGGTGAAGCCGTTGGTGTACGAGAAGCTCGCGGCGTCGACGCCTTCGATGGGGCCCGCGCTGCCGGTGGTCGGCAGGCGCGTGGGGTTCACGAAGGGGATGTTGAAGGTCAGCGTCTCGCCGATGGGCGTCTTGCCGAAGTCGATGGTGGAGGGCAGATCACACGCGCCCTTCTCACCTTCGCCCAGCAGCGTGATGACCGCGGTCGCGTCTTCGATGCGCGTGCCTTCGGTCGAGAGGATCAACTTCGAGCGGTAGCTGCCCTTGAGGCCGCGCGGCACGAAGGCGAGCCCGAAGTCCTGCTGGCTGGCGGGCTGGAGGGTGATGGGCTCGAACTCCGCTTCGAAGCTCGCGGTCTCGAGGGGCGTCACGTTGCCGCGCGGGCCGAAGGCGACTTCATCGCCTTCTTCGACGACCAGCGTCGCGAGCGTCAGCGTGTTGGCGCCGTTGTTCCGCAGCGTCATCGCCATCGGCTTGCGCTCACCGACCAGCGCGAGGCCGAAGTCGTACGTCGCGTCGCGGTTGGTGATGCGGTTGCCTTCCGCGTCGCGCCAGATGACCTGAATGTCGCCGTAGCGACGACCGGTGCCCTGGCCGTCGCACTGGCAACCGTTGATCAGAAGAAGGCCGAGACAGATCAGCGCGCGTGACGCCGACAAGGGGAGCTGTCGCATGAAGGTGACTCCGTCGAGATGAAAAGGCCGCGCATAGTCTGCTTGTGTGTCTGGGAGATCAAGCCCCCGACACACGCTCACGCAGGCGCACTCGGGTTCTTTCTCAAGGGCTGAGAACTCCCGGTGGCCCACTTGTGGGCCTAGCGCGCAGGTTGTAGACGGTCGCGCTTCACGCGACCTTCGCCCGGTTTCGCGCCCCTGGAGAACAACGACATGCGTACTTCGAAGACCCCTCACGCGCTGATGCTCGGCGCCGCCATCGGTTTTGTGTTTGCGGTGCTGCCGTCTTCGTGCGGCACGCCGCCTCGTCCCACGCGCTGCAGCGCGGCCAACTGTGACGGCTGCTGCGACGAGACGGGAACCTGTCAGTCGGGCTCGAGCACCGAAGCCTGCGGCAAGGCCGGCGCGACGTGCTCGCCGTGCGCGGCGGGGCAGACGTGCGCTCAGGTCGACCAGGCTGATCCGCTCCGCGGCGGCCAGTGCGTGACCGGCGGCACGGGCGGTGGTTCGGGTGGTGGCGCGGGCGGCGGCACGGCGACCGGTGGCGGTTCGGCGACCGGCGGCGGCACTTCGGCGACGGGTGGTGGCTCGGGTACCGACGGCGGCGCGTGCGGCCCCACGACCTGCGCCACGGGGTGCTGCACGCCCTCGGGTGTCTGCATCATCAACACCACGCCTTCACGCTGCGGCACCGGCGGTCTGGCGTGCAGCAGCTGCATGATGGGCAACACCTGCCAGGCCGGCGCCTGCACGCCGTGCGCGGGTTGCATCAACATCAGCACCGGCGCCTGCGAGACGGGCAGCTCGAACGGTTCGTGCGGCAAGAACGGCGGCTTCTGCCAGGCGTGTGATCAGCAGGCCGGTCAGACCTGCCAGAGCGGCACCTGCTTCGGCGGCACCACCTGCAACGCGACCACCTGCCAGGGCTGCTGCGACGGCAACAACTGCAAGCTCCCCGCGCAGTACACGACGGCGCAGTGCGGCCAGGGCGCGCCGGGCGCGGCGTGCATCGGTTGTGTCGGTCAGCAGGTCTGTGACGCGGTCGACGCGGGCGCGTGCATCGGTAACGCGGGCACCGGCGGTGGCGGCGGTGGCATCTTCCCCGGCCTCGACGGCGGCCTCTTCCCGGGCACGTGCGACCCCATGTCGGGCGTCAACTGTGCCAACGGCGAGTGCTGCGCTGAAGGCTTCTGCGTCCCCAACGGCACGTCGCTCATCGGTCAGGCCTGCGGCGTCAACGGCGGCACCTGCGCGTTCTGCATCAAGGTGTTCGGCGTGGGCACCACCTGCAACGTCACCGCGGGCGTCTGCCAGTAATCGCCCCGAAGTTCTGAAGTGAGCGGCGCGGACTGGCAACGGTCCGCGCCGTTTCTTTTCCGGAGGTGCGTCGTGAACGAGCTGCGCGAGTGGGGCCTCATCATCGGTGACGAACCACTGCCCACGCCGCTGCGCCGCGCGTGTCACGAAGGGCGCCTGGTCGGCGGCCTCTCACTCTCGTTGCGCGCCCTGCCCGACGAAGTGGTGAGCACGCTGACCTGGGCGGTGGGCGTTCAGAAGTTCCGGGTCCTCGACGTGCGCACCACCTCGCCGATGGTGATGGAAATCGAGTGGGGCGAACTCCACGAGACGTGGGAAGTCGAAGACGTCACCGCGCTCATCGACGAGCTCAACGCGCTCTTCGACGAAGCGCCGGCCCTCAAGGAGCTCGTGGTGCTCGGTGAGTGGGAAGACATGCTGCAGGTGTGGGCGGTGCCGAAGCGCCACGCCGACGAGATCGCCGACCTGTCAGGCCGCCAGTGAGCCGCGGCGCGCCGTCATTTCCGCGGCGATGTCTTCGAGCTCGTCGACGGAGAGCATGCGCTTCAACGCGGGGAACACGATGCTCTCTTCGAGCGAGTTGTGTTCCTCGAGGCGCGCTCGCAGATCAGCCGATGCATTGGCGAGCTCGAAGCGCAGCGCGTGCAGGCGGTTGACGTCGCGCGCCACCATTCGGCACCCCAGGCGCAACCGCGCCAGCGGGCCCTGCAACGCGAGGTGCTGACGAACCATGGTGGTCAGCGCGTCGTCGACCACCGGGTGGCGGCCCTTCAACCGCTGCTCGATGGAGACCTCTTCGTCTTCGCAGTGCAGCGGCAGCAGCCACTCCAGATGATCCGCGATGCGCCCCGCAGCGTCCTGGCTCGAGGCCACCGCGTTCCCTGCGGCGAGCGCTTCGGCCATGGCGAGCACCTGACGGGTCTCGACGTGCGCTTCGAGCAGCATCTCGACCACGTCGCGCTGAGCAGGGGCACCCACGGGCGAGCGGTATAGCGCAGCGCGCTCGTACCCATCCAAACCGGTGTGGGCTACGTAACGCCGCCGTGTGGAGCCGCGCTGACCGTCGCGAGTGGGCCGTGCTGGGGCTGTTGGCCCTCGCGTGGTGCCTCGTGTTCGCGCCGGTGCTGCACCGCCTGACGCACGCACACGGTCACCAGCACACGCACAGGGCCGATGGCACGTTCGAACACCAGTCGGTGGTGTTCACCCAGGCGCCCACGCCGCCGCTCGTCGCGCCGGTGCTGCTGGCGCTCGTCGCCGGTGAAGCAGTCGCTCCCGAGGTGCCGGAGCTGATCAGCCCGCGCCGCGTCGAACAGGCCCAGGCTCCCTGACGCCGGGCGTCGCGCGCCCCCGACTCCCTCCCTCATCTCCAACCACGGAGCACGCGAATGTCGCGTCTCTTGCCGTGCCTCCTCTGCGTCTGCGCGCTGCACGCGTTCGCGCACGAAGGAGAAGAAGAACAAGCCGACGCCGGCGTGGTGACGCTCCGCCAGACGACCGTGCGCTCGAAGCGCGCGCCGCGCTCGGCGACGGAAATCGAAGTGCCGCGCGACGTGCTCGAGGCCACGCCCCGTAGCGGCGCGACGGACCTGCTCCGCGCGGTTCCCGGTCTCGTCGCCACGCAGCACTCGGGCGAAGGCAAGGCGCAGCAGCTCCTTCTGCGCGGCTTCGACGCGGTTCACGGCCAGGACGTCGAGCTCAACGTCGCCGGCCTGCCGGTGAACCAGGTCAGCCACATTCACGCGCTCGGCTACGCCGACCTGAACTGGCTCGTGCCCGAAGCGGTGCGCGAGGTGAAGGTCACCGAAGGCAGCGCGCGCGCGTGGCAGGGCGACTTCGCGGTGGCCGGCACGGTGCGCTACGAGCTCGGCCTCGAAGAGCCCGGGGTCCAGCTCTCGGCGGGCTACGGCAGCTTCAATCGCTTTCGACTCTTCGCGGGTTTCCGGCCGGCCGACCTCGGCGACTCGTTCGCGGCCGTCGAGTACGTGCAGGGCGACGGCTTCGGTCCGCAGCGCGCGTTCGGTCGCGTGTCTGCGTTGGGTCAGCTCGTCTACAAGCTCGACCACGTCACGCTGCGGGCCGTCGGCGGCAGCTACGGCGCGCGCTTCGATTCTCCCGGTGTCATGCGTGAAGACCAGTACCGCGCGGGTGAGAAGGGCTTCTTCGACGCCAACGGTGCGCAGCAGGGCGGCGCGGTGCAACGGCACCAGCTGCTGCTCGGCGCGGACTACAACGCAGGCGAAGGCCGCACGACCGTCGAGGTGTTCGGCGTCTTCAACGAGAACCGGTTGCGCAACAACTTCACCGGCGCGCTCGTCGACGCGCAGGGCGATGGGCTCGAGCAGTACCAGCGCTCGTTCACCTTCGGCGGCCGCGCGGTGCACCACCGGCACCTCCACCTCGGCGGTGAGGTGTTGTCACTCGAGCTCGGCGTTTCGGGCCGCGGTGACGGCATCACGCAATCGCAACGCGGCTACGTCGACGCCGACGGCACGCCGCGCGCCACCGAGGTCGACGCCGAGTTCACGCAGACCATGGGCAGCGCGTGGGGCGAGCTCGCGTGGGCCCCCGGTGGCTGGCGCTTCATGCTGGGCGGCCGCGCCGACGTGCTCCACGTGAACCTGCGCGACAACCTCGCGTTCAACGGGCAGGGCGGCACCCGCGCCTCACTGGGCCCTCACTTCGGGCTGAAGGCCGGCATCGAGCGCGAGCTGGGGGAACACTTCCGCGCCTTCCTTTCGTACGGCGACGGCTTCCGCACGCCGCAAGCCCGACAGTTGAGCGACGGTGAACGTGCGCCGTTCGTCGACGTGCACGGCGGTGAGCTCGGGCTGCGCTTCGACTCACGGCTCGTCTCGGCGAGCGCGGCGGGCTTCACCAGCTACGTGGCCAACGACTTCTTCTTCGACCACAGCGTGGGCACCACGTCGTTCGTCGGCAAGACGCTGCGTGGAGGTGGTCAGGCGATGCTCACCGCGCGCCCGGTGGAGGGCTTCGTCATCTCGGGCAACGTCACCGTCGCGCACGCGCAGTTGCTCGAAAAGAACGCGCTGCTCCCGTACTTCGCGCCGGTCGTCGGCCGCCTCGACACCGGGTGGAGCCGGCCCTTCGACGTGGGCACCTTCGTCGTCACGCCGCGCGTGGGCCTGGGCGTCACCGTCATTGGCCCGCGCCCCCTGCCGTACGACGAGTTCAGCCGCGAGGTGGTGCTGGTCGACGCGCGCGCGGGCGTTCGCGTGGGAAGGGTCGAGCTCACGCTCGACCTGCAGAACCTCCTCGACTCGTCGTGGCGCGACGGTGAGTACGTCTTCGCGTCGAACTGGGGAAATCAGAGCCGGCTCCCCGCGCGGCATTTCACGGCCGGAGCCCCGCGCACGTTCTTTCTCAATCTGGAGATTCATTTGTGAAGCAATCAATTCTCGTATGTCTGTTGTTGTGTGGTTGTGGCGCGATGACCGAGCGCCAGCGGCGTGAATTCCCCGTCGAGGTCTCGGGCAGCACGGCGCCCATCATCACCGACTCCGGGTGGTCGGTTACGCTTACGCGCGCCACCGCGCACCTGTCGACGCTCCGCTTCTTCTCGGGCCCCGCGCAGGTCGTGCACGTGTCGCCGCCGTGGTGGAACGGGCTCGTCATCTCGACCGCGTACGCACACCCCGGTCACTACGTGCCCGGCGAGGCGCTGGGTGAAGTGCTCGCCGACGTCGACGTGGACCTGCTCGCGAGCGAGGCGACGGCGTGGGGCACCGCCAATGCGGTCACCGGCACGTACGGCTCGGTGCAGCTCGGCTACGCGAGCGGCGGCATCGAGGTGGAAGGCAGCGCGAAGAAGAACGGCACCACCGTCGAATTCTCGGCGCGCTTCACGCCGCCGGCGCCGCTCGAAGGCGCGTCGTTCCCCCACGAGATGACGACTTCTCGCGGCCGCGTGCTGCTGCAGTTCGACCTCGACGAGCTCTTCTCGCGCATCGACTTCTCGCTGGTCGGCAGCGGCGCCAGGCCGCTGGACACCATGAGCCCGGCGTTCAACGGCTTCGCGCGCGGCGTGGAAGACGTCAGCGTGTACACGACCACCTGGAAGGACGAAGGCTGAAGACGTGCTAGGGCTGCGCGCGACCATGCGCGCAGCCATCGCGATTGCAGTGTCTGTGTTGTGCGGGTGTGCAGCTCCGGCGCGCCAGACGCAGCTCGCGAGTTCGACCCGAAGCGACTCGTTGTGTTGGTGGCGCGAAGCGGCGTGGGGTGAAGGCGTGGTGTTCGCGCGTCATTCGGTGACGAAGCTGGGCCGCGTTCGTTCGCTCCCGGGGCAGCCGGTGACGGCCACCGCGACCTTGCGGCGCGCCGGCGACTTCACGCTCCTCGAAGGCCGGTGGAGTGGCCCGGGCCTGGACCTCGACGGTGACGTCGACCTCGGCAACGAGCCGGCGATCGCCTCGTGGGACCCGCGGCGCGTCGGTGAGGTGGGCCTGCTGCACAAGGGCGCGCGCCTGCGCGTGCTCGACGCCAACGTGGGCTCGGTGCTCGCGGTGCCCGGTGAAGCGAGCCTGGCGCTCTTTCATTCCAACGAGCCGCTGGCGGTCACGCTGCGTTGCGAAGACTTGAGCGTGCACGGCAGGAGTGATTCGCCGTCGGCGCAGGTTCGCGCCGCAGGCTTCGCTGACGACAAGGCGCTGCAGTTGGTGGGCGACGCCGTCGAGCTCTCGGCGACCATCGACGCTCCACCTGCCGGAGTGCTCGACGCGTCGCGGGTGCCGGTGCTCTTCGAGCTCGAGCGCAGCGGCGCGTTCGTTCGCGTCGCCGTTCCCACCGCCGACAACCTGACGTGGATCGGCTGGGTCGACGCTGCGCGCGTGAAGCCGGCCGAGGCCGTCGCGGCGCCCGCGGCGGAAGGCCCGACGCCTCCCACGGAACAGCTCAACGCGTGTGACGAGGCGCTGCCACTGGCCGCCTTCGTTGACGGCCGGCTTCAGCGGGTGGGCACGCTGCGCGAGCGCGCGGAGTTCGTCGTCGGCGCCGGGCCCCACGAACCGGACTGGCTCGAGGTGCGCCTCGCGCTCGAGTGGTTCGAGCCGGACGTGAAGCTGTACCTGCCGCGCAGAGCCTCGGGCTGCCCGGCGTCGACCCGGTTGTGACGTCATGAGTGATGGTTTCGCGGCAATGCGGCACCCGGGCGTGGCTCGCCTCGCGGTCGGCCGTTTCTTTTCAGCCATTGCCACCACGTCGACGTCGGTCGCGGTCGGCTGGCAGCTCTACGAGGTGACCGGGTCGACGTTCGCGCTCGGGCTGGTGGGGCTCATCGAGGTGATTCCGGTGGTGACGCTCGCGCTGGCCGCCGGCGTCGCGGCCGACCGGTTCCCCCGGCGCTCGGTGGCCATCGCGTCACATCTGCTGCTCGCGACGTGCGCCGGCGCGTTCACTGCGCTGAGTGTCTTCGATGGCGCCGCGTGGCTGTATTACCCGGTGATTCTGGTGATGGGCGTGGGCATGGCGTTCCGCGGCCCTTCGGTCGGCGCCATGTTGCCGCAGCTGGTTCCCGCGAAAGACTTCGCGAACGCCAACGCGTGGTTCTCGAGCAGCTTCGAGCTGGCCTCGATTTCAGGCCCGGCGCTGGCGGGCTTCCTCATCGCGCTGGTGAAGAACGCGGAGCTCGCCTTCTCGTTCGCCTGCTTCGCGCATCTGGTCTTCGTGGCGATTCTGGTCTCGCTCCCGCACCGGCCCGCGGCGATGACGGGGAAGAGTCAGGGCCTGACCGACCTGTTGGCGGGGTTCCGCTTCGTCACCGGCACGAAGGTGTTCCTCGCGGCCATCACGCTCGACCTGTTCGCGGTGCTGCTCGGCGGCGCGGTGTCTTTGTTGCCGGTGTACGCCAAAGACATTCTTCACGTCGGCCCGGTGGGGCTCGGCTGGTTGCGTGCGGCGCCCGCGCTGGGCGCGCTGTCGATGGCGCTGATTCAGACGCGCCTGCCGCCGTGGAAGAAGCCCGGCGAAGCGCTCCTCATTTCGGTCGCGGGCTTCGGCATCACCACCATCGTGTTCGGCATTTCACAGGTGATGTGGCTCTCGCTCGCCGCGCTCTTCTTCTCTGGTGTGTTCGACAACGTCTCGGTGGTGGTGCGCGCCACGCTCGAACAATCGCTCACGCCCGACGTCATGCGCGGCCGCGTCGCGGCGATTCGGAACGTGTTCATCGGCATGTCGAACGAGCTCGGCGCCTTCGAGTCGGGCTCGGTGGCTGCGTTGGTCAGCCCATTCTTCTCGGTGGTGGCCGGCGGCGTGGGAACGCTGCTGGTGGTGGGCGTGGTTGCGCTCGTATTTCCGCAGCTCAGAAAGCTCCCGCCGTTGACAGAATTACGGCCCATTCATAACGGGGAAGAAGCTGTTTGAGTTGTGATTGATGAGTGTTAAGCCGCTCAATTGGCCGTCACGAACGACGGCCATCCCCCCCGAAAGAAACGGAAAAATAAACGAATGTCGGTTGATAGAGCGATTCGAGACATGGTGGCGGACGAGGTGGCGCGGGCTTTGGCGCCGATTCACGCGCAGCTTGCTGCGTTGAACGCGAACTCGACGGTCATCGCGCGTCTCGCGACGGCGCTCGGTACGCCGATCAAGCGCGGCCCGGGTCGTCCTCCGAAGGCGCTGACCGCGGTCGCGGTGCCGACGGCGGGCCGTCGTGGTCGCCGCTCCGAGAACACCGGCCGTGCGTGCGCGGTCATCGGCTGCGGCCGTGACGCGCGCAGCAAGGGGTACTGCGCGGCGCACTACCAGAAGTACCGCATGCTCGACCGCACGGGCCGTCTGCCCCCGGGTTGGGTGGCTGACGCGGCGCCGAACTCGGTCGAGAACATCGCGCTGCCCCGTGGTCGCGCGGGTGCGGCCGCCATCGCGGCGTCGAAGAAGAAGTAAGCGCGGGCTCTCGGCCGCCGAGAACGCGGACAGAGACACAGCGCTCGGGTTCACGGCCCGGGCGCTTTTCTTTTGCCCGCTGCTCGCACAGAACGCCCGCATGAATCACCGCGAGTTGGAGAAGGGCATTCACGTCGAGCTCTCGAAGCAGGAGACCTACGCCGGTTACCTGCAGCTCGAGCGGTTGCTCTCGGCGCAGGTGCCGCGCAGCGCCGAGCCCGACGAGCTGCTCTTCATCATTCAGCATCAGACCAGCGAGCTGTGGATGAAGTTGATGCTCCACGAGCTCGACCGCGCGTTGGAGTGCGTGAAGCGCGACGAGCTGGAGGCCACGTTCAAGATCTTCGCGCGCGTGGGCCACATTCAACGCATGTTGTTCGAGCAGTGGGCAGTGCTCGAGACCATGACGCCGTCTGAATATCTGACGTTCCGTGACGCGCTCGGCCGCTCGTCTGGCTTTCAGAGTGCGCAGTACCGCGCGCTGGAATTCATGCTCGGCAACAAAGACGAAAACCTGCTGCTGCCCCACCGCGCGACGCCGGAAATCCACGCGTGGTTGAAGGCGCGCCTCGAGCAGCCGAGCCTGTACGACGAGTTCCTCCGCTTTCTGCATCGCAAGGGGTACGCCGTGCCGCGCGAGTGCGTGGAGCGCGATTGGACCAGGCCCTACGAGAAGAGCGACGGCGTGATGGCGGTGTTCAAGACCGTCTATGAACAGCCCGAGCAGCACTGGCTGGCCTACGACATGGCCGAGAAGCTGGTCGACGTCGAAGAGCGCTTTCAGCTCTGGCGCTTCCGTCACATGAAGACCGTGCACCGCATCATCGGCCACAAGATGGGCACCGGCGGCAGCAGCGGCGTGACGTTCCTGCAGCGTGCCCTGGGCCTCACCTTCTTCCCCGAGCTGTGGGACGTGCGCACCGAGCTCACGCCCTCGACTCCTGCTGGAAAGTCGTCATGAACAAGCTGCTGCCGTTGTGTCTGGTCGTCGTCTTCGCGTCGTGCCCCGCGCCTGATGACGGCAACGTGGTGGTGTTCGTCACCGCCGAAGACGAAGCCCTGGTGCGTGACGGCCTCGCCTTCATCGGCGACGCGCGCATCTCGACGAAGGTCGTCGCCCGCCCTGCCGATGCACTGACGACGCGCAGTGGCGCCAGCGTCGCCGTCGTTCAAGACGAGCGCTGCGACGACTGCTACCGCCTCGACGGTTCGGGGCTGCGGCTCACCGCGAAGGGCGGCGGCGCCCTGGGCAAGCAGTATGCGTTGTGGCATTCGCTCGAGGCCTTCGGCTTCCGCTTCACACACCCCTGGTACACGCACAAACCGGCGACGTTCACCCGGGCGCCCGGCGACGCGCTGGGCAAGGACTTCTCGCCGTCGGTGAAGAAGCGCCGTGGCCTGCACCTGCACACGCTGCACCCCACCGAGTCGCTCGCCGATTTCTGGGTGCCCGGTGACAAGAACCTCGAAGGCGCCAAGCGCACCATCGATTTCCTGGTGAAGAACCGCGGCAATTACATTCAGTGGTGCGCGCTCGACGACATCGTGAAGGAACCGGCGACGCAGCCCGCGTGGCTCGCGCACACCAGGGCCATCACTGATTTCGCACACGCGCATGGCGTGAAGACGGGCGTGGCGTTGCAATTGTTTGGTCAGGCGAACCTGCAGAACGCATACGACCTCATCGACCACGACACCGCCGACGTGGTGCCCGAGATGGAGCGCCGCCTGCACACGCTGCTCGACGGCGCTGGCTTCGACGCGCTCAACCTGAGCTTCGGTGAGTTCTTCGGCGCCGAGCCCGCGCGCTTCGTTCAGGAGGTCGACCAGGCGTACGCGGCGATGCAACGCGTGCAGCCGGGCGCCGAGGTGATGGCCACCATTCACGTCGGCAACTACGACAACCTCCGCGTCACGTACATGAATGAGCGGCTGCTCTACTACTTCCTCATCAAGTTCGCGAACCCGGGCATCGTGCCGTGGGTTCACACCACGATGTTCTATAACTTGTATGACGACGCCGGGCTCGCGTACCTGCACGACGAGTTCGACGAGCACCGCGCCTACATCGAAGGCCGGCTCTCCGCGTCGCAACCCGTCGGTTATTTCCCTGAGTCTGCGTATTGGATTGCGTTCGACATCAACATTCCCGCGTTCTTCCCTGTGTATGTGAAGAGCCGGCACACCGACCTGCAACGCTTGAATGGGCTCGATGACCACGTGCTGTTCTCGTCGGGCTGGGAGTGGGGCTACTGGCTCACCGACGCGGCCACGCTGCGCATGAACTACGCGCGCACCGCCGAGTGGAGCGACGTGGTGAAGGACATCTACGGCGGCTGGGGTGAGAAGGGCGCGAAGGCGGCCGACCTCATCGCGCGGCTCGGTGAAGCGCAGCACCGCGCGCTCATCGTGGAGCGGCTCGCGGCCTACGCGGCGGGGAGAGATCAGATCATCGACGCCGGTGACGTGATGGGCATCTTCAGCCAACCCGACCGCCCTGAGTTCGCCGAGCTCGCGGCCATGACCAGGGTGCAGCGCGACGAGTTCGCGGCCCGCGTGGTGGCGAAGCTCGAGGTGCACGCCGCCGAGCTCACCGCGCTCGCCAACGAAGCCACGGAGCTCGACGCCGGTGACGACGAGGTGCTGCTCGAGCTGCAGCAGGGCGTGAAGGTGACCGCGGCGCGGCTCCGCTTCATTCACGCCATGTACGCGGCCACGCTGGCCTTCGCCGACGGTCAGTCGACGACCGAATGGCTCGCGCGCGCCGACGGCGACCTCGAGGTGGCCAGGGCCATCGTCAGCGCGCAGCGCCGCCGCTACTGGGACCCCGAGCCCCTCTCACTCGTGGCCACCACGCAGAAGAACGCCACGTTCTACCAGTACGGCTACCTGCGCGAGGCCGACACGCTCTGCTTCTGGGTGCGCGAGCGCGTGCAGGTGCGCAACCTGGTGCTCCGCCGCACCGACCTCGTGCCCGGCTGCGTGCTTTGACCTTTTCAGAGCGGGTAGAGGTGCATGAAGTCGCGGTAGCTCGGCATCAGGTCGGTCTCCGACCGCTTGCCCGGACGCTTGGGAATGCGCTGCGCGCCCAGCCACGCCTCGAGCTTCGAGTACGCCTCTTCGCGCTCGGTGCCGGTGAGGTCATCGATGCTCACGCCGTGCGAGGCCTCGGGCACCACGTACAACAGCGTGTCGCGCGTGCCGGCGGTGTCGATTTTGCCGCCGGTCCACGGGTCCCAGCCGCCGTAGAGGAAGAAGAAGTGTTCGCCGTACCGTGACAGCCAGCGCTGCACGTCGGGCATCGCGCGCGCCTCGAACTCGGGCAGCGCCATGTTCGCGGGGAACACCAGCTCGTTCTCGTCGGGCAGGTTCTGGGGAATGCCGAACTGCGCGAGGTGGCCGCGGTTGCTGCCCGGCGTGCCGAGCTCGTTCTGCGTCTGGTAGCTGTAGCTGTCGAGCTGGCCCTGCTCAAGGTACTGGTCAGAGAACGACTGGCCGTATTGCGCGTACTGCTCGACGTATTCATCGAACTGCGGGTGACCACGCAGCGGCTCGTAGGCCGGGCACCCCTGGTCGGGGTCGGCCTGAGAGCCCGTCTGGAACATGCCCCACAGCGACGAGCCGGTGAGCAGCCACAGCGCGTTCTCCTTGTTGCCCACGCGGCGATAGGTGCCCTGCAGCGGCGGCGCGAGCTCAGCGCGCCGCGAGATGAGCGCGGTGTCGAGCTCGACGAAGGTCTGCCGGCAGTTCTCGTATTGCGGCCCGCCGATCTGCGCGAGCCACGGCCCGTAGCGCGGGTCTTTCTTCCCCAGCGACAGCGGCATCACGTACGGCGCGCTGGCGGCCACGTCGCAGGGGAAGAAGCGGCGGTGGTACAGCGCCGTCATGCCGCCCTTGCTGTGGCCGGTGTTCACCCAGTTGCCGGTGAACAGCGGTGAGAGCAGCTCGACGAAGCGATGCGAGTCCCACGCGGACTGCATGATGTTGAGCGTCGAGTAGTCGAGCGGGTCGGGCGTCGAGGTCTCGAAGAAGCGGTGCTCGAGCTCCAGCTCGTTGGTCTGGAAGTGGCGCGAGACGTCCGAGAAATACTGAAAGAGGTTGTAGCCGGTGGTGTGCAGCACCACGGGGCCCGCTTCGTCACGCACCGTGAGCAACGCGCGGTGACGGAACGTCGCACCGTCGGGGCGGAAGTGGTCGACGGGCTGGGTCACGTACAGCACGTACTGCTTCAACGTCGAAGGCAGGTTGGGGTTGTCGTTCTCGACGGCGGTGACGCCCGGCAGGCAGTTCAACTTCTCGAGCAGGGTGGCGCCCGCGCAGTTCTCGGGCGGAGGCCGCGCGCCGCACACGCCCGGCGCTTCGGAGCGCGGCGTGACGAGGGCGATCAACGTGACCTTCACGTCGTTGACGCGGGCGGGCTTCGCGCACAGCGGCTCACCGACCGGCACCAGGGTCACGGTGCCCGGCTGCAACGCTTCGCCCTGTGAAGCACACGTGCCCAGCGCGACGGGTGAATCGGCGGTGACGCGCAGCAACGCGTGCGTGGCGCCGTTCAAGCCGGTCAACGAGGCGAGCGAGAAGTCGAGCAACTGACCGTCGAGCGGCCGGCCCTTCCAGCCGCCGGTGCCCGTCGCGGTGTCGAGCACCGTCAGTGGCGTCACCGGCCGCAGCGAGGTCTCGGCGAAGCGGCGCACCCGGCCTTCGACCTTCAAGCGCAGCTCGGCGCTCGCGCTGGACTGAACGCAGACCGCGCCCGGATGCAGCCAGCGGGTCACCGCGACGGTCTCACCGGCGTTCACGTTGACCACGGTGTCGATGCTCGCCAACGCGAGCCCCGAGGGCGTGCACGTGCCGACCAGCACCTCGGTGGCGACCGCGGAGCGCAGCTCGAGGCGCGTCAGCCTGGCGTAGGTGTCGTCGACCACGCCGGCTTCGAGCGGAGGCTCGGAGATCCGCGTGATGCCTCCGGCAATCGTGCGCTCCTGGGCGGCCTCGTCGCTGCTCGCGAACCCGCCACCCGCCGAGTCGATCGACCCGAGCAGCTCGAAGACCACGCGCTGAGACTTGTCGCTGCGCAGCTTGAGCGTCTTGTTCTCGAGCGGGAAGTAGACGAGCGAGCCGGTGCCGAGGTGCTGCTGCACGCCGTCGACCTCGAGCGCCGCGGGCTCCGGCAGCGTCACCTGGGCGAACACGCCCTGCGTCGAGAAGTCGAGCGGCAGGGTGAGCGAGGCTTCGCGGCCGGCGGTCAGCTCCAGCGTGCGCGCTTCCCGCAGCCGCCGCGGCGCGATCGACTCGCGAGACGCGCTGAACTCGATGGTGCCGGTGGCCGCGGTGCCTTCTTTGAACGAACGTCGCGGGAGCACCGCCACCGTGCGCTCATCACCGTCGAGCGCCTTCGCACCGTCCGGTGCACACCCCACGAACGCGAACGCGCAGCACAACCCTCCCAGGAGATTTCGCATGGCGCCGGCGTTGAGCAACCCGCGTGCCGACCGTTCCCTGCGCCGACCGGGGCGAAGCGACAGAAAACCGTCAGAAACCCGTTACGAAGTGCACGACCCCTGCATTCCGTGTCTCGGGTGGCGGGGCCCGTGAGGTCAGAAGTCGCGCTGGAAGACCGCGTCGACGCCGTAGCTGGGCGCGTCGCCGGCGTAGGTCTCGAGCGAGATGGTCCTCGTCATCTGGTACTCGAGGCGGCCGCCCCACATGCTCTCGCCGCGCTCGCGCTTCGCGCCCACGTTCAACGTGCCGCCCAGGTAGAGCGAGTCGTTCAAGTACCAACCGACGTCGAGCTTCACGTTCCTGAACTCGTCGCTGGTCTCGAAGTTCAACACGTCGAGCGGCAGCTTCTTGGCGATGACGTTCTTCAACTGACTGGCGGCGAGCTGACCGACCACCGACGCGGCCTGCCCGGGCGTGATGGTGTTGCCGCCGCCCTGCCGTAGCGTGCGCCGGCCGGTGGCGAGAATCGCGTAGATGTCCGACTCCGGCATCGGCGGCTCTGACGTGGGCTTGATGTTGAAGTTGGTGCCCTTGCCGGTGACGTTGACGGTGATCTTCACCGCCTCACGCTGGTTCACGTGAACGGCCGCCACGTTGATGTACATGTCGGTGAGCCCGCCGTTGAAGCGCACTTCACTGTTGCGCGAGATGGTGAACTCGCGACCGATGACGTTGAGCTGCCCGCGCTGAATGCGCGCTTCGCCACGCAGGCGCAGCTCGCGCTGGAACTCCACGGTGAAGCCGTCGGACAAGCCGATCTCGATGTTCACGTCGGAGCTGCGCACCCACAGATTTCGCGGCGCGGCGATGACCGCGCGCAACCCGAAGCCCGGGCCTTCCTTCACCGCGTTGGCCGCCGCCAGCTCCTTCTGGCGGCGCATGGTGAAGGTCTCACCCTTGCGCAGCACCACCACATCCTTCGGGCGCTGAAGGTCTTGCAGGTCCTTCCGCTTCACGTCGGGCAGCTCGACTTCGACGTCGGGCAGCGCGAGCTCCTTGATGTCTGCGAACGCCGAGGTCACGTCGCCGCGCATCGAGTACTTCATGGACGCGATGGCCATCAGCTGGTCGTCGACCACGATGGGGAACTTCCTGGCGTTGCCTTCGCTGGTGACCTTGTACGCGCCCGATTGCTGCCGTTCGGCGCGCGCTACCAGAGAGAGCTTCCCGGCGCCGCTCGTGGCCTCGAGCTGCTTGAGGTCGATGAGCTCGTTGGTGAGGCGGAGGTCCAACTGCAGGTTGCGGTAGTCGCCGAAGCCCGCGAGCGCCACGCGGCCGTCGTTCAACTTCACGTCGCCCACGAAGCGCGGGTCGCCGAGCCTGCCGTCGACCTTCGCCTTCATGTTCAACCGGCCGGCGATGGCGCGCAGCATGTCGACGGAGCCCGACAGGAACGCGAGGTCGAAGTTCCGCGCTTCGAGCGACGCGTCGACGGGCGCTTCCTTCCACTGCAGGCCCTTGCGCAGCGACGAGAGCCGCACGTCGAGGCCCAGCTTGCCGCGCAACTTCAGGTCGTCGCGGCCCTGACCACCGAGCACCATGGTGAGGTTCTGCTCGCGCGACGTCGCCTTCACGTCGAAGCGGGCGCTGCCCAGCGAGACCTTGTCGAAGCTCAGGTTGGTCATCGACCCCGTGAGCCGCGCGGTGAGCGCCTCGAGCGTGCCGGCGAGGTCGAGCGTGGCGGTGACCACGCCCCGCGGCGGCGTGATGTCGTCGTTCATCGAGAGGGCCTGCTCGAGCTGGAACGGCGAGAGCACCACCAGCCCCTTCACCGGCGTGCTCTCGAGGAGCGCCATGAGCCGCTGCTGCGCGTCCTTCTCGGCGAGCACCGCGTCGACCACCTTCGAGATCCCCGCCTGCAGGGCGACGTCGAGCTCCAGCATCGGCTTGTCGTTGAGCGCGACCTGGCCACGCAACAAGGTGCGCATGTCTTCGGTGGTGAGCGTGAGGGTGCCGGTCAGCCCCCGCACGGGCGGGCTGGTGACGCCCTCGAACGAGAGCGTGAGTGAACCGAGCAGCGCGCGCACCGGCCCCTTGAAGTCGCCCACCAGCGAGACCACGCCCGCCAGCTCGTCGTCCTGGTACAGCGCCTCTTCGTGCACCTGCTCGAGCGAGATCTTCTCGAGCTGAAGGCCGAGGGAGATCTCCAGCGCCAGCAGCGAGTCTCGGGTCGGTGGTGACTTCCGCAGCGAGCGCAGCGTGAGCGGCGTGTCGAGCGCGATGCGGTGCCGACCGCCGAGTGAAGCCGCGGTGACCGTGGCGCCGAGCTCGCCTCGCTCGTCCGTCTCGGCGCGCAGGCTCACGTCGCGAAGCACGAGCACCCGGTCGCGCTCGTCGAGCTTCACCTTCAACTCGGGCGAGCTGACCACCACCGAGATGCGCGGCGCTTCGGCGCTGCCCGACACGTCGAGCGTAGCGCCGAGCGCGCCGTCGACCGGCAGCTCGAGCTTCAGCTGCTGCTTCACTTGCGCCAGCGCGACGCGGTCGAGCGTGAAGTGGGCCTTCGCGTCGCCCGGCTTCTCGTCGAGCAGCGCGATGACCGGGAGGTCGAACGTGCCTTCGAGCGCGCCCAGCGTGGTGGCGAGCTTGAGTGAACCGCTCGCGCGCTCGTTCTTCCAGCCGCCGTCGAGCGTCAGCTCGATGCCGTCGAAGCCCTTCACCTGGCCGCCGTGCACCTGCACCCTGGCCGTGACCTCCGGCTTCCTGGTGCTGCCGGTGGCGCGCGCGTCGAGGTCGACCAGCCCGGCGAGCCCCAGCGACGGAGGGGCGGCGACGGTCGGCAACTTCGCGAGGTCGATTCTCGTGGCCTCCACCGTGGCGTCGAGCCGGTTGGGCGTGACGAGCGCGCGCCCGGCGAGCCGTTGGTCGCCGTCGACGAACGCGAACGCGTCGACGCGGAACCCGTCGCTCCACGACAGCTGTGTCGGCTGCTCGAGCACCCAGTTCGAGTTGGTGGCCTTGATCTCGGCCTTGTCGAGCGACGCGCCTTTGGAGTCGGCGTCGAGCTTGCCGATGAGGTTCACCTTCAGGTCGCCCAGGCCCCTGGTCGACACGTCGAGGTCGAAGGCGCGGCCGTGCGTGTAGAAGTCGAAGGTCACCTCTTCGAATTCCCGGTCGCCGACCTTCGCCTTCTTCGCGTGCAGCAGAATGTCGGTGTCGAGCGGTCTGGTGACGTCGGGGATGTCGGCGTCGACGTGCAGCTGGTTGATGGAGACCGTCGAGATCTGGATGCCGCGCAGGTCACCGACGGCCTTGATGGCGGGGCTGGTGAGCGGGCCCTTCACGCCGAGCTCCAGCGTGCCGCTGCCCGCGAGCCCACCGACGTTCACCTTCGCGAAGTGCTGCAGCGTCTTGTCCACCTGACGCAGGTCCTTGGCGTTGAGCGTGCCCGTCAGGTCGAGCGACTCGGTGGTCACGTCACCGCGCACGTTGATGACCACGCCGGGTGAAGTGACGGCGCCCTTCGAGACGGTGATGGCGCCGTTCTTCGCGGTGGCCAGCAGGTCGACGCTGGCCAGCTGCCGAGCTCCGTCGACCCACGCCCCCTTTGCCTTGACCTCGCCGGTCAGGTTTGGCGGCCGCCAGTCGGCGATGGAGCCCGAGGCCTCGAGTGAAATCTGCGAGGGCAGGTCGGCACCCACCAGCTCCTCGAGGTTCACGTCGCTGGCGGTCACCGAGAAGGCCTCGACGGAGTTCTTGTCGAGCGCGTACCTGGCGTCGACGACCACTTTCGCCGCCCCGGCGGTCAACGAGAGGTCGGCGCTCTTGAGTGACAGGCCGCCCTTGCCATGGATGACCGGCAGCAGCGGCCACTGCGGCACGAAGGCCTTCAACTCGCGCGGGTCGGCGACCAGCTCGGTCAGCGTGAGCGCGGTGTCGTGCAGGTCGAACTCGCCGCGCACGCGCGTGTTCCCCAGCTCGGCCAGCAGGCTGAACACCTGCGGGCCCCTGGCAGCCGAGGCGTCGACGTCGAGGCGCAGACGTTCCTGGAGCGGCTCGGTCACCAGCGAGCGCAGCTCGAGCGCGCCGGCCACGGTGAAGGGCGAGAGCTCGAGGTCGGCGTCGCCGGTGAGGGTCAGCTGCCGGGTGGTGATGCGGCGGTCGGGCAGCTGAAAGTCGATGGCTCCGTCGGTCAACCCGAGCGAGTCGATGTCGACGCGCCAGTTGTTGGGTGCACTCGGCTTGGTCGGGTCGTCGGGCACGCCCGGGTTCCGCAGCGCCACTGCGCGCAGCAGGTTGAGGCCCTTGTCGTCCTGCTTGAGGAACAGCTCGGGCTTCTCGATGGAGATCTTCGTCAGCTTGATGAGCTGCCCGGTGAGCGCCGGCAGGTCGACGTACGCGTCCACCACCGCGATGGAGGCCACGAGCTCACCTTCGGGGTCGAACAGCTTCACGTCGCGCAGCACGAGGTGGCCGCCCTCGAGCTTCACGTACGAGGCGTCGACTTTGCCGGCGAGCGTGCCGTTGACGATGGAGATGAGCTGCGAGCGCACCAGCTTCTCGCCCGCGTCGGTCGACAGGAAGATGAACACCCCACCGACGAGCAGCACCGGCAGCAGCACCAGCACCGCGAGCACGATGAGCAGCGCCTTGAGCCACCGGCGCTTCTTCTTCGGCGCTGCTGGCGTGGGCGCGTCAGCCATCAGAACGCCTCACCGATGGACAGGTGCGCGCTGCACAGGTTGTCGGGCATGCCGGCCTGCATCGGCGTCGGCGTGGGCGCGTAGGTCATCGAGTCCCAGTACAGCTGGCCCGAGCCCGCGCCGAAGAAGCAGCCGGGCTGGCTCTGGAACGCGGTGGTGTTGCCGGGGTCGACCACCTGCGGGCCGCCGACCACGGGAATGCGGAACGCGAGGTCGACACGAATCGGGCCGAGCGGGGTGCGGTAGCGCACGCCGAACCCGACCGCCGTGTAGAGCGTGGCCAGCAGGTCCTGACCGGGCGCGAAGAGTGTGTCGACGCTGACGGCACCCCAGTCGTTGAACAAAGCGAGCACCCAGTCCTCAGTGACGGCCCAGCGCAGCTCCACCGACGCCTCCAGGAGCCCGCTGCCACCGACAGGTAAGGTCTTGCCGCGCGCCGCGCCCACCGAAGGGTCAGGGTTGGGAATGAGGCGACAGCCGAACTGACCGGCGCACGTGGGGTCTTCGATGAGCTGCGTGGTGGGCACCGCGCGCAGGGGCGAGAGCCGGCGCTGCTGGAAGCCGCGCATGCCCGAGCCGCCCGAGAAGTAGCGCATGACGATGGGCGTGTCGTTGTCGGGCGCGAAGATGGAGCCCGCCTTGATGCGGCCCGCGAGCGTCACCCGCTTCTCGATGCCGAAGCTCAAGTAGCCGCGCACCTCGGGGGTGATGCGAATGAAGGGGCTCACGCGCTGCGTCTGCGCCACGCCGCCCGAGATGTTCATCGCCGCGTAGAAGCCTTCACGCGCTTCGTTGCGGTTGTCGCGCCGGTCCCACTCGGCCATCAGGTCGAGGAAGCCGACCACGCAGAGGTTGGGCTGCACCGGGCAGCCGAGCGCGTCGACGTTGCCGGTCTCGAGCAGCGAGAACTCGGTGCGCAGCAGGAAGATGTTGGCGTTGATGCTGGGGAAGATGGTGACGTCCGTCGTCGGGCGCCACACGAAGCCGAACTTCGGCTCGAGCGCGTCGTAGTCGAACGCGTTGTCGAGCAAGCGCAGGATCTCCACGTTGGTCTGCAGCGACAACGTGCGGATCTGGAAGATGCGCGGCACCTCGTATTCGACGTTGAGCGACCAGATGGGGCCCCACTTCGCCGTCGGCAGCGAGCGCGCCACGTCGATGACGTTGGGCACGAAGGCGATGCCCAGCTTCGCCTTCAAGGTGAGCCGGTCGAGAATCTGCTCCTTGTTGAAGAGGCTCGAGAAGCCGAGGTTGCGGTTGGTGAACTCACCGATGAGGTGCGCCTCCTGACGAATGAGGTCGCCACCCAGACCCACGCCGAGGCGGATGCTCTTGAACGCCGCTTCGCGCGTGTCGATGACGATGGGCACCGTCTGGTTCGCGCGGTCGGGCAGGCCACGGTTCACCTTCACCCCGGCGAACACGCCCATCTGGAACACGCGCGACTGGGCGCGGTTGAGCGCGCTCTCCGAGAACCAGTCGCCCGGCACCAGCTCGGGTGAGGCCGTGTCGGCGATGAGCTTCGCGGGCACCTGCGCGCCGGGGTCGGTGGCCACGAAGGTCTTGCCGATTTTGTAGCGGGGCCCGGTCTCGATGGTCAGCTTGAGGTCGACGCGCGCGTTCTCGGCGTCGACCAGCGCTTCACCGGCGACCAGCACCTCGGCGAAGCCGAACTCGCGCAGCCGAACTCCGAGCAGCTGTTTGGCGCGCGCCCAGCTGTCCTCGAGGAAGATGTCGCCCCGCTCCAGCGGCAGCCGGCGCGTGACTTCTTCCTGCATGTCTTCGGGCAACGCCTCGAGGCCGAGAATGGTCAGGGTGTCGACGCGCGCCGGTTCGCCTTCGCGCAGCTTCACCAGCAGCTTCACCTTGTCCTTGCCGACCTCGGTGATCTCGTCTTCGAGGACGCGCGCCTGGTAGTAGCCGTTGGCCTCGTAGTACCGCTGAATGCGGCGCAGGTCGGCCTGCCACGCCAGCGGGTCGAACCACTGCGGCGACGACATCCACGGCGCGATGTACGAGAGCCACGGCGATTCAGTGGTGACGATCTTCGATTTGACGTCGCTCTCGCTGAGCTCCTTCGTGCCTTCGATTTCGAAGTCGTCGACCTTGCGCGCGTCAGGTGTGGGTGGCGCGGTGACACAGCCGGCGCACACGAGCGTGAGAATGAGGAGCGCGAGCGGCCGTGACACGAGCGTTTTCTACAGCAGGAACCGGGGGTTTCGTTCTGCTGATAACGCTGTGTGTCACTTTGCGGCACGGACGTTCCCAATCCGTTGCACCGCGCTGGCGCTACTTCACGGCAAACAGCGCCACCGGCTCGGCCTTGCCCTTCACCATCACCGGTTCCAGCGCCTCGAACCCGCACGCCTCACCGACGCGTTCGCGCGTCTGCTTCGAGACCAGCAGCGGCCGCCCCACGGTCTTGGTCAGCGATTCCAACCGGCTCGCCAGATTCACGGTGTCACCAATGGCCGTGTACTCGAGCCGCCGCGTCGCGCTGCCCACGTTGCCCAGCACCACGTCGCCCCGAGTGCACGCCGATGCCGATGCGCAGCGCCGGCTCGCCACGGCCCACGCGCAGCACGTTCAACCCCGCCAGCGCGGTGAGCATCTCCTTCGCGCACTGCACCGCGTTCGTCGCGTGCTGCTCGTCGGTGAACGGCGCGCCGAAGTAGGCCATCAGCCCGTCGCCCATGAACTTGTCGAGCGTGCCGCCGTGCGCGAAGACCAGCTCCACCATCACCGAGTGGTACTCGTTGAGCATCTGCACCACCTGCGTGGGCGTCAGCACCTCGGACATCGCCGTGAAGTCTCGGATGTCGCTGAACAACACCGTCACCTGCCGCGACTCGGGCGCGCGCACACCTTCGGTCTCGAGCAGCCGCTGCACCACGTTCGGTGAGAAGTAACGGCCGAGCTTCTCGCGGCTCGCAGCTTCCGCCGCCACACGCTGCAACAGCGCCAGCACGCGCCCGAGCAGGTAGTGCGACGCCGCACCGGTCCGCGCCAACAGCAACGGGGCGACGCACGAGCTCACCACCGACAGCCCCGCGTGCCGCAACAGCAGGTACGAGCCGGCCATCGACACCACGGTCACCAGCCACACGTAGCGCGCGGTCAGCGTCATCAGCGCCAGCAGCACGCACAGCGCGTAGGCCAGCGCGGTCACCGTGGCCGCCGCGCCCGGAGAAAAAGAGACCGGAACGCCTTCCCACTGCAGCCAGAACAACATCGGCACGTCGACGACGGCCACCGCCACGCCCGCAGGTGAACGGAGCATCGGCACGCGCCACACCAGCAGCCACAACACCGCCGCGAGCGCCCCGTACACGCCGAAGATGGGCAGGTTCGCGCGCCAGTCTTCGAGGCCCACCACCAGGCCCTGGTACGCGGAGATCGCCAGCAGGAGCAGCACACCGCTCGCACGAATCGCCGCGACCCACAGCGCGTTGCGTTCGCGTTCTGTCTGGGCGTGGGCGCGCCAGGCAGCGTCGGTGTCACTCAGTGCACGACTCCATGGCACCACTTCACCGCTACGTCAGGAACACCGACGTGGATGTGTGGGCCCCGGGCCTACGCGCGCCGCGCTTCATGCGAAAGCCGCGTGAGCCAGTTCGCCGTGCGCTGCAGGTTCTCGTCGGCGCTCAGCGCCTGCACCTCGGGCTTGATGCGGTAGCTCCAGTTCTGCGGGCCCATGGTGCCGGGCAGGTTGGTGCGCTCGGTTTCACCGAACACGTCCTGCCAGGGGAAGATGGCGAGGTACGACTGCGAGTTCATCGCCGCGCGCAACAGCGCCTCGTGCACCTCGAAGCTCCACTCCTTCGGAGCCGGTTGCAGGCCGTTCAACTCGGGCCACACGCGGCACACCGTCTCGCGCTCCCAGTCCTGCGCGCCTTCCCACCAGCTGCGCAGCGCCTCGGTGTCGTGCGTGCCCGTGGTGACGAGCGAGATCTCCGGGTAGTGCCGCGGGTCGCGGTACACGCCGTCTTCGCGCGACCAGCGCATCACCTGGTAGCCGGGCAGCCCCAGCTGCGCGAGCACGTCACGCGCGAAGCGGGGAATCACGCCGAGATCTTCAGCGACGATGCTGGTGCCTTCCGACAGCAGCTTGAAGTTCTTCTCACCGCGCGCGCGTTGATCAGCCTCTTGATCCGGCACGAAGCGGCCCCTGGGCGCCTGTGCGTCGCGGATGTACTGACGGAAATACCCGATGGCGTGGTCGACGCGGCGCAGGTCGTAGGTCGCCGCGGCGTGCTTCGCGCGACGCTTGAGCCAGGTGTCGTTGTCCCTGCCGAGGGCGTCGAAGTCGAACCACGGCAGGCCCCAGTCTTGACCGTCGGCCGAGAAGTCGTCGGGAGGAACGCCGAGCCGCGCGTCGCGACGCAGGTACTGCGGGAAGCACCAGCAGTCCGCAGAGTCCTGCCCGATGATGAACGGCTCGTCACCGCACAGCTGAATGCCGTGCGCGTGCGCCTGCGCACGAACCCGCCGCCACTGACCGTCGGCCACCCACTGCAACCACTGGTGGTAGCGAACGCGCCTGCCGTGCTCCTGGAGCGCCGCTTCGAGCGCGCCGGGGTCACGGTTCTTGAGCGGCTCCGGCCATTCCCACCAGGGCCTGGCCTCGAACTTCTCGGACAGCGTCGAATACAGCGCGTAACCGTCGAGCCACTCGCGCTGTGAAGCGCGCCACGTCTCGAACTCGTCGCTGCCGTGTCGTTCGAACGCGTCGAACGCCCGCTGCAGTGCGGCGGTCTTCACCGGGAACACGAGGTCGTAGCGAACGCTCGGCGACCGGCGCGCTTCGTCGATGGCCTTCTTTTCCGCGTCGGTGAACTGCACGCCCTCCGGCAGCCAGCCGAGGTGAATGAAGAGCGGGTTCAACCCGAACGCCGAGCGCGTCGAGTACGGGCTCGGGTCACCCGGCGTCGTCGGCAGCAACGGCAGCACCATCAACACGCGCTGCGAGGCCTGGCGCATCCACCCGAAGAGGTTTTCGAAGCCTTCGAAGTCGCCCACGCCCACGTCATTCGCGCTGCGGAGAGAGAAGACCGGCAACAACAGACCCGAAACACGCTGCGGAGAGGCCATGGAAGTCGCGCAGCATGCTTGAGCACCGTGCCCCACGCACGAAACAAGCGGCGCTTCTGTGGTGTCTTGCGGGCATGCGTTACGTGTTGCTGCTGACCGTGTTCTCAGTGTCTGCGTTCGCCGACGACGTGCTCGTGCGCGCGGAGGCCGCGAAGGTGACGGCCAGGAAACGCGGCCCCATTCCCGTGCCCGACGAGGCCTCGAACGAGCGCTGTTTCGTGCCGAAGTTCCTCGAAGGCGCGAAGTGCGCTGAGGGCTTCAAGCTGTGCCGCGACGGGGAAGGCGTCGGCAGCTGTGACGGCTATGGCCGCATGACGGTCACGCTGCGCCCCGAGTTCGACGGGGAGCCCGAGCCCACCGGCTTCGGCGTGAACGGGGCCCGACCGGGGCTGCCGTATTCCCACGAGGAGGGGCCCAGCAGCGAAGTCGAAGCGTCGATGGAGTGCTCGTCGATGGGCGCCGGCTACGGCGTGATTTCGCGCGTGGGCGAGACGCCGGAAGAAGCGGCCGCCCGGCGCGAGGCGGCGCACCGGCAGTTCGTCGACAGCGAGCAGAAGCGCATCGCCCGCTGCGAGGCCGAGGTGAAGAAGCGCGTGGCCAGGGAGCGGAAGTGGCAGCGCTGCGAGCTGCTCACCGTCGACGCGTGCCGGGGCGAGGCGTTTCTTCAGTGCACAGGCAACACGAAGGAGCGCGGGCTGCTCCGCGCGTCGTGGACACGCCCGAAAGACAGACCTGCGAGCGAGACGTTGAAGGTGCAGGTCCTGCGCAGGTGACTCAGCGCCCGGGCTTCTTCGTCTTCGGCGCAGTCGCTCCGTCACGCGCCGCCACCAGCTTGCTGGGCGCCTGCGCGCGGTAGCTCTCGTCGATCCACTGTTTGAACAGCTCGAGCGGCACGGCCTCACCGTCGTCGAACTTCGCCGTCACCCAGCCGCTCTTTCCCAGCCCGTATTCGGTGGGCGAAGTGAACGGCAGCGTCAACGCCATCACCGACGAAGCCGGCAACTTGCACGAGATGGAGAACGGCTCGCCGTCGACGCTGAGGTAGGCGAACGTCTTGTCCTTCACCGCGAGGTCCTTGTGCCCGGGCCACGGGCTCTTCAGGTGCGCGCCCGGGTACTCGAGGCCGAACGCACGCAGCTCGTCTGCCGCCGACGTCTTCTTCTTCCTGGTCGCCATGCGCACGAACCCTAGGTCAATCAGGCGGCGGCGTTCGGCCCTTCGCTCACGCTAAAGCCCGCGCGCATGTGGGAGCCGCTGCCTCCAGCTTTCTCGACGCGAGACACCGCCCGCGTCGCGCGAGCGCTGCTGGGTCAGCACCTCGTGCACGTGGTCGACGGCGTGCCCCGCGTCGGCCGCATCGTCGAGACCGAGGCCTACCTCGGGCCCGGCGACCTCGCGTGTCACTCGGCGAAGGGCCGCACACCGCGCACCGAAGTGATGTTCGGCCCGGCGCACCACGCGTACGTGTACCTCATCTACGGCATGCACCTGTGTCTCAACGTGGTCACCGGCAACGGCGCGGCGGTGTTGATCCGTGCCCTCGAACCGGTCAGCGGGCTCGACCACGCGCGCACCGACGGCCCGGGGCGGCTCACGAAGGCGCTCGGGCTCTCGCTGAAGACGCACAACGCCAGACCGCTTCATGAAGGCCCGCTCTTCCTCGCGAAGGGTCCGAAGGTTCCACCGCGTCACATCGGCGCCGGGCCGCGCATCGGCATCGACTACGCGGGGGAATGGGTCGACGCGCCGCTGCGTTTCGTCGACCTCCGTTCGCGATTCGTCAGTGGAAAGTGAAACCAGCCGTCGCTTCGACTCACCGGCACACCGTCATGCTGCTT
Organism: Archangium gephyra; assembly: GCA_003243425.1. Lineage (GTDB taxonomy): Bacteria > Myxococcota > Myxococcia > Myxococcales > Myxococcaceae > Archangium_A > Archangium_A gephyra_A. The sequence continues at coordinate 162,644 of QFQP01000010.1, read as the reverse complement.
GACCCCCCGCGTCAGAAGGTTCACGGTGCCGCGCCCTTGATTCCGTCTGACGACAGCGAGCTCGTTGCGCGCGCAGCGGGTGGTGAGCCGACGGCCTTCGAGGCGCTGGTCGAGCGGCACCGCGGGCGCATCTACGGGCTGGCGCTGCGCATGCTGAACTCCGAAGACGACGCCGCCGAGGTGCTGCAGGAGACCTTCATCTCGGCGTACCGCAACCTCGCCAACTTCCGCGGCGACGCGCAGTTCGGGTCGTGGGTGTTGCGCATTGCCGCCAACCACGCGCTCATGCGCCTGCGTCACCGCAAGGTCGTGGGCCAGGTCGAGTCACCGCTCGACGAGCCGACCTTCAACGAGCGCGGCAGCCTGATGGACGAAGTGGCCGACGTGGGAAACGTCGAAGAACAGGCCATCAACCACGAGCTGCGCGACGCCATCGAAGCCGCCGCGTCGAAACTCGGTGACGACTACCGTGAGGTCTTCGTGCTGCGCGACCTCGAGGGCATGTCCTACGAGGAGATCGCCGAACTCACCGGCATCACCGTGCCTGCGGTGAAGAGCCGGCTCCATCGCGCGCGGTTGAGCCTGCGCAGCGCGATTGATCATTTCTACCAGGACCGTGCCTGACACCTGCTCACTCGTTCAGCTGCGCTCATTTGCGGTTGAAACGGCGCGACCTGGGCAACAATGAAGGGCTGAAACGAGCCGAGGCGCGATGAACGGTCACACCTGCAAAGATCAGCTGAATCTCCTGCTCGAGTATCTCGACGGCGAGCTCACGGCTGAATTGAAGGCCAAGCTGGACGCGCACTTCGGTGGCTGCACGCCGTGCGAAGAGTTCTTGAAGAGCTACCGCGCGACGCCCAGCCTCTGTCGCAAGGCCCTCGCCGCGAAGCTCCCGCAGTCGGTGGCCGACAAGCTGACCTCGTTCCTGCGCGAAGAGATGAAGAAGCCGGCCTGAGGGCTGGCCGCGTTCCCTGCGAGCGCTCGACATCGGTCAACTGACCGACGGACACTCGACCGACCTCGATCTTCGCCCGATGCCCGGGTGCGTGGTGCGCATGGGACCTTGTTCCGCGTACCCCACACGGAGCTCACCACATGAATCGTCTCAGCCTCTTTCTCTCGAGCGCGGCGGTGCTGTCGGCCGCGGCGCTGCTCGCGGTCGCCACGAAGCCCGGGCCGCTGACGCCGAAGCACCCGGCGGCGGCGAGCTCGCACAGCGGCGCGCTCACCATCGACGGCAAGCTGAGCCACTCGGTGGTGCACATGGACGGCAGCGAGCTGTACGCCGAGTACACCGTGCGCCTCGACGACGAGACGACGCCCACGGCTGATCAACCCATCTCGATGGCGCTGGTGCTCGACCGCTCGGGTTCGATGTCGGGTGCGAAGCTGGAAGACGCCAGGCGCGCCGCGCACCGCTTCGTCGAGCTCCTCGATGGGCGCGACGAGCTGGCGTTCATCACCTTCAGCGATCAGGTCGAGTCGACCGAGCTGCTGAAGATGACCGACGCGAACAAGGTGACGGTGCACGGCGCCATCGACGCGGTGACGGCGTCGGGTGCGACGTACCTGTCGGGAGGCATCGAGCGCGGCACCTCGGCGCTGGCGATGGCGCGCGGCGCGCGTCGCATGGTGGTGGTGAGCGACGGCCAGCCCACCGTCGGCGCGGTCGACGAACCGGCGCTGGTGTCGCTCGTCGGTCGCGCGCACGACGGCAGCATCACGGTGACCGCGCTGGGCGTCGGGGCCGAGTACGACGGGCTGTTGATGCAGCACCTCGCCGAGCGCGGCGGCGGCATGTACGGCTACCTGCGCGACGCCACGGCGCTCGAAGACGTGCTCGGCAAGGAGGTCGCCGCCGCTCGCTCGGCGCGCGTCCGCAACGTCGAGCTGGTGCTCGAGTCGCGCGACCTCCAGGTGGTCGAGGTGCCCGGCCGTCACGTGCGCAACACCGTCGACGGCGCGGTGCTTCATCTGGCCGACCTGCGCCCCGGCGCGCCCACGCGTGTGCTGGTGCGGCTGCAGTCGCGTCGCTCGGCGCCCGAATCGGAGCTCGGCCTCAAGGCCACGCTGCGTTGGCGCCCGCTCGAAGGTGAATCGCAGTCGAGCGCCATCACCGTGTCCACGCGCACCGTCGACGACACCGACCTCGTCGTCACCAGGCGTGAAGAGTCGCTGTGGGCCAAAGGCGTGTCTGCCGCCGGCAGCATGCGCATGGTCGCGGCCGCCGCCGCCTGGGAGCGCGGTGACTACGCGGGCGCCAGCAACCTGCTCGACAACGCGAAGTCGTTGTTCGGCATGAGCGCCGACGCGCTCGCGGGCCAGAGCGAGGTGGACACCATGCGGCGCGACTTCGGCAACGCGTCGGGCAGCGAACGCAAGGAGCTCTCGCGCAAGCTCGAGAAGAAGAAGCTCCTGAACTTCGGCCGCGAGAACGAGGGCTACTGAAATGAAGACCCGCTTCGAGTCGCTGCTGGCCCGCGTTTCGTTCGACCAGACCGAGGCCACCATGAAGTGGCTGACCAACGCCGTCATCTCTGGAGGCCTCGGGGCCGCGCTGCTGTCGGGCATCAGCTGGCTGGCGATGCACCGCGTGGTTCCGGTGTACGCGCTGGCCGGTGCGGCCGTCGCCATGCTGCTGACGTCGACGACGCTGCACCCGGTGATGAAGCTCGCGTTCCTCGGCGCCGCGACGGGCGTGGTGGTGCTCGACGCGCCGCTGCCGTTCGGGAGCTCGACGGCGTACACGCTGGCGCTCGGCATCGCGCTCGCGATGGAGCGTGAGCGTTGGTACGCCCGCGTCGCCTCGGTGGTGATGCCCTGGGCCGGCGGGGTGTGGGCGTTGCTGGTGACGCAGGCGCTCTCGGTGCCCCACCTCGGCGAGCTGCGGGCGTTCGCCGACCTGGTGCCGCTCGCGTTCGGCGTCTTTCTCGGGCTCGGCGCGTGGGCAGCGCGGCTCACCGTCGCCGCCGACGACGTCGAGCCGATGCTCGCGGGCTCACCGCGTGCGCTCGTGGCGTGGGACCGCCTGCGGGCCGCGGTGCGCAAGATGCCCGGCGGCGCGGCGCGCGTGGAGCTGCTGCGGGTGATGCACCAGGGCGTCTGCGAGTTCGTCGAAGCACAGCGCGCGCACGCGCAGGTGTCGCAGGGCTTCGACGCCGAGCTGGCGCAGGAGACGATGGACGCCATCGCCGCGTTGAACACCCGCATCGCCGAGGAGACGGACAGCGAGTTGAAGGCGCACCTCGAGCAGACGTTGCGCGTGCACAAGGACGTGCTCGAGCAGCTCTCGGGTCTGCAGCGCAAGGCCGAGCGCGCGGCGGCCCGCGTGTCGGCCGAGCTGGGGTGGCTCGAGACCGCAGCGTTCTCGGTGGAGCTCGCGCCCCGCAACGCAGACGGCCTGCAATCGCTCGCAGGCCGCCTCGCTTCACTCAGGCCTCAGCCCGTCTGATCAGTTACGAATGATGAAGGCGCCCGTCGGGCTCGCGTAGACGGGCCCGTCGCCCCACGGCTCATACCCGGTCACGTGCGGCAGCAGCGGGTAGGCGGGGTCGAGGTCGAGCCAGCGAGCGGTGAGCGTGTCGATGTCGAGCTCCACCGTTCCGTAGCCCGGCAGGTCGGCATCGAAGTGACAGACCTTCCCGAAATAGAACTTGTCGCCGTGCACCACGAGTGAGCCGCTCTTCAGCGTGCCGCCGTACTGCGGGAACTCCTCGCCGCGGAAGACCAGTTGAAGCGGCGCCGAGCCGTCCATCGGAATGCGGTACAGGCCCAGAACACCGAGCACGTACGCGTAGCCACCGTGCAACGCCAACGCCCCACCTCGCATGCTCGACACACCGTCCAGGCGCGGGAGCTGGGTCATCATCGTCGCCGTGGCGCTGGCGTGCGCGTAGCGCCACAACGAGCTGCCGCCCAACGAACGCGTGCGCACGAAGAAGATGTCCTGCGTGGCCTCGTCGACCGCGATGCTCGTCAGCACATCGGAGCTGATGTCGGACGTCGTCACCAGGTGCGACTCGCCCGCCGGGTAGAACGTGTACAGCCCTTCACCGAGCGCGACCGCATAGTTGGTGCCGTACGCGACGGCGTTGCTGGTGGCGCCCGAGGGCTTGGGCAGACCCACCGAGTTGGCCCCGCCGCCACTCGGCAATACGTAGTGAATGTCATAGGCGTAGCTGTTCGGGCCGCTGCCGGAACCGGCGAGGAACCACCACGCGTAGCCGGCCGACGAGAGCGCCAGGCCTTCAATCGACAGCTCGCCGCCGGTGTGCGCGAGGCTGGGCGCGCGACCCGGGGCAGCGCTCCAGACCGCGGTGCCGCCGTCGGCAGAAAAGGTCGTGAAGACCAGCTCGGTGCCGACCCGCCCGACGATGGCGCGCGACCTCGCGAGCTGCGCGGCGGTCGCCACGACTTCTTGCGAGCCCGGCGTGTCCCACGTGATGCAGGGCCCGGCGTCGGCGGGGCACGAGAATTCCCGGAGCGCACCGCACTTCTCTTCGGGCAGATCCGCGAGCGGATACACGAGGCCGCCGTCGGTGAAGACCACCACGAGGCCGCCGTCGCCGCCGACACCACCACCTGTGGCTTGAGTGCCGCCGCCGGTGTTGCTCCCACCGCCGCCGCCCGTGCTCGCGGTGCCACCCCCCGTCGCGCTCTCGCTGCCGCCGCCGCCTCCCGTGGCACTCCCGCCGCCCACCGAGCCGAGGGGAAGGTTCTCGGGCGCGTTGAAGCACGCGCTCATCAGGCACCACGTCGCTGCTGCGATGATTCGTTTCATTGTCTGGTCGCTCCCTGTCCGGCCTTTGAAACGGGAAGTGCGAGTCGCCGCAGTGAGCTTCACGAAAAGTTCGACGCGACTATCTTCCGCGCGATGCCGGGCGCGCCAGCGACAGTGAAGGTGGTCGGCGTGACCACCGAGACCTGGGAGCAATTTCAGGACTTCTTTTCGTCGAAGGGGTGTCCCGGGTTCTGTTGGTGCGCTGCGTACCGGTTCTTCGACGCTCCGAAGATGAGCCGCGACCAGAAGAAGTCTGCGATGCACAGGCGCGTGAAGCGCGGTGTTCCAGTCGGCGTGGTGGCGCTGCGCGACGAACAAGCCGTTGGTTGGTGTTCGATTGCGCCCCGCGCGTCGATGGAGCGGCTCCAGACCTCGAAGTACATGCCGGTGGTGAATGACAAGGCGTGCACGTTGTTGTGCCTGTTCGTTCGCCGCGCCGACCGCGGCGAGGGCCTGGGTCACGCGCTCATCGAAGGTGCGCTGCGGTACGCGCGGAAGCATCGAGTTCGCGAAGTCGAGGCGTATCCGTGGGACACCGCGGGCATGCGCAAGAACGCGAAGGGCGACGACCCGTCGATGCACTTCGGCCACTCGGCGATGTTCAAGGCGTGTGGGTTCGAGCGTGAAGGTCGCACGCGCCGTTGGGTGAAGAAGCTCCGCGCATGACGTTCGTGTTCGTGGCGATGGTGGTGAGCGCAGCGCCTGTCGACATCGGGGTCGACGTGACGAGCGATGCGCCCTGCGTGACCAAGACGTCGCTCGAGTCGGCGCTGTCGTCGCGCGGTCTGAAAGTGGGCAAGGGCGGGCTGAACGTTCGCGCCGACGGTTCGCCGTCGCAGCTGGTGCTCACGGCAAGTCGTGGTGCGCAGAAGTTCGAGCGCACCGTTCCGGTGGCGAGCGGCGACTGCGATGCGGTGACGCGCGTGGCGGTGGCGTTGATCAGCTCGTGGGCCACGCCATCTCGGGATGACGATTCAAAGCGCGCGACCGGGGCCGTGGTCGACGCGGGCGTTGCGTCGACCACGAACGGGACATCGCGCGTGGAGTCGGATGACGCGGGCGTGGGCGCGTCGGTTCGCGCGTCGGCATCGCGCGTGGAGTCGGATGACGCGGGCGTGGGCGCGTCGGCATCGCGCGTGGGGTCGCTCGACGCGGGCGCGGGCTCGTCGGTTCGCGCGTCGGCAGCGCGCGTGGAGTCGGTGGACTCGGGCGTGGGCGCGTCGGTTCACGCGTCGACATCGCGCGTGGAGTCGGTGGACGCGGGCGTTGCGTCGTCGGTTCGCGCGTCGACGACGAGCGGATCAGCGCGCACGGTCGACGCGGGCATCGCATCGACGACGACCGAATCGCCTCCGGAGCTGGGCCCTGCAACACGACCCGACGAAGCCATTCAAAGCGGCCTCGACGCGGGCGTTGAGACGACTCCACCGGACCCGCTGCTCGCGCGCATCGGAGCCACCGGTACCGACTTCGTGACCGACGCCGTCATCGACGCGGGCGTCGCAGAGCCCGCAGCGCCACTCCGCCTCGACGTCCTCGCGCTGGGCGGTGTCGCGAATGATCCGCTCTCCGTTCCCGAGCCGGTCACCACGGGGCTCGGCCAGCTCGGTGTCCGCGGGGCGCTCGGGCGATGGGGCATCCTCCTTGACGTCGGGTTCGATTCCGCGCGTTCACGAAGCCTCGGCGACGTCACGGTGACCGCGTCATCGCAGTGGCTCTCGCTCTCGTTCAGCGTCGCGTTTCAGCCGGCCGAGCGCTTCTCGTTCGACCTCGCGCTCGGCATGCGCGGCTGGCGCTTCGGAGGTTCGGCCACCGGCGTCGATGCGCCCCAACAGCGAGACTTCTTCTCTCTGGGCGGCGTGGTCTCGGCCGGCTTCAACGTGCGAATCGTGGGGCCGCTGCACGTGCAGCTGCGCCCCTTCGCGAGCCTCCGTGGGAATCGCGGGGCGTTCCTCGTCGAGAACCTGGGCACGGTCATCCCCATAGAACCACTGACCTTTGGAGCGCTGCTGGGCGCGATGCTGCGCTTCGACTGAATTCGTGAAGCTCCCGGGGCGGTCTCGCACTGTAAATGCCGTGGAGCTGCTGCTCACGACGATGGAACGCCACGCCACCCTCGACGACGTTCGCCGGCTGTACGTGGCCCACGCTGCCGAGCTGCGGCAGGCCCTCTCGCGTCTGGCGCCGTCGCTCGACGCTGATGACCTGCTCCAGGAAGTCTTCCTCGTCGCCATCGCCCGGCCCGAGGCGTTGCTGGTGGCCGAGTCACCCAGGGCCTGGCTCTACGGCATCGCCGTGAAGCTCGCCGCCACGCGCGTTCGTTCATCGAAGGTTCGCCGCTTCTTCGGCCTCGAGAACGCCGAGCGAATCGAGACCAGCGTCGACGCGCCCGGCCGCACGCTCGAGCAACGTGACGCCCAACGCGCGGTGACCGCGGCGCTCGCGAGTGTCTCGAGCGCGAAGCGGGAGGCCTTCGTGCTCTTCGAGCTGCAGGGGCTCAGCGGCGAAGAAGTCGCGCAGGCGCTCTCGATTCCACTCAAGACGGTGTGGACGCGCCTGTTCCACGCGCGAAGAGAAGTGACCGCCGCCGTCGAACGGCAGCTGCTGACCGAAGCACGCACCAGCGGTCTTCGACGCGAGGAGATTCAGCCATGACGCCGATCGCGAAGAACCCGACGTCAGACGCCGAGAAGGCCATCGCGCTCACCGCGTCGATTCAGCCGCGTGCGGTCGACCCGAGAACCTTCGACGAGCTCATCGCGCAGGCCGCCGTCTCACCGCGTCGTGACTGGCGGCTGGTGCCGGCCTTCGCCATCGCTGCGCTCGCGGGGGCGCTGCTGGTGCTCGCGTGGCCGCGAACGGCGCCGGTCACGCCCGCCGAGCTCGTCGCCACGGCTGGTTCGAGCTGGTCGCAATCGGCCGGCGTGGTGAAGCTCGAGTCGGGTCGCATCTCCGTCGGCCGGGCGGGCGACGCGGTGGTCCGCCTCGAAACCCCGCACGTCTCGCTCGAGGCCCGGCACAGCCGCTTTCTCGCCGAGGTCACCGCGTCGGGCACCTCGCTGGTAGTCGAAGAGGGGGAAGTCGTCCTGCGCGCGGGCACGCTCACGCGCGTGGTGAAGGCGGGTGAAGCGCTGGTGTGGCCGCCCACTCCGGAAATCCCGAGCGCGTTGCTCGAGACGTCGGCGCCCACCGCTCCGAAGTGCGACGAAGTGTCGGACCGTCACGCGTGTCTGGAAAACGAAGCGAAGGGCAGCACGCTCGATGCGCAGGCTGCCCTCTTCGAACTCGGAACGCTGGAGTCGTTGAACGAATCGCTGCAGCGCTTCCCCGACGGCGTGCTGCACCCGGAAGTGCGGCTGCGTCGCCTGGTGCTGCTGGTGAAGGCGCGGAGGTTCGAAGAAGCGCGGGCGGCCGCTCGGAACTTCGAGCAGGCCTGCCCGATGGACGCGCGGCTCACCGAGGTGAGAGCCCTGCGCGATTCACTGCGTTGATCAGAGCTTCTTGATGCCGAGGTGAACGTGGTCGTAGTGGCCGCTCACCTGCCACAGCAGCTGCAGCCGGTAGCGCTCGCCGTTGATGGTCACGTTGTGGCCGTTGAACGTGCCGATGTTCGAGCGCGGAATGCCGTACTGGTCCGCGATGCGGCGGGCCAGCTCGGTGCCGCGCGAACCGCTGACGCCGAAGTCGACCGCGAAGGCGTTGGTGTTGCCCGTGTAGTGGTCGGAGCTGGTCGACGAGCCGACGCGCTGCGTGTCAGCGAGGTTGCGCTTCTGGCTGGTGACCGGAATGCCCATCTGCTGCGCGATGGACTTGGCGGCGTTCGCCACGCGCTCGGTGCCGCCCCAGCCACCGCCGTTGGTCACGTTGCCCGGCGAGGTGACGGTGCCGCCACCTTCGAAGTCGCTCACGCCGTCGAAGTACTTGCGGTCGCGCGAGCCAAAGAGCTTCTCGGCCGTGTCGCCGCCGACGATGCCGTCGACCGTCAGGCCCTGCGCGCGCTGGAAGTTCATGACCGCGGTGCGCGTGTTGCGGCCGAACGCACCGTCGACACCCTGCGGGTCGAAGCCCTTCGACTGAAGCGCCTGCTGAAGACGAGTCACATCACTGCCACGCGAATTGACCTGGAGGGCCATCGTTGAACTCCGTGTCGATGTTGGTTGGGGCGTGTCACCGACCGCGAAGCCGGGGAGACAAAGGAGTTATCTGTGCGGCGCGGTACGAGTTGCGTGGAATTCTCGCGTGTCGCGGAACAGGACAGTTCGCGTCACCGCTCCGCAACGGGCTGATCAGAGCTTCAGCTTCTTGACCGTCGTCTCGTTGGCGCGAATTTCGACCTCGATGGACTGCTCGCGCGCGTCGGACGTGACGAGCCGCAGCACCTGCTTTCCAGCGGGCATGGGCACGTTGAGCAGCGGCGTGTCACCGAGCTTCTTCTTGCCGAAGAACACCGTCGTCCACGGCGTGGTCTTGAGCGAGAGCTTGCCGAGCGCGGCCACGGCGTTTTTTCTCTTCGCGCTGACCGCCGGCCTGGGCGGCTCGGGCGACAAAGCCAGCTCGAGGTGCACGCGGTCGCCATCGCGCTCGAGCGTCACTTCGCGTTGCGCCGACACATGGCCGTCGAGCCTGGCTTCGATGGTGAAGGTGCCGATGCCGAGATCTTCGATGGTGAGCGGTGCCACGCCGCGCTCCGTACCGCCGATGAACAACGTCGCGCCGGTGGGGACGGTGTCGATGACCAACACCGGCGGTATGGGCTTCGGCGGAGGCGTGACCGCCGCGACCTTCACCGGCTCGGCTGCGACGGCCTGCTGCACGAGCGGCTGCGGCGCCTGGTGTCGCCACACGCCGACGCCAATCGCTCCGACCAGCAACGCCATGCCGATGACCGCGAAGGTGAGCGCCTTGCTCGGCCGCTTCGGGTCTTCGGTGCGCGAGCGCGAACGTGACGAGGTGTCGGCGCCCTGGCGGGCGAGCCGGGCCAGGTTCTGCGCGGAGGCCGGCGTGAGGTCGGCGTGCGTCGCGGTCTCGATGAGCTGACGACGCTCGTGAATGCGGCGCGCGAACACGTCGCGGAACCAGTCGCGCAGGTCGTTGGCGGTGACCGGCAGCTGCTGCGACACCAGCCACGCCTCGAGCGCGTCCTGCAGCTCGCGGGCGCTCTGAAACCGTTGCTCCTTCTTGCGCGCGAGCGCGCGCAGAATGATGGCCTCGAGGTCGACCGTGAGGTCTTCACGCCGCGCGCGGGGGTCGTCGAAGGGCAGCTCGCCAGCCATGAACTCCAGCAGCTGCAGGTCGTTCATCCTGGGGACCAGGCGCGTGCGCGTGAGCAGCTCGAAGAGAACGACGCCCAGCGCGAACACGTCGGCGCGTGCGTCGAGCTCTTCGCCTCGCGCCTGCTCGGGCGACATGTACGCGATCTTGCCCTTCAGCTTTCCGGAGTGCGTCTCTGCAGTGGTCAGCTTCGCGATGCCGAAGTCGACGACCTTGAGGCCGCCGTCCATCGTGGCGATGAGGTTCTGCGGCGAGATGTCGCGGTGCACGATGTGCAGCGGCTTGCCGTCGTGACCGACGCGGGTGTGCGCGTAGTAGAGCCCCTCGGCCGCCAGCGAGATGAGCTTCACCGCGTAGGCGTCGGGCAGCGGCTTGCCGAGCTTCTGACCGGTGCGGCGAACCACGCCCAGGTCTTCACCGTCGAGGTACTCCATGACGATGTAGGGCTGACCGTCGTCGTCTTCACCGAGCTCGTAGATCTGCACCACGTTGGCGTGACTCAGCCCTGCGGCGAGCCGCGCCTCGGTGAGGAACATCTCGACGTACTCGGGGTCGGCCGCGAGCTTCGAGACCATGCGCTTGATGACCACCAGCTTCTCGAAGCCGCGCAGCCCGCTCTGCCGCGCAAGCCAGATCTCCGCCATGCCGCCCTGGGCCAACGGCGTCAGCAACGTGAAGCGTCCGACCGGAGTGCCCGCCTGCCACTGGGCGACCCCGGCCTCGCTCGGTGAAGCAGGCTCGGTCACGAAGGTCGCGAGTGTGAGCCTCGCCAGTGACAGCGTCAATTTCAGGTTGGGTTGAACTGCGTTCCCATGACACTCCGCTGATGAGGCTAAAGTGCGGCCTTCCCGATGCGACTGATCAGCCTCCTCCCGCTGGTTTCGTTTCTCGCGTTGGCCGACGCAGGCGCGCCGAAGGTGAACGAGGCGAAGCGGCAGCTCGATGATCTCGAGCCCGAAGCGGCGCTCAAGACGCTCGATGCCGCCGAGAAGCTCGAGGGGAACTCCCGCGAGACGCTGCTCGAACTGCACCTGCTGCGCGGCATCGCCTTCGGCACGCTGGGCAAAGACGCCAAGACCCGCGACTCGTTCCGCAAGCTGCTGATGCTCGACCCTTCGGTGAAGCTGCCGGCAGATCTCCCGCCGCGCGTGCAGACCCCGTTCTTCGAAGCGCGCGAGTGGGCCGAGCGCAATGGGCCGCTGACCGCCGTTCCCTCCGCGGTCGTCGGGAGCGGCGAGGTGGAGTTGCTGTCAGTGACCGTGCGAAAGGACGTGCTGCGCCTGGTGAAATCGGCGCGGTTTCATGTGGGGTCGGAGACCGTCGAGGTGCCGGTGAGCGCGAACGTCGCCCAGGTTCCGGCGCGCGGGGCGACGGTGACCTGGTCGGTCGAGCTCCTCGGCGACCGCAAGGCGGTGTTGCTCGTGCTGGGCCCGCGCACCGAGGGAGCGACGACGCCTCCCACCGCCGACGTGACGCCGGTGGCGGCGATGGCGACGCCGGCGGAACCCGGGGGCGCGTGGCGACGGCCGGTCGGCGGTGTGTTGCTGGGCGCCGGAGCGGCGGCCGCGGGAATCGGCGTGGTTTTCGGTGCGCTCGCCACCGGTTCACGTTCTCGGGTGACCGGCGCGGCGCGTGACGAACAGGGGCGGGTGGTGTCGCTCACGCAGCGCGAGGCGGCGGCGCTCGCAGCCGGTGCGCAGACGCAGGCCACGGTGGCCAACGTGCTCTTCGTGACGGGCGGCGTGCTGGCGGCGACGGGCGTGGTGTTCCTGATCATCGGGCCTGATCAGGCGCCGGTGGCGAAGCTGTCGCCCGCAGCGGGCGGGCTGATGTTGAGCGGAAACTTCTAACGGTCTGGAGCACCGATGCGCCCGTGGTTGACCGGCATCATTCTGAGCGCAGCGCTGTTGCCCGCGTGCACCTGCGCGCCGCTCGGCGTGAACGAGACGCGCTTCGCCTGCGAGCGCCAGGACGACTGTCTCGAGGGCTTCGAGTGCCTCGACCTGGGCGAAGGCGCGGAGTGTGTGCCCGTGGGCAGCGAACGGCCCGACGCGGGGCAGACGCAAGACGCAGGCTCCGATGGCGGCATGCAGAGCGTCGACGACGACGGTGGCGAACCCATCATCGACGCCGGCATGGAGGAAGACGCGGGCGAGCCCGACGCCGGACCTCCCGATGCGGGCCTGCTGTCGCTGCACTTCCTGACCACGCAGCAGAACGTGGCCGTGGGCGCCTGCTCGGGCATCACGCTGGTCGAGGCGAGGTCTGACGGCGCTCCGTGGCGCGTGCAGAGCGAGACGACGCTGACGCTCAGCTCGCTCGACGGCGGCGTGCGGTTTTCGGAATCGCCGAGCTGCGCGTCGATGACCGGTTCGGTGACCATCAACACCGGCGCGGACAACGCCGATTTCTACATGAGCGCCGCTGGCGCCGGTGTGCACACGGTGCGCGTCTCGAGCCCCGGCTACGTGTCGGCGCAGCAGGACCTCGAGGTCGGCGTGTCACCGCAGATCATCACGCTGGCCGACATTCCCGGTCAGGTGCGCGGCGGGGCGTGCACGCGCGGCACCGTCGAGCTCCGGCGCGGCGGAACGCTGGTGCTGGCCGACGCGGCCATCCCCGTGTCGCTGGCGTCGATGAACGCGAGCCAGGTGCAGTTCTTCGCGAACTCGAGCTGCGACACCACGACCACCTCGGTGACGATTGCCATGGGGACCTCGGCGCGAGACTTCTGGTTCAAGCCGCTCACCGCCAACCCGCAGACCATTTCAGCGACCGCGTCTTTCGACGCGGATCAAGCCTCGTTCACGTCGTTGAACATCGTGCGACGCACCGGCTGCTACTTCGCGGCGGCGTCGGCGCTGCCTGACGGCGGCACCCAGGGCGGCACGTACTCGCGCACGTGCACGTTGCCCAACCCGGTCATCGACACCGACTCGAGCTTCCTCGTCTCGCAGTTCGTGCCCAACAGCGCGGTGCCCCCGGCGTCGGCGCTGTCGGTGCGGTGCCGGCTCACGAGCACCACGCAGGCCACGTGCACCCGCAACGGCGACGGCGCCTCGGGCAACGCCTACGTGCAGGTCGCCGAGATTCCGCAGAACCTCAAGGTGCAGCGCGCGGCTTCAGGTCAATGCCCGGCGGCCGTCGCGTTGCAGCCGCTCGATGGCGGCATCGCCCCGTTCCTGATTCGTCAGGTGAGCTCCGGCACGCCGGTGATGAACGGCAATCACACCGCAGTTGCGCGCTGGGTCTCGCCCGACGTGACCACCACGCCTTCGGTCTGTGGCGGCTACGAGCACCAGCTCGTGGAGTGGCGCGGCGTCGAGGTGACCACCGGCGCGCTCGACGGCGGTCTGCTCGCGGGTCAGGCCGAAGCGACGGTCACGGGCCTGCCCGCGGTTTCGAACGACGCCGTGCTCCTGGTGCAGGCCGGGCTGTCGAACGCCAACGAGATGGCGGCGTGTTCGCTGCTGGTGCGCGGCGACATGCCGTCGCCGACGTCGGTGAAGGTGTCGCGCGGTGCGGGTGACGCCGGGTGTCCACTCGGCGCGGTTCCCCAGGTCACCTGGCAGCGGCTCGACTTCGACACGCGCGCCGACGTCGACACCTACCGGGTGACGTTCGCGCCGCAAGAGACCGCGAAGACCATCACCATCGCTCCGGTCGACACCTCGCGCACGATGATGATGACCAGCAGCCAGTCCTTCGCAGGGCAGGGCGCCGGCGAGACCGACGAAGGTTCGAGCATTCGTGGTTCTGCCGGCATCGTCAGCTTCTCCCTGACGAGCTCCACGACGCTGCAGGTGACGCGCGGGTCGAGTGGTTCGACCTCGCAGTTCGTCATCTACGTCGTGGAGCTCACCCCCTGAGTTCACTGCGGCGAGGGGTACTTGCGCTGCGGGAAGCACAGGCCGTCGTTGTTCATGTGGCCGAACGTCGACAGGTTGTACGTCATGTAGTCGGCGAGGTTCTTGAGGCCCGCCGCGCCACCTGCGGGGTTCACCGGAACGCTGACCGGGTCGTAGGACACGGTGCCCGAGGTGCGCTCGTTGTCGAGCGTAGGGCCGCAGGTGCGCCAGGGGATCGCCATCGCGTTGGTGTCGCGGAACGCCTGGAAGTCGATGGCGAGGTCGGCCTCGGTGATGGACGACTTGCCGAGCGCGGCCAGCGCGTCCCAGCGCAGCGGCGCGTCTTCTTCGAGCGATTCCCAGAACGGGTGGTCGAGGTGGAAGGTGACCTGCGTGGTGGTCTGCGCGCCCGCCTGGGTCTGCACGCCGCGCGACTCGGCGGGCGAGAGCTCGGGGTTCACGCAGTTCTTGAAGTCCACCGGCGCCACGAAGCCGAAGCTGAAGTTCACCGTCTGCGGCGCGGTCGTGAAGTCGTACGACGCCACGGTGCTGCGGCAGCCCACGCCGCCCTTCCACGTCGCGGTGCCCTCGAGCAGCACGCTCTGGCCCTTCGAGATCATCGCCGTGTAGGCCGTCTGATCCGCCGCATCGAGGTTCACGTTGAACACGCCGTTCTTCGCCCCCAGCAGCGAGTAGCCCAGCGCGTACTTCGTGGTGGCATCGAACGGGGGCGAGCCCGCCTTCTTGTTCTGAGCGGTGAGGCGCGTCACCGGCCACGCCTTGCCGTTCTGCTCCTTGGCGTCCAGCGGGCCCTCCTTCGCGAGGTTCAGTGCCCACGGGCCGACGCTCTCGGCGACGAGCGCGCCGGTCTTCGACGCGTCATTGGGGTCGAGGTCGGGGTTCTCGCTCACCGTCACGTTGCCGACGGTCACCAGCACGCGGGTGAAGGTGATTTCCCAACCGTCGACGAAGTAGGCCTCGCCGCCCGCGACCGGCGGAGGAAAGCCGAAGCCCTCGGTGGCGGCGCCTTCACCGCTCACGGTCAGCAGGAGCGAGTTGTTCTGCGCGCCGGCGGGCGCGGTGTGCGTGCAGAAGCCTTCGCTGCACGTGGGCTCGGTGCCGCCATCGGTGCCGGGTTCCACGGGGCCGCAGGCGGCGAGCGCGAGCAGTGACAGTGATGCAATTCGAGTCTTCATTGCGTTTGTCCTTCTGGTTGAGGTTGCAACTTCATGGGGAAAGGCGTCCCTCCGGCAGGAACGCCGGGGCGGGTCAAGGAGACGAGAGCTCGAGCCGGTACGGGCCTTGAGCGCTGCGGAGCGCGTTGAAGAGCGCCTTGTCGGGCTGGGCCGACGAGTCTTGAGAGTCGGTGAAGCGGTAGCGCAACGGGGTGTCGCTCACCTTCGAAAGGCCGCTGAAGTCGACGGCCGCGAACCACTGCCGCGGGTCGATGATCAACGTCACCGCGCTGCCTTCGTGCAGCGTGGCCTCGAACGGCACCGGGCTGACGATGCGCTGACGGCAGAGCGGGTTGCTGCCGGGCAGCGCCGAGTTGCGCGGCGGCACCTGGCGATTGGCGCCGATGCTGAAGCTCGCCTCGAAGGGGAACGCGTCAGCGCCGCGCGTCGCGGTGCCGGCCACGTCGAGGATGACGGTCTTGTCGTCGGGCGCGAGGATGTCGCCGCCGGTGAGCCACAGCTCGGCGGCGCGGGTGAGCGCGTCGGTGCCGTTGCCCTTCACCGGGAAGGGCTGCGCTTCGCCCGACAGCCCGTCGACCACGAGCCCGCCGCGCACTTCGCCGGAATAGATGCCCTCTTGAATGCACGCCTGCTCGAGCGTGTAGCTCTGCGGGTTCTGCTGATTGAGGTACAGCGCGCCGACGGTGAGCTTCGCGCGCGTCAGCGTGACCTCGAAGCCGTTGGGTGTGGTGAACGGCGCGGACGCCTCGGGGGTGCCACGGGCGAAGGCGTCGAACGACACCACGTTGCCGCCGGTGGTCTGAATGCACGCGGTCAAGCCCAGCGCCGCGAAGAGCGTCAGCCGCTTCATGACTCACCTCCGAAGTGCAGCCCGACCGTCAGCATGAACGCGCGCGGTGCTCCGGCGGCGAAGTGGCGCGCCGGCACCAGCGAAGGCAGCGAGCCCGAGGTCTGAAAGTCGCTCGCGTAGTTGAGCTCGACCTGGCGGTACTGGTTGTTCAGCAGGTTGGTGACGCTGAAGCCCACGCTGACGACCTTCCACGCGAGCTCCGCCGAGGCGTCGATGACGAAGATGGTGTCGCTGCGTTGACCGAACGGCAGCGCGCGGCGGCCTACGTAGGTGATGCCGAGGCCCGCGCGGCCCTTGATGGGGCTGTCGAGCGGCCGCAGGTACGGCAGCGCGTGGAACACGCCCGCGTCGAGGCGGGCCACGAAGTCGGGCACGTAGGGCACCAGCAGCCCGGTGTCGTCGAACTTCGATTCGACCCACGTCATGTTTCCCGCGAGGTCGAAGAAGTCGTAGCGCGCGCGCGCCGCGACGAGGCCGCCCAGGCGCGACGTGCTGCCGCCGATGGTGCCGCGGCCCTCCTGCGCGTTGAAGATGAGGTCTTTGTCGACGCGCGTGCCGAACACCACCGCGCGCGCCGACGCGTCGAGGCCATTCTCGAAGCGGTGCTGAAAGCTCGCGCCGCCTTCCCACGCGAAGATGCTGGCGAAGGGCGTCTCGAGGTTCTGCGAGATGAACTGCGGGTCGATGCTGCGAATGCCGGTGCCGAGCGCGCCCGAGAAGGTGACGCCCGCGAACGGCCCGACCAGCAACGTGCCGCGCGGCATGAGCGCGGCGCCCGCGGTGGAGTGGCGCTCGGTGGGGTCGCGGTAGAGGCCGAGGTCGCGCTGCGAAAGACAGCTCTCGTCGCCGGGAGGGTTGGTGAGCGAGGGCCGCCGCACCTCGCGTTGGGCGCAGTTGTCCTGCACGTTGTAGGTGAGCACCTCGCCGCGCACCCCGCCGCGCAGGGTGAGCCACCACACCGGCGAGAGGTTCGCGTCTGCATAGAGCCCGACGTCGAAGAGCTTCGAGTCGAGGTCGTAGTCGCGCAGGTACGGCGTGTTGCTGCCCGCGAGCAGGCGCGTCTGCATGCCGGTGACCGCGTCGAAGCGCGCGAAGTAGCCGACCTCGAGCTCCTGACGGCGCTGGAACACGGTGGCGCGCCAACGTGCGGCGCCGCGCGCGCCGGCGGTGAAGTTGGTGCTGTCACGGTCGAGCAGATCTCCGCGCTGACCATGCGGCGTCTGCTGCGCGAGCTGCGGGTCTGAAACGAAGCCCGTGAAGTTCTCCATGATGCGCGTGGAGCGGAAGATGAAGAACGCGGTCTGGTCGTGGCTGAAGTCGCCGTTGTGGCCGTGCAGGTCGAAGTGCACCTGCGCGCGCAACGCGTCGCCGCCCTGCCGGGTGTCGTACGAGTCGTAGAAGCCCACGCGGCCGCTCGCGAAGTCGTCTTCGCGCAGCACGCCCGCCGAGCGGAACATGGTGCCGTAGCCGTACGCGCCGACGCGGAAGCTGGTGCTGTCCGACAGCGAGCCTTCGTACTGCGCCATCACCTTCGCGTTCTGGGCGCTTCGATTCTGACCGAAGCCCGCGGTGCGGAAGAGCTGCACGCCGCCGAAGGTGCGCGTCGATTGCCCGGGTGGGCCCCACAGCGCCACCAGCCGCATGGTGTCGAAGCTGCCGTAGCCACCCTTGATGGTGATGCCGCGGTCTTCGAGGCCGAGCTGGTAGTCGGCGCTGCCGGCCACCGCGTAGTTGCCCTGGCGCGGGTCCAGCGGGCCTTCGAGCACGCGCAGGTTCGAGACCAGCTCGGGAATGAGGAAGCCCAGGTCTGCGTAGCCGTTGCCGTGGAGGTTGCCGGAGTCGTTGATGGGCACGCCGTCGACGCTGAGCTCCAGGTCCTGGCCTTCGCGCGCGTCGAACCCGCGGAGGAAGATGCGCTCGGGGTGGCCTTCACCACCCTCGTTGGTGAGCAGAATTCCCGGGGCGAGCTTGAGGAACTCCGCGGCGCTCTTGCGCGGCACCACCGCGAGCTGGCCGACCTCGATGTTGAAATCGGAGGCCCCGCGCGACCTGGGCTGCGAGCGCCCGGTGACGATGGTCGACAGCTCGTGTCTGGGGTGACCGGCGTCGACGTTCTCGAGCGTGATGGCGGGAACCCCGGTGCCCGCGTCGACGACCACTGCTTCTTGCTCGAGCCCCGCGTCTGGCGGCTGCAACAGCGCCGCGGGCATGTTGAACGAGAGCCGCGTGCGCACCGCGACCGGCGTGCCTTCGTGCGTGGCCGGGTTGAACGCCCACTTCGCCAGCGCGTCGACGGACGCCTGGTCCCACGCCTTGCCGGCCGACTCGATGACGCGAATGTCGCCGGGCTTGCCGTCGATGCCGACGGTGAACTCGAGCAGCACGTGGTCCTGCTCGGGCGGGGCCGCGTCGACGGGCAGCGTCGCTTCGACCTTCGTGAGGACTGTGGGGGGTGCGACGTCTTCGCCGGCCATCGCCGGGAGCGCGCACAGGGCCATCGCGAGCGCGACGGCGAGTGACGATTTCATGGGGGTCTCGAACCAGGAGTGACGGAGCCGGACTTCGGATCGACGTCAGACCGCTGGCGGCGAGAGCTTGGGCGCGCGCGACAACACGTCTTGTTGCGCGACGTGCATGACGGGCAGCGGGGTGCTGCGGGGCGGCGCGGTGACGGCGAGCTCCACAGAGACGGGCGTCGGCGCTTCGACCGCGGCTCGCCACGAGGCGATGACCGCGCAGCCGGTCGACAGCGGGGCGACGTGGGCGTCTGCTTCAGGCGCGCACAGGTGCGGGTCCGTCGAGTCGTGGGCGTCGGCCAGCAACGACGGAATGTCGTGAATCGCGCCGTCTTGCCCGAGCGTGTGGGTCTCGACGGCGAGGTGCAGGAGGCTCAGGCCCTGCACGAGCAGCAACAGCGCAGTGACGAACGCGCGGCTGTGAGAGCGGGGCGACATGAGCGGGCGGATCAGTAGGTGAGGCGCTCGCGCGTGTCAACTTGATGCCATCGCGTTGCAAGAACGACTTGCAGACGGGCCGCAGCGCGCGCGTTAAATCGTGGGCATGCAGACCCCTCCGATTCCCGCCAACGAGGCGGAACGGCTCGCGGCGCTGCGGGGTGTCGCGGTGCTCGATACGCCCGCGGAAGCTGACTTCGACCGTTTCACCCGCCTCGCCGCGAAGTTGTTCGACGTGGACCATTTCAAGAAGGTCAACGACACCTTCGGTCACGACGTGGGCGACGTGGTCTTGCAGCAGGTGGCAGACGCGCTGCGCTCGAGCGCCCGCACCGGTGATTTCGTCGCGCGCTGGGGCGGTGAAGAGTTCCTCGCGGTGGTGGCAGACCCCGCCGGTGCGCAGCGCTTCGCCGAGCGTGTCCGCCTCGCGGTCAGTGCGCTGGAGACGCCGGCCGGGCGCGTCACCATCTCGGGCGGCATTTCGCCCGTGCAGCGGCCCGGTGACGTGAAGCGCGCCGACGAGCGGCTCTACGAAGCCAAACGCCAGGGCCGCAACCGGGTGCTCGGCGCATGACGAAAGAGAACAGAACGCTGCTGCTGGTGTTCGCGGCGGTGTTCGGGCTCGGTTGCCTCGGCACCGGCGCGGTCGCGTTCATCCTGCTGAGCTCCCTCGAGTCGTTCGGCGGTAGCAGTGACTGGTCGAAGACCGCCGTCGCCGAGCGCGACCTGCCGACGTTGTTCGGCGTGAAGTTGCCGACGGCTCCGCTGGTCTGGGACAGCCGCGCCATGGGCTTTCAAGACGGCTTCTGGGAGGTGCTGGTGAAGTTGCCGCCCGCCAGCCGCGAGACGTTCCTCTCGATGAACGGCCTCGAGCTCACCGACGTGGGCGCCGGCTCCGACGACGACACGCTGCAGCGCATTCGCGAGTTGGAGCCGGCGACCCCGGCGTTGAAGGCGCAGCGCGTGCGGCTGCCAGAGGTGCAGCAGCCCGACGGCGGTGGTTGGTACCTGTACCGCAGCGGCACGCTCTACGAAGCCGACGGCGTGCTCTGGGTTCACCTGGTCGCGCATGAGAGCTGAGTCGATTTTCCTGAACGCGAACGGGCTGCGCTTCGGCGCGCTCTCGTGGGGCGCGGGGCCGCTGGTGCTCGCGTTTCACGGCTTCCCCGACACCGCGCACACCTGGAGTGAGCTCGGCCCGCGGCTCGCCGCCAGGCGGTTCCGGGTGGTCGCGCCGTTCATGCGCGGCTACGCGCCCACGGAGGCACCGCGTCGCGATGCGACGAGCCGCGACCTCGGCCTCGACGTGCTCGGCATCGCGAACACGCTTGGTGAGACGGTCGTGCATCTGGTCGGCAGCGACTGGGGCGCCGAAGCGGTCCACGCGGCGGTCGGCCTCGAGCCCACGCGCTTCACCACGCTGACCACCGTCGGCATTCCCCACCGCGCGGCGGTCAAGCCGTCACCGGGCCTGGCGTGGGCGTTGCGCCACTTCGTGATGTTGCAGTTGCCCGGCGCCGAGGCGCGCTTCGCCGCCGACGACTTCGCGCAGCTCGAGCACCTGTCGCGCCGCTGGTCGCCCACGTGGCAGCCCAGCGCGAACGACCTCGAAGCGATGAAGGCGTCGTTTCGCCAGCCCGGCACGGTGCACGCCGCGCTCGGCTACTACCGCGCGTCGTCGGTGCTGGTGCCCGAGTTCATGAAGAAGAAGGTGGCCGTGCCCACGTTGTGCGTCGCCGGCCGCGACGACCCCTCGGTGTCACCCGCGCAGTACGAGCCCACGCGGCGCCACTTCACCGGGCACTTCGAGGTGCTGACCATCAAGGGTGGTCACTTCTGTCATCGCGAAGACCCTGACGTGTTTGCCGCCGCGCTGCTGCGGCACTTCGGGGCCGCGCCCGTCGACGCCAACGTGAGTGGTGCCGCTCGCGGGTTCCGCGTGGTGGACTGAGGGTTCCGTGGCCGGGTCCGTCGTCAGCGCGAAGTGGGTGCCGTGGGCGTGCGCGTGCGTCGCGCTCGTCGTCTATTCGGTGACGCTGCACCCCGGTGTGCCCGGCGGCGATGCCGGCGAGTTGATGGCCGCCGCGTGCGCAGGCGGCGTCGCGCACCCACCCGGGTACCCGCTGCACGGGCTGCTCTCGCGCGTCGCGCTGTTGCTTCCCTTCGGCTCACCGCTGGTGCGGCTCAACTTCGTGTCGGCCTTCGTGGGCGCCATCGCGGTCGGCCTGCTGGCCGACGTGCTGCGCCGGTGGGCGCGGCGCGCAGAAGCCGGCGTGCTGGCGGCGGCGTGCTGGCTGGCGAGCCCGCTGCCGTGGACGTATTCGACCAGCACCGAAGTGTTCGCCCTGCACGTCTGTCTGCTGGCGTGGTTCACCTGGGCGCTGACGCGCGACGTTCTCGGGGCGCGTGAGGTGACCGCGCAGAAGGTCGATCGCCGGGCGCCGTCACAACCGCCGCGCGCGTTCTTCGACAGGCTCTCGAGCTCCATGGGCTTCGGCGCCGCGGCGCTCGACGCCCAGCCCGACGAGCCCGCGGCGCGTGAAGCGGCGAGACGCAGCGCGTGGTGGCTCGGCGTCATCGCGGGGCTGGCGGTCACCCATCATCAGACCGCGGTGTTCTTCGTGGGCCCGCTGCTCGCGTTGCGCGCGTGGAGTCACCCTCACCGCACGCGCATCGCCGCAGGCCTCGTCATCGGCTTTGCGCCGCTGCTGTTGTTGCCGTGGTGGAGCGGCACCGACACGCCGTTCTCGTGGGGCGACCTGCGCACGCCCGCGGGCTTCGTCACGCACCTGCTGAGGCGTGAGTACGGGACGTTTCAGCTCGCGGCCGACCGCGAAGGCAACGGCCTCGTCGACTTTCTCGGCGCGTTCTTCACCTTCGAGTGGAAGCAGCTCTACGCGCTGGTGGCGTTCTTCGCGCTCGTGGGGTTCCTGCAGGTCATCCGCTTCGCGCGCGCGCGGCTGTGGCTCACCGGTGCGGGGCTGGTGCTGGTGTTGAGCCTCCTGGTGTTCGGTTCGCTGGCCAACCTCCCGGTGCACGAGCCGTTGTTTCGTGGCGTGGTCGAACGCTTCTTCCTGATGCCGCACCTCATCATCTGCGCGTGCGCGGGCATGGCCGTCGACTGGCTGCCGCGCCCGCGGGTGGCGCTGGCGGTGGCCGCGTCGTTACTGGTGCTCGGCTTCTTTCACCGGCCGCGGCACGACGACTCGGTCGAGCGGTACGGGCGCCAGTTGTTGGCGCAGCCCGAAGGCGCGCTGGTGCTGACGCAGGGTGACCTCATCGGCAATTCGACGCGCGCGTTGCAGGCGTGCCTGAAGGAGCGGCCCGAACTTCGGGTGGTCGACCAGCAGCTGCTCACCTACGACTGGTACGTGCCGCGGTTGAAGAAGGTGATGCCCGAGCTGGTGTTGCCGGGCTCCCGCTGGCATCCGCGCGACGCGGGCGCCTTCACCCTGCAGCAGTTGATGATGGGCAACGCGTCGCGGCCCATCGTGGTGTGCGGTGGGCTCAAGCCCGGCGACGGCACCAACTTCCGCGCGGTGCCCTGGGGCTTCTGCGAGCGCTACTTCCCTCCCGACGCGCCGTTCGATGAAGAGGCCTGGTGGGGCGAGAGCGCGCGCGTGCTGCCTCCGTTCGAGGGAACGCGGAGCGACGCAGAACCCGGCACGTGGGAAGAGGTCGTTCGGCGCGACGTGTGGCAGGCGCGGGCGCAGCGTGGGCTGTTCGCGCTGAACGTGGCGATTGGCCGCGGCAACGACCCGACGTGGCTCGAGCGCTCGTATGCGGTGCTGAAGGAGGTCGCCGAGCGCGACGAGGCGCCGCAGGCGGCGACGTTCAAGAACCTCGGCATCGCGGCGGGGCGGCTGGGCCGCAAGCAGGAGATGCGCGCGGCCTTCAAGAAATACGTGGCGCTGGCGCCGGCGTCAGACCCGGAGCTCGCCGCGATTCGAGGGCTCGTCGAGGAGCGTTGATTACTCCTGCGCGAGGCCGAGCGTGTCGAGCTTGTTGTAGAGCGTGCGCCGGCTGACGCCCAGCAGCCGCGCGGCGACGCTGCGGTTGCCCCGGGCCTTCTGCAGCGCTTCTTCTACCGCCTGCTTTTCGGCATCGCGGCGCCGGTCACCCAGCGACTCGCCGCTGACTTCGACGGGCCTGGCGTCGGCGCCCGCGCGCGCGAGCTCCTTTTCGACGGTGACCTTGTCGATGACGTCGCCGGGCGGCGAGAGCACCAGCAGGCGCTCGATGAAGTTCTGCAGCTGGCGCACGTTGCCGGGCCACGGCTGTGACGACAGCAAATGCAGCGCGTCTTCGGCGAGCACGACCTTCGGCCGGCCGTTCTGCGCGCCCAGGGTCGCCACGAAGTGCTTCACCAGCTCCGGCACGTCTTCGCGGCGCGCGCGCAGCGGCGGCAGCGAAATCGGCACCACGTTGAGCCGGTAATAGAGGTCTTCGCGGAACTCGCCGGTCTGCACGCGCTCCTGGAGGTTGCGGTGCGTGGCGGCGATGACGCGCACGGCGGCCTTGAGGGTCTGCGTGCCGCCGAGCCGCTCGAACTCCTTTTCCTGCAGCAGCCGCAGCAGCTTCACCTGCGACGCGGCCGAGAGTTCGCCCACTTCGTCGAGGAACAGGGTCCCGCCTTCGGCGAGCTCCACGCGGCCGGGCTTGCGCGCGACGGCGCCGGTGAACGCGCCTTTTTCGTAGCCGAAGAGCTCCGACTCGAAGAGCGACTCGGGCAGCGCGCCGCAGTTGAGCCGCACGAACGGCCCCTTCGCGCGAGGCGACAGCGCGTGGAGGGCGCGTGCAGCGAGCTCCTTGCCGGTGCCCGTTTCACCGAGCACCAGGACGGTGGCGTTGCTCGGCGCAGCCTGGCGAATGAGCCCGCGTGCTTCGTCGAGCGCAGAAGACCGGCCCACCATTCCATCAGCCGTTTCATTCTTCGCGCGCGGCTGCTGCGGAGGCGCTGCACGTTCCGTCGAAGACGCGGCGAGCACCTTCTTCACCGTGAACAACACCTCTTCGCGGTTGAAGGGCTTCAACATGAAATCGGCGGCGCCATCGCGCATCGCTTCGACGGCCATGGGCACGGTGCCGTGCGCGGTGAGGATGATGACCGGCAGCTCCGGAGATTTCGCACGTACCAACTTCAGCAATTCCAGCCCCGAGAGGCCCGGCATGCGCACGTCGCTCACGACGAGGTCGAACGCGCGCTTCTCCATCGTCGCCAACGCGGCCTCGGTCGAGTTCACCCACGTCGCCTTGTGACCGTCCTGCGTCAGCAGCGCCGCCAGCACCCGGCCCACCGCTTCATCGTCGTCGACGACCAGAATCGCGTTCGTGTCACTCATGGAGCGGGGCACCGTAACTCAGGACAACTCGGCGAGCCGCTTGCGCATGAGGCGTTCGGGGTCGGCGGCCGAGTTCTATTCGTTCGAATCGATATCGGCCGGAATCCACAGCGAAACCGTGGTGCCCGCGCCTTCGCGCGACACCAGCCCGACGTCGCCACCGTGCGCCTGCGCCACCTCACGAACGAAGGCGAGGCCCAGCCCGCTGCCCGTCGCCTTGGTGGTGAAGAAGGGCTCGAAGGCCTGCTCGAGGGCGCGTGCATCGAGGCCGGTGCCGGTGTCGCGTACGGCGATGACCACCCGCGCTTCGTCGTCGCGTTGCACGTCGGTCGACACCGTCAAGGTGCCGCCCTTCGGCATGGCCTCGATGCCGTTCTTCACCAGGTTCTCGAGCGCCGAGGCGAGCAGGTCGGCGTCGATGGCGGGGCGCGGCGCAGGTTGGGTCAGCCTCGTGTCGATGGCGATGCCGTGGCCTGCGGCGAAGGACTGCAGCGACAACACCTTCGTCACCAGCGCGTTCACGTCGGTGGGCGCTCGCTGCGCTTCGAGGCGCGAGAGCCGCTGGTAACGGTCGATGACCGTGCCCAGCCGCTGCAGTTGCTGCACGACCAGCTCCGACATCGCGCGCGTGTCTTCACGGCCGTCGCGACGCAGCTCTTCGGCGAGGTACTCCGAGGCGCCGATGGCCGCGGCCAGCGGGTTCTTGAGGTCGTGCGCCATCTGCGCCGAGAAGCGGCCGAGCGTCGCGAACCGCTCGAGGCCGACCTTCGCCGCTGACGCGCTGTTCACGAACAGCCAGGTGATGATCGCCAGCACCAGCGACAACGCGGTGAGCGCGGTGATCAGCACCCCCATGCGGTCCTGGAACGCGAGGTAGAAGACGAGGTAGCTGGTCGCGAAGAGCAGCCCCACCACCACCGCCTGCCCCAGCGCCACGCGACGCGGCCGCTCGCTCTTGAACAGCCCGAGCCCCAGCGTGAGGTGAAGCAGCAGCACGTTGAAGGTGAAGCTGCCGAGCGCCGAGAGCCGCGGGAGCTGCAGCCCCATGTCTGCGAGGGGGTCCGTCACCAGCAACGCGACCACCACCACGATGGCGAACAGCAGCACCTGCGACCGATTGCGTTCGAGCGGCGTGGTGACGCGCTTGAGGTGCAGCGCGACCTCCACGATGCCCCAGGCCGCGAGCGGGAGACTGGTGACGAGCAACACCTCGGCGGTGACCACCAGCCCGCCGGGAAGCTGTTCGCCGGGAATGATCAGCTCGACGAGCGAGCACAGCGACTGGGCGACGAAGAAGACCCAGCTCGCGCGCAGCAGCGTGCGGCGCCGGGTGCGACGGCCCACGAAGATGAGCACGAAGTAGAGCGCCAGCGGCGGGAAGAAGGGCGCGGCGATGGTGCCCAGCCACGAGTACGCCTCGTGCCGCGTGAGCTGCAGCCCCGTCGACGCTGCGTTCCACGCGAACTGCACGGCGCCCAGCAGCGCGAGCGGCCGCCGCAACGGGCTGGGCGAACCGCGCGACAACGCCAGCGCCGCCACCACCAGCCCCGACGTCGCTGCGAGAACGTGAACCGCGGCCCAGGAGTTCATCGCGCGCGAAGCTACCCGTGCACCGGTGTGGATCTGCTGAAAACGCGCCCGAGGCTGAAAACCGGCCTTTCAGAGGGGCGAGGCCAAAATTATTGGATCAGAGAATCGAGCCAACTCGCTGCGTTCAGGTGACTTCCGCAGCCGCGTGGATCTGCGCTCAGAACAGCCCTTGCGAGGATCAACCCGGGTGCGCAGGAATAGTCATCACCGAGGTGACCTATGACTGTCATGGCTGATTCCCGAACGATGTTGGATCAAGGCCGGCTGCAGCAGTTCGAAGAGATGATGGAGCAGCTCTCTTCGATGCAGGCCAAGTACAAGGGTGTGCGCGGCGAGCTGCTCGCCAAGGTGCGCGACGAATTGATGCGCCTGCGTCCCGGCGCGAACACCACCCCGGCGCCCACGCCGCCGGCTGCGAAGATCGAAGCGAAGGCCGAGGTCGTGGAAGCGCCCGCGCCCGTCGCTCCGCCGGTGTTGACGGTGGTGCCCAGGCCCAAGCCCACCCCGAACCCCATCACCGCCAACGCGTTGCCGTCGTGCCGGGTGTGCGGCCGCAGCATGAAGCAGGGCGAGGTCGAGAAGACGCTGGTCTGCGAGAAGGGTCACACGCGCACCCTCGCCTGATGCACGGCCTCAACCGACACGCGGGCTGATAGAGGCCCGCGCATGTCGCAAGCGTTGCTCGATGCCATTCGCGGTGAGGCCAAACCCGCGCTCTGGGCCAACGGCGTGAAGCTCGCGCGTGCCGGTGCGGCCGCGCTCGAAAAGGTGAACGGCAAGGAGCACGTGTTCCGCGTGAAGCCCGCGGGCCGGCCGGTGGCGTTCACCGTCTATCTGACGCCCGACGATTCGTGGGAGTGCAGCTGCGACGGCGCGTTCGACCCGTGTGAGCACGTGGTGGCGTCGGCCATCACGCTCGCGCAGGGCGGCGCGCAGGTGGCCACCACCGCGCAGACGTGGACACGGTTGGTCTACCGCTTCACGAAGGTCGAGAACGGCCTCACGGTGACCCGCGAGCTGCTGCACGCCGACGGCAGGGTCGAGCCGCTGACGCAGTCGCTGCAGTCGATGGTGGCGAACGGCACCGCGTCGAAGCTGCAGCTCGAGAACGGAGATCTGCTCGCGGATCGCGTGCTCGAGAAGCCGTGGCGTGGCGCGCTGCCGCCGGATCGCGTGGAAGGGCTGCTGGGGCTGTTGCAGGCCTCGAAGCAGATTCTGCTCGAAGGGCAGCCGGTCGCCTTCTCGCCCGAGGTGATGCTGCCGCGCGTGAAGGTGGTCGACGACGGCTCGGACATCGTGGTCACCATTCACGCCGACCCGCGCGTGAGTGAGGTGGTGAGCCCCGGCGTCGCGCGCTGCGGTGACACGGTGTGCAAGCTCGGTGAGACCGAGCTGACGGGCCCGTGGCTGCACGCGCTGCCGTCGGTGCGGAAGTACGAGAGCAACCAGATCGGTGAGCTGATGAGCCGCACGCTGCCCGAGCTCGCGCTGCGGTTCCCCATCGACAACTACTCGCGCCGGTTGCCGCGCATCGACAAGACGCTCGAGCCGCGCATCGAGCTGCAGCTGGCGCAGATGGACATCGGGCTCTCGGTGCTGCCGGTGCTCGTGTACGGCAGCCCGCCGGTGGCGCGCGTCGACGGCGCCAGGTTGGTGCACATCGGCGGGCCGATGCCGGTGCGCAAGGAGAACGCCGAGTCGCGCGTCGTCGCGTCGTTGCGTGACGTGATGGGCCTGATTCCCGGGCGGCGCACCACGTACTCGGGCCAGGAGCTGGCGCGCTTCGTCGACAAGCTGAAGGACTGGCGTGGCGGCCTCACCGGTGACGCACGGCGGGTGCTGGGGGTGGGCATGTCGCTGACGCCGCACCTCAACGCGAAGACCACGCTCGACGCGTTCGGCGTGCCGCGCGCAGAGTTCTCGCTGGAGTTCGAAGTGCAGGGCGGGCCGTCGGGCGCGTCGGTCAGTGGTGATGCGGTGCTGCGCGCGTGGCGTGAGGGCCTGGGTCTCGTTCCCATCGAAGGCGGTGGCTGGGCGCCGTTGCCTCAGTCGTGGCTCGATACGAATGGTGCGCGCGTGCAGGCGTTGCTCGCGGCGCGCAGTGAAGACGGTGTGGTTGCGAACCACGCGCTGCCGCAACTCGCCGAGCTGTGCGAGTCGATGGAATCGCCTCCGCCCGCAGGCCTCGAGAAGTTGAAGCCGCTGGTCGATGGCTTCGACACGCTGCCGCGCGCGACGTTGCCCGAAGGTCTGACGGCGACGTTGCGCCCGTATCAACAGCACGGCGTCGACTGGCTCGGCTTCCTGAAAGCGACGGGGCTCGGTGGCGTGCTCGCCGACGACATGGGTCTCGGTAAGACACTGCAGACCATTTGCACGCTCGAGAAGGGTTCGCTGGTGGTCTGCCCGACGAGCGTGCTGCCGAACTGGAAGGCCGAGCTCGCGCGCTTCAGGCCGTCGATGACGGTGAACGCGTACCACGGGCCTTCGCGGCAGCTGAACGACGCCGACGTGACCATCACCACCTACGCGTTGTTGCGGCTCGACGCCGAAGCGCTCGCGGCGAAGAAGTGGCGCGTGGTGGTGCTCGACGAGGCGCAGGCCATCAAGAACCCCGACAGTCAGGCCACGCGCGCGGCGTACCGACTCAAGGCCGACCTGAAGTTGGCGGTGACGGGCACGCCGCTCGAGAACCGGCTCGAAGAGTTGTGGAGCCTGATGCACTTCACCAACCCCGGCCTGCTCGGCGGTCGGCGTGAGTTCAACGAGAAGTATGGCGAGCGCATCGAGAGTGGCTCGACCGAAGCGACGCAGGCGCTGCGGAAGAAGTTGGCGCCGTTCATTCTGCGGCGCTTGAAGCGCGACGTGGCGCCGGAGCTGCCGCCGCGCACGGAAGCGGTTCGCTTCGTCACGCTCGAAGACAAGGAACGCGCCGTGTACGACGCGGTGCACGCAGCGACACGCGCCGACGTGGTGCGGTTGATGGAGAGTGGCGGCAGCGTGCTCAAGGCGCTCGAAGCGTTGCTGCGTCTGCGTCAGGCCGCGTGTCACGTGGCGCTGGTGCCCGGTCAGCAGGCGAAGACTTCATCGAAGGTGCAGGTGCTCGTCGAGTCGATCGTCAACGCGGCGGCCGATGGTCACCGCTGCCTGGTGTTCTCGCAGTGGACGTCGATGCTCGACCTCATCGAACCCGAGCTGACGGCCGCGGGGCTCTCGTTCTCGCGGCTCGATGGCAGCACGTCGAACCGCGGCGAGGTGACCGAGAAGTTCCAGGCCGCCGATGGACCGACGGTGTTGCTGATGTCGCTCAAGGCAGGCGGTACGGGTCTGACGTTGACCGCCGCGGATCACGTCTTCCTCGTCGACCCGTGGTGGAACCCGCAGGTCGAAGCGCAGGCGGCTGACCGCGCGTACCGCATCGGCCAGGACAAGCCGGTGTTCGTGTACCGGCTCGTGTCTCAGGGGACCGTCGAAGAGCGCATTCTTCAGCTGCAGGACAAGAAGCGCGCGTTGTTCGAAGCGGCGCTCGAAGGTGGCGAAGGCGCGGCGTCGCTCACGCGGGAAGACTTGCTGGGGTTGTTCGCGTGAAGAAGGGCATTGAGGTCACCTTCACGCACTTGAACGGCTCTTGAGGGTGGGCGGTCGCGATTGTTCTCGGGCTCTGCGCGATCCCACGAGGCTCTCGGCACGCCGCAAATTCACTCAACTCGCGGCCTGAAGCTTCGTGGTGACCTGGACCACACCGGGCTGTGGTTTTCATCACCACGAACGAAATTTCACGAAGCCAGGTGACGTGCGCGACCAGAAGCTCGACGGGAGAAGCCGTGTGGACGAGCACGGCGGCTCACACATGAAGGACGGCCGCCATCAAGGCAGCGCTGGATAGTCGGTGTAGCCCGCAGCTCCGGGTGTGTAGAACGTGCGGCGATCTGGCGCGTTGAGCGCCGCGCCACGACGGAAGCGCTCGACGAGATCCGGGTTCGCAAGGAACGGCCGACCAAAACTGATGGCGTCCGCGGCACCACCGTCGAGCGCTGCCTGCGCCTTCGCCGCGTCGAAGTCTTGATTGAGCACCAGCGCGTTCTTGAACACCGCGCGAATCTTCGGGCTCAACTTCGGCACGTCGCTCTTCGTGAACGTTCCGTCAGGCGCCGCTTCACGCAGCTCGAGGAACGCGATGTTCAACGACTGCAGGTGCGCCGCTGCAGGAACGAAGACGGACTCAGGGTTCGAATCGTCACAGCCCTGCACTTCACCATTGGGCGAGAAGCGAACACCGACACGATTCGCGCCCGCTTCCGTCACCAACCGCTCCATCACCTGACGCAGCAGCCGCAACCGGTTCTCGACTGAACCGCCGTACGCATCGTCGCGGAAGTTGGTTCCGTCGCGCATGAATTGATCAATCAGGTACCCATTGGCTGCATGCAGCGCGACGCCGTCAAACCCCGCGCGCATCGCGTTGCGAGCCGCCTGTGAATAGTCATCGAGCGTGCGATTGATGTCGTCGCGGGTCATCGGCCGCGCTTGCACGTTGGTGTTGGTGGGCGCTCCGGGCCGGGCAGGTGCGGTCGTCGCAGACGAAGAGAACGGCGCGTTGCCGGTCACGTCTTTCCGCGCCAGCCGCCCGAGGTGCCACAGCTGCGGAACGATGCGACCACCCGCCGCGTGCACCGCTTCCACCACCGGCTTCCACGCCTCGACCTGCGCGTCGTTCCACAAACCCGGCGCGTTCGGCCAGCCGAGGCCCTCGTGGCTGATGCCGGTGCCCTCGGTGATGATCAGCCCGGCGCCCGCGCGCTGGCGGTAGTACTCGACCATCAGCTCGGTCGGGACGTGTTCGGCAGTCGCCCGGCCTCGCGTGAGCGGGGCCATCAGCATGCGGTTGGGCGCGGCAATGGCGCCCAGAGAAATCGGGTCGAAGAGAGTCGGCATCGCGGCGCGACATAACCGGCCCGGCCCGCCACTTCACGTCAACGCGGCTGGTTCACCTTGTTGAGCTCGACGAACTTGAAGCGGTTCGTCTCGAGCAACTTCTCGGCGAGCGCGCGCGTCTCGTCTTCGGTCAGCAAGGTGCCGTCGGCCCACGACGCCTTCATCAGGTGCATGGTCTCGGTCGCCGCCGCGACGTACTCGACGCGGTAGCCCTCGATGAGCGTCAGCTCGAGCGCCTTGTCGACGCTGGTGGGCTCGAAGGTGCCGACGATCAACTCACCGGGGCGAATCGGTGAACCGTCGCGGCTGTTCACGGGCTGCTCGAGCGTCTTCACCTCGGGCTCGTGCTTGCAGCCGGCGAGGGTCAACACCGCCATCATCACGACGAGCGCTCTCATTCGCAGTACCCCGTGCCGGTGTTGCAGCTCTGCGGCGAGCAGTCGGCGTTCGTGGTGCAGCCCGGAATGCAGACACCACCTCCCGAGCCGTCGTCTTCACACACGTAGCCGCTGCGGCACGACGACCGCCCCGCTCTCGGACCGCTGCACGCCGCCAGGCACACCGACGCGGTCTGCCCCGCGATGCACGTCGCGCCGATGGGGCAGGGCGTGGTGTCACACAGCGCCGCGCAATAGCCGCCGGGGAACGTCTCGACGCAGTACGCGCCGTTGCCTCCGCAGCCGTTGTCTTCCGTGCACGACGTGCCGATGAACGAAGACTCGTCGCCGGTCACGTTGCCGGGAGGCGAGACCGCGAAGTTCATGCCGCGAAGCACGCCGTTGCGCTCGAGCGTCAGCTCCTTCGGGTTGTCGTTGTTCGGGTAGAAGCCGACCGGCTCGCCGTCGTCGTAGTCGCCGTTGTTGTTCGCGTCTTGCACGCCGAAGAGGAAGTACTTCCCGGGCGCGACCGGCAGCGAGAACGAGAAGCCGTTCGACGCCTTCGCCGCGATGGCCTCGTGCACCTGCCACTCGCCGTTCGAGTCTTCGTAGATGGCCGCCACCGCGACGTCGGCGCCACCGGCGTTCGCGTTGCGGAGCTTCACGGCCACCGTGCCGCTGCCGCCGTTCGACGTCACGTTCAGCACCGCCGAGGCCGTGCTCGCCGCGTCGAGCCCCTGCAGGTTGGCGCTCACCGACACCGACGCCGTTTCGCCCGGCCCGAGGTTGCGCGTGTTGCCGCCCATCACCGTCACGCGCGAGGCCTCGGCGCCGCCGGGGGTGAGCGTCACGTTCAACGCCGCGCCGCCGACGTTCGAAATCGAGACCTCCTGCTGCGTCGACGCGGGCGTGAAGAAGAGGCCCGACGTATTCACCGACAACTTCGCGGGGCCGGTGGGCTGCGCAGCGCCCGTCACTCGCAACAGCGCGGCCTGCACGTTCACCAGACCCGCGCCGCAGCCTTCGCTGCAACGCGACGCCGTCGACGCGGTCTCCACGAGGAACTGCCGGGCCTGCGTGAAGGTGAGGTTCGGGTTGCGCGCCTTCATCAACGACACCACGCCGGCGATGTGCGGCGCGGCCATCGAGGTGCCGTTCTCGAACGCGTAGCTGGGTTGACCGTCGTCGCCCTTCAACGTCGACAACACACCGTCGGCGTAGCCGTCGCCGTTCAGGTCTTCCGACACTTCACCGCCGGGCGCCATGAGGTCGATGCGGTTGCCGTAGTTCGAATAGCTCGCGCGCTTGCCGTTGAGCCGCGTGGCGCCGACGCAGATGACGTTCTGCTGGTTGCAGGGGTTGAAGGTCGCGGCCTCGACGTCGTCGTTGCCGGCGGCCACCACCACGATGACGTTGCGCGCGGTCACCTGGTCGAGCACGTCTTGCGCGGCCTGCGTCGCTTCGCCCGGCCCGCCGAGGCTCATGTTGATGACGCTGGCAGGCGTGGCATTCGTGGGCACGCCGGGAACGGTGAGGCCCGCGGCCCAGTTCACGCCCGCGATGATGTCGAAGTCGCTGCCGCCCTGCTTGCCGAGCACCCGCACCGGCAGAATGCGCGCGTTCCAGTTCACCCCGGCCACGCCGCTGCCGTTGTCGGTGTTGGCGCCGATGGTGCCCGCGCAGTGCGTGCCGTGCCAGCTCGACTGGTTCTGCGGCAGGTCACCGCCCACGTCGGTGGGGTCTGCGTCGCGGCCGTTGCCGTCGCCCGCGTTCGCGGTGTCGGACACCATGTCGTAGCCGTTGATGACGCGCGCGTTGAGGTCGGGGTGCGAGACGATGCCGGTGTCGACCACGGCCACCGTGACCTGCGTGGTGTTGCCCTTCTCGATGTCCCACGCGGCCGGGAGGTTGATGGGCGGCAGGTGCCACATCGCCGGGTAGAGCGAGTCGTTGGGCACCGCGAGCGCGTGACGCATGCGGTTGAGCTCCGCGAAGCGCACGCCCTTCTTCTTGCCGAAGGTGTCGGTGAGGGCGACGGTCTCGGCTTCGGTCAGCGCCGTACCGTCAGCGCGGGTGACGAGCGCGAGGTGCAGGTACGGTGAGGCAAAGCCGCCGTGCCTGACGCGGAACCCGTCGAGCTGCAGCGCGCTGACGGCCGCCTTGTCGTCGAGGGCCGCGTCGAAGCGCACGATGACCTCGCCGGGACGAATGGTGGACGGCAGGCCCACGCCGCGCAGCGCACCGACCTGAATGGGGCCGAGGCGTCGGGGCTCCGGCTTCTTCGCGAGCTCGGCGGTGCGCACCGCGGCTGGCGCGAGGGCATGCTTCGTCGAGAGCACCTTCTTCGCGAGGGCGATGGCCGCGGGGTTGGCAGCCCGGGCCGACTGACCGGCCCCCTGAAACACGGTGACGTTGCCCTCGAGCCGGGCGTTGAGGTCGGGGTTTCCGCCTCCGTCTGGAGGGTCTTCGAAGAAGTCACTGCAGCCCACGCCCGCCACCGCCGCGCACAACACGAGGAGCTTTCGCATGCGCGGGAAGTGAGTCTCCGCGAGGAGCGATGTCAACGCCGAGGCCGCACGATTCGTTGCCGTTACGCCCGTAGCAGGGCAGGAAGGCGCGCGCATGGCGTCGTGGCGTTCAGTTCCCGAAGCGGGGTCCATCCTCGGCATCAAGCTCGTGGCGGGCATCTACCGGCTCTTCGGCCGCACCATGGCGTCGGGCGTGCTGTGGTGCGTGGCGTGGTACTTCACGTTCTTTGCCCGCGTGCAGCGCCGCGCCGCGCTCGATTATTTCAAGCGCATCGGGCTGCCGCAGACGCTGCGCCAGGTGCACCAGCTCATCTGGAGCTTCGCGCGCGTGGGGCTCGACCGGCTGCTGTTTCTGCTCGGCGACATTCAGGGGCTCACCGTTCAGCTCCACGGCCACGACGAGCTGATGCGGCTGGTGAAGGAAAAGCAGGGCGCGCTGTTGCTGGGCGCGCACGTCGGCAGCTTCGAGGCCATGCGCACGCTGGCCAGCCGTTACCAGGTGCCGTTGCTGGTGCTGGTCGATTTCGCGAACGCCAAACGCGTGACGGCCATGCTGCAGGCGCTGGCGGGCGACACCGTCAAGTTCCGCATGCTCGAGCTGAACGCGGAAGACCCACTCGCGCTCCTGCAGGTGAAGGAAGCCATCGACCGTGGCGAGCTGGTGGCGATGCTCGGAGATCGCCGCACCGACCGTGAGGGCCGCGACGTGGTCGTGCCGTTCCTGGGCAGCCCCGCGAAGTTCCCCGTGGGCCCGTATGTGCTCGCGCACGTGCTGCAGTGCCCCGTGTATTTCGTGGCGGGCTTGTTCCACGCCCCGTCGCGCTACGACGTCATCATCGCGCCGCTCACCGAGCGCATCGAGCTGCCTCGCACCGGCCGCGACGAAGCCATCGAACGTGAGGCCGCCCGCTTCGCGAAGGTGCTCGAGGAGTACACGCGCGGCGCGCCGCTCAACTGGTTCAACTTCTTCCCGTTCTGGATGGACTCATGACGACCGAGTTCGGCAATTCTGATGTGAACACCCGCGCGCGCTTCGAGGCACAGCGGCTGGCCTACGCGCCGCTGATGTTCCAGGCGTGCCGGGCGCTGCGCGACTTCGGCATTCTCGAGAACCTGTCGAGCGCGCGCGCCAAGGGCCTCACCGCCGCGGAGGCCGTCGCAAAGACCGGTGTGTCTCGCTACGCGGCGGCGTTGTTGCTGGAAGCGGGCCTGGCGTCGGGCCTGTGTGATTGCGCCAACCCCACCGACGCCGAGCCGCGCTTCACCATCACGCACATGGGCGTGTACTGGCTGCGCGACGAGCTCACGCGCGTGAACGCCGAGTTCAATCACCACGTCTGCTACGGCGGCGCGGCGCACCTGCGTGAAGCGCTGCTCGAGGGCCGGCCCGCGGGGCTCCCGGCCATCGACTCGACCGGCGCCAAGACGGTGTACGAGGCGCTGCGTTCGCTGCCGCAGAACGTGAAGACCGCGTGGTTCGAGTTCGACCACTTCTATTCAGACGGCGTGTTCGAGGCGTGCCTGCCGCGCGTGTTGTCGAAGGGCGACGAGCACGTGGTCGACATCGGCGCCAACACCGGCCGCTTCACCGACCTGGTGCTCTCGCGGTCGCGCACGGCGCGCATGACCTGCGTCGACCTGCCGGGCCAGCTGGCGGTGTTGAAGGACAACCTCGCCAGGCACGGTGACCGCTTCACGCTGGCGCCCACCAACGTGCTGGACCCTTCGGCGCCGTTGCCTGCCGGCGCAGACGCGTACTGGTTGTCGCAGTTCCTCGACTGCTTCTCGGAAGAGGAGATCGTCTCGATTCTCTCGCGGGTGCGCGCGGCGATGCGGCCCGACTCGAAGGTCTTCATTCTCGAGACGTTCTGGGACCAGCAGCAGCACGACGCCGCACGTTTCTGCGTCATCGGCACGTCGCTGTACTTCGCGTGCATCGCGAACGGGAACTCGCGCATGTACCACTCGGAGGTGATGCGGCAGCTGGCGGCGAAGGCCGGGCTGAAGGTCACCGACGAAGTGAAGCACCTGGGCATCTCGCACTCGTTGATGCAGCTCGGCGCGGCCTGACCGGTTGCGACGTACTTGACGTGTTGGTTAATTAACCAATACGTTAAGTGTCGATGCTGGCGACCCCATCTCTCGACGCGATCTTCTCGGCGCTCGCAGACCCGACGCGTCGGGCGTTGCTCCAACGCCTCACGTCCGGTGAAGCGACGGTGCTGGAGCTCGCCGAGCCCTTCGCCCTCACGCTCCCGGCGATCTCGCGACATCTCAAGGTGCTCGAGAAGGCGGGGCTCATCACCCGTGGCCGCGACGCGCAGATGCGCCCGTGCAGCCTTCGCACCGAAGCGCTCGAGGAAGTCACGCGGTGGACCATGAACACGCGCAGCGCGTGGGAAGAGCGCATGGACAACCTCGCCGCGCACTTGAAGCAACTGCAGGCCAAACAGGAGAAGCCACATGCTCGGAAACGTCGCTGACTGGTCGTTGGACCGCGAGATCGTGCTCTCACGCGTGCTCGATGCACCGAGGGAGCTGGTGTTCAAGGCGTGGACCGACGCCGAGCACGTCACGAAGTGGTTCGGGCCGAAGGGCTACACCACCGAGACGCAGGAGATCGACGTACGCGTCGGTGGCCGCTGGCGCTTCGTGATGACCGGGCCCGACGGCAAGCGCTGGGACAACCGCATCGTGTACCTCGAGATTGCTTCGCCCGAACGCATCGTGTTCGACCACGGCCGCGACCTCGACGACGACGCGACGCGCTTCCGGGTGACGCTCACGTTCGACCAGCAGAGCGACGGCAAGACGGTGGTGACGTTGCGGCAGCTGCACCCCACGAAGGCGCAGCGCGACGCGGGCATCGGCTTCGGTGCGGTCGAGATCGGCTACACCACGCTCGACAAGCTCGGGGCCTACGTCGCCGGCCTCCAGCGCCCGCAGTAATAAGGAGTGACCGCACATCAGTGCGTGCATGTAGGTGGAGCACTCCATGAAGCGCGCAGCACTCGTCGTGCTCCTCCTCAGCGCGGTTGGCGTCGGTGTGTGGCGCTTCACGACGCCGCGTCAGGCCTCCGAAGCACCGGCGCGTTTCCTCTTCCGCAAGCTGTTGCCGAACTGGGAGGTCCAACGCTCGCGCGGCTTCGCGCCTGAACAATTCGAAGCGCTGCAGAAGGCCGCCGAGCCGTGGCCGGGGCTCAAGGCGTCGTTCGACGAGCTCGAAGCGGCGTGGCCCGAGCGCGAGGCCATCACCACGGCCAGCAATCACCTCAACCTCGCGGCACGCGACGCCGGGCTCGACTTCTGGGTCGACCCGATGGTCCCCGGTCGCGCGACGGTCATCACCACCTACGAGATTCTCGAGCGCGTGAACTGGAGCGTCGTCACCGACGGCGGCGTTCCCGACAGCGTGGAAGCGATTCACGCGCGGCGGCTCGACGGCATCAACCTCGAGATGGGGCTGCTCGGTCACGCCAGTGGTTCGCAGCCCGCGATCCTCCGCG
Source organism: Archangium gephyra (assembly GCA_003243425.1). Taxonomy (GTDB): domain Bacteria; phylum Myxococcota; class Myxococcia; order Myxococcales; family Myxococcaceae; genus Archangium_A; species Archangium_A gephyra_A. The sequence continues at coordinate 125,464 of QFQP01000010.1, read as the reverse complement.
ACCGCATCGAAGTCTCGGTGCTCGACCGGCTTCGCCTCGACGCCGACGAGCACCCCAACCGCGTCGAGCGCATCTCCGCGGTCATCGGGTTTCAGACCGGCGTGTCCGCGTTGGGCTCGTTCGAGGACCGCGCGGTCGAAGGCCACGACGCGTTGTTCTTCGGCTCGTCGATGGAGCTGATGACGTCGTGGGCCGAGCTTCGCCACGAAGACCGAATCTCCGACTGGGCGTTCTCGAACCCCGGCAGGACCGGCGCGTTCGACACCAGCGCCGGCATCTACGACGGCTTCACGCGCATCGTCGAACACTGCCGCCGCTGGGGCATGGCGCACATTCTGTGTACCGCCGTCGTCGACGCTGACACGGGCCTGTACTGGCTGTTCTCGCTCTACCGCGACGACCCTTCGCAGCCGTACTGCGAAGACGAACGCTCGGCCATGGAGCTCCTCGTGCCGCACATCGTCTCGTCGAGCCGCCGCGCGCGCGTGAACCAGCTGCGTGCACGAACGCGCGCTCCCGTGGAGAGCGGCTCGGCGGCGGTCGTCGCGAACGAGCGCGGCATCATCCTCGAGGCCGAACCGGCGCTCCCGGCGTTGCTGCGCAGCGAGTGGCCGGCGTGGCGCGGCCCGACCCTGCCCGCCGAGCTGCTCGCCGCCCCGAGGGGCGAGCGGGTGGTGCACGGCCAGCTCGCGTTCCGCGCCGACGCGTCACACGACGTGGTGCTCTTTCATGTACGCCGCGCCGTGCCTGCCGATGCGCTCACCGCGCGTGAGCGCGAAGTCGCCGAGGTGTTCGCCAGCGGCGCCAGCTACCTCGAACTCGCGCAGACCCTGAAGGTCGCGCCGAACACCGCGCGCCGCCACCTGTCGAACATCTACGAGAAGCTCGGCATCTCCAGCAAAGCGGAGCTCGAGAAGATGCTCCGCGACTGACTCAGCCGTGCGTGTGTTTCATCAGAACGATGACAAGACCCGCGCCAGAGATCGCCGCAAGGCCGCAGAGCCACATCACGAGTGCTGAAACGAGCAGGAAGCCCAGTGTCTGGCGCAATCGCCAGAGCCGTGGGTCGGCCTTGAAGCGTGCACGCGCTTCTTCGCTGAAGAGGTAGCAGAGCTTTTCCGGGCTCCGCTCCTGGTTGAAAGATCGCAGGAAGGTCTGCTGCCCATCGTTCGCGCATCAAGCGCGCGAGTTTGAAGTTGACGACGGCGACTGCCGCGATGACCGCGCCCCAGACAGCCATGAAAAGAAACGGCAGCGCGATCAATCGCTACCGAGAATGCAACGGCGTGCCCGCGAAGTCGATTACCGCTGAATCGCGCGGATCAACTGCGGCGTCTGGTTCGACAGGTGCGAGTACGACAGGCCCATCGAATCGACGAGCGTGGCGTGCACGTCGCACGGGCGAATCACCTTGCCGTTGGTCGCGTCCATCGCGCCCGACGCGAAGTTCCACTTCTGCACGCCCATGCCCTGGTTCGACGACGCGCCGAACACCGTGTTGCCCTTGATGCCCGGGCCCGACAGCAGGCAGCTCGACACCAGGTGGTGGTCGCGGCCGTCGCGCGTGTTGATGAGCGGCGTGCGGCTGAACTCGCTGAACACCAGCATCGACGTGCACTGCCAGAAGCTCTTCGACGTGCCCGGCACCTGCTTGCTCTTGAGGTACTTGATGAGCTTGCCCAGCGCGTCCCAGCCGTCGCGCTGCGAGACGGCCTGCTGACCGAAGAGGTCGAAGTGGTCGTCGAGCCCTGAAGCGAGCTGCACCGCCACCACGCTCGACACGCCGTTCACCATCGCCTGGCCCGCCATCGCCGCGCGGCCACGAATGCCGGTGAGGTCGGCCGAGGTGTTGAGTGAGAACGCCGAGTACAGCTCGGTGAGGCTCGCGGGCGCCGGCACCGTGAAGTTGAACAGCGACGCCTTCGCCGGGTTCACCAGCTGGCGCGCCATCGAGCGGCCGTCCTTGAACGACTCGACCAGCCCGCTGACGTCGTAGCCATGCTGCTCGCAGGTGTCGTCGGCGTCTTCGAAGGCGCGCACCGCGCTCTCGCTCGCGCTGGGCAACGTGGTGCCGGTCTGCGGCTGCATCACCGTGAGCATGTCGCGGTAGGTGCCGACACGAATCGCGGTCGACGCCGCGGCGAGCCCTTCGTTGTACGACTCGGTGCCGATGGCGATGTTGGGAATGTCGCCCCGCGCGCCGGTCTGCGCGGCCACCACGGTGTTGAGCGAGCTGCCCGACGCCGAGAGACCGCGCGGGAACTTGCCGGTGAGCAGATAGCGGCGGCCGACCTCGTGGGTCAGCGTGTCCATGTTCATGCCGCGCACGATGCAGAGGTCTGCGGCGTGCTCGAGCATCGCGTCCGGCACTGCGGGGCCGAACGTGAGGTTGCCGCGCGCCTGCACGCCGCTGCCTCCGGTGGCGGTCATCACCGCGTCGACGAACGGCGTCTCCCCGGCGGTCTGCACGTACGCGGGCTCGATGCCCGAGGTCGGCGCGCGGCCGCTCACGCGCTGGTACTGCGCCTGCGTGGCGTTGCGCGGGTCGAGCGAGAGCAGCTGGTCCCACCCGCCGCTGAAATAGACGAGCAGCATGAAGTGCGGGTCGGCGGTCTGCGCGAACGCACCACCCAGCGGCGTCTGACGAAGCGCGATGCCACCAGCGGCGAGCCCGAGGACTTCCAGAAAGCTGCGGCGAGACACGAAGGAGTTCGACATGGCGGCTCTCAGTAGAGGTGGTACTCGGGCGCGGTGAGCAGGGCGACGCAGACCGCGCGCCAGCCTTCCTTCACGTGCGCCGCGGTGGGCGTGTTGGTTCCGGCGGCGCCGCGAACCGCGCTGTCGAAGACGGTGCGCAAGCCCGCGATGGACGTGGTGTCGGCCGGCTGCACCTTCACGCCGTGAAAGCGCAGCTTGAGGTAGCGCAGGTTCTCGTCGACGCCGGCGCGGTTGGTGGTGACGGTGTCGGTGAGCGACACGAAGCGCATCAACACCCGCGCGTTGGCGGCGAGCGCGGCGTCGGCGTTCGCGGTGCGCGTGCAGCCGTCGCGGGCCGCGTCGCCCATGAACTTCATGAACAGCGCCGAGGGCTCGAGGTTCTCTTCGACCTCGTTGATGTAGTCGGGCTCACCGAGGGTGGCCGAGCGCGCGTTGAAGCCCTGGGCGGTGCTGCTGGTCATCCACGTGTTGCCGCCGAGCACCACCGGCATCGACTGCGCCAGCTGACGAATCGACAAGCGCTGCGTGCCCGCCGACTCGGGGAACGTGACGCCCGTGCCTCCGCCGCTGCTGCCGGTGCCGCCGCCGGTCGAGCCGGCGCCACCACCCGAGCCGCCGCCGAGCCCGCCCACCGGAGGGTGATCCATCGGCAGTACCGAGCCTTCGTCGGTCACGTCGAGCGACGGAACGTTGGGCTGCATTTCAGGCGGCGCTTCTTCGGTGCACGCAGCGAGCGCGAGCACGCTCACGAAGACCAGGGTTCTCATCGGATCCTCCGGTACGCAGGCAGTGAGACGATCTGCTCGACCAGCCACGGCAGCTTGTAGCCGTTGGTCTTGAAGCCATCGGCGAGGGTCTGCAGCGTCTGCGCTTCTTCGGCGTCGGTGCCGAGCACGCGCAGGTCGCGCTTCATCAGGTTCGCGTAGAGCCGCTTGGTCGTGCAGCGCGCGAACGTGCCGTTGTTGATGATCTCGTTGGCGCGGCCCTTCGGGCCCGAGGCGAGCGCGGCGGTGATGTCCGCGTGCTGGGCGTCGGCGAACTGGTACGGCAGCAGCGCTCCGGGGTTCGGCGCGTCTTCATCGGTGACGAAGAAGCGGCGGCAGAACGCGCTGGTCGAGCCGACACACGAAGCGCGCGTACGCGGGTAGTCGGTGGTGTTGCTCATCAGCGTGGTGCCCGCTTCGGCGAACTGACCGAAGTGCGCGGCCATGGGCTCCAGCTGCCGGTGGCAGTAGCGGCACGTGCAGCGCTTCGTCAGGTCGTCCGAAGAATCGGAGCAGCCGTTGGCGGCGGGCGTCTCCAGCGTGGTGGGAGGCACGAAGCTCTCGCACTCGAAGTCGATGCGCGCGCGGTTGGCGCGGCCGCGGTTGGTCTGGAAGCGCAGCAGGAACACCGGCGTGGTCAACACCCCTGCGTGCAGGTTGCTGCCGCGGTCTTCCACGCTCCAGCTGGCGTCGGTGAACGTCGCGCGCGGCATCGCCTCGTTCTGATCAGGCTCGGCGACGATGCGCGTGTAGCTGAGGTGCGGCGCGAGGTACTTCTTCCAGAACATCAGCACGCCGTTGGTGGGCGCGTTGCGCGCGGTGATGAGTTCGGTGTACGGGCGGCCACCGGTCGACACGCGGTCGACCATCTGTCCGAGTTGCTCGCGCATCGCCTGCTGCACGACCGTTCGCACCTGGGCGGTGGGGCCGTAGCAGTAGCGAAGGCCCGGGCCGCAGCCGCACTCCACGCGCGCGTCGCCTTCGGGCGTGTTGCACGGGATCACGGTGCCGTTGACGGTGACGCTCTCGGTCTCCATGGCGTCGAAGGCGCAGACCTTCACGGTGGTGCCGGGCGCCCAGTACGGCGCGACCATGCGCCAGCCTTCCTGCTTCACGGTCACGCCGTTGACGACGCTGGTGCGAATGCCCGCGGTGGCCGGCACGAACTTGCCGCCGGCGTTGAACTGCGTCTGCTCGAAGTCACCGCACTGTTTGCCGAGCGCTGCGGTGTCGACGTCGGAGGCGCCGCGGAACTGGCGACGCTTGCCGGTCGACGAGATGGAATACGCGGCCGGCGTGTCGAGCATCTGCAGCTGCGAGTTGGTGTTGTTGAGCTGAACGTTGGTGACGTTCGGCCAGAACAACGTCTCGTGGTACCGGCGCATGACGAGCTTGAAGTCGTCGCTGGCGAGCCAGTCACGAATGGTCGCGTCGGGAACACCGACGGCCGACTCGAGCGCTGCGTACTCTTCGTAGGTCGGCGCCTTGCCGCGAAGGTCGAGGCTCAAGCGCCGCAGCAGCTGGTACTTGTCGACGGAGCGCGGGAGATCGCAGCTCGCTGAAATCTGCGCGGCAGCGAGCCCCGACGCCAGCGTCACCGCCGCGAGAACGAGACGGGAATACGTCATGGCAGCATTCCTCCTTCGACCCAGCGCACGACGACTTCGTACTGGGACGCAGTGAGTACTTCGGTGGAAGTGGGCGGCATCGGCGCCGCGGTGTCCTGCAGGCGGTCGAGCACCAGCGTCGAGTGGCTCTTCGCGGTGCCGTAGTTTTCGAGGTCGAAGATGGGCGCGTAGCCGGCGCCGGTCTTGTGGCAGCTCGCGCAGTGCGCGGCCATGAAGGGCTTCACGTCGGCGGCGAACGACGGCGGCGGCGCCGTGACCGACGTCGAGAGCCGCACCACGTTGGCGCCGTCGATGAACCACACGTCCTTCGCTGCGTCCTTCGTCATCGCGTCGGGCCAGGCCTCGGTGACGTCGGCCAGAATGAGGGCGCCGGTGGCCGTCAGCTGAAGGAGCTTCGTGGCGGTCATCACCAGCGTCGCGTCTGCGGTGACCTCCACGTCGATGACGTCGGCGCCGAAGGTCTGCAGCGTCACCGAGTCGTCGTTGGCGACGGTGACGAGGCCTCCAGAGGTGCCGAAGAGCACGCTGCCGTCGGCGAGGTGGTCCATGGCGGTGACCGTGCCGAGCCCCCGCGCGAGCACCTTCACCGACCTCGCCTCGAGGTCGACGAGGTAGAGCGACGCGCCGCGGATCAGCAGGGCCTCGGTGTCGCTGCGCCCGGCGACGGCCTGCAGCGCGCCGGCTTCGTCGGGGTCATTCACGCGCACCGCGTCGCGGCGGTTGTTGAACACGCGGTAGGCGTCGGTGTCGGTGGTCACGAACAGCGCGTTGGCCGTGGCGTCGACGAAGCGCACCTGCGCCATCGAGAAGTCGTTCGACAACGGCGCGCGCAACAACCGGCCCGGAGCGTCGTGGAAGAAGCCGCCCGTCGACGCGATGAACACGCCACCGTTGCGGCGGGTCAGCGCCTTGAGCTGGCCCAGGGTGTTCGGTTCGCTGTCGGTGCCCACCACGAGCGGCACGAAGTCGTCGCTGTTGCGCTGCTGCACGTTGGTGCCGTCGAGCACCGTCGCCGCTCCGTTCTGCGACCAGATGGCCGACGGCGCGCTCCAGTTGCCGTGCACCGTGCGGTTGGGCCGCGTGGTCTCGCGCGGCGTGATGGCGAGGGTCGTGACGTCCGGCACCACGACCTTCGTCGGCACCGTCGGCACCTTCACTTCGGCCGCGCAGGCGACGATTCCCAGCGCTGCGATGGAGACGAGGAGACGCATGCGTCACCAGCCCTTCGCAAGGCCGGGGCCAACGTGAATGATTCGTAATGTGGGTGGGTTACGGGCCTGTTTCGCGCGGGCGCCGACGAGTTGGACTGTTCACGCGCAGGGCACTGTCCCCCGGGAGAGGACACCGTTTCACCACGCTTGCGTGAGCCCGAGGCCGCGAGGCATGAGGGCAGTCGAACGATGCTGCTGCCGGTGACCATCGGGCTGGTGTTGCTGGCGGCTCCGTCGAACGCGTGGATGGAAGAGGCGCGTGGTCTCGTGGATCAGCTGAAGTTCGGTGAAGCGATTTCAAGGCTGGAAGTGGCGCGCCAGGTGCCGTCGCTGAGCGCTGATCAACGCCGCGAAGTGCTCGAGTTGCTCGCGTATTGCCAGGTGGCCGAGGGCCAGCGTGAAGCGGCTGAAGGCACGTACATCGAGCTGCTTCGTGCACAGCCGGAGCTGGAGCTCGACTCGTCACCCAAGGTGATGGACGTGTTCCTGTCGGCGAAACGGAAATTGTATCCGCCTGACTATGTGCGGCTTGAAGAGGCGCCTTCGCCGGCGGGGCGGGTGCAGCTGGTGCTCATCGACCCGTGGAAGCGGGTGAAGTGGTTGATGCGCTTCGAGCGGCGCGACGGTGGTGCCTGGCGAGAAGAAGAGTCCGATGCCTCGTTCCCGTTGCAGGTGACACGAGGTGGCGTGCTCGAGTGGTACGTCGAGGCGCGCGGAGAAGGTGGCGCAGTGGTCGCGCAGGTCGCGAGTGCGGCGAGCCCGCGTCGGGTGGAAGCGCAGCGGATTGATCAATCGGCGACGGAGCTGCCGCGTGAAGGAAATCCGCGACGCGTGGCGGGGTTCATCGTGATGGGTGTCGCGGTGGCGGCCGCTTCGGTGGCGACGGGGTTGGCGGTGAACGGGTGGAAGTTGCGGCAGGACGCGCGAGATCCATCTCGGCCTCCGGGCGACGCAGCGGACACGGCTCGCGCGGCAGATCGCGACGGCGTGACGCAGCAGCAGGTCAGCGTGGGCCTGTTCATCGGCGCGGGGCTCACGTTCGGAGCCGGCGTGGTTCTCGCCTGGTGAACGAGGAAACGCCCTCTCCGTGCGAAGCCGGGAGAGGGTCCCATTTCGGAAGTGGAAGACCGCCACAGATTCACAAGCGATGAACTCGCGCGTCAGTCCCTGATGACGAAGCTCTACCTTGACCATGAACGTGCAACTCCGGCCGGCTGGGAACGCGTGTTCACCGCGCGCGAGTGCATCGAGCGACTTCAGCGCGGCGACGTCGAAGTGATCTCGCTCGGTCACGACCTTGGTCCGCCTGAGGCCGGCGACGGTGACGAGGTCGCGAAGTGGATCGAAGCGCAGGCGTTCGAGGGCACGTTGAAGCGGCTCGCGTGGGCGGTGCATTCGGCGAACCCGGCGGGCCGCAACAACATCGAAGCTGCGATGAACGCGGCTGACCGTTTCTGGATTTCTCGGCCTGAATGAGGGCGGGCGTGAACGGTTTGTTCGCGCGTGCACCCGTTCGAGGCCGAGGGCCTGTCGATGCGAGCCGGGCCTGGAGCCCACTCACGACTGCCTCCCCGCTGAGCCATTTTGAGCGACACTGCGTTCGCGTGCTCCGCATCACCGCCATCGCTTCACTGCTGCTCTTCTCCGCCTGCGAGCTCGCGCCGCTCGATGTCACCGGTCTGCGTTGCGACGATTCGAGCGAATGTGGCGATGGCTTCGTCTGCTTCGACACGCGTTGCTTTCACGAGGACGCGCTTCCGCTCGAAGACGGCGGTCACGACGCCGGACTTCCCGACGCGGGCATTCCCGACGCAGGAGCTCCCGACTCCGGAACGCCAGACGCAGGCTTCGACGCGGGGATCCCCGACGCTGGAGTTCCCCGCGACATCAACCTGCTGCTGAACCCCGGTTTTGAAATCCGTCTCTCCGACGGTGGCGTGTCCAACTGGCGCGCGAGCACCGGGCGTCTTCAGTCATCTACGCAGAGCCGTTCGGGCGCGCGAAGCGGGAAGCTGATCTCGTCGGGCACGAGCCAGCAGATGGTGTTGATCCCTTCCGTTGATCAGCCCGGCACCGAATTCGGCATGCTCTTCTGTTCGTCCGCGTGGATCCGCGCCGAGAACGGTCAGACCGTCGACCTCACGCTCACCTTGCGCGATCGCTACGCCGACGGCGGCAGTGACGCGAGCGCCGGCGTGCGCTTCACCGCCACCGACACGTGGAAACAAGTGAAGGAGCAGCACGTCTCCTTCGGCAACAGCACCATGCAGATGCGCATCTCCTCGGTGACTCGCTACGACGCGGGCGACGGCTTCTTCATCGACGACGCGGTGCTGTTGAGGTCTTCGGCGAGTTTCTGCCCCTGACGCGGTACCCTTGGCGTCGTGGAGCCCGGCTACGAACTGATCCGTCGGATCGCCGGTGGCGGCATGGGCGAGGTGTTCGTCGCTCGTCGCACCGGAGCCGGAAACTTCGAGAAGCACGTCGCGCTGAAGCTGCTGCTGCCGCACCTCGCGGACTCGCCGGACCTCGTGAAGCGCTTTCACGACGAAGCGCGGCTCGCGGCGCGCATGCACCACCCCAACATCGTGGAGATCTTCGACGTCGGCGAAGCCGATGGTCGGCCCTTCATCGCGATGCAGTGGGTGGAAGGCGTCACGGTCGGAAAGCTGCTCCGTGATGCAGGGACGCGCGGCGAGTCGTTGCCGCTGCCCATCATCCGCCTGCTGGCGACGAGCCTGTGTGAAGCGTTGTCGTACGCGCACGGCCTGACCGATGGGAAAGGCCGACACCTGCGCGTCGTGCATCGCGATGTGACGCCCGGCAACGTGCTCGTGTCCGGCATGGGCGCGGTGCTGCTCACCGACTTCGGCATCGCGCGCGTTCGCGACGGCTCGATGACGGAGCCCGGCGTGCTGCGCGGCAAGGCGGCGTATCTGGCGCCCGAGCAGGTGTTGCATGACGCGCCGGTCGACGCGCGCGCCGACATCTATGCCGCGGCGCTGACGCTCTACGAAGCGCTCACCGGCATTCAGCCGTACCGCCGCGAGTCGATGAAGGACGCGCTGGACGCGGTCATCAAGGGCGGCGTTCAGGACGTTCGTGCGCTGCGCGAAGACGTGAGCCCCCGCATGGCGGCGGCCTTGTCGAAGGCGCTGTCGCGCACGCCGGGCGACCGCTTCGAGACCGCGAAGCAGTTTCGTGAGGCCTTCGTCGACGGGCCGGTGGCCACCACTCCCGAGCTGGCGGAGTTCGTTCAGAAGATCTGCGGCGATGTCTCGAAGCAGGTGTTCGACGCCGCAGAAGCAGGGCCCGGCGCGACGCGGTCGGTGATCACCGTCACCCCGACGCACTTGAACCTGCCGGCGGCCGAGGTGGCGACGCCACCGGCGACCAAGCGCCGGGCCGGGCTGATCAGCGCGCTCGTCGTGGTGGTGGCGTTGATCAGCGGCGCGGGCGCGTGGTGGGGCTCGCATTCGCGGCCGGTGACGGTCGAGCTGCCGCAGCCGCCTGCGGTCGTGGTCGATGAACCGGTCGACGAAGAAGCACCACGACCCGAACCTGAAGTCGCCGTCGTCGAGCCGGAGCCCGTTCAGAAGAAGACGCGCGCGCCGTCGCGCAGGAAGGCGGCGGTGGTGGCGCCTGCTGCGATGCGCGTGGGCTACGTGACGGCCGACGCCGCGCCCTGGGCCGAGGTGCTGCTCGACGGCAAGTTGCTCGACCGCACGCCCTTCGTCCGCTACCCGCTGCCGGTGGGCAAGCACACCCTGGTGTTCAAGGGCCCGAACGGAGTGACCCAGAAGCGCGCGGTGTCGGTGACGGAAGGCGCGGTGACCGCGGTTCGCGTCGACTTCAAGTAGCGCTCCTCGCTGCGCGCGTCACATGGAGCGGGTGTGTGGCGTTGAGTCCCACGCTCCCCGCGAATTCAGGTGTTAAGCCCACCGGCTCATGAAGAAGCTGCTCGTCGTGTTCGTCGCGTTGGGCTTCGCGGCGTCGTTCATCGCTCTGCTCTCCGTGCGTTCGCGCACGCGCAACCCTTCGCAGGCCGAAGACTTCGCGCACCTTCAACATCGCGACGTGCCCGCGGCGCTGTGGGCCTCGCCTGAGTTCTCGTTCAAGGCCAACACGGGAGAGGTCGTCTCGAAGCAGTCGCTCACCGGCCGGCCGTACATCGCCAACTTCATCTTCACGACCTGCCGCACGGTGTGCCCGCTGATGACCGCGAAGATGGTGCGCGTGCAGCGCGAGCTCAAAGACGCGCCGATGCGCTTCGTGAGCTTCTCGGTCGACCCGGCCACCGACACTGCCGAGGTGCTCGCGAAGTACGCCGAGCAGTGGAACCCGGGTGAGAAGCGCTGGGTGTTGCTCGAGACCACGCCGCCCGGGCTGGCTGCCGTGGTGTCGGGCTTTCACGTCACCGTGCAGAAGACCGACGCGGGCGTCGACCCCATCATGCACAGCTCGGTGATGCTGCTGGTCGATGAGCGCGGCGTCGTTCGCGGCATCTACGACTCGGAGGACCCCGCTGACTTCCGCGCGCTCATCGCCGCGTCACGTGTGTTGCTCGGCAGCACCGCGCCTTCACCGGCGAAAGAGGCGCGCAGCGGTGAAGTGCTCTTTCACGAGTTTTCGTGCAGCAACTGTCACGCGCACCCGGAGCTCGCGCCGCCGCTCGGCGGGCTGGTCGGCCGCAAGCGCACGCTCGAGAACGGGCTCGTGGCCACCGCCGACCTCACCTACATCAAGGAGTCCCTCGTCGCGCCCGACGCGAAGCGCGTGCAGGGCTACCCGCTGCGCATGCCGACCTATTACGAGCTGGCCACGCCAGCGGAGCTCGACGCGCTCGCCGCGTATGTCGCGGCCCTGCCGGAGGAAGCACCCGAAGCCGATGCCGTCGTCGCCGTCGACCCGGTGTGCCACATGAAGGTGCGTGTCAGTGACACGGCGCTGCACCTGAGCGCTGATGGGGGCACGACCTACTTCTGTTCGGCGTGGTGCAAGCAGCGCTTCGCTGAGAACCCCGACGCGTACCGGAAGTAGCCCGTGCGGCTCCGAAGCGGGCGAGGGTGAATCAGTGCCTTGCATCGTGCAAGTCGCTGGCCTGCCCCGCGACTTCAGGCACGGTCGTTCAACTGCTGCGCGACGGCGGGGCGCCTTTTTCGGGCTCGTACTCGTTCCGTACGAGACACCCGTCGGTTTGCCTACGAAGGTGAAAAAGGTCAGCGCTCACGAGGCCTGGTGAAGCGCGTGACGGGGCGTGTCGTGCCGGGGAGCCGGTCAAACGAGCGTCGCGCCACGCCCTCCCGGCCCCGTGCTCCCCGCAAGGCAGACGCTCCGGCGAAATCGTCCCGCAACTTTTCTGCGGCTCCCGGGTTCACAGGCGCATGACGCGTCAATTCCTGTTGGCTGTGTTCGTGGTGTCGTCGCTGAGCCTCGCGCAGGGCGTTCAGCAGTACGCCGATGATCGCTTCGATGCTGCGCGCGCTGCACGGCTGCTCGCCGACTACGACGCGGCGATGGCCCGCGCCGACGTGGCGCGACTCGCCGTGCTCGATCAGTCCTTCGACCGTCACCTCGCCCGCGAGCTGGCCGAGTCTCGCGCCGAGAGCGCGCAGGACCGCCGTGAAGTGCGCCAGAGCCGGCGTGAGCTGCGCGACGACCGCACGCTGCGAGATCAAGCGAACCTCGCCGATGACCGACGCGACCGCGCCAACGAACGGCTCACGCGTGAACGCCTGCTGGCCATTCAGTCGCAGCTCGCGGCGCTCGCCGGCCGCTTCGACCCCCCGACCGTCAACACCAGGCGAGCGCTCTACGGAGAAGTGCTGTGGTTCGCACAGCGTGAGAACGTGCAGAACGTTCAGGAGAAGAAGGAAGATCGGCGCGAGCGACGTGAAGATCGCCGCGGCCGTTGATCACCGCTCACGCGAAGGCGCGCGGTCGATGAACGCCGCCGCCACCAGCGGCCGCTGAGGATCGGGTGCAGCACCGTCGACGTCACGCCCGGTCAGCACCAGCATCGACACGTTCGAGAGGCGCCGGGTGAGGAACAGTGTCCCCGCTCCGCTCGCGACGATCATTGACACGCGCGGGTGTTGATTCCATCTCGCCACGGCGGGCCGCGACGCGCAGCGACGACACTTCGGGCAGGCGCTCAGCACCGTCGGCGCCACGCTCAGCGCATTCACCGTTCCCGCGGCGGTGCACGCTGCGCGAACACTGCTGCCAGCCACAGCCCCAGACCGACGGCCTGCAGCAGGCCGGTCACCACCGACGCGGCCGTCAGGCGCATCGAGAGGTCCACGGTCGACACACCCTGATCTCTCCATGCGATCGGCAGCACCGTGAACGCCACGCGGCTGATCAACGTGGTCATCAACATGAGCCCTGCGCCCGACGCCACGTACATGCCGGCCGTCGGCAACGTGTTCCACCGCGTGAGGGCGATGATCAACGCCGCCGCCAACACCAGCAGCTGCGGCGCCGAGCCGACGAGCGCACCGAGCACGGCCGGAAGAAGACTCGAACTCTCCATGCGCGTGCTTCCACCATGCCTCGACCGTGCGCGCTACGTTGCGCGCCCGCATGCAGTGGCGCACCCAGCCCCAGAACCCCGACCTGCGTCGCATCGAGCTCGAGGCCGAAGCCGACCTCTCGCGGTGCGGCGCGCTCAAGGACTACTGGTACGTCGCCTGTCTCTCGTCCGAGCTCGCGAAGAAGAAGCTGATCAGCCGGCGCATCTTCGACGTGCCGCTCGTGCTCTTCCGCGACGAACATGGCAGGCCCGCCGCGCTCTTCGACCGCTGTCTGCACCGCAACGCGCGCCTGTCGGCCGGCGACTGCTTCGACGGAAAGGTCGGCTGCCCGTACCACGGCTGGGTCTATGACGCGTCGGGCGCGTGCGTCGAAATTCCCTCGCTGGGGCCCACGCAGCGCGGCTCGCTGCGCGACGAAGCCTTGAAGTTGTCGCCGCAGGCCGTGGGTCGGGTTCGCAGCTTCGCCACGCTCGAGCAGGACGGGCTGGTCTTCGTGTTCATGGGTGACGACGTCACGAAGGCGCGCAAGCCGCCCTTCCGCGTACCCAAAGCCGACGACCGCGACTGGACGCACTACTTCATGGTCACGCGCTTCCCCAACGGCGTGACCAACCTCGTCGAGAACTTCATGGACGTGCCGCACACGGTCTTCGTGCACCGCGGCTGGTTCCGGAATCGGAAGCTGCGCGAAGTGCCCGCCACCGTCGCGCGCACCGAAGCCGACGTGCTCGTCACCTACGAGCAGAAAGACGACGAGCTGTCCGGCGCGGGCGTTCTCTTCAATCCCACCGGCGCGGCGATGACGCACACCGACCATTTCATCGCGCCCAACGTCACCCGCGTCGACTACCTGTGGGGCGCGCGCAGCGGCTACGTCATCAGCTCGCAGGTGACGCCGGTCGGCCCGCTCGAGTCGCTGGTGTTCACGTCCATCAGCTATCGGCTGCCAGTCGACGTGCCCCGCAACCTCGTGGCCCGTGGGTTACGGCGCGCGATGAAGTGGTACACCACCCAGGTCATCACGCAGGACGTCCGCATCATGCAGACGCAGCGCGAGGGCCTCACCAACGCACCCGACGCGCTGAATTTCTCCAGCACCGAAGCGGACTTGCTCCACGCCGACATCGAAGCCGTGCGCGGCTGGTTGCGTGAGGGTGCGAAAACACCCGCGCCTGATCAACGCACGCGCCGCATCTCGTTCTTCATCTGAGCGACGTTCGTCATCGCGAGGTGCGGGCATTCATACATTTGCGCTCCACGACAACATCGTGAGAATGAGCGCGCGCTGCACTCAGGAAAAAACTGAATTCCAGACGTGGGGGGAACACATGAGAATCGTTGTTCGGCTGTTGGCCTGGAGCCTTGCTGTTTCGAGCATCGCGTTCGCGCAGGCGACGCTGCCAACCGCAGGTACGGACCGGTTGGTGTTGGTGCCCGGGTCAGGCCCGGTCGTCGGAGGTGACGCGACGACGCTCGACGCCGGCCGCTTCCGCATCGCGCTCGCGGGGCACTACGAGCGCGCTCCGCTCCTGCTCACCACCACGGACGTCTCGGGCAACCGCACCGTCAACGAGGTCATCAGCCATCGCGTGCAAGCGCACCTGCTCGTGGCGTTCGGTGTGCTGCCCTGGCTCGACGTGCAGCTGCAGGCGCCGTTGACCGTGTGGCAGACCGGGCAAGACCTCTCGGGCATGGGCCTCGCGCAGCCGCAGGCCTTCGGTGTCGGTTCTCCCGTCATCGGGCTGCGCGCCGGTATTCTCGCGCAGCGGCGCTCGGCGCCCATCGACCTCGCGATTCAACTCGGCGTCGCCCTGCCGCTCGGCTCGCCCGGCGCGCTCACCGGTGGTCGTCTCGCCGCGCTGCCGTCGCTGCACGTGGGCCGCAGCTTCGGCGACCTCGTGCACCTCGCCGCGTCGGTCGGTGGCGCCATCGAGCCGCAGCTGCAGCTCGGTGATTCCCGCGTGGGCAGCGGCATCGAGGTCAACGGTCTGCTCGGCGTGGGCCGCGGCGTTCGCGCCGAGTTGATTTCGCGCAACGTCTTCTCGCTCGCCAACGCGCCGCACATCAGCGAGCTGCTCTTCGGTGGCCGCATCATCTCGACGGTGCCGGTCGACTTCTTCCTCCACGGCGGCCCCACCTTCGGCAACGCCGTGGGTTCACCGCAGTTCCGCATCATCGGCGGCATCGGCATCGGCAACGCGTACACGCCGCCGGCGCCGCCCGACCCGTGCAAGGAAAAGACGCACCGGCCCGAGCAGTGCCCGTTGCTCGACGACGACGCCGACGGCATCGCCAACGGCCAGGACCGCTGCCCGCTGGAGCCCGAAGACAAGGACGGCTTCCAGGACGCGGACGGCTGCGTCGATGGCGACAACGACAACGACGGCATCGCCGACGGTCAGGACAAGTGTCGCGACATTCAGGGCGTCGTCGAATACCAGGGCTGCCCCGTTCCCGACGCGGACCACGATGGCGTGCTCGACGCCGACGACAAGTGTCCCAACGAGCCGGGGCCCGCGAACCGTCAGGGCTGCCCGTTCCGCGACGCCGACGTCGACGGCATCGAAGACTCGGTCGACCAGTGCCCCAATGAAGCGGGGCTGCCCGAGCTGCGCGGCTGCGCCCCGAAAGACCGCGACGGCGACAGCGTGTTCGACCACCTCGACAACTGCCCCGACGAGAAGGGCGACAAGGACAACCAGGGCTGCCCGAAGAAGAAGAAGCAGCTGGTGGTCATCACCGCCGAGCGCCTCGTCATCAAGGACAAGGTGTACTTCGCCACCGGCAGGTCGACGATTCTGGCCAAGTCGTTCCCGCTGCTCGACCAGGTCGCCGAGGTCATCAAGGGCCACCCCGAGCTCAAGCACGTGGTCGTCGAAGGCCACACCGACAGCGTCGGCAAGGCGGAGACCAACCGGAAGCTCTCGCAAGACCGCGCGAACGCCGTGATGGCGTACCTCGTCAAGAAGGGCGTGGCTGCCGAGCGCCTCGCGGCCCGCGGCTACGGGCCCGACCGCCCTGCAGCTGAGAACTCCACGGCGGCCGGCCGTGAACAGAACCGTCGCGTCGAATTCACGTTGCCCAATGAAACGGAAGGAGGTGCCCCGTGAAGAACACCGGCACCAGGAGCTGGACTGTCGTCGCGCTGCTGTCCCTGGCTGTGTCCTGTAACGAAGTGGGCATGAACGGCGGAGATCGCGTCGGCGTTCAGCGCGAGAGCGTGGTGAACAACTTCGCCGTGGGCACGCTCATCATTCCCATGGACAACGCCCTGCAGGACACGGGCATGTTGAAGGCCTACGGCCTCGCGTACGCGCTGCTCAAGGCAGGCGTGCCGGTGCAGTGGGCGGTGAAGAGCGGCAAGACCACGCAGAACGCGGTCGACTTCACGGCGACGACGAAGGAGCGCGGCTCGGCCGCGGTCGGCGTGTCGCGGACCTTCAAGGGCGGCCCGTTCATCATCGACTCCACCGTGGCGGCGGCCGCAGGGCCGGTCATCAACGCGTGGCTCACCGCCAACCCCACGGTGAAGGTGCACGAAGCCACGGCGGCCTTCTCGGCAGACATCACCGAGACGCTGCGCGCCGCGCCCCGCATCGGCGTGCTCGAAGACGACTACGAGCTCATCGCCTTCAACGTGCTCAACGCCGCCGGCATCACCGACTCGGCGAACCTCGCGTGGCCCACGGCGACCGCTGCCAGCTACCCGGGCCGCGTCGACATCATTTCGCCGGCGCAGGTGGCGGGCCCCACCAACGGCGGCAACCCCGACGGCGTGCTGCTGCGCAACGACGGTACGCCCGCGTTCCACTTCCTCATCTCGATGCACTACGAGGCCCCCAACGCAGAGACCGTGCGTGAAGTGCGTCAGTGGCTCGACGCGTCGGCGCTCGCGCACGCGTACATGCAGTGCTCGGCGGTCACCTCGTTCGAGAACGGCACCAACGGCCGCTTCCTCACCACCGGTGGCCTGGTTCAGGAGACCGACACCACGTGCCTTCTACTCATCTGCTCGACGGTGACCCGCGACCCGCCGAGCCCGGTCACCAACCGCTTCGTCGACGACCTCTTCAATCAGTACGACGGCACCTTCACCGCCGACGTGGGGGCCGTTCAGTCCATCGGGCTTGCGGGGAGCAGCACGTTCAAGGCCGGCACCCGCGTGCTGCTGGCGCGTGACCCGTCGGGCAACGAGCGCATGGTCTTCATGCGCGGCTACCTCGACGGCAACACGACCAATGGGCAGATCAGCTACCTCGCGGGCCACGACTACTCGACGGCCACGCCGGTGAGCAGCAACTCGCTGACCAACGGCGCCCGGCTGCTGCTCAACTCGCTCTTCGCCTCGAGCCTCACCACCGCGGTCGCGCAGCCCAACGTGACGGTCACCGTCAACGGCCCGGCGGTCACCAACGGCAACTCGATTACCTGGACCATCAACTACGCCAACACCGGCAGCGGCGTGGCCGAGAGCGCCGTCATCACCGACACGCTGCCCGCGGGTACCTCGTTCGTGTCTGCGTCGACGCCCAACATGGTGGCGGGCAACGTCGTCACCTGGCAGCTGGGCACCCTGTCGCCCGGTGAGACGGGGTCGGTGACCGTCACCGTCGCCGTCACCGCCGACGGTGCGTACGCCAACAGCGCGAAGCTCGACTACAAGGTCGGCGTCACGCCGCGGTCGGTGACCAGCGCGCCCTTCACCACCACGCGCGACGCCACGCCGCCCGACACGGTGCTGACGATGACGCCCCCGGCCGCCACCAACCAGACGAGCGGCAGCTTCGTGTTCAACTCGCCCGACGCCACGGCCACCTTCCAGTGCAGCCTCGACGGCGCGGCGTTCGCGGCCTGCACGTCGCCGCACACCGTGTCGAACCTGAGCGAGGCGTCGCACACCATTCAGATTCGCGCGGTCGACGCGGCCGGCAACGCCGACCCCACGCCGGCCACGTTCACCTGGCGCGTCGACACCACCGCGCCCAACGCGCCCACCATCACCAGCCCGACGATGGGTTCGACCACCACGGGTACGCCCACCATCGCCGGCATCGCCGAGCCCGGCGCCACGGTGAACGTGTCCGTCGGCGCGGTCATGGGCACGGCCAACGCCGACGCCACCACTGGCGCGTGGAGCTTCACCGTGCCCTCCGGCACGCCGCTGGCCAACGGCATGGCGACGGCCACCGCGCGCGCCACCGACGCCGCTGGCAACCAGAGCGGCCCCTCGTCGGTCAGCTTCACCGTCGACAACACGGTGCCGCCCTCGCCGGTCATCCTCACGCCGGCCAACGGCTCACGTACCAACAACACCACGCCGACCATCAGCGGCACGGCGCAGCCCAACTCGGAGGTCTACGTGTCCATCGACTCGGGCGCCGAGGTGATGGTGATGACCGACGCCGCCGGCTCGTGGACGTACACGCCGTCGAGCGGTCTGAGCGAAGCGCTGCACGTCATCTCGGTCACGCAGAAGTCGCTCACCACGATCACGCGCAGCGCGCCCTCGGTGGCCAACGTGACGGTCGACGTGACGGCCCCGGCGGCTCCGGTCATCACCGCGCCCACGGGCACGGTGAACACCTCGGCGCCGGTGGTGCGCGGCACGTCTGAGCCGGGCGCGAACATCACCGTCACCATCGACGGCGCGGGCACGCTGCAGACCACCGCCGACAACACCGGCGCGTGGACGGTGACCCTCAGCGGGTTGATGGAAGGCGCGCACAACGTACGTGCCGCCGCGCGCGACCTCGCCGGCAACGACGGCCCGCAGTCGGCGGCGACCAACTTCACGGTCGACCTCACCGCGCCGCAGCCGCCCACGGTCACCTCGCCGATGAATGGCGCTGCGACCAACGACACCACGCCCGACATCGTGGGCACCACCGAAGCGAATGGCACGGTGCAGGTGTTCATCGACAACGTGCTCGTGGCTTCGGTGCCCGCCGACGGCGCCGGCGCGTGGACGTACACGCCCACCACGGCGCTGCCCGAAGGCACCCACGAAATCGTGGTGCGCGGGGTCGACGGAGGCGGCAACCAGTCAGGCCCGTCGATGCCGATTTCGGTGACCGTCGACACCACGGCGCCCGCGCTGCCGGTGGTGTCGTCGCCGAGCGCGAACTCGGTCACGGCCACGGCGTTGACGCCGGTGTCGGGCATCTCCGAGCCGGGGTCGACGGTGGCCGTCAGCTTCGACGGCACGCCGGTGGGCACGGCCGTGGCTGACGCCTCGGGCTCGTGGTCCTTCACGCCGACCACTCCGTTGATGGACGGGACGCACGCGGTGACTGCCACCGCGACGGACCGCGCCGGCAACACCAGCTCGCCGACGGCGCCGGTCTCGTTCCGCGTCGACACGGTGGCGCCGATGGCTCCGGTCATCACCTCGCCGACGGCGGCGGCGATGACGGGCGCGACGCCGACGTTCTCGGGCACCGCTGAGCCGGGCTCGCTGGTGTCCATCATCATCGACAGCATGACGGCGGCCACCGTGTTGGCCGACACCAATGGCAACTGGCTCTACGTGCCGGGTTCGCCGATCGCCAACGGCACGCATGAGGTGTCGGCGCGTGCGACCGACGCGGCCGGCAACCAGAGCGGGCTGACCACGCCGGCCATCTCGTTCACCGTCACGCTCGTGACCGACGGTGGCACCGGTGGTGGCGGTGGCTCCGACGACGGCGGCACCGGTGGTGGCTCCGGCGGCGACGGCGGCACGGGTGGCGGCACGGGCACCGGTGGCGGCTCGGGTGATGACGGCGGCACCGGCGGCGGCTCGGCGACGGGCGGCGGCTCGGGTGACGACGGCGGCACCGGCGGCGGCTCGGCGACGGGCGGCGGCACGGGCGCCGGCGGTGGCTCCGGTGACGACGGCGGTACCGGCGGCGGCTCGGCGACGGGCGGCGGTTCGGGTGATGACGGCGGCACCGGGGGCGGCACGGCGGCGGGCGGTGGCTCAGCCACGGGCGGTGGCACTGCGACGGGCGGTGGCACTGCGACGGGCGGTGGCACTGCGACGGGCGGTGGCAGCGGCGCCGACGGGGGCACGCCGAAGCAGGAGTACGTCGGCGGTGGCTGCGGCTGCAGCACGGCGAGCCCCGACATGGCGATGTACGCGCTGCTGGGCCTGGTCGCGCTGGCTCGGCGCCGTCGTCAGCGCTGAAGCAACGCGCCGAGACGAAGTTGAAACGCCCGCTCTTCTCTCGTGGAAGGGCGGGCGTCGTCGTTTACGCCGATGAGGCTTTCGCCAGCTGCGCTTCGAGCCAGTCGATGGCCTCCTCTTCGGTCGAGAAGCACATCGCTTCCTTTTCGCTCCTGCTGACCGAACCCGCGGCGCGAATGACGAAGTTCACTGCGACCCGCAGCGTGAGCGAGTTCACCACCAGCGCCGTCGTCACCGGGCTTCTGCGGCGTGCCTCGACGTAGGCGCGGCGCGTCTCGGCGGTGGGCGTCTTGTGGGGGTCGGTGATGATCAACAGGGCCCCGTCTTCGTAGCGGCCGCCCGCGCCGAACAACTTCGCCATCTCCACCGCGTGCTCGTGCGGGCCGTCGCCGGTCGATTCCGGCTTCACGATGTCGAAGCCCGGGCCCTTTGATGTCGACGTACTTCGCGACCATGGAGACACCAGCGAGCACGTGCGGCACCACGCCGCCACGGCAACAAATCTCGCTGCCCGCGTACGGCAGGTGTCGTCTTTTCACCGCGTCATTTCAGAGCTGAAAGATCAGCCCTCGTCGTCGAGCACTTCACCGTCGGGCAGGGCGATTTCCAGCAGCAGGTTCAAGGTGCGCGTCACCTGCGCCTGCTCGGTGGTCTCGACCGGCGTGAACTTCACCCCGAGGCGGAAGCCCCCGTCGACGGGCTGACTGCTGACCACCTCACCCGACACCTCCACCAGCCGCTCGAGGCCCACCACGCCGAACGAGACGGTGATGGGGTTGCCCAGCGGCACTTCGCGCACGCTCTTGAGCGCGAGCCCGCCCTTCGAGAGGTCCCTCAACCAGCCGCGAAAGATGCTCTCGGTGCGGCACGTGACCTCGACCAGCGTAGCCACGCGCGGGTGTGCACGGCGGCCGGCGCCCGCGGCCGAGAGAATCAACTGCAGCAACAGGTCGAGCTGCGATTCCTCTTCTGGAGGCAGCGGCGCGAACTCGAGCCCGTACACCGCGCGTTGATGCTGCTCGTCTTTCCGCACCACCGTCGCGCCCAGTGACAGCGCGATGAGCCCCTCTTCACGCTCGAGCATCAGCGTCACCGTCTCACCGACCTCCGACGCGTTGAGGCTCGCGAGCACCGCCGCGCCGCCGCGCGACAGGTTGGTGACCACGCCGTCGAACACCGCCGCGGCCGTCGCCATGTTGCAGACGATGCTCGACTCGATGCGCGCGTGCTTCCGCCGACCAGCTGACTCCTTCCCAGCGCTCATTCGCGGAACTTCTCCGGCTCGAGGCCGTGCGTCTCCAGCAATCGGTACAAATAGCTGCGCGCGATGCCCGCTTCCCGGGCGACGGCCGACGCAGAGCCACGGTGCCGGGCCAGCAATGCCTCGAGGTAGCTCTTCTCGAAGGCCGCCAGCGCCTTGTCGCGCGCGGCGTGAAAGTCCTCGGGCGTACTTGCTGGCTTCGCCGACACCGCCATCGGCGCTTCACCGAGCGTCACCGCGCGCTCGACGGCGTTGCGGAGCTCACGCACGTTGCCCGGCCACCGCCACGCGCTCAGCGCCGACAACGCTGCGGGCGTCAACGGCGCGCGGGCCCCGGCCTCGTGGGCGAAGTGCTGCGCGAGCAACGGCACGTCGTCGAGGCGCTCCCGCAACGGCGGCACCTCGAGCACGATGCTCGCGAGCCGGAAGTACAGGTCGCTGCGGAACTTCCCCTGCTTCACGAGCTGCGGCAGCTCACTGGTGGTGGCCGCGAGCACGCGGAGGTCGACTGCGCGCACCTTGTTCTCTCCCACGCGCTGGAACGTGCGGGTCTCGAGCACCCGCAGCAACACCGGCTGCAGCTCGAGCGCCAGCGAGCCGATTTCGTCGAGGAACAAGGTGCCGCCATCGGCCGAGGCCACCAGGCCCTCTGAATCACGCACCGCGCCGGTGAACGCCCCTTTGACGTGCCCGAAGAGCACCGACTGAATGAGCGACGAGGTCAGCGCCGCGCAGTCGAGAGTGACGAACGGCTTCGCCGCGCGGGGCGAGAGCGCGTGCAGCGTGCGCGCGATGAGCTCCTTGCCGCTGCCGGTCTCACCCCGCAGCAGACAGGTGGCGTCGGTGGGCGCGAGCTGCTCGAGCTGGGTGAACAGCCGCCGCATCGCCGTCGACCGCCCGATGACACCCCCGAGCTTCTGGCGCTCGCTGAGCACGCCCTCGCGCAGCATCGGCAGCACCGCGAGCGTGGTCGAGCCGAGGTCGAGGCTGGCCCCGAGGGGAATGTCGAGCGTGGTGAACTTCGCGCCGAGGTAGCGCGTGCCGTTCTTCGAGCCGAGGTCACGCACGCGCGCGCGCGTACCGACCAGCTCGATGCTCAGGTGTCTTCGCGACACGCCGCCGTCGGTGAGCTGCAGCGCGCAATCGGGGTGACTGCCCACCAGCGTGGTGCCGTCGCGAACGTCGAGCGACTTGCCCGCGTCGGGGCCCGAGAGCACCAGCAGCCGCGCGGGCAGCGGCGCGTGGCTCAGCAGGCTCGAGTCGAGCGTGTCGGTGCGTTCTTCCATCGGCCGGCGTGTCGCACGTTAGCCGCATCGAGGCGTCGGCTGGCCTCGGTCGAGTCTCGCGGGTGCGACGCTGTGCGGCGTCTTTTCGCGCGTGATGAATTCCGCGCTTCACGTCACAGTGCGCGTCCCATGTCGTTGCCGGGCCTCAAGGCTTCCATCGAGTTCACGTCGGGCGAGCAGGGCGAAGGTCTGGTGGACCGTGACACCGGCACCACGCTGCAACTGAGCGCGGTCGAAGCGACGTTGCTGCGCTCCTGGGACGGCACGGTGTCGGCGGGCGCGTTGGCCGACCTCGTCTTGTTGCAGGGCGTGAGCGTCGAGCCGCGGCAGGTCGAGCAGTTCTTCGCGCGCCTCGAGCGTTCGGGGCTGTTGGCGACGCCGGCGCCCACGGTGCCGTTCTTCTCGCCCTCGTCACCCGGCGTCGAGACGGAAGAAGACGTGGTGCCGTTGCTGCGCAACGACCTCATCATCACGCCGTCGAAGAGCTCGCGGTCGACGCTCGACGTGTTCGACCCCGCGTTCGACCGTTCTTTCACGCTCTACGACTTCGAGATCTCCATCGCCCGCATGCTCGACGGGCGGCGCACCGCGGGCGAAATCATCGTGGCGGCGAACCGGCTCGGCATTCCGGCGACGCTGGCCACGCTGCGCACGTTCCTGCAGCAGCTGCGCGCGTACCAGTTCATCGACACCAACGCGCCGGCGGCCGACGCCAGCACCTGGGCGCCGCGCAAGGAATGGACGATCGAGGTTCGTGAGCTGTACGCGAGCGCGCTGCGGCTGATGCGCGCGAGCCGCTTCGAAGAAGCGCGGCAGTACGTCGACGCGATGGTGGCCGCCGACCCGTCGAATCAGGAAGCCGCGGCGCTGCGGCAGCGCATCGACGCCGAAGCGCTGGGCTCGGGTGAGATGCTGGTGCCGTTCGACGACCTGCACACGCCGGTGTCGACGGCGGCCGTCAGGCTCGACGACACCGACCCGAAGCGCTCACCGGTGCAGACGCCCATCAGCCTGAAGACCACGCCGTACGGCTCGAAGATGCTGGCCACGCCTTCGCTGCGTGAGCTGCCGGTGGCAGGCGCCGAAGCGGCGTCGGGCTTCGAGCCGGTGTCTCTGGCGATGCCGCGCGCGACGCACGTGGCCGAGCCGCCAAAGCCGCTCAACCTGAAGACCACGCCCTACGGCATTTCTCCGGCGCTGGGCCCGGGCATCGAGCGCGGCGGGTCTGCGCAGGAGCAGCTCGACGCCGGTGTGCCATTGCCGCTCCCGCCCGCGGAAGAGTCGACGACCGCGCCCGCCATGTGGCCCTCAGCCGGTGAGCCGCGCGCCCCGGGAGATCCGTTCGCGAGCTTCGGCTTTCACACCGGGCCTCCGTCGGCCGAGACGCTGGCGCCGTTCACCAGCGGGCTGTTCAAGAAGGTGCCCGACGAGGCGGTGCCGCCGGAAGACGTGCCGGAGCTGCCGAAGAAGAAGCGCGGCGTGCTGGTGCCGGTGCTGGTCGCCGCGGTGGTGTTGCTCGGCGCCGCTGCGGCGTTGCTGCGGCCGGTCGCGGTGAAGGCGCAGGTGCCGTGCTCGTTGAAGACGCAGGTGCTCGCGGTGGCGACGTCGCCGCGCGAAGGCGTGGTGAAGAGCGCCGACGTGAAGACGGGTGACGTGGTCGAGAAGGGCGCGGTGCTGGCGCGGCTCGAGTTCTCGCTCGACGACGCGCCCGGCGCCTTCGAGGCGCGCGTGGCTGCGGTGCAGAAGGAAATCAACGCGCTCGGCCGCCCGGTGCCCGCGAAGGTGAAGAAGCAGAAGGCCGCGGTGAAGAAGGCCGAGCTCGCGGTGAAGGCCGCGCAGAAGGGCATCGGCCGGCTCACCGGCGCGAAGCTGGCGGCGGCAGAGAAGAAGGTGGCGCTCAAGCAGAAGGCGCTCGAGAAGGCCAACGCCACGCTCGAGGCGCTGACGCACGAGGCGAAGCGCGCGGAGCTGGAGAAGCAGATTCAGGAGATTCGCGCGGCCGCCGCGACGGCGACGAAGAACCGCGAGCGCTCGGCCATCGAGGCTCCCGAAGCCGGTGTGGTGGTGCTGCCCAGGGACTTCCCGGTGACGGTGAAGGAAGGCGGGGAGTTCGCGAGCATCGTGTCTCCGAGGCTGCACGTGGTGGCCGACGTGCCCTCGCAGGTGACGAAGGGCACGCTCAAGTTGAGCAGCGGAGATCGCGAGCTGGTGCTCCAGCGTGACGGCGCCGCGGTGGGCTCGGTCGAGTTCTCACCGGCGCTGATGGACCAGAAGGCCGAGCTGCACTTCACCAGCGGCGAGAAGCCCTGGGTGATGACGCTGCGTTGAAGGAGACGCAGGTAAACCACATGGTTTACCTGTGCATGTGTTCGCGGTAAGGTTAACCACATGGTTGACCAACGCTCCGCCGACCTCGACCGCGCCTTTCGTGCGCTGGCCAGCGCGCCCCGCCGCGAAATTCTGCGCCGCACCGCGCGCCAGCGCTGCTCCATCAGCGAACTGGCCACGCACTTCGACATGAGCCTCCCTGCGGTCTCGAAGCACGTGCGTGTGCTCGCAGATGCGGGGTTGCTGTCGATGACGCTCGAAGGCCGCACGCAGTGGTGTCGGCTCGAGCCCCGGGCCCTCGCGCGTGCGCAAAACACGCTCGAGACCCTCGCTGCGCATTGGGAACGGCGGCTCGACGCGCTCGAGTCGTTGTTGGTGCGCCGGAGGAAGCGGTGAGCGACGTGCTGCGCCTCAGTCGCGTATTGCCGGCCACGCCCGCCGAGGTCTTCGAGGCGTGCAGTGAAGCGGCGCTGCTCTCGGAGTGGTTGGCCTGCGCGTCGTCGACGGGAGCGCGGGTGACGAACGATTTCCGCGTCGGCGGCTGGTACCGCGTCGAACTCCGAGCTGGCGATGACGCGCTGGGGGTCACCACCGGCGAGTACCTCGAGATCATTCCATTGCGGCGCATCGTGATGACGTGGCGCGCGCCGCACGTGGGCGTCGAAGCGAGCGTGGTGCGCGTCGAACTCGCGGCGTCGTCACCGGGTTCGACGCTGCTTACGCTGACGCACGACCTCGAGCCGTCGAGTGCTGCGGGCTCGAGACATGACCTGGGCTGGAAGGCAGCGCTCGAGCGACTCGAGCACGCACTGGAGAAGCGATGACGACCGAACAGACACGTGACGTGGTGAAGACGTATTTCCGGGCGTGGACGACGAAGGACTTCGAGGGAGCCACCCGGCAACTCGCCGAGCAGCTCTCGGTGGAGGTGCCCATCAACACCTACCCGGATCGCGCGGCGTTCGCGCAGGCGCTCGCCGGGTTCGGCGCCATGACGCAGAAGGTGTCGTTGCTGGGCGAGTTCGTCGACGGCGCCGACGCGATGCTGCTCTACGACATGGACGTCGCCTCACTCGGCACGCTCCGCATCGCGGAGCACTTCCACGTCGAGAACGGGCGCATCACGCAGTTGCGTCAGGTGCACGACACACACGCGCTCCGGCTCGCCGGCTTCGTGAAGTCATGAACGCAGACCCGTTTGCGCCCGTGCTCGACGAGCTCAGCGCAGAAGCAGGCGTGACTGCGGGTCCCGGTTGGGGGCGCGGCAACCTGGTGCTCAAGCTCCGCGGGAAGATGTTCCTGCTCCGCGTGGGCGCAGACCTGGTCGCGAAGCTCCCGGCCCCGCGCGTCGCCGAGCTCGTCGCGCGCAACGTGGGCACGCGCTTCGACCCGCGCCGCAACGGCCAGTTGATGAAGGAGTGGCTCGTGGTGTCGGCTGGCGCAGCCGATTGGTTGGCGCTCGGCCGAGAGGCGCTGACGTTCGCGCGCGGTGGTGTCAGCCGACGACGAGCAACGGCGCCTCGCCGTTCTTCACCTTGAAGGTGGTGACCGCAGCGAGCACGTCGCGGGTCTCACTCCGCACCAGGCTCAGCACCGTCACCTTGTCGCCAGACGAGCGCACCACGCTGCAGTGAAGCGTCAGCGTCTCTCCGGCCTTCACCGGCGCCAGCACCGACAGACTCTGCACTTCGGCGAGCGACACCGGGCCGCCGGCAAAGCCCTGCGCTGAGACCAGCGACGACGCGTGTACCCACGGCACCAGGTTTCCACCGCCGAGGAGCACGTCTTCCCTCGGCAGCCGCGCGCGGAACGAGGTCATCATGGGCGTCGCGCCACCGCGCAGCAGCCGCGCGTTCTGTTGATCCGCCGTCACGTCGGTCACCGCGACCGAGAAGCGCAGCACCCCCACGAGCACCACCGCGCCGGGTGAGCCGCGTCTCCTCCGCGCCACGAGGGAGATGGGCAGCACGCCGTCGCGCGACGGTTCGACGGCAGCGGTGATGATCAGCCGTTCACCTGCACTCACCACGCCGTGCACCTCGAGCCTGTCGAGCGACGTGGCGACCGCTCCATCACCGATCGCCTCCTTCGCGAGCGATGACGCGACCGCGCCGACCTTCTCGAGCAACACCGCCGGGTCGAGCCCACGCTCCGGGTGCGCTGCGTCCATCACGACGTCCCATTCGTGACGTGTGGCGGTGGCATTGCGGAGACTCTCGACGACGACGAGGCGGGACATGGGGAACTCCTTGGGTGATCGACACTGCAAGACGACTTCCAACGGGCGAGGCGAGCGGTCGAACGCTCAGCGACAGCGCCACATCGCCATCGACGCGCGCCACATCTGCTGCTGTCGATGGTGATGGGAATTCATTGGGAAAGTGTTCATCTGTTTAAACAGACGTTCATCTGCTGTCAAATCGACGCGGAAACCCGCCTCAAAACGCGCCCGGAAGCGTGCGTGTTGCGCATCTCCGAGCGCGCCGGAGTTTGCCGGGCCGCTGCTGACGTCGTTGACGGCGTCCTCTGCAGGGTGGGCAACAGGGAGCGCGTCGAGGGCTTCCGCCCGCGCGGCTGAGGCCACACTGCCACGAGAATAAATTCGTGGAGACGTAGTCTGCGCGACATGCTCGTGGCCGCCCTCTTCTTCCTCGCCGCTGCGCCCCGAAGCGAGACCCGCTTCATCACCGTACCGCCGCCGACCTCGCTGGGCCCGGCGCTCAACACGCGGGTCACGCTGCTGAGCTGCGACGCCGGGCTGTGCGACGTCGCGCTGGACGGCGGCGTGGCGCGCCTCGAGGCTGACGTGCTGGCGCCGGCGCCCGTCACGGCGGCGGCCTCGGCGCGCGCGGCTGACGACGCGCTCAAGGCGCTGCCCCCCGACGCGCGCACCCTGCACGTGCGGGCGCAGCTGCAGACGCAGCAGGGTCATCGCCGTGAAGCGTTGGCGCTGGCGACAGCGGCCATCACGCAGGCGGTGCGCGACGCGGGCAGTGGCGCGCGGCTCGCCGCGGTGGGCGTGACGTCGGCACCGCCGGCGGTGCGCCCCAGTTCAACAACAGCTCGGCGCCCAACGGGTTCCTGGCGCCGTTCTGGAGAGACCTCTTTCCGGCCTCAGACGGGCGCATCAAGGCCTTCACGCAGGGAATGCCCGGGCGCCGGGTGCTCGTGGTCGACTGGACCGGGTTCGAGTCGAACGCCACGGCGGTGCGGTTCCAGCTCAAGGTCTTCGAAGGGAGCAGCGCCGTCGAGTTCCACTACTGCCTGACCAACGGCGTGACGGCCGGGGTGGGGCTCGAGTCTCTCGGGGGCGGAGCCATCACTGTCCCCACCACGCCCGGCACGGGGGCTGGCGTGAGGTTCGTGCCGAGCGAGTGAGCTTCAGCGGAACTTCCTGGCCCCCTCGGGGCGCGGACGACCGATGCCCGCGTGCGGGGCCGGTGTGCTGCCGTTGAGGCCGTCGCCGCTCGCGAAGTACTCGCGGACGGGTGAGCGCATCAAGGGCGGCAGGGTGCGGTCGCCGATGGCGCGGAGGCGATGGCGGTGCTGGCGCGCACGCAGCGACAGGCGGGCGTCGAGTGGGGAGGGCTCGACGCGGCGTGGGCCGCTGGGCTCGAGCTGGCGCCCACTGCGCATTGCCGCCGACGCCTCACGGTGCGCGAGGGATATTCGCCTGAAACCCGCGCGGAATATCGCTGTCTCACTGCGCATGGCCGGTGGGATGGATCTCGGAACAGGCGGCGGTGGAAAGAAGAAGGCGCTCGATGCGGCGGTGAACCTGGTGCCGTTCATCGACCTGATGGCGGTGACCATCGTCTTCCTCATTCTCAACTCGGTGTGGACGCAGCTCGGGCGGCTGCAGGTGGCGTCGAGCGGGAGCGGTGAAGGGCCACCTCCGGTTCACGCGCCCGTCGCGCTCGCGCTCGGAGAAAAGACGTTCGAGCTCACCGTGGGCGGTGCGGTGGTGGGTAGCGTGAACGTCACGCGCGACGGCAACGGTCGGCTTCAGCTCGACGAGCTCTCGAAGAAATTGGCCGCGGTGAAGGCGCAACTTCCAGAGCAACCCGCCATCACCGTGCGCGCGGTCGACGGCCTCTCCTACGACGACCTCGTGCGCGTCATCGACGCGTGCATCGGCAGCGAGTTCCCGTCGATCAGCGTCGAGCCGCTTGGGGTGGGCGGGTGAGCGCGTGGTACCGGTCGATGCTCAACCTGCGCGTCTCGGTCGGGCCGTTGAACCATTGAATCGTGACGTCGACCTCAGGCGTCGCGTCGTCGCCGAGCCCGAACAGCAGCCGTGGCTCCGCCTGCGCCGAGAAGCCCGCGGTCAGCTGAAACTCCTTCCGCTGCGCGCCGATGGTCACCGTGGTGCCCACTGAGTTTCCGACCGACACGCCGATGAAGTGCGGCTTGCTCGCTCCGTCGCGCAGGGTGTTCCGGTACAGCGACAGCGGGCCGTGTTGGTTGGTGATCAACGCGTCGAGGTCACCGTCGTCGTCGAGGTCCGCCAGCAGCACGCCGCGGGAATTGTCGGGCTCGGCGATGCCGACCTGATCAGCGACGTCGACGAAGGTGCCGTTCTTGTTGATCAGCAGTCGCCGCGCTTCGTTCGGGTAGATGTCGCGCCCGCGAATGTCGCCCCAGCGGTCGGCGTAGGTGTGGATGTCGGGGCCCGACTGCATGAGCTTCTGATTCACGTACCAGTAGTCGTGGCGACGCGTGTTCAGCTCGCGCTTGTCGAGGCGGTCGTCGACCATGCCGTTGGCCTGCACGAGGTCGGGCCAGCCATCGAGGTTGACGTCGCCCGCTGCGCCGCCCCAGCCGAAGCGACGTTCGTTGAGCGCTCCACGCTGCGTGGCCTCGTCAACGAAATCAGGAACGAAAGCGTCAGCGCCCGGCCGCACCATCCACAACAACGAGCCCTCTGACTGCAGCGCGTGGTGAACGTTGCTGACGTAGACGTCGCTCCAGCCGTCGCGATCGAAGTCGGCGATGGAGACGTTCATGCCCTTGTAGGTGTCCTTGCCGATGTCGCCGAAGCGTTTGCCGACCACGTGGCGGAAGTGTTTGCCGCCTTCGTTCAGGTAGAGGTCGTCGGGCCCGAAGTCGTTGGCGACGTAGAGGTCGGTGAAGCCGTCGTGGTTGAAGTCCTGCGTGCCGACCGCGAGGGACCAGCGCGTATCGGGCAGCCCCCAGCTCGCTGAATCGACGCGCGTGTACGTACCGTCGCCTTTGCCCAGGTACAGGTGATTGAGCCCGCCGTTGTTCGCGTCGTGCCAGCCGTTGTGCATGAAGCGCAGCGCGCGGCGGTCACCTTCGAACTCCGGAGCGGGCAGGTTGAAGACGTTGAGCGGCGTGGGCTGCGCGTAGTCGGGCAGGTGCGTGGTGAGCGCGTTGAGCACGAGGAGATCGAGGACGCCGTCGCGGTTCACGTCGAGCAAGGTCGACTGCAGAGACACCGTGTGTTCGTCGATGCCAGAGGCAACCGAGACGTCTTCGAAGGCGAGCGCCCCGGTTTCTTTGAGCCGATTGCGGAGCAGGCGCGATTTCCCGAAGGCGACGGACACGAAGAGATCCGCGTCGCCGTCGTTGTCGTCGTCGACGAAGGTCGCTCCACCCGCGAGGCCGTGTGACTTCGGGTCGTGCATCAACGCCTCGAGCGCAGGCATGGCGACGCGTTCGAACTTGAAGTCACCGCGGTTCAGATAGAGGCCCACGCGATCGTCGGCGATGGCGAGGGGGTGCGTGACGAAGAGGTCCAACCTTCCGTCACCGTCGACGTCGGCGGTCGCCACCGAGTCGCCGACCGAGAGCACCCACTTCGAGACGTGCAGCAGCCGCGGATCCACTTCCTCCAGCGTGGTACCCATCTTCGATTCGAGGCCCGCGACCTTCTGCATCTTGAAGTTCACGTCGACCGGCACGTCGAGCTGCGCGAGCTTGAGGTTCCACGCGAGCAGCATCGTGGCGCCGAGACCTCCGACGATGGCGAAGCGCTTCATGAAGTCGCCACCCAACGCGTCAGTGAACTTCCGGCCCTTCACGAACGCGCGCACGTGCATGAACGTGAAGCGCGCCGTGCCGACGATCAGCGCTGCATAGAAGAACGTGTAGACGCTCTCTTTGAAGTGCAGGTACCCGTCGACGAGCGTGATGACGAACGCGAGCGCGACCTGGCCCTTCCAGCCCTTCGGCGAAGTGGCGGGGTCGGTCAGCATGTAGAACGTGAAGAGGAAGAACGGCGGCGACTCGAGCGTGCCGAGGAACAGCGTCTGCCAAGGCAGGTGGTGCCGCATCACGTACGCGCGGATGGCGGTCTGCAGCGCGTAGAAGAAGAGGAAGCTGATGATCAGCGGCCCTTTCCCGACGCGGAAGATGAAGAGCATCAGCGCCGCGGTGCCGATGAAGATCGAGAGCGTGAAGGAACCTCCGGCCCACTGGTAGGCGGGCGCGGCGGTGATCAGCTCGCGCGACAGCAGCAGCGACATCGAGATGCCGAACATCGACGGGTTGAAGACGTGCTTGCCCTCGAAGGTGAGCAGGTACTTCGAGCCGATGGTCAGGAAGACGGGGAACAGCAGCACCCAGGAGTGGTGCGAGTAGTTGAGGAGAATGCCCAGCGAGGTGCAGCTGATGAACGCCGAAAGCGGAATGATTTTCCGTTTGTTGAAGACCCAGCTGAAGAGCACCTCGAGCGCGCAGCCGGAGCCGACGATGATGGCCATCTGCCACCACTGCCGGTTGAAGCCGAGGAAGGTGAAGCCGGCGATCGCGTAGCCCGCGAGCAGCGTCGCGAAGGGGATGCGCGGGTCTTTCCACGTCGGAACTTCCCAGCCGCGTGAGTTGATCAGGCGGAAGGGTTTGGGCTCGGCGGGAAAGGCGTTCATGTGTTCGCGTCTAACGCACGAATTGTGCACCGCGAACAGCCAGGAGCGTCCTCTTCAAATCGTCGCTCGTGTCGGCTGCCGACCTCGTTGGCCAGCTCTGGCATTCGTCGGAGACGAGTAACGACGGTGTATTCTTTGCCGATGGCTCCTTCGACTCCGCATCAAGTGAAGTGGTCGCTGTTGGACAACGGCGTGGACTTCATCCGGTCCGGCATTGAGTCATTCATATTGAAAGAGACGAAGGACGCCCGCGACTACAAGTACGCGTTACTCCACCTCTTCTCGGGAACGCTGCTGATCCTTAAGGAGCGACTGAGGCGAGAACATCCATCGCTGGTCTTCACGAAAGTTACTGAGGACCGCGAGACGGTCGATTTCGCCGAGGTTCAGGCGCGCCTGGCGAAGTGCGCGGGGATTGCTCTGTCCGAGGCGGACACGAAGATCTTGAAGCGGGCGCAGAAGCTGAGGAACTCCATCGAACACTACGAGTTCGATCTGAACCTTCACTACGCCGACAGCGTGATCGCCGAGTTAACGGTCTTCTTGGAGTCGTTTCTTGGGAATCACCTTGGCGCATCTCTCGAAGGCAAGTTGCCGTTCACCGTTTGGCGCCGGCTTCTACGCCTCAAAGACGTGGTCCAAGCCCGTCGCGATAGCTGGCCCACCCGCGCGGCACAGTTTCAGAACGTATCTGATCAATTCCTGCGGGACCTCGCAGCCCCTGTCTACGAGCACAAGATTGGGTTCGAATCGCCGTCGCTCTTGGAGTGCATCGAGTGCAGCAGTGACTCGGTCGCTGTGATGACTGACTCCGACATCGGGCTCTGCACGCGACTCGAATGCCGGGCGGTAACGGAACTCACGTGGTGTCGCACCTGTCACTCGCCTTCTGTCTCCGACCTTTGTCCTCCTCATCGGCTCGAAGACGACGCCATGTGGGAGTCGGCTTACGACGCTGCGGTCGCTCAGCAGTCGAAGAAGGAGAGGTCCTGATCATTGGTCGCGCCGCGCGCGCAAGAGGGGACCCGCGTCACTTCAAGATGATCGCGGCTGCGAGCGCCGGCGCGGCGACGACCGAAGAGAAGACAACTGCTTTCAACGACGTGCTGACGAACCCGTAGTGACGCGCGAGCTGGGCCTGCGTCTGCGCATCCGCCGAAGCGTAGGGCTCGTGAACGTGCAGGCCCGCGTGCATGAAGTTCACGTCGACGCCGCTGCGGTGCAGTCGCAGCAACAGGGCGTCGCGCGAAACTCCGTGAACCAGCAGCGTCACAAAACAGGTGGCCATCGCGGCCATGCACAACGCAAGCATTCGTTTGCTCTCCGAACCGATGTGGTCGGTCGGAAACTCGCCGCTTCGGAGCCCGTGTTTCAACCGTCGAATCGGTCAGGCGTACATCGGCGCCTGATCACTTCTTCGGCGTCACCGTGCTGTTCAGCGTCATGCGCCCGGTGATGCGCCGCTTCTTACGCTGCAGCTCGACCGTCGAATCAATCGTGCCGGTCAATTTCAACGTCGCGTTCAGCGCACCCGCCGGCACGTCGACCGTGCCCTTCCAGTTCATGACGAACTTCACGTCGGCGCCCACGGTGTCGCTCGTCGTGTACTTCACGTCGTAGTGGCCGGGCTTGCCGCAGGTCACTTCGCCGACGGTTTCGTCCGACGGCTCACCTCGTTGCGACGTCGTGCGTGCCACGGCCTTCGACACCGCCTTCAACATCGCGGCGCGGACTTCTGGCGTGCACGTGCCTCCGGCGCTCGCGGTGACGATGGGGTCGGGCTGCACCAGCAAACGGCTCACGCGGAGCATGGTGTTGTTCAGCTCGGCTTCGCGCGCCGCGACCATTTCTTCGTAGTCGACGTCAGTCGCGATCTTCTTCGTCAGCGCGCGCAGCTCGACGTCGCCGGAGTTGTTCTGGAGCTCCCACTTGCGGCCCTTCGCCGCCCCTTGAAGCGCCGTGGCGCGCAGCTTCTTCCACCCGTTCTCGCCGGCCTCGTGCACTTCGACTTCGAAGGTCGTCTTGCCGAGCGAAGGTTTGGCCCGGAACGAGATGTCGTCCGGCGTCACCTTCGCGCTGATGCTGTCGTCGAGAGTCCACGTCCACCTGGCGCCGACGGCAGTCGGAGCGCTCAACACTGCCACCACCACGAGAGAGAGCATCTGCGCGAGCGTACCCGCCCGCTGAGCCTCTCCCGTGCGCAGGAGGCGAGAACCTTCGGACGACTACGGCTCGGTCGGGTGCTCGATGACGAACTCGACGCGGCGGTTGTTGGCCCGACCCGCTTCGGTCTTGTTCGTATCGGACGGGCGGTCCGGCCCGAAACCCATGGCGTTCAAGCGGCCCTGGTCGATGCCCTGATGCACCAGGTACTGCTGCACCGCCTTCGCGCGCGCCAGGGACAGCTTGCGGTTCACCTTCGCCGAGCCGCGGTCGTCGGTGTGCCCTTCCACCGTCACCATCGGGAGCTCCGGGTGGTTGCGCAGCACGCTGGCCACCTGGTTCAGCAGCGGGAACGAGACCGGCAGAATCGTCGCCTTGCCCGTCGCGAAGTACACGCGGTCGGTGATGACCAGCTTGTCCTTGGTGATGATGACCAGCTGCTTTTCTTTCGCCGGGCAGCCCTGATTCTCGACCGGGCCCTTCTCGTCGGGGCAGTTGTCGGCCGTGTCTTCCACGCCGTCGCCGTCACGGTCCTTGAGCGGGCAGCCGTTGCGCTCGCGCGGGCCGGGCTCCTTCGGGCACTGGTCGAGCTCGTCTTCCAGCCCGTCACCGTCGGTGTCCTTGATGGGGCAGCCCTGCCGGCTCTTCGGCCCGGGAATCGTCGGGCACTTGTCGTCGACGTCGGGTGTCCCGTCGCCGTCGTTGTCGCGCACGCGAATGGGGCAGCCGTTGTTCGACTTCGGGCCCGGCTCGATAGGGCACTTGTCTTCACCGTCGAGCACGCGGTCACGGTCGTTGTCGGGGTCGATGCAGCCGTCGTCGTCTTCGAACTGGTCCTTGTCTTCAGGCTCCAACGGGCACTTGTCGAGGCGGTTGCGGAGGCCGTCTTGATCATCGTCGAGGTCGGGGCACTCGGCGGGCGTGTGCGACGACGACGCGTCACACTTCTCGGCCCAGGGCTTGATTCCCAGACCCGCGAACACGCGGAAGCTCGGCGTGCCCGGCAGGTTGCCGAAGCCGGGACCACCGAGCGCGAACAGCTCGAGCGGGCCGATGGGCACGCGCACGCCGCCGAGCAGTTCGAAGCCCGCAGGCACGCCACCGTCGAGCGGAATCAAGGTGTGGAACGAGCCTTCGAAGCGCACGTACTCGCCGGTGCTCGACACCAGGGCGCGCAGCCCGAGCTGGTGACCGACGGTGTCCTTCGTGGTCGACGGCGTGAGCGCCACGCCCTGGCGAATGAGCGCGCTGAACTCGCCACCGAAGCGCACGGGCCCGAAGTCGCGGCCCGCCGAGAGCTGCGGCATCACGTTCCACCCGTTCTCGATGTTGAGCGCGTTGCCCACGCCGAACGGCAGCGCCACGCCGAGCTGCAGCGCGAGGTCGAGGCCGGTGTTCTTCGCCAGCCCGCCGCTGCCTTGCGACAGAATTCCCATGCGCAGGGCGAAGCGCGGCGAGCCGAGGCCGAACGAGTCGGGCGTCACCGTGCCCGCGACGTTGCTCAAGTCGTCACCGCTCTGCAGCACCACCATCGGCAGCTCGCCGGCCAGCTGCAGCCACGAGGTGATGCCGAAGGCCATGCCCAGGTGCAGCTGCGCGCGGTGCTCGACCAGCGAGCCGGCGGGCGAACCGTTCCGGTAATACACGAGCGGGTTGTTCTCGTAGTGGAAGCCCAGCGTGGCGCGGAACCGGAACTGGTCGAGCGTGTCGCCCGTGGCCGCCCCCAGGCCGCCCTTGCCGCCGTCGTTCAGCCCGAAGCGGGTGAGCGAGAACGACGGCAACGGCTGGGCCTGCTGCGCTGCTGCCAACGACGACACGAGGAGCGCGAGGCTCAGAAGCGACTTCTTCACGACTGCACCTCACGGCGGCGGCGCGCGAGCAACAGCACGCTCAACGCCAGCAGCTCGAGACCACCGGCGCTGCTGCAGCCGATGATGCCCCTGCCGCCGAACTTCTCGTCGACCTGGTTGATGCTGAAGCGCACCGGCGCCGACTTCGGGCTCGTGTTGCCGGCCGCGTCTTTCGCTTCGGCCTCGACGGTGTGCTGCCCCGAGCCCAGCTTGGAGATCTGCACCGGCAACGAGAAGCGGCCGTCGATGTCGGCGGTGGTGGTGCCGACTTCACGACCGTCGACAAAGATGATGACGGTGCTCAGCGGCTCGGCCTGGCCGGTGATGACCAGCGACTTGTCTTCGTCGATGCCGTCGCCCTCGCGCGGGTTGGTGATGACGGGCACCGCGGGCGCGAGGCTGTCGACCGTGAAG
Source organism: Archangium gephyra (assembly GCA_003243425.1). Classification (GTDB taxonomy): domain Bacteria; phylum Myxococcota; class Myxococcia; order Myxococcales; family Myxococcaceae; genus Archangium_A; species Archangium_A gephyra_A. The sequence continues at coordinate 89,253 of QFQP01000010.1, read as the reverse complement.
CGCGACGCCGTGCCACGCACGCTGGTGTTGCCGCCGGGGTCGGTGGCCGCCGCCGTCACTTCATACGTGCCGTCGGCCAGGGCCGTGGGCGTCGAGAACGTCCACTGACCCTGGGCGTTGGCCACCGCCGTGCCCGCGAGGTTTCCGTCGAGGTAGACGCTGACCGTCGACCCCGGCTCCGCGGTGCCGCTGATGGGCGGGTGGTTGTTGGTGGTGACGGTGCCGTTGACCGGCGTGGTGACCAGCGGCGCCGGCGGGGGGCTGGCGTCCTTGTTCACGGTGCGGGTGTCGGCGCCGGTGCCGGCGGCGGTGGTCTGCGCGGCGCGCACGGTGATGCTGCTGCCGTCGCTGAGCGCCTGCACGTCGAGCGTGGCCGAGAACATGCCGTTGGCGCACGGCACCTGGGTGCTGATGAGGCCCACGTTCACGCTCACGTTGCCGCCGTTCGCGGTGCACGCGCCGGTGACCACGTAGTTGGCCGCGTTGCCGCTGGTGATGTCGGCCGGCGTGTTGAGCAGCACGTTGGGCAGCCCTTCGACCGAGAAGGTGCGCGGCGCCGAGGCGTTCGACACGTTGCCGGCGCGGTCGACCTGCCGCGCGACGATGGTGTGCGGGCCGGTGGCCAGCGTGGTGGGGCAGCTCCAGTTGCCCGAGCCGTCGGCGGTCACGCTGCAGACCAGCGCGGTGCCTTCGAACACGTTCACCTGGCTGAGCGGCTCGGCCGAGCCCGACAGCGCCGGCAGCGGCGCCACGTTGGCGTTCTGCGCCGGCGCCACGATGGTGGGCTCGGTGGGCGCGCTGATGTCGATGGTGAAGGTGCGCGTCGGCGAGACGGCCGACTGATTTTCAGCGGTGTCGGTGGCGCGCACGGTGACCTGCACCTGCCCGGGCACGAGCGCCGTCGACGTGCACGCCCACTGGCCGGTGACGGGCACCTGGGTGCGGCACAGCTCGGTGCCGCCGCGGCTGACCACCACCGTGCTGCCCGGCTCGCCCGAGCCGGTGAAGGTCGGCGTGGTGGTGTTGGTGAACGTGTTCTCGACGGGCGTGGTGACCGTCGGCGTGGTGGGGGCCACGGTGTCCTTCACGGTGTTGCGCGTGTCGGTGCCGGTGCCGGTGGCGTTGGTCTGCGACGCGGTGATGACGATGATGCTGCTGTCGGTGAGCGACGCCGCGTTCTCCGAGCGGCTGAAGAGGCCCGCGGTGCAGCTGGTGGTGACGGCCGGCAGCGTGCCGACCTTCACGGTGACCACGCCCGCCGCGGTGGTGCAGGTACCCGACACGGGGAACGCGGTGGCGTTGGCGATGTTGATGGCCGCCGGCGTGTTGAGGCGAACGGTGGGCACGTTGTCGACCGAGAAGGTGCGCGCCGCCGAGACCGGGCCCGAGTTGTTGGCCGCGTCCAACTGGCGCGCGGTGACGGTGTGGCTGCCGATGCCCAGTGTGGTGGGGCAGCTCCACTGACCCGACGCGTCGGCCGGCGTGCTGCACAGCTGCGTGCTGTTCTCGAACACCAGCACGGTGGCGCCGGCTTCGGCGGTGCCGCTGATGCTGGGGTTGGGGGCCACCACCGCCGCGTTCGCGGGGTTGGTGATGACGGGAGCCGCGGGCGCCGTGGTGTCGATGGTGAGGGTGCGGCCGGGCGAGGCGGGGCCGGTGTTGCCGGCGGCATCGGTGGCGCGCACCACCACCGTCGCGGTGCCGTCGTTCAACTGCGTGGCGGTGCACGTCCAGCTGCCGCCGGCGTTCACCACCGCGGTGCACACTTCGTTGTTGCCGTCGGTGACGCGAATGGTGGCGCCGGGCTCGCCGGTGCCTTCGAAGGTGGGCGTGTTGTCGTTGGTGACCGCGCCGTTGCCGGGCGAGGTGAACGCGGGCGTACCCGGGGCGGTGGTGTCTTTGCGCGTGTTGCTGGAGTCGGTGCCGGTGCCGGCGGCGTTGGTCTGCGAGGCCGAGACCGCCAGGCTGGCAGCGTCAGCGATGCCCGCCACGTTGAGGTTGGTGGTGAAGACGCTCGACGAGCAGGGCGTGGTGGTCGTCACGGTGCCCACGCGCACGGTGACCACGCCGTTGGAGTCCTGGCACGAGCCGGACACGGTGTAGGCGGTGGCGTTGCCGGCGTTGATGGTGCCCGGCGTGTTGAGGCGCACCACCGGCGCGCCCTGCACGACGGCGAGCGTCTGGTCAGACACCTGGTTCTCGAGCACCGACAGGCCGGTGATGTTGTTGCGGCCGTTGGTGTACGCGCCCGGCGTCGACGAGGTGACCTGCACCTGAATGGTGCAGCGCGCGGTGCCGCTGGCCATCGAGCCGGCGTTGAGCCGTACCGAGGTGGCGCCCACGCCGATGGCCGCGCCGCTGGAGGTGGTGACGGTGCCGTTGCAGGTGTTGCTGAGCACCGCGCTCGAGATGCTCAGGCCCGCGGGCAGGTTGTCGGTGAAGCCGAGGTTCGACTGCGGGAGCGCGCCGGGCACGTTGTCGATGGTGAAGGTGAGCGACGTGCTCTGCGGCACGGTGAGCGCAGAGGCGCCGAAGCGCTTCGAGAGCTGCGGCTGGTACGAATAGAACGTGAGATCGTTCTGCGAGCTGTAGGTGCCCGGCGCCGCGCCGAAGTTCCACATGATGCCGAACGAGTTGTCGATGGTGCTGCTGGCCTCGACGTAGTTGGTGAAGGTGCCCGCCGAGTTGACCGAGTTGTTCTGGCCCGCGGGGCAGTCGGCGGCGTCGAACAGGCACGCGTAGTAGCCGGCGAAGTAACCGGTCCAATTGATGCCGCCGCGGTAGCGCCACGCCTCGACGAGGTTCGCCGAAGGCCGGTAGCCACCGACCAGCGCCGGCGGCCCGAGCGAGAAGAAGCTGGGGCCGAAGTCGTCAGCGGCGAGGTAGGCGTCGAACACGTGGTACAGGCGCACGGTCGCCGTGTTCCCGGTGGGGATCGCCAGCGAGTGGGTGACGATGACGAAGTCGTTCGGGAACGTGTAGTTCCAGGTGATGGTGAGGTCGTAGTTGCGGCCTCCGACCGTGGCGCGCAGCACGGTGGTCGCGGTGCCGCTGCCGTTGGCCTGGGGCGTGAGCGTGTTCGACACGGGCGTCCACGCCAGCAGCGTCACGCCGGGGCTCGCGACGGTCGCGAAGTTCTGCGGGCCCACCACGGTGTTGCCCACGGCGAGGTACACGCCGTTGGTCATCGAGGCGTTGGTCGTGGCTCCGGCGGTCAGCCCCGGGTTGTAGAGCTGGCCCGAGTTGAGCCGCAGCACCTGGATCTGCCCCGTGTTGCCGATGATGGTGCGGATGCCGTTGGTGGCAGTCGTGCCGCCGCTGGGGTTGATGATGACCTGACCGGCAGCAAACGACGGCAGGAGCGCACACAGCGCGATGACGAAATGACGCAAGAACTGACCTCTTCCCCGTGAGTGAACGCGTTCGGCCTTACGGGTGTGTGCAGAGGTACGTCAAGAGCACGGCCGGGAGCGGATCAGCCGATTCTCGACGGCTGAGAAATCACCACGCGTCAGTAAGAAGCGCGCATGGAGACGTCGTGGGTGATGGAGCAGGTGAACGCGCGCGCTCCCGGGCCCGACCTCGGTGCGCTGCATGAGCTGGTCGAAGCGTTGATGGCGGTGCGCGGCGACGTGACGATGCCGTTGTTCGGTGCGCCGGTTGATCAGCTCGAGGTCGCCGATTTTCCGGTCGTGGCTCAAGCGCTCGTCGCGCAGCTGGTGAAGTGGAAGCAGTTCTTTCGCGCCCAGGGGAACGCCGTGAAGGAGCTGCTGCTGCACCACGTGGCGACCGAGCTGGGGAAGTTGGAGGAACTGAAGCTCACCGACTTCGCGCCGCGGGGTTCACGTGAAGGTCTGTCGGCGCAATGGCTGTCGATTCTGTCGCGGCTCGATGAAGTGAACGACGGGCCGCGGCACTTGAAGTTGGGGGCGCCGTCGTACGGGCTGGGCGAGCCCGATGCGCTCGAGTTGTTCGAAGCGGCGGCGATGTACGAAGCGGCCACGGGGGCTGCGTTCCCGCGCGAGCTCGCGGCGTTCTACGCGACGGTCGACGGTGTCTTCGTGGGTGACGAGCCGTTCCTCGCGTCGGTCGCGCAGTGGAGCGAAGAGGCCGACGGCATTCGCATTGGTGAAGCGGTGAAGCTGGTCGGTTCGCGGACGGACCTGTTGAACGCGAAGGTGGTGAGCGGCGAACGCGAGTTCGAGAACTTCGCCGCGTTCGCCGACGCACTCCTCGGGAAGTAGGTTCGCGCACCGTGCGTCGTCATCTTCCGTTGATCAGCGGCTTCGTCGCGGCGCTCTGGGCGTTCGTGATCTCGAGCCGACAGCTCGTGGAGAATGATCTCTTCTGGCACCTGATGCTCGGGCGCGCGGTGGCGCGTGAAGGCAGTCGCACGGTGGTCGAGCCGTCGGCGTTCACGTTCGGTGTTCCGCGTTCGTTGTCGGTGCCGGAGTGGCTGTGGGACGTGCTCGCGTGGTTCAGCTGGCAGGGCGGGGAAGTGGGCGTCGCGTGGTTCGTGTGCGCGTGTGGCGCGCTCGCAGCCGTGGCGCTGGTGTTCGCGGTCTCGCGCTTCGGTCGCGGGCTCCTGGTGCCTGCGGTGACCGCGTTCGTGCTCGCGGCGTTGAGCGTGCGCATCAAGGAGCGCCCGGAGACGTTGGCGCTCGCGTGGGCGGCGATGTTCATGGCGCTCTCGGTGGCGGTGGTGCGCCGGTGCTCGTGGCCGCGCGTGGTGGCGTTGTTCGCCGTCGAGGTGCTGTGGGCGCAGACGCACGGCACGTTCGTGCTCGCGGTGCCGATGTTCGTGGCCGCGGTGTTGAACGCGCCGCTGTCGAAGTGGCCGCGGCTGGGCGGTGTGTTGGCGCTGGTGGTGGTCGCGTTGATCAGCGGGCCGGCAGGTTTCGGAATCGCGAGCTTCGTGTCGAGTCACGTGAGCGGTGATGCCGTGGCGCACATCGTCGACATGGCAGACCCCACGTGGGCTGACTTCAACCCGGCGGGTGCGCCGTACCACTTCATCGCGGCGGCGCTGACGGTGGTGGCGTTGCTCGGCGCGCTGAGCGGCGCGTGGACGTGGTCGTCGCTCGCGTTCCTCGGGCTGGGGCTCCTCGTGGCGAGCACTTCAGTTCGCGGCGTCGCGTGGTGGGCGTTGTTGCTGATGCCGCAGCTGGCGTTGACGTTGAAGGTCGCGAGCCGGCGGCGCTTCGTGAGCGTGACGGCGCTCGGTGTGGCGTTGCTCACGTTGACGTGGGTGACGGTGCGCCTCGAGAAGCGGGTCGGGCCGTTCCTCTCGTTCTCGGTGAAGTCGAGCGAGCTGCCGCGCGAAGCGGTGAACGCGATGCCCGACGGCGCGACGGTGTGGACGTCGTTCGAGGTGGGCGCGGCGGTGGGGCTGATCAGCGATGGTCGGCTGCGGGTGAGCATCGATTCACGAACGCCGATGGTGTTCGACGATGCGGCGTTTGCGCTGTCGCGTGACTGTCTTGCGAGGCCTGAATGTCTCAAGCGCTCGTTCGCGGCGATGAACGTGCAGGGCGCGATCGTCGAGCGTTCGGCGGCGTGTGGGGCGGTGCTCAGTGAAGGGTCGCTGGCGCCGGTGGCGGTGAACGCGCGGTATGCGGCGTTCGCGAAGGGGGTCGCTCCGTTGACGACGATCGACGTGTGCTCGCCGATGTTCGTGACGGAGCGCAGTTGCGATGACGCGGCGTTCGGGGCCGACCTCGCGCGTCTGCAGCCTGCGGGTGACGCGTTCATCACCTTCCTCGCGCAGGCGGCGGCGGTGCGGTGCGGCCGCGCGGTCGACGTGGCGAAGTTGGAGACGTTGTTGGTCTCACAACCGCGGTGGACGGCGTTGATGGTGCTGGTGGGGACGGCGCGCGAGAAGAGTGGTGATGCGGTGGGAGCTGCGAGGTTGTTGTCACGCGCTTTGTCGTCGGGTTTTCCGGCGGCGTTGGGTCCGCTCCAGTTGGCGCTGGCGAAGCTCGAAGCGAAGCCGCGCGCGGCGGTGCTCGATGAAGTGATCAGCGCGCTCGATGATCAGACGCCATCGTCACTGCGCGCGCTGCGAGCGTTGGCCGCTGCTGAAAATGGTGAAGACGCAGTCGCGCGGGTGCAGGCGCTGCGCGCTGCGGCCGCGGGGGAGAAGTCGGTGCTCCCGGTGTTGAGCGCGCTCGCGAAGTCGGCGACGGAGCCGGTCGACCGCGCCGAGTACGAGTCGTGGGCGCGCGTGCTGACCGAGCAGAAGTAGATGTCATACCCGCATGCGATGAAGTCGCCTTCTCGTTGGAGGAGGGCGTGGCGATGGGTGAACCGAGTGGGTTGATGTTGGTGGAGCAGGTGTTGAGCGCGGCGTGTGAACCGATGAATCGGGTGTCGCGCGCTGCAGGGCTGACACATTCGACGTGGCCGTTGGTGTGGTGGTTGAGACGGGCGCAGCGACTCAGCGGGACAGCGCTTGCCGAGCGAACGTGTCGCAGGCGTCAGGACGTTCAGCGTTCGCTCGAGTGGTTGATGGAGCGTGGTCTCGTGCGGCGCGAAGGTGAAGGTCGCTACGTGCAGTGGTCTTTGACCGCCGAAGCGAAGCCCGCGTTGAAGGTGTTGGATCAATACGAGGTGTTCTTTCACGGTCTCTTCAAGCTGGAGTTCCGCGACGAGTGGCCGCGCCTGCTTCACCTGATGGAGCGTGCGCGCGACTTGTTGAGGACGGGCATTCGGTCTCCGCACGCCGTGACGCCGGGCTTCGTGCCGCCGCCGATTGCCGACTCGTATCTCTGGGATCCTTGAGGGAGCGGTGAGGGGCGTTCACCAGCGGGCGCGACGAACGGTCGGCTCCCAGGCACGACACTTCTCGTCACGCGGTTCACCAGGCTTCGTGAGAGGTGTCGGGGCCGGCTCGCCTTTTCGACCTCGTAGGCAAACCGACGTGTTCTTTGCTCGGAATGAGTACGAGCCTGAAAAAGGTCGTCCTCTCGGGACCTCGAGTCGAGGGCCCCGTGTCCGAGGTCGCGGGGCCAGCGGGAGTCGAGCGCGGCGCAACGCCAACCGAACCCCTTCGCTCTTCGAGGCAGATTGGCCACGAACCCACCGACTTCGCGTCAGAGACTTCCCTGGCCACCTCGCGTCGTCGAAACGGCGGTTCATGACGACCGTGAGCCGAAGCGGCCCTGCAGTCGGCGTCGCCCCGAAGTCCAACGAGCCCCCCAAACCGCAGCAGTCCTCGCCGCCATCGAAGTGGACTGCACCCGCCGACAGTCCGAACGACAGCTTCGTCCCTGCACCTGGAGCGACGAAGCACCGCACCATCGCGAACCCGCGCCAGACCGTGAAGCTCGAGAGCGTGACGGTGCCTCACTACGACTTCGCGGCGAACAAGGGCTCTGCACTCGAGGTCTCGGTGCCGTTGAAGTCACTCGAGGTCGCGCCGCTTTCGATGGACGTCTTCGTGAATGACCTCAAGAACGCGAAGGTGACGATGAGCCCGACGTGGGCCGTCGCTGATCAGGGCGAGCAGCCGAAGCTCTCCTTTGTCGACGGTTCGATTCGCATGTCGTTCGAGAACATCAGCGTCAACGCACTCGCGCGGTTGCCACCGCAGATGCACGTGAAGATGCCGGGCGGTCAGTTGATCCTCCTCGAGTTGCGGCCTCAGACCGTGAAACTCGACACGCGTGCACACGAACTCGCGCACAAGGACTCGCTCGTCGCCTCGTCGGAAGCGTTCATCGCCAGGAACGAATTCCCCGCAGCGACCGAGGCGATGAAGGCGTCACTCGAGCAGGAAAAGGCGCAGGTCGAAGAGGTCCGCTCGCGGCCGTTCGTTGGGTACTCAGAGCTCACCGCGTACGCAGAACGCTGATCAAACCGGCCGCCAATCAGCTTCGCGTTGCACCTACATGGCGTCAGACGCCCGCCCACAGCGACCTACTGAACGGTTGTCCATTCATCTTTCTATGCGGGCCTGCGGACGCCGGAATCGATCTGCTCGGCTCACTCGATGATCAACCGCGAGAAACGCATCGATGACGTCGCTGTCGCCCTCGATGTCGCCGAGTACTGTTGGCGCTGACGCTCGAGCCCTCGCACCAACCTCTTTGGAACTCGGCACCCGCTTTCCCCGGCGTCGGCTTCGCTCGCGCTGTCGAACGTTTTGACAGTTCAGAGTGAAGCTTCATTTCTCGCTGATTGAGAAAGCCACCGACCTGTTGCCGACATCGGCACACAGCAGCCAGCAACCGGCTCCATGCCCATCGGCCCGAAGAAGGATGGCACTCCCGACGTTCCCGTTGCGCGCCCGACGACCACTCCGACGAAGACGGCTGAAGTCAACCCCACGTCGAAGACCGGGGGCACCAACGCACCGGCTGCTTCGACCAGAGGCACCGGCTTCGACGGCACCATCACCTCGCCGCGCACCGCAGCGCTCGACGGCACCGCGCCGGCCGCGAAGAGCTCCGCCAGCACCGCCGTGGCCTTCGACTCCATCAAGGCGCCCGGCGGCCCCGCGAAGGCCCGCATCCTCGACGACGGTCTCGACTCGTGGAACGCGCGCCTCGACGTCATCGAGAACGCGAAGACCTCCCTCGACGCGACCTACTTCATCATGGAGAAGGACCCCTACGGCTTCGCCTTCCTCGGCGGCCTGCTCAAGAAGCAGATGGAAGGCGTGAAGGTCCGCGTGTCCGTCGACGCCATGGCCGACACCTTCGGCTCCAAGGGCTTCAAGGCGCCGCTCAAGGGCCGCGACTACCTCGAAGAGCTCGTGAACCATGGCGGCGAAGCGTACGTGTACCACCCGGTGCTCGACCGCCCGCTCAAGGGCGACTACTCGGCGCTCGCCAGCAACCACGACAAGATCCTCGTGGCCGACAACAAGGTCGGCATCACCGGCGGCCGCAACATCGCGCAGGACTACTTCGCCAGCCCCAAAGACATGAAGGGCGCGTGGCGCGACATGGACGTGCTCCTCGACGGCGAGGGCACCGCGAAGGGCCTCACCGAAGCCTTCGAAGCCGAGCTCAAGAACGGCGACGCGTCGCAGGCCGTGACGAAGGACTTCCTCGGCAACTGGTCGAAGAAGGACATTCAACTCGTCGGTGCGTACGAGCTGATGAACGCGTGGACCAAGGCGCCCGCGCTCGACGCCGCGACGAAAGACAAGCTCCGCACCGACCCCGCGCTGCAGAAGTCGATGGCTGATCAGTTCGTGAAGCTCGCGCTCGCCGAGACCGGCAAGACCGTGAATCGTGAGCCGTCGTCTTCCGACGTGGAGTTCCTCACCGAGCAGGCGCTCGCGCTCGTCAAGCACGCCGAGACCCGCGGCAGCCGCGCGGCCTACGTGCAGAACCAGACCAAGCAGCACGACACCCAGGCGAAGATCATCGATCAGACCTCGGCGGCTTCAGGTCAGCGCGTGAACAACATCGCGCCCTCGCTGCTGGCGCTGGTCGAAGGCGCGAAGAACCGCATCGTCGTGCAGAACCCGTACGTGGTGCTCACGAAGGACATGATGTCGGCGCTGCAGCGCGCGTCGGAGCGCGGCGTGAAGATCGACATCATCACCAACAGCCCGCTCTCGACCGACTCGGACGTCACCCAGGCCTTCTTCCTCGAAGACTGGCAGACGATTCTGCAGCGCTGCCCCACCGCGAACATCTACGTCGCCACCGGCGACCGGAAGTTCCACACCAAGAGCGCGGTCATCGATGACGACGAGACGGTGATCAGCACCTACAACCTCGATCTGCTCTCGGGCTTCGTGAACTCGGAGGTCGGTGCCGTCGTGAAGTCGAAGGAGCTCGCCACCGACCTGATGGCCGCCTTCGAGCACGACAAGGCCGACCCCGCGAACGGCTTCATTCAGTACACGATCGAGCGCGACGCGAACGGCAAGGCGGTGCTGAAGGACGGCAAGCCGGTGCCCACGTTCGGGCCCGAGAATCACCTCTCGCAGGAGATGCTCGAGACGTACGCGAAGAAGCGGAACCTGTGGGGCAACCTCATCAGGAACAACATTCCCCAGTTCGAGCCGCTGCGGCACGACGAGTAGAGAAGCACCTCGAGGGGCGAGGGCGTCGGGTTGCGCGACTGGAGCGCTCGGCGCGCGGCTGGCCCCTCGACTTCGGGCCAATCGATGTCTTCGCAAGAAACCGTTCGTGGTGACCAGAACCACAGTGGGCTGTGGTTTTCATAGACACGAAGCTTCGTGACCGAGTCACGCAGCGCTCGAAGGCGTGCTGATGCACGGTTCGCGCTGATCAGTCCGCGAACCAGCTGTACCGCCCCCGTCGATGCCGCGCCGTCACCAGCACGCAGGCTTGCGTACAAACGAAACCGGGCAGCCGCTCAGGGTCTCGAAGGTGTTCGTCGGCGTGAAGTCGATGTCTTCACCGGCTTCCTTGGAGAACCAACCTTCCACCACGCCGTGCCCGAGGAGGTTGCGGAACGTGCTGTTGGTGACGAACGCCGTTCCACTCGCCGGCCGGTTGGTCAACATCACGCCGCCTAACCACAGGCCCTGCCAGTCACCCGGGACCGGCGCGTCTTCGGCCGACGTGAAGATGATGGGCTGATCAGCCGTGCCGAGCGCGCAACACACCGCCCGCAGGCCGTGAATTGGTCCACGCCTCGACCTTGAACGCGAAACCCTTCGTCATCTTGATCTTCACGCCCGGCTCGATGGTCAACGTGGCCTTCTTGCCGTCTTCATTGGCCGACACGTTGAAGTGTCGCGACACGCGGTACGGAATGCCGCGGTTGTGCAGCGTGGCGTCGACCTTCAGCCCGTCACCTGCGGTGCCACTGCCCGCGAGCCGCAGCAGGAACTCGTCGCGCAGGTTCGCCGTGTACGTGCCCGTCGGCAGCGAATCGATGGAGTGCTCTTCGCAGCGTCGGCCTGATCAGCTCACTTCACGCGTTGTGCTCTCGCGAGCGGGAACGGGCTCAACGCACACGCAGCACCGTCGCGTGCGCGCCAGCATCAAGAAGCCGAACTTCACCCCGCGTCCCAGCCCAGGTTGTCGCGCTGCAGCGGCATCATCAACGTCGCCAGCGTCGCGAACAGCTCGAGGTCACCGCGCGCCTTCACGTCGCCACCGCGCACCGCTGCCGGAACATCCAACGTGCCTTCGATGAACTTCTCGAACGCCGCCTCGCTGAACTGCAGCCTCAACGTCGCGTCCTTCGCAGCGCCTGCCTTCACCGGCTCGTCCACGTCGGCGAACGACAACGTCCAGCTCTGCTTGCCCACCGTGAACGCAATCGCACCGTCCACCGCGAGGAAGTCGTCGAAGCGACTGATCAACAGCGCGGGCAGCGTCTTCTCGAACCAGGTCGCGATCACGCCCGGCACCGTGCACGACGCGCGCGCATGACTCAAGCCACGCTTCCGTAACCACGCTCCCCCGTTCGGAATTCCGCCCTGAAATACGAACGCTTTCATTCCGTGTGGAGGCAGCTATAGGGGCCGCTCGCTTTTTCTCTCTCCCCCTTCAGTGGAGGCATCACATGTCGTTCAAGTCTGTCGTTTCCGCGCTCGTGCTCGTCGGCTCTGCCGCGCACGCCGCTGAGTTCAAGGCCGCGTACGTCGACATCCAGCGCGCCGTGCAGGAAGTCGACGAGGGCAAGGCCGCCAAGAACCGCCTGCAGTCGCTCGCCGACAGCAAGCAGAAGGCCTTCGAGAAGGAAAAGGCCGCGCTCCAGGCCGAGGTCGACGCCTACACCAAGCAGAAGCCCACGATGGACGACAAGGTCGCCTCCGCGAAGGAAATGGAGCTCCAGAAGAAGACCTACGAGTTCGCGCAGAAGGCCGAGAAGCTCCGCACCGAGCTCGCCGAGTCGGAGCGCAAGGAGCTGGGCTCCATCTTCCCCAAGCTCGAGACGCTGCTCGGGCAGATTGCTCAGCGTGAAGGTCTCACCATGGTGTTCGACCGCTCGAGCTCCGGCCTCGCGTGGGCGCCGCCGTCGCTCGACCTCACCAACGAGCTGATCCGCATGTACAACCAGCAGTACAAGGCCGCTGGCGGCGCCAAGAAGGACGCGCCCGCCGCTCCTGCCAAGCCGTAAGTGCTGTCGCTCGGCCCCCGCGTCGTCATTCTCACGGCGCTGGGGCTGTGCCTCGTCGCCGCGGCGTGGTTCCGCGGCAAGCAGAACTCCGGGACCTTCAAGGGCGGCCGCATCAGCAACCCCAAGTTGCTGTGGTTGTTCTTCTGCATCTGGTTCTGGCTCTTCGAGTGCGCGGCGCTGGCCTTCGAGCCGTCGCTGCCTTCGAGCTTCCGCGTCATCTTCGGGGCGCACGCGCTGTCAATGTGGCTGCGCGGTGGCCTCGAGCTGTACCTGCTGCACGTGACGAAGACGTGGCGCCCGCCCATGGGCATCGCGCACGACGTGTTCTGCATTCTCACCGCGCTGGCGCTCGCGTCGTTCCTCGGCATGCCGAGCGATTCGGCCTGGGGCTTCTGGGCGCCGGCGACGGTGGTGATGCTGCTCTTCTCGCTCATCGTCGAGACCGCGTACGCAGCGCTCTTCTTCCGCGCGGTCGAAGGCAAGACCACCGGTGACGACCCGGTGTGGTTCGCCAGCGAAGAAGACGCGAAGTTCCGCCGCATCAACCGCATCACCTTCGTGTGCAACGTGCCGCAGGTGCTGTTTCAGGCCGCGCTGCTCGCCGCCTCGTTCCTCTGAAAAAAGCGGCGGCGGCGTTGCGCCTCCCGCAACCCCGCCGCCACACCCACCTCGCCCGTCCTGCTCGCGCCGTGAAGCTGCCGACCCGGGGGCCGTCGGCTGCTCCACGCGCGTCACGCCCACCACGCCCGTGCTGCGCACCCCGGGCGAACCGCGCGGGCGAAGGAACAAAGGGGAACCTCCGCACGAGCGCCCGCTCGGGGTGCAAACCGCTTCACGTCATTGCGCGATGCAGTCGCCCACCACGCGGCACGACGAGCCCTCGAGGAAGTTGCACGACTGGCGAACCGTGTCGCGATCGACCAGCCAGCAGTTGCCGCCGCCGCTGGCCTTCTCGACGCGGTGGTTCCACTCGGTGAAGCCCGCGGGGCAGAACGACAGCACCGTGACGTTGTTGAGCTGCTCGCCGTTGGGGCACGCCTGATTGCTGTACGAGGTGCGGTACTGGCCGGTGAGCTGGCAGCTCGACGTCGCCGCGCTGTTGTAGTCGGAGCAGTCGTTGCCCGCGCACTGCGAGGCCGCGCGCCAGCCTCCCTGGGCGCCGTTGCCGATGCACATGGTCGCCACCGCGCCGGTGCACCAGCCGTCGTTGTCACCGTCACGGCGCGCGGCCTCGGTGCGGAAGAGGCTGGCGTTGCTCTCGTCGCAATCGGCGGTGCTCTGGTTGCACGCCGCGACCAGCTTGTAGCCGGGCGGCGGCGGGCTGTTGCCCAGGCACAGCGCCTCGACGGTGGCCGCGCAGTAGCCGTCGTTGTCGGCGTCTTTCCGGGTCTGCGTGGCCTGCGTGCGCCGCGAGTCGGTGTCGGAGCAGTCTTCACCGCCGCACGCCGACGTGACCCGGCGGCCGGCGGGTGGCAGCGCGCCGATGCACTCGTCGGTCGCCGCGCCCGTGCACCAGCCGTCACCGTCGGCGTCTGCGCGGGTGCTGACGGTGCGGAACACGTTGGGCGCCCCGTCGTTGCAGTCGTCCGTCGCGGCGCACTGGGCCGGGAACTTCATGCCCGCCGGCGGCGTGGTGTCGCTGGCGCAGGCGAACTGCGGCAGGCCGGGCGCGCAGGAGCCGTCGTTGTCGGCGTCGGGGCGCACCGAGACCAGGAGCGACGCGGCGGCGTTGCGGTCGTTGCAGTCGGCCAGCAGCGGGCAGTCGGTCGCGATGCGGTAGCCGGCGGGCGCCGCGGTGCCGATGCACAGGTTGAGGGTGGTGCTGGCGCACATGCCGTCACCGTCTGCGTCGGAGCGCACCTGCGCGTTCCTCCACGCGTTGGCGTTGTTGCCGTCGCAGTCACTGCCCAGCGACGCGCTCGGCGCCACGAAGCCCGGGGGGCACAGCCCGAACTGCGTCCGGCTGCCGGCCGGGCACTGCTTCGAGAGGGTCGTGCCCTCGGCGTAGAGGTCGTTGTCGGCATCGGCGTAGCACTCGACGGTGAGCTGCTCGTCGACGGTGCCGTCACAGTCGTTGTCGATGCCGTCGCACACCTCGGTCGAAGTGGTGACGCACGCGCCGCTGCACACCACCTGGCCCGCGGGGCACGCGCAGGCGCCGGCGGTGCACGTCTGGCCGGTCACGCTGCAGATGGCGCTGCCGTCGTCGACCAGGCCGTCGCAGTCGTCGTCGATGCCATTGCAGCTCTCGGTGCCCGCGGTGCCCGCCGTCGCGCCGCAAGCGGGCCCGCCCGAGGTGCAGGTGGTGGCGCCGAAGCGCTCGCACGCGCCCACGCCCACCGCGCAGCCACCGTCGGCGAACGCCACGCCACCCGTGAACTCCAGCGCGCCGCCGTCGGCGTTCACCGGGGCCGCGGCGCCGTCGTCGATGGCGCCGTTGCAGTCGTTGTCGAGGCCGTCACAGGTCTCCGCTGAACCGCTGCTGCACACGCCGTTGCACAGCACCTGGCCCGCCGCGCAGCCGCACGAGCCCGCGTTGCAGACCTGACCGCCGCTGCACAGCGCGCTGCCCTCGTCGACCTGGCCGTCACAGTCATCGTCGACGGCGTTGCAGCGCTCCGTCGTCGCGCTCACCGAGCAGGTGCCCAGCATGCCGTTGCTGCCACAGGTCTGCTGGCCACGGCCGCTGCAGCACGGCACCGACGCGCCCGGCGTGCCACAGCCGCAGCCCTCGTTGACGGTGCCGTCGCAGTCGTCGTCGACCTCGCCGCTGCAGCTCTCGGCGGCCGACGGAGACACCGTCGCGACCGCGTCGTTGCAGTCGTCGTTGCTGGCCACGTGACCCGGGGGCGCGGTGCAGCCCATGACGCCGGAGGCCGCCGCGTCGCCGTGGCCGTCCCGGTCGTCGTCGGGGTACCAGGCCTGCTCGACTTCTTCGTCGACCCGGCCGTCACAGTCGTCGTCGAGCTGGTTGCACGTCTCGGCCGTGGGCTTCACCTCGCCGGCGCAGGTGGTCTCCCACTTGCCTTCCACGCAGCGCTGCGTGCCCTGCTTGCAGGCGCCGACGGCCGCGTTGCCGCAGGCGCGCTCGTCGCCCTCGGAGCAGTCGCGCGTGGCCGCCGTGCTGAGACATTCGCCACCCAGACAGCTCTTGCCGTCGGGACAGTCCGAGTTCGTCATGCAACTGTTCGTCGGACCACACGCGTTGATGAAGACCACACACAGCGCCGCAGGCAGAAGAAGGAGGAGTTTTCTCACGCACGCCCGACAAGGGGCGCGTTGTGGGTTTTCATCAATTCGCTAAACGTGCCTCGAAACAGGTACTTGGGAGTTCTCGTGCCCGCGTTCTCGGAAGACCTGGAGTTGGCGAAGGGCTGCGTTCGCGGCGAAGCGGAGGCGCTGTCGCGCTTCGAGGTCACCTTCACGCCGGTGATGCTGGCCACCGCGCGGCGCTTCGGCTCGCTCGACTTCGCGCACGAGGTCGCGCAGGCGGTGCGCGAGCGACTGCTGGTGCCCGTCGACGGCGGTGCGCCGCGCCTGGCCGACTACGCGGGGCAGGGGCCGCTCGCGGGGTACGTGCAGGCCGTCACCGTGCGCCTGGCGCTCAACCGCATCAGCGCTGATTCGCGGCAGCCGGTGTCGGGCGACGAGGTGGTCTTCGACGCGGCCGACGGCGCCGACGACCCCGAAGTCACCGCGCTCAAGTCGCGCTACCGGCAGGAGTTCAAGCTGGCCTTCGCCGACGCCATGGCCGAGCTGCCGCCCGACGAGCGCGCCGCGCTGCGGCTGTTCTACATCGACGGTCTGCACCTGGCCGACCTGGGGCGCCTCTATGGCTGGTCGGTGCCCACCGCTTCACGCCGGCTCGCGGCGACGCGTGCCACGGTGCTCAAGCTGACGCGCGCGCAGTTGTCGACGCGGCTCAAGCTGACGACCGCGGAGGTCGACAGCGTGCTGCGGCTCATCGAGAGCCGCCTGTCCATCGACAAGCTGACGATCTGACCCTCACCCGCAGCGCCGCGGTGCACTTCGCGCGGAAGGTCTCGAGCTGGCAGCGCGGCCCCGAAGGCGACCGTGCGGCCGTCCGAGCCGTGCCCCGCTCCGGTCGGCCAGCTCGTCGTCGGTGATGCAGTCGCGGCTCATGCGTGTCACTCACCCGCGAGAATCGGGCCCATGGGTGGCAGCGGCTTGCCCGCGAGCGCAGCGTCGATGCGTTTGCGCAGGGCTTCGCGCTCGTCGCGGGTGCTCTTGAGGGCCTCGAGCGCCTTGCCTTGTGCTTCGAGTGGCGTCGAGAGCTCCACGGCCCGCTTCAGCACTTCATCGGCGGCCAGCCAGTCGGCGCGCGTGTGCGAGGCTTCGGCCGCGCGCACCCAGGTTTCGGCCTGGGCGTTCACCGCGAGCGCGACGCGGTTGCGAATGCGCTGCTGCGAATCATCGGCCTGCAGGAGAGACTCGAGCAGCTCGATGTAGCGCACGGCCGCGCGCCTGGCCTCGTCGAAGCGGCCGCGCTGCACCATCACCAGCGACAGCGTGTGCCACGCGAACGCGCGGGTCTCGGTGGTGACCACGTTGTCTTCGCCCGGGGGGAAGGTCAGGGCGATGACCTCGCGCGCGCGCGCCTCGGCCACCTCGCTTTTCCCGAGCGTCAACGCGGCGTAGGCGCTGGCGCCCAGCACTGAGGCGTAGTCGCGCAGCGACTGCACGTTGGCTGCGTCGCGGGCCAGAATGTCCCTCTGAAGTGCGAGCGCCTGCTCGCTGAAGTCCCATGACTCGGCGTGCCGGTCGGAGCTCTCGAGCATCTGGGCGAGGTTGGTGAGGCCCACCACCGCGTCGCGCTGCGCCACCGAGTTGGCCGGGTCGAGCTTCAGCACTGCGAGCGCTTCGTCGGCCTGCAGCCGCGAGTGCTTGAGCGACTGTTCGAAGTCGCGCGTGAGCTGAAAGAGCGTCGCCAGCACCGCGTGGGCGCGCTGTACGCCGCGCCGGTACTCGATGGCGTCGGGCTTCTCTTTCGAGAGCGCTTCGAACACCGAGGCCGCTTCGTTGGCGGCCTCGAAGGCCTCCGGCAGGCGCCCCTGTTCGCTGCGCAGCTCGGTCACGGTGATGAGTACGGCAGCCACCGCGCGTCGGCTGAGCGCGTCACCGTGCCCGGCGGCCTTTCGACGCAGCGCGAGGCTGCGCGCCAGGTGCGTGTCGGCATCGTCGAGCCTCCCCAGCTGCATCAGCGTCTGCGCCGCCGCGAGCTCGTCTCGGCCCAACACCGTCATCTGCTCGAAGTCATCGGGGCGTTCGCCGAGCAGCTGCGTGTCGATGGCGACGGCTTCCAGGTAGCCCTTCACCGCTTCTTCGAGATCGCCGGTCACCTCTTCGATGGCCGCGAGCTTCTCTGCGCTCGAGGCCAGGGCGCGACGGCCCGCGAAGCTGCTCGGGTCGGCCGCCACGATGGCCCTGGCGAGCCGTTGGCCCTCGAGGTAGCTCCGCTTCGCCGCGGCGGTGTCACCGAGGCTCGCGCCGAAGGGGTCGCCCTGCACGTCACCGAGCTTCAGGTACGAGGTGGCCAGCTCCTGCTTCAGGCTGGCGTCGTCTTCGACCTGGGTGGCGAGCGCGGCGAGGTAGCCCTGCGCGTCTTTCACCAGCCGCTGCCGCAACGCGGTCGAGCCGGGCAGGTCGGCGATGCCGTCGTGGTAGTCGAACAGCACCGCCTTCGCGAGCTGCCGCACCTGCTCGAAGCGCGACCGCGCGAGGTCACGCTCGGCCTCGGCGCGCCGCGCCTGCCAGATGGTGGCGACCAGCCCCACGGTCAACGCGACGAAGGCGGCGCTGAGGCCGGCCACGAGCGCGCGATTGCGGCGAACGAAGAGCGCCGCGCGGTACGCACGGTCTCCACGGCGGGCCAGCGTGGGCCGGCCCTGGAGCGCGGCGGTGAGGTCGTCGGTCAGCGCCTGCACCGACTGGTAGCGGTCGCTGGGGTCGCGGCGCAGCGCCATCAGCACGATGGCGTCGAGGTCGCCCTGCAACGTGGCGCGGAGCGCTTCGCGCGAGCCCCCACGCGCGGCCACCTGCACGTCGGACGCGCGCACCACCGCTTCACTCGGCGGCTTCACGACGCCCGCGGTGACCGCGCCGAGCAGCGCTTCGACATCACCGGCCTTCGTTTCGTACGGCGAGACGCCGGTGAACAACTCGTAGAGCACCACGCCCAGCGAATAGACGTCGGTGGTCACCGCCGCCGGCTCCCGCCGCACCTGCTCGGGCGACGCGTAGGCCGGCGTCATGGGCGTCATGCCGGTCTGCGTGAGCCCGCTGGCGCCTTCGAGCAGCCGCGCGATGCCGAAGTCGACCAGCCGCGGCGCGCCGCTCCTGTCGACGAGGATGTTCGAGGGCTTCAGGTCGCGGTGCACCACGAGGTGCTGGTGCGCAGCGGTCACCGCGCGCAGCACCGGCAACATCAGCTCCACGCGCTGCTGCACGGTCAACTTCGCTTCGTCGCAGGCGAGGTCGAGCGGCTTGCCGTCGACGAAGTCCATCGCGAACCACGGCCGGCCCTCTTCGGTTTCACCCGCGTCGAGCAGCCGCGCGATGTGCGGGTGCTCGAGGCTCGCCAGCACCTGGCGCTCGAGCAGAAAGCGCTCGGCGCGGTGCCCGTCGACGGCGGCTTCGTGCAGCAGCTTCACGGCGACCTGGCGGTTGAGCGTGGGGTCCCAGGCCGAGAACACCGTGCCCATGCCGCCGGCGCCGACGGGCTCGTGCAGCTCATAGCGGCCGAGGGCTCGGGGCCTGGGGCGTGCGCCGCTGGTGCGCGCCAGCTCGGCGGCGACGGTGCGGCACTCGGCGCAGGAAGAGATGTGCTCCTGAATCGACGTGATGCGCTGCGGGTGTGCGGAGCCCTGCGCGAACGCCGCCATCTCGTCGTCGGTGATGCAGTCGGTCTTCATCGAACCTTCTTCAGAGCGGTGGGAGTGGAGGCAGCGGCTTGCCGGCGAGCGCGGCTTCGATGCGGGTCTTCAGCTCGGCGCGCTCTTCGATGGTGTCTTCGAACGCGCTCAGCAGGTTGTCGTCTTTGACGATTTCGGCCACGGCGCGCGCGGCCGCGTCTTCCTGGGCGAGCGCGGCTTGCCAATCGGCCTCCGCCTTCGATTTCTCGGCGATGCGCACCCGCAACTTCACCAACGCCGCCTGCGCGTGACCGACCTGGGTCCACAGGCGCTTCGATTCAGGCGAGCTGCCGGTCTGCGCCAGCGTCTCGTCGAGCACCTGCTGTTGTTCGGCGAGGGCGTCGGTGAAGCGGCCCTGCCGGGTGAAGATGATGGCTCGCACGTCGTGCGCCGAGGTGAGCTCCTCGAGCGTCGTGAAGTCCTGCGCGTCGCGCGCCTTCAGCTCCGCGGCAATCTTCGCCTGCTCGACGAGCCGCCGTTCAGCGGTGTCGAACTCACCGCGCCACGCAGCGTCGTAGGCCGAGGCCACCAGCTGCCGGCCGAGGTTCCGCAGCGTCTGCATGTTGGCCGGGTCTCGCTGGTGCGACGCGCGCAGCAGCTCCAGGGCTTCGTGCTCGAGCGCGCGGGTCTCTTCGAGGCGGTTGAGCGACGACAGCAGACCACCTTCGAGCGTCAAGGCGACGACGAGGTCACGGGCCGCGACCGAGTTGCCAGGGTCGCCGTCGTACGCCGCGCGCGCGGCCGCCGTGCTCTTGCGCGCGTAGGGCAGCGCGTCGGCGAAGCGGCCCGCGAGTCGATAGGCGCCGATGAGCACCTGCCACGCCACCTGCAGCGTGCGCTTCATCTCGACCGAGCCGGGGCTTTCGGCGACCAGCGCGCTGCCCTGCGCTTCGGCCCGGAGCGCGAGCTCGATGGCGTCGTCGAGGCGCGCCTCTTCCGTCGCCACGCGCGAAAGCGAGATGAGCGCCACTGTCACGCCACGCCGGCTCGCGGGGTCGTTTCGTTTCGCGGCGACCCCCGCGCGCAGGTCGAGCGAGCGCTGCAGGTGCTCCTTCGATTCTCCGAGCCGGCCCAGATCCATCAACACCTGACCCACGCCGAGCTCGTCGCGACCCAGCCAGAAGCGCTGGTCGAGGTCGTCAGGCCGCTCGTCGAGCAACTTCGCGTCGAGCGCGAGGCCTTCGAGCAGCATGCCGAGCGCGGTCTCGAGGCTGCCGGTGACCTCTTCGAGGCTGCCGCGCTTCTCGTGACTCTGCGCGAGGGTGCGCCGCGCGTCCCAGTCGGTGGGGTGGCTCACCAGGATCGACTCGGCGAGCGCGCGCGCCTTCAGGTAGCTCTCCTTTGCCGCGCTGGTGTCACCGAGGCTGGCGGTGAACGGGTCTCCCTGCACGTCGCCGAGCTTCAGGTACGACGTCGCCAGCTCCTGCTTGAGCGCGAGGTCGTTCGCCGCCTGCGCCGAGAGCGCTTCGAGGTAGCCCTGCGCGTCCTTCACCAGCTCCTGTCGCAGCGCCGTGGAGCCCGGCAGGTCGGCGATGCCGTCGTGGTACCTGAAGAGCACCGCCTTCGCGAGCTGCCGCACCTGATTGAAGCGGGCCTGCGCGAGGTCGCGCTCCGTTTCCGCGCGGCGCGCCTGCCACACGGTGGCCACCAGACCGACGGTGAGCGCGACGAACGCCGCCGAAACGCCTGCGACCAGCGCGCGGTTGCGACGCACGAAGAGCGCTGCGCGATACGCACGGTCGCCACGGCGGGCGAGGGTGGGGCGACGTTCGAGTGCGGCGACGAGGTCGTCGGTCAACGCCTGCACCGACTGGTAGCGGTCCTGCGGGTCTTTGCGCAGCGCCATCATCACGATGGCGTCGAGGTCACCCTGCAGCGCGCTTCTCAACTTCTCGCGGGTGAGCCCGCGCGCCGCGACCTGCGAAGCCGTCGCGCGAAGGACGGCTTCACTCGGCAGCTTCACCTCGGCCCTGGTGATGGCCGCGAGCACACCTTCGACGTCGCCCGGCTTCGTCTCGTACGGAGAAACGCCGGTGAGCACTTCGTAGAGGACCACGCCGAGTGAATACACGTCGGTGGTCACCGCGACGGGCTCGCGTCGCACTTGTTCCGGAGACGCGTACGCGGGCGTCATCGGCGTCACTCCGGTCTGCGTGAGCCCACTCGCGCCTTCGAGCAGGCGCGCGATGCCGAAGTCGACGAGGTGCGGCTCACCGTTCTTGTCGACGAGGATGTTCGAAGGCTTCAGGTCGCGGTGAACGACCAGGTGCTGATGCGCGGCGGTGACGGCGCGCAACACCGGCAACATCAATTCGACGCGTTGCTGCGGCGTGAGCTTCGCGGCGTCGAACGCTTCATCGAGCGGTTTGCCGTCGATGAAGTCCATCGCGAACCACGGCTGACCTTCTTCGGTCTCACCGGCGTCGAGCAGCCGCGCGATGTGCGGGTGTTCGAGCCCGCCCAACACCTGACGCTCGAGGTGAAAGCGTTCGGCGCGGTGACTGTCGACGGCGGCTTCGTGCAGCAGCTTCACGGCGACCCGGCGGCTGAGCGTGGGGTCCCACGCCGAGAACACCGTGCCCATGCCGCCAGCGCCCACGGGCTCCTGCAGCTCGTAGCGGCCGAGCGACTTCGGCTTCGGGCGAGAACCCGCGGTGCGCGCGACCTCAGCGGCCACGGTGCGGCAGCTCGCGCACGAGGCGATGTGGTCCTGAATGGACGACACCACGTCGGGCGTCGCCGTGCCGATCGCCCACGCCGCCAACACTTCGTCCGTGATGCACCCCGCCATGAGGAGGAGACATACCTTCCCCGGCGGCTTTTCACGGATTCGTCGCAGCGCCCCCGAAGTGGCCGACCG
The DNA here is from genome assembly GCA_003243425.1 of Archangium gephyra. Taxonomy (GTDB): domain Bacteria; phylum Myxococcota; class Myxococcia; order Myxococcales; family Myxococcaceae; genus Archangium_A; species Archangium_A gephyra_A. Next base: position 67,404 of record QFQP01000010.1, on the reverse strand, counting down.
CCGCCCACACGCTCAGCAGCAGCAGCGCTTCGTCGTTCTTGAGCGCCACGTCGACCTCGCCGCGCAGGTCGAGTGACGGCTTGCTGACCGCCGTGGTGGTCACTGTCGCCGGGCGCGGTGCGGTCATCGCTTCTTCCGTGGTGCACGACGAGAGCCATGCGAGAGCGCCGAAGAGAATCGTTCGCATGCGCACCGTCGTAGCGGGCCGCGCGGGGCGATCGAATTTTCGGCCCGCACGTTTCGCATCGACCGCGTCAGGCCCGGGTGAGGCGCTGCGCTCACATGCACGAGCCGGGCGTCTTCATGCCCGCCGCTTCACACGCGGCATCGAGCTTCACCAGCAACGCCCGCAGGGTCTTCAGTTCTGTCGCGCTCATGCCCGGCAACTCTTCCGACGCCTTCCGCGCCGCGCTCACCGCCTTGAGCACCTTCTTCCCCTTCGCCGTCAACACCGGGGTGCGCACGCGGCGATTGGTGGGGTTCAACTTCCGCTCCACGATGCCTGCGGCCTCCAACAGGTCCAGCGATGCCATCAACGTCGTCTTGTCGACCTGCGCCAGTTGCCCCAGCTCGATCTGCGTCTGTGGCGCTTCGCTCTCGAGCAGCATCAGCAACACGTAGTCACGGAAGCCGCCTTCGAGCCCGTGCTTCACCGCCAGCCCGTCGAGCGCATTCCTCAACCGGTGCGCATTGCGCTGCAGCAACCACGCGAGGTCGTCGTTCTGCTCCGGGCAGCTCATGGCGCTCCTCTAATGCCCAATCGTCCGGCGCGCGATTGTCTTGCATCAGACAATCCCGAACCGTAAAGAATGCGCATGACGACGAAGATGCGCGTGGACCTGTGGACCGACATCATCTGCCCGTGGTGCGGCCTCGGTTCGCACCAGCTCGAGCAGGCCATCACGAAGTTCGGCAAAGACGTCGAGCTCGTGCACCACAGCTTCCAGCTCGACGAGACCTCGCCGGTCGGCGTGTCCGAGCCCGTGGCGCTGATGCTCGAGAAGAAGAAGGGCATTCCCGCGGCGCAGGTGAAGCAGATGACCGCGCGCGTGGAACAGCTGGCCGAGAAGCAGGGCCTCTGGCCGTACATCGTCGGTGACAACCGCGCCGGCAACACCTCGATGGCGCACGAACTCGCCGCCTGGGCCACCGAGCAGGGCAAGGGCGATGCGATGTGGAAGGCGCTCTACAAGGTGTACTTCGGGCAGGCGCGCTCCATCTTCGACGTCGAGTCACTGGTGACGCTCGCGCAAGAGCAGGGGCTCGACGGCAGCAAGGCGCGCGAGGTGCTCACCAGCCGCAAGTACGCGCAGCAGGTGCTCGAAGACGGCCGCGTCGCGCAGCGCATGGGCGTCAGCGGCGTTCCCTTCGTGGTCATCGACAATAAATACGGTGTGTCGGGCGCTCAGCCGGTCGAGGTGTTCGTCGAGGCCCTCACGCAGGCGTGGAACGAGCGTGAACCGTCCGCTGAATTCCCGAGCAACGCGGTGTGCGGCCCTGACGGCTGCGAGCTCCCGTCGTGAGGTTCGCGGCCCTCGCGGCGTTGCTGACGCTGATCAGCTGCAAGTCGGCGCCGGTGGAAAAGCCCATCGTCGTCGAGGTGTACGCAGACATGGTCTGCCCGTGGTGCTTCGTGGGCACCGAGCGCCTCGACGCTGCGGTCGCCCAGAGCGGCCTCGGCCAGCGCGTGGTGATTCAGCACAAGACGTTCCTGCTCAACGCCGACACGCCGCCGGAAGGCATCGACGTCGCGCAGATGCTCCGTGAGAAGACGGGCCGCGAGCCGAAGGAGCTCTTTGCGCGCGTGGAAGCGTTCGCGAAGGAGAGCGGCATCGACCTCGACCTCTCGAAGCAACCGCGTCAGTACTCGACGGTGAAGGGGCACGCGCTGCTGCGCCACGCCGCCAAGAAGGGCACCCAGCGCCGGCTCGAGCAGGCGCTGTTCCGCGCGAACTTCCTCGACGGCAAGAACATCTCGGACGAGGCGACGTTGGTCGGCCTCGCCACGCCTCACGGCTTCACCGCCGACGAAGTGAAGCGCATCGTGAATGATCCGCAGGAGCTCGAGGCCACGCGCGCCGAGGCGATCGCCGCTTCACGGCAGGGCATCACCGGTGTTCCGTTCTTCGTCTTTCCGAATGGCCAGCGATTGTCTGGCGCTCAACCCACCGAGACGCTCAAAGCAGCGCTGCTCGCTTCTTCGACGACTGGAGTCACGCAATGAACAAGGGCTGGAACATCGCGCTGTGGATTCTGCAGGTTCTCCTGGCCTTCGCGTGGCTCGGAGCCGGCTTCATGAAGGCTACGCAGCCGATTGATCAACTCGCGGCCGCGGGCATGGGCTTCGTGAACACCTTCCCGGTGTGGGCGGTGCGCTTCATCGGCGTGTCTGAAATCGCCGGCGCGCTCGGGTTGATTCTTCCTTCAGCGTTGCGCATCAAGCCCATCCTCACGCCCGTCGCCGGGTTTGCGCTGGCCTTGGTGATGGTGCTCGCCGCGCTCTGGCACGTGAGCCAGGGCGAGTTCGCCGCGCTCCCGTCGAACCTCATCCTCGGCGGGCTGAGCGCGTTCGTCGGCTGGGGCCGTCTCAAGAAGGCGCCCATCGCCGCGCGGAGTTGATCAGTAGATCGAATCGGTCTGCGCGACCTGCGGCGGCGTGCCGAGGTCGCGGATCCACTGCACGACCTCGCGCTCCGTCGACTTGCCCTGACGCACCAGCTCTTCGAACGCGTAGCGCGTGGCCTTCATCGCCTTGTTCTCGTCTCCCAGGCTGCGGAGGAAGTGCGAGAAGAGAACCGGGCCGAAGCGCTTGTAGAGAAGGACGAGTTCGCTGGAGGACATGACGTGTTGTCGCCCTGACCCGCGGCCAAACGCGACAGTGCAAAGGACAGATCGCGCCATCGTAAGTACACGGAAAGACGTGTATTCTTCGCCGTCATGCGCCCTTTGATCCCCCTTTTCGCACTGTTGCTCGGTTGTTCCGGCTCGATGAATCCACCGGGAACTGTGGCGGTCGACGCGGCGAAATCGTCGCTCGAGGCCGACAAGACCTCGGCGGTCGCCAACAACCAGGACTCAGTGCGGATCACCGCGACCGTGCGCGACGCAGACGGCAAGGGCCTCGGCGGCGTGAAGGTGACGTTCTCGGTCACCGGCGGCGCTGATCAGTCCAGCAACACCTCGAACGACGGCCTCGCCAACGCGAACTTCTCCAGCGAGAAGGCCGAAGAGAAGACGGTCACCGTGAAGGCCGAGTTGAACGGCGTCACCACCGAGCTCGGCTCGAAGACGCTCACCTTCGTCGCCGGGCCCGCCGAAGGCATTCGCTTCAAGGTGCAGCCGACGACCACGAAGGCCGGGGTCGCCATTTCGCCCGCCGTGGTGCTCGAGGTGACCGACGGTCGCGGCAACGTCGTGACCAACGACAACGCGTTCATGGCCTCGGTGCGGCTGGTGCGTTCGAACGGAGGCTCGGTGCAGAACGGCGCGGCGACGGTCGCGGTCAACGGGCTCATCACCTTCCCGAACCTCGTCATCAACCGCGTGCAGACCGGCTACGCCCTGCGCGCCGAGACCACGAGCGGCGCCGCCGACGAGAGCGTGATGTTCGACGTCGTCACCGGTGACCTGTCGGCCGCCACCAGCACCCTGGAGGCCAGCCCGACCAACGTCGTCACCGGTGGCAGCGCGACGCTCACGCTCACCGCGAAGGACCTCGGCGGAAACGTGCTCGGCGGCGTTCCCGTCACCTTCAGCGCGAGCGGCGACGGCACGTTCGGGGCGGCGACCACCACCACCGCGGCCGACGGCACGGCGACGACCACGTTCACGTCGGGAACTGTGGGACCTCAAACGGTCACCGCGACCATCGGAAGTGCGGCCCTCACGGTGACGGTGACGTTCATCCCCTGATATTGCAGCGCCAGTCGCTTCAACCTCTTCGGGGGAGGTCCCATGAAATCAGCACTCGTTGTCGCGCTCGCGTCGTCGATGGCGTTTGGCGCTTCAGTTTCCGGCCGCATTCACGATGGCAGCGCCGGCGTGGGCGGCATGCAGGTGCGGCTGTGGGGGCTCGGGCCGAAGGGCTACAGCTTTCAGAGCCCGTACGGCTCCGTGACCACCACCGATGGCGCGGGCAACTACGTGTTCACCGGCGTCGCGGCCGGCTCGTACAAGGTCGACACGCGCATGCCCAACGGCGTGTCCGGCAACTGGGGAGATCGCTGGTTCGACGCCGTGCCTCCCAGCGCCGATGGGTACGTGATGGAAGACGCCGACGTCTTCCCGCTCGGCGCCACCGATTCGCTGCCGGGGCTCGACATTCAGGTCGAGGTGAACGGCGGCTTCGACGGTCGCGCGGTGAACCAGTCGAACGTGAACCAGGGTGGCGTGCAGTCGCGTGCAGAGCTGATCAGCGACCGCCGCGTGCACCACAACGACACCACCAAGAACGACGCCTTCTGGCCGGGGCTCTTCTCGTTCCGCGGCCTGCGGCCCGGCGCCACGCGGCTCATTCTTCACGACCCGAACTACAACCTCGCCGACACCATTCGCACGCCCATCGCGGTGACGTCGAACACGGCGCCGACGATTTCGAACGTGGTGATGGCCCCCGCGCCGACGGATCCGCGTGAGCCCAACAACAGCGCGACCGCCACCGGTTCCGGTTTCGACGCGACCCTCTTTCGCGGTGCGACGCCCGGCACGTTCCTGGCCACCGGTGCCATCGGCCCGCGCGCGAGCGGCGACACCGACTGGTACTGCTTCGATGGCCTGGCGACCGACCGCTTCATCATCAACGTGGGCGGCACCCTCACGCTCGAAGACAACACCGTGGTGCCGAGCCCGTGGGTCGACCCCGTCGTCTCGTTGTGGAGCGGCGCCACCAAACTCGGTGAAGACGACGACTCGGGCCCCGGTGTGGCGTCGCAGCTCGACACCGGTGAGCTCGGCACCGCGGGCCGCTACTGCGTGGTGGTCTCGACCTTCGGTGACACCGCGTGGAACGGTACGAACCAGAACTCCGCCGGCCCCTACGCGCTCAGCATTGCGCTCGGCAATCGCCGGCCTTCGTTGACCGCGTCGTTCAATGGTTCGCCGGCCACCATGATCAACGCCAATGAAGGTGACGCGCTGGCCATCGCGCTCGACTTCACCGACCCCGACGGCAACATCACCGGCGGCACCTTCGAGCTTCGTGACGCGCAGAACACCGTGGTGGCGGGCGGCACCTTCAGCACCGCGACCGGTACGTACACCGTCAACTGGACCGCTTCGCAGACCGCGCAGCGGGGCGGCCCGTATCAACTCGTGGCGACCGTGGCTGACGGCGAGTTCACCACCACCGCGACGGTGAACATCGTCATCGCCGGCGTGAACGTGGCGCCTTCGGCTCCGCAGCTGTTCTTCCCCGATGCCGGTGCCACGGTGACCACGCGTACGCCCACCCTGGTGTGCCTCGAGGCCGACGACATCGACGAAGAGACGTTGTCGTACGAGTTCGAGTTGAGCTGGGCCGACGGCGGCGCGCAGAGCGGCACGGTCACCGGCGTCGACGGCGGCTGGCGCTTCGACGCGGGCACACCTCCGGAGGTCCGTTACGCGGCGTCGGCGATCCCCGAGAACGCGCTCGTCACCTGGCGCGTGCGCGCGTTCGATGGCACCGCGCTCAACGGCTACAGCGTGTGGAGTGTTGAATGGACGTTCTTCGTCGACTCCATCAACGACCCGCCGGGCACTCCGGTGCTGAACAAGCCCGCCGACGGTGAAGAGCTGATGACGCGCGCGGCGACGCTCGAGGCTTCGAACCCCGTCGACCCCGAAGACGAAGACGTGACGTTGCGCTTCGAAGTGGCGCGCGACCTCGCGTTCACCAACGTGGTCGTGAACAGCGGCCAGGTGCCGACGACCGTGGGCTCGACGACCACGAGTTGGACCGTGCCCATGAACCTCGACTGGGGCACGACGTACTTCGGCCGGGTCACCGCGACCGACGCGCGGGGCGCGAGCAGCCCGCGCAGCAACGTGAACGAGTTCCGCGTGCGCATGAACTCCAGCCCCACGCCACCGATGCTCTCGGGGCTGACGTGCGGCACGGTGAACGTCGCGCCCACGCAGGTGACCGTCGCCAACGTGAGCGACGTGGAGCAGGACGCGATTCAGGTCGAGGTGAAGGTGTTCCTCGCCAGCCAGGACCCCGCGACGGCGACGGCCATCTTCTCGCAGACCGTGGCGCAGCAGGGCATGGCCGACACCGTCGTCTCGCTCGCCAGCGTGCCGTGGATGGAGGACACCGAATACCGTGTGCGCGTGCGGTTCCTCGACGGCTTCAACATGACCGCGTGGACGGAGTGCGTGTTCACGCTCGACGCGATGACGTCGCCCACGGGTGGTGGGGCGGGCGCGACGGGTGGAGGCACTGCGTCGACGGGCGGAGGCACTGCGTCGACGGGTGGCGGTGCCGGTTCGACCGGCGGCGGTTCGGGTGCGACGGGTGGTGGCGCTGGCGCGACTGGCGGCGGCTCTGAAGCGATGGGTGGAGGCGAAGGCACGGGCGGTGGTGAGGGCACCGGCGGCGGCGGCGAAGGTGTCGCGAAGCCGGGGTGTGGCTGCACGGCGGTCGATCCGCTCGCTCCGTTTGCGCTGTTGCTGGGCTTCGTGCTGCGCCGTCGTCGCGTGCGTTGATCAGCTCTTCATGAGCGCGGGTCGGGTGGGGTGATCAGCTCAGCTCGACTCGCACTTTCGCCACTGCACGACGCCCGGGTCACTGGTTCGCGCACGCTTTGCGAACGGTCCAGGTGTCACTCTTGGTCGATAGCGTGCGCAAACCGTCACATGAACGCGTGACGTGTCGAGACGCCGGCGCGCGCCAGGCACGCAAACCACACCCGTCATCACGGCCACCTTTCAGGCTCGTTAGCGTGGGCGTTGAGCGCGCGGGTGATCATCCCTGTCCACTCGCACGTGCACTTCGGCACGACACTTCGGCTTCACTGGTTCGCGCACCCTTCGCGACCGGTTCAGGTGTCACTCTTGGTCGATAGCGTGCGCAAACCGTCATCTGAACAAGCGCTCACGTGAAACGAAGTGCGTGAACGCGTGACGTGCCGAGAGGCTGGCGGGCGATGAGCACGTCGACCACACCCGTCATCACGGTCCACCCTTCAGGCTCGTCAGAGTGGGCGCTGAGCGCGTGGGGTGATCATCGATGCCCATTCGATCGTGCGCTTCGGCACGACACGTTTGGTCCACTGGTCCCGCACGCGTGCGCAAACCGTCACATGAACGCGTGACGTGCCGACAGGCCGGCGCGCGCAGGAACGCCAACCACACCCGTCATCACCGCCCACCCTCAGCGCTTTTCCGCTAAACCGCCCCGCCCGATGCGCGCCTCTCTGCTCTCTCTCCTCGTCCTCACGGGCTGCGGTTCCACGATGACGCCCGACGCCGGCGTCGACCCGTGCGCTGCGCCCACGAAATCGCCGGCCGTCCTCATCAACAACCCCGGCTTCGAGTGCGGCGATGACAAGCCCACGGGCTGGAACGCCATCTATGGCACCGTCGAACGGGCCCCCGGTGAAGGCCGCTCTGGCGCCGCCGCGAAGCTCGTCGTCGGCCAGGCCGGCGGCCGCTTCGCCTACTCGACCCCCATCGTGAGTGATGGCGCCGGTAAGACCTACTGCGTGCAGGCCTGGGTCAAAGGCACCGCGCCGGTGGTGCGGTCGGTGCTCCTCAGCGTCGCCAACGGCGGTGGAACGCAGCAGCGGTTCGCCGAGCCGCTCGACGACCAATGGCAGAAGACCCCACCCACCAACGGCTTGAACCTCAAGGTGAACTCCGGCGAGTCGCTGCAGTTGTTCTTCGAAGTCGACTCCGCGCCTGGCAGCCAGACGGCCGCGAAGGTCGGTGACGTGGTCTACGTCGACGACGTCGACGTGTGGGTTTCGTCGGGTCAATGCGACGAATCACGCTGACTTCTCCGCGCGATTTTTGCGCCAGTAATTCCCTTGGATCACTGCGCACCGTGTGCCAAATGGCCGGCCCGACCGGGCGTGTCATTCGCACGTCGCGCGTTCCCATGCAGGAGCCGGAGCATCACATGCACGGAATGTTGAAGTTGAACCCGCTCATGCTCGCCAGCCTCGTGCTGGTCGCGGCATTGAGCGGCTGCCACCGTCCCGACGGTGCCAAGAAGACGCTGACGGGCCAGGAGCTCTACGGAGCTTGTGAGAACTGTCACGGTCGCGACGGCTACGGCCAGCAGAACATCGCGGCGCCGGCCATCGCAGGCCTGCCCTCCTGGTACCTCGAGGCTCAGTTCTACAAGTTCCGCACGGGCATCCGCGGCGCGCACCCGGACGACATCGAGGGCCTGCGCATGCGCCCCATGTCGCGCCAGATGATGGACGACCAGGAGATCAAGGCCGTCCTCACCTACGTCTCGCAGCTGCCCGCGAAGAACCAGGCGAAGACGCTCGAGGGTGGTGACGCCGCCGCCGGCGCGCAGTCGTACGCCACCTGCACCGCGTGCCACGGCCCCGACGGCAAGGGCAACCAGGCGCTCAACGCCCCGCCCATCACCGGCCAGCACGACTGGTACCTCGCCAGCCAGATCAAGAAGTTCAAGTCGGGCATTCGAGGCACGCACCCCAAGGACGTCACCGGTGCGCAGATGCGCCCGATGGCCATGACGCTCGCCGACGAGCAGGCCATCAAGAATGTCGTGGCCCACATCGGCACGTTGGCGAAGTGAGGAACCCATGAGCCAAACGAACCCTGACGGCCTGTCCAAGACCATCTTCGTTCTCACCTCGGGAGGCGCGCTCGCCTTCTTCGTGGTGGTCTACTTCTTCGTGCTGAGGAACTGACGATGATCGACAAGTATGTCGAATCGGCTTCGACCTTCTCCGGCGACATCGATCACCTGATTCTGATCGTCACCGGCATCGTCGGCTTCTGGTGGCTGCTCGCCGAAGCCGTCTTCTTCTATTTCATCGTTCGCTACACCGCGCAGGAAGGCGTTCGCGCGAAGTACGTGGCCGGTGAAGACGCCAAAGAGAAGCGCTGGGTCGCCATTCCCCACTACGCGACGCTGGTCTTCGACGTGTTCATCATCGTCTCGGCCATTCGCGTCTGGCAGGAGGTCAAGCAGACCATGCCGCAGGCCGACGCCACGGTGCGCGTCATCGCCCAGCAGTGGGCGTGGACGTTCGTGCACCCCGGCGCCGACGGCAAGCTCGACACCGCCGACGACATCCGCCTCGTCGACGAGCTCCACGTCGAGAAGGGCAAGACGTACCACTTCGAGCTCCAGAGCCGCGACGTGCTCCACAGCTTCTCGATCCCGGTGTTCCGGCTCAAGCAGGACATCGTGCCGGGCCGCACCATTCGTGGCTGGTTCAAGGCCACGCAGTCGGGCGGCTTCGACATTCAGTGCACCGAGATCTGCGGCATCGGTCACGCGCTCATGCCGGCCCGCGTTCTGATTCACACCTCTGAGGATTACGCGGCCTGGGTGCTTTCGCAGACCCCGGCCACGGCGGCCCTCACCCCCTCTGCGACCGAGCAGACCGGAGGCATGCGATGAGCAGCACCACCGCAGACCACGGCCACGGGCATGACGCCCACGGCCACGATGCACACGGCCATCACGAAGAGCCGAACTTCTTCCTGAAGTACTTCTGGTCGACCGACCACAAGATGATCGGCATGCAGTACCTGTTCACCGGCATGTTCATGGCGCTGGTGGGCGGGTTCGCGGTCTACGCGTTCCGCATGCAGATCGCCTTCCCCGGCATCAGCGTGCCCGGCTACGGCCGCGTCACCTCCACCGACTACAACGCGCTCGTCACCACGCACGGCTCGGTGATGATCTTCTGGGTCGCGATGCCCGTGCTCATCGCCGCGCTGGGGAACTACCTGATTCCCCTGATGATCGGCTGCGACGACATGGTGTTCCCGCGGCTCAACCGCTTGAGCTACCAGATCTTCCTCCTGTCGGTGATCGTGCTCTTCGCCTCGTTCTTCGCGGAAGGCGGCGGCTTCGGCGGCGCGTGGACCAGCTACCCCCCGCTCGCGGCCAAGGCTGAATACAACCTCACGCCGCACGGCGCGCCGCTCTGGCTGCTGGCCGTGGCGCTCGAGTTCGCCGCGTTCCTCCTGGGCGGCATCAACTTCGTCACCACCGTCATGAACAGCCGCGCGCCGGGCATGAAGATGTTCGACGTGCCCATCGTGATCTGGATGATCATCATCGCCAGCATTCTGTTCATGGCGTCGGTGGGCCCGCTGGTCGCCGGTGCGGTGATGCTGCTGTTCGACCAGACCATCGGCACCGCGTTCTTCGACCCCAACAAGGGCGGCGACCCGATTCTGTGGCAGCACCTGTTCTGGTTCTTCGGTCACCCGGAGGTGTACGTCGTGCTGCTGCCCGCCATGGGCATCGTGGCCGAGGTCATCACCACCTTCGCGCGCAAGAAGCTCTTTGCGTACAAGACGGTGCTCTACACGGCGGTCGGCACGGGCGTGCTCGGCTTCTTCGTGTGGGCGCACCACCAGTTCATCGCCGGCATCGACCCGCGCATGGCGAACATCTTCTCGGTCACCACGCTGCTCATCTCGATTCCGGTCGCCGAGATGTGCTTCGTGTACATCGCCACTCTGTTCGGCGGGTCGATTCGCCTGCAGACGCCCATGTTGTGGGCCCTGGCCTTCATCGCCGAGTTCCTGGTCGGCGGCGTGACGGGCATCTTCCTGGGCGCGTCGGGCGCTGACATCTACTTCCACGACACGTACTTCGTACTCGCGCACTTCCACTACACGTTCTTCCCCATCGCCTTCATCGCGGTGTTCGCGGCGGTGACCTACTGGTTCCCGAAGATGTTCGGCCGGTACATGAACGAAGCGTGGGGCAAGGTGCACTTCTGGGGCACCATCATCCCCTTCAACTTCATCTTCATTCCGCTCTTCCTGCTCGGTGCGCGTGGCGATCACCGCCGCATCTACGACTACACGCACTTCCCCGACCTCATGAAGCCGGGCATGCAGGACCTGCGAATTCTGGCCACGCTCTCTCTGGTGGTGCTGCTCGCGTTCCAGGTCGTGTTCCTGATCAACTACTTCTACTCGATCTTCTTCGGGAAGAAGGCCGAGGCCAACCCGTGGAAGGCCAACACGCTCGAGTGGGTCGCGCCGTCGCCTCCGCCGCACGGCAACTTCCCCGGCGGCCTGCCCCACGTGTACCGGGGCCCGTACGAGTTCAGCCACCCTGACCGCCAGGACGACTACTGGCCGCAGAACGTCGAGGGCAACCAGTCATGAGCATGACCCGTCCCATCGCGACCACGCGCAGCGCGACCGGCATCTCCACCGGCAAGCTGGCCGTGTGGTGGCTCATCGCCTCTGAAATCGTCATCTTCGGTGGCGTGCTCGGCAGCTACCTGATGCACCGCCTCGGTCACCCGGAGTGGGCAGGTCAGGCCTCGCACACCAACACCTGGGCCGGCGCCTTCAACACGCTGGTGCTGCTCACCTCGTCGCTCGCGGCCGTGCTCGCGCACAACGCCGCCGAGCTCAAAGACGGCAAGAAGGCCGCGAAGTACCTGTGGCTGACGATCCTGGGTGCGTGCATCTTCCTGGTGGTCAAGAGCATCGAGTGGACCAACGAGATCCACCACGGCTTCACCATCACCTCGCACACCTTCTGGTCGTTCTATTACACGGCGGCCGGCATCCACGGTCTGCACGTGATCATCGGCGCCATCATCATGGCGGTCATCGCCGTCGATGCGTCGAAGGGCAAAGACCTCCAGCGTGTCGAAGCGGTCGGCCTCTACTGGCACTTCGTCGACATCGTGTGGATCTTCCTCTTCCCGCTCCTCTACATCGCGAAGTGAGCCAACGACATGTCTGACACCACGACTGCTCCGGCAGCACACGACGCAGGTCACGGCGGTGATGGTCACGGCCATCACGAAGACCACAGCAAGCACTACATCAAGATCTGGGGCATCCTCCTGGTGCTGCTGGTCGCTTCAGTCATCGGTCCGTTCATCGGTGAAGCGACGCACATGCAGATCATCACGCTGCTGACGGCCTTCGGCATCGCCTTCGTGAAGGCGTACCTGGTCATCAAGCACTTCATGCATCTGACGGTCGAGAAGAAGTACATCGGCTTCCTGATGCTGACGATGCTGGCGTTCATGCTCGTCTTCGTGGGCGGCGTTTCTCCCGACGTGATGAAGCACGCCGGCCAGCGGTGGACGAACGACGCCGCCGCTGCGGTCGTCGAGAAGGGCCTCGAAGAGGAGAAAGCCGGCGGCGGTCACGGTCACGACGCGCACCCTGTCGAAGAGAACAAGAAGCCGGCCGACGTGGCCCCGCCTGCGCAGAACCCCGGCAAGGACGACCCGGCCGACGTGAAGGTGCCGGAACCGGCCACCAAGTGACGAGATGACGATGGAGGCCACCATGACCGCGCCCACGCAACCCGCGCCTTCGCCTCAGCGGCGCCGGCAGGTCGTGCCGAGCGCGGTGCTGGGCACGCTCATCTTCATCTTCACCGAGGTGATGTTCTTCTCGGGCCTCATCTCGGCCTTCACCATCTCCAAGGCCGGTGCGTTGCCCGGTACCTGGCCCATGCCGGGCCAGCCGCGGCTGCCGGCCGAAGCCACGATGCTCAACACCGCGTTGCTGATTCTCTCGGCGATCGTGTTGCTGGTCGGCTGGCGGCTCTCGAAGAAGAGCTCTCCCATCGCGCACTGGGTGGTGCTCGCGGCCTGGGGTCTGGGCGCCGGCTTCGTCGCGCTGCAGGGCGTCGAGTGGGCGGCGCTGCTCGCCAACGGCATGACGCTGACCTCGAGCCCGCTGGGCAGCTTCTTCTACGTCATCGTCGGTGGCCACGCGTTGCACGCGGTGGGGGCGCTCATCGCGCTCTTCTTCGCGTGGGTGCAGATGGCGCGCGGCAAGCTGACCGGCGGCCTGTTCTTCGGCGCGCAGACCTTCTGGTACTTCGTGGTCGCCATGTGGCCCATCATCTATGCGCGGGTGTACTTCTGATGCGCGCCCTGGCTCCGGTGGTCGGCCTGCTGTCGTCGCCGGCGTTCGCCTGCGCGGTGTGTGGTGCCGGTGAAGACCGCACGCAGGAATCGTATCTGGCGATGACCATCGTCATCTCGCTGCTGCCGCTCGCCATGCTGGGCGGCATCGTCGGCTGGGTCGTGTACCGCTATCGCGCCGTCGCTCGCGAAGAGAAGGCCGTTGGCTCCTCCGCCCCCTGAGCCGGCGAGCGCGCTGCCGGCACCACCGGGCAGCAGCTGGCGGCCGTACGTCATCGCCTTCGTGATTGGCGCCGTGGTGCTCACGGCGTTGCCCTTCGTGCAGAGGCGGTTCCTCAAGGCGCCCGCGCCCGTGAAGCAGTTGGAGCCCTGGGCGCTCACCACGCTCGGCGGCGGTGATGTCTCGAGCGATTCACTCAAGGGCCAGGTCGTGTTGCTCAGCGCTGAAATCGACGGCTGCGACGAGACCTGTGTGGCGCGGCAGCGCGACTTCGGCACCGCCATCAAGCACGTCGACGACCTCAAGGTGCCCGTGACCCTGGTCACCGTGGTCGGCCCCGGCGCGAAGGAAGGTCTGACGGCGCTGATCCAGAGCGCTTCGTCTGCGTGGCGCTTCGCCGAAGGTGAGAACCGTTTTCTGGGCCAGCTGCAGACCGCGCTCGACGCGTTCCTCCCGCCGCCCGGCGCACACTTCACCGGCACCCACAGCATCGTGTTGATCGATCAGAACAACGCCGTTCGCGGCTTCTGGCAGAGCGATGTCGTCGGTCGCGGCAACGCCATCAACGCGGCCCGTTTACTGTCGAAAGAAGGCCCCAACCCGTAGCCCGGCTCATCGCCGGCATTGACGCCGTTCATCGCGCAAACCCTGCGCGTTCCTTCACGAAATACGCTCGGTCGCGAGGGAAATAAAAGTTGTTGAGCGAGAGCGATTTCGGTACGTGCCGCACGCTCAAAGAGGTCGACCAACATGGCTCAGATTTTCCCGCGGTGGACCAACCAGACCCCCCGCCTCATCACGCTCGGAGCCCTCGCGGGCCTCGGCGCGACCGTCTTCGCCGTCTATTGGTGGGCGTCGCCGTACCACACGGACGTCGGCTACGCGCCGAAGCAGCCCGTCGAGTACAGCCACGAACTTCACGCCGGCACCTTGAAGATGGACTGCCGCTACTGCCACGTGGGCGTCGAGCAGGGCGCGTTCGCCGGCGTGCCGCCCACGCAGACCTGCATGAACTGCCACAAGCAGGTGAAGCCCGACTCCGAGCTGCTCAAGCCGGTGCGTGAGTCGTGGGCCACCGACAAGAGCATCGAGTGGAAGCGCATCCACAAGCTGCCCGACTTCGCGTACTTCAATCACTCCGCGCACGTGGGCGTGGGCACGGGTGACAAGCGCGCCGCCATCGGCTGCGAGACGTGCCACGGCCGCATCGACACCATGAAGGTCGTGCGCCAGGTGCAGCCGCTGTCGATGAGCTGGTGCCTCGACTGCCACAGCAACCCGGGCCCCAACCTCCGCCCCGTCGAGCACATCACCACCATGGGGTGGTCGGCCGACATGGCGTGGCAGGAGCAGCAGCGGCAGATCGCTGCCACCCTGAATCCTCCCGGTTCGCTGTCGGGCGCTCAGAAGTTCGTCGACGGTGAGTACAAGACGTTCGCGACGGCCGGTTGCTCCGGCTGCCACCGCTGATCAAGGGAACGAGAGAAAGTCATGAAGAATGATCCCTACGCTCCGCTCCGCGACTCGATGACCGAAGCGCCCGAGTACTGGCGCTCCGTCGAGCACAAAGAAAACGATGAATCGGTCATCAAGGGCTACGACGCCGAGTTTTCGAACGGCGTCACCATGCCCGGTGGCTTCAACCGCCGCGACGCGCTGAAGATCGCCGGCGCGTCGCTGGCGCTCGGTTCGCTCGCGGGCTGCGAGAAGGTTCGCCGCGACCCCGACGAGATTCTGCCGTTCGTGCACCAGCCCGAGAAGTTCGTGCCGGGCAACAAGCTCATGTACGCGACCGCGCAGCAGCGGTCTGACGGCGCCGTCGGTCTGCTCGCGGAGGCCAACGAAGGCCGCCCCACCAAGCTCGAAGGCAACCCGGCGCACCCCGCGTCGCTCGGCGCCTCTGACGCCTGGGCGCAGGCCGAGGTGCTCAAGCTCTACGACCCGCAGCGCAGCAAGACGCCGCTCAAGGGTGGCCAGCCCGCGAAGTGGGAAGAGTGGGAGACCTTCGCGAAGGAGCACTTCGGGAAGATCCAGGCGGAGCAGGGCAAGGGCCTCGCGTTCCTCGTCGAAGAGGACATGGGCCCCACGTTCGAGCGCCTGCTCGGCAAGCTGCCGCAGGCGAAGGTCGTTCGCTTCGACCCGCTCGCGTCTGACCACGCCAACATGGGCGCGCAGCTCGCCTTCGGCCCGGGTGCGCGCGCGCACTACGAAGTGGCGAAGGCGAAGGTCATCTTCTCGCTCGACTCGGACTTCCTCTCGAGCGGCCCGGAGCACCTGAAGCACGCGCGCGCGTTCGGTCAGTCGCGCGCGGTGCACAGCACCATCGACATCGAGAAGATGATCCGCCTCTACGCGGCGGAAGGTCTGTTCTCGACGGTGGGCAGCAACGCCGACCACCGCATCCGCATCAACTCGGGTGAAGGCGTGGCGGTGCTCAAGGCCGTCGCCGCCGCGGTCGGCGCCAACGACCTCGGCGCCGGCGGCAAGGAGCTCACCGACGCGCAGCAGAAGTTCGTCGCCGCGCTCGCCAGGGACCTCACGGCCAACAAGGGCAACAGCATCATCTTCGTCGGTGAGCGTCAGCCCGCCGCCGTGCACGCGCTCGGTCACGCGCTCAACGCGTTCCTCGGCAACATCGGCTCGACGGTCAGCATCAGCGTGACCGAAGGCGCCGTCGCCCGGAAGTCGCAGAGCGAGCAGCTCGACGAGCTCATCAAGGCGCTCGGCGGCGAAATCACCACCGTGGTCGCCTTCGAGAACAACCCGTTCTACGCGGCGGCCGGCGCCTTCAAGTTCGCCGACGCGCTCAGCAAGGCCACGTTCATCCACGCCGCCGTGCTGCCGGAAGAGACCGGCGTGAAGGCCACGTGGCACGTGCCCACCGCGCACTTCCTCGAGTCGTGGGGCGATGCGACCGCGTGGAGCGGCGTCGCCTCGCTCGTGCAGCCCATCATTCTCCCGCTGCACGGGGGCAAGCCGACGTTGTCGCTGCTCGCGCAGCTGGTCGGTGAGACCGAGACCAACGACAAGAAGCTCGTCGAGGCCACCTGGGTCGGCAAGCAGCTCGCCGACACCAGGGCCTGGCGCAAGGCGCTGCACGACGGCCTCATCGCCGGCACCGGCCGCAACGCGGGGACGGCCGAGGTGAAGACCGCTGACGTGACCGCGGCGCTCGGCAACGTCGCGCCGGTCTCGGCCACGAAGGACTCGCTCGAGTTCATCGCCTTCGACGGCAACCTGAAGGACGGCCGCCTCTCGAACGTGTCGTGGCTCATGGAGCTGCCCGACTCGATGTCGAAGCTCTGCTGGGACAACGCGCTGCTCGTCTCGCCGTCGCTGGCCAAAGAGCTGGGCATCAACAGTGCGGTGAAGAAGAACGAGTACAGCTCGGACATCGTGGAGATCTCCGTCGAAGGTCGCACGGTGAAGGCGCCCACCTTCGTGCTGCCCGGCATCGCGCAGTACTCGGTCGTCATGGCGCGCGGCTTCGGCCGCACCTGGGGTGACGTCGCCAGCAACATCGGCGTCAACGCGGCCGCGGTGCTCGGCACCGGCGGTTCGGTCATTCAGGGCGTCAAGCTCACCAAGACCGGCGAGACCACCAACCTGTGCTCCACGCAGGACCACTTCGGTGTGCCCGGCAACGTGGTGCGCGAGCTGACCTTCGCCGAGCAGTCGGCGGAGCCCGCGGGAGCCGCGTCGCGCCACATCGGCCTCGAGCCGCGCCCGCTGTTCCGCAGCGCGACCGCGAAGCAGTACGCGGCCGACGGCGGCAAGTTCGCCCGTGAAGGCGACGTGCCTGCCAACCTGGTGCAGCTCGGCACGCCGAAGAACCGGCCCTCGAAGCCGATTCAGCCGACCACCGAGGTCACCTACGAAGGCCAGCAGTGGGGCATGGTCATCGACCTGTCGGCCTGCCTCGGCTGCAACGCGTGCACGGTGGCCTGCATCGCCGAGAACAACATCCCCACCGTCGGTCGCGACCAGGTGCTGCTCGGCCGCGAGATGCACTGGATCCGCATCGACCGGTACTTCTCGGGCGACATCGATTCTCCGCGCGCCATTCACCAGCCCATGACGTGCCAGCACTGCGAGAACGCGCCGTGCGAGCCCGTGTGCCCGGTGTCGGCGACGGTGCACGACGAAGAGGGCATCAACTCGATGGCCTACAATCGCTGCATCGGCACCCGCTACTGCGCGAACAACTGCCCGTACAAGGTGCGCCGCTACAACTACCTCGACTTCAGCCACACCGGCGACTTCGTGGTCGAGAAGGGTCAGCCCTGGCCGTTCAAGGGCGAGAAGGACATGGACTGGGCCGCGCGCTTCAAGACGCTCAAGCTCCAGCGCAACCCCGACGTCACCGTTCGCTACCGCGGCGTGATGGAGAAGTGCACCTTCTGCACGCAGCGCATCGAGGAGGCGAAGATCGCCGCCAAGCGCGCTGGCCAGGACCGCAAGAAGCTGCCTGACGGCGCGGTCACTCCGGCGTGCGCGCAGGCGTGCGCCACGCAGGCCATCACCTTCGGCAACATCAACGACCTCGAGTCGCGCGTCGCGAAGTTGAAGCAGAGCGAGCGCAACTACGAGCTCTTGCAGGAACTCAACGTTCGCCCGCGCACCACGTACCTGGCGCGCGTGCGTAACGAGAACGAGGAGCTCGCGTAATCATGGCCACCTCCACCGCCGAATCCGTCGTGTTGCCTGACGACATTCACACCCGTGGCGACGTCGTTCTGCCCGACGTCGTCGAAGGGCGTGAAGCGCTCGTTCGCGGCCCGCACGACTTCCACGCCGTCACCGAGATGGTCTGCGCCGTCAACGAAGCGCCCATCAAAGACACGCCCAAGCCGCTGATGTTCGGCATCGCGCTCGCGGGCGCCGTGCTCACCATGTTCGGTGGCTACATCGGCTACCTGCTGTGGGAAGGCCCCGGCATCTGGGGCAACAACAACCCCGTCGGCTGGGCGTGGGACATCGTGAACTTCGTGTTCTGGGTCGGCATCGGCCACGCCGGAACGCTGATCTCCGCGATTCTCTACTTGTTCCGCCAGAAGTGGCGCACGTCGATCAACCGCTACGCCGAAGCCATGACCATTTTCGCGGTCATCGCGGCATCGAGCTGCGTCGCGCTGCACACCGGCCGCGTGTGGATGGACTTCTACCTCTTCCCCATTCCCAACCAGATGGGCCTGTGGCCGAACTTCCGTTCGCCGCTCGAGTGGGACGTGTTCGCCGTCAACACGTACTTCCTCGTCTCGCTGCTGTTCTGGTTCACGGGTCTGGTGCCTGACTTCGCGACGCTGCGTGACCGCGCCACCGTGCGCTGGCGCCAGGTGTTCTACGGCGCGCTGTCGCTGGGCTGGCGCGGCTCGCACCGCCACTGGATCACCTACGAAAAGGCGTACCAGATTCTCGCGGCCTTCTCGGCGCCGCTGGTGCTCTCGGTGCACACCATCGTTTCCTTCGACTTCGCCGTCTCGCAGCTGCCCGGCTGGCACGCGACCATCTTCCCGCCGTACTTCGTGGCCGGCGCCGTGTTCTCCGGCTTCGCGATGGTGCAGACGCTGATGATCCCCGCGCGCAAGTACCTGGGTCTGAAGGACCTGGTGACCGCCAAGCACATCGAGAACATCAACAAGATCATCCTCGTGACGGGCAGCCTCGTTGGCTACGCGTACGCGATGGAGATCTTCATCGCCTTCTACTCGGGCAATGACTACGAGGGCTTCACCTTCCTGAACCGCACGTCTGGCCCGTACTGGTGGGCGTACTGGATCATGGTGAGCTGCAACGTCATCACGCCGCAGCTGTTCTGGTTCCGGAAGATCCGCACCTCGCCGGCCTGGTCGTGGGGCCTCGCGTTCTTCGTGAACATCGGCATGTGGTTCGAGCGCTTCGTCATCACCGTGACCTCGCTCCACCGCGACGCGCTGGTCTCGAGCTGGGACTACTTCGTGCCCGTCACCGAGGTGTTCTACCTGCTGGGTACCTTCGGTCTGTTCTTCACCCTGTTCCTCCTCTTCATCCGCTTCTTCCCGGTCATCGCCATGGCCGAGGTGAAGTCGGTGATGCCGCAGGCCAACCCGCACTGGGAAGGCTACGAGCACGGGGAGCACCACGCGGCGGCGCCTGCGGCCTCGGGGGGTCACTGAATCATGAGCAACACGAAACTCTGGGGTGTGCTCGCGCAGTACGAGAACCCGCACGCGGTCTACAAGGCCTGCGAGCAGGTGCGCGACGCCGGCTACAAGCAGTGGGACGCGTGCACGCCTTTCCCGGTGCACGGTCTCGAGAAGGCCATGGGCGCGCCTGCGTCGAAGCTGCCGTGGATCGTGCTGGCCTGCGGTCTGACCGGCTCGACGTTCATGCTGTTCTTCGAATCGTGGGCGATGGGTTCGAGCTACCCGATGATCGTCGGCGGCAAGCCCCTGTTCTCGCTGCCGGCGTTCGTGCCCGTCTGGTACGAGTTCACGGTTCTGTCGAGCTGCGTCAGCTGCTTCCTCGCGAACTGGATTCTGAACGGCCTGCCGCGCCCGCATCACCCGGCGTTCGCCAGCAAGGCGTTCGAGCGCGTCACCGACGACAAGTTCTTCATCATGATCGAGGCCACGGACCCCGCGTTCGACCTCGAGAAGACCAAGGCGCTGCTCAGCGGCGCCGGCGCCACGATGGTCGAGGAGCTCGAGCCGTGAAGACGACCTTGAAACTCGCTGCGTTCAGCGCGGCGCTGGCTCTGACCGGTTGCCGTGGTTGGGAAACCGAAGAGCGTCCTGTTCACCTCATCAAGAACATGGACACCCAGGAGAAGGGCAAGGCGTACCGCCGTGACACCACGGGCCTGTTCGCCGACGGCCGCATGATGCGCCCGCCCGTCGAAGGCACGGTCGCGCAGGGCCAGCTGGGTGACGATCAACTGTGGGAAGAGGGTCTGGGCGAAGACGGCCAGCCTTCGAAGGTGTTCCCGGCCAGCGTGAAGGCCGAAGAGAACATCGAGGCGCAGACGGCGCGTGGTGAGAATCGCTACCGCATCTACTGCGCGCCCTGCCACGGCGTGAACATGGACGGTAAGGGCCCGGTCGGTCAGCCGGCGCTCGATGGTGGCCCGCGTTTGACGGTGCCGCCGCCCGACCTGCACCAGGAGCGCATCGCGGCCGAGATGGTGGTCGGCAAGATCTACTCGGCGATTCGCAACGGCGTGAACGACGGCAACATGCCGAGCTACGCGGCGCAGATTCCGGTCGCCGACCGCTGGGCCATCGTCATGTACCTGAAGCAGGCGCAGGTGAAGAAGGGCTCGGCGTCGGGCATCGAGTCGCAGGGCGTCGCCGCGGTCGTGGTGACCGAAGCGACGGCCGAGGCGGGCGCGAAGCTCTACAAGGCCAAGGGCTGCAACGCGTGCCACTCGGTCGACGGCTCGAAGATCGTCGGCCCGACCTTCAAGGGTCTGTGGGGCAAGCAGGAGAACACCAGCGCCGGCCCCGTCACCGTCGACCTCGCGTACGTGACCGAGTCGATCCTGCAGCCGATGGCGAAGATCACCGAGGGCTACCCGCCGGCGATGCCGCCGCAACAGCTCAACGAGCTCGAGATCAAGAGCGTCGCCCTCTACATCGAATCGTTGAAGTGAGGCCCTAAGTGAGCCACCACGAAATCAAGAAGCCGGAAGACATTCAGGTCTCGCCCTCGAGCTTCCTCGGCAAGCTGCCGATGCTCGGCGCGATCCTCGCGGTTGCGGGCCTGGGCGCCACGCTGGGTTCGTCGTTCGGCGAACACAAGGCGCGCGCGATGTTCAGCTACCTGTGGGCCTTCGAGGCCACGCTCGCCATTCCCATCGGCGCGCTCGGGTGGATCCTCATCGCCCACACCGTGCGCGGCGGCTGGGACGTTGTCGTGCGCCGCATCGCCGACCACATGGTCGGTGCGTTGCCGGTGTTCGCCATTCTGTGGATCCCCATCGGCCTCATCGGCTTCCACGAGCTGTACCCGTGGAGCCACGAGACCGACGCCATCCTCGAGAAGAAGCGTTGGTTCCTCTCGACGGGCTTCTGGTACGCGCGCTCGGTCATCTACCTGGTCATCTGGGCCGCGCTGGGCTTCTTCATCTGGAAGACCTCGGTGAAGCAGGACTCGATGACCGACAAGGGCGCCATCGAGAAGTCGGTGCACATGATGCGCAAGGTCGCGGCCGGCGGCATCTTCCTCTACGGCCTGTCGCTGTCGTTCGCGGCGTTCGACTGGGTGATGTCGCTCTCGCCGCACTGGTACTCGACGATCTTCGGCGTGTACTACTTCGCGGCGTCGATCCTCGCGTTCTTCGCGTTCCTCATCATCATGTCGTCGGCGCTGCAGGCCGCGGGCGTGATGAAGGAAGCCATCACGCTCGAGCACTTCCACGACATGGGCAAGCTGATGTTCGGCTACACCGTGTTCTGGGCGTACATCGCGTTCAGCCAGTTCATCCTCATCTGGTACGCGAACATGCCGGAAGAGACCGAGTACTACCTGATGCGCCTCGAAGGCGGCTGGCAGTACATCTCGTACCTGCTGCCGGTGCTGCACTTCTTCGTGCCGTTCCTGTTCCTCCTGTCGCGCAACGTGAAGCGCAACAAGACGCTGGTGACGGCCGGCGCAGTGTGGACGCTCGTGCTGCACTTCGTCGACATCTACTGGCTGGTGCTGCCGAACTACGTCGAAGGCGGTCACGGCGGTCACCACGAGCCGCACCTGGCGCCGAGCTACCTCGACTTCACGGCGCTCATCGGTGTGTTCGGCGTGTTCCTCGCGGTGTTCGGCTTCTTCCTCACGCGGAACAAGGCGGTCGCCATCAACGACCCGCGCCTGCCCGAGTCGCTGGCGCACGAGAACTACTGAGCTCCGTTCAGGGGTGAAGTTTCTTCGGCCTCCGACGCCCGCGCGGCATCGGAGGTCGTCGTGTTTTCAGGTGCCCAGGCATCGCACGAAACTAAAGTGTGGCTTGAGTTTTGTGCGTGACCGCACCGTGCTGGGACCGCCTCTACGAAGTCGCCTCCAGTCAGGATGGCTACTTCACGACCGCGCAGGCGGCTGACGTCGGCTACTCGCCGCAGTTGCTCGTTCACTACCTGCGCACCAACAAGCTCACGCGGCTACAGCGCGGCATCTATCGGCTCGTTCACTTCCCGCCGGGAGAACACGAAGAACTCACGCTCGCGTGGCTCTGGTCTGAACAACAGGGTGTCATTTCGCACCAGACCGCGCTCTCGCTGCTCGAGCTCTCAGATGTGTTGCCCTCGAAGGTGCACGTGACACTGCCTCTCGCGTGGAAGACGCGGCGACTCCGCGTACCGAGTGGAGTCGAGATTCATCACGGCAACGTGCCGAAGAATGAACGCACGTGGTTCGGACCGGTGCCCATCACCAAAGCGCGACGCTCGCTCTTCGACAGTGCACGCGAAGGTCTCTCGCCCGAGTTCGTGAAGCAGGCCACGCGTCAGGCGCTCAAACGTGGGCTCGTCACGAAGCAGGAACTTCGTGGGCTCGGTGAGGTGTCGCCGTGAAAGCGCGCACGTACACGTCGCCCGTCACGTTCAAGCAGGCGCTCGAAGAACGGCTTCGCACTTCGTCGACCAACGGTGGCGACTTCGCACGACGTCGTCAGCTGCTCGTGTTCGACCGATTCCTCGCACGGGTCGCAGCAACGTTCGGCGAATCGATGACCCTCGAGGGCGGGCTGGTGCTCGAGCTTCGTCTCGAACGTGCGCGCACCACGAAGGACGTGGACCTTCGCGTCACCGGTTCACCTGATCAGTTGCTCTCACGTCTTCAGGAGGCGGCGCGATTCGAACTCGACGATTTCATGACGTTCGAGCTCGCGCCGCACGACGAACACCCGACGATTCAGAACGACGGCATGCAGTACGAAGGTCAGCGCTTCCGCGCGGAGTGCCGGCTCGCGGGAAAGATCTACGCGCAGCCGTTCGGTGTCGACGTCGCGTTCGGCGAACCGATGTTTGGTGAGCCCGACGTGGTCACGGCATGGACGTGCTGTCGTTTGCTGGCATCGCGCCGCCGTCGGTTCGCGTCTACCCGGTCGAGACGCACATCGCAGAGAAGCTGCACGCGTACACGATGCCGCGAGCAAGACCGAACTCGCGGGTGAAAGACCTTCCCGACATCGCGCTGCTCTCGACCATCAAAGGTCTCGATGCGAGGCGCCTTCGTGAAGCGCTCGAGCAGACCTCCAACTTCCGCAAGACGCACGCGCTTCCCACCTCCGTGCCGCTTCCACCTATCGCGTGGGAGAAGCCGTACGCGGCACTCGCTCGTGAGGCGCAGTTCGCCTCGCCGTCAATCGAAGCAGCACACGCTGCGGTGGCTGCATTTCTCGACCCGCTGCTCGCTGCGGCGGTCGTCGTGTCATGGCACCCCGAACACAGCGAGTGGACGCGTGGCTGAGCAAACCGTCCAGCTCGTCGGAGACGTGTCACTGCCGAAGCACCCATCGTGGCACGTCATCAATGACGGTGACTGGCTCGCGGTGTGGGCCGACTGGCCATCCTCCCCTGGCTTCATCGAGGTGTGGACACCGATTGGCTGGCGCCGAGAAGCCGAGCTGATCGAACCGCCGGGTCCGCCTCCCGGCTTCAAGTAGCGACGCTCTCTTGACGCGTTCCGTCAGAGGCATTTCGTGACTGTCGCGCCTGCCGCGTTTCCTCTACGTAGCAACGCATGACGAAGACGCTCACGCTCGTCGCCGCGTTGATGGCGACACACGCCGTGGCGATGCCGCGGTTGCTCGACGACGCTCCGCGGCAGCTCGCGTCGGCAACGCTGATGGCCGCCGAACCCACGCTCACGCCCAACGTCGCCACGCCCGCCGCAATCGAAGGCATCGGCTTCGGTGAGCACTTCGGCAAGACCTCTGCGGTCGGCGTCGTCTCGGTCATGGGCTCGACGCTCATCGCCGCGGGCATCGGCTCGCTCGGCATCTCGCTCTTCGCGGGCCCGCTCATCGGCCTGCTGGTGAACGCGTTCCTGCCGCCCATCATCACCACGCTGATGGCGCAGCTCATCGGCAACTGGGACACGCCGGGACGCTTCGGCTTCTGGCTGCCCGCGCTCGGTGCCTTCGCGGTGAACATCGGCGCGTACCTCATCGCCTCGTTCGCCATCGGCATCGCGTGGACCAACCCCGCCGGCCTGCTCGCGTACTCACTCATCACCGGGGTGTTGATGACCGGCGCGTCAGTCGGCCTCATGCACGCCACGCAGACGAAGGTCGCCGCGCCCACCATCACCAGCTTCGTGCCCGGCGTCACCGACACCGCGCTCATTCCGCTCGCGAAGGTGGCCCTGTGAAGAACCTCGTCATCGTCCTCACCGCGGTCCTCGCGACGACCGCCGCCGCGCAGACCTGCCCGTTCCGTTCGTCGTGGCCCACCGAAGACTGGCCCGTCGACCTCGTGAACGCCGACGCGCGCGCGGCCGAAATCAAGGCGCTCGATGACTTCGCCTTCACGCTCGTCGGGCAAGACGGTGAACGCAAAGGCCTGCGCACCGAGGGCCTCGTCATCATCCGCAACGGGCGCATTCGCTACGAGCGCTACGGTCGCGGCTTCGGGCAGAACAACCGTCACCTCTCGTGGAGCGTCGCCAAGAGCTACTCGAGCGCGCTGGTCGGCGTGGCCGTGAAAGAAGGCCTCATCAGCCTCGACGAGAGCATCTGCACGTACCTGCCTGAGTACGCCGGCAAACCGCAGTGCGACATCACCGTGAAGGACGCCATCACCTTCGGCACCGCGCTCGGCTGGCAGGAAGAGTACGAAGACGCGAGCTACCAGGTGTCGTCGGTCATCGCGATGCTGTTCGGCGTCGGCCACCGCGACCAGCTCACGCACATCTTGAACCACAAGCTCGTCGGCAAGCCCGGCGAGGTGTGGAACTACTCGACGGGTGACGCGGAGCTCGCGTCGGCGCTCGCGCAACGCGTGCTCGAGCCGGTGCACGGCAAAGACGCGTTCTGGTCGCAGTTCTTCGACCGCTTCGGCGCCTCGCGCACCATGTTCGAGTTCGACGCCCGCGGCACGCCGCTGGGCGGCTCGATGGTCTACGCGACGCCGCGCGACTTCGCGAAGTTCGGTTTCCTGTACCTCAACGACGGCTGCTGGAACGGCGAGCGCCTGGTGCCCGAGAACTGGGTGCGCACCAGCACCACGCCGTCAGACGTGTTCGTCGGCTACGCGAAGGAAACCGAGAGCACGCCCTCGGGCTACATGTGGTGGCTCAACAAGCCCATCGCCGAGAAGAACAAGCCGAAGCCGTGGGCCGACGTGCCCGAAGACACCTTCGCCGCGCTCGGTCACTGGGGTCAGCGCATCATCGTGGTGCCCTCGATGGACGTGGTCATCGTGCGCACCGGCGACGATCGCGAAGGCAGCATGGACGTCAACGAGCTCACGAAGCTCGCCCTGGAGGTGGTCAAGTGAAGCGCTTCGTTCTCGCTGTGTTCGCTGCGCTCTGCCTCGCGTCTTGCGCCGATGAAAACGGCGACCCGCGCACCTTCGACAACAACGACCTCGAGCTCGCCGTCGGCAACTCCGCGCGCATGGGCTGCAGCTGCGCGTTCGTCATGGACATGAACGACGACTACTGCCGCGCGTGGGTGAAGGCCTCGCCCGACGTGGCGAAGGTCAGCTTCGATCGCGTGAACAAGCGCGTCGAGGCCTCGGCGTTCATCAGCTGGGCGGCGACCGCGCGCTACGTCGACGACAAGCGCGGCTGCGTCCTCGAGTGATGGTTCAGGAATACGCGGAGCTGGTGCGCGGTGACACGCGCCCTTCGCGTCGCAGACGGTGAGCAACAGCGACGACCGCGTCTTCACCGCGGCCCACGTCGCTTCGACCTGGCGCCGTCGAGCGCCGAGCAAGAAGTCGGCGCTGGCATCGCGGACCACCGAAAACACCTGCCGACTGATCAGAGCGCTAGGCTCTGCGCACCATGGCCCTTGCGAGAGAAGACAGCGCCGTCACGCAGCGCGCGTTTCTCACCGGTGCGCGACTTCAGTTGAGCCGGCTCCAACTCGATGCGGGCCTGCCCCGGCTCTACCAGCAGCTCACCGCGATCTCGGCGCAGGCGCTCGGGGTCGCGCGCGTCGGGGTGTGGCTGTTCGACTTCAGCGCGCAGCTGGTGCGGTGCGAGTGTCTGTTCGACGAGAGCGGAGCCGACGCGCCGCCGCCGCTGCCGATGCAGCCCATCAAAAACTACATCGACGCGGTTCGTGAGCTGCGCTTCGTCGCCACGGCGGACGCGCGCACCGATCCGCACACCAGCGAGCTCACGGCGTACCTCGAGCGCTGGCACATCACGTCCATGCTCGACGCGGCGGTGTACCGGAACGGGCAAGTGGTCGGCATCGTCTGTCACGAGCACGTCGGCCCGCCCCGTGAGTGGAAAGTCGAAGAGCGGCAGTTCGCCGCCACGGTGGCCGACCTGCTGTCTCACTTCCTCGAGGTCGACGCGCGCATCGCCGCGCAGACACAGGCGCACGCGCTCGAGCTGAAGTTGAAAGACGCGCACCGCCTCGACGCCCTGGGGCGCATGGCCGCGGGTGTCGCGCACGACTTGAACAACCTGCTGACCGTCATCACCAACGGGCTGGCGGTGCTGCGCTGCGGTGGCGACGCTGAAGTGATGACCGAGATGGAGGAGTCGGCCCGCCACGCGGCCGCGCTCGTCTCACAGCTGATGTCGCTCGGCCGGCGGCAGACCCCGGTGGCGACGGTGCAGCCGCTCGACCCGCTCATCGCGCAGCTCGAGTCACTGCTGGTTCCGCGCAAGCCCGAGAGCGTGCGGCTGGTCATCGACGTGGAGAAGGGGCTGTCGGTGTGGGCTGACGGTGCGCAGTTGATTCAGGTATTCAGCAACCTCGTCACCAACGCGTTTCAGGCGATGAGCGACGGTGGCGTCGCCTTGTTGCGCGCGCACGCACGGCGCGGCGGCGTCACCTTCGAGGTCATCGACACCGGCCCGGGCATCGCCGAAGAACATCTCTCGCGGCTGTTCGACCCGTTCTTCACCACCAAAGCGTCGGGCCACGGCATCGGGCTGGCCATCGTGCAGCAGCTGGTGATTCAGCACGGCGGCGAGGTGAAGGTGAGCTCGGCGGTCGGTGATGGCACCACGTTCCGCGTGTGGTGGCCGTCGCACGTACCGGGCTGAAGTGCGACAACGCCGCGCATGAAGAATGACGCGTGGTGGTTCGACGTTCTGGTGTGCCCGGCGTGTGGTGGAGCGTTGAGCGATGGTGGCGCGCTCGTGCGTTGCGACGCGTGCGGCCCGTTCCCCGTGCTCGCGGGCGTACCCGTGCTGGTGGCGGACCCTTATGGGTGGTGCGCGCGCTTTCGTGAATCGATTCTGGCGACGCTCGCCGAGTTCGACGCTGCCGATGCGCAGAGCGTCGAAGTGGTGCGCGCCTTCGCGGGCGAGCGCAACGCGGCGCCGGAGCTGTTCGGTGACGACTGGACGGAGCACGAGCTGCGAGGCGAAGCCGCGCCGACGCCGGTGAAGGGCGTCGCCTCGAAGACCCTGAAGACGCTCTTCGCGCAGGCGGAAGCAGCAGGCCCCGGCGCATGGTTGTCGTCGCAGGTGCCGAGCCGCGCGCAGGTGATGGTGGAGGTCGGCTGTGGCGCCGGCGAGCGCTCGGAGTTGCTGGCGAAGCGCGCCGAGAAGCTGGTGGTGGCTGACCTGTCGCTGCGCGCGGTGTTGACGGCACGGAAGCGCGCGGCGCCGTTTCGAGCCGAGGTGTTCGGCGTCGTGATGGACGCACAGAATCTGCCGCTCGCCCCGAAGTCGGTGGACGTGTTGATGGCCGAACACGTGGTCGATCTGCTCGACGCCCCAGCGGAATTCTTCGAGTCGGCCGCGGCGGCGTTGGCGAAGAAGGGCCGCCTGCTGGTGACGACCCCGGAGCCGATACAGCTCGAAGAACTCGCAGCGGCGGTGAAGTTGAAGGTCATCGCCGAGGCCGACGGACTGCCGTGGTTGCGGGTCAACTCGGAGCGCTTCGTGGAGGTGTACCTCGTGCGCGCTCTTTCGCTGGCGGCTCGCGCATGAGAGAGCGCCGCGCCGAAGCGAGGTTGAACGCCGTCGCAGAGGCTCATGGTGTGCCGTGGTTGCCGAGCGACTCGTGGCTCTCCGTGGAGGTGTGCCTCGCGCACGCGCTCTCTCGCGCACTTCGCGCATGACGACGCTTCGCCACAGGTGAGCCGCGTGCGCCTCGCTCTCGGCGCCTCGCGCGTGTGCGCGTTGCTGGTGTGACTGGCGGTGCGACGACAGAGACGTGCCGAGTTGGAAATGAGCCGCTCACCCGGGACGAGCGCTCGTGCATGGAAGCCGCGCGCTTGACTGCGTCGTTGCTCGCAAGCGAGGCGTTGGCTGTCTGCGACACCGACATGGACTGGCGAGAAGTGGCGGCGCGCGGGGCCGCTCGTTGACGCACCTTCGTCAACGACGATGCATTCGTCGATGCGCGCCGCGTCGTCGTGCGCATCGTCGTCAGGGCGAGCCCATCCCGAGGCGTGTGAAGAGTCGGCCACGCTGAAGGCCTCGGCAGCTTCATCGCGGAAGCTGCACCGACGACGCGCAATGCGGCGTGTTTCTCGGCGCCGCTCCAGCGCGCTCAACGAGAACGCTGCACGACGCTCTTCGCTCTCGCGGGTCTGCGAGCCGCACGTCGAGCGCCCGATGCAGAACCGACGCGCCACGGTGCCCGCAGGCAACGACGGTCGCTGCGTGCCCCTGACCTTCGACGAGCGACGACTGCTTGAACGCATGCATGGCGCGCATGGACGGCCGGCTCGACCCGCTGCGCTTCAAGGTCGCCAGCGCGCGCGAGACGGCCGGTGGCGGTGCGTGGGAAGTACGTGTTGCAACTTCGGCGGGTGCGCACGTCGGCGTACACGCGCGTACTGAACACCTGTCTGTACCGTATTACTGCGGGCTCTCCGCGGCTCGAAGGAGCTCACGTGACGTTGAAGGAAGTTCTCGAGAACGACGCGCTCGACGCCGACGAGAAGACGACGCGCCTGCTGGCGACGATGGAATGGCCGGTGCTCGACGAGGCGTTGCGGGCGCTGCTGCGTGATGCGTCAGCCGACGCGCTGTGGCCCGCGATCATCGAGCTCTACTGGGCTGCGCTGCTCGACGGTCGGCCCACGCACGACGACTCGCTCGTGGCGCTGCTGTGGCATCGGCGCCTGCAGCTCACGCTCGACGAGAACCTCGTGTGGAGCGTCATCGCCAGGCTCAAGAAGCTCGACTACCTCGCGAACTACGACGCAGAGAAAGACGAAGGCGTCCTTCGGGAGCTCCAGCGTCTGCGGTAGTCACGTGGCATGCGCCCGTTGCTGCTCGCACTCGTCTCGTTGCCCGCGTTCGCGCAAGTCGTGCCCGCACGCTCGTTCTACGACCTGCCTTCTTCCAACGGTCATGGCGCGCTGATGGTCGATGGCCGCACCGGGAAGCTCGTGCACTTCCGCGAGCACCTGCCCGCCACCGAAGAGTTCGAGCTCGACGCGATGGGCAACGAAGTGTGGGTCGGCAATCAGCCGCAGATCATTCACACGCGTGACCTGTTGTTCGACGCGTACTTCGGCCTTCGTGTCGGCGCGCAGCAGCGCTGGCTCGACGCCACGCAGATCGTCTCGAGTGGCTATGCGCCCGGCAGCGGCGTCATCACCACCACGCAGAACGCGCTCGGGCTCTCGCTCACCACGTCCATCTTCTCGCCGCGCACGTTCCCCCATGCGTCGTACGTCGCGATTCTGTGCGCCAGGAACGACGGCGCTGCGGCGCTCAACGACGTGAGCGTGTTTCACCTCGAGAACCTGCACCTGGGCACCGGGCGGCCCGGCGTTCGCCAGGAGCTCGA
This sequence comes from Archangium gephyra, assembly GCA_003243425.1. Lineage (GTDB taxonomy): Bacteria > Myxococcota > Myxococcia > Myxococcales > Myxococcaceae > Archangium_A > Archangium_A gephyra_A. Next base: position 37,220 of record QFQP01000010.1, on the reverse strand, counting down.
CAGCGAGAACGAGACCATCGTCATCACCAACGGCGACGTCTTCGAGCGCGGCTTCGCCGGAGTCGTCGGCACGCGCGCGCTGGGGGCGTCGACGGTCACCGCGTGGCACCCGGGCTCGTCGGCCAACGAGAACGCGTACCTCGTGGTGCGCGACACCACGAACGCCATCACGCCGCGCGCCGGAGACCTCGGCGTCGCCAACGACTGGGCGAGCGCATTTCAGTTCAACCTCGGCACCATCGCGGCCGGCAGCGAGGCGTGCGCGGGCGTGGTGAGCGCGCATCACGCAGACCCGTTCGCGCAGAGCGAGGTGACCGCATGGCTCGACGCGTGGGTCGCAGGTCGCAGCGCGCGTGCGGTGCTCGACGCCGAGCTCGCGCACTGGGCTGCGTTCCAGGCCTCGCTCACGTTGCCTCCGAACCTCACGCCGGAAGAACAGAGCGTCACCCGGCAGGGCGCGGCCACCATGGCGATGGCGCAGGTGCAGAGCGGCGAAGCGTTCCTCCGCGAGTGGCGCACGCGCGACGGTGAGCTCCGCTCTACGCGCTTCGAGACGCTCGACGGTGGCGCGCTGCCCAACACCGTGAGGCACAGAGGGAAGGGCGCCGTGCTCGCGAGCCTGCCGCCCGGAGAGTGGACGTACTCGTGGGTGCGTGACGGCGCGTACGCGGTGGTGGCGCTCGCGGAGCTCGGGCTGGTGACCGAAGCGCGCGAGGGCCTGCGCTTCTTCCTCGACGCAGAAGGTGGCCGTTTCAAGGACTGGACCGAGTTCCAACCGCAGGGCTTCCCGCCGTACGTGCTGAGCCTGACGCGCTACGTGGGCTTCGGGGTCGAAGAGACCGACTTCAACGACTTCGGCCCCAACCTCGAGTTCGACGGCTTCGGGCTGGTGCTGTGGGCGCTGCACGAGCTTGAGGTGCGCACGCAGGACACCTCGCTGGTCGACGCGCGGTGGAACGACATCGCGACGTTGATTGCAGACCCGCTGGTCGCGCTCATCGAGCCGTCCACCGGGCTGCTCCGCAAGGACTCGAGCATCTGGGAGACGCACTGGAAGGGCCGCGAGCGCACGTGGGCGTTCACCAACATCACCGCCGCGCGCGGGTTGTGTGACGCCGCGCTGCTGGCTGAACGCATGAACGACCCCGCGCGCGCGATGAAGTACCGGGTCGCCGGTCAGGCGCTGCGGCGAGCCATCGGCGAGAAGCTCACCGACGCGCGTGGCGCCCTGGCGTCGAACCGTGAAGAGCTGGTGAGCGGCGGCGGCTACTACGACGCGGCGGTGTTCGACGCGCTGGCGATGGGCCTGTTCGCGCCCGACGGGCGAATCGCGCGCGCCACGCTCGACGCGATGGACCGTGAGCTGAAGGTGGCGAACGGGCCCGGCTGGGCGCGCAACGACGACTTCAGGGACCACTCCGGCGCGACTGACCTGTCGCCGTGGGGCGGCCACTACGACTCGGCCGAGTGGGTGATCACCGACATGCGCGGCACCATGGCCATGCGCGCGGCGGGGCGGGTCTCACGCGCCGACGCGGTGCTCGATTTCACGCGTCGCCAGTCGGCGCGCAACGCGGGCGTCTTCTCGGAGACGTACGAAGAGACCACCGGCGCCTACAAGTTCAACGCGCCGATGATTGGCTTCGGCGCCGGCGCGTGGGTGCTCGCGCTCGCACATCGTGAAGGCCGCGCCATCGAACCGGCGTGCGGTGCGTACGAAGAACCGGCGGCTCCGGACGCGGGCGTCGAGCTGCCTGACGCCGGCGTGGTGGTGCCCGACGCAGGCACGACCGTCGACGCGGGCTCCATGGCGCCCATGCCGCCACCGAACGGCTGTGGCTGTTCATCGGCCGGCGGGGTGTTCGCCGTCGTGGCGTTGCTGCTCGCGCGCCGTCGACGTTGCTGAACAGCTATCGAGAATCTGGTTTCCCCGGAAACCAATTCGACCGGCGTACACTCTCTCGGTCAGCCCACGTCTGGCGTTGAGCGCCACGTGGCACGCGCTCCGGCATGACCCGGCACGACGTGGTGATCGTTGGTGGTGGTCCGACTGGCCTCACGCTCGCGGCCGAACTCGCGCTGAGGAAGGTCGACGTGGTCGTCGTCGAACGCCGCGCGACGCAGGCGCTTCAAGGCACGCGTGCGGGCGGTCTCCACGCGCGCTCCATCGAGGTGTTCGACCAGCGCGGCATCGCCGAGCGCTTCTTGTCTCGCGGCGCGGCGGCGCAGACCCGTGGTGCGCGTCGACGCGAAGTGAGCCGGCAGGTGGGAACTTCCCGTCGTCGGCAACGTGCAGCCGCCGGGCGCCGTGCTCATTGCCCCGATGGCCACGTGGCACGGGTCGGCGAGGGTGGCGACGAAGCTCCGGAGCTCTAACGCTTCGCGCGCTCGAGGTCGGTGACCAGCCACTCCAGGTACCAGACATATGGTTTCCCTGGAAACCGTTCCGCGAGCGCTTCGACGCGCTCCATCAGCTCCGCGTCGCCCCGGCCGCGCGCGAGGAAGCTGAGCTGCATGAAGCGGCGCTTCAGATATTGCACCCGGTCGACCGGCTTGCGGACGAAGCCGACCGTGAACAGCACCGCGAACACCGCGACGATGATGAGCAGCAGCCACTCAATCATCGCCGCGCCTCGCGTCATCGAGCAGGCGTGAGGCCAGGGCCTTCGCCGCTTCTTCCGACGCCACACCGGAAGGCCGCTGCTTCGCCGAGAGGCGCGCGCGCAGCCGTTGGCCCAGCAGCAGTGGAAACCGCCAGGCCTCGGCGCCATCGAGCGGCGAGACCGGCAGGAGGTTGAGCGCGATGATCATCGCGTTGCCGGTGGTGAGCCGGTACCAGAAGTCGGACCCCCGCACGCCCCACGGCACGACGCCGAACTTCTCGAACGCGAGCGCGACGAAGAGCAACACGAGCTGCGCCGCCACGCCGCCACACGCGATGGCTGCGCGCCCGAGCGGCGTCACGTCACCCAGCCACCGGCAGTAGCCACCGAACCCGTGAACCATCACCTCGGTGGCGCGGCCTCCCGCGGCGCGAACCACCGCCGCGTGACCCAGCTCGTGCAGCAGAATCACGCCCGCGAACGCGGCCCACGCCGACGGTGAAACACCCGCGTAGATGAGCAGACCGATGGGCGTGGTCGCGTGCACGTAGATGGGCACGTTCTTCCAACTTCCGACCTTCAACGCCCAGCGACTCATTCCCGGTCGACTCGTAGGCGTTGGCGCAACGCAGAACAACCGGTCCTGTGACCGGGCATGTCTGAACTGCGGCCGGCCATCACCGTGGTCTGAAGACCGGCTGCGTTCACGCCACGGGTCACAGCTGGCTGCGAATGGGCACGACGATCTTCTCGGCCATGCGCTCCGACCACGAGCGCGCCCGGTAGTCTTCGAGGGTGTAGCGCCGCGAGCGCAGCAGGTCTGCCTCGAAGCTCTTCGTCATCACCGCGGCGAAGTCACGGTCGTACACGTTGAGGCTGGCTTCGTCGTTCAAGCGGAACGAGCGCGGGTCGAAGTTGGTCGAGCCCACCGAGACGAGGTACCCGTCGATGATGAGCACCTTGCTGTGCATCATGGTCGGCTCGAACTGGTGAATTTCGATGCCCGCCTCGAGCAGCGGGCCCCAGCTCTGACGCGAGGCCGCGCGCACCGACTCGGAGTCGATGTGTTCGCCGGGCAACAGCACCCGAATGGCGACGCCGCGCTTGCGCGCTTCGAGCAGCGCCTCGGTGATGAGCTTGTCGGGCACGAAGTAGGCAGCGCAGAGATCGATCCGCTCCGTCGCGGCGGTGATGGCCAGCAGGTACATCAGGTGCATGCTCTCGCTGCCGCCGGCAGGAGAAGAGAGGAAGAGGTGCGCGGGTGACGTGCCGACGGGTTCGAGCTCCGGGAAATACGCCTCGCCGTTGAGCACGCGACCGGTGGTCTTCATCCAGTTGTCGTTGAAGGCGGCCTGCACCTGCGCCGCCACCGGCCCGCGGATTCTGAAGTGCACGTCGCGCCAGTGGTCGGCGTCCTGCGCGTTGCCCTCCCACGCGTCGGCGATACCGACACCGCCGGTGAACGCCACGCGCCCGTCGACCACCAGCAGCTTGCGGTGCGTGCGGTTGTTGACGCGGCTCACGTGGTACCAGGACAGCGGCCGGTACTTGTGCAGCTCGACCCCTGCCGTCTCCATCCGCTCCAGCAGGTCGTCGTCCATCTTGATCGAGCCGACCCAGTCCACCAGCACGTGCACGCGCACGCCCGCCTTCGCGCGTTCGCTCAACGCGTCGGCCAGCTCGCTGCCGATGTCGCCGGACCAGTAGATGTACGTCTCGAAGGTGATGGTCTGCTTCGCGGCCCGAATGGCCTCGAGCATCGCGGGGAAGATCTCGTCGCCGTTCTGCAGCGCGTCGATCTGGTTTCCCCTCACGATGCTGGGGCCCATGAGCACGCCCATTTCGCGTTCGAACTGGGCGTCGGTCACCGCGTACCGGTGCGACACGCCGTACTCGAGGCGCTTCGTCGACGACGAGAAGTTCATGGCGATGATGACGACCAGAAATGCCAGCAGCGCACCGGCCAGCACGAACACGACCCTGCGTCGAAGCACCGACTTCATGCGCTCCAGCTAGTGACGCCGCGCGCGCGCGGCACGTCGGTGTGCACTGCAGTTCACGCCTAAGCGAGCGCCATCTCGAAGCCCGTGCGGCCCGGCTGCCAGGTCGTGCGAGCCACGCGGGCGGGCGTCACGCCGAAGAGGGTGAACGCCAGCCGTCGCACCATGAAGCCACGCAGCGCCGGCAAGAGCGCGTCGCCCTCCTGCAGCTCGAAGGTGAAGAAGTGAAAGCCCTTCGGTTGCAGTCGCGCGTACGCGTGCTCGAGCAGCGCACGGAACACGCCGGGTGACTCGTCGCGCACCACGAGGTTCGTCAGGTACGCGTAGCGGAACTCACCGCCGGGCTCCGGCAGCCTGGGCCAGCGCGCGAGTGACGCGGCGAGGTTGAACCCGCGCTTCACCCACTTCATCGAGCCTTCGTAGGCGTGCACGCGGTACCGCTTCACGGGTGACGGGTCCCACAGCGTGCAGCACCCCAGCAGCCGGTCACCGTCGACGGCGAGCAGCGTGTCGTCGAGACAGAAGCCGGGCCAGTGCGCGAGGCGATGCTCGAGCTCACCGTCGTCGTAGCGGTAGCCGAACGGGCGCGTGCGGTGGGCCGAGGCGAGCAGCTCGACCACCTGCGCCACGTCGGAGGCCCGGGCGCTGCGCACCGTCACCTTCGTCGAAGGCGTGCGCGCGCGCGTGAGCTGCAGCGACACCGCCTCGATGTTCTGCAGCCGCGAATAATACGGCTGGCTCGCGCGCCTGCCGGTGCGTCGGGTGAGCGCGTTCATCGCCGCGCGATTCGAAGAGAGGATCGACGTGATGTACGTGTCGCAGTTCGTCTCGGCGCACAGCGTGTCGAAGAGCTCGCCGAAGAAGCGGCCGAAGTGACGCCCGCGATCGAAGCGGACTCTCAGGTCGCCGAGGTAGCCGACGCGCGAAGGCACACCGTCGAGCCAGCCGTCGCGCACCAACGCCGTCGCCATGCCCACCAACCCGCCTCGCTCGTCGTCACCGACGTACGTGTGCGCGGCGGCCTTCTGCATGCGGTAGAGGGCGAAGAAGTCGGGCTCGCGTCGGGTCGACAGCACCAGCTCGCCCCGCATGGGCACGGCGCTGAAGAGCTCGAGGCACGCTGCGCCGTCTGCCGGAGTCGCCAACCGCGGGGTCACGCCGCGCACTCAATCATGCGCCTGCGATGAGCGCTTCGACTCGACGACGCTGGCGCAGCCCACCGGCGAACACCACCACCAGCAGGTCGCCGTCGCGGCCGCCTTCGATGCGAACCCCGTCACCGTACACGCGCAGCATGTCCTTCATCCTGGGGTTCAGCCGCGAGGCCTCGAACACGTTCAGCGTTCCCAGCGCGGCGAGCCGTCGCCACACGTCGTCACCGAAGGTGGCGCCCGAGTACAGAATCTTCATCGTCACGGCAGCTCTTGCGCACCTCGGCGTCGACGCGGCCGTGGGCCCGGTACCTGAAACCGACGAGTCGTTCTCTGCGCGTGGGCTCGGGGCGTCAGAGTCGTTCGGCCACGAAGCGGCACTGGCTGGCGCCCATGGCGCGGCACTCGACTTCACGCGCCACGAAGAAGTGACCTTCGTTGTACGTGCGCTCGTAGAACTGCGGGGTGAGCGCGGGGCGGCTCTGAATGTCGGCGTGGTACACGAGGTTCATCAGGCCCGAGGTGCCGCCGGTCGCGAGGTAGCAGCGCGGCGTGTTCGATTTCCCGAAGGCCGCCAGGTAGCCGTTCGACTCGTAGCTGCCGTCGATGACGAGCTCGAGGCGGCGAGCCGGTTCGAGCGCGGCGACCGACCAGCGGCCCCAGCCGAGCGCGTTCACCACCGAGACCATTCCGTACACCCAGTCTTCGGTGGTTTCGCACTGCGGCTTGATGAGCGCGTCCCACTCGGCGCTCTGCATGATGCCGCCGAAGGTGTGGAACGCGCAGACCTGACCGGCTTCCTTCAGGAGAATGCGCGCCGCTTCGGTCGCTGCATCACCGGCGCTCTCGTTCATCTGCGCGTCGAAGCGGTAGCTGATGAGGTTGTAGTAGTTGGCGAAGTGCCGGGTGAGCGACACGCCGAACGCGTCGATTTTCCCCTCGGCGTTCCCCGCCAGCGGCAGCCCCGCGCAGGCCTGAATGATGGCCGCTTCGTCCACCGAGGTCTTCGTGGCGAACGGCGTGCGCGCGGGCCACGTGCTCACGGCGCCCAGCCCGGGTGACGGCGGCAACGAAGCGCGGCCACCACGCTTCACCTCGAAGTGACACGCGTGCGCCCCGGCGGCGACGCAGGCGGTCTCGGTCACCGTGAACGCGTGCCCGAAGCGGTGCCGCGCGACGGCCTCGATGAAGCCCGCGTTGAAGAAGCACACCGGCGCGCCCGAGCGCTCGTACTTCGAGCGCCAGCCGAGCGCGTAGTGGCTGGCCTGCACCGTGGCGATGCCGCCGTGCTGGTCGAGCGACGCGGTGTCGAGCAGGCCGAAGCCCAGCTGGCGGAAGAGCGCGCTGGTGTCGACGTGCGCGCCGAGCGCCTGCAGTTCGGCGAACACCACTTCGGTGGCCGCGTCGGTGAGCAACGCCTCGTGCTGCACGAGCGCCGACTGGTCGACGATGCTCTTCTGCAGGAAGCAGTTGTAGTGGTGACAGTGAAAGACGTGCGGCTCCCCGCCGAGGGACGCGAGGTGGCGGTCTGCGTGAATCGACACGGGAATGCTCATGTGGTCTCCAGGGCCTTCGCGGTGCGCGCGTAAAGCGGGAACACGGCGCGCTCTTCGGTGGCGAAGCGTTGACGAATCACCACCGCGACGGTCTTGAAGGAGCTCACGAGGTTCGTCGCCGGCGTCGCTTCGATGGTCTCGTAGAAGCGCTGCACGGCCGCCGACTGCACCTTCATGTTCGCTTCGAAGATCTTCGTCAGCTGCGCTGCGCCGGCGTCGTTGGCCTTCGCCGACTGCTCGGCGAGCGCCGGGTAGAACGCGTCTTTCGCTTTGAAATGCGACAACACTTCGGCGCGCATCGACGTGAGCTGAGTCGACAACTGCTGCGCATCGGTGAGCGCGCTCTCCGCGGCCTGCAGCCCACGTTCAATGCGGGCGTGCTCGGCGCGGAACTTCTCGAGCAGCGGTTTCTCCATGCGCGCGACAGTGCACCGGCACGTTGCAGCTTGCCAATGAGTGAATTCGAACCCGATGGCGCAGCTAAGGTGAACGCGTGACGTCTCGTGAAAACACCCACCGCACCGTGACCCGTCGACTTTTGCGTGCGCGTGGATTTTTCCGCAGCAGTCGTGGGCTGAAAGCGCGGGTGCGTCGCGTGGTGACGTTGACGGCCACCGAGCTGAACGCGATGTGGGCGCTCTTCGAGGCCAGCTACGCCGGTGCAAAACGCAACGAGTTCGAGCGTGACCTCGCCGAGAAGCACCACGTCATCGTGCTGAAAGACGTGGGCGGCGCGGTGCAGGGCTTCTCGACCTTGCTGCGTCTCGATGATGCGAACAGCTGCGTGGTGTTTTCGGGAGACACCATCATCGCGCCCGGGTTCTGGGGGCAGACGGCGCTGCAGCGGGCGTTCATCTGGTACCTGATGACGCAGCGGGTGCGCCGGCCGGGAATCAGCGTGTACTGGTTTCTGATCACCAAGGGCTACCGCACCTATCTGCTCATCTCGCGGTACTTCCCGAACCACTGGCCGCGGCACGACTCGCAGGTGCCGGCCGAAGAGGCCGCGTTGCTTGACGCGCTGTGCACGAAGAAGTTCGGCAGCGCGTGGGACTCGCGGGCGGGCGTGCTCCGCTATGCCGACACGAGTGGTGCGGTGCGCTTGAGCGCCGAGCTCGCCGACGTGCCCGCGCGGCTGCGCGACGATGACGACGTGAAGTTCTTTCTCGAGAAGAACCCGCGCTGGGCCGAGGGCGACGAGCTGTGTTGTCTGGCGCGCGCCGATGATGACTTCGTCGAAAAGACCACGCGGATCTTCCTCTGATGCTGGTGACGGCGCTCAACGTGGGGTGGGCCGTGTCGCGGGCGAGCGCCGCGTCGCGATTTCACCGTGCGACCAAGCGCGTGCAACGCACGCAGCAGGAGTGGTTGTCGGCGTTCATTCGCGAGAACGCAGCCACGGCCTATGGCCGTGAACATGGCTACGCGCACGTTGGTGACATTCGCGGCTTTCAGGCGCGCGTGCCGATCGTCGACTACCAAGCGCTGCGCCCGTGGGTGCAGCGAATCGCCGACGGTGAAGGTGAAGTGCTCACGCGTGAGCCGGTGAAGATGCTGGAGCGCACGTCGGGCTCGACCTCGGCGTCGAAGTGGGTCCCGTACACCGAAGGCCTGTTGAGTGACTTCGGTGCGGCCACGAGCCCCTGGCTCGACGACGTGGTGACCACGTTTCCGAAGCTGCTGACGGCGCGGCACTACTGGAGCGTCTCGCCCGCAGCGCGTGAGCCTGAAGTCACGAAGGGCGGGCTGCGCGTCGGGCTGGAGGACGACACCGAGTACTTCGACCCGCTCACGCGCGCGGCGATGAAGCGGTTGTTCGCGGTCGACGGTGCGGTCGCGCGTATTCGAGACCTCGGGCTGTGGCGGCGTCAGACGCTGCGCGCGCTGCTCACCACTGAAGATCTCGGCTTCATCTCGGTGTGGAACCCGTCGTTCCTCACCCTGTTGATGGAGGCCGTCGACCTCGCGTGGCTCTCACCGAAGCAACGTCGCGCGGTTGATCAGCTCGGACTCGTCGGTGAAGCGCTCTGGCCGCGGCTGCAGCTGATCAGCTGTTGGACCGACGCGTGGGCCCGCGAGGCGCTGCCGGCGCTGCGCCGCTTCTTTCCGAGCACGCCGATTCAGGGGAAGGGGCTGCTGGCGACCGAAGGCGTGGTGACGTTTCCGCTCTGGGGGCAGCCGGCGCCGGTGGCCGCGGTGACGAGCCACTTCCTCGAGTTCGAAGGTGAAGACGGCGTGCGGCTGGTGCACGAGCTCCGTGAAGGTGAAGCGTACGCGCCAGTCATCACCACGCGTGGTGGCTTCGCGAGGTACCGGCTGGCTGATCAGCTGCGGTGTGTCGGTCACTTTCGCGAAGTGCCGATGCTGCGCTTCGAAGGCCGGTTGGATCGCACGAGCGACCTCGTCGGCGAGAAGTTGAACGCGGTGTTCGTGGAGGCCGCGGTGCGGTCGCTTCAGTTGAGTGGCTTCGTCTTGCTCGCGCCCTCGCTGCAGCCAGCGCGTTACGTGTTGTTCGCCGAAGCGCCGGAGGAAGACAGCGCGCAGCGACTCGAAGAACGGCTGCTCGAGAACCCGCACTACCGCTACGCGCGTGAGCTGGGCCAGTTGGCGCCGCTTCACGTACAGCGCGTGGTGAATGGGCACGCGAAGTACGTCGAGGCGATGCGCGCACGCGGAATGCGGCTGGGTGACATCAAGCCCGCCTGCTTCGACCCCACGCCCGGTTGGGAGCACCGGTTCGAGCTCGGCCGCTGACACGGCGCGTCTTCATGGCTCCGCAATCAACCCGTGTTGCTTCGACACAGTCCGAATGACGGCCCCGGCCTTGCGCGCTGGTGCACGCGGGCCTACACGCGCCGGCACATGTTGCTTCCGGTTCTGCTCGTTCTGTCCGCCGCGCCCGTCGTTGGTTCTTCACCGGGCGTGTTGACGCCTCCGCTCATCGGTTCACCTTCTGACGCTGCGCTTCGGTTCGCCAATTCGCGCGCGACCGAGTTGGGCGTGGCCAACGGCTCGAAGCTGTCGGTGGAGCGCACGTTGTCGACGCGCCTCGGCCCGGTCGTGTACCTGCAGCAGACCATCGACGGTCTCCCGGTGTGGGGCGCGCGGGTCATCGTCAGCTTCGATGATCAACAGCGCGTGGTGCGCACCAGCTCGACGGCCAAGTCGTTCACCGCCGCCAGGACCGCGGCGTTGATCAGCGCACCCGAAGCCCTCGTCATCGCCGCGAAGGAGATCGACGGCGCGTGGCTGCAGACCAGCGGCCAGCCCTTCGGCGGCGCCAGCAAGCGCGCGTTCTTCATCGACGGTGAGCTGCACGCCGGCTGGCTCACGTTCGTGCCCACGCTGAAGAACTCCGAGAGCTGGCACGTGGCCGTCGACGCCACCAACGGCTCGGTGCTGTGGGTGCGCAACCTCGCGTGGTCGTCGAACGCGGCGAAGGCCTACGCCTCGAGCCCCGGCGGCAACAACGGCGGCGTGGGCGTCACGCCCACCATCGACGTCGAGCTCACGCACCTCGACGGAGGCTTCCTGCGCGGCGACCGCATTCGCGCCTTCAACTGCTGCCCCACGGCCAATTGCCAGCCCGACGCCGGCCCCATGCGCGCCACCGGCCAGTCGCAGACCTTCGGCGGAGAGATCATCAACTTCGACGTCGCCATCTGCGCGCAGGTGCAGCGCGCCACCAACGACCCTTCGCTTCACGCCAGCGGTGACTACGTGTACGCGCCGGTCGACCCGCCGAACACGCCGCGCCCGAGCATCAACAACCCGGCCGACTATGACGAGTTCGCGGAAGTGCACGCGTACTACCACGTGAACAAGGCCTACGACGCGGTGCGCGCGCTCTCGAGCGGCCCCGTGGCGCAGGCCAACACCGTGCCGCTCTTCTCGATGCGTGACACCGCCGCCGGCGGTGACCTGCCCGCGGTGTGGGTCAACGTGTCCGACTCGGACCTCAACAGCGCCATGCCCAACATGCAGGGCGTCTACGTGAGCGACACGCTCTCGCGCACCGAGAACGCGATGTACCTGGCGCGCGAGAACATGGAGTACCTGCTGCTGCCTCCGCAGGTGCTCGCGTCGGACGCGCTCGTCATCTACCAGGGCGCGAAGGCCGACTTCGCGTACGACGGCCCGGTGCTGTGGCACGAGTTCGGTCACGGCGTCATTCACTCGACGTCGGACTGGGCGACCATCGTCACCTTCGACGCCTACAGCGCGAACAACGAGTCGTCGGCGCTCAACGAGAGCATGGCCGACGTCATCGCCATCATGACCGGCAACGACCCCATCGTCGGCGTGTACGTGGGTCAGCGCATGGAGCCGGTGCAGGACGCCATTCGCAACGCCGAGAATCAGGAGAAGTGTCCCGACGTGTTGTGGGGCCAGCAGCACCAGGACTCGCAGCACTTCACGGGCGCCGTGTGGGAAGCGCGCAAGCAGTTCCTCGGCAGCGACGACGGCGCGACGTACGACGCGGCGGTCTACGCGGCGCTGGTGCAGTTCCCGATGAACGTGAACTTCGCGTCGGCCGGCGACCTCATCATCGACAGCGTGGTGCGCGCGTTCCCGAACGTGAGTGACGCGCAGGCGAAGATGGAGGCCGTCTTCACCGCGCGCGGCGTGAAGAACTGCAGCAAGGCGCTCGACATCACCAACTCGCTGTCGGTGAACCGCACGTACTTCGGCATTCCCGGCTCGGCGTTCGCCGAGGTGAACAGCGGCGTCAGCATTCCCGGGCCGTTCCAGTTCAAGATTCAGCTGCCGCGCGGCGCGAAGAGCGTCACCCTGCACGCGCAGGGCTTCGGAGGTGGTGGCGGTGGCGGTTCGCGGCTCGAGCTGCTCGCCGCGCTGGATCGCCGGGTGACCTTCACCAAGAACGCCTCGGCGCTCACCAACGACGCGACGTGGCGCGTGGTGCCCACCAGCGCGCAGGGAGTCATCACCGGCAAGCTCGATGTCGACGCGCCGTGTGGCAGCGCCATCTACCTGGCGATCGCGAACACCAGCCAGCGTGACCGCGAGCTGTACGAGGTGGGCTTCGAATACGAAGAGGCCGACGGCGAGTGTCCGGTCGTCGACGCGGGTGTCGAGCTCGACGCCGGCGTGAACCCGGTGCTCCTCGACGCGGCTGATGTCTCGCTCGGTGACAAGGCCGAAGGCTGCAACTGCAGCACCGTCTCGCCGTTCGGCGCGTTCGCGCTGGTGGCCTTCGCGCTGCGCCGCCGCCGTTCCCGTCGCTGAAGATGGGAATACCGTCGGCGCTTTCTCGCCGCGCACTTTGAGCTAGAGCGCGCGCCATGCGCGTCGCTTCCCTCACCTTTGCTCTGACGTTCTTCGCCCTGGCCGGTTGTTCTGCGCCGAAGCCGGCGTGCTCGCAGCAGACGTGCGCCGGGTGCTGCGATGCCAGCGGTACGTGCGTGACCGGCCTCGCGCAGGACGCGTGTGGAACGTTCGGCGCGTCGTGCCGCGCGTGCGGTGGTTTCGAGCGGTGCTCGTTCGGCGTCTGCCAGCTCGGTGGTTCCGGCGGCGGCGCGGGCGCGACGGGTGGTGGCGCTGCGACCGGTGGCGGCAGTGCGACCGGCGGTGGCGCTGCGACCGGTGGCGGCGCCGCGACGGGTGGTGGCGCTGCGACCGGTGGCGGCAGTGCGACCGGTGGTGGCGCTGCGACGGGCGGTGGCGCTGCGACCGGTGGTGGCAGTGCGACGGGCGGCGGCGCTGCGACGGGCGGCGGCAGTGCGACGGGCGGCGGCAGTGCGACGGGCGGCGGCAGTGCGACGGGCGGCGGCAGCGGCGGTTCGTGCAACGCCACCAACTGCGCGGGCTGCTGCGCGAACAACGTCTGCCAGCTCGGCAACTCGTCGATGTTCTGCGGCTTGAATGGCAACGCGTGCATCGGCTGTGGTCAGGGCCTGACGTGCACCAATGGTCAGTGCGTCACGCCTCCGCCGTGCAACGCGACGACGTGCCCCGGAGGTTGCTGCAGCAACGGCGTGTGCCAGTCGGGCAACACGCAAGCGTCGTGCGGCACGAACGGCAACACGTGCCTCAATTGCGGAACGCAGAACTGCGTCTCGGGTCAGTGCACGTCGCCCACGCAGTGCGGCCCCGCCAACTGCAGCGGCTGCTGCGTGAACAACACCTGCCAGTTGGGCATCAGCGCCAGCGCGTGCGGCGCCGGCGGTGCCGCGTGCACCATGTGCGGCAGTGGCGCGAGCTGCAGCCAGGGCAGCTGCACGACGTCGACCGGCGGGCTTTCGTCGGGCGAGCCGTGCACCGCCGCGAGCCAGTGCGCCGGTGAGAACACGCTGGGCCTGAAGACCTGCCGCAGCCCCACGCTGTCGGACGGTGGCGTGTCGGGCTGGGTGGGCGGCTACTGCGCGCCGACGTGCGTGTCGGTCTTCGTGCAGGCGCAGTGCCCGTCGTCGAGCGACTATTGCGATGACCTGTTCTGCTACGCGTCGTGCACGGGCCCCGGCTCGGGTCAGAGCAACTGCCGCGCGGGCTACGTGTGCATCAACGACAGGTTCAGCGACGGTGGCGTGGTGCCGCAGTCGGCGCACTGCACGCCCAACTGCAACAACGCGCCGAGCTCGGTGTGCGGCAACCGGGCGTGCCTGTCGAACGGCTACTGCGCGCCGTGACGAAGGGGGGCGGGCCGTAAGCGGCTCCCTACGGCAGCACGGTCACGTCGAGCTTCGACACCACCCACCATTCGACGTTCTTGCGCATGAAGAACGAGCTCTCGGGCGCCGGCAGCGAGAGCCGGTGCTGTAATCGAACCGTCTGCAAGCCGCGCGGCGCGTCGCTGGTGGGGATGATGGGGACCACCGTGTCAGACACCTCGGCGCCGCCGCCGAATTGCCACGTACTGTCCTTGAGGATCGGCACCACGAACGCGCCGTCGTCGACGCGGCGCAGCTCGATGGTCTCCTGGAGCGCGACGGACGCGGTGGTCTTGTCGGCTTTGAGCGGAACGCTCGGCGCCCGCGCGATGACGATGGTGGCGCTCGTCTTCCCGTCCGACAGCGTCACTTCGGTGTCGAGCTCGGTGACCTCGAACGACGGCTTCGCGCAGAAGGGCACCTCGACGGGCGCCGTGGGAATGGTGGTCGTGGTGCGCGTGGCCTTGCCGCCGGGCGACGACGTCACCGCGCCCCGCGACGCGCTGACGGTGAGCGCGTCGGCGAAGAAGCACAGCGAACCCTCACGCGTGTCGTCGACGGTCGGTTCGTCGGGCAGCAACAACTGACAGGCCAGCCGCGGCACGACGCCTTCCGGTTCTTCGAAGGCGATGCAGTCGATGCCGCCGCCTTCCCATTCCGACAACGGCAACGCGCCGTCGCTGCACGAGACCAACGGACACAGCGCCAGCGCAAGCAGCGTTCGGGGCATGTGCCGGCAACATACCTGCTCGCCTCATTCGAGGCGCGCGGTCACGCGAGCTCACGTGTACGCGTCGCCGAAGCGGGTCACGGCGCGAGGCTGATCAACCGGTACCCGCTGGTCTGTCCGTACGACGCCCCTGGCTCGGCGTAACCGAAGAGCAGCTGCGAGCGCCACGGGTCGTAGCGCAGCCCGATGACGCGCTCGACCCTCGCCGTGAAGTTGGTCTGGCCGCGCACCACGCGGGCCGCCACGTCGACGCGCTGCGCGGCGCAGCCGTTCTGGCACCTGGGGTCGAAATACGAGTTCGAGCTGCCCTGGTCGACGATGCCGTACACGGTGCCGTTCGGGCCCTCGGTCATCGACAGGTACGACTGGTTGTTGGGCAGCGTGCCGAGCTCGCCGTTTCGCTCGAAGCACGAGCCCGCGTAGCCACTGTTCGGTCTGCAGTTCGCCAGGTAGATGCGCAACATCAGGCCCTCACTGGTGATGAGGTGCTCCGGAGGCGTCTGGTCGAAGGCATACGACGTCGTGACCGCGAAGGCGCCGTGGTACGGCGACTCACCCATGAACATCACGCCGCCGTCGGCCACCGTGCCGGTCAACGTGCGGTAGAGATGGAAGTCCGACGGGCTCGAGTTCGTGGTGACCGTGACGAAGTCGTCGGTGCCCGGCACCAGCCGCATGGGAATGCCGTTGTACGTGTACTTCTCGGGCCCGCGGCGCATCAGCGTGGCGGTGTTGAGGTTGAACACGGAGAAGATGCGGTCCCAGTCGTTCGACGGACCGCATACGAAGCGCGCGCCGCTGACGATGACTGCCGACGCACACGACTCGATGAGGTTCACCGAGCGCAGCGCGTTCAGGTTCGCGTCGTAAACGGTGAGGATGGCACGATCGGCGACGCCCAGCAGCGTGCCGTCGAAGGCCGCCGCGGTGATTTCACGCACGCTCGTCACCTGCGCCAGTTGCTGACCGTTGGGGGCGAGCAGCTGGATCGCCGTGCTTCGCACCACGATGACGCCCGTCGACGCGGGGAAGAAGTCGACCAGCGTGTCGGTGCCGGAGGTGATGATCACGCCACCATCGACCGGCGCCACGAAGCCACCGCCCGCGCCGCCGCCGGTCGAGCCGAAGCCGCCGCCCGTCGAGCCGAAACCACCACCGGTCGAACCGAAGCCGCCGCCCGTCGAACCGAAGCCGCCGCCGGTCGAGCCGAAGCCACCGCCGGTTGAGCCGAAACCACCACCGGTCGAGCCGAAACCGCCGCCCGTCGAACCGCCGCCACCACCCGTGGCGTTCGGACACTGGCACGCGCCGAACACATTGCTCGCCAGACAGGTCTGCACACCTGGTTGTGTCGAGCCCAGACACGGGCAGGCCTCGACGCGTCCGGGAACGCAGCGGGCGCCACCGCCGGAGCTGGTGCCTCCATCGAAGCTGCTGAACGGCTCGTCGACCGGCTCGAACCCACGCCCGCACGCCACCACCACGAACACCACCAACGCCCACCACGCCGATCGGTTCATGGTTGGGCAACGTGTCACAGCGTGGGGCACCGCGCCAACGGCTTGGCAGTGGCGCGAGCTCGATGCCCGAAATCAGCCGTCCTGAACCCGCTTCGATTGTCTCAGGTCGGTGTCACCCAGCACGGAAATGGAATCGCGACAGACCCTCACGGCGTCGTGTCGCGACAGCCCAACGTCGACCACCGCGCACACATTCGCGTTCAGCCCGCGCATCACGCACGACAACCCCGGCGCGCACGATTGATCCGTCGTGCACGCCGCGCCCGCATCACCGTGTTCCTCGCGAGGCCCAGCTCCTTCGCGATGCTCTTCGCCCAGCCGGATTCCGCCAGCACGCGCATCTTCCGCACCACGTCCTGCTCGATCATCGACACCTCCGCTTCGCGGGGTGTCTCTTCTTTCCTGTCCATCCGTGCCTCCTTCTGAAGGCCCGATGGGGGTCAGTTTTAGTGTCGCGAGGGGTCAGTTTTGCTGTCGCTCAACACCTGCGCTCATGCGAGTTGCTGCACAGCGGTACATCCAACATCACGCGTGGGCGGGCGAGCAGGAAGATCCAGCCCTTCGCATCACGCTTTCCGATATCGCCAGTCTTTGGCCAGGCTCCCAGGACTCGTTTCTCGTGCTGCGACTGCTCAAGGAATGCGCTGCGTCGCCCTTGCAGTACGGGGGCTCAACGGGACCTGACGCAGCAGATGTCTACCTGCGACCTTCCCTCGATTCGTTGAGGCACGAGCACGTGGAAACGCTCGAAGACGTTTTTCGGGCGGAGGAAGGACCGGAGCGTGTGCCTGTTGGACGCTACCCGGCGAGCAATCACCTTCGGGTGTTGCAGCTCATCTGGGCCGATGCCGAGAAGAACGGGGCGTGGCCCACCTCACTGCCGTTTGCGATCGAGAATCGAAACATCGGCGACGTGCGGCAGATCGTGCACTGCCTGACGCGGTTCTCAACGAGCCGCGACGAACGAACCGAAGCGCGTCAGCAGCTCACTCGTTGCCAACTCTCTGCCTTTGGCGTGATGCAGAAACCGATGACAGTTGGGGCAGACCGCGACCGCGTTGCTCACAACGTCCGGTCCTTCTTCTGCGAGGGGCACAAGGTGATGCACCTCAAGGTACGGTTGACCGTCGTCGGAGTGAAACGGCGCGTCCTTGGCACACGCTTCACATCGGCCCTCGCTGCGAGTGAGCACGTGGGCTTTCACCAGAGGACAGCGCTCGGTGACGACTCCGGAACGCGTGGTGCGACGAGGCTTAGTCTGTCCCGCCGGGGGAGATCGAGTTGGCTCACGCCTCACGACATTGGCATTCGCACGACTGCAACGCGTGGCCCTGATTGGCGTGCTGCGGCCGGCATCTGGTGACTCACGACTACGGCGGTGTTTCGATGCCCTTGCGCGCGTTGGCTCGTGAAGGATCACAAGCCAACGCGACGTTGCTCGCATGCTAGGGGGGCGTACACTGCCAATTGCCATCCGCGCGAAGCATTAGGTCTGAGCCAATGGCATTGTACATACACCAACCGTGCATCTTCATTGAGACGCTTCCAGTAGGGAATGGTACCTCGATTCTCCCTACGGTCTTCTTCGCGCCGTACCAATATTCGTAAGAGTGACAGTTTACGGGCTCCATCGCACCTGCACGATAGATTCTCCCCACGTAGTATATCGAGAGTGGAAGGTTGTTTTCGTCTGCGTTGTCGGCGCAGAAGAAGTCCCCCCAATCCCAGCCGCCAAGGGGAGGATTGCCGAAGTTGTTGAACTTCCAGTGGTTCCACCAAAACACCGCGCCCGTCGCGGCGTAGTGCGCGCTCCCGAGTTCAGGCGTTATGCCCGCAAACTTGAAGTCATTGCCCTCCCTTGAGAAATACACTGGCTTACCGTACGCGGGGTCTCCGCCGAAACTAATTGTCACGCTGTAGGTATTGTCGACCATTCGTTGGACGCTGGACACCTCCAACTTGTTCTTTGCGAGCCAGTCCTCCCCGAAGTTGAGGATGAGACCGCGTCTCTGGACTTCGTACTCAAGGAGAACGGTAGTCTCGAAGGTCTCTCCGTGAGAAGACGCGCGGCGCTCAACGGTAGCAATTTGCTCTTTCGACAGGACGGCTCTGAGTCGTTCAGCATCTTGCGACATGATCGCATCAACTAGTGCGTTCATCCCTTCCTGTGCTTGGTCGAGTTGGGCTTCCTGTTCGTTCCGAACGCAACCCGTCATCCACACCACCGCCGCCAGCAAGACTA
Organism: Archangium gephyra; assembly: GCA_003243425.1. Taxonomy (GTDB): domain Bacteria; phylum Myxococcota; class Myxococcia; order Myxococcales; family Myxococcaceae; genus Archangium_A; species Archangium_A gephyra_A. The sequence continues at coordinate 18,750 of QFQP01000010.1, read as the reverse complement.
TTGCTCTCACAATGCCTCCCCATGGTTGATTTGTTCACTGCTGCACAGAACCGGCCCGATAGACACATGAAGCTTACCTGATAACTGCACGAATAGTGAACTATGCGCGCGCTTCGCAGGCCCTTACGTGCGACATATTAACTGCTACCCCCAAGCAGGACGTGGGCATCCCGCCCTGCCTGCCGCCCTCAGTCGTCCGGAATCCTGTGACATGATCGCCCCAACTCGCGCGTTGATTTCCATCCGGCGCCCTGATCAACCTCCGCAGCGCGATCACACCTCGACAATCAGTCCCCATCGGTGTCGCAGTCTCTTGCACGTGCGCGCTGCCATCGGCTTTCGCAGTGCGGTCGACCGCTGCCAGGGCGCTGCGCGCGGTGAGTGTCGCACATCGGCGATCTGCAGTCCTTCGAGGCCGGCGATGAGCGCGAGGCCCCCGCGAATTCGCGATGACGCTTATACTCGATGCGCTCAACGGGCAGTCATTGGCGTAGCGGCAGGTTCGCCCCATACAGGTAGATGGTGTCGATGCCGATGTGGCCGGTCAGCGTCAGTCGCGCCAGTCGCTCCAAGTAATTGCGCTGTAATCTTCATCAGCACTCTCCGACTCGCTTCGACGGAGCGCGTCTCTGCCGGAAAGGGGCCACTTCGGGAGCGGCAACATCGCTGGCTTCTGGGCTCGAAGCGCGCCATCACCCTCAGGCCCTGCCTGTCGCGCTGCCCGGCAACTGGTCGGCTGCGCGCACTTGTTCGTCGAGGAGGCACGTCGTGTCTTGCCGCGGATAGAGCCACGCGATGTCTCGCTTCGACGACATCGCGCGCCTGCCACGTCGACGATGACTTCGAAGAAATCGATTTCACAGAGTCGCCGGGTTGTACGTCAGCGTCACCAAGACCCCGGCGCGACGCCACTTCCACTCAAGCACGGAGCCCTTCACCGGCGTCACGCCTACCGGCTACGACGAGACGTGCCCGTTGTCGCGACGTTGACGCACAGCAGTAGACGCAGCACGGGGACGTTGAGTGAGGCGGGCAGGGGGCATCACAAATCACCGCAGCCGCTGCTTCGATTCAAGCGCGCGGAGTTGCTCGACGCGGAGACCCATCGTTCGATTTGCGCGGCACGTTCGGCGGCCGTGTCGTTGCCCATGCTCAAGCTTCGATGCTCGACGACATCTTGTTCCTCGAGTACCTCGCGGTCGACCAGTCGCCTCGTTGGGTGACTTCCTCTTTCAGTTCGACTTCGGCGTGCTCGGTGTCGAGGTGTGTGAAGACATCTGGTCGGCCGATGGCCCCATGCGGCGCCGCGCGTATTCAGGCGCGGAGATCATCTGCAATCTCTCGTCGTCTCCCTTCCGCATCGGCGTCGAAGGAACGCGCAGAGAATATGGTGTCGACGCGTGCGGGCGATCATCAGTGCACCATCGCGTACGTGGATCAGGTGGGCGCGCAGGACGGGCTCATCTTCGACGGTGGCGGCTTCGTGAATCAGAACGGCCGCATTGGCGCGGACATGCTTCGCGAGATAGACCGATAGGCCTACGCGCGGCCTGAGACGCTGCGCTGCCGTCTTTTGGCGCGGTCGGGACGCAGCCGATTTCCTGCTGATCCAACCATTCATCGACGCCGCGTTCTCGCAGCGCTGTCGCAAGGTCCGGCGTCGCCGGAGACCTGACGAACAGTGCGGCAGATGCCGCTCCTCAGCGAGAACTCGCGTTCCGTCCGAGGCACTACTCGACGGGTCCTTGGCTACGATTTCCCGCCCAAGGAGACGGACCGTAGACGTCGTTCGCGCACCCTCCGTCTACACATTCCATTCGTTGACAGTGGCCCTCAAAACACGCCATATGCTTCGTCTCTGCGCAGAATCCGTCCTCCGTGGCCCCGTCGCCGCAAGCGCCCCCGTCGCGGGAGCGCTGTCCGGGCAAGCACGAATTTCGACAACCGAACTCGACCTTCACCCAGCAGTCCGAGGTTTGTTCGCAGTCGCGCGTGCAGAATCCGGCAATCGCGCAGTAGTAGTCTGCAGGACAATCTGGGTTCCTCGGGTTGCAATTGCCGCCGGCTTGGGACGGGCAGGATGCTTGCTGTTGGCAACCTAGAGCCAAGACGAGTGCGAGCATTCGAAACCGGAATCTTCTACGCATATGCATCTCGTGCTTTCAATCGTGCTCGGCGTGGTGAGCCGGTATTGACTCGTCGATGTTAGGCTTCGCCAGGAGGTCGCGCGCCGTGCGGAAACGTTGGTTGGCCTCGATGTTATCGCTCTCTGGCTGCTTCAATCCTGACGACATCGTACCGATTCGAGGCTTGGTCGAGATCCCTGGGCAACGCGTTGAACTCGTGCGCTCTAGGTTCTGTGACGGGCAGTGGGTCCCGCTCAAGAGCACCAACGCAGGAGAGAACGGCGCGTATTCCTTCGAAGTGTTTCGTGCACAGGTTCAGACGTTTGCAGGCGGCCTACCCCCGTGCCTCCGGGTTCAATCACGCTTCGCCAGCGGAACGGTGGCGCAGTCTACGATTCAACGCCTGGAGTTGGGCTTGGAACTGCCTCCTTTTTTCGACTGGCGGCCGAGTCTTTCCATCGATGGGGGGGCTCTCGTCTTTCGCCCCCTTGATGCTGGTCCGCTGCCGAGTTGGCATCAAGCCACCCTACGCGCCTCCGATGGGGCCATCGCGTGGCGTCAGAGCGAACAAGTTTTCGACGAGCATGGGTCCCATCTCGAACCCCTCGTGTTCGACGAGCGCGTGCTTGTCGAATTCGACTCGTCTCTTTCCATCGAAGGCCGCTACAGGAATCGGGAGATCTCACCCACCGCCCCAACTTTGACGCGAAGCGAGAGCGTGGTGTTGCTCCCAGCCGAGGGTCTGAATTTCTCGGCATCCTCGAGTCCAGCAAGCCGAGGCAGCACCTGCGACGAGTTGTCGTCGCCATGCGCTCTCGCTGATGGGGTGCTTGCTGACGTCGAGATCCACTTCGCCGGGGTGCCGCAGGTCACCATGCGTTTCCCTGCACCGATTACCCCAACACTCATTGTGGTTCGAGAACTTGGCGTTGGCGGCCCTCCCCAGTTCGCATACGGTGACGCGGGCAACGCGGTCGCGGCTTTCCATGTTGTGCAGTTTGTCGGGTTCACAAGCGATGGGGGCGAGATTGAAATTGGGTCGCGAAAGTTGTTTGCGAACCCAGATCTCGATTTCGAGCTGCTCCCGGATGGAAGCGTTCGCTCGGCGAGCCACTCCTTCGTCGTGCCCGTTTCCGAGTCGAACTCCATTGTGGGGGTCCAGCTTCGTGGAGCCAGATTTCGGCGCTTGACCGAAGTGTCAGTGTACTGACTGCGAAGGCAGCGCGGACTACTCGCCCTGGTCGATGATCGACTCGAGCAAGGCTATTCGTGGAACTATCGGAGAGTGCACTGCCAGTTGCCGTCTGTGCGAATCATCACGTCGGAGCCATAGAACCCGCGTCATTACCTGCCTGATTCATCTCGCAAGGCCGTTCCGGTTCCGGTCTCTTGCTTCGCTGCGGGAAGCTTTGACGCTGCGCTCGGAGCGTTGGCCATCAGCGCCGCTGAGCCTGTAGGACACGCCTTTGCTCATAACCGCCGCCCAGGTTTCAGCTTCGGCCATGTCGCCGACGAGTACGAGAGCGACGCGCTCGGCTTGCTGAAGCGTGAGCGACCAGAGGTGACCGGGCCAATCAGACGAATAATGAAGATGCGGGTGCGACCGCGTAGCGCTGGCGTTCGACCCCGCCCGAAGCCGCGACCACCGCCAACAGCTCGCAAGGCTCTGCCGCAGCATCTCCCCGTCGACGCGCACCACCTCAAGCCCGACGAGTGCACGCACTGCGGCAGCACGTCTCTCGACGTCGCTGACGTCGTCGAAGAAGAGAAGCTGGACGTCGTCAAAGAGCACCAGCGACGCCGCGTCGTGAAGCGCACCACGTGTCGGTGCCGCGACTGCGGTGGCAGGACGACGCCCCGCTCGTTGCCCGCGCCGTATGAGCGCTCGAAGGTGACGGGTGACTGGCGCGCCTGGCCGCACGCGGCGAGTCTGCGCTCACTTCATCGGCGTTCAACACTTCGAGCGCATCGCGAAGGATGCGCCTGATCACTTCGTCGATCAGCTCACGGCGTCGTGTCGCGACAGCCCAACGTCGTGCCACCGTCGACCACCGCGCACACATTCGCGTTCAGCCCGCGCATCACGCACGACAACCCGGGCGCGCACGATTGATCCGTCGTGCACGCCGCGCCCGCATCACCACGCGTCGCGCACGTGCCGGGCCCGAGCGGAACCTGACCGCTCGCCTTGCAGTACAGCGGCCACAGACAGTCGCGATCCACACTGCAGCCCTCGCCGCTCTGACCCAGCGACTCACACGTTCCCCGCACGCAACGCAGGTCCTGCTGGCACGTTCCGCACGGCTCACCGCGCGTCGCGAGCGGCGCGCACGTGGCCACGCCTCCGTCGAAGCGCGGCTGGCACCACAGCGGCAACGCGCACACCTGGTACGCGGCGATGCCTCCGTCGGTCGCACCGCACGCGTTGCCTTCCGCCAGCAGCGGCACGCAGGTGTTGCTGTTCGGGTTGCACACGAACGGCTCGAGGCACGACTGGTACCCGCTGCAGGGCTCGCCGACCGCCGCCTGCTGCGTGCACAACAGCGCCGCGCCCCCGCCGTCGAGCGTGCCGAGGCGGCCATACAGGCCCGGTTCACATTCCCGCGCGTTGTTGCCGCGCTGACCTTCGCCGCGACGGGGCACGCACCGCCCGGGGCAGCGCGCGCCCAGCTCGCAGAACAGCGCCGGGTCGCACTCGTCGCTCGAGTAGCAACCGACGTCGACGCCCACGAGCCCTGTGAAGGCCGCCGGGCACGCCAGCGAGCCGCAGGTGCCGAGGTTGTCGAGGCAGCTCTGCGCCGCCGCCGCGCTGAAGCTGCTGCGCCCGTCGTTGACCGCGTTGCGCTGGGCATCGCAGAACGAGCCGAACTCCGCGTTGCGCCCGGTCACGTTCTCGCAGCCGAGCTGCGTTTCGAAATACGCGCAGGTGGTGCCCGCGGTGCAACTCGAAGCCGTCTGCGTGCCGCACCAGGTCTCGACGGTGGGCGCAGCGGTGCTCCCGCCGCCGGTCGCCGTGCCGCCGCCGGTACCGCCGTTACCTCCGCCGGTGCCGCCGTCGACGCCCGGCGTTTCAGGACACGCGAAGAACGAAAGACACGCGAGCGCGACGAGAGTTCGGGACATGCGGCGTTGCTCCAATCGAGGAGAGGGAGCTGCACCGTAGGTTCTTCGCACCCCGGCGCCGCGAATCTTCAGCGCGCAGTCACGGCGCGGTGACGAAGCCGGCGAAGGCGACGTCATTCACGGTGGCCACCACGCCGCGCGACGTGAGCGCGCCGGTCGCGTCGTCGAGCGCGAAGAGCACCACGTTGTCCGACTGCTGATTGCCGACCAGCAACCACCGGCCCGTCGCGTCGAGCGAGAAGTGCCGCGGGTGATTGCCCTCCGTCGGCGTGTGGCCGAGCAGCGTGAGCTCCCCGCTCGTCGCGTTGACCGAGAAGCGCACGATGGACTGATGCCCGCGGTTGCTGGCGAACACGAAGCGCCCGTTGGGGTGCACCACGAGCTCTGCGCCGGTGTTCGAGCCGGCGAAGTTCGAAGGAAGCGACGACAGCGTCTGAAGCGAGGTGAGCCTTCCCTGCGCGTCGATGGCCAGCGTCTGCACGGTGCTCGAGAGTTCGTTGATGAGGTACGCGCGCGGCAACGTGGGGTGCAGCGCCAGGTGCCGCGGCCCCGCGTTGTCGTCGGTGTCCAGCGCAGGCGGTGAGAGCGGGGTGAGCACACCACCGTCGAACGCGAACTGCGCGACGAAGTCGGCCTGCTTGCACGGCGCGTAGACGAAGCGGTTGGCTGCATCGCTGAAGATCTGATGCGCCTGACCGAGTGCGCCGATGGTCTGCGTTGGCGCCGCGAGGCCTGCGTCGGTGACCGGCAGCACCGACACACTTCCGCCGCCGTAGTTGGCCGCGAACACGAAGCGGCCACTGCGGTCCACCGACACGTGTGCAGGACCACCACCGCCGCTCGACACGCGATTGAGCAACGTGAGCCCTGCGTCGCGCGCGTCGAACGCGAAGGCGGCGATCTGCGCTGAGCCCTCGTTCACCGCGTACAGGCGGCCGCGCGGGAGATCCGCGGCGAGGAAGCTGGCGCCACTGCCGGCGTTCACCTGCCCGAGCGCGCGCAGCCCGCCGTCTTCTTCGAACGCGAACACACGAATGAGATTGCCGCCGCCGGTGAACACGAGCTGTCGTGGCACATCGACTCCTGCGTCGGGCGTTCCCGCATCGGGTGTGCCCGCGTCTTCCGGGTGACCTGCGTCGAGCCCGCCAGCGTCGGTGCCGGCGTCTTCGCTCCCGCTATCGACCACGAGGCCCGCGTCCATCGACGTACCCGAATCGACGCTCGCGTCGGGTGGCTCGGTCATCGCGCTGCAACCCGCAAGCACCAGCGGCACCACCAGCAGAGTTCGCATGGCGGCGCAGCCTAGGTCACGCCGCAGCGCCGGCGCTGACGCGGAGCCACCGCCGGCCTCACAGGAACGCCTCGAGGTGTTCGCGCAAGTGCACCTGCCGGTCTTCGGCCCAGACCAGTCGCACCGGCCCGTCAGAAGACACGCAGAGCACCACCGTGTCGGGTTGGGAGTTCACGTAGTTGATGGCCGACGCGAGCCGCGTACCGCCAGAGGGGTACGAAACGTCACTGCGGTCGTGCACCGCGGACTTGAGAATCGGCAGCGTGGTCGGAGGTTCACCAATCAGACGCTGCCCGAAGCCCAGGAGCTCGAGCGACGGGTTCACCACCACCGCACCGTCGGCGCGCGTCAGCTGGCCGATGCTGCGCAGCTCCGCCTCGAGGCGACGTTCGAGCGACTGCTTCATGTGCGCCGGCTTCATCTGCGCGTCGTCCAGCTGCACGGCGTGGTTCGAAGCGAAGCGCCACGGCTCCATTTCCCCGGCGAGCGCTTCACACCCCGTGAGCTCTCCGCGGGGACAGAACACGATGGTTCCGCCGTGCCCGTGCACACGAATGGCCTGCACCAGCTCGAGCAGCCGGTCGTGCCTCAACGCGGGCGACAACTTCGCCGGAGCGAGCGCGGAATCAGGTGACGGCAGCCGCGCTTCGTCGAACAGCTCGAGCCCATGGCCGACGTGACACGACGCGATGATGAGCCCGTGCGTCGACACGTACACGCATTGCCGCGTGCTGAAGCTGAAGCGCACGCCCGCGTGCACCGCGACGTACTGCGGCGGGTCGATGCCGATGATGCTGGGCTGCGACTCGTTCTCGCGCATCACCACGTCGCCACCGCCCGAAGCCGCGACGATCATCCTCAGCTGCGGCAGGCGCACTTCACGAAGCCGAATCGTGAACTGGCTGTCGTGGTCGTCGTGCGCGAGCAGTCGAAACGCGCCCGGCGTGTGCTGGCCTTCGTAGACGTTGGTGCTGAACTCCGCCGCCAGGTTGAGCACCCGTGCGAGCGTGTCAGGGGAGGGCACGCTCTCACCCGCGCGCGCGAGCCGCGTACACACGGCTCGCAGCGCGTGGATCTCGGCGTCGGCGGCAGAGAAGGGCTTCACAACCCCACAGAGTAAAGACGGCCCGGTGTCGCGATTTGCACGTTGCCAATCGCACACCAGGCCGTCTTCACGATGCGTCGGTCAGTCGAACTGCACGCCGTCGACACGGAACACGTTCCAGTTGTCAGTGAAGCTGTTGTTCGCGCGCAGCAGCACGCTCACGGCGCGGTTCTGCAGCGTGCTCACGTCCATGGTGAAGGCCTGCCACGTGGGCGAGGTCGTCAGGTTGTCGCGAACGCGCGGTACAACAGGCCGCTGCCGTTCATCGGCGTGACCTGCACCGTGAGGTTCGCCGACATGAACGCGGAGTTGATGGAGTCGACGCGGTACCAGATGGTCATGGTGCTCGCGCCCGCGGGAACCACGGTCTGCTGCGAGAGCGTCGCGGCGTTCGGGTACGCAGGGCGGAACGCGGCGTGACCGGCTTCCCAGGTGACGTTGCCGCTCCTGCTCCAACCGCTGAGGCTGGTGTCGAAGCCCGGGTTGTTGAGCGGCAGCGGCGCGCCGACGGTGAAGACGAGCTCGTCGGTGTCGTCGATGCCGGGGCTACACGGGGCGCTGCTCACGTTGCGCGGCCGAAGCTGCGCACGAAGGGCGCGACGGCTGCCTCCTCCGTCCAGCGTGAAGTTCAGCGTCTTCGACTGTGCGCCGGTGGTCGTGGGCTGGAAGGTCTGCAGCAGGGTCCACACCGGGGCGTCGGCGTCGTTGGCGATGAATACGTCGACGTCACTCGACCTGGTGCTCGCTTCACGGAACGTGAGCGTGGCTGTCACGCTGCGGCCCGCGGTCAGGTTGCTCGAGTTGCCGGAGCTCACGGTGAGGCGATCGATGGCCACGCCGTAGCGCCAGGCAGCGTCGCCGCAGCCGGTCGAGGTGTTGGGTGAATTCGCTTCGCCCGACCCGGCGTTGGCGACCTGGCTCGTGGTCATCGAACAGGCGCTGGCGAGGTTCGCGCAGAGCGGCGCCTGGTACGTGGGGTCGTAGACGGCGGTGGCGGTCAGCGCGTGCTCGACGGTGGGAAGCGCCTCCGTCGTCTCCACGCCACAACCGCCCAACAGCGCTACGGCAAGACAGCAACTGATCAGCTTCTTCATTCGAAGACTCCTCAACGCGGCCCGGAATTGGGCGCGGTGAAAAGACCTCGCGGGAGCTGATCAGTGGTGAAACGAGGGGTCGGTCGATTGAACGCCAGCAGTTATCGATTTCTGAAGTATCGATAACTGCTGGTCCAACAGGCTCACTGCTTCACGGAATAGACGAACGTCGCCTTGGGCGCGCGCGTCCATCGCTCGGCGATGGTGCTGCGCAGCGTGGCCCACTCGTCCTTGGCGTCGACGAACGAGGCCTTCATGGCTTCGGCGTCTTTCTTGTCGCCCTTGCCCTTGGCCTTGAGCACGCGGTTGGCGAGCTTGTCGACCGCCGGCTTCCACTTCGCGAGGTCGACCTCGAAGCAGCCCTTGTCGGTGCCGTTGGCCGCGGTCTCGTCGGGCTTCCAGGTGAGCACGCCTTCCTTGCTCATGTGGCCCAGCTGAATCGAGGCGAGCTGCGAGTACGGCTTCGCGTTGCCCGCGCCGTCGTACATGCCGCGGCTGACGTGCCCGAAGGCCCACGCCACGTCACGCAGCGTCGCGTGCTTCGCCTCCTGCTCGGTGAGCAGGTTCTTCTCGACGAGCCACCACGTGAAATACAGCGCGCTGGTCTGGGCCTTGAGTTCTTCCATGGTCGAGGCGAGCGGGCCGCCGAACACGTCGTCGTCTTTCTTGCCCTTCACCGCGTAGTCGTGCGCGGGGCCGAGGTTGTGCGCGGCCTCGTGGAGCACCACCGACAACAGCGCGGCTTTGGGCTCGGTGGTCGCGCCGTCGAACGTGGCCTTGCAGTACAGCGAGGCCATCTGGTCACTGAGCGCCTGCTGGCTGTCGGCGTCGGTGTAGAGGTTGGTCATCACCACCGTGCGGCCGCCCTTCTCGGCGACCTTGCCCCAGTTGGGCAGCGACTGGCCGATGGTGGCGCCGTGCGGGTTGCGCTGGTCCGCCGCGTTCAACGTCACGTCGATGAAGTCGGGCAGCTTGAAATTGACGTTGCGCGCTTTGTACGGAGGGCCCGCCATCGTCGCGAGCGCCTTCTCCATGTCGAGCTTCACGGGCTCGAGCTTCTTCTGCCACTCGAGCGACGCGAGGTTGATGCGCGCCAGCTGCAGGGCGAAGCCCGCCTTCCACGCACAGGGCTCGTGGTAGACCTCGTCGGGCCCGACGCGGAGGTACCACTTCGAGTTGAGCGGCCCCATCGCCACCCACGCTTCGTTCGCCGGTTCCCAGTCGTTGGTGCGGAACGCCGTCGCCGCGGCGGTGAGGTACGCCTTGAACGCGGCCTCGTCGTCGGCCAGCTCCTTCGCGGCCGCTTCGAGCTCGACGGCCACCGCGTCCATGTCGAGCTTGTAGGCCTCGGTGTACGGCACGGCCTTGAAGCCGCCCTTGCCGTCGCTCTCGACGGTCGAGAAGTGGCCCATGAGGTCGGCCTTGTTCTTCTGCTTCTCGAGCGCGGCGCAGAACTTCGGGTCCTTCTGAACGTCAGCGGGGTACAGGCCGACGGCGCGCGACGGCGTGGGCGAGAGCGCGTTGCAGCCCTCGTCCTTCTCGGTCTTCGGCGCGACGCAGAAGGCGCCCTGGTTGCGGTGGAAGACGGCGCGGGCCAGCGTGTCTTCGGCCGGAATGGTCATGCCGAGATCCACGATGCCGTGCTGGCGCGCGTAGATGGTCTCGATGAGCGCGGCCGCGCGGACGAAGTGCGGGAAGGCCTTCTTGTCGCCTTCGGTGGCGCCCGTGAGGTCGGTCTCGACGAGCGTGGTCTTGCCCTGGGAGAGCTCGAGCTTGAGCGCGGCGTGACGCGCGTCGGCGGTCTCGACGGGCTTCTGCATCGCCGCGTAGAGCGCGTCGAACTTCGGCGTGAAGCCGCTGGCGTTGACGAAGTCTTCGCGCGTCGCGTTCCACGGGCCGATGAGGGTGACGAGCTCCTCGGGGTCGAGCTCGTTGTTCTTGTTCGCGTCGAGGCGCCAGAACAGCGGCTGGAAGGCCTCGGCGGCGCGCGCGTTGAAGTCGAGCCGCGAGAGCGCGTTGTAGGTCTTCTTCGGCGCAGCGACGGGCTCGGCGGCGACCGGCTTCGTTTCAGGCGGCGGCGTTTCCTGGTGCGCGCAGCCCGAGACCGCGAGCACTCCAAGCATCGGCAGGGTTCGTTTGAACATGGGCCGTGCGCGTAGGCGTGTCGGTGGTGATGCGCAAACAAGAACAGCAGCTGACGTACGTGTTCCACGGAGGCTCGGAACGGCTGCATCGATGCAGGCGGTGGTGAGCGGTGTGCGCAGCGGTGCTCGTCGCGCGCTGGCCCCGCGACTTCCAGGGCCCTGAGCACAACTCGTTTCGGTGAAACGAAGGTCGCGCGACCTCGTTCTTGTCGTAGAAAATGACCGTTTTCGCTCAATTTTCTACGACGCGTTGCCGCGCTCTTGCCTCGAGACTGCGGAGCCAGCGCGCGACGAGCACGGCGAGTGACAGCGCCTTCACCGCACCATTGACGCCCGTCACTCGGTGCCGTCTGCGATCGCCACCACCGCTCTCGTGCGCACACCTCGCACCTCTGCGCTGATCAGCGCATGAAGCTGATCAACTCATCGCACAATGTCGTTCGTCCTCGTTTGAGACGGCCGGTAACGCAGGGTCGTGCGACGCAACAATTCCACGTACTCGCTCTGCAACCGGCTGTTTTGACAGCGCTTTTCGCAAACCCGCGAATTCACACTGTCAAAGTCAGATACACCCACATGGAGTCAGCCCCTTTTGTCGCACACCTGAATTCATCAGTAAAATCATGGTTTTTGGCTTGGCCTGACGAATGCTCAAGGGAAGCGCGCACGTTGCTCGGCTGGTGGGCCCGAAGCAACGACCTGGGAGCAACAACCATGAAGAAGGTCATTCTGGGAGCGGTGCTGACGGTTCTCGCGGCGTGCGGTGTCGGCGAGGGGCGCATCACTGATCAAGGCGAAGACACGAAGCAGAGCGGCTCCGGCCTCACGTGGGAGCAGTTCCGCAACGAGAAGGTCTTCGTCGAGCCCGAGACCGGCCTCTTCATCGCCGACGGCGACACGCTCTTCGAGAGCGAGAAGCTGCTGCGCGAGTTCTACGACGAGAACGTTCGCGAGGGTCAGCTCATCGTGAACCGCGTCGGCAACGCCGACGACAAGTGGAGCAACACCGCGAAGCTGAACCTCAGCTACTGCGTGTCGAACTCGTTCGGTACGCGCAAGGCGACGGTCGTGCAGACGATGGCCGAAGCGACGGGCGCGTGGGAAGCCGCGGCCAACGTGAAGTTCGTCTACGTGTCCGCGGAGGACGCGAATTGCACCGCGTCGAACAGCAACGTGGTCTTCGACGTGAACCCGGTGAACGTGAACGGTCAGTACCTGGCCCGCGCGTTCTTCCCGTCGAACTCGCGCAGCGCGCGCAACGTGCTCATCGACAACTCGGCGTTCTCGGGTGGCGGCGTTTCGTTCGTCGGCGTGCTGCGCCACGAGCTCGGCCACACGCTCGGCTTCCGTCACGAGCACACGCGCCCGGAAGCCGGCGCCTCGGACTGCTTCGAAGACAACCAGTGGCGCACGCTGACGTCGTACGACTCGGCGTCGGTGATGCACTACCCGCAGTGCAACGGCACCGGCAGCTTCGATGACCTCTCGCTCACGGCGCTCGACAAGCAGGGCGCGGCGGCGCTCTACGGCGCTCCGGCCGGCGGCGGCACCGGCGGTGGCGCGGGTGGTGGTTCCGGCGGCGGCACGGGTGGTGGCAGCGGTGGCGGTTCGGGCGGCGGCAGCGGCGGTGGTTCGGGCAGCACCACCGAGAACTTCACGGGCAACGTCGGGCAGGGCGCGACCTCGGCCGTCGGTCCCTTCTCGGTCACCGCGGGCACCACGTTCCGCGTGGTGATGACGGGCACGGGCGACGCAGACCTCTACGTGCGCTTCGGTTCGGCGCCGACGGCTTCGTCGTACAACTGCCGCCCGTACCTCAACGGCTCGAGCGAGACCTGCGACCTCACGGTGCCCACGGGCATCACCACCGCGTACGTGTCGGTCGTCGGCTACACGGCGGCGAGCTACTCGCTGGCGGTGACCTACACGAAGGGCTCGTCGAACCCGCCCACGGGTGGTGGCACGCCGCAGACGGCGACCGTCACCGGCTCGGTCTCGCGCGGTCAGTTCATCACCTACAACCCGGTGACGGTGAAGCCGGGCTCTGCGTTGACGGTGACCATGAGCGGCTCGGGCGACCCGGACCTCTACGTGCGCTTCGCCGGTGCGCCGACCACCACGCTGTATGACTGCCGCCCGTACAAGTCGGGCGCTGCGGAATCGTGCTCGCTGACCGTGCCGGCGACCGCGTCGCAGGTGTACCTCGGGGTGAACGGGTACCAGGCCGCGAACTATTCGATCACCATGAACTACGTCGCTCCGTAACACCCACCACCGGAGTGATGAGCGAAAGCCCGCGCCTTCCCATTTCGGGGAGCGCGGGCTTCGTGTTTCTCAGCTCAGCATCTCAGCGCGGCGCGGGCCGAAGCCTTCGACGCCCGCGGTCATCTCGACCATGTTGCGCTGCACCACCTGGCAGCTCTCGAACTTGCCGCCGCTGACCAGGAGAATCGGCGCCGACGAGGTCGCCAGCATGCTGAGCGCGTCGAGCACCGCGGTCCCCGGCTCGACGGTCATGCCCTGCACCACGGGCATCTCGTCGACGGTGACGGTCGGTGACTGTGACGCCATCCAGCTGGCGACGGAGGTGAGCTGCACGCCGCGGACGTCACCATCGGAGGTGCGCACCATCACGTAACGGGCACCTGCACGGTTGGCGAGCTCCGCCACCCGCGCGACCGAAGTGTTGCTTCCAACAGCCAGACACATCTCGAGAGGGAGGTCTTGAATCTGGAGCATGTGCCTCTGCATGTGCACACGCCGGGCCGCGCTCTTTGGAGCTCCAACCTGCTGGATCGTGGTCGTCCGCGCTGCAGCGCTGCACGCCGCATTTCAGCGATGAATTGCAAACTGCACGCATCGGGTCTGAGGGGACTCATTCGCGCACCGTTGCGTGACGCGCGCGTCGCGTGGGCGCCTGAGTGCGCGGTGTGCCGAAACGGCCGTCACGCCGAGAGGAAGTGCGTCGACTCTGACGAGAACGTCACGGCCGTTTGGGTGGTGACGCCGCGGCGACCGGCGCCTCGTCGGGGGCGTCGCTCGGAGGCCAGGCGCGCATCATCTTTCGGAGCGACGCGCGGGTCATGGCCTGCTCCCAGGTCGGCTTGAACTGCTTGAGGTCGCCTTTGAGCCGCTCGTCGACGTCGAAGAAGCGCGCCACGGAACCACCGAGCAGCAGCAGAAGAACGGTGGGCAGCAGCAGCGCGAGGTACCACGCGTTCCACGACAGCACCGCGCGGCCGATGAAGACCAGGCCGAGGAACAACGAGAGCGGTCCCAGAATCACCCACGGCTTCGTCCAGCGCTGCGCGGCGTCGGGCCAGAGGAACGTGAGCGCGTACCGGCGAAGGAAGGCGCGGCCTGGTTCATCGGTGATGGTGAGCAGCTCGAAGTGCGGCTCGAGCGTTTCACGCGCGGTGCGAATGATTCGCCGCGTGGCGATGGTCATCAACAGCAGCGTGGCGAGCATCGCGGCCGAGCCCCAGAACGGCATCGCCGCCCACGCGAGCGCCGAGAAGACGACCAGGTAGCCGAAGGTGGAAGCCGAGCGCATGCGCCGGTTGATGTATCAGCGACGCACGCGTTCGACCCAGCCTTCAGCGGCGGGGAACGCGGTGACCACCTCGGGGCGCGGTGTCTCGAGCGGCTGCGTCCAGATGGTCACGTGCAGCGCCGTGCCGTCGCTCAGCGTGTGGTGCTCGTCGTCGTCGGGCGGCGGCGCTTCGGTGGTGCGCGGGTCGGGCTCGAGGAAGAGCACCAGCCAGCGCAGGCCGTTGGCTTCGCCGACGTAGTTGATGGCGAGGCGTTGCTGCGAACGCGACCACGTGGCGTCGGGGGTGAGGTGCTGCTGCGGCCACTGCTTCGTGGCGGCGCGAACCGTCTCGACCGCGGTGATGCCTTCACGAATGGCGTCGTAGGTGCGGCGTTGCTCAGCCGACAGCTCCGAGACGCTTCGTTGCCAGTCGGCCAGCGTCGCGCGCGGCTCGCTGCGGAACCTCTTCCACGCGAGCGCCGCTGCGAAGACCACGAGCGCGACGGAGATCCACACCACGGTCGTACGCCGCTCCGAAGTCACGGCGGGCACCATAGACGTCTGCGCATCACACGCACATTCACCGACGCTCCAATCGCCGTACTCGGGGAACTTTTCGACTGACGCTCGTTGTGGCGCTGATGCGCGGAGAGTCTCATCAGCCCCATGCGTCGCCTTCTCGGAGTTCTCTGCGTTGCGCTCTGTGGTTGCGTCGCGGTGGTCACGCCGGGCGATTCGCCACCCGGGTCACCGATTGATGAGCTCGACACCGCGCCGGAGTGCATCGACGTCACCTCGGCGACGGCCGCGCGCGAGCTGCAGCGCCTGACCTCGCGCGAGCTGGACCGCACGGTGGTCGCGGTGCTCGGCGACCCGACGCACGCGTTCGCCAACCGCCTCGCGTCGACCGACGAGCTCATCAGCGCCAAGCAGCGCTACTTCCGTGCGCAGAGCGCGACCGCCGTGTGGGCCGAAGCGGAGCTGCTCGCGGCCGAAGAGGTGTCGCTCGCCGCGGCGCTGCGGCCGGTGTTCATCGAGTGCAGCGGTGACGAGCGCGCGTGTGCCCGCACCTTCATCGAGCGCTACGGCCGTCGGCTGTGGCGCCGCACGCTCGGCACCTCTGAGGTCGACACCGTGCTCGCCACCTATGACGCGGCCCGCGCCGAAGGCACGCACGTCGATGGCATTCAGACCGCGTTGATGACGCTGCTCGTCTCGCCCGACTTCTTCTTCTTCCAGGCGGCCCCCGAAGGTGAGGCGCCGAAGGGCACCGTGCTCGCCGAGCGGCTGTCGTCCTTCCTCTGGCAGCAGGGGCCTGACGACGCGCTCCTCGACGCGGCCGAGAACGGCGCGCTCGACACCGCCGAGGGCTTCGAAGCGCAGGTCGACCGCATGCTCGCCGACCCGCGCGCCGACGAGACGTTCGCCAACTTCCTCTCGCACTGGCTGGCGCCCGAGAAGGTCGCGACCATTCAAGACTCACTGGGAGCGGCCGCGCGCCACAGCGCGCTGTACCCCGACTTCAAGCCGCCGGGCTCCGGGGCCGATGGTGACGCGTACATGCGCGCGCTCGCGGGCTTCTTCTCGACGGAAGCGCGGGTGCGTGACGGCAGCTTCGAGCGCCTGATGACGTCACCGAAGCTGGTGGTGAACGAAGCGGTGGCACGCAACCTCGGGCTCCCCGCGGCCACCGGGCTCGAGCTGCGCGACACCGACACGCCGCGCCGCATCGGCGTGCTGGGGCAGCCCGCGGTGCTCACCGCGTTCGGCCGCTTCGAAGGCTCCGACCCGGTGCATCGTGGCGTCTTCCTGCTGCGTCACGCGCTGTGCAACGACGTGCCGCCGCCCGATGCGTCCGTGAACACGGCGCTGCCGCCGGCCGAGAGCTACCCGACGACGCGCGCGCGCTTCACCGACGCCACGCAGAACGACAGCTGCAAGAGCTGCCACGCGCTCATCAACCCGCTGGGCTTCTCGATGGAGAACTTCGACGCCGTGGGCCGCTTCCGCACTGACGAGCAGGGCGACGCGGTCGACGCCACCGCGAAGATCCCGACCTCACCGCGCATCGAAGTCGACGGCCTCGCCGACCTGTCGCAGACGCTCGCCAGGGACCCCATGGTGCGCAGCTGTCTGGCGCGGCAGTTCACGACGTGGGCGCTGCGCCGCAGCGTCGACCAGGGTCAGTTCTGCGAAGTGCGCGCCCGTTCGAAGAGCTTCTTCGAAGAGGCGGGACCCATCGCCAGCCTGGTGCGCGCCGTGCTCACCAGCGACAACTTCCGCAACCCCGGAGTCGCGCCATGAAGTTCGACCGACGTCTGCTGCTCAAGGCTGCTGCCGGCGCGCCGTTGCTCAAGCTGCTCTCACCGGAGCTCGCGTGGGGTCAGACCCAGGCGCCGCGGCGCATCGTGTTCTGGTTTCAACCCAACGGCGTCGCGCACGACTACTACCACGTGCGCCCCGACAGCACCGAGACCGACTGGGGTTACGACCCCGCGGGCGACAAGCACACCATGCTGCCGCTGGTGCCCTTCAAGGACATCACGGTGCACTTCGACTCGACCGAGCGCGTGTCGACGCTCAACCTGCCCGAGTCCGAGAAGTGGACTGAGTGGGCCGAGGGCACGAAGGCACCGTTCGGCCTGACCGACCTCGCGGGCTGCACCGGGCCTCACCCGCTCAAGCCGCTCGACGCCAACGGCAACCCGACGCGCGAGTTGACCATCGGTCACGAGTCGCAGGTCTCGATGCTCACCGGCCGCTTCCCCGTCGGCACGGTGACGACCACCAACGGCACCTCGACCGTGGAGTTCAAGCCGCAGGGTGATTCGCTCGACGTCGCGCTCGGCAAGGCGATTGGCGGCACCTCGCGCGTGAAGTCGCTGCAGCTGGGCGTGAACTCCTTCGTGAACTTCGGCCTGAGCGTCGATGGTGGCCGTCGGCTCCCCGTCGTCGATGATCCACGGCTCTCGTTTCAGAGCCTCTTCGCCGGCATTCCGCAGACGCCGGGTGTCGACCCCGCCGCCGAAGCGCTCGCAAAGAAGATGAAGCGCCGCGGGGCTTCGTTCGCCGCCGCCTACGAACGCTTCAGCGCGCTGAAGGGCGGCATGTCGTCGCCCGACCAGACGCGCCTGCAGCAACACTTCGACGCCTACCGCGACGTCGAGACGCGCCTCACCAGGGCGCCGGACCTCACCAACCTCGCGTGCCACAGCCCCGACGCGCCGCCGTCGATGATGAACCTCGGCGACCCGCTCAAGCTGCCCGACCGCATGCAGTTGATGATGGACCAGGCGGTGCTCGCGCTGGCGTGCGACGTGACGCGGGTGATGACGCTGTCGTGGACGTTCGCGGCGACGAACCAGGTCTTCAGCTTCCTCCCCGGGTTCAACAGCGGCACCGGTGGGCTCTCGCCCGACGGGCATCACCCGCTCAGCCACGACGCGTACAACGGCATCGGCCCGCCGCAGACCGAGGCGCAGTTCACCGCGTACGACAAACTCCGCCGCATCGAGCGCTGGTACGCGGAGCGGTTGTCGTCGTTCCTCACCGCGCTCAAGAACGTGCGTGAACCCGATGGCTCGACGTTGCTCGACAACACCCTGGTGGTGGTCATCAACGAGATGAACCACTCGGGCTCGCACAACAACAGCAACATGCCCATTCGCCTGTACGGCAACCTGACGGGCCGCGTGCGCAGCGGCCGCTACATCAAGTTGCCGGCCACGCCGCTCAACAACCTCTACACGTCCATCGGCAACGCGCTGGGGGTTCCGTGGACGGGCTTCGGTGAGGCGCGCTTCGACTACCGCTTCTGCTGCCCGGGCACGCGGTGGCAGTGGAAGGCGGGCTCGAACGTGGTGGGGCCACTCGACGGGCTGTTGAATTCGTAGCGACGCGGAGGGCTCGTCAACGCTGTCAGCGAAGCGCAACTGCATTCGACCGGCGTGCGGTGTCTGTGGCCGCCGTATGAATTGCCGCCGTCGCGCTCGGCGCGTCGCTCCATCAACTGCCGGAGTTCGACGATTTCACGCTGCGGCGCGCGGGCTTCGGGGTGGAAGTGCGGCGAAAGAGGCGCGGAAGATTCGCGCACACGGGCGGATCGGATCGAAGGTCGACGCAGCTCGGAGCCGCTGCGCATGGTCAGGTGCAAGTGGGCGTTCTTCAAGAGCGGTGAAGGCCTCGTCGAGGCGCAGGGGCTGTCGCCGCTCGGTGTGAAGTCATCACCCGCATGATGGAGCTCGGCATCGGCATCGATGTCGGCTCTCAGAGGGATGGGACCCCGGCTTCTCAAAACCATTCCCCCCCCAGGGCCCTCACGCCGCGTGACGGGGA
>QFQP01000175.1 GCA_003243425.1 Archangium gephyra | reverse complement strand
CGAGGAATTCCTCGTCGCTGGTGTCGCCGCCCCAGTCGATCTCCAGGGCGTAGCGCGCGGCCAGCTGGTTGATGCAGTCGATGAAGGACTCGGTGTCCTTCCAGTCGACGTAGAAGCCCGACGTCCAGTCGATGGCGTCCTTCAGCGTCCACAGCACCTGGTCAGGTTCGGCAGCCTCTTCGCCAGTGGCATCGCGGTACGCCGCGAACTGCCGCAGCGCGGTTTCCTCATCGCCCGGATTGATCAGCACCAGCAGGTTCCAGACCAGCGCCTCGGTATCGTCCAGGTCCATGTCGTCTTCGTCGTCGAAGGCATGGCGGAAATTGTCGTCGGGATCGAAGTCGTCGGGCAGGGTCATGGCGGGTGTCGCGGCAACGGGAAGGCGGCGCCATGGTACGCGCCGCACCCGTCCGTGTCCGTCATGCGACGCGGCCGCTTTGTACTGGCGTGCCGCCGGGTCTATCGTGGCGGCGCCGGCCCCGCGTGCCGGCCTGCCGGTGAGGCCGCGCCATGTTCAACCCCCGCCCTGCGGTACAGCAACTGGCCATCGGCCACGGCCACGTGTGCGTCGTCATCGACGATGCGCTGCTGGCACCCGAGCGGCTTCCCGCGTTCGCCGAGGCGTACCGCGAGGATTTCCAGCCAGCGCCGCCTGCCGTGTTCCCGGGCCTGCACCTGCGCATGCCGGAGGAATTCACCGACCTGCTGCACGACGTGCTGCGCGACCACGCGCGACGCGCGCTGGGCATGCGCCGGGTGTTGCGCAGCGCCAGCCGGCTGGCCATGGTGACCACGCCGGTGTCGCAGCTGGCGCCACCTCACTGGCAGCCCCGCCGGGCACGCGCGTTCGCGCCGGACCAAGGCATCGCGGTGGCGGAACTGTTCCTGTTCCAGGACCCCGCGCTGGGCGGTACCCACTTCTTCGTGCCGCGGGTGTCGCCGCAGCAGGTAGAGCAGCTCGAACACGATGCCGACGCGCTGTCGCCCGAGGAATTCTCCCTCCGCCACGCACTTGTTGCCGGCTATCCGCAGGCGTCGAGCTGGTGTTTCACCCATACCCTGACCGTGCCGGCCCGCTGGAACCGGCTGCTGATCCACGACGGCGGCGCGTTCCGCGCACCTGCCATCACCGCGCCCCCGCCACTCGCGCCCGATCCGCGCCACCATCGGCTGACATTGCAGGCCACGCTCGCCTGCAGTCGCCACCGCGTGAGCTGGTGACTGCCGCGCTTCGGGTATCCTTGCGCCCCCGATACCTGCACGACGCCTTCCCATGTCCGACACGCCTCCCGACCACCTGGCCTCCGATCCGCGCAGCCCGTTCTACAAC
>QFQP01000037.1 GCA_003243425.1 Archangium gephyra | reverse complement strand
GCGCGTCACGAGGCTTCGTGATGGATCTTTCAGAAATGGCACGAAGTCTGACGCCGTGAAGTCCGTCATTCGCCGCCGTGATTTCGATCACTTGCGCGCGAACGGGGCGCGGTCTCGCCCCGAAAAGGTCGCGCCCACCGCTCTTTCAGACACGTGAGCGCGACGCGCGCGAGGCGAGACCACCCCGGGTGATGACGCAACTCATTGATCTCGTTGCGGGTCGAAGTGCGTCAAGCGCGCGTCAAACGTCACGCCATTTCTGAAAGAGCCATGGCGCCTTTGCTGCGCGCCGAGGGGCAAGTGCGGGGCGCGCACCCGAGCCCGCCACCCGAACGCACCGCGCCCCTCAAGGCTTCTCAGCGGCGACGACGACGCAACAACCCGAGCACGGACAACGCCACCAACACTTCGACGCCAGACGAACACCCGCAACCACCCGCGGCACCGTTGTGCAGGTTCATGCCACCGCCGATGGTCTTCCGCGTCACGTTCAACTTCGCGCTCACCGTCTGCCCGTTGACCCCACTGGCCACCGCTTCAATTTCGTTCGCGCCTTCCGTCAACGGCACGGTGACCGAGAAACCACCCGCGCCGAGCAGCTCGGCCGACACGCCGTTGGCCGCCACCTGCGCGACGTCGAAGCCCTTGACCACCCCGTAGATGGTCACCGTGTCGGTCGAGATCGTCGCACCCTCCATCGGCTCGACGAACGAAATGCTCGCGGGCTCGACTTCATCGCTGCCCACCGCGATCGCCACGTTGAGCGAGAGCCGTTGATCTTCCGGCACCGTCACCGTCTCGCTCGCCGTGCGGTAGCCCGCCTTCTTCACCACCACCAGGTAGTCCGCCGGCACCGTCATCACCGGCGCCACGTACGCGCCGCTCGCGTCGGTGGTGACCGTCGACACCACGGTTCCGCTCGTCGATTCACGGAGCTCGACGCTCGCGCCTTCGATGCGCGTGCTGTCGTCGCCCGCGAGGTGCACGAAGCCCGCGACGCCCGCGTTGAACGTCGCCGTCGAGGTCGCGCGGCCCACGTTGTTCGCCGCGTCGGTGGCCGTCACTTCGATGCTGTTGCTGCCCGGCTTCAGCAGCACTTCGATTTCGAACGCGCCGCCGTTCACCGCCACGTCGGTGGGCGTGCCGCCGTTCAATGCGACCTTCACCGTCGCCACCGCGCCACGGTCATCAGACGCGTTGCCCTTGAGCATGATGCGGCCGAGGTCGAGCGACGCGCCCGACGCAGGGAAGACGATCTCGACCTGCGGCGCCTGCTGGTCGCTGCCCGACGACAACCCCATCGAGCCCCAGGTCTGCGCGCCGACCACCGCGGTGCGGGAGATCTGCGAATCGGCGAAGCCCTGCTTCTTGGCGACGATGGTGTACGTCCCCGGCGGCTTGTCGAAGCGGTAGAGGCCGTCGGCCGCGGTGGTGAAGGTGCTGCCATCGCAGGTCACCGTCGCCCCCGAGATGGCCTGCGAGGTGTTCGACGGATCCGCGGCGTTGAACGCGTAGATCTTCCCGATGAGCTCACCGGTCGCGCCCGACGAGTTGATCTCCATCGAGCCCCACGCCTGCGCGTTGGCGACGACCGTGCGCGTGACGCTCGCCATCGAGAAGCCGGCCTTGGTCACCGTCGCCGTGTACGAGCCCGGCGCGAGGTTGAATTGGTAGATGCCGTTGGCGCCCGTGGTCACGCTCTGACCGCTCACCGTCACCGTCGCGCCCGCCACGCGATTGGCCGGGTCGCCGCCGGTGTAGATGGCGCCGATCAGCACGCCGGTGCCCGTCGTCGGCGCCTGCCCCGTGACCAGCTGCATGTACTTCGTCCAGTTCCAGCCTGAGCCCGGGTCGGTGTGGCCGTTGCTGTTGCAGCTCGAAGGAATCTCGACGTGGCCGAGAATGCGCGCGCGTGTCTTGGGAATGTTGTGACGGTCACAGATCCACGCCGTCAGCTTGGCGCTCTCCGTGTACATCGCGTCGGTGTACCAACGGCCCGGGTCGGCGATGAAACCCTCGTGCTCGAGCCCGATGGAGCGGCCGTTGTAACAACCCGCATGCCACGCGGTGTCCTGGTGCTCGACCATCTGCGTGATCTGCCCGTCGCTGGAGCGGATGATGTAGTGCGACGACACGTTGGAGCTCGTGTTCTGGAACCAGCTCTTCGTGCCCGCGTAGCTGCCCTGCATGGTGTGAATGAGCACGAACTCGTACGAGGTGCGGCCCGACGAGTAGTTCGGTGACGCCGCCCACGCAGCGCCCGCGGGGTACTCGAGCGCGGCATCGCGACGAACGCTCTGCACCGGCGCGTGATGACGCCACTGGCTCATCACCGGCGCCTGCGTCACGCCGTCTTGCGAGAAGCCCGCTTCCATCGCGAAGAAGACGTCGCTCGCGTAATCGGCCGCGCCGGTCGCCGAGTCGATGCCGGGGTACAGCGACACCGCGCGATACCAGTCACCGACGTTGCGTGAGTCGAGTGACGGATCATTCCGACTCGCGCGATCGAACAGCTGCCGCAACACCGCCGCGGCGCCCCGCACGTTGGCCTTCGCGTCGACGCGCAGCTGGCCCTCGGTCACGCCGGTCAATCTCGCCGCGTCGCCCAGGGTGTTCCAGTCGCCGCGCCGCGCGAGCTGCATCACGCCCACGCCGCCGGTCTGCGACTCGAGGTTCGCTCGCGTCGACACGCGCGTCTCGACCCACGCGATGCTCTTGAGGATCTCGACCGGCACCTGGTACTCGCGCGCGGCGGAATCGAACGAAGCGTTGAGCGGGTTTTCAGTCACCGCCGCCAGCGTCGCGACTTCACTTCCACACGCAGCGAGAACGACGAGCGAGGCAGCCAACAACGAGCGAATCATTGGCGCTGCAACTAGGCCAACAGGCGCGTGAATTGAAGGCGTCGCGCTGCGGAAAATGACGCCTCGACGCGTCAGAAACTCTCATGTGTTGAGAGAACTGACGCGCCGAGTGTTGCGCTTACAGGAACAGGCCCGTGGGGTCCGTCACGTTGGTCGCCGCCACGAAGCCGGCGCCGCCATTCTGCGCCTGCGTCGTGCCGAGACCAGTACCGTTGCCGTAGCCGGCCGCGCCACCGTAGCCGCCAGAAGCGCCGCCCGAGCCGTTGCCCGACGACGTCTCGCTGGTTCCTCCGGTCGAGGCCACGCCACCGCCGAGCTGTACGGGAACGGACGAGGTGCTGGCGCCGGGCCCAATCAACCGGACCAGCCCGCCGCCACCACCGCCCGCCGAGCGTGACGTACCCGTTGCGGCGTTGCCGCCGGTGGCCTGAATGACAGCCCCCGTCGCGGTGAGCGTCGAGCCTGAGCCCCACACGAGCACCACGATGCCGCCAGCGCCGCCACTGCCGCCGGTCGTCTCGACCGGGTTCGGCTGGCTCGCGCTCGTGCCGTTGGCGCGAATGGCAGACGTCGAGGCGAGCGTGATGCCGTTGCGCGCGCGGATGCCGAACGTGCCGCCGCCGAGACCTGGCAACGACGAGCCCGACCCCTGACCGCTGCCGCCGCCCAACTCAGGTGTCGCCGTCATGTTGTAGGCGGTCGCCAGCGAGATGCCTGGCGTATTGGGGGCGTTGCGGCTGCCGACCGGCGGCATCAACGACGCACCCGGAACGCCCGACGACGACGAGGTCAGCGGCGACGTGAACCACGACTTCACGATGATCTGCGAATTCGCACCGAGCGAGAACGCGCCATTGCAGCGCATCGTCATGCCGCTCGGCACGGTCAGCGTCACGTTCGCGCCGATGGTGCACGTCGTCCACTGGTAGTTGCCGCCGCTCGGAGGCGACACCGACCAGTCCGCGCTCGCCGTGACGTTCAACGCACCCGCGCTGCCATCACCGAAGATGTTCGCCGAGCCCGCCGGGCCCGCAGGCCCCTGAGGACCTTGCGCACCGGCGGGACCCGTCGCGCCCGCGGGGCCCGTCGCGCCGACCGGCCCCTGTGCGCCCGTCGGGCCCGTCAAACCCGTAGGACCCGTGGCACCGGTCGGCCCCGCAGCGCCGACTTCACCGTTGCAGGCGTAGGTGATGGTGGTGCCGACTTCGAAGCGCGTGCCGCCCGTGGGGCAGTTGGTGCTCGGGCCTTCGGAGCTCGCGATGGCGCTCGTTCCCTGCGGACCTGCGGGGCCCGTCGCACCGGGAGTGCCGCTGCACAGGAACTGCTCGTCGCCATCGATGATCAACCGCACGCCGCCGTTGGCGCAGTTCACGCCCGCGTCTTCGGGAAACAACTGCACGTCGGAACCCGCGGTGCCCATCGGCCCCTGCGGACCGGTGGCGCCCGCCGTTCCCATCGCGCCGGTCTCACCCGTCGCGCCAGTCGCTCCCATCGCGCCTTGTGGACCTTGCGCGCCCTGAGGGCCGGCCGGGCCAGCAGGACCTTCGGGACCCGCGGGCCCTTCGGTGCCACCACTGCACGCGGCCAAAACCAGACACAACGCCACCAGTATTTTGGTTTTGCATGGGTCTCTTTGTGAGGGGAAAAATCGAGCGAGCTGCGAGGGCAGCGTGGCGCGAATTCCCAGCCGGCGTGCGACTTTCAACGCCGCAGTACGACCCACAACAGCACTGCAATCACAAACACACCGAGGCCCAGGGCGATGAAGCGCGGCGTGCGCGAAGGCTTCACCGCTGCTTCGAGGTCACGCTCGGAAATCTCGACCGGCGCGGAGTGTCGCCGCAGGGCCTGCGCGAGCGCGCGGGCGGAAGGGAACCGGTCCTCCGGCTGCTTCTGCAGACACCGCATCACGATGGGCGGCAACCACGCGGGCAACGGGTCGCCAGCGGGTGAGATGGCGTTGAGCGGCGCCGGCTCGCTCTGCGTCAACGCGAGCACCAGCTGACCGAAGTTGTCGCCCTTGAACGGCTGCTGACCGGCGAGCAACTCGTACAGCACCACGCCCACCGCGAACACGTCGACCGCGGCCGAGTGACCGGTGCCCAACGCCTGTTCCGGCGCCATGTATTCGGGCGTGCCCAGCACCACGCCGGCCCTGGTGCGCACGTTCTTGAGGTCGCCGATGGGCTTGACCAGCTTGGCCATGCCGAAGTCGAGGACCTTCACGAAGTCGTTCGCGGTCAGAAAGATGTTCTCGGGCTTGATGTCGCGGTGAACCACGCCGATGTCGTGCGCGGCCTGCAGCGCTTCGGCCACCTGCGCCGCGATGTTCACCGAGCGCGTCACGTCGAGCGGCCCGGCGTTGATGGCGTCGGCGAGCGTCTGGCCCTGCAGCACCTCCATCACGCAGTACACGCAGCGGCGGCCACCGGGCAGCGTCGATTCACCCGAGTCGCTGATGCGGATGACATGCGGGTGCGCGATGGCCTCGATGGCGCGGATCTCCTGGAGAAAGCGGTGCACCACCTCGGCGTCGGTGACGTGCTCCTGCTTGAGCACCTTCACGGCGACGGCCTTCTGCGTGCGCACGTCGCGCGCGAAGTAGATGCGCGCCATCGCGCCTTCGCCGAGCACGTGCTCGAGCCGGTAGTGCGAGAGCGAGCGGCCCGAGA
Source organism: Archangium gephyra (assembly GCA_003243425.1). GTDB lineage: Bacteria > Myxococcota > Myxococcia > Myxococcales > Myxococcaceae > Archangium_A > Archangium_A gephyra_A. The sequence continues at coordinate 62,456 of QFQP01000037.1, read as the reverse complement.
GGTCCGGCTCCATCACCTCGACGATGGCGTGGTTGCCAGACGCGGTGCGCGGGTGAAGACGAAGTCGCAGCGCTTCGAGCCCACGGAGCAGTGACGGCGCGGTCCACGTCTCGTCAATGGCGCGACGAAGCAGCGGCAGGAGCTCGAAGGCGTCAGGCCGGCCGGCGTGCGCGGTCGCGAGCAGTTCGCACAGCAGCCGCACGTCGTGCGCCGCGTCGGTAGTCGAAAGGCCCGCGAGGGACACGTCGAGCACCGCCGGCTGGCCCGGGTAGACGTCGTGCGCGGTGAACGAACCGGCGGTCAGCCCCGCGGCGTGAAGCGCGGCGAGCCCGTCGGCGAGGTCGATGCCCAGGGCCACGAGCTGATCAGTCGAGAGCGGATCAATCTGGGCGAGCGAGCGCCAGTTGATCAACGTGAGCATCGCGCCGGCGCGACCGTCACCCAGCCGATGCGCGCCGATGACCATGCGCAGCGACGGGTGGCTCAGCTGAGACAGCGTGTCGGTGAGCGACACGAAGCGCGCAGCGTCGGCGGGCTGCGGCGTGGGAATGCGGAGCTCCACTTCGGAGCCATCGAGCAGCGTCTTCACGCGCTCACTGCGGTCGTCACGTCGAAGGAGCTGCACGGCGCGGTGTCAATTCTGGCGAAGCGCGTCGCGGAAAGCGGCGAGGTCGACGCTCTCGTGCAACGCCCACAACTCGAGGAGACGACGAATGCGACTCTTGATGCCTTCATGACGGTGAGACGGCGACATGATCTCCATCACCCCATCGAGGTACGTCAGCCTCGCGCCCGCCTGATCACCGCGCAGTTCCAGAAAACGCTCGAACTCGTCCCAGCCGAAGTCGAAGTGCACGTACTGGTCGGTCTCGGAAGAGCGAAGCGACTCCATGGGCGCCACCTTAACGCTACGGTTCCGTCATGCGCATGGTGACGGTGATGTTGGTTCTGGTGGCAGGTCGTGCACTCGCGACGTCAGGCGCGGTCTTCGAACTCGGCGTCACCGGCATCGTATTTCCAGTGGTACCGGCGCTCGAGACCACCGTCGGCTATCACCACGATTTCTCCCGCGGCGGTGGAATCGAAGTGCGCGCGCGCGGCGGTGCGCAGTTCAGCGTTCCCAGCTTCCAGCCAGACCTGCTGCTCACGGCCACCGTTCACTACGTCGCGCCGAGAATTCCGCTCGGCGAATTCGCGCTCTCGTTCGGCGTCGGGGCAGGCGGCGCCTTGTTGTCGGGCATGGTTTGTTCGGGAGACGTCTGCATGCGACGCGGCCTGGGCCCCATCCTCGAAGCCACACACCGGCTGCTTTTTCCTCCCGGCGACGTCGCGCAGTTCTTCGTGAACGTGAACCTCGCGGCGGGTGTGTTCCCCTCTGACTGGACGACGTTCGCGGCCACCGGCACGGTCGGTGTCGGCTGGCTCATCGAGCTCGCGCCCGGCCCGTCGTGGCGACAGAAGCAGCGCATGAGAAGTGCCTCGTGAAAGTACCGCTCATCGTGGTGGCCCTCGCGACCCCGGCGTTCGCCTCAGGGTTTCTCTTCGAAGGCGGAGTGGGCGGTGACTTCTTCGGCATCGCACCCATCGTCGAGACGACGCTCGGAGCGGACTTCGACCTCGCCAGACGTGGCCCATCGAGCCGCGCACCCGCGGTGTGTTCGAGCCCGACATCTTCACCGCGCGGCATGAGTACGGAGCGACCGTCACGCTCGACTCCGTGACGCCGATGGTGGCGGTCGGCGCGTTCGGGCTGGCGTTCGGCGTCGGCGCTGGTGGTGCGTACTTCTCGGGCTGCGCGGGCGGCGACTTCTGTGGCCGTTTCGGCGTGGTCGGTGAGGTGCTGGGCCGATTCACCTTCACGCCGAACGAAGTCGCGCAGCTGTATGCCGGTGTGAATGTGTCCGGCGCATTTCTACCCGGCGGTTCGCCGCGGCCATGGCTCACCGGCGCACTCGTCCTCGTCAGGACGACCGAAAACCTCGGGTAAACCGCCTGGGAGCTCGCGGGGCCACCATCGCGCCGACCCTCCTGAAGGCTTCACTTCTCAAACCGAATCATCCACTTGCGTCACCAACTCACCGCCCCGCTCGCCACTGTAGGACAACGTGTGCTAGCGGCGCCGCACCATGAACCGCGCCTGGGTGTGCTCGCTCTTCCTTCTGGGTTGTGGAGTTCAGGACGAAATTCTCAATGACGAAGCCGACGCGCTGAACGTCGCCGACGCGCCGCTGCTCGGCGCCAATGGCCAGGACGGCGCCGAACGCGCGTGCAACGTGGTGCTGCGCACCGTCGAGCGCACCGAGACCAACTGCATCAGCACCGGCTGCTGGTGGACCTTCACCGGCTTCATCGACGTCTCGCAGACGGCGTTCGACGAAGGCGCGAAGCCGCGCGTGCTCTTCAAGAACATCGACGCCACCACCTGGGGCGATGTCGCGAGCACCAAGGTGACCGGCGCTCCGGCGGGCTACGTGCGCTACCGCTTCAAGCTCACGAAGAACACCGTGAAGGACGGCATGTCGGCCACTGCGTATGCGCGCGCCAACGTGCAGCTCGCGCCGTACCTGAAGACCACCTCGGGAGCGCGACTGTTCGACCACAACCGCGTGCCCGGCGCGCTCGACGCGTACGTCATCAACCAGGCCGGCGGCTGGAAGCTCGAAGACGACGCGGCCATCTGCCACGGCGATGCGCTCGTGGGCCGCTCGCTGAACTTCACCGGCGCGTTCACCACCACGCAGCGCGGCCTCATCGTCGCGGGCGAGCCGCTCACCGTGAACTACGAGCTGTCGCGCCTCACCACCTGCCGCGGCACGCACAACGGTTTCCCCGCGTGGGACCTGCGCGCCTTCGTGCGCTTCCAGCCCTCGGGCACCGTCGTCGACGGCAGCGTGCGCGCGTTCGATGCGCCCAACGGAGTTCCGCAGAACGCCGGCGCGAAGAACGTGCCCTTCGACGTGCAGGTGCCGGTGGGCACCACGTCTCTCGAGGTGTGGTTCAAGAACTCGGGCGGCGCCGGCAGCCAGTGCGAAGCGTGGGACTCGAACTACGGCGCCAATTATGTGTTCACCGTCTCGCCTTCCCCCGCGCGCGTCGAGTGGGTCGGCAACGGCGGCTCGAGCTTCAACCGCAACTGCAGCCGTACCGATGGAGTGCCCGCGAGCGTGACGCTCGATTCGTACCTGCGTGAACGTGCGTGCGCGTTCGTCGAGACCGACGTCTACGTGCCGGGCCTCACCGACAGCGGAAACTCGGGCGTGGGCGTGTTCGCGCAGGCCGAGCTCTTCATCGACGGCGCGCCGTTCGCGGTCACCGAGCTGCAGTACCTCGGCCGCGTGGGCAACGACTGGCGCTACCAGTGGCAGCTGCCGAAGACGGAGCTCTTCTACGCGCCGAAGTGGTCGAAGCTCGAATACCAGTTCCGCTTCTCGACGGACGGCCGGGTGTGGAAGCGCGACGTGAAGCGTGAGGTCGTGCGCGACGTGACGTTCTGCAATCCGTCGTGGGCCAGCTGCACGTTGTGACGCCGGCGCCGCTTGCCACGCGGGCGATCGCCGGAGCCATCGACGGCTTCGTCATCGTGGTGTTGTCGGCCATCTCGATTCTGGTGCCGCTCTTCACGCGCGGCGTCGTGGTGCCGATGTGGGGCGTGCTGGTGGTGCTCATCGGGTACTCGGTGGCGCCGCTCGCGGGGTTGAAGCGCACGTTCGGCATGCAGTTGATGAACGTGGAACTGGTTCGCCCCGACGGCCACGCCGTCGACGCAGGCAATCTGCTGTTCCGCGAAATGGTCGGCCGCGGCTACTTCCCGGCGGCGTACCTCTTCACCGTCATCGCGGGCCTCATCGCCAGCTTCGCGGGCGTCGGCGGCAACGTGGCGCCTCCGGTGCTCACGGGGGTGATGACGCTCGCGTGCGCGGCCGCGTTGGCCGTTTCGATGGTCGGCAACGTGCTCGCCTTCGAGCGCAAAGACCGGCGCACGCTGGCCGATCTGCTCGCGGGCTCGGTGGTGGTGCAGGGCCGCGCGTTGCCGCTGCCGACCGACGTCGACGAGCTCGCAGAACACAAGGCCCATCAACGCACGATGGTGGTGCGAATCGTGGTGGTGAACGTCGTGCTGCTCGCGCTCACCGTCGGCTTGCCGTGGTTGATGTCGCAGAGCACCAGTGAGTCGTCACAGGCGAAGATCGCGCGCATGAAGTTGGAGTCGCTGGAGGCGAAGTTCCGCGCCGCGCCCGACAGCAACTCGCTCACCGAAGATTTGAAGCGTGAGTACTGGAAGCTCGGCCGCGAAGAAGACGTGAAGCGCGTCGACGATCTGCACCGCAAGGCAGCGAGCGGTCGTGAGGCGCAGCGTGAAGTGATGCTCCGCGAGAAGTTCGACGCCGAGCCGCGCCGCCGTGACCTCGCCGAGTCGTTGATTGCGTTGCTGGAAGCGCAGGACCGCGTCGACGAAGCGGAGGTCGTGTACCGGCAGTTCCTGGGTGACTCGCCGCCGGCGCACGAGTTGGCGGGGTTCGGAAACTGGTTGGCAGCGAACGGGCGCAACGAAACGGCGATTACCGAGCTGACGCGCGCGGTGTCGATGGATCCACTCGTCGCCTACGGCCACACCTTGCTGGGCGTGGCGCTGCAGCGCGCGGGAAGGTTCGAAGAAGCGCGTGAGCATCTGACGCTGGCGGTGCTCGACGATGGCGACGACGAGACGGCACAGGAAGCGCTGGAAGAAGTCGAAATCGAGATCGGCCCGCTCGACGCGAAGACCAAGAAGTCGCTTCAGCAGCGTGTGACTGCGTGGAAGACCGACGCGGGGCTCTGATCAGCATCGCCAACAGACCCAGCACCATCACGCCGCTGCCGGTGGAGCACCCTCTTTCAATCTGCGCGTGGTTGCACTGCGAGGCCACGAACGAGCCTTCGTACTTCTGCACGTTGTCTGGAGAGCCGATGACGAAACTGGCGACGAAGCGCGCCGACCACACACCATCTTCTTCACGCTCGTCGCTGAACGTCACCGTGCCTTCGCGACGCTGCTGAAGCTCGCCGGTGTCGACCCACGCCACGCCGTCGCGGTCGAGCATCAGCAGCTTCAAACGGTTCTCACTGTCTGCAGAAGCGAACTGCGGAAAGTCGGGCTCGACGTTGCCGGGCTGACCGCCGGTCAACCGCGTGCACACCGGGCCTTCACCGATCCACACCACCGTGCGGTCGTTGTTGATGCCCACCGACTCGGTGTTCATCATGGCTTCGAGGTTCTGTACGTCGTCGAAGCGCGTGCGACCCACGAGCCCCATCACGGCCGTCGTCAGTGGTTCCGGTTCTGGCTTCTCGACGACGCAGCCACTCAGCACCAACGCCAGCAGCAGCGCTCTCATCATCTGTTCAGACCCGTGGAGTCCGGCGCCTCTTCAGGAGAAGTGCGACCACCCCCACCACCAGCAACACGGGGCTCGTCGAACACCCCGCATCGGCGTTCGCACACTTCGCGGGAGCGAACGTGCCCTGCATGGTCTCGAAACCCGCGTCTGGATTGCCGCCGATCGCGAACGACGCCACGTACGCACCTTTCGGGGCGTCGCTCTCGTCGAACTCCACGCGCGACACGTCGACCGAACCCGTCAGCCGCTCGCCGCCATCTCCGGTGTCGAAGTACGCGGGCGCGCCTCTGCCCACCGCGAACACCAGCGCCGGCATCGCGCGGCCACCGTCGGGCGTCGACACGTAGGACGGCGTTCCGAAGTTGGGCTCGATGATGTTGATGAACTTCAACCGCTCGCACAGCGGCGCGGCGCCGATCCACACGGTGTCACGGCGACCGCCGAGAAAATCGCGGTCTCGCATGGTGACCGCTTCGATTTGCTCACCGTCGAACGAGACGCCCGCCACCGTTCCACTCACCGACGTCGTGGTGATGGGTGGCTCACACGCGCACAACAACGACAGCACTGCGACCACGTTGGGAGTTCGCATTCGGGCCGCGCGGCTGTGCAAAGACAGATCCAACTCCGCGCGCGCTCGGAAGAACGGCGAGGCCGTCGAACGCGAGTGTGACCACGCTGTCGCAGTCAGACATCGATGACAGAGGCGGGCAACGTGGCCTCACTCGTCGTGCAATTCACGATGCGCGTCGGCCCGCGCGTCCACTCGCCGCGGTCTTCGTGAATGTGTCCGAAGAAGTGCAGCTTCGGCTTCACGCGGTCGAGGTGCAGCGTGAGGTCTTCACAGCCGACGCGTTCACCGCTCCAGACCTTGTCGCCGTAGCCCGCCGGTGGACCGTGCGTGACGAGCACGTCGACACCTTCGGGGATCAACTTCCACTTCGCGTCGATGGGCGCGCCACGCCGCAGGTTGAACGCCCAGTCGTGAAACCACGGCTGCCAGGGCGAGCCCCAGATGCGCAGGCCTGCACACGTCGCTTCAGCGTCTTCGAGGTACGTGAGGCCGTGGAACAGGGCGCGCGCATTCACCGCGTCACGCTGCAGCGCGAAGTCGTGATTTCCGGCGATGACCACCTTGTGCGGGTGCGGCTGCGCGCGCAGCCAGTTCGCCACCGACTCCAGCTGCTTCAACGTTCCACGCGGTGTCAGGTCACCGGCGTGAATGAGAATGTCTCCGTCGGGGAGCTTCAGTTCGGCGTGCTCACCGTGCGTGTCAGCGATGGCGACGATGCGGGGCATGGCACCGGGAAACCTACTCCGCGTTGACCGGGCGCTTCGTCATCGTCTCCAGCACGCGCATCGCCCGGGCCCGCGCGCTCTCTCCGGGCAGAGGGAGCACCGGAAGGTCCGGAGCCACGCCGGCGACATCGTCACTGCCGTCTTTGCGGAGCCGCACGCAGTTGGGCATCGAGAAGGTCAGTCGTGAGTTCGGCAGCACCACCGGCGCCACGTCGTTCATGAAGCCGCAGCCCGCTCCGAGCGTGTGTACGCCGATGGTGCGCGCGATGCCGTGGTCGCTCAGCAACGTGGTGAAGGCTTCGGCTGACGACGCGGTCTGGCCGTCGATGAGCACGAACACCTCACCCGACCACACGCCGCGCACCGGCTCGGCGATGGTCGCCCAGAAGAGCGTCGACGCGGAGCGCGCGTCGACGACGCCTGCATCGAGCGACCCCAGAGGACCGCTGAAGAACCCCGCGTCGACCAGCCGCGTGCACGACGACGTGCCCCAGGGCCGGCGCTCCTTCCACACCCAGCCCATCGAGCATGGTGAACCTGCTGCGCTGACGCGCGCTTCGAACCCCGCGCGCTGTTCTTCGAGCATGGCGCGCGCACGCTCGTTCACACCGCCGTCGACGGCGAGCGCGGCGCTGAGCTCCGAGACCTCCTTCTGCAGATACGGAAGCCCGGCGTCACCCGCGGTGACCTGCAACGGCGCCGACGTCAGCGGCTGCGAAGTGAACGCGCGCGTCGCCCAGTCGCCGAGGTCGTTGCCTCCACCGTTGCCGCCGAGGTCGACGAGCACCATCGACACGCCTTCTTTTCTGAACGCACGCAGCCGCTGCGCGAGCGTGTCGAGCCACACGGGGTCGACGCGGTTCGAGATGTCTTCGGGTCGCACACCGCCGTCGCGTGACGTTGCGCCTTCGAAGGCGCGCGTGCAGATGCCCGGAAACTCGCCCGCGCGGAAACGCGGAATCCGCACGATGCCGATGGAGCGGTCGCCGGAGCGCACGACGCCCGAGCGGAAGGCCTCCGACAGACCGTCGGTCATCAGCGTGAACGAAGGGAGGCTCTCGAAGGGCAGCGAGAAGTTCACCCGCGTCGAGGGCACGTACCCGAGCGCGGCGCACGCCGTGTTGGCGTCGGGGTAGCTCGAAGGTTTCGCGGGCTCAGGCAGCGGTGAAACGGGCGGCGGGCTGGTGGGCCTCCGCACCAGATGCCCGTCGTGGAAGGCAGCGATGAAGGCGTCGAAGGCGGCCGTCGCTTCGACGTCGGTGCGTGCTCCGCGCAACGCCTGCTCGGTGCGGCGGTCGAGCGCGGGAAGGTCGACCCCACCTTGCGGTGAGCCGAACCACGCCAGATGCGAGTAGTTCGCTTCGAGCGCCGCTTTGAGCGTGCGGTAGTCGTTCAGCCAGCCAGCGCGATCGAACGGCTTCTTCGTCTCAGCATGCGCGTTGCCGGCCACCCACGCTGCGAGCAACATCGGGAGCCATCGAAGCTTCGGCACCCCGACACCATAGCGGGAGCTACTCGGGCGTCACTTCATTGCCCGGAGCGACTTCGTCGGTCGGCAGCGTGCTGGGTCCCGAGTGCTCGAAGGACCACTGGTAGGTCTTCTTCTCGCCGGCCTTGAGGGGAATCTCTTCCTGATGCGTGTCACCCTTGAACGAGAGCTTCACGTGATGACGGCCCGGCTTCACCCTCACGGTGATGGGGCCGTTCTTGAGGCTGCGCTTCTGGCCGTCGACCAGCACGGTCACTTCGGACGGCTTCACGTCGATGGTGAGCTCCGCGGGCGCTGCGGTGAGGACGAGTGAGAGGGTGAGCGCGAGCATGGGCATCTCCGTGGGGTTTGAGTGCAGGAAGAATAGTGCACTGTGGTGGAAACTTCGAGTTCACCTGCCCGTGATGCTGATCAACACCTCGTTCGATTCGAGCGCGTCGAGTTTCGCGCGTGCGCGGTAGGTGCCTGCGGGCAGGTGGAAGCGGCCGAGGTGCGCGCCGATGGTGGTCGCCACCGAGCCCTCGGACTGCATCGCCGCGAGGGACTGCACCGACACCAGCGGCGCCGGCGGCGTGGGGTCGAGGGCGGGCGAGACGCTGAGCCCTACGGGGCGCGAGAGGGTGTCGAAGGTGCTGCTCCACGTCTGGCCGTCGGCGGCGTTGATCAGCAACGTGAGCCGTCGTTGTGCGCGCCAGACCTCCGTGGGCAGCTCGAGTTCGCAGGTGATGATCGCCGGCTGATCAGCGCGGATCCGCAGCGACCAGCGCGTGCGCTCGAGCATCGGACGGTCTGAAATGGGAGCCACGCGAGCGATCCTCCACAGCAGAAGCGTCACGGCCGTAATGACGACCGCACACACGAGGAGCAGCGTGAGGAACACGTGCCGATGGTGGCACACATGACCTGCAACCATCTGAAACGCGGTCTTTTTTCCGGTTATTTGCACTCGAATATGGGGATTCCGGTCAGACACACCCTGTGCCCGAAATCGCCCAGACCGAGCATGTGTCGACGCTGTACCGGAAGTATGGAGCCACCATCTACGCGCGGTGTCGTCGCCTGACGGGCGATGATCAACGCGCCGCCGAAGCGACCGTCGAGGCGTTCACGCGCGCGTTTCCGGAGTTGATCAACGCGACGAGCGAAGCCGAGGCGGTGCAGATCATCTACCGGGCGTGTGAGCCGGCTCCGTTTCTCAAGTGCGGCTGAAGAGACGCTCGGTGTGCTGCGTGGTGGCGCGACGAGCGGCTCCGCGGCACGACACTGCGGTCGCGCGTGTCACCCGGCTTCGGTTTCACTTTTTCGACGTCGTAGGCAAACCGCCGGGTTCAACGTACGGAATGCTTACGAGGGCGAAAAAGGTCGACGCTTCCGCGACCTCGACTCGAGCGAATCGCGTCGGAGGTCGCGGGGCCAGCGCGGGTCAAGCATCGCGCAGCCCACGCCCGCCCTTCGCGCTTCAAGGCCCCACGCAGCTACTTCTTGTTCGCCGCGTACCAATAGTTCGGTGAACACCCGGCCCTTCGGTTCGCGAGCACGTCCTTCCAGCTCGCCTCCTCCGCCTGGCCTTCACAGATGAGCCCCACGGGCACGCGCAACCGCGACTTCGACGACGGCAGGTCACGCAGCACCGGCAACAGCGCCGGCTTCGCGGCGCGCAACACGGTGGCGTCCTTCACCTGCCACACGGCCATCACGCCGGTCTTCAGCACCAGCACCGCGCCTTCTTCCGGGGCGACCTGCTCGCCGCCGCGCACCGCCACCAGCTGCGGGTCTTCCCACGCCTTGCGCGTACGCACGCCATCGAACACCTCGACGGGAGCACCGAACGACTGCGCCAACACCAACAACACGAGTGCGTTCATGACTCTTTAGTTTCCGTAGATGCGCAGCGCCCAGTTCGCGAGCGTGCCGGTGTTGGAAGAGCGGCGGTCGCGAACGGTCAACCTCCACGTGCCGTCGGCGGGTTCGTCGAGGTTGCGCACGGTGGTGAACACGTACGCGTCGATGTCGCTGCAGACCTCCTGGCCGCGGTCACGCTCACAGCGATGCGCGGTGTGCAGCGTCGAGCTCGCGCCTGCATTCCCGCCGCGGCTGAGCACGATCTCCAGGTCTGCGGTGCGCGCGTGCGGAATCGTCACCTCCACTTCGATGACCTCGATGCGGTTGATGTTGCTGTTGCTGATGGCGATGTCGGAGCTGATGCCCGTGGCGTTGTTGTCGGGAATCGCGAGCGCCGGAGCCGCGGTGCCGCTCACGGTGAGCTCCGGGCCGACGGGCGTGATGGTGCGCGCGAGCGCGACGGCGGCATCGGCGTCGACCACTCCGAAGCCGTACTCGTGGTTCACGTGAAGCCCGGCGCCGTTGTTGGCCCACCCCATGTTGTTGGCGTCGGCCTTGCGCGCCGAGTGCGCCAGCACCCGCCGCACGTCGCGGTACGAGAGCTGCGGCCGCACCTGGAGAATCAACGCACCCACGCCGGCGGCGACGGGCGTCGAGCCCGAAGTACCGCTCATGGTCTGTGAGTAGTCGAGGTTCGCGAGCTCACCCTGCTCGCGGCCCGAGTTGTAGCCATCGGTGCCGGTGACGTCGGTGGTCGTGGTGCCGACGTAGTCGTCACCTTCCGTCGGCGCGACGATGAGCACGTTGGCGCCACCCTCGGCGTACGCGGGGCGAACACCGTCTTTGCCGATGCCACCGACCGCCATCACGTACCGCGAGTTCGCCTGCGAGTCGTAGTTGGAGTCGTCGACGTAGAGCCCCGCCGGGTCCGCTCCGTTGCCCGAGGCCCAGAAGTACACGGTGCCCAGCCCGTTGCGGCCGGTGGTCGCGCCCTCCTTCACGCCGCGCAGCCACTCGGTGTCGGCGAACGTGAGCTGACCGGTCTGGTCGTACGCGTCGCCCCACGAGTTGTTGCTCACGCCCACGATGCTCTTCTGCCGCGTCATCGCGTCGTACTCGTTCTGCGAGGTCAGGTCGTCGAGCAGCGCGAAGACCATCATCGACACCCGCGGCGCCACGCCACGCACCCCGAGGTTGTTGAGGTCACGCGCGCCGAGCAGGCCGGAGACGCAGGTGCCGTGCCACATGTACTCGTCGGCGTGCTGCGAGGTGTAGTCGTGCGAGAGCCCCGCCGCGACGTTGGGCCGCAGGTCTTCGTGATTCACGTCCATGCCGTCGTCGACGATGGCCGCGTACACGCCCTGGCCCTTCACGTCGGCGGCCCACGTCGCCGCCACGTTGACGCCTTCGAGCGCGCCCGCAGCGAGGTGCCACTGCGCGGCGAACAACGGGTCATTCCCGCCCTGAATCCCCACCGGCACACCACTCTGTTCTGCGGTGAGTGTGCTCTCGAGGGTCCCCGAGACCGCGGACAGCCGCAGGTAATAGGTACGGCCGTTGACGAGGCCGGTGACGACGAAGGGGCTCGTCACCCGACGGTGCACGATGCCGCCGGCCAGCGTCTCGATGTTGCTCTGCGTGATGCCCGCTGCTTCCGCGAAGTAGAGGTTCGCGCTGCCGCTGGTCTGCTGCCACGCGACGCTCAACGCTCCGTCACGCGCGGTGATGACCACGTCGGTCGGCGCGTCGATGGTGGCCGCCGGCACCACGGTGACGGTGACGCTCGCGGTCTGCGCGCCGCAGGTCAGCGTGTACGTGGTGGTCTGCGCGGGCTGCACCGACTGCGTGCCGTTCACGTCGACGGTGCCGCCGGGCGAGAGCGCGCACGCGGTCGCGCCGGTGGTGCTCCACGTGAGCGTGACCGGCGAGTCGGGCGTGGTCATCGCGGTCGACGCGGTGAACGAGTCGATGGTCACCGCCGCGGCGACGCGCACGTCGACGGTGGCGAAGGCCAGCGCGCCGTCACAGTTGAGCGTGTACGCGGTGGTGACGGCGGGAGACACCAGCGTCGCGCCCCGCGGAGCGAAGGTGCCCTGACCGGGCTCGAGGCCGCAGCTGGCAGCGTTCTTCGAGTCCCACGCGAGCTGAACGGACTGCCCGGGGTCTATCTGCGACGGCGTGGCGGTGAAGAAGACGACCTCGGGTCTCGAGGCCGGGCAGGCAGACAAGATGGCAGCGCTGATCAGCGCCGCACATCGAAACGAACGAGCTCCCATGGAGGCGGGCTCGTAGCCGTGCACGTGGTCGATGCGCAATCGACACACATTGCTTTCAGATGAAGCGGCGGGGGCAGAATTACGCGCGGCTCAGCACCAGCGCCGCGTTCGTGCCGCCGAAGCCGAACGAGTTCGACAGCGCGTGCTTGATTTCACGCTTCTTCGCGGTGAGCGGCACGAGGTCGAGCTCCACGTCTTCCGGGTCGTGGAGGTTCAACGTCGCGGGGGCGACCTGATCTCTCAAGGCCAGCGCCGTGAAGATGGCTTCGGCCGCGCCGGCGGCGCCGAGCAGGTGACCGGTGGCCGACTTGGTCGACGAAATCGACGCGCTGCGCGGGCTCGAGCCGAACAACGTACGCAACGCCTTGAGCTCGACGGGGTCTCCGACCGGCGTCGAGGTGGCGTGGGCGTTGACGTAGTCGAGCTGCGAGGCGTCGAGCCTGGCGTGACCCAGCGCCATGCGCATCGCGCGCAACGCACCCTTGCCCTCGGGCTCCGGCGCGCTCAAGTGGTACGCGTCGCCGGTGATGCCGTAGCCGGTGACCTCGGCGTAGATCTTCGCGCCGCGCTTGAGCGCGTGCTCACGCTCTTCGAGCACCACCACGCCGGCGCCTTCACCGAGCACGAAGCCGTCACGCGCCTTGTCCCACGGGCGCGAGGCCTCGGTGGGGCGCTCGTTGTATTCGGTCGACAACGCACGCATGGCCGCGAAGCCCGCGATGCACAGCCGGCCCGTGGCCTTCTCGGTGCCGCCAGCCACCATCACGTCGGCGTCGCCGTACTGAATCAGGCGGGTCGCATCACCGATCGCGTTCGCGCCCGTCGCGCACGCGGTCACCACCGAGTGGCACGGGCCGCGGAAGCCGTACTTCATCGACACCAGCCCGGCAGACTCGTTGATGAGCGCCATGGGAATGAAGAAGGGCGAGATGCGGCGCGGCCCCTTCTCGTGCAGCGTCAACGACGCCTCGGCGATGCGCTCGAGCCCACCGACCCCCGAGCCGATGAGCACGCCGGTGCGGTCACACGCTTCGTCGCTCGGCTTTTCCCAGCCCGCGTCCTTCACGGCCTCGGTGGCGGCGGCGATGGCGTAGTGGAGGAACGGCTCGAGGCGGCGGCGCTCCTGAACGTCGAACAGCGCCTCGAGGTCGAGCTCGCCTTCGCCTTTGCCGTGCGGAACCTGGCCCGCGATCTTCGTGCCGAGGTCGCTGGTGTCGAAGCCCGTGATGGGGCGAATGCCGCTCTTGCCCGCGAGCAGCTGCTTCCACACGAACTCAGCGCCCGAACCCAGGGGCGTGACCAGACCGATGCCGGTGATGACGACGCGCTTCATGACTCTCTCCTTGATGAAAATGCTCTCGGGTTGCCGGTTAGCGCACGCCGCACGGCCATGGGAGCGCCGGGGCCCGCAGTGAGTCCCACTTCTTCCACTCTGAGCGGCGCGCCGGTCTTCGCATCGACCAGCAGCGGCTCGACTTCCTTCCCGGTGCGCATCGACACCGGCACCAGCGGCGCACCCTTCGGTGACAGCCAGCGGTTGCCGAATGCGGCCAGCGACAGCAGCACCGGCAGCACGTCGATGCCCTTGGGCGTCAACACGTACTCGTGACGCAGCGGCTTCTTCGAATACACGTGCGCTTCCAGCATCTCGTCGCGCACCAGCTCGTCGAGGCGCCGCTTCAACATGTTGGGCGCGATGCCGAGGCTCTCCTGCAGCTCGCCGAAGCGCCGCACGCCGAGGAACACGTCTCGCAGAATCACCAGCCGCCAGGTGTCGCCGAGCTGATCAGCCGCTCGTGCAATCGGGCACGGCCGGCGAGCGAGAGAGATGCGTTCCATGCGCGCGCGACGAATACGGGGGTCACTTGCATGATGCAAGCGACCTTTCGTCACGTTCGTCAGCGAATGGTTCAGGTGCCACCGCGACTACGCAGTGCGAATTGCAGACCGCAGCGGCGTGATGAGCACCGTTTGCGTGTACCATCGCGCGCATGACCGTTGGACCCTGGTGGGCGCAGCGGGCAGCTCAACTCCTCGAACCGAAGCGACTCGACGGGCTCGAACTGGGCGCGCTGTGGCGTCTGAACGAGAGCCTGCATTTCGTGCGCGAGAACGTCGAACCGAAGTTGTTGCTCGTCGACCTGGCGCGCGCGCCGGCGCTCGCGGCATTGTGGGCGGCGTTCCAGCTGCGTGAAATCGAAGTGCGCAGCGCGCTGCGCTCGAGCAACGCCCGCGTGGCGCGGAGCATCAGCAGCGGCTCGTTGAACAAGGTCGACTTCCGCAGCGGGTGGGAAGCGCTGGGCTTTGCGACCAACGAGCAAGATGCGGGCACGCCGGCCGACGACTACCTCGACGGGCTCTTCGACAGCCCGCGCGCCGAGCAAAGCGCCGAGCTGCCGTTGCTGGGTTCGCCGAACATGGCGACGCGCGCGCGCAAGGCCGCCGACTTTCTGTCGACGATGGAGCCGAGCGGCGACGACGTGGTGTTCGACCTGGGCTCGGGCAGCGGGAAGATGGCGTTGACGGTGTCGACGAGCTGCGACGCGCGCGTGGTGGGCGTGGAGATCTGCGCGCCGTACGTCGACGCGTCGCGGGTTTCGGCGAAGTCGTTGTCGCTGCTCAATTGTCGCTTCGACTGCGTCGACGTGCGCGAGGCCGACTTGTCGGAGGGGTCGATCTTCTACCTGTACTTCCCGTTTCGGGGCGCGCTCGCCCAGTCGGTGGCCGAGCGGCTCGGTGGGTTGGCGAAGCACAAGGACATTCGCATCTACGCGACGGGGCCGCTCGGGGAGTTCGGGGTGCACTTCGAGCGTGAAGTGACGAAGGGCACGCTGTCGCTGAGTGGAAAGCGCGGCGAGTTCGGCGAGACGCTGCTGCTCCAGAGCGCCTGAGCGAATGGCGCATTGCCGCAGACGATAGAGACGCGACGCCCGGTGCTATGAACGGGCGGTGACCAGCACCAACTTCAAGACCGAGAACAACACTTACCGGAAGCTCATCGGCAACGGCTTGACGTATCGGATCCCCAAGTTCCAACGCGACTACAGTTGGGGGGAGGAGGAGTGGGAAGATCTCTGGGCAGACCTCCTGAGCACGCTGAGGAACGACGAGCCCGCTCACTACATGGGCTACCTCGTACTCCAATCGGATGATGACAAGTCGTTCGAGGTCATCGACGGGCAGCAACGACTCACGACGCTCACGTTGCTCACGCTGGCAGCGCTCAAACACCTTCAACGGCTGATCGACGCTGGTGAGAACGTCGATGAGAACAAGGCGCGTCTCGAAGAACTCCGCCGCACCTACGTAGGCTCGCTGGATCCAGTCAGCCTCACCACGCATTCCAAGCTGACCCTGAACCGAAACAACAACGACTACTTCCAGCAGTACCTCGTGCCGTTGCAGCCGCTGCCGCAACGCCGACTGCGCTTCTCGGAACATTCGCTCCGGAAGAGCTTCGAGTGGTTCGAGAAGCACCTCGAAACATGGCTCGATGGTCAGCAGGGCGATCGTGGTCGGGCCATCGCACAGTTCGTGAGTGAGATGAGTGACAAGCTCTTCTTCACGGTCATCAACGTGACCGACGAACTGAACGCCTATCGCGTCTTCGAGACGCTGAACGCGCGCGGCGTGAAGCTGTCATCGACCGATCTGCTGAAGAACTCTTTGTTCTCGGTGCTGCACCGGCAGTCGACGATGCGTGACGAAGACATGCCGGTGCTTGAGTCCCGCTGGGAGTCGTTGCTTGCGCGGCTCGGGAGTGAGGGCTTTCCAGAGTTCTTGCGTGCGTACTGGCTGAGCACCGGACGCTTCGTGCGACACGCCGACCTCTTCAAAGCGGTGCGCCGCGAAGTGACCGACCGCAGCCAGGTCTTCGAACTGCTTCGTCAGCTCGACGAAGACCTCGACACGTACGTCGCCCTCCAGGAACCGGAAGTATCGACTCTGCCACCCCGAGCGAAACACCATGCTCAGACGCTGCGTCTCTTCGGAGTGAAGCAGCCGTTTCCTCTGCTTCTCGCCGCGCGCAGAAAGCTGACGTCGGACGGCTTCGAAAAGGTGCTGCGTGCCTGCGTCGTCATATCGTTTCGATACAACGTGGTGGGCGGGTTATCTCCCGGGGAGCAGGAACCGGTTTTCGCCACCGCAGCGCGCGGCCTGGCGGACGGAACGCTCACGACAGACGGCGAGCTGATCGGCGCGCTCGCACGCGTGTATCCGTCTGACGAAAAGTTCAAGGCGAGCTTCGTCGAGAAGGTGTTCACGAAGGGAAAGACCAGACTCGCCCGCTATGTCCTCGCCGAGCTTGAACGCCAGTCCGGCGGAGCGTCGGTCGACCCCGACAACGATGCCATTTCGCTCGAGCATGTCTTGCCGCTCTCTCCGGGTCAGAACTGGGACGCATTCCGCGATCAGGACATCGAGGCAATGAGTGGCTACCTCGGAAACATGGCGCTGCTGCGTCGCGGAACCAACAATGCGCTCGGAAACGCAGACTGGGCGACCAAGAGGCCAGTTCTCGAAGCATCCGAGTACAAGCTGACGCACGAACTCGCGAAAGAGAATGCCGAGTGGACTCCAGCTCGCCTGATGGCTCGCCAGAACAAGCTCGCGCACCTCGCAGGTGCTGTGTGGCGCATTGACCAGCTCAGCTGATCAGTGATTCGCCCAGTTCCCGTGGAACCCGAGCGGCAAGCTGACCTGAATCTCGGCCCGCGCCAGGCGCTCCAGCGTCTTCGCGTCGAGAATCGACAGCGACGTCTTCCCGCCGTCGCGATGCACGCCGACGGTCAACACCACGCCGTCATCTTCTTCACTGGCGCCGGGCCGCGCGACGAACACCGCTTCTCCGTTCAACCACTCGGGGTCCGTGAACTTCACCGCGTCACCCGAATGCGTATCGACCTTCACCAGCGTCGACAGCCGCGCCGCACCGCCCCGTGGCGCCGACACGCCCCACGTGAACCGGTACGGCTGCCCATGGCGGGCGCGGTAGTTGATGGTCGGCAGCTCGAAGCGCGTCGACCCCAGCACCTCACGCCGCGCGGTCTTCTCGCCAGGCTCGAGGCGGTACCGAACCAGCTGCGCGCCCAGCTCGGGTTGATCGACCGCGAGCTTCGCCGTCGCCAACGCGCTCACGATGTCTGCGTTCGGATACTCGATGACGTCGAGCACCAGCGAATCACCGACCTCGTGCTGATTGACGACGTGAAACACGAACATCGCCGGTGCTTCCCACGCGCGCGACGAACCATCGCGGCGGTTCATCACCCACAGCTTCGTGCCCAGCTCCGGCCGCCACGCCATGCAGTCGGCCACCGAGTTTTCGCTGAACAGGAACTTGAGCGGGTTGATGTGCAGCGGGTGCTCGATGAGCGTCACGAAGCGCGGCGAGAGCCCGAAGTGGTGCGTGTACGGCGCCTTGTCGAGCGTGAGCCGGCCTTCTTCGACGCGCGTACCGTCTTCGGTTTCACGAAACACCACGAGGCTCGACTTGCGGCTGAACACCGCGCCGACGTTCACCATCGCGCGACGCTCGAAGTCGGCCTGTGGGTGCGCGGTGAGCACGTCGAAGTTGGGCGACTTGCCGTGCGTGGCCACGCCGCGCGTCGCCAGCGTCACCGGATCAATCAGGTGCTGCTTCGGCGCTTCGGTCATCGCCAACCAACCACCGCGCCACGGAATCACGTTCACGTTGGCGTTGTCGGTGCCGCGCCCGATGGGCTGAATCAACCGCTTCCACCACGGGCGCTCCATGCGCGTGGCGAACATCGCGGAGTGCATGCGCCCCGCCTGCGCTTCAGCCAGGGCGCCCGACTGCAGCAACTGCTGCCGGAACGTGACGCCCTGCTCCCCCACCGCGAAGCCGTAGAGCAGACACAGCCCGTCGAACCAGTGGTCTGCGTGCCAGGTCCCCTCGCGGAAGACTGCGGGCGCGGTGCGAACGAGGTCACCGCGCAGCCACGCCGGCACCGAACCACTGAGCGTGACCTCCGACGCACCGGCGCCGCGCGTCCACACGAAGGGGACGGGCAGCTCGGCGCTCACCGCTTCACCGTGGCAAACGCGGTGGTCACCACCGGTACGCGCGACAACTTCACGTCGAACAGGCGGTCGGCCACCTCGAGCAGCGCGTCGCCGTACATCACGTTCTTGCGCAGCCGCGGCGGAATGGCATCGAGACCGAGGTGCGCACCGGCGACGGCGGCGGTCACGCCGGCCGTCACGTCGACTTCACCGCCGCTCTTGAGCACCAGCTGCAGCGCCGCGCGGAAATCGGTCGGGCACTTCAGGAAACAGAACAGGCCCGTGAGCAGCACCGGCGTCACGTGCGCGGGTACGCCCATCTCGAAGTCGTAGTGCGTGGGCGGAACGCCGACGCGACGAAGCGCCACCAACGCGCGCTCCGCGTCCCACGCGAGGGCGCGCGGCAGATAGAAGAGCTCGTCAGCGAGCGCTGTGCTGTGCGGGCGGGCCGCTTCGGACAGCTGCTCGCAGAACTCGTCGACCGACATCCCTTCGCCCGAAAGCCCCAGCTGCACCGCGCGCGCGAACGCAGCGACGGCCGCAGCGCAGAGCGGGTCTTTGTGCGTCATCACCGTCAATACCTGGGCGTCGTGCGCCAGGCGCGTCGGCATCGGCTCACTCGAGAGCCCCACCACCACGCCGCGCGACAACGACGACGGGTCACACACGCCCATCGGCGCGCCCGCGCTCATCCACGGCGTGCCCGCGAGCAACCGCTCGGCCGCGTGCGACGCCGAGGGCGGCGGCTGCAGCACGGTGCCCTCCTGCCACAGCCACGAGAGGTGCTGCGCCGCGGTGCGCCCGTCGATGCGCTTCTCGCGCACCACCGCGTCGGCCACCGCCATCATCATCTGCGTGTCGTCGCTGAACTGCCCGCGCGGAAACCCACCGCGAGGACGCGCGGCGAAGTCATCAGCGGCGATGCCCGCACGCAGCGCCGGCGCCGGCAGACCACGCAGCGGAAAGCCGAGCGCGTCGCCAATGGCGAAGCCCATCACCGCGGCACGAAATCGGTCCTGAAGCACGGCGACGTGAAGCGGCATGGACGGGGAGTGCGCAAGATACGCCGTTCGTGTCGACGTGGGCCATCGGGTTGTGCGTCGTCCCGTCGCCATGACGAATCAGACCTTATGGTACGGCTCACCGCGCAGGATCGAGAAGGCGCGGTACACCTGTTCGAGCAACACCAGGCGCGCGAGCCGGTGGGGCAACGTCATTGCAGAAAGCGACAGCGTCAACGCCGCCTTCGCGCGCACTTCCTCCGAGAGGCCTTCGTCGCCACCGATGACGAACGCGACGTCGCGACCCGAGTCCTGCTGACGGCCGAGCCACTTCGCGAAGTCGACGCTCGAGAGCGACTTGCCGTGTTCATCGAGCGCGACCAGCGCGTCACGCGGGCCGAGCTTCTTGAGCAGCGCCGCGCCCTCTTCTTCTTTGGCTTTGACGCCCGACGCCCGCGACTCAGGGAGCTCGACGAGCTGCACCTTGTGGGTGTGCGTGAGCCGCTTCGCGTACTCGTCGACGCCCGGCGAGAAGAGGCCCGACCGGTCTTTGCCGATCGAGAGGAAGGTGAGCTTCACGGCAACTTCAGACGGTCACGCGGGGCGCGTCTTTCCAGAGGTCCTCGAGGTCCATCTGCTCGCGGCGGTCGGGCGTGAAGAAGTGCGCGACGACGCCTTCGTCGAAGTTGGCGCACACCCAATCAGGCGACGCCTCGACGGACGCCACGCGCTTGCCCTGCGACTTGAGCAACGCGTCGACGCCTTCCTGAATGGCCGCGAGCTGGCGGTCGGAATCGCCCGACGCGAGCACGATGTAGTCGTAGCCGACCGACGAAGCGCGCGCGCGCGTGTCGATGAGCAGTACGTTCTCGGCCTTCTTCTCGTTGGCGATGCCGACGATGACCTTCGCGAGCGCGAGCGCCTCAGGGGCCGGCGCGAGCGCGGGGCCAGCGGCCTTGACCACCTTCTTCTTCGGCGCGGCGACCTTGCGCTTGAGCGCGGGGCGCCGGGCGACGCGCTGCGTGCGCGCGCTGGTCTTCTTGCCGGCGACCGTGCGGGTGGCCGACTTCCTGGCGCCGGTGGAGGACTTCTTGCCCTTCACCATCTTGCCGGCGGGCTTCTTCGCGGCGGTCTTCTTCGCAGGTGCCTTCGCTTTCGCGGCGGGCTTCTTCTTCGGAGCAGACTTCTTCGCGGGGGTCTTCTTCTTCGCTGCCATGGAGCGCGCGCTTAACCCCCGCGGTGCGACAGGTAAAGAGGTGTGGAGCGGTCGGGGACTTCAGAAACGAAATCGTCTGTGGCCTGCGCGAACTTCGCAGAAGCGAGCGCTCCGACGCCGCAGGCACGGAGATGCGCGTCGGAGTGACGAGACAGGCTGCTCGTCGCCTGCGTGCTCCGCGACTTCGAGAGCCGGGGAGCGAACGTGTGGTCGTTTGTAGAGCGAAAGCGGCAAATTTCTACGACCAGAACGCGCGCTCGGGTCTCCAACGTGTCGCGACCGGCGAGGTCAACGCACCAGCGCGCTCAGCGAACGTGGCCGTCGCCTTCGACGACGTACTTCTGCGACGTGAGCTCACGCAGCCCCATGGGTCCGAAGGCGTGGAGCCGCGACGTCGAGATCCCGACCTCCGCGCCCAGCCCCAGTTCACCGCCGTCGTTGAAGCGCGTGGACGCGTTGACCATCACCGCGCTCGCGGTCACTTCCCGCGTGAACCGCTTCGCCAGCGCTTCGTCCCTGGTGACGATTGCCTCGGTGTGCTCGCTGCCGTACTTCGCGATGTGCGCGAGCGCGTCGTCGAAACCGTCGACCACCTTCACCGCGAGAATCAGCTCGAGGAACTCCCGACCGAAGTCGTCGGCCTTCGCGGGAACCGCGTCGATGCGCTTCAACGCGCGTTCATCGGCGCGCAGCTCGACGTTCTTCTCCTTCAACGCCTTCGCGGCTCGCGGCAGGAACTGATCAGCGATGGCCACGTCGACGAGCAGACATTCGGCCGCGTTGCAGACGCCGGGCCGCGACGCCTTCGCGTTGACGATGATCTTCTCGGCCACGTCGAGATCTGCCGTGCGCTCGACGAACACGTGACACACGCCCTGGTAGTGCTTCACCACCGGCACGCGCGCGTGCTCGACCACGAAGCGAATCAGGCCTTCGCCACCGCGCGGAATGCAGAGGTCGATGAGCCCGTCGAGCTTCAGCAGCTCGAGCATCGATTCACGGTCGGTGGTGGGCACGAGCTGAATGCACTCCGCCGGCAGCCGCGCTTCGGCGAGGCCCAGCTGCAGCGCGCGCTCGATGGCGCGGTTCGAACGGAACGACTCGGAGCCGCCTCGCAACATCGCGGCGTTGCCGGACTTCAGGCAGAGCGCCGCCGCGTCGCTCGTCACGTTGGGGCGCGATTCGTAGATCATCAACACCACGCCGAGCGGCAATCGCTCCTTGCGCACGCGCAGACCATTGGGCCGCGTCCACCGCTCGGTGACTTCGCCGACCGGGTCCGGCAGGGCTCGAACTGCATCGACCGCGGCGGCCATCGCTTCGACGCGGGTGGCGTCGAGCATCAGGCGATCGATGAACGCCGTGTTCTTGCCAGCCCGCTGCGCGTCTTCGAGATCGAGCGCGTTCTCACCGAGGATGTGCGCGCTCGCCGCGCGAAGCGCCTTCGCCATGGCCGCGAGGGCGGCGTCTTTCTGCTCGGTCGTGGCGCTGACCAGTGCGCGCGAAGCCGTACGTGATGCGGTTGCGAACTGCCGCGCGTCGAAGGAACTCATTCTTCAGCTTCTACCCGAAGGATGCGCTTCATCGTCTTCCCCTTCGCCAGCTCGTCGATGAGCTTGTCGAGGTAGCGGATCTTCTTCATCAGCGGGTCGTCGACGTCTTCGACGCGCACGCCGCACACCACGCCGGTGATCAGCTTCACCTTCGGGTTCAACTTCGGCGCTTCGGCGAAGAACGTCTCGAAGTCGGTGTCGCTGGAGATGAGCTTCTTGAGCTGCGGCGCGGAATAGCCGGTGAGCCAGCGGATGATCTCGTTCACCTCGCGAACGGTGCGGCCCTTCTTCTCGGCCTTCTGCACGTACGCCGGGTACACGCTTGAGAACGCCATTCCGTAAATGCGGTGCTTCTTCATTTCGGCTCCGAAACCACTTCCCAACCGTTCGCCCCCCGTCGCACGCCGTTGGGAGCCGTGGGTGCGTCGAGCAACCGCTCCAGCGAGCCGTCTTTGGTGTTCGCGTGGAACGCCTGCGCCCCGCCACAACAACTCGCCACGAACTCGAACTGGCTCGGCGAGAGCCAGCGCAGCTGACCATGCACGAGTGACTCCTTCCCGCCGGGCGCCTGCACGGCGACGGGCTTGAACCGACCGTCGAGGTACGCGCGCAGCTGGTCGACCGGCACCACGTGAATGGGCCCGAAGTGGTCGACCTGGAGCGCGACCAGCGAACAATCCGGCGAGAAGATGTCGAAGGTCCAATCGCTGAAGAACAGCTGACCCGTCGGGGCGAACCCCTCGGTGCTGCCGTCGAAGAAGCGGAACGCGAGTGACTCCGCACCGAACGACTTCGGCGCGTTGGGCGCCTGCTGCGCGAGCATTTCGGGGTCGCCGCTCCACACGGCGGTCACCGGGCCGCACTGCACCGCGTGGTACGTGCCCTCGAGCTTCACCTCTGCTGGTGAAATCGCCGGCGCCTTCGGAGCAGGCCGTTCCTTCTTGCACCCCAGGACCGCCGCGCAACACACGAGCACCACGAAGACGCGCATGACTCGGGTAGATAGCGAAAAGCCGTGAGCGACCGCGAGACGATGTTCAAGCAGATGGTGCAGCAGTTCCCCGACAGCCCCATGGGCCACTTTTCACTCGGCCGCCTGTTGGTCGACGAGAAGCGCTGGGCCGAAGCGGTCGAGGCGCTGCGCAACGCCACCCGGCTCGACCCGAACTACGCGGCCGCCTTCGTGGCGCTCGGTGACGCGCACGCCGGCGCGGGGAAGAAGGAAGACGCAAAGGCCGCGTGGGAGAGCGCCCTGGCCACGCCGCACGGGCAGCGTGACCTGAGCCTTCAGGCGGATCTCGAACAGCGCATTCGCGACATCGACGACTTCTGAGTCGTCACGCACTTTCACTTCGCGGCGGCCGCTTTGAGCCACGCGGTGACGTGCTTCTTTGGAATGTCGGCGACGGTGGTGAGCTTGAGCTGGCGCATGTTCTGGGCGCTGCCTTCGAGACGTTGATCCGGATCATCGAAGCGCTCCGCCGGGCCTGAGACGAGGAGGCCGACGTGGGCTTTCGTCGCGCGGAGTGCGCAGACGATCTTCGAGCCGTCGAGCGTCCACATGGGCATGCCCCACTTGATGGCGGCGGTGGCTTTGGGAACGGCAGAGGTGATCAGCGCTCTGAGTGCGTCGAGGATCTTCCGTTGTTCGCCGTCGAACTTCGCGAAGTACTCGTCGATGAGAGCACCGTAGTCGTCGCGCTTCTTCGGTGCGGCCTTCTTCGTCGCCCTGCGTGGTGCGTAGCAGGTTCACGCCTTCTCGCCCGCCATCGGCAACGACGACGCCCATCTCGGTAACTACGGGCGCATCTTCGACGAAGCCGGCCGCGCACGACTCGCGCCGCTCTACGACGTGCTCCCCATGGTCGAGCACCTCGCTCAACTGATCAGCGCCGACGAGAGCAGCTCGAGCAAGTTCAAGGAACTCTGGTTGCGCCACGTCGGTCTCTGACGAATTCTGACGCGAAAAAAAAAGGCAAACCGGCGCGGCACTCACGAAGAGCGCCGCGCCGGAATTGATCAACTCCGATTGATCAACGCGAACGACGGCGCAGGAACGTCAGCGCGCCGAGCGCCAGCATCAGCAGCGACGACGGCTCGACGGCGTTGCAGCCGCAGCCACCTCTGCCGCCGGTGCTGCCGCCGCCACCGCCCGTGCCCGCGTCGACTTCGTCTGAACCCGCGTCGGTGCCCGAGCCGCCGCCGGTCGCGCCCGAACCGCCACCCATCGAACCCGCATCACTACCGGAGCCACCGCCCGTCGCGCCCGAGCCGCCGCCCGTCGCGCCGGAACCGCCGCCGGCGCCCGAGCTCCACGTGGCCGAGAGGTTCGCGTTGAGCACCACCACGCACTGACCGTCGACGACCGGCTCGTCGGCCTCGAAGTCCCATTCATCGAAGCGCACCTGCGACACCGAGCCCGCGATGTTGCCCGACGCCGGGTTCTGAGACGCGCTGGTGATGGTCACCACGCCCGACTGCGCGAAGAAGTACGCCGCGCAATCCGTACCCGTGGTGCAGCCACGACCGATGATCGCGCAGCTGTCGCAGTCTGCGTAGAACGCGGGGAACTCGTCGTAGTCGAACGTCGCGGGCAGCGTGTAGCCAGCGTGCCACCACGCTTCGAGCTGCAGCACGTCGCGACCGCCGTCGGGCGAAGCGAAGGTGAAGAACTCGCCGTAGGTCAGACCCGCGTCGGGGTCGTAGCCGGCGTTGCGCGCCACCGCAGGCCAGCCGTTGAAGAGCGCGCAGGTGCCGGCGTCGTACGGCATGCCGGCGTCGAAGGGCGTACCAGCGTCGAACGGCGTGCCGGCGTCGAAGGGCGTGCCCGCGTCGATGTCAGTGCCGGCATCGGTCGACGTGCCCGCATCGCCAGGCGTGCCTGCATCGACCGGCGGCAACGTGCCGCACGTGACCGTCGCGCTCGAGGTGTTCTTCACGTCCGCAGCGAGGAGCTCGAAGTCGGCGGCGTTGTCGTCGGTCTCCTGGCAGCCGCCGTTGCGCCGGTGCAGCACGAGGTTGCCGTTGGGCGCGATCGCCTGATCAGTCCCCTCGTGGCAATTCGCCGTGCCGTACCCGACGAAGTCGATGAGGTTGGCGTTGCTGATGGGGCAGTCGCCGGTGAGCGCAGTGGTCGACTGCACCAGCGCGACCTTGCCGTTGCTGCCGCTCATGTTGATGTTGGCCGAGACGTCGGGCGACACCGGCAGCGTGTTCGCCTGCGGCGCCAGCCCGACGAGGTACGAGCCGCCCGCCGCGATGCTGCCGGTGAGGTCCACCTTGGCCATGCTCCACGAGCTGCCGACAGAGCTCGCGTACTGCAGCGACCAACCCGTCAACGAAACCGCGCTGCTGCCTCGGTTGAAGAGCACCACGTAGTCGCGTGACCCGGCGCCTCCGTTGATCTGGGCAATGACCACGCTGCTCGACAGCGGCTGCTTTCGCGCGACGGCGTGAGGGGGCTTGGAAAGTTCCTGACCGCACGCGGCCAGGAGCATCAACGAACAGAGAACTGAAATGCGCACGGGCGCGCACCCTATCGGCACGCGCCCGGCAGATCGAGTCACCAACCCGTCAACTCAGGCGCCGAGCACGCTCCTGGCCGTCGCCCAGTAGCGGTCGCGGTCGGCCTTGCCGTTGTACCCGCCGTTGATGGCGCGGGTGATGGCGTCGAAGTTCCCGGCGTCGGCCTGCGCGTTCAAGTTGCGGCTGTTCCAGTACCAGACGGCGATGCGGAACCCGATGTCGGGGCGCGCGGCCAGGGTGGGGTTGTTCTCGAGGTCGATGCCCAGCGCCTGACCGGCGATGCGGTAGTTGTGACGGCCGGTGAGCTGAATGGGGCCACGGCCCTTGAAGCGCACACCGTCACCCGGCTGCGTGTTGCCGAGGTCGCGGCGGCCTTCGTAGGCGGCGCCCGAGGCGATCTCTTCGAAGTAGCGCAGCTGCCCCGACTCGTGCGCGAGCTGCGCGAGGAACGCGGCCTGGCGCTTCGGGGTGTTGATGCCGCCCTGCACCATCGCCGCGTTGAGCAGCGGCAGGTACTCGTCGGCCTTCGCGCTCGAGAGGTTCGGCATGATGGCCTGCAGCTGCGCCTTGCTGATGCCGCCCGTGGTGGGGCCGGGGTTGGTGGGCGCCACAGGGCCGACCGGGGTGCTCGGCTGGGAGCTGCCACCGTTCGGAATGCGCAGCGTCTGACCGACGTAGATGAGGTTGGGGTTGCTGATGCCGTTGAGCTGCGCGAGCGCCGAGACCGTGGTGCCGTAGCGGCCGGCGATGCCCGAGAGCGTGTCACCTGCGCGCACGCGGTAGCTGCCGCCGTTGCCACCCGTGGGAGCCGATGGCGCCGGGGCCGACGAGCCGCCCGAGATGATCAGCCGCTGGCCGACGTGAATGAGGTTCGGGTTGCGAATGCCGTTCTTCGCAGCGAGCGCCGACACCGTGGTGCCGTAGCGCGAGGCGATGCCCGAGAGCGTGTCACCCGACTTCACGGTGTAGGTCTGCGAGACGCCGCTGTTGCCGCCGTTGTTCGAAGGCGCGGGCGTCGACGAGTACGAGTCGGGGATGGTGAGCGTGCGACCGGCGTAGATGACGTTCGGGTTGCTGATGCCGTTGGCCGACGCGAGCTTCGCCACCGTGGTGTTGAAGCGCTTTGCGATGGCACCGAGCGTGTCGCCAGAACGAATCGTGTAGGTCGTGCTCATGCGTCAGTCATCGGCTGATCGCAGGCGGCGGAATTTCCCCGGTCGTGTATGGCGTTTTGACATCTGGCACGTGCGCGTCGCAGGTGCGTTTGTCCCACATGTAGGCAGGCGTGAAGTCGCAGACTTCGCGCGGGAGAGTACGGTGCAGCGCGTGTCGAGACGGGCGTACCTCTTTCTTTTGTTCTTCGTGGCCAGCTGCCAGCTCAAGTGCCCGTCGTCAGCTGGCGGGAATTGCGACCCGCGCAACTTCGACTGCCCCGGCGACTACTACTGCGCGCAAATCGAGATCTGCACGAAGCAGTGTGAGCAGACGAGTGATTGCTGGATTCCGTCGAACAACGGGTGCCGCTACGGCGAAGGCCCGGTGCCCGGAACGAAATTGTCCGACGGCGGCGTGTTTCAAGACGTCGACGACGAGGGATACTGCACCGACAGCCGCGCCCTGGAGTGCATCGGCGGGTACTGCATTCCGCCCGGCTTCCCGACCGACGACATGTACGGACCGTCACCGAACAAGGGCAATCGCAGCCAGGGACCGGGTGTGAAGTGAAAGAGCGCGGCGGAGATACGCACTTTCAGGCCTTGAGAGACGGGCGCGCCGCGTTCGAGAGCCCCGGCCAGAACGAACTGGCACCTCGACCTCGAGCGCTCTTTCACACAGTCACCGGGCTTCGCGACGGTTCACCCTCCGGTGGTCAGTTGACCCCGTCGGGACCGTATTGTCCGACCACCGGGCGCTGGCCAGCGAGAGCCGGCTGGCTCGCCCTCGTGCTGTTGATGTTCTCGAGCTGCGGCCTCATCGCCTGGCCCGGCAAGTCGTGCCGCAAACACGAAGACTGCGGCGGTCTGAAAGAGGGCTACTGCTCGTACGCGGAGATCTGCACCACGGAATGTGATGCCGACCGCCCCTGCCCCGAAGACTCGGTGTGCGTGCCCCAGACCCGCCGCCCCGGCGTCTGTCTTCAGAAATGCGAGCAGGACAGTGAGTGCCGGTCAGACTTCGCGTGCCGCGAAAGCACCTGCCAGCTGAAGGACCCCTTCGCCCGCCCGCTGCCGTGAGAAAGTCGAGCACGCATGAAGATGATCATCGCCATCGTTCGTCCCGAGCGGCTCGAGGCCGTCGAAGAAGAACTCGCCAAGGTGCTCGACGAAGGCGACCGCTACCGCATCACCGTCGACACCGTCGCGGGCCACGGCCGGCAAGAAGGTGAACTCGAGCTCTTCCGCGGTCAGCGCGTTCGCAGCGGCAAGGTGCAGAAGTCGCGCATCACCGTGTGCGTGAACGACGCGTACGTCGAGAAGACCATCGAGGCCATCGAGCGCGCCGCGCGCAGTGACGGCGGCGGTGCCGTGGGCGACGGGAAGATCTTCGTGATGCCGCTCGAGCAGGTGGTGCGCATTCGCACCGGAGAGCGCGGCGAGAAGGCGATTTAGCTCACAGCTCGAGCTGCCAGAGGTCGGCGTACTGACCGGCGGCCGTGTTCCCGAAGCCCATCAGCAACCGCTGCTTCGAGGCGTCGTACACCGCAGCGCCTGACGCACGCGACAACGGCACGAAGTCGCCAGCGGTGCCGACCTGCGCCCACGCTTCGAAGCCGCGCGTGAGGTCGAGCGCCTGCACCCCGGTGACCGCGTTCACGCCATCACGCGTGCCACCCCAGATGATCAGCCGGTGGTTCTTCACGTCGAGCGCGTACGCCATGTTGCGGCGCGCTTCGATGCCGGCCACCTCTTCGAACAGCCGCGTCCACGTCGACGTCGCCAGGTCGAGCGCCCAGGTGTCGCCCTGCGTGGTACCTCGAATGTCGCCGCCAAAGATGATCACGCGATCCGTTTCGGCGTCGTAGACCCACGCGTGGCCGTTGCGGCCCGCTGGCGCAGTGCCGTTCGTCGCCACGGTGTTCCACGCCCCTTCGTGCAGCTCGCGCACCTCGCAGTGGAAACCCACGGTGTCGTTCGCGCCGCAAATCGAGAGGTACCGGTTCCGCTTCGCGTCGAAGAAGAACGTCGTCTGGTACTCGCCGCGGCCGCCGGTCGCCGGCTCGTTGGTCCACACGCCGGTCTCGAGCGAGAGGCGCGTCAGCACATTGGGCGTCTCCATCGCCACCACGTCGATGCCGCCGAAATAGAGCGAAGACCTGCCGTCGGCCGACAGCGCCATGCGACCCCCGGCGGCAGCGGGCTTCGCGCCTGCTTGCGCGACGGGGCTCCACTTCCTGGTCGAGAGGTCGAGCGACCACAGCTCGTCACTCGGCGTGAACTGCTGCGGCACGTAGACGAAGCCACCATGGAGATAGACGCGGTTCGCGTCGTTGGCGTCGAGCCACATCGAGAAATACTCACGCGCGGTCGGGCCTTCGCTGCCGGTCCACTCCGCAGCGCGCGACCACAACAGCGGCGCGACGGTGAAGTCGAACGTTCCGAACGTGGTGGCGCCATCGCAGTCGGCGGCGATGATCAACTTCGCAGTGGTGACGCCGTACGGCAGGGTGACGCGCAGCTCGTCGTTCTCGACGGAATCGCTGAGCGACATCAACTGCTCGACCCGCATGGCCGTGACGTCGGCACCCACGGTCAGCGGAATTCGCAGCCGCGCTCCCTGACGGCCGGTGAGCAACGCCGGGTCGACGGCCACGCTGCAATCAGGGCCGCGCGGCATGGGCAACGGCTGCGGCTTCGGAGCTTCACAGGCGGACAGCGCGACGACGAAGAAGAGGACTGCACGGAGGAGCGTTCGCATGAAGGCGCGCACGCAAAAGCAACTCGTGTGCCGTATTCCCGTCGAGCGCTGGGGACGCAGCGCGCGCGGCATCGCCAGTTCTGCGGCGCCAGAAGATGCGCGTTGGTAGACGCTGGCCATGCTGTTGAACCACGAGCTCGTCGTCGCGCCCGGCGCAGAACCAAAACGTCTCATCGTTTTTCTTCACGGCATCCTCGGCACCGGCGCGAACCTGCGCAGTCACGCGAAGCGGCTCGTCAGCGCGCAGCCCGACTCGGGCGTGTTGTTGATGGACCTCCGCGCCCACGGCCAGTCGCTGGGCGTCGAAGGCGCCGACACCGTCGAGAACGCCGCAGCCGACGTCGCGCAGACCGCGCGCACGCAGTCACTTCCGGTCGAAGCGGTGGTGGGCCACTCGTTCGGCGGAAAGGTCGCGCTGGCCATCGCCGCGCAGCACCCCGAGCTGAAGCACGTGGTCACGCTCGATTCAGCGCCGGGCCCCCGCCTCGACGCACGCGGCAGCGAGAGCACCGTGAAGGTGGTGACCATGCTGCGTGAGCTGCGCGGCCCGTGGGCCAGGCGCGACGACTTCGTGAGCGACGTCGAGGCGCACGGGCTCTCGAAGGGCCTCGCGCAGTGGCTGGGCATGAACCTCGAGCGGCGTGAAGCCGGCTTCGAGTTCACGCTCGAGTTGAACCGCATCGACGCGTTGCTCGACGACTACTTCCGCGTCGACCTGTGGCCGCTGGTGGAGCGCGCCGCGAACGAGAAGAAGGGCCCGCGGTTTCATCTCGTCATCGGCACGAAGTCGAAGGTGTACGAGCACGACGACCGCATTCGCGCGCAGCAGCTCGAATCGAAGAGCGAGGGCTACGTGACGGTGGACCTGCTCGACGCCGGTCACTGGGTGCACGTCGACGACGCGCAGGGCGTGGCGATGGCGCTGCAGCACCGGCTCACGTTCTGATCAGCGCAGGTCTTCGCGCCCTGAGCCGCGCACCACGGTGCGCAGCCCCCACGCGCCGAACGAGACGCCCAGGGCCCCCAGCGCCCACACGTTCGCGCCTTGAGACCACAGCAACACCGCGCCCAGCACCGCGCAGACCGGCACCGCGAACATCCGCGTGCCGGCCAGCTTCGCTTCCCGGGCGTCGGCCCTCTCCTTGAGCAGGAAGTAGCCGGTGACCAGCACCGTGAAGAGGGTCAACGGCGCCGCGAGCACGCTCGTCACCAGCTCGAGCGCCCCGCCCCACGGCATGACGAAGTCACCGGCGATGTCCGCGAAGTTCTCCTTCCGCGGCGCGGTGGTCGCCTGCAGCAGCGCCTTCGCCTCCTCCACCGTCATCTGACCGTCTTCGTCGGCGTCGACGTCACGCGGCGGAGCCAGCGCCCCACAGTGCGGACACTTCGTCGCGAGCCGGTACATCCACCTTCCGCAGCTCTTGCACGCCACGCGTTCGGACACGGTGTTCACCGTAACGCGCGGGACGCGCGAAATCGTCCCGGCGGGGCGTCACATCGACGCGTCGCCGATGGCGCGCAACTTCACGAGGTCGCGAATCAACATGCCCGCGGGTTGCGGCGTGACGATGCCGTCGCGCTTCCATGCGGAGATCTGCCGGCTCGCAGACTCGAGCGTCGTCGCCCCGAGAGACGCCAGGTCTTCACGGCGCAGCCGCACCGGCATCAGCACGCCGCCGGGAAAGGGTTCCCCGAAGCGATCTGCGAGGCCCACCAGCACCCGCGCCAGCCGCTGCGTGACCGAGCCCGCCGACAACGACTCCACGCGGCGCGTGAGCTTGAGCACTTCTTCGGCGAGGTTCATCGCCAGCGACACCGCGGCCCGGGGGCGCGTCTCCAACATGCGCCGCAACGACGTCGCGGAGATCATCGCGACGCGCGCCCTGCGCAGACACCGCACGTCGAACTGGTACTTCGCGCCGAGCGTGAACGCGACTTCACCCACGAAGTCTCCCGCGCCCACCACGTCGACGATGACCGACCTGCGACGCGCACGTTCGACGGCCACGCGGCCCATCAACACCAGGCCCAGCGAGTCGGCCCTGGCGCCTTCACGCCACAACACCTCGCGCGACTTGAGCTCCACCACCCGCGACGTGCGCGCCAGCTCCAACCGGTCTTGCGGTGGCAACGCCGACAACACGGGCGCGCGTGTGAAGGCCTCTTCGAGCGATGGCGTCTTGGGTCGGCCCATGAAGTGACAGTGGAATGGCGGCTGTCGTAACCACGGAGAATCGATACGCCAAACCCCACGTTCCTTGATGGTCATCAAAGGGAAGCGGTGTCGCCGTGGGTAGTTGCGGCGCCATGGCGATCCGAACCGTCGGCTTCCCCAGACCGCATCAGGAACCGGGCGAGGTGCGCGACTTTCCGCCCTCGGTGACGGAGTTCCTCGCGCAGTTCGACCTCGACGCCATCGTGCTCGAAGACGGCTACGGCACACGGCAGGGGCTCTCGCCCGCGGACTACACGCACCCGAAGATCAAATACGGCGCGGTGAGCGACTGCTACGCGCAGGACCTCGTCGTCACGCTGCGCTGCCCGAGGCCCGACAAGTTCGCGATGCTGCGGCCGGGCTCGACGCTGCTGTCGATGTTGCACTTCCCCACGCGCCCGGACCGCGTGCGGTTGTGCGAGTCGATGCAGATCATCGGCGTGGCGATGGACCAGGTCGCCGACGATCTCGGCCGGCGCGTCATCGAGAACCTCGAGGCGGTGGGCTTCAACGGCGTGAAGATCGGCATGCACCGCCTGGCGACGACGTGGGCTGACTTCGCGTCGCCGTCGCGGAGGCCGCTGCAGGTCACGGTGCTGGGCGCGGGCGCCGTGGGTGCACACGCGGTCCGCGCGGCCGTTCGCTACGGCGACGACGCGGTGCGCGCCGAGCTGCGCGCGAAGCAGGTGCCGGGCGTCGAAGTGACCTCCGTCGACGTCGAGCTCACCACCAGCCCCGACTATCTGTTGAAGCGCCTCGCGGTGACCGACCTGCTGGTCGACGCCACGCAGCGCCGCGACACGACGCAGGTCATCGTTCGCAACGAGTGGCTCGCGCACCTGCCCGAGCACGCGGTCATCGTCGACTTGTCGGTCGACCCCTACGACTTCACGCGCGACCCGCCGGGCGTCAAAGGCGTCGAGGGCATTCCGCAGGGCTCGTTGGATCAATACGTGTTCGCGCGGGAAGACCCGGCGTGGGACGCCATCGACCCGCGGGTGCCGCACGCGGTTCGGCGCTCGGTCGTCAGTTGCTACTCGTGGCCCGGCATCGACCCCGCCGCCTGCATGCGCGTGTACGGGAAGCAGATCGAACCCGTGCTCCGCGCCCTCATCGAGAAGGGTCCCGACAAGCTCAGGGCCGTCGGCGGCCCGTGGATGGAACGCGCGACCGCGCGCGCCATGCACAGACACTTCCTTCCTCAGACGGAGACCACCTCATGAAACGACTCACCTTCGGCCTCCCCCGCATGCACAAGGAGCCGGGCGAGAAGCGCGACTTCCTTCCCGAGCTCGCGGGCGTCATCTCTCGCGCGGGCCACCAGGTGGTCATCGAAGAAGGCGTGGGCTCGGGCATGGGCTTGACCGAAGCCGACTACACACGCTTCGCGCCCGACCTCCGCGTGGTGAAGACGCGCGAGGAGGCGTGGAGTCAGGACGTGGTGCTGGTGCTGCGCTCGCCCGAGGTCGAAGAGTTCGAGGAGCTCATCAAGAAGGGCTCGACCATCATCGCCATGCTGCACCTGCCGACGCGCCCGCGCCGCGTGAAGAAGCTGCAGGAGCTCGGCGCGCACGCCATCAGCCTCGACTCGCTCGAAGACGACGACGGCCTGCGCTCGGTCGAGAACACGCGCGCCGTCGGGTGGAACGGGCTCGAGGCGGCCTTCGGCGCGCTCGAGAAGTGGGCGCCGGAGCGCCTGGCGAAGGACCAGTCGGTCTTTCGCGTCACCATCATGGGCGCAGGTCAGGTCGGCAAACACGCCGCCGAGGCCGCCATCAAGTACGGCAACCGCGACCGGTGGAGCGAGTGGAGCAAGCGCCGCGTGCCTCCGGCGAGCGCGAACATCATCGGCCGACGCATCGTGGCCGACCACGCGCTGTTGAAAGAGCAGCTGGCGAACACCGACGTGCTGGTCGACGCCACGCAGCGCGACAAGTCCGAGGTGCCGCTGATTCCCAACGAGGCGCTCGACTGGCTGCCGAAGCACGCGGTGGTGGCTGACCTGGTGGTCGACCCCTACGTGCCCACGGGAACGCCTCCGACGGTGCGCAGCATCGAGGGAATTCCGCTCGGCACGCTCGACCAGTACACGTACCTGCCCGACGACCCCAACTGGTCGAAGACCATCCCCTCCGGGGTGCGCACGCAGTCACGGCGCCCGGTGGTCAGTTGCTATTCGTGGCCGGGCATTCACCCGCGCGAGTGCATGGAGCACTACGGCCGCCAGCTGGAGCCCCTGCTGACGCGCCTGCTGGAGCGCGGTGGTGGCGGGAAGCTCGACAAGCACGGTGACGCCATCGACCGCGCGTTGTGGCGCGGCAGCCTGGCGGGCTTCGTCGAACAGCGCGGGTAGGCGCGTCGCTCAGGGGCGCACGTCCATCGACAGCTCCATGTTCATCATCGCGGCGGCCACCATGCCGTTGGCGGCGGCCCACACGGCGGCCTGCATCTGCATGCACAGGTCACCCGCCGCGTAGATGCCGGGCACCGACGTCTCCTTCTTCATGGGGTCGGTCTTCACGAAGCCGTGCTCGTCGAGCGCCAGCCCGAGCCTGGTGACCAGCGGCACCTGCTTCTGCGGCGGGTGCGCGAAGAGCAGCTCGCACGGCACCCGCGCGCCCCCGTCCAGCTCGATGAACTCGAGGTGCTCGGTGTCGCTCAGGCGCGCCACCTTCCGCGTCTCGAGCTTGAGGCCCGCGCGCTGCAACGGAGCGAGTGAATCGGCGTCGATTTCAGTGCCGTTGGTGAACACGGTGACGTCCCGACTCCACCCCAGCAGCTGCATCGCGAAGGGCATGGCGTGCGCGGCGGTCTGCGGCGTGAGCACGAAGCCCCAGGGACGGTCGCGTGATTCCCAGCCGTGGCAGTAGGGGCATTGCACGACGCCGTGACCCCAGTGCCGTTCGATGCCGGGCAGGTCGAGGCGCGTGTCGATCATTCCCGTGGTGAGCAGAACCCGCCGCGCGGTCACTTCGCCCTCGCCGAGGTGCACGGTGAAGGCGTTCTTCTCGCCGGTGACGCGCTCGACGGACACGTCGCGGATCTCCACCGTCGTGTACTGCTGCAGCTGCTCGCGCGCGAGGCGACGGAACTCCTGCGGCGCGATGCCGTCACGGGTGACGAAGTTGTGCATTTCGACCGCGGCGGCGTTGCGGCGGGGGCCGGCGTCACAGACGAGCACCTTCTTGCGGGCGCGGCCGAGCGCGAGCGCTGCCGACAGACCTCCGGGCCCGCCGCCGACGATGACGATGTCGTAGTTCATGGCGGTGACGTAACGGGCGCCGGCGCACCGGGCCAGAGCGCGAACGTCACTCCAATCGGCGTGGTTTTAAGTCGCAATGCTCACCGCTGCTGCGCGCGCCACGCGGCCGGCGTCTTGCGGTGCTCGCGCCGGAACATGCGGATGAAGTGCGTGGCGTCCGCGTAGCCGACGCGCTCGGCGATGACGTCCACCATCTCGTCGGAGTGCAGCAGCAGCCGTCGTGCCTCGGCCATGCGACCCGAGACGATCCACGCCACCGCGCTCTTGCCGGTCTCACGCTTCAGCGCCGTCGTCACCCACGCGGGGCTCCGGCGCAGCGCCTTCGCCACGTCTTTGAGCGTCAGCGGCTTCAGGCAGTTGCGCTCGATGAAGCGCAGGGCGTCGACCACCACGCCGTTGCTCGACCTCGGCGCCATCGAGCTCGCGTACGTCTCGACCTCCGCGAGGATGAGCGTCAGCAGGCTGCGCTGCACGGCATCGAGTGACGGGCTGACGCCACCGCGCTGCGGGCCCGTGCGCTCCAGCTCGCTGAACAAGCCTTCGAGGTACGCGCGTCGCGCGGGAGGAATGTGCACCACCGCCGCCGCGCCACGGCGCACGCGCTCGAAGGGCTCGAGCATCTCGGTCACGCCGTTGGCCGCGAAGCACGACACACAGAACCCCACGCCCCACGCTTCGAACCCCTTGCGCTCGAGCGCGCGGTGCGCGGCGCCGGCCGGCATCACCACCAGGTCACCCTCGCGCAGGTTCCACTCGCCATTGAGCTCCAGGCGCGTGCGGCCCGCGGTCACGAAGAGGAGCGTGGCGTAGCTGTGGGTGACGGGCGTGTGGTGCGGCACGACCTCGTGGCCCTGGTGCCGGAGCCGCGTGGCGACCACCGGCCAGCCGCGGCGCAGCAGATCATCGTGATGGCGCGGGCGCTCCTTCACGGCACGAAGAGTTCCCGGCCGTCGCTCTCGAGGAAGATGAGCGCCTGACGACGAATGGGCTCGAAGTCCCAGATGACGTTGTGGCCGTTGTAGTCGGCCGCGGCCGCTGGGCTCAGGTAGTCGGCCGAGTCGACGAGAATGAAGCCCCGCTGCGGCGTGGTGCCGGTGCCGTTGACGGCCTTCGGGAGCCGCATCGCGTTGGCGAGGTCGACGCTGGTCTCGTTGGGAATCACCTCGTCGCGAATGCCCGCCTGCTGCAACACCGCCATGTCGTCGGAGATGGCCGGCGCGATGTTGATGGGGTCGCCCACGTCGAAGAAGGGCTGCGCCATCGCGCGGAAGAGCGGAAACGCGACGTAGTACTCGGGTGATTCGAAGGTGAGCCCGGTCTCGGCGATGATGAGGAAGCCGATGAGCTCGTTGATGAACTTGCTCATCACCACGTTCGACAAACCAGCACCGGGCACGTTCAACATCGCGCTGCTCACGCGCTTGCTGAACGGCAGAAAGCCGCTCCCCATGATGGAGCCCATGGAGTTGCCGAAGTAGCGCAGCTTCGGCGCGATGTCGGGCGCGCCATCGCCGTCGACGTCGATGGTCACCGCGATGCGCTCGAGCTGCAGCAGGTCGAACGTCATCTCGCGCAGGCGGTCACCGATGGCCGCCGGGTCGTCGACGCTGAAGAAGTCGGTGAACACGCCGCGCGTGCCGTGGTCGGGCGCGTCGATGCCGATGCAGCCCATGCCGCGCAGCGCGAGCTCTTCGGCCCACTGCAGACAGAACGAGTCGTAGGTGCCGGCGCGCGGTGAATTGCGGCCGCTCACGCCGTGCTGCGCGATGACCAGCGGCCAGCCCCCGGCAGGCCTGGCGCCTCTGGGGAACGCGGCGACGAACTTGAGCGGCTTCACCGGCGCGAGCGACGGGTTGGCGACCCACTCGTCTTTGAAGTGCAGCTTGTCGCGGAGCTCGCGCGCCGAGAACTCACCGATGATGACGGTGCCGACGTCGTTGGGCGGCCGCCAACCGGTGTTGAGCCACGGGCGAATCGAGGCCCAGTCAGGGTCTGTCGAGCGCCAGAGGCCGACCGGCGCGCCGGAGCTCATGCCCTGCGAGGGAATCGTCACCGTCGCCGGGTTGGCGTCGGCCCAGGCCGCGAGCGCGCGCGGCACGCTGGTCACGTCACCCGCATGCTGCGGCAGAAAGTAGATGACGTCGTCGGCGGTGACGCCGAGCGCAGCGAGCGCACCTTCGTCGATGGTGTTCGCGCTCTTGAACGCGTGGCTCTGGCCGAGCTCCACGCCGCTCCTGGTCTTCACGCCCTTGAGCACCACCAGCAGACCGTCTCGGTTCTCGGGCAGCGGCACGGTGGGCCGCGTGGCGATGAACTCGGGCCAGCCGTCGGGGTACGCGACGTTGCGTCTGGCGAGCGTTTCACGCGGGTGTTCCACGAGCACTTCACGCTCGAGCACGCGCCAGCCGCCGTCGTCCTTCACCAGGCGCGCGACACGGCCGTGAATCGTCGCCTCGTCCAGCGGTTCGCTCGAGAGCATCAACGTGCTGCCGAAGTTGCCGAAGGCGTGCACGTACAGCTTCGCCTGCGCGGCCATCTCGTTGAAGAAGGTGCCTGACTGCGTGGTGACCGCGCTGGCGGGGAGAAACGGGCGGTACCAGCGCGGGCGGAACGTCGCCACGCCGTCGACGATGAGGCGGTCGTCGGGGAACGGGTTGTCGAGCGATTGCGCGTCGGCGCTCCACAGCAGGTGCGGCGGATCAGGCGGCGGCGGCTCTTCTTCCCTCGGGCACGCGACCAGCACCAACGACAGCGACAAGATGAGACGGCGCATCGGGCAGGAACCTACACGCGGCGAAGAGGCGCGGCGACTCGGGTCAGCGCGCGCTGTCACTTCGCCGTGAAGGACGCTGGGTGCGCGTGTTCACCGTTGGGGTTCGAGCTCTTGCAACAGCTCGAGGTCGCCCAGGCTCTCGAGGTTCTGCAGCAGCTCGAGCTCCCGAATGACCTCCGCGTCGTTGGGCGGTGGCGCGGCGCCGGCGTCGAGCCCTCCGTCCAACGCGAACAGCAACATCACCGTCATCATCGACGGCGCTCCCGCAGACGCTCGCGGAGCTCTTCACGCTGCTTCTCGTCCATCGAGCGCCAGCGCTGCAGGTTCTCGCGGAGCTGTTCGCGGCGCTCGGGGTTCTCGCGCAACCAGCTGCGGAACTGGGTGCGCAACTTCTCGCGCTTCTCGGAGTCGAGCTGACGCCACTCGCGGTAGCGCTCGCGCAGCTGCTCTTTGTCCTTCTCGGGCAGCGCCATGAAGGTGCGCAGGTTTTCGCGAACACGGCGCTGCTCTTCGGGCGGCATGGCGCGGAAGCGCTGCAGGTTCTCGCGGAGCCTGGTCTGCTCTTCAGCCGGCAGCTTCTTGAAGGCCGCCAGCTTCTCGCGCAGCGCCTGCTTTTCGTTTTCGGGCAGCGCGTTGAACCGGTCCGCGGCGCTCTCGGTGGCGAACACCGGCATCGCGACGACGAGCATCAAGAAGAGTGACTTCATGGCGTGGCCTCCTGCAGTTCATTCATGGCGGCGATGACCTCGAGGTCTTCCGGGTCACGCAGTGACATCACTTCGTAGTCTTCGAGCAAGTCGAGGTTCTGGGCGACGAGGAGCCTGTCGACGTCGGGCGTCTCGGGGTCGGGGCGCGACCAGAGGAAGGCGCTGATCAACGCGGCGGCGGCGAGCGCACCCAGGCTCACGCGCGGCACGGTGAGCCACGACCTCCACCACGGTTGCGGAGAAGGTGCAGCGATGGCGCTCAGCACGTTCGCGCGCAATCGCGACGAGGGCGCCGGCGCTTCGAGCGAAGCGAGCAGCGACTTCGACTCCCTCAACTTCTGAGCGAGCGCCGAGAGCCGTGCATCGGCGGCGACGGCGGCTTCGACTGCCCCGGCCCTCTCGGCAGGCAGCTCTCCGTCGAGCCACGCGCTGAGCTCCGCTTCTGCTTCTTCGTGCGTCATGAGGCGCTCCTCTCGAGCTGTGCGACCACCTGCAGCGACGCACGATGAACCAGTGACTTGATGGCGGCTTCGCTGGCGTCGAGCGCCTCGGCGATGTCGCGGTACGGCAGGCCCTCGAAGCGCGCCATGGCGAAGGCCGCGCGTTCGCGGTCGCTCATGTTCGACAACGCGCGCTGCACCGCGGCTTCGGTGTCTTTCGCGGCGAGCGTCGCCTCGGGTGAGTCGACGTCGGGCTTTTCAACCTCGAGCTCCATCGTGGTCTGGGGCCGCGCCTTCGCGCCGCGCTGGGCGTTGAGACAGAGGTTGGTGGCGATGTGAAAGAGGAACGTCGAGAACTTCGCGCGCGCCTGGTAGCGGTCGGCGCTGCGGAACAGCCGGACGAAGGTGTCTTGCGCGAGCTCTTCGGCCCGCGAGCGGTCGCCGGTGAAGCGGTAGCAGAAGCGCACCACGCGCTGTTGATGACGGTCGAAGAGCTGCGTGAACGCCTGCCGGTCTCCCCGGCTCACGCGCAGCATCAGCTCGGCGTCGTCGTCACTCACGGCTTGCACACCTGCCTTCAACCCGCGTGGGCCGAAGTGGTTTCGGAAATCTCACACGAATTCCGGCGCCCGCAACCGCCGCGAGCGGCCCGGGTTCCAGTCAGCACCACCCGCTGAACCTCGAAGGAGAACCGCCATGTTGCACCGCTTGCTCGTCCCCCTCTGTGTGCTCTCGCTGGCCGCCTGTGGGGGTGAATCGGACGAAGCCGAGGCCGCCGATGAGTCGGCCGCGGTGTCGTCGACCGAAGCCGCCCTCACCTCGGAGCTGTCGGATGAGGTGGGCACCACCGGCACGCCCGAGGACCTGGCCGCTGCTGCGGAGACGCGGGTGAAGGCGAACATGCAGCCGTCGAGCTGCCTGACCACCACCACGGCGGGTGCCACCACGACCTACGTGTTCAACAACTGCACGGGCAGGTACGGCCTGGTGACGATGACCGGCACGGTGACCGCGACCTATTCGCGGCCCTCGAGCGACGTGGTGCGGGTGCTCATCGAGAGCACCGGCTTCAAGGCGAACGACGCGACGTTGAACCTGAAGGCCACCGTCGACGCCACGCAGCAGGGTTCGGTGAAGCGCGCCGAGATTGCGTCAGAGACCAGTGGCACCGGCCCGCGCGGCAACACGGTCTCGCGTGAGGGCGACTACACGGTGACGTGGGACGAAGCGACGGAGTGCATCACGCTCGACGGCACCACCGGCTCGACGCGCGTGACGTCGACCACGGTGTCGGGCTTCCGCAAGTGCAAGGCGCAGTGCCCGAGCAGCGGCACCATCGTTCACAGCGGCGCGCGGGGGCGTGAAGTGACGCTCACCTACGACGGTTCGGCGAACGCTGCGTGGAGCACCAGCGGTGGTCGCAGCGGCACGGTCGCGCTGCGCTGCGGCCCGTGACAGCGAGGGCTGCAAGAAGCCCGGTGAACGGGCTTTTTGTTCCACTCGCGGCTACGAGCAGGCGCGTGAAGACGTTTCAAGCCCTGCTCGCTGCGCTGCCGACGCTCGTCCTCGTGGTGACGCTGGGCCGCGCTGCGTGGCGGCGCGTGACGACCAGGAAGCTCGGGAGCCGTCGACGCGAGTGACGCTCAGCCCTTCTTGATGACCGCCAGCTCGCCGTTGCTCTCGAGCCAGATGCGCTCGGCCTCGTTGAAGTCCTTCAAGCCCTCCTCGTGCAGCTTGGTGCGCAGCTCGTCCATGGTGATGAACTCGCGCCGCATGTTCCGCCGGTTCAACTGCCCGTGCGCGAAGAGCAGCAGGCGCCTCGGCTTCATCAGCTTCTCGATGAAGGGCACATGGTACGAGAGCACGTCGGTCAGCTGGTTCCACGTGGCCAGCGTGCCGACCACCACCAGGCCGTCGGCGACGCCGTAGTGGTCTCCGCTCATCGCGTTCTGGGTGGCGTCACCCACCAGCACGACGAACAGGAAATCGCTCATGCCCACCGCGCCCACGTCGCGCCGGAGCACGAGCCGGAACAGCAGGAACAACGCCCAGTACATCAGCGAGGCCCGGGCGATGAGCTCCAGCGGCGAGACGGTCAGGTGGAACCAGTCGAACACACACGACTCGTATCAACCTGGCACGTCTGAAGGCGCCTCTTCCTTCGCGTTGTCGAGCTCGACCTCTTCGAGCGGCGTCACCGCCGGGCCGTTGAGCACCGCGCCATCGGGGTCGAAGCGGCTTCCGTGACAGGGGCAATCCCACGAGCGTTCCGCCTGGTTGAACTGCACGTAGCAGCCCATGTGCGTGCACACCGCAGAGCGGCAGTGCATGGCACCCAGGTCGTCGCGGAAGAGCGCGACCATCTTGCCGTTGGCGCGCATCAAGCGGCCTTCGCCGCGCGGTACTTCGTCGACGCTCTTGACCTCGCCGCGATTGAGGCGGTCCTTCATGAGGCTCGTGGGGAAGTCGACGTTCTCGGCGACGAAGTCCTTGATGCCGGCCAGCGGCTTCACGCGGTCGGGCGCGTACAGGCCCGCCCACGGGCTGGGGGTCTCGCGCAGCTCATCGCGCAGCATGATGCCGGCGAGCGTGCCGAAGGTGATGCCATTACCGGAGTACCCGGTCGCGACGTACACGTGGCGCTCACCGGGGTTCCGACCGATGAAGGGCAAGCCGTCGACGGGCTCGATGAGCTGGCCGGACCAGCGGTGACTGAAGTCGCTCACGCTGAACTTCTCGGCCGTGAAGCGCTCGAGCGCCTCGAAGTGGTTCGCGGTCTCTTCCCCCTTGCCGGTCTTGTGGTCTTCACCACCGACGATGAGGAACGTGCCCGCCGCCGTCTTGTTGGCGCGCGTGTAGTGGTACGGGTCGTTCATGTCGAAGAACAGCGCGTCGGGGAACGGGGCCTCGATGCGCGCGGCCACCACGTAGCTGCGGTACGCGGAGTTGCGCATGTGCAGCGTGACGCGGTTGTTCACCGGCGCGTTGGTCAGCACCAGCACGTCTTGCGCGCTGACTTCCCCCTTCTCGGTCTTCACGGTGCAGGGCTGGCCGTCCTTCACCGACAGCACGCGCGTGTCCTCGAAGATGCGGCCACCGGCTTCGATGAAGAGCGAGGCGAGCTCGCGCAGGTATTCGAGCGGCTGCACCTGCGCCTGATGTTCGACGCGAACTGCGGCTTCCACGCGCAGCGGCAGCGGGAACGAATCGACCCACGACACGTCAGCTCCGAGGCGACGCAGGCTGTCGAACTCCTGCTCGAGGTCGCGGCGCTGCTCGACCGTCTCGGCATAGAGGTACGCCGGCACCCGCGCGAAGCCGCAACTGCGTTTGAACTCGTGAGAGAAGGCTTCGATTCGGTCGATGGCCGCGCGCGATGACTCGGCGGCCATTCGCGCGCCTTCGACCCCGAACTTCGATTCGAGCTCGTGGTACCGCGTGTCGAGCAACTCGGTGAGGTGCGCGGTGGTGAGGCCCGTTTCGGCGCCGCCGACGCGCGCGGCCTCGAGCACCACCACGCTGCGGCCCGAGCGCTGGAGCAACGTCGCCGCGGTCAGGCCGGTGATGCCGCCACCGACGACGACGATGTCTGCTTCGAGGTCTCCGTCGAGCGAAGGCCAGGTGGGAAGTGAAACGCCTTCACTCCAGATCGACGGCACGGTCATCGTGAACTCCGGGGAAAAGTGGTTCCCCGGCACGACTGCACACCGCGTTCCTCATCGGCCCGCCCGGCGGCGTGAGGCCGCTGAGACGCAAATGCGCCCCAAACGCCACGCGACGAACGCGAAGTCGCCTCAGCTCCCGAGGGCCGCCAGCACCGCCAGCCGCGTTTCGTCGGACACCAGCGGCTGTCGGAAACCGAGCTCCCGCATGATGGCTTCGCGCGAAGTGGCGCGCGGATTCCCGGCGATGATGCGCTCCAGCAAGGCCGCGCCCTGACCGGCACGCGACCCCAGACGCTCCATGAACTGCGTGGCGGCTTCCGGTGACAACCCGAGGCGCTGCGTGGCCACCGCGAAGGCCGAAGCGCTGCTCTCGTGCGCCCGCAAGGTCAGTGACTGACCCAGGCCTGCCAGGCGCTGCAGGTGATCAGGCGAGAAGCCCTGCGCCTGCAACGTGCGCAACGCCTCGGGGTTCGCGCGGGCCAGGGTGTCGGCCGCGGTCGGCGAGAGGCCCAGCCGACCGAGCCGGGCCGACACTTCCGCCACCGTGCGCGCATTGTCGCGGTACGCCGATACGCCCTGCGCGGCGAGCGCGCCGATGGTACCCACGATGCCGATGGTGGAGCCGACGGCCACGCCGCCGACACGCAGCACGCCGCCGGCGACCTGCGCGGTGTTGCCCAACAGCCCGACGGCGTGCTCGGCGCGGCCCTCCTGCAGCAACCGCTCGAGGTTGTTGGCGCCGTTCACCACGCCCGCCACCGCGCCGAAGGCACCGGCCGCGCGGTTGGAGACCTCGGCGAGGCTGGCGGCCACGTTGCCCAACTGCCCGATGACGAAGCCCGTGCCGCCGATGGCGGCGCCCGCCGGCACCGTGAGCCCGCCCGACGCTT
Source organism: Archangium gephyra (assembly GCA_003243425.1). Lineage (GTDB taxonomy): Bacteria > Myxococcota > Myxococcia > Myxococcales > Myxococcaceae > Archangium_A > Archangium_A gephyra_A. The sequence continues at coordinate 18,983 of QFQP01000037.1, read as the reverse complement.
CGTTGATCATCCGCTGCAGGGCCTGATTGCCGCTCGGCGCCTGCGAGACGTAGGTGTCCAGCGAGCGGGCTGCGGCCGACAACGCCTCGGTGGAGCGCGCGCCTTCGCCCTGAAGCAGGTCAGCCCGGGGGTGCAGGTGCAGATCAGCGTGGGCCTGCGAGAGCCGCGCGGCGTTGTCGCGCATGAAACCGGCGAGGTCTTCGGCGGCGCGCATGGCGTCACCGTAGGCCGGCGTCGTACGGCGGTAGTCGTCGGCATAGGCCTGCAGTTGGTCCTGCGTCATCGACGGCTGCAACGAGCCCAGCTGCGTCGCCAACCGCGCTTCAGCCTCACGCACGCGGTCGTTGGCGCCATCGAGCGCCATGCGCCGGGTCTCGACGCCTGTGCGGATCTCGTCGACCGCGCGGAACGCCTCGACGCCGCGGGCCTGGGAAGTCGCCGTGCGCGGCGCCGTCGCCGACACCGCCGGCAGAGAGCTGGAGCTGAAGTTGCTGCCGCCTTCGAGGTTCTGCAGGTTCCTCTGCGCGCGGCGGTCGAACTGGGCTTCGGTCACCTCTGCCGCCGGCTGCTGCGTTGGCGTGCGGGTCACCGGCGCGATGCGCGTACGGCCGTCGATGGGAATCGTCATGCGCCAATTCTCCGCCGCGCGCACACCACAGTTGCGTCGCAAGAATCGACATCTGGCAGAACGGTACCGGCGCTCAGAACACGCGCAGCACACCCAGCACCGCGGCGCCGCCCAAGCTGACGATCGTCGGCGCGAGGTCCACGTCGAGTTGACCGGTGACCGAGAGCCACAGCCTCCAGTCAGTGCCCAGCTTGAGCGTGGTCTTCACGGTCGCTGCGTGCATCGCGCCCAGCGCGCTGGCGTACAGGCCGTACTGGTAACTGACGCGCAGGGTGAGGCGCGAGAAGCGGTGGCTGACACTGGGGCGCACCGAGAACACCAGCGGCAACACCGGCACGCCTGAACCCAGGTCGCTCCGCCCGGCCTGCACCACCGAGAAGTAGCCCACGTCAGCCGGGTCGCGGTCGTAGACGAAGGCGGTCACCTCGGCGCCGAGGTCGGTGTTGCGCAGCAGCGTCGCCGTGTAGCTCGCTGAGAAACGGCCCTGCCACAGCGGGGTGCTCACGCCGTCGACGAGCTGACACACCTCGAAGTCGCGCCGCCCGCACAGGCGCCGCACGAACTCACCGTCCTGCAGCCGAAGCTTCTGGAAGATGTCGTAGCGATTGAAGCCTGCGCCCACGTCGACCATCGACTCGAAGTCGCCGCCCCAGTCGCTCATCCAACCGCCGTAGAGCTGGGCTCCGAAGCTGTACGAGTTGCTGTCGATGATGGCGTCGACGTCGCGGTCGAACACCCGCCGCGTGGTGGTGTTGGTCTGCTGCGACGGAGGGCTGCCCGACACCGCCAGCATCACCATCCACTGCGGGCGCGGCAGCCACTGCGCGCCCAGCGAGAAGCGGAAGACATCGCCGCCGTCGCTGGACGTGGTGCCGGTGCGCGTCGGCATGTCGTGCAGCCACCCCGCCAACCCGAACACCGAAAACGAATCGCTGACGTCCCACGCGCCGGTGACCGAAACGCCGGCGCCGCCGCTGCGCGGGTTCACGTCGCTGGAGGTGGTCACCGCGCCCGAAACGTCGACCCCGACGTCATGCGCAAGTGCTGGAAACGAGGCCGAAAGCGCCAGGAAAACCAAGCAATGTCGGTGGCTTGAAAGACTCACGAAAAAAGTCGGCAAATGTCGCACATCGGAACACAACTTTGCACAGCCGTGACCGACAATGGGTCACCTTTCCCCAACCCGTCTGATCCACCGAGGATTCGTACCCATGCCTCCTTCGCTTCGCCTCAAGGACGCCCGCATCCGCAGCTTCACCGAGAACCTCCAGCGGGAGGCGGCGCCGAAGCTGACCGACTCCAACGTCATCGAGATTCTGTCGGCCGTCGGTGACCGCTCCGGGCTCTCGTACGAGAAGGCGAAGTCGAACCTCACGAAGCCCGGCATCACGCGCGCGGAGCAGTTCGCGATCGCCTCGGCCGGCCTGAGCCGCGACGAGAAGGCCGACCTCACGCAGCTGCTCGAGAAGTCGGGCTTCAACATGGACCTCGGCGCGAAGAACTTCCTCGAGGCGCTGGTCGGCAAGGCGCCGCTCATCGAGACCTTCGGGCCGCTCACCATCACGGGCGACCAGAAGAACGGCATCGCCGGCATCGCCAGGCCCGGTGAAGTCATCGAAGCCATCAACCTCTCGACCGCGCCGTCGGGGCGGCTGCACCTCACCGACACCATGGTCATCAGCACCGCCGACGCGTCGGGCAAGTTCCTGGGTCAGATGCCCGACGTTCGCGAAGGCGACATGATCCGCATGCGCACGCGCGCGGCCGACGGGTCGACCAGCGACTGGCTCACCATCGAAGCGAAGGGCATCGAGACCCGCGACACGCGCAACGCCGTCGTGAACCTCGAGCGCATGGACCTCGCGGCCGTCGGCACCACCGGCGAGGTGACGGTCACGCACAACACCGCCCGTCCGCTCTCGGAGCCCGGCGCGTCGATTCGTTTCACCAACGCCCGCACCGGCGAGAAGTTCGACTTCAAGGCCACCGAGAACGGCTCGATTCCCGCGGGCCTGAAGTTGAAGGGCAAGGCTGGCGACGAGTTCAAGGTGTCGGTCAGCGACGGCAAGAACAACGTCGACATGTCCAGCATCTCCGGCTCGATCAAGGTGCCGGGTGGTGCGACGGACATCGTCGGCGTCGACCTGCCGGATCCGAAGCTCCACAACGACGACCTCAACGCCGACGGCACGCCCAAGTTCAAGACCGAGCGCTTCACCGGCCCGCTGTTCATCGACGGCCCGAGCGCGGCCGACGTGCGCCAGGGCGCCATCGGCAACTGCTATTTCCCCGCGGCGCTGGCGTCGGTGGCGGCGATGCAGCCCGACATCATCAAGAACATGGTGAAGGACAACGGTGACGGCACGTACACCGTGAAGTTCAACACCGCGAACAGCTACAGCGGCGGCCGCCCGGTCGAAGTGAAGGTCGACGGCGACCTCTACGTTCGCAGCTTCGGCGGCCCGCTCTACGGTGGCTCGCTCGGTGGCTCGACCGCGAAAGACAAGATGGAGCTGTGGTTCCCCATCGTCGAGAAGGCCTACGCGCAGTGGAAGGGCAGCTTCGACACGATTGGTAACGGCGGTGTCGCCGGTCAGGTGATGGCCGAGGTCATGGGCCGCCCGTACTCGTACGAGAACCTGAGCGCGGCGAACGCCGACCGCATGTTCGAGCGCATCAAGACGGCGGCGGCGGCGGGCAAGCCGATGGCCGCGGGCACGTACGGCACGGACCAGTCGGCGCGCTACACGAACACCGGCGTGTACGCGAACCACGCGTACTCGGTGCTCGGTGTCGAAGAGAAGAACGGCGAGAAGTTCGTGAAGCTCCGCAACCCGTGGGGCCAGTCGGAGTACGGCCACGACGGCAAGAACGACGGCTTCTTCACCATGCCGCTGGCGAAGTTCGCCGAGCTGTACCGCGCGGTTCACATCATCAACTGAAGGTCACCACATGGCGCTTCCTCCTGAGTTCATCGAAGAAGTGCTGCCGGGCGCCGACGCCGCCGTGATGGCGGAAGTGGCGAAGGTGCTCGAGCAGTCACCGCAGAAGCCGCAGCCCGAGACGCAGTTCACCAGCACGCGCGATGAAGCGGCCGCTCAGGTCGTCGAGCTGCGCGTGAAGTCGGTGGTGTTCGGCCAGGTCGGTGAGACGGTCAAGGCCATCAAGCCGGCCGGTGCATACGCGCTGCGCGAAGGGAACAAGGGCCCCTTCGTGCTCGGGAAAGACGACAAGGGCGCGGTGCAGATTCTGGGTCGCTACGGCCCGGACACGTGGCCTGAAGCGCAGGTACGTGAGGCGGCGAAGAAGCTCGGCCGCTGATCAGCGCGCTTCAACGAAGTCCTTCGAGGGAACGGAGCTGACGCTTCGTTCCCTCTTTGTTTTTGCGAAATTCCTGACCGGCATGAAACACGTCGTGCTGTTGCTCATCTTCGTCGCCGGCGCCGCCCACGCGAGGTCGCTCGCTCACGCGTACCCGTTCGTTCTTCCGCGACAGACGGTTCCCGAAGGAGGCGTGTTGTACGTCTTCTTCCCGACGGAGAGCTGCAGTGACGACCCTGCGGAACTCGCGGCAGGTCAGCGAAAGATGCTCGAGGAATTCCGGGTCGAAACAACTGAGCAGCAGGCGCTGCCGTTCGACTTGAAGCTCGTATCGCGAGGAAAGGCGTTCGACGTGTTCTCGCTGAAGGTGACCGCGGAAGTCGACACCGAGTTCGTCGTGCGACCGGTGCAGCCGCACCACGCCATCACCGTCGTGAAGCGCGAGAAGCAGACGCCGCTGAAGCTCGAACTTCGACCCGGCGGAAACGACAACTTCACAGATGAAGCCTCGTCTGAGCGGTTGCGTCGCCTGGTGCCCTCGCTCGACGCGCCCGCGTTCCGCGTGACCTGGAGGAGCGGCTCGATCGTCATCCCGGGGCGCGTGCTGTATTCGCCGAGGCATGTCGCCAAAACCGAAGTATTGCTCGGCGATCTGTATTGCGGCGGAACCACCGCGTGGTGGACGAGTCCCACAGAGTTCACGGTCACCGCGTTGATGGCTGATGGACGAGAAGTACAAGCAGCGCCTGTGCTGCTCGAAGCACCATCGCGGGCGAAGCGGCGACGGACGGAAGAGGAGTGAGCGTGAGGCACCTTTGTTTGTTCGCCGCTCTGTTTGCCACCGCAGCCCACGCGTCACAGTGCGCGCCTCCGCTCGCGTTCGTGCTGCCGAATAAGACGGTTGCTGAAGGTGGATTGCTCTACTTGTTCCTGCCAGTGAGCGGGGGCTTCCACGAACGCGAGGACTTCGAGGAAGAGCAGCGACGCATTCTCGGAAAGCTGTGGGTCGAAGCTTCCGACGGCAAGGCCTTGCCGTACGAGCTGAAGCGCGTCGCGCACGGTGACGTCTACGATGTCTTCACGCTGCGGGTGAACGCACGAGTCGGCAGCGAATTCGTGGTGAAGCCGCTTCACGTTCACTCCGCGGTCACCGTGGTGAAGCGGGAGACGTCGAAACCGCTCGCGCTCGAAATCAGGCGAGGAGACGAGGACAACTTCCGAGACACCTTGTCCCGCGAGTCGTCACGCGTGCTCATTCCTTCTCTCGACGCGCCGGCGTTTCGCGTGAGCTGAGTGGCGGCTCCGTCGTCCTTCCCGGGCGAACGTTCCGCGCTCCGCGACACGAACCGCCGCTGCAGCTCGACCTGGGTGGCGTGTACTGCACTGCGGAAACCGCACAGTGGAAGACACCAACCGAGTTCACCGTCACCGCGTTGATGTCTGACGGTCGAGAAGTCACCGCAGCGCCGATACGACTCGAACCACCGCCGTCGTACGACGAGCTGCCGCTTCGAAAGTTCCCGTGAACACTCCGAGCCTCTGAAGTTTTTCTGAACGGTCCATGCACGCCGTGCATGTTTCCGAAAGCAGCGCCGCGACCTACTTCTGCGCGCATGACCAAAGTCACCGCGTGGGGAGCAGTCGCTGCAGGCAAGCCGTTGGAACCCATCACCATCGAGCGCCGTGAACCGGGCCTCAACGACGTGGAGCTCGAAGTTCTGTACTGCGGCGTGTGTCACTCCGACATTCACCAGGCGCGTGACGAGTGGACCGGCGCGATGTTCCCCATGGTGCCGGGGCACGAAGTCATCGGCCGGGTGACGCGCGTCGGTCGCGACGTGTCGAAGTTGGCGGTGGGCGAGCTCGCGGGCATCGGCTGCATGGTCGATTCGTGTCGCGTGTGCGCGCCGTGTGAAGACGAGCTCGAGCAGTTCTGCGCCGCGGGCAACGCCGCCACCTACAACTCGACCGAGATGGACCGGAAGACGCCGACGTACGGCGGCTACTCGTCTTCCATCGTCGTGAATGAACACTTCGCGCTGCGCATTCCGAAGGAGCTGGAGCCCGCGGCGGCGGCTCCGCTGTTGTGCGCGGGTATCACCACGTATTCGCCGTTGAAGCAGTTCGGCGTGAAGGCGGGCGACAAGGTCGGCGTGGTCGGCCTCGGAGGTCTGGGCCACATGGCGGTGAAGCTGGCGGCATCGATGGGCGCGCAGGTGACGGTGCTCAGCACCACGGCCGACAAGGAAGCCGACGCGAAGCGACTCGGCGCGACGGGCTTCATCGCCACGAAGGCGACGCCGTTGAGCAACGTGAAGGAGCGGTTCGATCTCATCATCGACACGGTGTCGGCGACGCACGACTACGACGCGTATCTGTCGTTGCTGAAGCCGCGCGGAACGATGGCCCTGGTGGGCGCTCCGGGCGACGTGCAGAAGTTCAAGCCGTTCTCGCTGATCATGGGCGGTCGCACGTTGAAGGGCTCACTCATCGGCGGCATCGCGGAAACGCAGGAGATGCTCGACCACTGCGCGAAGCACGGCGTGGTGTCGGACGTGGAGGTCATTCCGATGCAGCAGATCAACGAGGCCTATGAGCGCGTGCTCAACAGCGACGTGCGGTACCGCTTCGTCATCGACATGAAGAGCCTGCGCAGCTGACCGTCAGGCCGCGTCCCGACGCAGCTCTGCCAGCACCCGCTCGAAGTCACTCGCGCGGAAAGGCTTCGAGATGAAACCGTCCATGCCGACGGCCTTGCAGCGCAGCCGGTCTTCGACGCCGGCGTTGGCCGTCAGCGCGATGATGCACACGTGGCGCTCGGTGCCAGCCTCCTGGGCGCGAATGCGCAGGGTCGCCTCGTAGCCGTCGATGCCGGGCATCTGGCAGTCCATCAAGATGACGTCCCAGCGCCCGGCAGCCCAGGCGCTCACGGCCTCTTCGCCGGTGGGCACCGTGGTGACGGTGCAACCCACGCGCTCCAACATGGCGCGGGTGATGCGCAGGTTGATGGCGTTGTCATCGGCCACCAACACGCGCGTGCCCATGCCGACCGACGACGGCGACGACACCGGCACCACCTCCAGCGTCGGGCGCCCGCCGGCATTGACCCTGGCGGCCTCGTGCTGTGCCGCGCGCACCGCCTTCACCAGCACCTCTCGCGGTGACAGCCGCTGGGCAATCGTCGACCACGAGGGGTGCCGCAACCCGTTGCTGAGCAACACCACGTGCGGCGCACCGTCCGGCGGCGCGCCCGTCACCAGCGAGTCGGCCCACAGCGCCACGTGGTACTTCGTCGACGACAGCGCCTCGACCGCGAGCTGCACGTCGTTCACCCCATCGACCCTCGCGCCTTCGGAGCGAAGCTGCTCGATGAGAATCTGGCGGAACTCGTCCGACGGCTCGACCACCAGCACGCGCTGCCCCGCGAGCCGCAGCACCGCGGGCTCGGTCTGTGCGCACTCATCGAGGGGCAGCCGCAGCTCGAACGTCGAACCGACATTCACTTCGCTCTCGAGGGTCAGCTCTCCGCCCATGCCGCGCGCGAGGCGCCGCGAAATGGCGAGGCCCAGGCCCGTGCCGCCGTGGCGGCGTGAGGTGCTGACGTCAGCCTGCGTGAACGGCTCGAAGACGTGGTCGGCCAGCTCCGGGAGCAGCCCACACCCGGTGTCCGACACCCGCGCGACGTAGCAGTCACCCGCGCGGTCCAGCTCGAGGCGCACCACGCCGTGCTGGGTGAACTTCACCGCGTTGCCCACCAGGTTGAGGAGCACCTGTCGCACGCGCGTCGGGTCGCCCCACACCTTGCGAGGAATCGTCGGCGCCACCCGCACCACCAGCTCCACCGCGCGGCCGACGACCTTGCCGCGGAACAGCTCCATGGTGTCGTAGGCCAGTTGCTCGAGGTCGACCGGGAGGCGCTCGAACTCGAGGCGGCCGGCTTCGATCTTCGAGAAGTCGAGGATCTCGTTGAGCAGCGCCAGCAGCGCGTCGGCGGACCGGTACACGGTGCGCGCCGCGTCGTCCTGCTCGGGGGTGAGGTTCATGCCCAGCAGCAGCTCGGTCATGCCGAGCACGCCGTTCATGGGCGTACGAATCTCGTGGCTCATGGTGGCGAGGAACCGGCTCTTGGCCTGGTTGGCTGCGTCGGCCTTCACCGCCAGCTCCTGGGCCTTGAGCGGGGCCGGCCTTCTGTTGATCAGGGTCGCTCATCAGCACCTGCAGCTGCTTCGGCACGATCTGCCACGACACACCGAAGCGGTCCTTGAGCCACCCGCACATCGTCGGCGTGCCACCGTTGGCGAGCAGCGAGCCCCAGAGAAAATCGACCTCCCGCTGGTCTTCGCACAGCACCATCAACGACACCGCGTCGCTGAACTTCTGGTCGTGGTTGCCGTTGAGCGCCATCACCTGCTGGCCGCCCAGCGAGAACGTCGTCACCATCGGCGACTCGCTGAGCACCTTCGAGTTCGGGAACAGCGACACGTAGAACTTCGCCGCTTCGGCCGCCTGCTTCTCGAACCACAAACACGTCGTGATTTTCTGCGTTTCCATGTCGTTCTCCTTCGAGGTGAGGTTGTTCACCCCAGAGTCGGAGCCGTCACCCGGAATTCGACATGGGATTTTCCCGGCGAATTACCCGCCCGCGGCCCTGAACGCGTCGGCCGCCAGCCGGCCTTCATTGCCCGGCGCCTGACGCAGCAGCTCCAACGCCTGCGAAGCGGCCTTCGCGTAGTCGGCGTGGTTCACGGCCGCCCACCCCGACTTCGGAGGCACCTTGAGCCCCGGCACGTCCACCGGACCCAGCTCCTGACCGCGGTACGACAAACGCATACGCGTGCCGACCTTCAAGTCGTCTCGTGAGTTTTCGTCAGCGGCCATGAAGCGCTCGGCAGAGACCACCGTGAGCCGCTTGCTCGACAGCAACTTGAGCACGCCCGCTTCGGCCTTCGCGGCCGCCGCCGTGTGCTGCCCAACGACCGACTTCACGTCGGTCGCGCCCTGCGCCGCGCGCTGGCGGAACACCGACACCGTGTTGAGACCCATCGCCGGCACCGTACTCGTCTCACGGAAAATTCAGCAGCGCAGTCTTCAGCTCACAAGGGAGACAGCATGGGCATTCACAATCGCGGTTTCGCATTCGACCTCGCAGAAGTCGCAAAACGCACCCGGCGTCGAGACGTTCTCAAGTGGCTCGCGGGCTCAGCGCTGCTCGCCGGTTGCGGGGCCGACATGACGGGCGGCACCTGCTCCGAGATTCCCGAAGAGACCGCCGGCCCGTACCCCGGTGATGGCAGCAACGGCGCCAACGCGCTCGCGCTCGCCGGCATCGTGCGCAACGACATCCGCTCCAGCTTCGGGAGCGGCTCGAAGACCGCGGCGGGCATTCCGCTCACCATCGACCTCACGCTCACCAACGTGAACGACGGCTGCTCGCCGCTCGCCGGCTACGCCATCTACCTGTGGCACTGCGACATCGACGGCAACTACTCGCTGTATTCGTCGGGCGTGACCAACGAGAACTACCTGCGCGGCGTGCAGGAGACCGACGCCAACGGCCAGGTCACGTTCACCAGCATCTTCCCGGCCTGCTACTCGGGGCGGTGGCCGCACATTCACTTCGAGGTGTACCCAAGCCTCGCGGTGGCCACGAATCACTCGGCGAAGATCGCCACCTCGCAGCTCGCGCTGCCGCAGGCCACCTGCAACGAGGTGTTCGCGACGAGCGGGTATGAGAACAGCGTGCGCAACTTCCAGCAGGTGTCGTTGACCAGCGACATGGTGTTTCGCGATGGCGTCAGCTCGCAGCTCGCGATGGTCACCGGCAACGTGAATGACGGTTACTTCGCGAGCCTGATGTTCGGCATCACGCCGTGACGGCTGAGCCGGTCACACGCGCAGGTCGCCGTCGTCGTACAGCGCCTGCTTCGCGGTGCGCGTCATGCGCTCCGACGCGAGCGAGAGCACCTGCTTCTTCACCACGTCGTTGCTGCCGAGAATGGTGCGGAACGCGTGGGCGCCGATGCGCAACACCACGACGTTCTCCTTCGCCGCGACGGAGGCCGTGACCGGCAGCTGCATCACCGCGGAGATCTCTCCGAAGGTGTCACCTTCCGCGAGGTCGGGGTACGCCGAGGTGCCGGCCTGGTTGAACACGCGGCACGTTCCACGCAGCAGCAGGAACACGCCGACGCCCGGCTGGCCCTCGTGGAGAATCACGTCACCGGCCTTGAAGGCCTCCGACACGAACGCCGCGCCCAAGGCCGCGCGCTGTGACTCGTCGAGCGCACCGAAGAGCGGGTTGGCGCGCAGCACGTTGGCCAGCAGGCGTTCGCGGAAGAACGCGTCGAGGCCGCGCTTGATGGAGAGGTGCTTGTTGATGAGCGACTCCATCGCCGCGCGCGGGAACTCGAGCGCCACCACGTCGTTCACCGCCACCACGGTCGCCAGTCGCGGCGCGCCGGTCAGCAGCGCCATTTCGCCGAAGAAGTCGCCTTCGTGCATCTGCGCGACCTCACGGCCGGCGCGCTGCACCGACACCGTTCCCTGCGCGAGCGCGAACATCGATTCACCGGGTGCGCCTTCATTCAGAATCGTCTCGCCAGCGGCGAACACGCGCGCCTCCATCGCTTCACGCAGCAGCACCATGAAGGTCTCGGTGTCGAGCGACGAGAAGAGCGGAATCGACGGCAGCGCGCTGCGCGGAGGCGGCGGCGGCTCGGCCTCGAAGATGAGGTCTTCCAGCTCGATTTCCACCGGCTCGTCGGCGCGCTCGAACACGGGCGGCGCGGTCGCCGGCTTCGGCGCAATCGAGTCGGGGTCGAGGGTGGCGCTGGCCTTCACCACCACGAGGTTGCCGGGCTTCTTCTCGCGCGCGGCGTAGAGCTCGGCGAGCTGCCGCTGGGCATCGTCGTGCTTCGGGTCGAGGCTCAGAATCACGCGGCACAGCGCGGTGGCTTTGAAGAACTGGCCCTGCTCGGCGTAGCGGCGAACGGTCTCGGCGTACTCGGCCACCGCTTCCTTCGTGTGACCCTGGCGCGCGAGCAGCTCGGCGACCTTCTGACGCACCGTCAGCTCACCCGGCACGGCCTTCAAGATGCGGCGGTATTCCTCGAGCGCCGCGGGCACTCGGCCCTTCGAGAGAAACTGCGCAGCGCGATCTTTCTGCCGACGGACGACGTCTTCGCTCATGGGGCCAAGCTTGGCCCGTTCGACTCAGCGCGTCCCGTGGAGAATGACGTAGGCGTTGTCGTTGAGGTTGTTGCCGCCGAGGTAGACCTCGTCGGCGTCGACCACGAGGCCACGGTGCGCGTTGAGGGCCGGTGGCGCGGGTGTCCACGCGGTGAAGCTGGTGCCGTCGTATTTGTAGACCGAAGGCCCACCGCCTCCGTTGTACGCGCCGGCGGCCATGAACTCGGTCGGCCCGAGCGCGAGCACGACGTTGAGCAACGGGCCCGAGGTGTTGGGCGCGTCGGCGCTGAAGCCCTGACCGTTCAGGCGCGCCACGCGCATGCCGCTCCCGCCGCCGACCATCAGGCCGTTCGCGCCGTCGACCGCGATGGACGTCCACCGTGCCGCAGGGTGACCGTTCAGGTTCATCGGGCTGACCGTCGAGCCGCCCGCCGCGAAGATCACCGCGCCGCCGTTGTCGCCACCGACGTACACGTTGCCCGTCGCGTCGATGAAGCAGTCTTCACCTCTCGCGGTGCCCACGTCGGCGGAGATCTGCTCGAACGAGAGCGAGGCGCCGCGCTGGAGCGCGTAGAGCTGCGTGTTGGTGCCCTGCAGCACGAAGAACGCCTTTTCACCGCGCGCGCACATGCCCCACGTCTCGGGGCCGAAGGCGATGGTGTGCACCACGGTGAACTCGCTGAAGTCCGTACAGGCGGTGTTGCAGTGGAGCACCGTGCCCACGCGCAAGATGAAGAGGTCGTCACCCGAGGCCGCGAGGTCGACGAACTGCTGCGTGTTGTTCGGCGAGGGGAAGTTGGCGACCGGCGTCAGCAGGTTGCTGTTGGGCGCGGCGCGGTAGAGCTTGCCGTCGGCGAAGCCCACGAAGGTGTCGCCCGACGCGCGACGCGCGATGCCGTGCACTTTGCGGAACGAGCTCGCGGTGGGCACCGGGGTCATCGTCATGGAGATCCACGTGAAGCCGGGCGCTCCCGTGCCGCCGCCGGTTGCTGTGCCACCGCCGCCGGTCGCGGTGCCTCCCCCGGTTGCACTGCCTCCGCCCGTTGCAGTGCCCCCGCCCGTGGCGCCGTCACCGCCGCCCGTCGCGGTACCACCACCGGTGGTGGTGCCTCCGCCCGTGGAAGTGGTGCCCCCGCCCGTGCCCGTACCGCCGCCAGTCGCAGTGCCGCCGCCGTTGCCCGCGTCAGGCTTCGGAGGCGTGAGCGGGCCACAGGCAGCGATGATCAGCGCGAGGAGCAACGAGGCGTAACGCATGCGGTGTCTTAAGCACTGATCAGGCCTTGATGGGAGCCGGTGAGTGGGGGCGTGCGGTGGTTGCTCGCCCCCCGGTGGCCCCGCGACCTCGCGGCAAGGTGAGCGCAACTTGTGGTCGTTTTTCGAGCGAAAGCGGTCAATTTCTACGACCAGAACGACCTCCCTTCAGGCCGTTCGCGGTGACTTGCCGTCCGCGAGGACTTCTGAGGTATGGGCGGTGCAGCAACATGAGCTCCCGCCGCTTCTCGAACGAAGAATTCAAGACCGCCATCGCCGTGCTCGAGGCCGTCGTCGAAGACCGCGCACGCCTCGCCGAGATGCCGGAAGAAGAACGCCGTCAGTTCCTCATGGCCGCGGGCCGCGCCGCTTCACCGCTGCGTCACGAAGTGCAGGCCTTCAGCAAGGCCATGCGCCGCGACCGCTTGAAGGAGCGCCAGAAGAAGGACCGCGAAATCCGCGAGGCCACCGCGATTCGTCAGGCCCGAAAGGAAGCGGTGTTCGTACCGCCGCCGCAGCTGCCGTCGGGGGAACGTCGCGAAGGCCCCACGCTCGAGAAGGCGCGGCACTGCTACGTGTGCAAGGCCGAGTACCGCACGCTGCACCATTTCTACGACGCCATGTGCGTGAGCTGCGGCGACTACAACTACGCCAAGCGCTTTCAGACCGCGAAGCTCGACGGGCAGATTGCCCTCATCACCGGTGCGCGCCTGAAAATCGGCGCGCAGGCCTCGCTGATGATGTTGCGCGCGGGCGCACGCGTCATCGTCACCACGCGTTTTCCGCACGACGCGGCGGTCCGCTACGCGAAGGAGCCCGACTTCAAAGACTGGGGCCACCGGCTCGAGGTGCACGGTCTCGACCTCCGTCACTCGCCGTCGGTCGAGCTGTTCTGCCGGTGGATGGCGCGGCGACTTCCGCGGCTCGACTTCCTCATCAACAACGCGGCGCAGACCGTGCGACGCCCGGTGGGGTTCTTCTCGCACCTGATGGACCTCGAGTCGGCTCCCGTGAACCGGTTGTCGGAGGGCGCGCAGCAGGTTCTTCAGGGCCGGCAGGAATGTCTGAACGCGCTCGGCGCGGTGCCGCAGCTCGGCGGTGGCGGCGCCGACGTGACCGGTTTGTCGACGTGGCACGTGAACGCAGGCGCAGCGTCGGGCGTGGTGCAGTCGGCGGCGATGAGCCAGGTCCGCTACACGTACGAAGACGCGGCCTACGGCATGGAGGTGTTCCCCGAGGGGAAGCTCGACGCAGACCTTCAGCAGGTCGACCTGCGCACCATGAATTCGTGGCGCATGACGCTCGATGAAGTGTCGACGCCCGAGCTGTTGGAGGTGCAGCTCGTGAACTCCATCGCGCCGTTCATTCTCGCCGCGCGCTTCCGCGACCTGATGAAGCGCACCGTGAGCGAGAACAAACACGTCATCAACGTGTCGGCGATGGAGGGTTCGTTCTCGCGCGGCACCAAGACCGACAAGCACCCGCACACCAACATGGCCAAGGCTGCGCTCAACATGATGACGCTGACCAGCGCGCCCGATTACGCGAAGGACGGCATCTGGATGAACGCCGTCGATACCGGCTGGGTGACCGACGAAGATCCCGCGCAGCACGCAGCGCGGAAGAAGGAGGATCTCGGGTTCCAGCCGCCGCTCGACATCGTCGACGGGGCCGCGCGCGTGATTGATCCCATCTTCATGGTCGCCAACGGCGCCGAGCCGGAGTTCGGGAAGTTCTTGAAGGACTACCGGCCGACGAGCTGGTGAACGTGGGGCCTTGAACGAGAGCGGTGCGCGTCGGTCTCGGGCGCTGCCCGTGCGCGCAGGCCTCGCGGCACGGCGCAACGTGAACGCCACTGGTTCCGGTCGCGAAAAATGACCGCCTTCGCTCCAGGAATGACGACACGTTCGCTGACTTCGCGTCGTCGTCGCGGGGCCAGCTCGTGTCGGGCACCCGACCAACACCTGACTCACCGCCTCCATTGAGGCCGCTGTAAGAGTGGCGCCATGTCGGCCTCGTTGCGGCAAGAACTTCAACGCGCGCTGAACTCCGAAGCGGCGCAGTACCACTCGGTGCAGATCAACTCGGTCGCCTCGCAGCGGCTCGAAGATGGTCTCGTGGTGCTGCAGCCGATTCCCGCGGCACAACCCGACTGGGTCGGCGGTCGCGTGCTCGCCTTTCACGACAACCACCCCGCCTGGTCCGGTGACGTGGTTCACGTCGACCCGGAGACCGGCGACGTCTTCCTCGCTGCTGGCCGCGTCGACGACGACGCGCTGAACAGAGCGAGTGAATGGCTCTTCAAGCCCTACGACTTCTCGGAGGCGTTGCTCGCCGCGAGTGCGTCGACGGATGAACGCCTCGACCTCGCGCTGCAGTGGGTCCACGACGGCGCGTCGTCACTCGCGAAACCCGGAACGGCCGAGTCCATCGACGGGCCATGGTCTGCGGAGTGGGGGCTGCTCTGGGGCCCACCGGGCACCGGCAAGACGCAGGCGCTGGCGACGAAGATCGCCGACGAGGTCATCACGTCACCTTCGAAACGACTGTTGATCATCGCGCCGACCAACGGCGCCGTCGACGAGCTGACGCACCGGCTGTGCTCCGTGTTGAAGGAGCGAAGGCAGCTCTTCCGCGACGGCGTACCGCGCGTCATGCGGTGCGGCGTCGGCGTTCGCAGCCGGCTCGCGCGCGAGTTTCCGCAGTGTGTTTCGTACGACGACGCGACGTCGCGCGCCGATGAGCTCAGCGCGCTCGAGAAGGACCTCTCGAGGCTCGAAGCCGCCGACGCAGACGACGTCGACATCGCCCGGGCCCGTGCCGCCGTGGCAGCCGCAGCCCGCACCAACGACGCGACGCTGAACACCATCAAGCAGGACGAGGTGTCCGTCATCGCCATCACCGTGCATCGCGCGTTGAGACTGGCCAACGAGCTGAATGGGCAACGACCGTTCTCGAAGTTGATCCTCGACGAAGGCGGCATGGTGTCGCGCGCCGCCGCGGCGTTCCTGGCGCCGCTCGCCGACACCGTGCTCATCGCGGGAGATCCCCGCCAGCTCGGCCCCGTCTCACGCGCGCCCGACGGGGCGATCTCCAGCGTGCAGAAGTGGCTGCGTGACTCGCCGCTCTCGCACCTGCGTGACGCCAGCCAGCTCTCGCTCTCGAACGTTCACCTGCTGCGCACGCAACACCGCATGCACCCGCACATCGCGCGGGTGGTGAGCCACTTTCAGTATGACGGCCAGCTCCTCGACGGAGAGCGGCCGCAATCACTCGCGCGTGAAGCCCCTGCGCCGAAGCTCCCCGACGCGCGCGCCGTCTGGGTCGTGCTCGACGAATGCACGTCGTCCGCCCGGGCGCTCACGCACGACAGGCCGGGCAGCGGCCGCGGCTACCTGCGCCGTTTCTCTGCCGAGCTGCTGGTCAACCTCGCCTCGCACACCTTCCACGAAGGCCACTCGCTGCTCGCCGCCACGCCGTATCGGGCGCAGGCGCAGCTGATCAACGAGCTCCATGCGGCGCGCGGGAGCGACCTGAGGCTCACCGCGTCGACCATTCACCGCCAACAGGGCGCGGAGTTCGACGTCGTCTTCATCGACACCGTCGCCGCGGGCCGACCGTTCCAGGCGCTCGACCTGTGCGCGATGTTGAACGTCGCCGCGAGCCGCGCGCGGCGTCACCTCTTCGTCCTCTCTTCCCGCGCGGAAGCCGAGGCCACCATTCCCGCGCGCTTTCTCTCGTCGCTGCAGCAGATGCGCTTCGTCGACGGCGTGCTCGAACCGGTCGACGTCACCCTGCGCCGCGAAGCGCCGATGCCCAGGCCCGTGCGCACGCTGGGCACCAGCATCGACAACGCGCGGAGCAACGGCGCGCTCTTCACCGAAGCGCAGGTGAAGCTCTTCGAACGTCACTTCGGCGACGGCCACTATCTGGTGCGTGGCGTCGCCGGCAGCGGCAAGACCTTCGTGCTCGCCAACTGGGTGGCGCGGGTGCTCGCCGAACACAAGGGCGACCGCGTGCTCGTCTCGTTCTTCAACAAGTCGCTCGCGCCGCTGCAGCACCAACACCTGCGCGCGGCGCTCGAGCGGCAGGGCCTCGACGTCGACAGCCACCTGAGCCGGGTGCGCATCTGCCACGTGAACGAGCTGCCCTACGGCGAGGAGTTCGACGCGGTCTTCGTCGACGAAGCGCAGGACATGGACGGCGCGAAGCTGCGCAAGCTCTTCCTCGCGTCTCGTGAGCGGCTGGTCGACGGCGGTAAACGCCTGCGCCGCTTCTTCCTCTTCATGGACGACGCGCAGAACGTCTACGGCGTCAAACCCATCGAAGACTTCAAGGTCGAGCTGCACCGCGACCTCAACTTCACCGGCCGTTCGCAGGTGATGAAGGAGTCGTTCCGTTCGCCGCGCGAGCTCCTCGACCTCGCGTTCAACGTGGTGCTCGACCCGCAGAAGCGTCACGACGTCGCGCAACCGGGAATGAAGGAGTTCCTCAAAGAGAACGAGCTGGTGAAGTCGGGCCTGCTGCAGCGGCCGAGCGCCGCCAACCACGGGCTCTACCGGGTCGACTTCACCGAGCGAACCGGCGCCCTGCCCGTGGTCATTGCGGTGAAGAGCGAGAAGGCCGCGAAGACCGAGCTCGCGCGCGTGGTGAACCGGTTGATCAACACCGAGCAGGTCAAGCCGCGCGACATTCTCGTGGTCTCGCCGCAACTGCCCATCAGCTGGGCGAGCGCGCTGTGGGATGCGAAGGTGAACGCGCAGGCCTTCGGCGGAAAGAACGGCCGCGCCCCGAGCGAGTTTCCGGTGGGCGAGTTCGACTTCGTGCGCGTCACCACGTTGTTCTCGTGCAAGGGCCACGAGTGTCCGGTGGTCATCTTCTGCGGGCTCGAAGACCTCGACACGCTCGACCTCGAACAACCCGACGAGCGCACGATGGAGCGCCAACGCCGCGCGCTCTTCTACGTGGGTGCCACGCGCGCCACGCATCGGCAGTACTTCATCGGCCTCGAAGACTCGCGCTTCGTGAAGGTCGCGCAGCACTACGTGGACGCGCTCGGGCGGTGTTAGGGGCAGCGCATGGCTCCGAGTTTCAAAGGCTACGTACTGCCCGGCCCCACGCCGCCGGGCCTGCCTGAAGCTGAATTTCCCGAGGGCACCTCGCTCGACTCCATCAGCGGGCAGTTCAAGATCTTCCAGTACAAGAAGGGGCACCGCTTCTCGACCGACGACGTGCTGGCCGCCTGGTACGGCACCACGTGGGCGCCTTCAGCGGCGCGCGTGCTCGACCTCGGCAGCGGCATCGGCTCGGTGGGCATGGTGGCCGCGTGGCGACTGCCGCACGCGAAGTTCGTGACCGTCGAAGCGCAGGACATCTCGGTGGTGCTCGCGCGCAAGTCGGCCGCCTTCAACGGGCTCACCGGCCGCTACGACATTCGTGAAGGCGACTTTCGCGACGCCAACGTGCTGCGCGACGACGAGGTGTTCGACCTGGTGCTCGGCAGCCCGCCGTACTGGCCGCTGGAAGACGGCCTCCACGGAGATCATCCGCAGAAGATCGCCTGCCGCTTCGAGGTGCGCGGTGACGTCGGTGACTACATGACCACGGCGGCGAAGCACCTCGCGCCGGGCGGCTTCTTTGCCTTCGTGTTTCCGGTGAACCCTCCGCATCAGCTGGCGCGCGTGCTCGAGGGCGCCAGGAAGGCCGGGCTGAGCATCGTGCGGCGTCGCGACGTGGTGCTCAAAGAAGGCGAGCCGCCGTTGCTGGGGCTCTTCGCGATGGTGAAGTCTGCCGACCTCCCTGAACGTTTCCGGGAGAACACGTGGAACGAACCGCCGTTGATCATCCGCACGAGGGAAGGCGCCGTGCACCCCGAGTACGCCGCCATCAAGCTGAGCTTCGGCTTCCCGCCGTGAGGTCATTACGAGCGGTTCATGCGCTCTGTTTTGATCTTCGCGTTGTGTCTGGTTGGTTGTGCGACCGCTTCGCCGACGAGCCCGAAGTCGGTGGGGACGTCAGCGCCGGGAATCGAGTCGAAGCCGCTCGGCACCCTGTGTGTCGTCAAGGGTGATTGCCCGGACAACCTCCACTGCGTGAAGCCTTCCGACAACGCGCAAGGTGTCTGCTCGCAGTTCGAGACCGGGCCGAAGTGCACGCTCGCCGAAGACTGTGTCGACGGCGCGTACTGTCACAAGCCGGTCGGCTTCGACGGCGTGTGCTTCAAGCCGTAAAGCCTCGATGAGGGCGTGAGCGACGGGTCTGCGTCGTGCTCGAACCCGCACAGGCCCTCGACACGCCGCGAAGTACGCCATCGTCCTTCTGGCACCGGGTTCGGGCCGGGTCCGCTCCCAAACTCCTCGCCAGTTGCGCTGAACTTGCCTCGAGGTCGCAGGGCACGCCACGCGACATGCACGGCATGAAGACCTGAAGATGCGGCCTCCTTCGAGGCCTGCGTCGCAGTTGAATTCCGACACATCCGACCAACGCGCACATCCGTACGCGGCGCATGTTCTCCGCGCGATGCACTGCTGCAACCGGCGTCTCGTTCCCGAGCGCGCGTGACATTGACGTCACGACGCGGCTCACGGTCTAAGGC
>QFQP01000174.1 GCA_003243425.1 Archangium gephyra | reverse complement strand
GGCAACGTCCATGCCCAGGACAGCGAGGCCAGCACACCGACCACGACGGAGACGCAGGCGACGTCGGGCGAGGTGAAGGAACTCGGCTCGGTGACCGTCACCGCACGCAAGCGCAGCGAGCGGCAGATCGACGTGCCGATCGCGATGACCGCGGTGACCGGCGAACAGATCGATGCGTTCGGCATCAGCAACATCGCCGAGATCATCAGCATGACCCCCGGCGCCGGCTCGGTCGACAACGGCGGCGGCTTCACCCAGGTGCAGATCCGCGGCGTATCCAGCTCGCTCGGCGGCAACGACAACGGCTACTACCTCGACGAGATTCCGTTCACCGGCGTCAGCGTGCCGTGGTATCCCGAAGCGCGTTCGTGGGACATCGACCGCGTCGAGATCCTCAAGGGCCCGCAGGGCACGCTGTTCGGCGAAGGCTCGATGGGCGGCACGGTGCGCATCCTGACCCGCAAGCCGGACTTCAACGAATTCGGCGGCGCCATCGAAGCCTCGGCCTCCACCACCCAGGGCGGCAGCGACGGCTGGGGCGGCAAGGCCGTGGTCAACATCCCGCTGATCGACGACCGCCTGGCCGCGCGCGTCGCCGTCACCGACGAGAAGCTGTCGGGCTGGACCGACGACAACACCACCGGCAACAAGGACATCAACGAACAGCGCGTCAAGACCGGCCGCGTGAAGGTCCGCTTCGCACCCACCGACCAGTGGACGATGGATCTTGCCTACTGGACCTACAAGTCCGAAGCCCCCGGCGGCGGAAACGGCGCGCTGGACGACCTGACCACCAACTCGTTCTACAGCAACGACGACGAGTGGCGCACCGCGAGCTTCGTCAGCACCTACGACTTCGGCGGTTCGGAGCTGTTCTACTCGTTCGCTGACGCGGAACTCGACTACGCCAACGACGGCATGCTCAATCCGACCACGACCTACGTCAGCAACATCAACCTGCAGGTGAGCACGCAGGAACTGCGCTGGTCCTCGACCGGCGACCGCACGCTGGACTGGACGGTGGGCTACTACCTGCGCGAAGCCGAGCGCAACGATGCCTCGCAAGTGGGCACCGCGGCGCCCAGCAGCTCCAGCCAGACCAACGACGCCTACGCCGTGTTCGGCGAAGTGACCGTCAAGCTGCCCGACCCGCGCTGGGCCCTGACCGGTGGCATCCGCTACTTCAGCGATGACGTGGACGCCATCTCCGTCTCGACCACGCGCGTGTCGACGCTCAACGCCACCTTCGACAGCTGGAACCCGCGCGTGTCGCTGTCCTTCAAGCCGGCCAACGACACCACCCTGTACGCCAGCGCCGCACGCGGCTTCCGCT
>QFQP01000173.1 GCA_003243425.1 Archangium gephyra | reverse complement strand
AGCGCGCCGCGCCAACGAAGCCAAGAGCCGCTTCCTGGCCAACATGAGCCACGAGTTCCGCACGCCGCTCAACGGTCTCGCCGGCATGTCGGAACTGCTGGCGACGACGCGGCTGGACGCCGAACAGCGCGAATGCCTGTCGACGATCCAGGCATCCACGCGCACGCTGCTCGGTCTGGTCGAGGACGTGCTCGACATCTCCGCGATCGAGGCGGGCAAGGTCAAGCTCAATGTGGTCGAGTTCTCGCCACGCGAGCTGGTGGAAAGCATCGGCCTGATCCTGATGCCGCAGGCACGCGGCAAGCAGGTCCGTTACGAAGGCATGGTGGACGATGCGATCCCGCTCAAGCTGCGCGGCGATGCCGGCCATTTGCGGCAGGTGCTGCTGAATCTCGCCGGCAATGCGGTGAAGTTCACCGATGAGGGCGAAGTCCGCATGGTGGTCACGCCGACCCTGGTCGAGGGAGATCGGATGCGTCTGCGTTTCACGGTGACCGATACCGGCATTGGCGTACCGGTTGCGTTGCGCGAGCGGCTGTTCGAAGCGTTCGAGCAGGCCGACGGCAGTCTGTCGCGCCGCTATGGCGGCACCGGGCTGGGCACGACCATCGCCAAGGGCCTGACCGAGGCCATGGGCGGCACCATCGGCTTCGAGAGCCACGAACAACGGGGTAGCTGCTTCTGGGTCGAACTGCCGTTCGACGCGGTGCCCGAGCGCGTCATGGTGCCGGCGGTGCAAGGCCATGCGGAATGGCTGCGGGACGAACCCGAGACCGCCAGTGCAGAGAACATCATCGCGTTCTCCGATCCGTTCCTGCGCCATCGCGCCCGCGTGCGTAGCATGCAGATCCTGGTGGCCGACGACCACGAGGCCAACCGCATGGTGGTGCAGCGCCTGTTGCAGAAGGCGGGGCACCGCATCACCTGCGTCAACGGTGGTGAAGAAGTGCTCGACGCGCTGGAGTCGGCGTCCTACGACGCGGTCATCTGCGACCTGCACATGCCCGGCTTGAGTGGCCTGGATCTGTTGAAGCAACTGCGGGTGATGGAAGCGGGAAGCGGCAGCCGAACGCCCGTGCTCATCCTCAGTGCGGACGTCACCCCCGAATCCATCCAGCGGTGCGAACAGGCAGGTGCGCGCGCCTTCCTCGCCAAGCCGGTCGTGGCGTCCCGTTTGCTGGACGCGCTGGCCGACGTCGCGACGTCGGGCCGGGTTGCCGCAACCGCGACTTCCATAGCGCCGGTGCGCGCTGAAGTCTCTGACGGCGTACTCGATGTCAGCGTGCTGGATGAACTTACTGCACTCGGCATGGGTGATGCGTTCGAGCGTGAGT
>QFQP01000073.1 GCA_003243425.1 Archangium gephyra | reverse complement strand
CGGGGCGCAGGACCACACGTACCGCGGCGCCTCGAAGACGGTGGCGCGCGACATCCTCACGCTGACCGGCTCCGCACCGCACGGGAGCACTGGCAGTCGAACGTATCGCTCCGTCGCGACCAGGCCAGCTCCGGGTGCTTCTCTTCGGGCGTGCCCAGCACCCGCGCCACGCCCCAGTCGAGCACCACCGTCTCGCCGAACTCCCCCAGCATGACGTTCTCGGGCTTCAGGTCGCGGTGCACCACGCCGCGTGAGTGCGCGTAGGCCACCGCGTTGCAGACGTCGATGTAGTGGGGCAGCAGCTTGAGCCGCGCGTCCAGCGTGGTCGCTTCCTCGAGCGCCGTGCGCAGCGTGCGGCCGCGCACCAGCTTCTGTGTGCAGTACAGCTCGCCGTGCGCGGTGCGCCCCAGCTCGTGCACGGGAACGATGCCGGGGTGCTCGAGCTGCCCGGTGATGCGCGCCTCGCGCACGAAGCTGCCGGCCTCGGCGCCGCGCTTGCGGGCCGTCTTGAGCGCCACCTCGCGGTTGAGCGCCGCGTCGCGCGCCGCGAAGACGATGGCCTGCCCGCCGGCGCCCAGCTCGCGCTCGACGACGTAGCGGTCGGCCGCGGCCACGGGGAGTGACTCGTCGGCGCTGTCGACGCGCGGCGCGTTGGGGGTGACGGTGGCGCCCAGCGTGTTGCCGAACTCTGCGTCGCGGTCGCTCTCGCTCACGGTGCGCGAGAGGTTAGCGAAAGCGTCACGGCTTCTGTTGTAGCCCGTGCTTCTCGAGCAGCCGGTAGAGCTGACTGCGCGCGAGGTTGGCGGCGCGCGCGACGGCGCTCAGGTTGCCGTCGTGCTGGCGGATGAGCGCTTCGAGGTACTCGCGCTCGAAGGCGTCGACGACCGCGTCGCGCGCTTCGGTGAAGGTGGCGCGCTCGGGAGTCGCGGTCTGGTTGGGGCGGAAGTCCCCAAGCGTCAGCGCGCGGGCGAGCGCGTTGTCGAGCTCGCGCACGTTGCCGGGCCAGCGCTCGGCGGCCAGCGCGGCGAGGGTGTGCGCGCTGAGTGACGAGAGGCTCGCCCCGCGGCGCTCGAGCAGCTCGCGCACCAGCAGCGGCACGTCTTCGCGGCGGTGGCGCAGCGGCGGCACGTGCAAGACGGCTTGCGACAATCGGAAGAAGAGGTCAGCGCGGAAGCGGCCGGCTTTCACCAGCGCTTCGAGGTCGCGGTGCGTGGCGGCGACGAAGCGACACGTCAGCTTGCGGCGCAGGCCTTCTCCCACGCGGCAGAAGTCGCGTGAGTCGAGCGCGCGCAGGAGCTTGGGCTGGAGGTCCAACGGCAGCTCGCCGATTTCGTCGAGGAAGAGGGTGCCTTCGAGGGCCTGCTCGAACGCGCCAGCGCGCGCGTCGTCGGCGCCGGTGAAGGCACCCTTGGCGTGACCGAAGAGCGCGCTCTCGATGAGGTTGGGGTTCACCGCGCCGCAGTCGAAGACGACGAAGGGGCGCCGCGACTGGGGCGCGAGCTGGTGCAGCGTCTGTGCGACGGCCCCTTTGCCGGTGCCCGTCTCGCCGAGGATGAGGACGTTGGTGGGCGCGCGCGCGAGCGGCTCGATGCGGTCGAAGAGCGCCTGCATCGCGGGCGAGACGCCGTGGAGCTGACCGAGGTGGGTGCGCTGGCCGCTCGCGTCGCCGTCGGCCGCGGTGAAGCGCAGCACCGAGCGGCCGAGGTGGACTTCACCGCCGAGCGGGACGACGGCCTCGCGCAGCCTGGCGCCGAGGTACTTCACGCCGTTGGTGCTGCCGAGGTCGACCACGCGCACGCCGTCGCCCAGCAGCTCGAGGCGCGCGTGTTGGCGTGAGACTGAGCCGTCGTCGAGCACGAGGTCGCAGGTGCGGTGTGAGCCGGCGGTGAGCGTGCCGGTGTCGCGCACGAGCGGCGGTGGGCGCGCGGGGCCGGCGACGACCTCGATGCGCACGGGGCGAGGGGCGCCGTCGCCGATGAGGTCGGTGATGCCTTCGGTCTTCATGCTCGTCCGCGCGACACGTGAACGCTGTTCTCCTCTCCGCCGCGGCGGAGAGGTTGGGTGAGGTGGTGCGTATCCCCAGCAAAGCGCGTCACTTCAGGGTCTCCGTGACCGCGAGCGACGCGCCCGGCGCGACCGTCACCGTGCGACGGCTCTTCGCCCCACTCTCGGGGTTGATGAAGTCGATGACCACGCGCCCCGCCGGCACGGTGTAGCGACCGATAGGCGTCTCGCCGATGGCCTTGCCGTTGATGGACACCATCGCCCAGGGCTTCGCGTCGATGGTGAGCGTGCCGGTTTCTGCGCGAGGTGGTGTCTTGACCGGTCGCTTGCGCGTGATGGTCGGTCGTGGTGGCGCCTCGACGACTTCTTGCGTTGGTACCGGTGCCTCGACCTTTGGCGGCTCGGGCATCGGCGGTGGCGGTGGTGGTGCTGGTGCTTCGGTTTGGCCCCTCACCCCAACCCTCTCCCCGGCGGGGAGAGGGAGCCACCACAGCGCGACCCCTGCGAGTGCGGCCACCGCGCCGATGAGCCACGCGCGTCGTGACTTCGGCTTCGCCTTGTTTTCACTCGCCGCCGTCGCCGTCGCCAGCGCGTCGGTGCCGCCCTGACGCGAGAACGCGGTGGTCCGGTGTACGTCGCCATCGAGCTGCGTCACCTGCTGCGCGCACACCCGCTGCACCAACGCGCCGAGCGCCTCCGCGACGTCCGGTGACTCTGGCGGCGGCAACGCATCGCGGAACCGCCGCGCCGACTCGAAGCGCTCGGTGGGCGTCTCTGCACACGCGCGCAGCAAGGTGTCGGCGATGGCCGGTGGCAACGGCGTCGAGGTGTGCGTCGGCCGCGGCTCACCACCGCGCTCATGTGGCCGCTCCAGCGCCGCGAGACTCAGCAACGTGACCGCGCTGCCGTAGATGTCGGCGCGGCGATCCACCGCGCCATCGATGGCCTCCGGCGCGATGTACCCAGCCTTGCCCGCACCGAGCGACGCGTCAGGCGCACGCGTCGCCCGCGCGATGCCGAAGTCGGTCAGCTTCACCTGCCCATCGGTGCTGACGAGCACGTTCTCGAGCGTCACGTCTTGATGCACGAGGTTCAGCGGCTTGCCGTCAGCGCCGCGCTGCTCGTGCGCGTGGTGCAGGCCGTCGCACAGGCAGCGGGCCACGTAGAGCAGCATGTCGACGGGCAGCGTCTGCCCACCTTGCCGCAGCGCCAACAGCAGCCGCGACAGCGACACGCCGCGCACCAACTCCATCGCGATGAAGTAGCGCTCGTCGATGACGCCGACGTCGAAGATCTGCACGACGTTGGGGTGGTTCATGCGCGACGCGAGCCGCGCCTCGGCGAGGAACAGGTCGATGGCCGACTGTCTGCGCGCGAGGTGCGGCAGCATCAGCTTGAGCACCAGCGGCTTGGCGAACGCGCCCATGCCGGTCTGCGTCGCGAGGAACACCTCGCCCATGCCGCCACGCGCGATGCGCGGACCCAGCACGTAGCGGCCGAACGTCGGTGCCTCCGTCACCATGCGATGAAGAGTACCGCTGTCGTCAGCGCCGCCACCGCCGCACCGATGCCGAAGCCCCACGCCAACGTGAACTGGTCGCGCGCCTGCAGCTCGGCGGAGCGGAGGTCTGACGCGAAGCTGGCCGCACGCGCCTGCTCCATCGAGCCTGCGCCGAGGCCCGCGAAGGTCGCTGCCGCTGCGGTTGCCGCTACGGTCACTCCGAAGGAGATCCACGGGACGACGCGCGAACGAGGCGTCACCACCGGCGCGCGCGTCACGGCTTCTTCCTCGATGACGGGGACGAGCACCGGCTCGGCGAGCGAGCCAAGCGATGCGCATGCGCCCGAAGCGCTGCGGGCTTCGACGAACCACGCGCTCGCGTCACCGACGCCGACCGACCCGCGGCCGAGCGCATCGACGGGCATCGCTTCTTCGGTGAACGTGCCGTCCAGCCCACGCCGCGCGATGACGACGCCGCGCGTGCAGCTGTTCCACGGGTCGAGCAACTGCACGGCCACGCGACCTGCGGGGGCGGGCTCGCGTGTGAGCGACGCGAAGCCTGGCGGGTAGAGGCGCTCCTTCGCGCGGCGAAACGCGTCGCGCAGGCGCGGCGGGCCCGACGACGGCGCCGGCGCGCGCGCGTCGGTCGACAACAGCTCGGCGTAGACCTTCTCGGCGTCGGCGATGCGGCCCTCAGCGGCGTAGCAGTGCGCCAGCAACCCGGCGGCCTCGCGACGTTCACCCAGCGTCAGCGTGGTCGACGCGCGCGCCGCTTCGAGGTGGGTGCGTGCTTCGGCGAACCGCAGCTGCGTCACCAGCGCGCGGCCTTCATCGAGTTGCGGGCTCGCACCGAGCAGGAACAGGAGGACCGGTGCGAAGGCCATTCGCAGCGGACTATACAGGCGCTTCATGGTGCGGCTGATCTCATGCGCAGCGGTGGTGCTCGGGTTCTTCTCGTGTCTGCCGCCGCTCAGCGCCGTCGAGGGCAAGCCGTGCGACGACGCCCACGTGTGTCCCGACGCGCTGTTCTGCGTCGAGGGACTCTGTGCGCGCGAGCTGCCTATGACGATGAGCGACGCGGGCACGCCGGTGGTGCGGCAGCTGCTGCGCGACGACTGCGAGACGCTGGGCAACTGGATGTTGGTGGGCGGCACGCGGCTGGCGCAGGCGACGGCTCCGGTGCACGCCGGCGCGAATTCGTGCCGCGTCAGCACGGGCGATACGCCCGGCACGGCAGTGGCCATCGAGTCGGCGGCGCTGCCGGTGCAGACGGGCACGTACTGTGTGCGCGCGTGGCTCGCGCAGGGCCCCGTTTCTTCCCGCGCGGTCATCACGTTGCGTCGGTACGGCGGGCCGCTGGGCACCACGTTGCTCGAAGAGTCTCCGATGACGCCGGACAACACCTCGCTCGCTGATGCAGGCGCCAGCTTTCGTGAGCTCGCGGCGTCCATCGACGCGGACCTCAACGACACCACTGGCGTGAAGGTCGCGTTGACGATGGAAGCGCTGCCCGGCGTGTCGGCGTACTTCGACGAGCTGGTGGTGATGCACGCGACGCCGGGCGGCGACGCCGGCTGCCCGTGAACGCCTGGTGCTCCTCTCCGCCGCGGCGGAGAGGCTGGGTGAGGTGGTGCGCGCACTTTCATACGTCGCAGCGCCGCTTGCGTGTCCGCAGCCGTAGCAGCAGCGCCGCGAGCCACAGGAGCGTCTCACCGCTCACGGCACACCCTGATGGCGTCGGCGCTTCACGCTCGTCCAGCTGACACACCGCGCGCGGTCCACACGTCGCGCCGGTCCCGCAGTCTGCGTCGACGGCGCACGCCTGCGTGCACACCGGCGGCGCAGCGCCGTCGATCGACGCACACCGGCGGTGTTGGCAGCGCAACGCGCTGTCGCAGGTGTTGAACTCGTCAGCACAGTCGACGTCGCGCCGTGCGCACGGCCCTGTGCTGCAGACGCCGTCGACTCCGCAGTCGCGAGCGCAGTCGGGGTCGACGTCGGCACACGACGCACTGCACGCGCCGTCAGCGGCACACGCGCAGTCAGGGTCGGGCGCCGGGCATGACGTCGCGCACGCGCCGTCGACTTCGCAGCTCGCACCGTCGAAGCGCACCGCCGCGCGCCGCAGCCAGTCGAGGTCGAGCTTCGTCACCACGACGTCGCCGGCGCACTGCGCGTCGCCGCGGCTGATCAACGCCACCACGTCGCCGTCGGCCGCCAGCACGGCACCACCCGAATCACCGCCGCACGCGAAGCCGCCGTCGGTCTCGAGCGTCCAGCTCGTCACGCTCTCGCTGCGAACCGAGGCGCCCAACGTCGCCCGACGGCCCTCGGCGGCACCGACCGCGAGCGCTGGTCGCGCGCTGCCGAGCCGCGACGTCACCTGGTGCGCGCCCGTCGACAACAGCGCGAGATCGAAGTCAGCGCCGCCAACCCAGCGCGGGTGGGCGGTCGCCGTCAGCACCTCCACCGCGGCACCCGACACGTCGAGCGCGCTCACGTCGTCGACACAGTGCGCGGCGGTGATGGCCGTGTGCGCGCCCAGCAACACCGCCGTGCATTGCACGCCACCGTCGCGCCCGAGCAACGGCACGACAAACTCGGGGCCGCCCGGCTGACCACCGATGACGCCGAGCAACAGAAGTGACGCGAGCGCGCTCACGCGCGCGTCTTCTTCAACAACCGCACCAACACGCCTTCTCTCGGGCGCTTGCGTCCGCGCGGCGCGATTGGAGCCGCCATGTCTGTCCTCATTCCCGACACCTGTCCCACTTGAGGGACACCGCGCAGAGAGAACGACGATCGCCGAAATCAGCGGCGCCGACTTTGGTGGCCGAGAGCGACCGTAAAATCTTGAATTAACGAATGAATTCGCGCGGCCCACGACTTGCTCACCGCGACGCCATGCGAATCGGTCTCTGGGGACTGACGTTGTGCCTGAGTGGCTGCATGGGGGTCATCACGCCGGGTGAAGGCGAGCCTGTGGCGCCCACGCCTGTGCCTCCGGTGACGGGGCCGTCGGCGGCCGCACTGGCGACGCCCGAAGCGCTGGGCCCGTCGATGTTGCAGCGGCTGACGCAGCGCCAGCTGGTGCGCGGCGTGGAGACCGTCTTCGGCGCGAAGCCCGACGCGCTGACCGAGAGCCTCGCGCCCTTCGACTCACCGAGCGCGACGTACTTCGACAACGACGCCGAGGCGCTCAGCATCTCGCTGCAGCTCATCACCGACTACGAGGCCTTCGCGTGGAGCTACGCAGGCCGGGTGCGCCAGGCCGGTGTGCTGGCGGTGGGCTGCACGCCCGCGAGCGCGAGCGACGAGGTCTGCTTCCGTTCGTACCTCTCGAAGGTCGGTCGCCGCGCATTCCGTCGGCCCCTGACGGCGAGCGAGCAAGACGCGTTGGTGGCGCGCTACCTCCCGGTCGCCGCGGCCGAGAACGACTTCTTCGTCGCCGTGGAACTCGTCGTCGCCACCTGGCTGCAGCACCCTGAAGTGCTCTACCGCGTCGAAGCCGGTGCGCCGATGCGCGGCGCGCCGACGCCGCTCAACGCGTGGGAAGTCGGCAGCCGCCTCTCGTTCCTCGTCACTGGCTTGCCGCCCGACGACGAGCTGCTCGACGCCGCGGCGCGCGGTGCGCTCGACACGGAGCAAGGTCGCGCCACGCAGGTCACGCGGTTGCTCAGCACCAGCTCGGGCATCGCGCACGGTCAGTACCTGCACGCGAAGTGGCTGGGCTACGCCGACCGCTATTTCCCCGACGCCATCGCCGTCGACGCGCGCCGCGAGAGTGACGCGTTGGTCGAGCAGCTGGTGACGGACCTCCAGCGCGACTGGCTCTCGTTGTTCACCGCAGACCAGACGTTCCTCACGCCGGCGTTGGCGCAGCACTACGGCCTGCCGAGCCCCGGCGCGAACGCCGGTTGGGTGAAGCTGCCGCCGCACCGCGCGGGTGGGTTCCTCTCTCAGGCGAGCTACGCGGCGCTCGGCGCGAAGTTCGGCGACACGAGCCCCACGCTGCGCGGCTACGAGACGTTGAAGCGCGCGCTCTGCGGCCATCTGTCTGGCGACATCCCCGACGGCGTCGACGTGACGATGCCGCCCGGCAACCCCACCGCGTGCAAGCCCGACCGCTACACGATGCGCACCACTGTCGGCTGCGAGCACTGCCACCGCGTGATGGACCCCATCGGCCTCGGCATGGAGCAGCTCGGGCCGTACGGCGAATGGCGCGAAGGCGAGCCGAACAACGCGACGTGCAGCACCGCCATCGTGGGTCAGGTGGACGGGCGCAGCTTCATGGGGCCGGCGCAGCTGGGCCGCGTGCTGACGGAAGATCCGCGCGTCGGGCGCTGTGCGAGCCAGCAGCTCTTCGAGTCGATGGCGGGCCGCAAGACGCAGCCGTCAGACGACGCGACGTTGGACGCGCTCTACGCGCAGTACCTCGACACGCGCAGCTACGGCTCGCTGGTGCTGAGCCTCGCGAAGAGCCCGTCGTTCGTCCTCAAGACCGCCAACTGAAGTCACTCCCGGAAAACACACACCATGCCTCGTCCACTCAGTCGTCGAATGTTGCTCCGTGGTGCCGCCGGTATCGCCGTCGGGTTGCCGTTGCTCGACGCGATGCAGGCGCGCGCGCAGGTCGCCCAGGTGCGCCGCTTCATCCTCTCGTACATGGGGACGTGCACCGGCGGTGCGGCGTTGACCAACCCGGCGACGACCGGCCCGTTCTCAGCGCCGCTGCCGGCGTCGTTCGCAGCGCTGCAGGCTGTCTCGCAGCACATCAGCATCATCAGCGGCCTGCGCTTCCCCACGCACTCGAGCGGAGCCACGCCGACGCAGCCGGGCTCTGCCGTCGCGATTCAACATGGCGGGACGGTGTCGGCGGCGGTGTCGGGCGTGTCCGGTGAAGACGGGAGAGCGCCGCAGGTGCGTGGGCACTCTGCAGACCAGGTCGCGGCAGATCTGCTGGGCACGGGCCTGCGCATTCCGTCGCTGCAGCTGCGCGTGCAGGCGGCGTCGTACAACAACCTCACCGGCACGTCGGCGCAGCGTCGGAGCACGAGCGTGCGCAAGTCAGGCACGGTGCTGAGCGAGCTGCTCCCCAATGAGTCGCCGCTGCGGCTCTACAACCAGCTGTTCAACGTGCGCCCGTTCAACGGCGGCGGTGGTGGCCCGTTGTCGTTGCTCGAGAAACGAAAGAGCGTGCTCGACGCGGTGCTCGGTGACGCGGCGCGGTTGTCTGGCAGCGTCGGCGCGGAGGACCGCCAGCGGTTGGACCAGCACTTCACGCACATTCGCGAGCTCGAGCAGAGCATCGTGGTGGGTGGCGGTTCTGGTTCGACGGGCGGAGGCAGCGGCGCCACAGGCGGTGGTGTTGGCTCGACGGGCGGTGGGAGCGGCGCCACGGGCGGCGGTGCTGGTTCGACGGGTGGTGGGAGCGGCGCGACGGGCGGCGGTGCTGGTTCGACCGGGGGCGGTGCTGGTTCGACCGGGGGCGGTGCTGGTTCGACAGGTGGCGGGAGCGGCGCGATGGGCGGCGGCAGCGGTTCGAGCGGCGGCGGTACCGGCACGACGACGGGGCCGGGTGGCGCGTGCGTTGGGCTCAACAATCCCGGCGCCGACCCGGCGGTGAACTACGGCTTCGGCAGCTGGTCGCAAGAGACGACGCGCGGGCATCAGATGGCCGACATGATCACCTACGCGCTCGCGTGCGACATGACCCGCGCCGTGGCGTGGATGTTCACGCACGATCAGTGCTGGCTCAGCAGCACGCACACCTCGGGGAGCACGTTGCTCGGCAACGGCAACCTCCCCGAGATTCACAACGACTCGCACTTCGCGACGACGGCCATCAAGGCCGCGAACGCGAACTGGGGCGCCGGCTTGTTCGGCCGACTGGTGGCGAACCTGGCCGCGCGCAGCGAAGGCGCCGGCACGTTGCTCGACAACACGTTCCTCTCGATGGTGTTCGCGGAGGGCCTGTCGGCGCACAACAAGACAGACCTCACCTACGTGGTCGCGGGCCTGCCTTCGCGCATTCGCAACGGCGTGCACGTGGCGAGCAACGGCGCGCACCCGGCGCAGGTGCAGGTGTCGGGGCTGACGGCGCTGGGGCTGACGACGAATCGGCTCGGGGAAGTGACGGGCACCATCCCCGGGCTGATGGTGTGACTCAGCGCTTGTACGTCCAGTGCCAGGGCTCGCCGCGCACGTCGTTGACGAAGCCGTACTGGCGGGCGTTGCGAGCCAACCACTTGTACGCCTTGCTCGAGTAGCTGCCGCCGGTCGCGACGTCGACCGCGGTGCCGCCCTGGTGGTTGCTGTAGCCCGGGCGCGCCGCGAGGTTGCCCTTGCCGGCCTTGTAGAGCGCGTACAGGCGCTGCTGCTCAGCCATCGTGCGGAAGCCGGACACCGGTGTCGCGGCAGCGCGTGGTTGGCGACCGCGCCGTCTTCGTTGCGCGCCGCGAGCAACGCCTGCACACGCGCGCCGTTGGTGTCGAGCCACGACGTGGGCAGCGGCGCCCAGCCACCGCTCTCGATGGGCACGAGCCCCAGACCCTCACGCCACGCGCGCAGCACCGCGTCGCCGCTGACGGTGACGCCTGAGACGCCGCCCTGCACTTCGAAGTCGAGCGTGAACTCCGCGCGCGGCGCGCCGAACGCGTCGAGCACCGACTTGGTCTGCAGCCGCGGCGTGAGCGACATGCCGATGCCCAGCACGCGGCGCGCGTCACCGGTGAGGCCGCCGCGCCAGTCCTTCAGCTTGTCGACGAAGCGCGCGAGCTCCTGCCCCGAGAACGTGGTGCGGCGACCGGGCACGAGGCCCATCGCGTCGCGCAGCGACGCCACCACGCGCGACTCTGCGGCCTCCTTGCGCACCGGCATCGGGCCGCCGAGGTGCACCAACTTGCCGCCGTCGATGAAGGACAAGAAGAACAAGCCGCTGAAACAAGGACAAGAAGAACAAGCCGCTGAAACCGGCCCCGAGTGTGAAGCCGATTGGGACGGCGGCGGCTCGAGGAGGGCCACAAGGGGGTCGCGAGCGAAGCGGACGGCGCGGGCGTTGCGGGTTGTCGAGGACCTGCGCGCAGACGCGTGCCCGGGCTGGCATCACGGCAGAGGCCCTACACGCCCAGCGCGAGCTGAGGAGGCGCAGTGGGTGGCGGGAGGAGCAGCGAGGGAGGACGGATGCCGAGCTGAGCGAGTCTCTCCTCGGCAGCCTTGCGGGTGGCGTGGAGCGCGTTGACGGTGCGCGTGCCGCCGCAGGGGCAGCGGAGCACCTCGGTGCCGAAGCTCCTCCGGTGCAGCGTGGCCCAGTCGATGCGCTGCCGGCGCGTGCTGGGCGCTGAAGGTGCCTGCGTGCGAGGAGGCTCCGGTGCCTCGGGCGGTGGGCGAGCCAGGGCGAGGGGCCGCAGCCGCGCGTTGGGAGCGAAGACGCCGTGGAAGCTGGTGAGGTGCCTGTTGGGCGGCGGCAGGAGCGCGACGAGGCGCTTCACCAATACGGCCGCCGTCACCGTGAAGGCCGCGCCCTTCTTGGGCGAGTACCGGTACCGGCCGTCGTCCAGCTTCTCGAGGCGCGCCTCTGACACCGGGCCCCGCGCGCCGTACCGGCACAGCCGCCCCAGTCCGGCCCTGTCATGCCCGTGCACCGCCGTGTTCGCGTGGAGCGAGAAGCCCTCCAGCACCGCCACCCGGCGGCGTCTGTGGCGCGTGGAAGGCACCTCCACCCCGAGGGGCCGTTGCAGCGCGGCG
>QFQP01000172.1 GCA_003243425.1 Archangium gephyra | reverse complement strand
CCGCCTTCCCGGTCGAGGTCCTGCCCATCACCTTCTCGTCCGACGGACTGTCGGGCACCGGCGGTGAGCGCCTGCGCGCGGAGCTGGCGAGTGCGCAGTTCGTCGCCGTGGGCGAGAGCCACGGTTTCGCCGACGTACCGGAATTCAGCCTCGCCCTGACCCGCGACCTGCGCCGCATCGACCCGCGGCTCCACCACGCCATCGAGATTGGTCCGTTCTCGGCGCGCTGGCTGGCCCGGCGCCTGCAGTCGGCGCCAGGCGATGGCGGCCTCGAGGCCGTCGCGCGCGGACTGGCCGGAACCCGTCTTGCGATGCCGTTCACCAGCAATGTCGAGGACGCACGCCTGGCTGCCGCTTTCCCCAATGTGGACGGCGCCCTGCAGCTCTGGGGCATCGACCAGGAGTTCGTAGGCGCGGCCGCGCTCCTGGCCCAGGACGTCGGCGACGCGCCCGCGTCGGCTCCACAGGCAGCGGTGGCCCTTGGCGGCCTGTGGCTGCCAACGGCGACCGCGGAGGACTTCCAGGCGCTGTCGGCACGCTACCGCGACGACTCGGCGGCACGCGCGATGATCGATGCCCTGTCCGAGAGCGCGGGCATCTACCGGTTCAACGTCGCCGGCGCCTCCGGGGCATCGAACGAGGCGCGCGGCGTGCTGATGCGCAGGTACTTCCTTGATGCATACAGGGCCGCAGGTCCGGCGCCGCGCGTGCTGCTCAAGATGGGCGCCAACCACCTGGGACGCGGCACGACGGCGACGGGCATCTACGACCTGGGCTCGCTGCTACCCGGTCTTGCCGCAGCCAACGACATGACATCGCTGCACGTGGCCTTCATGCCGATGGCCGGCCAGGTGCGCAACCTCGACTCCACGCAGGAGCACGCTACGGTCGTCGTCCCATATCAGGACAAGACTGTCGCCGCGTTGCTGGCGGCGGCCGGGATCGACGAAAGGCGTATCGAGGCCACCGGCTACGTCCTGATCCCGCTGACCAACCTCCGCTACCGACTCACCGTCAAGCAGCGTGCCACGCTGCCCGCTGGCTCGCGTTTCCTGCTCGAGGGGTTCGATTACCTGATCACCACCCGGGACGCGCGTGCGGCAACGCACTTTGAGGCATGGACGCGCTGAGCCCCCACGCACCGGCCGGACGAGCTGCGCGAGGCAGGGCTTAGCCCCGCCCCGCCATCGATCTCAGTACGACACCGACGATATACGCGGCAACGGTGCCAGTCGCATAACCGAGTGCACCAAGTAGCGCTCCCACCGGTGCCAACGACGGGTGGAATACCGTCGCCACCACCGGCGCCGACGCCGGGCCGCCGATATTGCTCTGCG
>QFQP01000171.1 GCA_003243425.1 Archangium gephyra | reverse complement strand
GAGCGCAGTTCCTCGCGCGACGACAGGTCCGACAGCTCGAACACCGTCAACTGCGCCTCGAGGCGGAACGACACCTCGCCCTTGAAGAATTTCCCGTAGGTGCCCGTCGACGAGAAGGGCTTCATCGCGATCGCGAGATCCGCCGCCATCAGATTGCCGGTGTCATTGAGCGCGTCGATGACATCGTCGATCGAGCCCTGCCGGCCTTTCTCGTTCCAGACCTCGTTGACCGCGCCATCGATGAGCCCGCGCTCGGTGTCGTTGAGCGGATCGATGTGGCGCGCCATCTGGTTGGTGATCGCCTTCAGCATCGCCATGCAGTCGAGGAGATAATCCTCGTCCGTCGCGGCAAGCTGCGGATCGATCATCGAGAAGGGATTGAGGCAGAAGCCCGAGCCCATCGTGAACTCGACGAACGCGCCGCCCTGCAGCTTGCACGAATGCTCGAACGAGCGGCCGTCGTCGATCACCACCACCCGCGCGCCGGCACCGCACAGCGCCCCGCACAATTCCTGCAGCGCCACCGACTTGCCCGAGCCCGACTTGCCGAACACCGCGACATTGTGATTGCCGGCGCTGTTCTCGAACGGGCTCCAGAAGAAGGGCTGGCCGCGCCTGCCGATCATCAGCATGTGCGGGATGGGGCCGCCGAGATATTCGCCCTGGACCGGCGCGAGATTGGCCGCCGACGTTGTCAGCACCGTGCGCATCCGCTTCATGCGCTCGAGATCCTTCGACAGCCCGTTGCCCATCGTCATCGGCATCGCGCCGAGCAGGCCCATCACCTGCAGGTAGCGATCGTCGAGCAGATCCCAGCCCGACGCCCGATAGACCGACTTCACGATCCGCTCGTTCGCGTCGCCCTTCCCCTTCGGCGAGAAGGTGGTGACGTTGTAGAAGGCGCGCACCAGCTTGCGGCCCTGCTTCAGCTCCTCCGTCACATAGCGCCATTCCTGGCTCTGGTCGCGGAGCTGCGGCAGGAAGCGCGCCGACTTGCTGTCGGCGAGCGACGTCGTGCGCATGAACTTGTAGCTGGCGCGGCCCGAGGCGGCCTGTTCATCGGGAAAATCGATGCACAGATTGGTCGCCACCGGGCACGGCATGCGCAGCTTGTCGGTGAACATGTCGCCGATCAGCTTCGCCATGTCCCACGGTGCCCAGCGCTGCGGCAGGTTGCGCACCGAGAAGGAGCGCACGTCGAACGTGTCCGGGTAGATCTCGCCGATCTCGGGCGCTCCCTCGATCACCCTGCCCGTCGGGCGGAAGCGCTCGGTGCGCAGCAGCAACCGATCCGGCTGCACCTGCAGTTCGATGTCGCGTCGGATCGCCTGGTCCGCGATCGA
>QFQP01000009.1 GCA_003243425.1 Archangium gephyra | reverse complement strand
CCGGCTACCCCGTCGACACGCTCTCGCTGAACATGGACCTCGAGGCCGACCTCGGCATCGACTCCATCAAGCGCGTGGAAATCCTCTCGCTGCTGTCTCGCCGCATTCCCAACGCGCCGTCGGTGAACCCGGAGAAGCTCGGCGGGCTCAAGTCGCTGCAGCAGGTTCATGACTTCATCGCGTCGTCGGTTGGAGCTCCGGCGCCAGCCGCCGCGCCATCACCCTCCGTCGACGTGACCTCGACGCTCCTCGCGACGGTGAGCGAGCTGACCGGCTACCCGACCGACACGCTGAACCTGTCGATGGACCTCGAGGCCGACCTCGGCATCGACTCCATCAAGCGCGTGGAGATTCTCTCGCTGCTGTCTCGCCGCATTCCCAACGCGCCGTCGGTGAACCCGGAGAAGCTCGGTGGTCTCAAGTCGCTGCAGCAGGTCCACGACTTCATCGCGGCGGCGGTTGGAGCACCTGTGGCCGCGCGATCGGCGTCTGTCGACGTGACCGCCACGCTTCTTTCGACGGTCAGTGAGCTCACCGGCTACCCGGCCGAGACGCTGAACGTCGACATGGACCTCGAGGCCGACCTCGGCATCGACTCCATCAAGCGCGTCGAGATTCTCTCGCTGCTCTCGCGTCGCATTCCGAACGCGCCGTCGGTCAACCCCGAGAAGCTCGCCGGGCTCAAGACGCTCGCGCAGGTCCGCGACTTCATTTCGTCGACGACCACCACGCAGGCGGTCGAGAAGCAGCCGCTCTCACCAATCGCCCCTGCGCTTCGCATCGAGACGGAGAGCGCCGTTTCTCGTCGCGCCGTCGTGCCCGTTCGCGCGCCGGCGCCCGGCGGCACGGCCGTGAAGCTCCCGACGAGTCCCGTGCTGCTCTCGGGCGACGGCGAGCTCGCAGCTGCGCTCACGTCGGCCTTCGAGCGTGTGGGCGTCGCCACCATCGCGCATGCGCTCGGAACACCGCTGCCCGCGGCGCAGTTGGGCGGCGTCGTGCTCCTCGCTCCGAGCATCGTCACCAGCGCGCACCTCAAGCAGGCGCTCGCACTCGCGCGGGACGTCTCCCACCCACTCCGCGGCTCGGCGAACGCCTTCTTCGCGACGGTCACCGTGCGCGATGGGGCTTTTGGTTTCCTTGGAAACCATGTTGGTTCCGTCGACGGCGGTCTCCACGGCGTCTCCAAGTCGCTGCAGTATGAGTGGCCTGAAGTCCGCTCCCGCGCGATCGACCTCGTCGCCGACTGGTCTGCAGCGAAGAGTGCCGCCGCGCTGCTCGAGGAACTCACCACCGATGGCCCCGCTGAAATCGGCCTCGGTCCGGTGGGCCGCATGACGCTGGGCCTGCGCTCCACAGCGCCGATTCCTGAACGCGCGCGCCTCACGAAGGGCGACGTCGTGCTCGTGACTGGGGGCGCTCGCGGCGTGACGTCCGACTGCGCCCGCGAGCTCGCGAAGGAGACGGGCGCCACGTTGGTGCTGCTCGGCCGATCGCCCGCGCCCACGCCGGAAGAGCCGTGGCTCGCGGCAGCGCACGACGACGCGTCACTCAAGAAGGCGCTCCTCGAGCGCGCACCGGCTGGTCAGCGCCCGAGCCCGAAGCAACTCGGTGAGCTCACGCGCGGAATTCTCGCCGCGCGCGACATTCGCGCCAGCCTCGAGGCGCTGCGCTCACTGGGGCTGCGCGCCGAGTACCGTCAGGTCGACGTTCGTGACGCGGCCGCCGTGGCGGCAGTGATGCAAGACGCCCGTTCACTCGGCCCGATTCGCGGCATCGTCCACGGCGCCGGCGTGCTGCGTGACAAGCGCATCGAAGACAAGCGCGACGACGATTTCGATCAGGTGCTCGACCCCAAGCTCTCGGGGCTCGCCGCACTGCTCGACGCCACACGCAGCGACGACCTCACGTTGATCGCGCTCTTCGCTTCCGTGTCGGGCCGCTTCGGTCGTCGCGGTCAGAGCGACTACGCCGTCGCGAACCAGGCCCTGGTCTCCATGGCACAGGCCGAAGCCGCGAAGCGTCCGCATGCACGCGTGGTCGCGCTCGATTGGGGCCCGTGGGCCGGTGGCATGGTGACGAGCGCGCTCGAAGCCACCTTCCGCGCAGAAGGCGTGTCGTTGATTCCGCTCGCGGCCGGCGCCAGGGCCTTCGTCGACGAGGCGCTGGCGTCGTCGAACTCGGGCGTCGAAGTGGTCCTCGGTTCGGGCTTCGGCGCTGAGTTCGAGGCCAATTGGTCGCTCGCGCGCATCGAGCAGCTCGATCCGCAGTGGCCGGTGCTGGCTGATCACCGTCTCGCTGGCCGCTCCGTCGTTCCGCTCGCGCTGGTGATCGAATGGTTCGCGTCCGTCGCGAAGTCGGGTGTGTCCGGCATCGTGCTGCAGGCCATCGAAGACGTGCGTGTGCTCAAGGGCGTGACCCTCGACGGTGCCGCAGAAGCCGTCGCGGTGTGGACTGGGCCGCTCGACGCCAACGGCGCCATGCCCATCGAGCTGCGCAACGCGAAGGACCAGGTTCATGTGCGCGCCCTCGCCAAGTTCGGCTCCGCGGGTCCTCGGCCCGATGCGTCGCTGTCCATCAACGGCCTCGCGCCCTTCGGCACCTCGATCGACACCATCTACCGTGAGCAGCTCTTCCACGGCCGCTCGCTCGAGGCGATCGTCGCCATCGACGGGCTCGGGGAAGAAGGCATGACGCTCACGCTGCGGGCCAACCCCACCACCGAGCAGCTGCTCACCGGCAGCGCGAAGAAGTGGACGCTCGACCCGCTCACCATCGACGGCGTCTTTCAGGCGCTCATCGTGTGGACGCGTGCTCGCCTCGGCGCTCCGTCGCTTCCGACGCGGCTCGAGACGCTGCGCTGGTTCGCCGAGCCGAAGAGCACGCTGCTGCGCGCGACGGTGAAGGTGCGATCGGTGGAAGGGGCGACGGTCACGTCCGACGTCGAGCTCCTCGAAGCCGACGGCACGCTCGTCGCGAGACTCAGCGGCTACCAATGCACGGTGAGCAGCACGCTCGCGCGCGCCTTCGACGCGGAGCTGTCCTCCACGCGCACCACGCCGAGCGCATGAAGTCGCAGCGCGCCATCGCCATCGTTGGAATTGCCGGGCGTTTTCCCGGAGCACCGTCGGTCGACGCGCTCTGGGACCTCGTGCGGTCGGGCAGGAACGCTGCCCGCGAAGTGCCGGCATCGCGTTGGCCG
This sequence comes from Archangium gephyra, assembly GCA_003243425.1. Taxonomy (GTDB): domain Bacteria; phylum Myxococcota; class Myxococcia; order Myxococcales; family Myxococcaceae; genus Archangium_A; species Archangium_A gephyra_A. The sequence goes on along the minus strand of QFQP01000009.1, from coordinate 198,301 downwards.
GTCGACCCCAGGTCGATCCTCTCCAACACGGGCGCGCCCGACACCGCGCGGTCGCGCATTCAGTGCCTCGTCGATGACTTCGAGCTCGACGTCGACGTGCCGGAGGCGCTTCGCGGGCGGCTCAGCTCACTGGCGAAGTTGACGCTGCAGGTCGGGCACGACGCGGTGAAGGGCGTTCGGTTCGACCCTTCGAAGACCGCCGCCATCGTCGCCAACATCGCGTTGCCGACCGACGCAGCATCAGCGCTCGCCGAAGAGATCATTCTCCCTGCGAAGCGGGGCGCGGCTCGACGCTTCGAACCGATGGACGCGTTCCCGACGGCAACGCCGGTCGCGCTGCTGTCGAAGTCGCTCGGTCTCGGAGGTGGCAGCTTCACGCTCGACGCGGCGTGTGCGTCGTCTCTCTATGCGCTGCACCTCGCGTGCATCGAACTCGAGGCCGGGCGTCTCGACGCCGCCATCGCCGGTGGCGTGTCGATGGCGCAGTCGCTGTACACGCAGGTGGGCTTCACGCAGCTGCAGGCGCTCTCACCGAGCGGAATCTGCGCGCCGTTCGGGGCGCACGCTGACGGCCTGGTGGTAGGCGAGGGCGCGGGCATGGTGGTGCTCAAGCGCCTTGAAGACGCCGAGCGCGATGGCGACAGGATCGTCGCGGTCATCCGCGGCATCGGCGTGTCGAACGACGTCGGTGGCAGTCTGCTGTCGCCCGACTCCGAAGGTCAGCTCCGCGCCATGCGTTCCGCGTACGCGCAGGCGGCGTGGAAGCCGTCCGATGTTCAGCTCGTCGAATGCCACGGCACCGGTACGCCGCGGGGTGACGGTGTCGAGCTGAAGAGCCTGTCGACGATGTGGGACGGCGCGGCGTCGCGCGCGGTGATCGGCTCGGTGAAGAGCAACGTGGGGCATCTGCTCACGGCAGCAGGCATGGCGGGCCTCACCAAGGTGGTGCAGGCGATCGCTCATCGCGAACTTCCTCCGAGTGCGAACGTGACCAGCAGCACGCTGTCACCGTCGCTGAAGAACACGCCGTTCGACGTCCTCGAAGCGCCGCGCGAATGGTCGCAATCACCACGGCGCGCGGCGGTCTCCGGCTTTGGTTTCGGCGGCATCAACGCGCACCTGCTGCTCGAAGAGTACGGCGGCCAGTCTCCGCTCCCGCGAGCCAGACCACGTGAGCGCGTCGTTCACGAACCGATCGCCGTGGTCGGCATGGGCGCATACGTCGGCAGCGCCCGCTCACTCGACGAGCTCCGCAGCAGCCAGTTTTCCGGCAAGTCGCCGTTGTCGAAGCGTGGAGCGCGAGGTCGTTTCGAGGCCCCCGACGAGCTCGGCGCGTGGATTCACGAACTCGAAATTCCGCTCGGTCGTTTCAAGGTGCCGCCCCTCGAGATTCCTTCGGTGCTCCCGCAGCAGTTGCTGATGCTGCAGGTCGCGCGCGAGGCCATCGACGACGCTGGCGGTCTTGGCGCCGGTCCGCACCACGCCACGGGCGCGGTCGTCGGTATCGGGCTCGATCTCGAGACGACGTCGTTCCACCTGCGTTGGGTGCTCAAAGATCGCGAGCCCGAGCGCAAGGATCTCGCCGACCACGTCTCTCCACCGCTCGACGCCCAGCGCACCCTCGGCGCCCTCGGTGGCATCGTCGCAAGCCGCCTCGCGCGCGAGGTCGGGCTCGGCGGGCCAAGCTTCGGCGTGCAGGCCGAAGAAGCGGGTGGTCTGCGTGCGCTCGAAGTCGCGACCCGGCTCCTCCAGCGCGGTGAAGTCGACCGCATGATCGTCGGCGCCGTCGATCTCGCCGGTGACGTTCGCCGGGTGACCGCGGCCCGCGCACTCGGAGACGAACGCGTGATGGGCGACGGTGCTGGCGCGCTCGTTCTCAAACGTCTGAGCGACGCGCAGCGCGATGGCGACCGCATCTACGGGCTCATCAACGACATTCGGCCGTCGGTGGGGCCAGCGACGGACGAGCTGAATCTCGGTTCGGCGACGGGTCTCATCTCGACCATCCGTGCGCTGCTCTCGCTGCATCACGAAGCGTTGCCCGCGCCGACGCGCCCGTGGGCGCGCAATCGTTCCGAAGGCCCGCGAAGAGCGACCGTTTCAGCCGTCGCGCCTGATGGCATCGCGGTGGAGGTCGCGCTCGAACAGGCGCCAGAGTCTTCACGGCAGGTGCCGTCACCGCTGCTCGGTCAGCGCAGCGCCGGTCTCTTTCTGGTCGCTGAACACGAGCGGGGCGAGCTCGAGCAGTTGATCACAGACGAGCCCATCGATCTGCTCGCTGCGCGTTGGCATCAGCGTGGGCCGCCGAAGCCGGGTGCGCGGGCGATCGTCGCGGCGGGTGTGGCCGAGCTGCGCTCGAAGCTGGCGACGCTGGCGGCTCCGACGACGCAGAAGGGCGAGGTGGCGTTCGTCTTCCCCGGTTCCGGAACGCACTTCGACGGCATGGGTCGCGGGCTCCACCTCGCGCTGCCTGAAACACTCGCTCGGCTCGATCGCGATTCTCAGTCGCTCGCCGCCCACCTCGACCCGCCGAAGCGCGAGGGCATCTCCGACATCATCGTGCGTCACGTCACCCACGGGCTGTCGGTCGCCGAGGGGTTGATGCTGCTGGGCATCACGCCCACCGCGTATCTGGGCTACTCGCTCGGTGAATCGGCGACGTTGTTCTCGTCACGCGCGTGGAAGGACCGCGACGTGATGTTCCAACGCACGTTGGAATCTCCGCTCTTCCGAACTCAACTCGGCGGCGCCTGTACGGTCGCGAAAGACGCGTGGGGTGACGACGCGGAATGGTCGGTCGCGCTGGTGATGCGGCCGAAGCACGAAGTGCTCGCGGCACTCGAAGGCACCGCCGCGTTGCTCATCGTGAACGCGCCGCGGGAATGTGTGGTGGGCGGCAACAAGCCTGACGTGCGCAAGACCATCGAGAAGCTCGGTGGAGAAGCGGTGTTCCTCGAGGGCGTCCCGTCGGTTCACCTCCCGATGATGGCGCCGGTACGAGACGCGTATCGCGCGCTGCACGTGCTGCCGGCCACACCTCCCAAAGACGTTCGCTTCTACAGCGCCGCGTGGGCGAAGCCGTACGAGGTCACGACCGATTCGGCCGCTGACTCGGTGACCGACGACGCGATGCACGGCTTCGACTTCACGCAGGTCGTCGAGCGCGCGTGGAATGACGGCGTGCGCGTGTTCATCGAAGCGGGGCCTCAGGGCTCCTGCACGCGTATGATCAGCCGCATCCTCGAAGGCAGACCCCACCTCGCGGTGTCGGCCTGTCAGCGGGGGCAGGACGGGTATGTCTCGTTGCTGCAGGCCGTCGCGAAGGTCGCCGACGCGGGCGTGCCCGTGTCGCTCGACGCGCTGTACGCGAACGTTCGCATTCCGGTGGACAACACCGCGAAGAAGCTCGTGGTCCCGATCGGCGGCACGAAGGCTCCGCTCCCTGCGCGGGTGGCGAGCGTGGCCAATACCGCGCCACCGCGCGCTGCAGCAGCGCCGCACATTTCACGAGGTTCAACGATGACCACGCGCTCCAACGATCCGATCGTCGCGCTCACCGCTTCGATGCAGGCCACTGCAGCCGCGCACGAAGCGTTCCTCGAGACCGCCAACCAGTCGGCCGCCGTGCTCGCGCGGTTGTTGAGTGAACAGCGCGCGATGCTCGACGGTCGGGCCCCGCTCGCCAGCGCGCTCCCCGCGGTCGCTCAGACAGTCAAGCCGCGGTTCGACCGCAACATGTGCATGGAGTTCGCCGTGGGCTCGCTCGGCAAGATGCTCGGCCCGCAGTTCGCGGTCGTCGACAGCTACGCCCAGCGCGTTCGCCTGCCTGACGAGCCGCTGATGCTCGCGGACCGAATCGTCGAAGTGGAAGGCGAGCCGGGCAGCATGACCTCGGGCCGCTGCGTGACCGAACACGACGTGAAGCCGGGCGCCTGGTACCTCGATGGTGGCCGCGTGCCGGTGTGCATCAGCGTCGAAGCCGGGCAGGCCGACCTCTTCCTGTCGAGCTACCTCGGCATCGATCTCCAGGTGAAGGGCGAGCGCGTGTACCGCCTGCTCGACGCGAAGGTCGTCTTCCATCGCGACCTGCCCGTCGCGGGCGACGTCCTCCGCTACGACATCCGCATCGATCGCTTCATCAAGCAGGGCGACACGTGGCTCTTCTTCTTCCGCTTCGACGGGACGATCGCGGGTCAGCCGTTCATCACGATGTACGACGGCTGCGCGGGCTTCTTCAGTCCTGAGCAACTCGAGACCGGTAAAGGCATCGTGCCCGACGGCCGCAAGGCTGCGCGCACCACGCACAGGCAGACCGCTGCGTTCACCGCGCTGCTGCCTCACGGCACCGCGACGTTGAACGAAGCCCAGGTGAACGCGCTCCGTGCTGGTCGGTTGAGCGACGCGTTCGGCATCGACTTCCCGATCTCGACGCTCGCACCGGCGCTCCGACTGCCCGACGGCCGCATGCGGCTGGTCGATCGCATCCTCGAGCTCGACACGCGCGGCGGAAGCAGCGGTCTTGGCCTCGTCGTCGGTGAACACGACGTCAGCCCCGATGCCTGGTACCTGACGTGTCACTTCAAGGACGATCCGGTGATGCCCGGCACGCTGATGTACGAGTGCTGTCTGCACACGCTGCGAGTGTTGTTGCTGCGCCTCGGCTGGGTCGATGACGCGAGCGACGTCGATCTCCACTACGCGCCGATCGAAGGCGCTGCCAGTCAGCTCAAGTGCCGCGGTCAGGTGCTGCAGAGCACCAGGAAGGTCCAGTACCGGCTCGAGGTCGAACAGATCGGCTACGACCCGGAACCCTTCGTCATCGCCACTGCGTCGATGTTCGCCGACGGCAAACACGTGGTGCAGATGGACAACATGTCTGTCCGCGTTCGGGGGCTCACGCGAGAACGGCTCGACCAGTTGTTCTCGACCACGCAACCCGAGGTGCGCTTCACGCGCGAACACATCCTCGAGTATTGCGAAGGCGCTCCGTCGAGGTGCTTTGGCCCGACGTACGCGCCGTTCGATCACGACCGCAAACTCGCGCGCCTGCCTCGGCCGCCGTACCTCTTCATGGACCGCGTCACCCGCGCCGAGCCCAGGCCATTCGTGCTCGAGCCCGGTGGGTGGATCACCGCGGAGTATGACGTGCCGCCCGACGCCTGGTACTTCGCCGCGAATCGTCAGCCGGTGATGCCGTTCGCGGTGCTGCTCGAGGCTGCCTTGCAGCCCTGCGGCTTCCTCGCGGCGTACGCAGGCTCGGCGCTGATGAGTCAGGAAGACGTTCGCTTTCGCAATCTGGACGGCACCGCGACGCTGCACCGCGAAGTGACCCCTGACATGGGCACGCTGACGCTCAAGTCGCGACTCACGAAGGCCTCGCGCGCCGGCGGAATGATCCTCGAGAACTTCGACTTCGAAGTGCGCACGGCGAAGGGCGAGCCCGTCTACACGGGCACCACCGGCTTCGGCTTCTTCCCGAAGGCGGCGCTCGAGCAGCAAGTCGGCGTTCGTGGCGCGAAGCCGTTCCCCGTACCGACGACCTCGAGGTCGTTCACGCTCGAGCACGGCGCGCCGTTCACGCCGGAAGAGGCGACGCAGTTCATCGGCTCCGGTCTCGCGAGGCCGGCCAGGGCGTGGGCGATGATCGATCGAGTCGATGCCCTCTCGCTCGATGGCGGCAGCAAGAACCTGGGCTTCGTGTCGGCGCGCAAGCAGGTCGATCCGTCCGAGTGGTTCTTCCGCGCGCACTTCTTCGAAGACCCGGTGATGCCGGGCTCGCTGGGGCTCGAAGCGCTCATTCAGGCGCTCGGGGCGTGGGCGCGAGAGCGCTTCCCGAGGCTGGTCGATTCACATCGCTATCAGGCGCTCGCGCTCGGCATGGCGCACACCTGGCAATACCGCGGGCAGGTCGTTCCCACCAACGCCACCGTGCAGGTCGAAGCGAACGTCACGCAGGTGATCGACGGAGACGAGCCGGTGATCGTCGCCGACGGCCAGCTGCTGGTGGACGGGAAGATCATCTACGCGATGAAGGACTTTCCGTTGCGGCTCGTTCGGGAGAACCGTTGATGCGTTGGAAGAACGTTCACATCGAGGCCATCTCGGCGGTCGTGCCCGACGAGGTCATCACCTCGGCCGAGATCGAGTCGCGGTTGTCGCCGATGTACCAGTCGCTGCACCTCGCGCCCGGCCAGCTCGAGACCCTGACGGGAATTCGCGAGCGTCGTCGCTGGCCCGTCGGCACGCGCATGCATCAGGCCGCGGCGATGGCGGGGAGGCTCGCGCTCGAGCAGTCGGGGGTGCCGGCCGAAGATCTCGGCGCCGTGGTCTACGCCGGCGTCTGTCGCGACGATCTCGAACCAGCGACGGCGTGCGGCGTCGCAGCCGCGTTGAACACCGGTCCCGACGCGCTGGTCTTCGACGTCAGCAACGCGTGCCTCGGCATGATGAACGCGATGGTGGAGGTCTCCAATCGCATCGAGTTGGGCCAGCTGCGCGCGGGGCTCGTCGTGTCTGCCGAGAGCTCGCGTGAGATCGTGGACACGTCCATCGCCCGACTCAACGCGGAGCCCACGCTCGAGCGCTATCGCCTCGGCCTCGCGACGATGACCGGCGGTTCCGGCGCCGCAGCCGTGCTGCTCACCGCGGCCGACTACTCGGGCACCGAGCACACGCTCGTCTCGGGCGCTGCGTTGTCGGCGCCGCAGCACCATCAGCTCTGTCGATGGGGTCCGACGAAGGGGCTGCTCGGTGAGACCGTCAACGTGATGGACACCGACGCCTCCGGCGTTCTCGAGCACGGCGTCGCGCTCGGTCGCGCCACGTGGGACAAGTTCCTGACCAACAGTGGCTGGCGCGGTGACGACGTCGATCGCGTGATCGCCCATCAGGTCGGTGCAGGTCACCGTCGTGAAGTGATGCAGACGCTCGGCATCGAGCTCTCGCGCGACTTCTCGACCTTCGAACGACTCGGAAACATGGGCACGGTGTCAGTGCCGATCACCGCCGCGCGCGCCATCGAGAGCGGCTTCATTCAACCCGGCCAGCGGGTCGGCTTCCTCGGCATCGGAAGCGGCCTCAACTGCCTGATGCTCGGAATTCAGTGGTGAGGACCTGACGTGATGACCTTCGACATGACGCCGTACAAGTCGCTGTACCCGTGGAAGCCCAACTTCCTCGACGTGGGGCAGGGCGTGAAGCTGCACTACCTCGACGAGGGCCAGGGCGACCCGCTCGTGATGCTGCACGGCAACCCCACGTGGAGCTTCTACTGGCGCAACCTCGTCACCAAGTTCTCGAAGGACCATCGGGTGATCGTCCCTGATCACGTGGGCTGCGGCCTCAGCGACAAGCCCGGCGACGAGCACTACGAGTACGTGCTCGAGCGCCGCGTCGCAGACCTCGATCGCCTCATCAACTCGCTCGACCTCGGAGACCGCATCACGCTGGTGGTGCACGACTGGGGCGGGATGATCGGCATGGCGTGGGCCACGAAGAACCCGCACCGCGTGAAGCGCTTCGTGGTGCTGAACACTGCGGGCTTCGGGTTGCCGCAGGGGCGCAAGTTGCCGTGGCAGATCGGCGTGGTTCGCTACGCGCCGTTCTTCCCGGTGCCGGTGCGCGCGTTCAACGCCTTCAGCCGCGGCGCGAACCTCATGTGCAGCACGCGGCCCGGCCGCATGACGCCGCTCATCAAAGACGCGTACCTCGCGCCCTACGACAGCTGGAAGAACCGCATCGCCGTGCAGCGCTTCGTGGAAGACATTCCGCTGGCGCCCGGAGATCGCAGCTGGCCCATCGTCAACGAGGTGTCCGAGAAGCTCGAGCAGTTCCGCAAGGTGCCCATGCTCATCTGCTGGGGCCGGAAGGATTTCGTGTTCGACGACGCGTTCCTCGCCGAGTGGCGCAAGCGGCTGCCAGAAGCCCAGGTGCACGTGTTCGAAGACGCGGGGCACTACGTGCTCGAAGACGCGCACGAGGAAATCAGCAGGTTGATGCACGACTTCTTCGCGAAGAACCCGCTGCCGGGCCGCGACGCGTGACCACTTCGACCAACATCGCTTCGCACATTCCCGCGATGGCGAAGCTCGACCCGAAGCGCGCCGCGATCGTCGCCAAGGTGAAGGGCGGGTGGAAGACGATGACCTTCGGTGAGCTCGACGCGCTCAGCGATTCCTACGCCCGCGGCCTGCAGAAGATCGGAATCTCCGAGGGCGTGAAGACGGTGCTGCTCGCACCTCCGAGCCTCGAGTTCTTTCCGCTGGTGTTCGCGCTGTTCAAGGTCGGCGCGGTCATCGTGATGATCGACCCCGGCATCGGACGTGAGGCGATGCTCGCGTGCCTCGAGGAAGTTCAGCCCGAGGCGTTCATCGGCATTCCGGCGGCGCAGGTGGCCCGGCTGCTGTTCCGCAAGCCGTTCAAGCGCGTGAAGGCCGTCGTCACCGTCGGCCCGCGCTTGTTCTGGGGTGGTCACACCCTGAGCGACCTGAAGCGGCTCGGTGGTGACGAGCCGTTCGAAATGTCGGTGCCCGGGCCCGGTCAGACCGCGGCGATTCTCTTCACCAGCGGCTCGACGGGCATCCCGAAGGGCGCGGTCTACACGCACGAGATCTTCGACGCGCAGGTGCGGATGATTCGCGACACCTACGGCATCAGGCCCGGTGAGATCGACCTCCCGACGTTCCCCTTGTTCGCGCTGTTCGACCCCGCGCTCGGCATGACGTCGGTGCTGCCCGAGATGGACTTCCGAAGCCCGGCGAAGGCCGACCCCGCAAAGTTGATCGAAGCCATCGACGCGCACGGCTGCACGATGATGTTCGGCAGCCCGGCGTTGCTCGACAACCTGGGCCGCCATGGCGTCGCGAACGGCGTGAAGTTGCCGAGCCTCAAGCGCGTGCTGAGCGCCGGTGCGCCGGTTCGCGTCGACGTGCTCGAGCGCATGACGAAGCTGCTGTCGGAAGACGCGCAGGTGTTCACGCCGTTCGGCGCCACCGAGTCGTTGCCGGTCGCGAGCATCGGCAGTCGCGAAGTGCTCAGCGACACGGCGAAGCACGCGCTCAACGGTCGTGGGGTCTGCGTCGGCAAGCCTGTCGACGGCGTGCAAGTGAGAATCATCGGAATCAGCGACGAACCGATCGCCGAGTGGAGTGACTCGCTGCAGGTGCCCGTCGGCACCATCGGCGAAATCACCGTGCGCGGTGCGGTGGTCACCAGGGAGTACTTCAACCGGCCCGTGCAGACCGCGGCGGCGAAGATTCGTGATGGCGAACACGTCGTTCACCGCATGGGTGACGTTGGGTTCCTCGATGAGCAGGGTCGACTGTGGATGTGTGGCCGCAAAGGTCATCGCGTGCAGACGGAAGCGCAGACCTGGTTCAGCGTGCCGGTCGAGGAGGTGTTCAACCAGCATCCGGCCATCAAGCGCACCGCGCTCGTCGGCGTCGACAAGACGCCGGTGATCCTCGTGGAGCGTGAAGCCCAGGCGACCATCGCGGATGACGTGCTGCTCAAGGAGATGAAGGAGCTCGCCTCGAAACACGACGTGACCAGAGCGCTCAATCACTTCCACGTGTTCCCCGGGGCGTTCCCGGTCGACAAACGGCACAACGCGAAGATCGAGCGCGAGAAGCTCGCGGTCTGGGCGAAAGAAAGAGGTCTTGGTCGATGAAGGCGTTGGTCACCGGAGGCGGTGGTTTTCTCGGCAGCAACCTCGTGAAGGCGCTCGTCGCGCGCGGCGATGAGGTTCGAATCATCGCGCGTGGCGAGTACCCGGAGCTCGCGAAGCTCGGCGTGGCGTGCGTGCGCGGCGACATCACCGACGCGGCGGCGATGCGGGCAGCGTGCGAAGGCATGGACGTGGTGTTTCACACCGCGGCGAAGGCCGGCGGCTGGGGCGACCCGAAGGAATACGAGGCGATCAACATCACCGGCACGAGGAACGTCATCGACGGCTGCAGGGCCGCCGGCGTTCCGGTGCTCGTGCACACCAGCTCTCCCAGCGTCGTTCACGGGGAAGGTGACATCGCGGGCGCCAACGAATCGATCCCGTTCGCAGACCACTTCCTCGCTGATTACCCGCGCACCAAGGCCGAATCGGAGAAGCTCGCGCTCGCCGCCAGTGACGAGCGACTCAAAGTCGTCGCGCTGCGGCCACACTTCATCTGGGGCCCCGGAGACCGTCATCTGCTGCCCCGGCTCATCGCGCGCGCGAGCAAAGGAAAGCTCCGCCGCATCGGCGACGCCGACCCGAAGAGTGACACCATCTACATCGACAACTGCGTGCACGCGCACCTGCTGGCCGCTGACAGACTTCGCGAAGGCGCACCGCTCGGTGGCAAGACGTACTTCGTCAGCGACGACGAGCCGATCGGCGTGTGGACGATGGCGGAGCGAATGCTCGGCGCCGCTGGCCACGGGCCGATCACGCGCACCATCTCACCCGGCCTCGCGATGTTCGGCGCGTCGGTGCTCGAAGCCACGTACCGGCTCTTCGGTATTCAGTCGGAGCCGCTGATCACCCGCTTCGCGGTCAGTGAGCTCACGCACGCGCAGTGGTTCGACATCAGCGCCGCGAAGAGCGACCTCGGCTACGCCCCCGTTGTTTCGCTCGACGAAGGCATGAAGCGCTTGAAAGCGAGCTTCTCGAAATGAACGACGAAGCTCGCGACGAGAACGGTCACCTGATTCGTGAACTTCACGGTGTGACCCTCGCCAACATCCTCGAATACCTCGTCGACAGGCTCGGGTGGGACGAGCTCGCCGCGCAGATTCGCATCAACTGCTTCGCGGTGAACCCGAGCGTGAAGTCGAGCCTCACGTTCTTGCGGCGAACGCCGTGGGCGCGGAAGAAGGTCGAAGCGCTCTACGTCGAGGTGCGCAGCGACGAAGTGTCGAGCAGGGGCTGAGTCACCCGCACCATCGCCAGCACGCGGTGCGGCGAGAGCCACTCGAGTTCGGTCTCGAGCTCGACGCGTGGATCTTCGGGCGGAAGGAACAACGTCACCCGCGCCGCGTTCTCGACGTCGATGTGCGCCGCCTGGAAGCCGAAGAAGTGCCGCACGTGCGGGTACACCGCTTTGTAGACGGCCTCCTTCACCGCGAAGCGCACCAGCACGCTCTTCCACCGCGCTGCTTCGGGGAGCGCGTTCACCTCTTCGAACTCTTCGGGCCGGCAGATGCGCTCGGCGATCGCCATGCGTTCGCGCGCGTCGCCTTCGAGGTCGATGCCGATGGTGCCCTGCTGTGACGGCGCCACCAAGGCCAACGCGAGATCGGCCTTGTGAGAGATGGACACGCTCCAATCCGCGTGGCCGATGGGCTCGCGTTCAGGGCCCGGCAGCAACGCCGGCCACGACGCGCCGAGGTGACGGGCGGCTGCGCGCGCTGCGAGGCGGCCACCGACGAGCTCGATCTGCCGGCGCCCACCTTCGGCCAGGGCGAGCGCACGCTCTTCGGGTGCCAGGCGCTCGAGAACGTCCGGAGCGACCGGGTTGGTTCCGGAGGGCAGGCGCACCGCTGCGAGCGCGCCGAAGCGCACCTGCCGCACCCACGCGATCGAGAAGGCATCGCTCATCTGCGCACCTTGTGCCGAGGTGTCACCGATTCACCAGCGTTCGCGAGAACGACCGCCCATCGCATGGTCGGGAGGCTACATTTCTGCTGCCGCCGTTTCCGTACGGGTCTGGCTTTCAACGAGGCGTTCTCTGAACGAGCTGGTCGACAAACGAGTGGTGCTCATCACCGGAAAAGGCGGCGTCGGTCGCTCGGTGATGACGGCGGTGCTGGCACGCATCGCGGCTTCGCGCGGCAAGCGCGTTCTGGTGACCGAGATCGGCGAAGAGAGCGACGACTACTCGCCGCTGGCCAAACACTTCGGCCGCTCGCGCCTGCCGACGCAGCCTGAGGTCGTCGCACCGAACACCCATGGCGCCGTGCTGCTCGCGCGCACCGGTCAGGAGATGTTCCTCAAGTCGGTGCTGCGCTCGGGGACCATCGCGCGCGCGGCGCTCGGGTCTGACGCGCTTCGCAAGTTGCTGTCGGCTGGTCCGTCGTTCCGCGAGATGGGCGTGTTCTTTCAGTTGCTCAACTACCTGCGAGGCAACGAGTTCGATCTCATCCTCGTCGACATGCCGGCCACCGGTCACACGCTGTCGCTGACCGGGCTCCCCGAACTTCTGCTGCGCCTCGTGCCCCGCGGGCCCATCGCCGATTCGCTGCGGGAAGGTCAGTCGTACCTGAACGACCCGAAGCAGGCCGCCGCGCTCATCGTGACGCTGCCCGAGACGTTGCCGGTCAGCGAATGCCTCGAGCTCATCGAAGGGCTCGGCAAGACGAAGATGCCGGTCGGCGGCGTGATGGTGAATCGCCTGCCGGTCGACCCGTTCACCGAAGACGAGCGCTCGAAGCTCACGCCGCTCGTCACGCAGCACCACTGGCTCGGCGCCGAACAATTTCAACGGCCGCTGCTCGCGCGACGTGAGCTGGGTCGTCTGCGCGACAACGCCAGGGTGCCGATCTTCACCGCGCCTGAACTGCCGCACGAGGGGCTCATCGACGAGCTCGTCGCCACCCTGGGAGCACGATGAGTACGCCGGTTCGAATCGGACAGTTGATCCGTGAGCGGAAGATCATCGTGTGCTGCGGCGCGGGCGGCGTGGGCAAGACCACGACGGCCGCGGCGATCTCGCTGGCCGCGGCGCGCGCGGGGCGCAAGGTGCTGGTGCTCACCATCGACCCCTCCAGGCGGCTCGCCGAGACGCTCGGCGTGAGCCGCAACCCGCCGTCGCCCGTGCGCGTGCCGGAAGATCGTCAGCAGGCCGCGGGCATCAAGGCGCCGGGTTCACTCGACGCGTGGATGTTGGACCCCAAGCTCGTCGCCGACAGCGCCGTGCGTCGCCTCAGCAAGAGCGACGAAGACGCCCAGCGCATTCTCGGCAACCGCATCTACCAGCAGGTCTCGACCATGGTCGCGGGCATGCACGAGTACACCGCGATGGAGGCGTTGTTCCGCCTCGTGAACGAAGGCCGCTACGACCTCGTGGTGCTCGACACGCCGCCCTCGCGCCATGCGCTCGATTTCCTCGAAGCGCCACACCGGCTCTCCGGGCTCGTCGACTCACGCGCCATCGCGGCGTTCCTGCCCAGCGGTGACAGCCTCGTCGCGCGCGCTGCGAGCAAGGTGATCCAGAAGATCCTCGGCGCGGTGTTCGGCGACGAGTTCGCCGGCGAGTTCGTGACGTTTCTGTCGACCTTCACCGGCATCTTCCGCAGCTTGAGCGTGAACGTCGGAGAGATGCGGCGCTTCCTTTCGGGCCCCGACGTCGCGTTCCTGCTGGTGTCGTCACCGGCGCCGGCGACGCTCACCGAGGCCTTCTTCTTTCAGGACAAGACGAAGGCGCTCGAGTTGCCGTTCCGCGGCTTCGTGCTCAACCGCAGCAAGGCCAACGTGCTCGAGCGCACCATGCCGCCGTCGCGCGACGAAGCAGACCCGGTGTTGTCGGCGGGGCTCACCAAGCTTCACCAGTTGGCCGAGCTCGAACAGCACGCGGCCGCGCGCGACCTCGCGTTGCTCGAAGACCTCAAGAAGCGTGCGGGTGACTCGGCGACCGCGCTCGCGTTGCCAGAGCTGCCGCAGGGCGCCGACGACATCGGCACGCTGGTCGCCGTCGCAGATCGGCTCGCCGCGTCGTAGCTGTTTCGTAGCGCCGTTGCTGCGTGCGTCTCGTCGTTCACAAACGTGAGGCATGGCCCAGAAGCGAAAGCCCGACTCGCTGAAGACCTACCGCGACAAGCGCAACTTCGACGTCACCGGTGAGCCTTCGCCCGACGTGGAGGCCAGCGCGAGCGAGCGGCCGCGCTTCATGATCCACAAGCATGACGCCACGCGGCTCCACTACGACCTGCGGCTCGAAGATCACGGCGCGCTGGTGAGCTGGGCGTGCCCCAGGGGCCCCAGCTACGACGTCTCGCAGAAGCGGCTCGCCGTGCAGACCGAAGATCACCCGCTGGCCTACGGCGAGTTCGAGGGCCGCATCCCCGACGGTGAATACGGCGCCGGTGATTCCATCATCTGGGACCGCGGCACCTTCGAGACGGTTCCTCCAGAGCAGTTCGACCACCAGTTCAGGAAGGGGCACCTGCGCGTCGCGTTTCACGGTGAGAAGCTCGAGGGAGAATGGCACTTCGTGCGCACCCGCCCTCAAGGTGGCAAGCAGCAGTGGCTCTTCTTCAAGGCGAAGGACGGCAAGGAGCGCGCTGACTACGACGTCGTCGCCGAGCGGCCGGAGTCGGTGAAGAGCGGTCGTCGCACCACGCGTGGTCCCGAGACGAAGAAGTCGCTCCGGGGACCGCACCCTGCGCCCGAGGCGCTGCTGCAGAAGGTGTGGCCTCCGATGAGCGCCACCCTCGCCGAGCACCGGGCCGCGGGAGAAGACGAGTTCGTCTACGAGGTGAAGTACGACGGCTATCGCGCGATTGCCGCCATCAGTGGCGCGCAGCTCGCGGTGAAGACGCGCAACGACATCGACCTCGTCGGGCGCTTTCCGTTTCTCGAGAAGGCGTTGAAGTCCGTGGTCGTCGGTGAAGCGGTGATCGACGCAGAGATCGTCGGTCTCGATGACGACGGCGTCTCGAGCTTCGAGCATCTGGGCGGTGAGACCCAGCGGTTGATGGCGTTCGATCTGCTCTGGCTCGATGGTGAAGATCTCCGTGCACGGCCGCTCGAAGAGCGGCGCGAGTTGCTCGAGTCGCTGCTCTCCACGGCGAAGGACGGGCTCGAGCTTGCCGAGCGGGTCGCGCTGCCGCACGACGAAGCGCTGAAGCTCGCGCGTAGCAGCGGTTGGGAAGGGCTCATCGCCAAGCGCAAGGGCTCGCCGTACGAAGGGAAACGGAGCCTCGACTGGTTGAAGCTCAAGGTCCTCGGCACCGCAGAGCTCGCGATCGTCGGTTACACCCCACATTCGAAATCGAAGACGCAGGTCGGCGCCCTGTTGCTCGCGTCGAAGAAGGGTGACGCGCTGCGCTTCGCCGGCAAGGTCGGCACCGGCTTCGATCAAAAGGCGCGCACCGAACTGCTCGAGTTGTTGAAGCCCGACGTCGTCGACGAGGTCGAGGTCGACGGTGCGCCGCGGTTGCGCGATGCGAAGTGGGTCACACCGAAGCACGTCGCGCAGGTGCGCTTCACCGAGTGGACGCGTGATGGCCGGCTTCGTCACCCGTCGTTTCAGGGGCTGCGCGAAGACAAGTCGCCCGACGACACGACGCCGGAGAAACCGGTGTCACCGGTGTTCGGCACCTGGCACTCGAAGCCGCGAGACGCCGAGGTGTTGCCGCCCGTACCGCCGGTGAAGCTCTCGCACCCCGAGAAGTTGATGTTCCCGAAGAGCGGCTTCACCAAGGCCGACGTGCGCGCGTACTACGACCTGGTGGCCCCGCTGCTGGTGAACGCGCTTCGTGGCCGTGCGTTGACCATGCAGCAGTTTCCTCACGGCATCGAAGGGCAGAACTTCTTCCGCCACGCCGCCGCCACCGCTCCAGAGTGGATCGCGCGCACCACCATTCATCACGACGATCGCGACGTGGAACACATCATCGTCAACCGCGTCGAGACCGTGTCGTGGCTCGCCAACCAGTCGGCGCTCACGCTGCACATGATGTCGAGCCGCGTAGCGACGGGCGCGAACCCCGATTGGGTGGCCTTCGATTTCGACCCCGCCGGCGATGACTGGGAAGCGCTGGTGCCGCTCGCGCAGGCGCTCCATGGGCTGCTCGACGAGTTGAAGCCGCCGAGCGTGCCCAAGACCTCGGGCAAGCGCGGGCTGCACGTGCTCGTGCCGCTGGCGCCGGGTCACACCCACGACGAAGCGCACGACTTCGCCAGAGACGTGGTGCACGTGCTCGCTGCGCAGTTCCCGAAGCTCGGCACCGACCTGCGCATGAAGAAGGAGCGGCACGGTCGCCTGTACCTCGACCCCGAGCAGAACGGCCGGTGGAAGACGATGGTGGCGCCGTATTCGCTTCGCGCGGTGGAAGGTGCCCCGGTGTCGACGCCGCTCGCGTGGGACGAGGTGCATACCGCGCTCGTGCCCGCCGACTTCAACATCAAGACCATGGAACAGCGGCTCGCGAAGGTGGGCGATCTGTTCGCGCCTGCGCTGTCTGGGAAGGGTCGCTTGCCCAAACGGAAGTGAGCGTTGGCGCCGTTCTTGCGATGATTGGCCGCCGTGAGCCCCGCCGACCTGGCGTCACTCTGTTCCCTGTTGTCGCGCGCCGACCGGTGGAGCGCCGCCATGGAGCGTTTGCGGGTGCTCCTCGGCGTTCCGTCGCTCGTCTTCCGCTCCGAAGCAGAAGGTCAGATCGAACCCACGCGCGCTGTGCCGACTCGGTGGCGTCGTGAGGTGATGTGGGAGAACACGCGCATCGGTTGGCTGGAAGCCGACGAAGCGCCACGCGAGCTCGACGCGCTCGAACCGCTGCTGCCGCTCATCGCGTGGGCGAAGGTGAATCACGGCGAACTCGCCACCGCGAAGTCACTCGTCGAAGAGGTGCGGCGCGTGGCTTCGAGCGCGCTCGACTTCTCGGAGTTCGTGACCTGGCTGCTGCACGCCAGCGACGTACGCGAGGTCGAGCGGCTCGGTGCACACGCGGTGGCTTCGTTGCTGAAGACCGACGACGGCGCGTTGCTTCGGCGTGAACGTGACGGCTGGTCGCTCAGCCTCCCGTCCCGCGAGTCGAGCGTGCGTCTGGGCGCCTACGACGACGGCGTGTTCTCGAGCCTGATGTCGCGCGTCGACGTCGAGCTGGAGCTCGCGCTCGATCCCATGGGTGACGACGTGGAGCAGCAGCTGGCGTCGTGGGGCTTCACGCACGTGTTCGCGGTAGCGCTCGATTCGGGCGTCGTGCCGCAGGGCGTGCTGTTCGCCCTCTCGAAGACGCCGCTGGTGTACTCCACCGAGGGGCGCATCTCGGCGACGCAGCTGGCGATCCTGGTGAGCGTGGCGCTCGACCGCTTCGAGCAGGAGCGACAACTCCACGAGCACCAGATCGAACGTGAACGCGCGCTGAAGAAGGCCACGCGGTACGAGCGGCTCTTCTCGATGTCGGACACCATCGCCTGCGTGTGCACCGCCGACGGCACCATCGAAGAGGTGTCACCGTCGTGGACACGTCAGCTCGGCTACGACGCCGACACGCTGCGCGGGGTGAACATCCGCTCGTTGTTGCACCCCGATGATCTGCACTTCGTGCTCGACGTCTTCGACGCGCGCTCGAAGGGCGGCGGCTCGGTGCTGCGGCTCAAGAACAGCGCTGGCCAGTGGCGCTGGCTGTCGTGGACCGCGGCGACCGACGGTCAACACGTGTACGCCGCGGCGACCGACATCACCTCGCTGCAGGAGACCTCGCAGCGGCTCGAGAAGAGCGAAGCGCAGCTGCGCCGGGCGGGCGCGATCGCCAAAGTCGGCGCCATCACGCTCGATTTCGCGACCGATTCCATCAGCTGGAGCGACGAGGTGCGCCGCATCTGCGAGGCGCCGGAAGACTACGTGCCCAACCGCGAGCAGGCCGGGCGCTTCTATTCACCCGCTGCCTTCGGCGCGCTCCAGGCCGCCGCCCGCGACGCGCTGGTCAGCGGCGCCCCGTTCGATCTCGAGCTCGAGGTCACCACGTGGAATGGGCGGCATTTCTTCGCCCGGCACCAGGGCAACGTGGAGGTCGTCGACGGCGTACCGGTGCGACTGGTCATCGCCTTTCAAGACGTCACCGAGCAGCGCGTGGCGCGTGAAGCCGCGTTCGAGGCCTCGCGCGTGAAGTCGCAGTTCCTGGCCAACACCAGCCACGAGATTCGTACGCCGCTCAACGGCATTCTCGGCATGACGCGGCTGGTGCTCGAGACCAACCTGACCACCGAGCAGCGTGAGTACCTCGAGGCGGTGCGCATCTCGGGCGACAACCTGCTCGCCATCGTCAACGACATCCTCGACATCTCGAAGATCGAGTCGGGCAAGCTGGAGCTCGAGCGCGCGCCGTTTTCGCTGCGGCAGTCGCTCTACGAAGCCGCGCGCAATCAGGCGAGCCGGGCACACGTGAGAGATCTCGAGCTGGTGGTCGACTTCGATGCCCAGCTCGCCGACCAGTATTACGGCGACGTGGTTCGCGTCAGTCAGATCACCACGAACCTCATCGGCAACGCGGTCAAGTTCACCGAGCGCGGGCAGGTGCTGGTCGAAGCACGGCGGGTCGAGGGCGGCGTCGAGATCGCCGTCACCGACAGCGGCGTCGGCATTCCCGAAGATCGCATTCACCTCATCTTCGAGGCCTTCACCCAGGCCGACGGCGCCACCAACCGTCGCTTCGGCGGCACCGGGCTCGGCCTCGCGATCACGCTGCAGCTCGTCAAGCGCATGGGCGGCACCATTCACGTCGACAGCACCCTGGGCACGGGGAGCTGCTTCAGGATCTTCCTGCCGCTGGCCGAGGTCGAAGGTCCGCCGCGCACGCTCGCGCTGCGCCGCGGCACGGCGCTGGTGGTCAGCGACAGCCAGGCGTCCCGAAACGCGACCGCGCGCCAGCTCGCGCAGCTCGGCTTCGACATCGTCGCTGCCAACGGCAAGACGGCCATGCGTGAATTGCTCGAGCTGCCGGCGCCGCCGCGCCTGGTGGTGATCGAGCAGGAGCTTCAGGAGACCAGCGGCCTCGAGCTGAGCGAAGCCATGCAGCTCGAGCAGTCGTTGAGCGTGGTGCCGCGGCTGCTGCTCACCCGCACCACCGCGCGGCCCTCGGCTGAGGCGCTGTCCGCTGCGGGCATTCGCCGCGTGCTCTCTCGGCCGGTCTCACTCGCGGAGCTGATGCACTCGGTGCAGCAGCTCGAGCGCGGGGGGCCCTTCACCCAGGAGGCGCGCGCCGAAAGACCGGCGTCGCGGCACCGGCCGCTGCGGCTGCTGTTGGCCGAAGACAACGCCATCAACGCGCGCCTCGCGCAGCGCCTGTGTGAACGCTTCGGCCATCAGGTGGTGCACGTGGTGAACGGGGCGCTCGCGGTCGCCGCCGTGCAACGCGAAGACTGGGACTGCGTGTTGATGGACATGCACATGCCGGAGCTCGATGGCCTCGAAGCGACGCGCCGCATTCGCACCTTCGAGCTCGGTCGCAACAAGCGCAGCATTCCCATCATCGCGCTCACGGCCAGCGCCATGAAGGGCGACGAGCAGCTGTGCCTGGCTGCGGGAATGGACGCGTACCTGACCAAGCCGCTCGATCCCGATCGCCTGGCGGCGTTGCTCGACGAGGTGGCCGCGGCGAGCGACGTCGAGAGGGCAGGCTGACGTGGCCGAGGGGGTCATCTACCGGCACACGGTCGAAGCGTTCGTCGAGCGCGTGCTGACACGGCGCGCGCTGCTGACGCCCGAGTTCCGCGCCGAGCTGCGCGCGCTGGGGCTCGACGCTGCGGCTCCGAAAGAGGTGAACCTCGAGACCTGGGCGCTGCTGGTGCGCGCCGTCGCCGCGCGCCTGTGCCCCGGCAAACCCGAAGCGGAGGCGCTCGAGACCGTCGGCCGCGAGATGCTCGCCGGCTACTCCGAGAGCCTCGTGGGGCGCAGCCTCTTCGTGCTGTTGCGGCTCCTGGGGCCTCAGCGCGCGATGATGCGCATGGCCGAGAACTACCACTCGGCTGACTCCATCACCCGCGTCGAGGCCCGCGCGCTCACGGCTGGCTCGGTGGAGCTGGCCTTCAACACCACCGGTGGCCTGTCGCACTACGTGCGCGGACTGCTGCTGGAGATGCTGGCACGGCTCAAGGCCCGAACACCGACGGTCACGTTTGCGCACATCGGTGAGCGGGAGGTCTTCGTCGTCAGCTGGAGCCCGTGAGCTCGAAAGTCAGGTTTGACCTCGTGGGCGGCTTCGACCCACCCTGAAGCGCCCGTTTTCCGAGGGGGCACGCGCTGGCATCGCCGCTGCACAAGCGGGCAGCCATGATGAAGACCTCTCTCGCTCGCCGGATTGCAGTTGCAGCCCTCGCAGTGACGTCGGTGTTCGGAGCCTGCGCTCCCGCTGATCAGACCGCGTTGTTGATCTCGCCTGATGTGGCGGGGTTCGACGGTGAAACGCAGCGCGCGGTGTTTCGCATTCAGGCGCTCGACGCCGACGGAAAGCCCGGCACCGGCCCGGTCGTGTTGACGGCGGCGGTGGGTCGTTTCCTCGACGCGCCGACGCTGGTCGACGGCTTCGCGACGGCCACCTACACCTGCCCGCCCAGCGAAGACGCGGCCTGCAATGGCCCGGTTCGCGTCGGCGCGGAGTGGAACGGCAACTTCGCTTCGTCGGTGGTCACCGTGAACACCACGCCCGTCAGCAACAACGTGCGGTGGGAAGTGCGCGGTACCGGCACCACGTCGACGCTGCTGGCCGTGGCGACCTCGCCGGAGGGCTTCGCGTGGGCAGTGGGTGAGAACGGCACCGTGGTTCGCATGGCCGCCGACGTCTGGGAGACGGTGCCGACGCCGGTGAACACCACGCTGCGCGCCATCACCTTCGACGCTGCCGGTCAGCCGGTCATCGTCGGCTACCAAGGCACGTTGCTCATGGTTCGCGATGGCGCCCTCGTGCAGATCGAGAACACCATCGTCGAAGACTTCACCGCGGTGGCCGTCGACGCCACGGGCTCGGTGCACGTCGGTACGCGCGGCGGCTCGCTGCTGCGGCTCGTCGGCGGGGTGCTGGTCGAACAGCGCGTCGCGCCCGGCAGCATCGAGAGCATGGTCGCCAACGGCAGCGAGCTCTGGGCCGTCGGCGACGCCTTCGCGGCGCATTGGGTGCCCGACGCGTGGGTGCTCATGAACAGCCCGCTCGACGCGCAGCTCTCGTCGGCCACGGCCATCGACGGCACGGTGTTGCTCAGCGGCTTCGTCGAAGGCACCGAGAAGCGCTACGGCGTGGTGGTCTCCGGTCCGCTCCCCAGGTGGACGAGCTCCGCGTTGCCCGAGCCCGCGACCTCGGCCGTGCGCAGCGGTGGAGAGCGGTTCGCCCTCAGCTCGGCGGGGCACCTCTTCCGTCAGGAAGGCAACTCGAACTGGACGCGCATCGACGTACCGGCGACGCCGCGCGCGATGACCAGCCGTGGCGTGGGTGACCTGGTGGTGTTGGCGGGTGCCGGTGTCTCGCTCGTGCGGTCGCGCTGAAGAGGTCCACCATGAAGACGACTCCACTTCTTCTGTTGGCGTTGTTGGCAGCCTGCGCACCGCAGCCGCAGGCGGAGCGGGTCGAGACGCTCCGCATCTCGCCGGCCAATGGTCGGGTCGCCCGCGGTGAGTCGCTTCGCTACGTGGCCACGGCGTTGCTGTCGACCGGCGAGGTGCGCGACGTCACCAACGAGACGGTGTGGACCATCGACGACGACTTCGTCGGCGTGACGACCGGTGGTTCGAGCGTGGTGCAGGGCGTGAACATGGGCCGTACGCGGGTTCGCGCGCAGTACCTCGACCTGATGGACGCCCGCCCGCTCGACGTCGTCCAGCCGCAGTACCGCGCGTTGCGCCTTGAGCCTTCACAGCTCCTGGTGCCGCTGGGGCTCGAGTTGCCGATTCGGCTCGTCGCCATCGCCAGCGACGGCACCGAAGTCGACGTCACCGCCGAGGCCTCGGTCACCCTGTCGCAGCCCGAGCTGGCCTCGGTTCGCGCGGGGCGCATCACGCCGCTGCGTCCGGGCGTGGTGACGGTCGAGCTGACCGCGAAGGACCTCGCCGTGTCGGCGCAGCTCGTGGTGACCGACGCCATCGTCGCTGGTCTCGAGCTGCGCGCGGAGCAGGGTGACCTGCCGGCCGGCTTCAGCCAGCAGCTGAGTGCGCGCGCCACGTTGAGTGACGGTCAGCAGCTCGACGTCACCCGCGCCGCGGTGTGGAGCAGCGAAGCGCCTGCCATCGGCACCGTCGACGCGTCGGGCCGCTTCGTCGGCGTGGCGCCGGGGTCGGTGCGCATCACGGCGACGACGGGCGGCGTGACGGCTGCCGCCAGCGTGAAGGTGACCGACGCGGTGCCGATGGCGCTCGCAGCCGACGCGTCGCCACAGCGCCTCCCTGCAGGGCTCCGCACCTCCCTGCGTGCGTTGGCGACGATGAGCGACGGCTCGCTGCGCGACGTGTCGTCGCAGGTCACGTGGAGCAACGAAGACGCGTCGAAGCTCGAGCAGCAGGGCAGCTGGGCGCGTGGCCTCGTCGTCGGCTCGGTCACGGTGACGGCTTCGCTCGGTTCGTTGAGCGCTTCGACCCGCGTCGAGGTGATCGACGCGGTGCTGACCCGCGTGACCATGGCGCCGCTGCGGGCCCTCCCGCTGGGGGCGTCGTGGCAGGCCGCGGCGCTCGCTCACTGGAGTGACGGCACCACCAGCAACGTGTCCCGCGTCACCGCGTGGCAGGTGAACGACCCCACGGTCGCGTCAGTCGACGCCGAGGGGCTGGTCACCGCGCGTCACGTGGGGCAGGCGCAGCTCATCGGCTTCTTCGGCGGGCAGGTGGTCGTCACCCGCTTCACGGTCACTCCGGCGGCGTTGAGCTCGCTCGATGTCTCGCCGTCTTCGTTGCGCCTGGTGCGTGGCTCGACGGCGCAGGTGCGCGTGACCGCCACGTGGACCGACGGTACCCGGCTCGACGTGCCGCCGCAGAGCTGCGTGTGGGCCACGCCGGTCGCGCAGGTCGCCAGCGTCTCTCCGCTCGGCCTGGTGACCGCTCGTTCTCCCGGCGCGGGCCGCGTGTTCGTGACCTGTCTCGGTATTCGCCGCGTCGTTCAGGTGCGCGTGCCCGACGTGTTCGTCGTCGACGTGACCTTGACGCCGCAGGCGCCGTCACTGCCCGTCGGCTTCGGGCGCAACATGACGCTGCGGGCGGCGCTGTCTGATGGCTCGTCGCAAGACGTCACCTTCTCGGCCCTGTGGCGCACCACCGACCCGTCGATCGCCGTCGCTTCGGCAGGCGTCGTCTCGGCGGCGCGCGTGGGCACCACGACGCTGCGCGCCGAGTTCGGCGGCGAGCACGCCGAGACACCGGTGATCGTCACCAGCGGCGTGCTGCAGTCACTCGAGCTGACGCCTTCCACGTTGCGCGCCACGCCGGGTCAGACGCTGTCCGTCACCGCGCTCGGTCGCTTCTCCGACGGCGCCACGCTCGACATGACCAGCGAGCTGCTGTGGGCCTCGGCCGACGAGACCATCGCCACGGTGAACGCGGGCGCGCTGCACGCCATCGCGCTGGGTGACGTCGAGATCTCCGCGTCGGCGGGCGACGTGCTGGCCACCGCTCAGCTCAGCGTGGTGGCACCGTCGCTCAGCTACCTCGTGTTGTCGCCGGCGCCTGCTTTGCCGGTGGGGCGATCGCACGACCTCACGCTTCAGGGGGTGATGAACGACGGCTCGGTGCAGACGCTGACGTCCGCCGCGCAGTGGTCGTCGAGTGTGCCGGGTGTCGCTGCGTTCTCGTCGACGGCGGGGCGCGTCAGCGCGGTCTCGCCGGGCGCCGCCATCGTCACCGCGCGCATCGGCCAGTTCACCACCAGCCTGAACCTCTTCGTCACCGGGGCCACGCCAGCGTCGCTCTCGCTCGACGCTTCTTCGCAGACGCTCGCGCTGAGTGAATCGGCGCGGCTGACCGCGTGGGCGTATTACAGCGACGGCTCGCGCTTCGACGTGACCGCAGAGTGCACGTGGCTGGTGGCGAACGGCGCGGTGGTGTCGGTCTCGCCGTCGGGTCACGCCCAGGCGCTGGCTGCCGGCTCGTCGACGATCACCGCGCAGTGGGGGAACTTCTCGGGGAGCACGACCTTGCAGGTCTCGGCTGCGCCCACGGTGCTCGCGCTGTCAGTCGTCGGCGGCGAGTTCGTTCAGCCCGGCGACACCGCTTCGTTCACCGCGTGGGCCGAGTACTCCGATGGCACCACCCGCGAGGTGACCGCCGAAGCGACGTGGTCGAGCTCGAACGCGGCGGTGTTGTCGTCGACCGGTGGCGGCACCTTCAGCGCCGTGGCGCCGGGCACCGCGACGGTCACGGCGACGCTGGGAGCCCAGAGCGGCAGCGCCACGGTCACCGTCATCGTCAACTGACGCTTCACGACGCGAGCAGGCGCGAGAGCTCCGCGTCGAGGCGGCTGACCTCGAGCGGCTTGGTGAGGTAGCCGTCGAACCCCGCCGCGTGCACGGCTTCTTCGTCGCGCCGCATGGCCATGGCCGTCAACGCGATCACCGGAATGTGACCGGTTTCGGGCGCGGCACGCAGGGCGCGCAGCGCGGCGAAGCCGTCCATGCCGGGCATCGAGAGGTCCATCAGCACCAGGTGGGGCTTCGCTTCCTTCGCGACACGCACTGCGGCCTCACCGCCGTCGGCCTCGATGACGCGGAAGCCCCGGCGCTCGAGGTGTGCGCGCGCCAGCTCGCGGTTGAGATCGTGATCGTCGACCACCAGCACCGTGACGGCATCAGTTCGGCTCATCGCGCGCGGCCGGGTGAGGCGCTCCACGGTGGTGACGATCTCCATCGCCGTGATGTCACCTTTGCGCGCGGTGGCGAACGTGCGCTCGCGCAGCATCGCGCGCTGCGCTTCGTTGAGCTCGAGGGCGGTGAGCACCAGCACCGGCACCGACCGCAAGTCGGGGTCGGCGGCGAGCTTCTCGACCAGCTCGAAGCCCGACATCTCGGGCATCATCAGGTCGGTGAGCAGCACGTCGGGCTTGTTGGCGCGGGCGGCTGCGATCGCCGCGGCGCGTTGTCGCACGTCTCGACCTCGTAGCCCTGCGGCGTGAGCGCAGCGCGAACCAGCTCGAGCGCGCGGGGATCGTCGTCGACCACCAGCACGCGCGCCGGCGTACGACCAGAGGCCGCGCGCCGCACCGCGTTGACGACCTCGCCGGGCTCGAGCGGCTTTCCGATGATGCCGAGCGCGTGGGGCGCGGTGGTGAGCACGATGGGCACCTCGCGAAGGCCCTCGTCTTTGCGCAGCGCGCGCAACTCGACGAGGCCGTCGTCGTCGACGCCCGGCGTGAGGACCACCACCGTCGGTTGCAGCCGCTTCGCCGCCAGTGAAGCCGGCTCGTCGCGATGCGGGGTGGTCACCTCGAAGCCGCCGGCCCGGAGCGCAGACCGGAGGGCATCGGCGCGATCTGTGCGCGGCTCGAGCAACAGCACCTTCACGCGGCCCACGGCGTTGAGCTGCGCCGGCGTCACGCGACGCGTCTCCACGAGCTGGGCGTCGAGGTCGAAGAAGAACGTCGCGCCCTGACCACTGAAGGAAGCGACCTGCAGCTTGCCTCAGTGGCTCTCGACGAGCCGCCGGGAAATCGCGAGGCCCAGGCCCGTGCCCTGGTGCTTCTTCACCATGGGGTTCTCGCCCTGCACGAAGGGTTCGAAGAGCCGCGGCAGCAGCGAGGCTTCGATGCCCGGGCCGTTGTCGCGCACCGAGAAGCGGATCTTGTTGCCCACGTCTTCGGCGCTCAGCACCACTTCGCTGCGAGCCGGGCTGAACTTGATCGCGTTCGACAGCAGGTTCACCAGCGCCTGGCGCAGCTTCTCGGGGTCTGCCGACACCGAGCGCGTGGTGCGCACGTCCTGGGTGATGAGGATCTGTCGCGACAGCGCCGTGCCGCCGACCAGGCTCTGCGCGTGATTGAGCAGCTCGGCCGCCGACACCGCTTCGCGGCGCAGCTCGAGCCGGCCCGCTTCGATCTTCGAGAGGTCGAGGATGTCGTTGATGAGCGAGAGCAGGTGCTTGCCCGCGCCGCGCACGTCGCCCAGGTACTTGCGGTGGCGATCGCTGAGGGTTGGCCCCAGCTCGTCGGCCAGCAGCTCCGAGAAGCCGATGACCGAGTTCAGCGGCGTGCGCAGCTCGTGCGACATGTTCGCCAGGAACGCCGACTTGAGCTGGGTGGCCTTCTCGACCTCCTGGTTCTTCCGCTCCAGCTCGTCCTGCTGGGCGCGCAGCTCTTCCTGCTGAACCTTGAGCTCCTGATTCGCCGCGGTGAGTGAACGGGTGCGCTCCTCGACGCGGCCCTCGAGCTCCGCCCGGTGGCTCACCGTGGCCTTCACCATGGCGTTGAACTGCCCCGTCAACTCACCGAGCTCGTCGGCGCGGTCGACCGCCACCGGCCCCGGCGAGAGCCCACGCGACAGGTCGCGCGCCGCGCTCACGAGGGGGATCACCGGCGCCACCATTCGCTGCGCGAGCACGAACGCGAGAATGAAGCCGAGCAGCACCACCAGGCCGGTGCGCCACAGCAGGCGCGTCACCTGGCGCGAGAGCGGCGTGTTGACCGCTTCGTTCGACACCACCGAGAACACCGTCCACGGCACCGATTTCATGCGCCGCGCCGTGGCGATGCGCTCTCCCTGACCTGCCGAGTTGGGCGCGAATGACACCGCATCGCTCAGGCCGCCGGTGGGGCTCGTCGACGCCTGCCATTCGATGGCCTCCTCGACCGGCGTGAGGAAGTCGGCCGTGCGGTCCCCGAAGCGCTTGACCCGCCGGAACTCGGCGCGGTCTTCGGCGCGCAGCGCGCCGCTCGGGTGAAAGAGCAGATCGGGCCGCGCACCGTGGGCCACGCGAACTCCAGAGTTGTCGAGCACCACCACGTAGCTGCCCTGCCAGATGCGGTCGTTGAGCCGCCGCGTGATGTCCCAGAACGCTTCGGCGCGCACCCACACCGCCACGTAGCCGCCTTGCGCCAACGGCGCGGTGTACGAGACGACGCCTTCATGCTCGTGCGCTCCCGCGGGCACGAACAGCGACGAGATGGTCGCGCGGCCGCTGACGGCGCGCGGGAAGTCGAGGCTGTCTTTCATCGAGGCGCCTTCGAGCACCGGGTTGGTGGCGATGCGCACCGTGCCGTCGAGGCTCACCAGAATCACCGCCGCCACCCGGGCGTCGCGCTGCGAGACGCTCGCCAGCACCGCGCGTGCGCGCGAGACGTCCTCGCCGGACGCGCTGGCGGAGGCGCTGTTCTGCACGGAGCGGATCGACGACAGCAACGTCGCCATGTCGGCGAACGTGGAGTTGAAGGCGTCGAGCTCGTCGGTGATGCGATCTGCGTGACCTGCCAGCTCGCGCTCGACGCCCTCGGCGGTCGCCTGACGCGTCTGCGAGTACACGACGATCGTCGCCATCATGGCCGGCAGCACCGCCGCGACCAGCGCCACCGTCGCCACCTTCAGCGAAATCGACCAGTCTTTGAACGCCATCAGAAGACCCTCTCGAAGATGCGCAGGCCGGCGTCGACGTCGGCCAGGGGCACGAACGACGTGTTGTTGACAGGCAGCGACTCGGAGCGGCCAAGCACCAGCACGCCTCCGGGCCGCGTCACGGCGGCCAGCCGATCGAGCGCCAACCGCCGGAAGCGCTCGTCGAACCACATGAGCACGTTGCGGCACGACACCACGTCGAAGCTGGCGACGATGGCCGACGCGGGCATCAGGCGCGGACCGACGATGTCGTGTTCGGCGAAGTGCACGCGCTCTCGCAGCTCGCCGCGCACCCGCATCACCGCCACGTCGAACTCGAAGGAGCCCTCCGCGAAGCCCGCGGGGAGAATCTGCGTCGGGTATTCGGCGCGCGCCGCATGCGCCAGCGCGCTGGCCGACACGTCGGTGGCCAGCAGATCGAACCGCTGGTGCGCGGCGGCGTCGAGCAGCATGGCCATCGACCACGCTTCTTCACCGGTGGCCGCGCCCACCACCCACGCGCGCACCACGCCCGAGACGTTGCGCGCCACGTTCGGGAACACGCGATTGGCCAGCGCCCGCATCACGTCGATGTCGCGGAAGAACGACGTGTGGCCCACCAGGCAGGCTTCGACCAGCAGCGCCCGCTCGCGGGGCTCGCTGTGCACCCTGGCGAGGTAGGCCTCGGCCGACACGCCGAGCACCGACGCGCGCGTGGCCGCCGCCGTCTCGAGCGTCGAACGGCGAAACGCTTCGAAGTCGATTCCAGAATGATCCCGCAGCGCCGAGACGATGGGTCCCAGCACTCCTGCAATGGTCGACAAAGTTCAGGCCCCTCGGCGCAACACGAGTCGAAACAGCGAACCGCCGCCCTCGCGTGGTTCGACGTCGACCTTACCGCCATGCGCCATGGTGGTCAGACGCACCATGTACAGCCCCAGCCCGATGCCTCGCCGCACCTGGCCGTGCTCCGCCTCGACCGAGGCGAATTTGCTGAACAGCTTCGGGCGGAGGAACTCGGGAATGCCGGGGCCGCGATCGGCCACGGTCACGGCCACGTTCAGCGGCGTACAGTCGAGCCATACGTCGACGCTCTTGCGCGTGTACTTGAGCGCATTGCTGAGCAGGTTCTCGATGGCGCGCTGAATCAGCGGTTCGTCGACCCAGACCGTGCTGTCGCAGTTGGGTGGCGGCACGAACTCCAGGGCGATGCGGCGGGACGTGGCACCCGGCTTGAGCGTGTCGACGGCGTTGCGCACGACCGACTCGAGTGGCACCGGCGTGCGCTGCGGCACCAGCTTGCCTTCTTCCAGCAGTCGAATCTGGAGCAGCTCTTCGAGCAGCCGGGCGATGCGGTGCGTCGCCGACAACGCGAGGTCGACGTCTTCGCGATCTTCGTGCGTCTGCAGCGACGGGCTGTCTTTGAGCAGGCTCAGCGAGCTGGTCACCGCGGTCAGTGGGTTGCGGAGATCGTGCACCATCATCTCGACGAGATCGTCTTTGAGCGCCGAGAGCTCGTTGAGCTGCTGCACCTGCCGGCGAATCAGCTGCTCCTGATGAGCGAGCCGCGCGAACGTGGCCACCCGCAGCTGCAGCTCGCGGCGATCGACGGGTTTGGAGAGAAAGTCGTCGGCGCCGGCAGCCAGCCCGAGGTTGCGATCTTCCTGAGAGCGCAGCGCGGTCAGCAGCAAGACCGGCAGATACCGCGCCCCCGCTTGCAGCTTGATGGCGCCGCAGCCGTCGAGGCCGCTGGTGCCGGGCATCATCACGTCGAGAATCACGAGGTCGACGTGCCGGTTGCGAATGATGTCCAGCGCCGCCGCGACGCTGTCGGCCTGGAGCACGTCGTGCGCCGACATCAGCGCGCGGGTGCTCAGCTCGCGCGAGAGCGGATCGTCGTCGACGATCAACACCGTCGCCCGCACTTCAGGCACC
The DNA here is from genome assembly GCA_003243425.1 of Archangium gephyra. Taxonomy (GTDB): domain Bacteria; phylum Myxococcota; class Myxococcia; order Myxococcales; family Myxococcaceae; genus Archangium_A; species Archangium_A gephyra_A. Next base: position 169,182 of record QFQP01000009.1, on the reverse strand, counting down.
ACCGAATCAGAAGATGAGTACGCGGGGTGCATCGTCACGGCCGTCTGCGGAGACATCGGGTGTCGCGTGCGAACTTGAAGACGCAGACCAACATCGAATCGCAGCTCGACATCACCATGTGTAAACGCCCCCTATTCGTATGTGTTCGAAGCTTCGCAACAGCGTGCGCGGCTGTCGCGATTTTCCGACGGAGTGCTTTGAGACCCAGGCCGTTGAGGGCCGGCAGTCAGGCCCTGCACAGCTCGAGCAATTGTGAGCCGCTGTCCTTGATGCACTTGGGGCCCAGGCCTTCGACGTTGCGCAGCTCGCTCTGCGTCGTGGGCCGCGCTTCGGCGACGGCCACCAGCGCGCGGTTGGTCAACACACGAAATGCGGGCACGCGGCGACGCTTCGCCTCGCTGAGCCGCCAGGCGCGAAGCCGTTCGACCAGCGCCGCGTTGGCTCCGCCCGAAGGCAGCTCGACGCCTCCGCGTTCCCGAGGTGCACGGGTCCGGCGCGCCTTGCGTTCGAAGGTGCGCTCGGGCGCGGGCTGGCTCCGGGGCGCGAGCAGTGCGCGTGATGGGTCGGGCTGACCCAGCACGTGCAGTCGCGTGAAGGGAATGCGCTTGCCGTCTTTTTCGAAGACGTCGTCGGTCTGCCGCAGCTGCCCGGCGCGCACCATGCCGCCGACGAGCCGCTCGAACCGCTTGCGCGCGTCGGGCGCCTCGCCGAGCAGCTCGCGGCACAACCGGCCGCTGGCCTGACCCGGCAGTGACTGCAGCCGCGCCACGAGCTCGCGCATCACGACGAGCTCGTCGCGCGTGGGGCGCTCGAAGACCGCTGCGACACAATCGGCCGGCGCGCAGATGTCACACTTGCCGCACGGCGTTCCTGAATCGGTCTGATCGCCGAAGTGCTGCACGAGGGTCAGCATTCGGCAGCGGTGCCCTTCGGCGAACTTCGCCATCAGCGCCAGCTGCTCCACGCGCAACCGCCGCTGCGTTTCGTAGGGCGCCGCCCAGTGGTCGTGGCCACGCACCAGGGCGTCTTCCGTGACGCCCTTCACGCCGCCGTGAATCCACAGCTTCTCGAGTGCCTTCTCGAACTCGTCGACCTTGATGCGCGAGCGCCGCTGCACGGTCTCGGCGTCTTCCGGCGTGTCGCGCAGCGTGCGCTGCAGCTTCGCCAGCACCGACGCGTCGGGGTAGTCGCGCTCGAAGAAGAACTCGTGGGTCTTCCGGTCGACGAAGTGGTGCATCAAGAGCGCGCGTGACGGCTTGCCGTCACGGCCGGCGCGCCCAATCTCCTGGTAGTAGCCCTCGACGCTCCCGGGCAGCGCGAGGTGAATCACGGTGCGCACCTCGGCCTTGTCGACGCCCATGCCGAAGGCGACGGTGGCCACCACGACATCGAGCTTTCCGCTGAGGAACCGGGTCTGCGTGCGGTCGCGCTCATCGGTCGATAGCCCTGCGTGGTACGGCGCGGCGCGAAAGCGTTTGGCCAGCACCTTCGCCGTCTGCTCAGCGCTCTTGCGCGTCGCCGCATAGACGATGGCGGGCAATCGACCCGGTTTGCCGAGCCACTCGCACGCGCGATCCGGGCGTTCACCGGGAAGCACCTCGAGACACTCGATGGCGAGGTTGTCTCGACGGAAGCCGTGAATGAGCTGCCGGTTGCCGGTCGCGAGCCGCAGCTGCGCCACGATGTCCTGCTGCACACGCGGCGTGGCCGTCGCCGTCAGCGCCATCACCGGCGCTGGCCGCAACATCGGCAACCGCGCGCCGAGCAGCCGATACTCGGGCCGGAAGTCGTGACCCCACTGAGAAATACAGTGCGCCTCGTCGATGGCGATGAGTGACGGCGTTCGCTTCGCGAGCAGCTCGGGGAAGTTGGGCACCGCGAGCCGTTCCGGCGCGATGAACAGATAGTCGAGCTCGCCGGCGAGGTACTCGTTGCACACACGACGCGACTCGGTGCGCGGTCGCCCGGAGTGAATGCGGTCGGCGCGCAGCCCGAGCGCCTGCAGCTTGCTCACCTGGTCTTCCATCAACGCGATGAGCGGGCTGACGACCAGCGTGGTTCCACCGCGCGCGAGGCCGGGCAACTGGTAGCAGAGCGACTTGCCGGCGCCGGTGGGCATGACGAGCAACACGTCGTTGCCCTCGATGGCGGCGTCGCACGCCTCCTTCTGGTGCGGCCTGAAGTCCTTGTGGCCGAAGCGCGCCAACCAATCGCCTTCGCGATGCGCAGGGGGCGGCGGCCGGGGTGGGGCGCTCGTGGTCGGCGGTCGCGGCGGAGCAACGCCGCCGTCGCGAATTCGCCCGATGACGCTCTCGACGTACCGCTCGATTCCGTCGATGAACTCGGGCAGCTCGCCTTGCCCCTTCGCGATCCGCTGCAGCCGCGCTTCCCACGCGCCGGTCATCGCGGCGCTCTTCACCTCCGCGTCGACGGCCTCGATGAGCCCGAGGCCCTTGTCGGTCACCACCAGCGACTTGCCCTCTCGCACGATGTACCCGCGCGTCAGCAGCGTCTCGATGATGTTGGCGCGCGTGGCCGGCGTGCCGAGGCCGTTCTCCTTCATGGCCTCCGAGAGCTCTCGTTCGTCGAGCGTCTTGCCGGCGGTCTCCATGGCGGTCAGCAATGACGCGTCATTCAGCCGCGGAGGTGGCCGCGTTCGCTTCTGCACGGCCTTCGCGTCGAGCACCTGCTGCGCCTGCCCCTTCGCGAGGCCGGACGGCAGCATCGCGTCGTCGTCGGCGTCTTCGTTGGGTGCCTTCTTCTCACTCGGCGGCTTCGCGTTGCCGACGTCGAGCACCTTCCAGCCGAGCTGCTCCACCGCGGTGCCGTGACTCTTGAAGGTGTCCACCACGCCGGGGGTGGTGATCTCGGTCACCACCTCCGTCGCGGCCCAGGTGAAGTCGTCGTGCCAGGCCTGCAGCAACCGCCGGCAGATGAGGTCATAGACGCGTTGCTCGTCGTGGCTCAGCGAGCCGGGCTGGGTCGCGGTGGGAATGATCGCGTGGTGATCGCTGACCTGCGCGTCGTCGACGAAGCGCTTGCCGAGCGGCCGTTCTCCGGTACCGGGCGCCACGTGCGGCTCGAAGCGCGGCGCGATGGTCTTCGTGATGGGCGCCAGCGTCTTGGCGACGTCGTTCGACAGGTGCCGGCTGTCGGTGCGCGGGTAGCTGATGAGCTTGTGTTGCTCATACAGCGCCTGGGCGAGCTCCAGCGTGCGCTGGGCAGAAAAGCCATACAGTCTATTGGTATGTCTTTGGAGTTCGGTCAGGTCATACAGCAACGGCGCCGGCAGCTTCTTCTGCTTCTGCGTGACCGAGGCGATCTTCGCTTCACCACGCTTCGCGCGCTCGACGACGGCCCTGGCTTCTTCACCGTCGGCCGGCAGTCGCCGCGGGTGTTCCTTCGCGTCGGGCCGATGCCAGACCCCGTCGTACTTCGCTCCGTCGCGGGGCGAGAACGTGGCCACGACCTCGAGGTAGTCCTCGGGCTTGAAGTCACGAATGGCGATTTCGCGTTCCGCGAGCAGCGCCAGCGTGGGCGTCTGCACGCGGCCGACGGACAGCTTCTCGTCGCGCGCCAGCCCATACGCCCGCGACAGATTCATACCGACCAGCCAGTCGGCGCGTGAGCGACCCAGCGCCGCTGCCGCCAGCCCGTCGAAGTCACGCTGCGGCCGCAGTTTCGCGAAGCCGTCCCGAATCGCGCCGTCGGTGAGTGACGAAATCCACAACCGCTTCACCGGTTTCTGCGAGCCGGCGGCCTCGTAGATGAAGCGGAAGATGAGCTCGCCTTCGCGCCCGGCGTCGGTGGCGCAGATGATCTCGGTCACCTTCGGAGACGTCAGCGCGCGCCGAACGATCTCGAACTGGTCCTTCGTGCCGTCGAAGACCTGCAGTGGCCACTTCACGGGGAACATCGGGAGCGTCTCGAAGCTCCAGCGCTTCCACCGCGCGTCGATGCCTTCGGGTTCCTGCAAACCAACCAGGTGCCCGATGGCCCAGGTGACGACGTAGCCGTTGCCATGGAGATAGCCGTCCGCGCGCGTGTTCGCGCCCAGCACGCGGGCCAGGTCACGGGCGACGGAAGGCTTCTCGGCGACGACGACGATGCTCACGAGGCGCCTTCTACATCAGCGGACTGACATTCTGTTCAGTGGCAAGCTGCGGCGATGTCGAAAGTGCCCGAGAGACTCACGACCGCGCGGCTGACGCTCCGACGGCCGGTGACCAGCGACGCCGCGGCGGCCTTCACGTGGGCGAGCGACGCGGAGGTGACGCGCCACATGGGGTGGCCTACGCACAAGACCATCGACGACACGCTGGCGTTCATGTCGTTCGCCACCGGCGAGTGGATTGAGAAAGGCGTCGGCACGTACTTCATCGAATACGGCGGGCGCGTCGTCGGCTCGACGGGGCTGCACCTGTTCAACAGACATCGCGCGATGACGGGCTACATCCTCCGGCGTGACGTGAGGGGGCAGGGCATCGCGACCGAAGCGTGCAGGGCCATGGTGGAGCTCGGTCGCTCACTCGGCATCGCGCGCATCGAAGCGCATTGTCACGTCGAGCACGTCGCTTCGTCGCGTGTGCTCGAAAAGTCCGGACTGCAATTCGAAGCCGTGCTGCGACGCTTCCTTGTCTTTCCAAACATCAGCCGGCGGCCAGAAGACGTGCGCAGCTATGCCGCCGTGATGGATTAGCTGCCGACGCGTTCGTACATCGCCAGCCCGCGCGTCAAACCAACGCCCCAGTCATCGGTGTCCATCGCCTCGAAGAGGCGTTCGGCCTTCACCAACCACGGCCCGTAGCCCGCATTCACGTCGAGAATGAACGCGAGGTCGTGCTCTTCGAGATAGCCACCGAGCGGCGAGTGATGACCGCCGCCGTGCGTGAACAACGGCAGCCGCGAGAAGTTGCTCACGTAGCGGAAGCGCGGGTCGTTCGACTGCCTCAGGTGCTCGCGCAATTGCGCCACCGTCTTCGGGCGTTGCGCCGTCACCGACCACCCGCGAGACACCAGGTCTCGCGACTCGAGCGCCACCTGATCGAGGCTCATCGCACGCACGCCAAACCGGCTGAACGGGTTCGCTGCGGCCTTCACTCCCATCGTTCTCAGCACGTTCGACACGCTCGTCGGGCCGCAGATTGACGTGAATGTCTGTGATTGCAGCGGCGCGTACAGTCTCGCCACCGGCAACTGCCAGGCCTGCTCGATCAAGGCCTGATCGTTGAACCAGGTATGCGATCGAATGGAAGCAACGGGCGGAGTGGAACGACGCATGGGTGCGGCGGAGTAACGGCCTTCGGATCGCGAGTCACCAACTCGAACGGTCAGCGCTGCCGTCGCGTCGCCAGGAACGCGTCGAAGGCCTGTGCGAGTGCATCGAAGCTCGCCTCGAGAGGCGCGGGCAGCGGGCTCGAGGGCAGGCCATCGGCCGCGGGAGGCGCCATCGGCACCACCGGCGCCGTCGACGCCAGCTCGGCTCGACGCGTGGAGTACCCGGCGGTCACGGCGTCGATGCGCTCCTGCAGGGTGCCGTGCGTGCCGGTGTCGGCGCCGTTGGCCTGCAGCGCCGCGACGACGCTGCTCAGATCTTCACCGAGCTCGGCGAGCACGTGCCCGGCGAAATGTTCGGCTTCGAGTTCGACGTGGGGGCCGTGCTCGTCGCCGTCGATGTGCGCGAGCTTCACGTGCGCCAGCTCATGCGCCGTCACGTAGGCCACGAGGGCGGGCGACATTCGCGCCGCGCCGGGAAGATGCGCACCTGGGCGGCTCCGAACTCATCGCGCCAGGCCACGCCCGCCCTGAACGGAGAGCGCGGCAGTCGCCGCAGCTCGGCCTTCACCGTGACGTCGACGGTCGCGTCGGCGAGCACATGCTCGGCGACCCTGGCGACGCTTTGTTCATCCTCGGACAGCACGCCGTCTCCGTTCCCATAGGTCCGGCCCCAGGCAGCTCGGGGCACAGCAGGCTTGATGGCTGGCATCGGCGCATCATCCACCATCACGGCGCCCCGGGAAGCCGTACGACGAAATCCGAGTGGTGCCGCGGTCAACGCGCTCGCGGCCACTGGTTGGCACGCACGTTCTGTCTGGCCAGACGCACGACCTCGCTGACGCGTCGCGCGCGGGTCTCGGTCTTCTTTGCGCTGGCGATCCATTCGAGAATTTCGCGCCGCGCTGACGGGGGGAACGCTTCCCAGTTCGTCCGCGCATCGGGCGCGTCTCGCAGCGCTTCGTCGAGATCGCTCGGCACCTCCAGGGCAGACACGGCGTCCAGCGCGGTCCAGGCTCCGTTGCGCTTCGCGGTCTCCACGGCCGCGCGCCCGGCAGGCGTCATCAACTGCCTCCGCTCGAGGTCGGCGACGTGCGCCGTGTTCTTCGCCGACCAGTTGCTCCGCGGGTTGCGCGGCGTCACCAGCAGCATGGTCTTCGCGTCGTCGAGCGCCCTCGGCAGGCTGTCGACCCAGCCGAAGCACAGCACCTCTTCCACCACGTCGTTCCAACGCAACACACCGCCCGCGTCGCGCTTCTTCATGACCAACCAGACGCCGCTCGACGTGGCGTGGTGCTTCGACAGCCACGCGCGCAATCGGGCGCGATCGCCCACCTCGATCTTCGGGTATTCCGCGGCGGCACCGGCCTTCTTCGCGCGACCTTTCACGGCAGCCATGGCCACTCCTACGACGCGTCGGCGCCGGCTGTTTCACCGCTGGGTCGAGCACGGGTCAGATGTCCCCGTTTCACCGCTCGCCGTGTCGTGAGGACACAGTCGTTCCCTGCGGACACGGCCGTCAGGGCCCGACTTCCCTCTGACGCGACGTGGCGCGGTTCTTGAAATCGTCGTTCCGCATGATTGCAGCGCGTGGTGCGACTTCGGTGACGGTGCTTCTGCTGGCGGCCTTGGGCCTCTCGGCCTGTCACGAGAAGGAGCACGAACACGAAGAAGCCAGGAAGTACCGGGTGACGACGCCGCTCCGGAAGTCGACCGAGCTGACCCGCGATTACGTCGCGCAGATCCGCGCAATTCAACACATCGAAGTGCGAGCCCTCGAGCGTGGCTACCTGCAGGGCATCTTCGTCGACGAGGGCCAATCGGTCGAAAAGGGCCACAAGATGTTTCAAATCATGCCGCTCGTTTACCAGGCGGAGGTCTTGAAAGCGCAGGCCGAGGCCGACCGGTCGGAGATCGAGCTCAACAACACCAGGATGCTGGCTGAAAAGAACGTGGTGTCGCCCAACGAGCTCGCGCTCTCGAAGGCCAGCTTCAATACGGCCAGGGCGAACCTCGCGTTGGCGGCCACTCACAAAGGCCTCACCGAGCTCCGCGCGCCGTTCAACGGCATCATGGGTCGCTTTCAAGCCAGACAGGGCAGCTTGATTGAAGAAGGCGATCTGCTGACCACCATGTCTGACAATTCGACGATGTGGGTGTATTTCAACGTCACCGAGTCCGAATATCTCCAATACAAGAAGGAGTCGGAGGCCGCGAAGTCACGCCCGGTGAAGCTCATCATGGCCAACGGCGAGGTCTTCGATCAGCCCGGGAAGATCGAGACCATCGAGGCCGACTTCAACAACGAGACGGGCACCATCGCCTTTCGCGCGGCGTTCGCGAACCCGAAGGGCCTGCTGCGGCACGGCGAGACCGGCAAGGTGCAGATGACCACGCCGCTCGACGACGCGCTGTTGATTCCCCAGAAGGCGACCTTCGAGGTGCTCGACAAGAAGTTCGTGTTCGTCGTCGACGACAAGAACGTCGTGCACTCGCGCCCGATCACCGTCTCGGCCGAGTTGCCGCAGCTCTACGTGGTCGCCGAAGGCATCAAAGACACTGAAAAGATCCTCCTCGAGGGCCTGCGCAAGGTGCGCGATGGCAGCGTCATCGAGCCCGAGGTGCAGCAGCCCAACGAGGTCATGGCGAGCCTCGAAGTGTACGCAGAATAAAGGCCTGCTCCTGTCTGAACAGACGTGAGCTCGAAAACAAGTCATGGAGCGCTTTCTCTACCGGCCGGTCCTCGCGATCGTGCTTTCGATTCTGATCGTGTTTCTCGGCGTGCTCGCGATTCGTTCGCGGCCGGTCTCGCAGTTCCCGGAGATCTCACCGCCGCGCGTGATCGTGACGCTCGCCTTCCCGGGCGCCAGCGCAGACGTGCTCGTGCAGAGCTCGCTCATCAGCCTCGAGCGCGCCATCAACGGCGTGCCCGGCATGACGTACATCATCTCCGACGCCACCAGCGCCGGTGAGGCCACGATTCAGGTCATCTTCGCGCTCGGCACCGACCCCAATCAGGCGCTGATCAACGTGAAGAATCGCGTCGACCAGGTGATGAACAAGCTGCCGCCGCTGGTGCAGCTCGAGGGCGTGGTCGTCAACCGCGTCATGCCGTCGATGCTGATGTACGTGAACCTGTACAGCACCGAGAAGTCGGCTGATCAGAAGTTCCTGTACAACTTTGCGAGCGTGAACCTGCTGCCCGAGCTGCAGCGCATCAACGGCATCGCGCAGTCGCAGATTCTGGGTTCGCGCACCTACGCCATGCGGCTGTGGCTCAACCCCGAGCGCATGCGCGCGTACAACGTGTCGACCGAAGAGGTGATGGACGCGGTCGCCGACCAGAGCGTGATCGGCAGGCCCGGCCGGCTCGGGCAGGCCTCAGGCAAGACCTCGCAGGCGCTCGAGTACGTGCTCGTCTACCAGGGCCGGTTCAACACACCCGAGCAGTACGAGAACATCATCATCCGCGCCAAACCCGACGGCGAGAACCTGAAGTTGAAGGACATCGCGACGGTCGAGCTGGGCTCCGAGTTCTTCGACATCTATTCGAACATCGACGGCCACCCGTCGGCCGCCATCGTCCTCAAGCAGACGTATGGCTCGAACGCGAGCGAGGTCATCGAGAGCGTCAAAGAGAAGCTCGACGAGATGAAGGCGACCTCGTTCCCCGCGGGGATGGACTACGAGATCAGCTACGACGTCTCATCGTTCCTCGACGCGTCGATCGAGAAGGTCGTTCACACGCTCGGCGAGGCGTTCATTCTCGTCGCGCTGGTGGTGTTCATCTTCCTGGGCGACTGGCGCTCGACGCTCATTCCCACGCTCGCGGTGCCGGTGTCGCTCGTCGGAGCGTTCACGTTCATGCAGGCCTTCGACATCAGCATCAACCTCATCACGCTCTTTGCGTTGGTGATGGCCATCGGCGTGGTGGTCGACGACGCCATCGTGGTGGTCGAGGCGGTGCACGCCAAGATGGCTGAGGAGCATCTGGCTCCGTACGCCGCGGTGAAGAAGGTGCTCGGCGAGATCAGCGGCGCCGTGATCGCCATCACCCTGCTGATGACCGCGGTGTTCGTGCCGGTGGCGTTCATGAGCGGCCCGGTCGGCGTGTTCTACAGACAGTTCGCCATCACCATGGCTTCGTCGATCGTGCTGTCGGGTGTGGTTGCGCTGACGCTCACCCCGGTGCTGTGCGCGATGATCCTCAAGAACACGCACGGTCAGCCGAAGCGCCGCACGCCCATCAGCATCTTCCTCGACTGGTTCAACCGCACCTTCGACCGGTGGACCGGGCGGTACGTGAGCCTGCTGCGCGTGATCGTGAACCGCCGCGTGGTCACTTTCGGAATGTTGTCGTTGTTCAGCGTCGGCATTCTCGGCGTGAACAAGGTGCTGCCGGCCGGCTTCGTGCCCAACGAAGACCAGGGAATGATCTACGCGATCATCCAGACTCCTCCGGGCACCACGCTCGAGCACACCAATGACGTCTCCCGTGAGCTGCAGCGCATCGCCGAGAAGGTCGATGGCGTCGCGTCGGTGTCGTCGCTCGCAGGCTACGAAGTGCTGACCGAAGGCCGCGGCTCGAACGCGGGCACCTGTCTCATCAACCTGAAGAACTGGTCTGACCGCACACACAACGTCAATCAGATCATCGAAGAGCTGGAAGAGAAGTCGAAAGACCTGGGTGCGGTGGTCGAGTTCTTCCAGCCTCCCGCCGTGCCCGGTTACGGCGCCGCCGGCGGCTTCTCGCTGCGTCTGTTGGATAAGACAAACAGCACCGACTATCAGGAGTTCGATCGCATCAACAAAGAGTTCATGGACAACCTGCGGGCGCGCAAGGAGCTCACCGGTCTGTTCACGTTCTTCGCCGCCAACTACCCGCAGTACGAGCTCCAGGTCGACCCCGCGCTGGCGATGCAGAAGGGCGTCTCGATCAAGAAGGCGATGGAGAACCTCGACATCCTGATCGGCTCGACCTACGAGCAGGGCTTCATCCGCTTCGGCAATTTCTTCAAGGTCTATACACAGGCCGCGCCGGAATTCCGTCGCATGCCGTCGGACCTGCTCAGTTATTACATCAAAAACGAGCGCGACGAGATGGTGCCGTACTCCGCGTTCATGACCCTGAAGAAGACGCAGGGGCCCAACGAGATCACCCGCTACAACCTGTACAACTCGTCAGCCATTCGTGGTGAGCCCGCGAAGGGGTTCACGTCGGGCGAGGCGATCGCCGCGGTGAAGGACGTCGCCGCGAAGACGCTGCCGCGCGGCTACGACATCGCGTGGGAAGGCCTGTCGTTCGACGAAGCGCGCCGTGGCAACGAAGCCATCGCCATCTTCGTGATCGTGCTGGCGTTCGTGTACCTGGTGCTCGCCGCGCAATACGAGAGCTTCATTCTTCCCATGGCCGTCGTGTTGTCTTTGCCGGCCGGCATCTTCGGCTCGTTCCTGTGGCTCAAGGGCATGGGGCTGGCGAACGACATCTACGCGCAGCTCGGGCTCGTGATGCTGGTCGGCCTGCTGGGCAAGAACGCAGTTCTGATCGTCGAGTTCGCCGTTCAGAAGCACGCGCAGGGTGCAACCGTGCTCGAAGCCGCCATCGAAGGCGCCAGGGTGCGCTTCCGCCCGATTCTCATGACGTCGTTCGCCTTCATTGCCGGCCTGATTCCGCTCGTCGTGGCCACCGGGCCGGGCGCGCTGGGCAACCGCACCATCGGCGCTTCGGCGCTCGGCGGCATGCTGTTCGGCGCCATCTTCGGCGTCATCATCGTGCCTGGTCTGTATTTCATCTTCGGCTCCCTCGCCTCAGGCAAGCAGCTCATCAGAGACGAAGAACAAGCACCTCTGACCGAGAAGGCGGAGCAACATGTCTAAGTTGAAGCTCGCGGCGCTCTGTCTGTTGGTGAGCGGTTGCATTCCCACGCTCGTCGAGAACCCGTCGCGCGACGTGCGAAAGGCCGTCCCCAACAGCTTCCGCACCGATGGCGCCCCCGCCGACCCGGCCCACAGCGTCGCGCAGAAGAACTGGAAGGCGTTCTTCACCAGCCCCGAGCTGCGCGAGCTCGTGGAGCTCGCGCTCAAGAACAACCAGGAACTGAACGTTCGCGTACAGGAGATGGTCATTGCGCAGAACGAGGTGTCTGCCCGGCGCGGCGAATATCTCCCCAGGCTGGGGGCCGGCATCGGCAGTGGCGTCGAGAAGGTCGGCGGCTATACCAGCCAGGGCGTCGCCGATGCGGCCAACGGCGTGCCTGAACATCTCGGCAATTTTGCGTTTGGGTTGACCGCGTCGTGGGAGATCGACGTGTTCGGGAAGCTGCGCAACGCCGCAAACTCGGCGCAGGCGCGCTACCTCGCGAGCGTCGAAGGGCGGAACTTCATGGTCACCCAGCTCGTCGCCGAGATCGCGCGCTCGTATTACGAGCTCATCGCGCTCGACAACCAGCTCGAGGTGCTGGAGCGCAACATTCAGATTCAGGCCGACGCGCTCGAAGTGGTGCGCATCGAAAAGCAGGCCGCGCGCGTGACCGAGCTGGCCGTGCAGCGCTTCGAAGCGGAGGTGCTCAAGAACCGCAGCCGGCTGTTCGATCTGCGTCAGGAGCGCGTGCAGGCAGAGAACCGCATCAACTTCCTCGTGGGCCGGTTTCCTCAACCCGTCGCGCGGAACGCGGCGGAGTTGCAGGCGCCGCTCCCCGAAGTACTGCACGCGGGCGTGCCGGCGGAGCTGCTGGAGAACCGGCCCGACCTGCGCGCCGCTGAGCTGGAGCTGCAGGCCTCGAAGCTCGACATCGACGTGGCGCGCGCGAAGTTCTTCCCCTCGTTCAGCGTCGACGCGCGGGTGGGGTACCAGTCGTTCAACGTCACGCACCTGGTCGATACGCCGCTGTCGATCTTCTACGCCATCGCCGGCAGCGTCACCGCGCCGCTGCTCAACCGCGCCGGCATCGAGGCCGACTACCGGTCGGCGAACGCCAGACAGCTCCAGGCCGTCTTCACCTACGAAAAGACGCTGCTGCAGTCGGTCATCGACGTGGCCAACCAACTCGTGAAGTTCGAGAACCTGCAGAAGACCTACGACTTGCAGGAGCAGCAGGTCGCCGTGCTCGGCCGCTCGGTCGAGGTCTCGAACACGCTCTTTCAGTCGGCACGTGCGGACTACATGGAAGTGCTGCTGACGCGGCGCGACTCGCTCGACGCGCAACTCGAACTCATCGAGACCCGCAAGCGCCTGCTGGTGTCCGTGGTCTCGCTCTACGAAGCGCTCGGTGGCGGTTGGCGCAACGACTCGTGAGCCGTTGTTGCGCGCTCAGGTCTCTCTGGCCGCGTGCGGGCTCTGTGGCTGATCTCCGGTGTGGTGTGGTGTGCGTGTTCGGCGCCGCCGTCGAGCGTTCCTGACTCCGGCGAAGAAGGCGCGCCCCCGCAGGCGCTTCGTGATTCAGGGGTCGTCGTCCCTCCGCCTGATGCAGGTGACGCGCCGTCGCACGGCGGCACCATCACCTTCGAGCGCATCGGGGCCACGGGTTGGTACCCGACGCGCACCGACCCCGCGACCGGCAGACGCCTCGGGTGAGGCGACCGCGAGTGAGTGGCGCACGGCTCCGCTGTGGGGCGTCGGTTCGACGTTGCAGACGGTGGGTCAGGTGAACCTGCTGCACGACGGCCGCGCTCGTTCGGTGACTGAAGCGGTGCTCTGGCATGGCGGTGAAGCGCAGCGCATGCGCGACACGTTCGCCTCGTTGAACGCCGCCGATCGCGAAGCCCTCGTGACGTTCGTGGAGTCGCTGTGACGCGTTGGTCGTGGCTGTTGTTGCTCTGCGCGTGCACCGGTGCGGTCGGTGAGATGCCCGATGGCGGCACAGAATCGGTACCCGACGCGTCGATCGTGGTGGACGCGGGTCATCAGACTTCAGACGCCGGCGCTCCGGTGCGTGACGGTGGTCTGCCGGAGCTGCGCATCGTCGGGCGACAGCTGCTCGTCGATGGTTCGCCGATCGAGATTCGTGCCGTCGGCTGGAACCCGGTGCGCAAAGGCGGCTCGCACCCCAACGGGCTCGACTTCTCCGGAGAAGTCGAACGTGACGCGGCGATGATGGCGTCGGCGGGCTTCAACGCGGTCCGCACGTATGTGCCCATCAGCGATCGCGCGGTGCTCGATGCGCTGCAGCGGCATGGGTTGTACGTGCTCAACACCGTCTACTCCTGGGGCGGAGACGCGGCGTCAGTCACCACCGCGCGCGTCGAGGCCGTGAAGAACCACCCGGCGATCCTCGGTTGGCTGGTCGGCAACGAGTGGAACTACAACGGCCTCTACGTCGGCATGTCCGCGACCGACTCACGCTCGCGGCTCAACGAGGTGATGGCGCTCATTCGCGCCAGTGACTCGCGCATTCCCATCATCAACGTGTACGGCGAACTGCCTTCGCAGGAGGTGATCGACGCCATGCCGCTGACCGATGTGTGGGCCATCAACGCGTATCGCGGCATCACCTTCGGTGATCTGTTCACCCGCTACGCGCAGCGGTCGACGAAGCCGATGATGCTCGGCGAATACGGCGCCGATGCGTGGAACGCGCTGATTCCGGCTGAGGATCAACAGTCGCAGGCCGACGCCACCGAGGCGCTGACCGCTGAAATTCACGCGCAGTGGTCCGGTTCCGGAGGTGTGGCGATCGGCGGAGCGATCTTCGAGTGGTGTGACGAGTGGTGGAAGGACGGCGCCGGTTCTCCGAGCGCTCACGACGTCGGCGGCATCGCGCCGGGCGGTGGCCCTCACCCGGACCGCACCTTCAACGAGGAGTGGTGGGGCCTCGTGGACATCGATCGCACGCCGCGCCGGGCGTTGAGCGCTGCGACGCGGGGCTGGGGCCTCTGACGCGGGCTCACGTCACGTGGCGTTCAGGTACTTGCGAGTCGACCGGGCCAGCACGCCGAGCCACCTCGCCGCTCGCCGGTCTTTCAGTTGCGCGAGCTCTGCGTCGGTTTCGATGAGCAGCTGACGTGCGCGAATCCGCTCGGCGTCGAGCCATTCGGCGCGTTGGGCGCCGATCGGCAGGTTGAAGAGCCCGCGCGCTTCGTCTTCGTCGAGGTCTCGAACGGCTGAACACCAGCTCATCAGCTCAACGAGCTTCGGCACGTCGGCGGCCCGCGCCGTCGAGCCGCCGCAGATCAGCAGGACCTCCAGGCTGCCGCGGAAGGTGTCGTGAAGCTGTTCGCGGATCTTCGCGGCTCCCCAACGCGCCTTGGTGGTCATGCGCTCGTGGTCGCGGCACATGGTGTGGATCAACGAGACCGCCACGGGGATCGCTTCGGCGGGCGCGTCACGACAGAACGCTCTGCAGAGCCGACCGAGGCGGTCGTCGGTGAAGACGCGTGTCTCGAGGTGAGTCACTGCCCGGCGCGCGAGGTCGAGCGGCGGCTCTTCGATGACCCGATCTCCGTCGAGCACGTCATCGATCACCTGCAGCAGCACGTAGCCACTGCGCAGCACGCGTCGTTCGCGGAAGCGGGGCAGGGCGAGCGCGTAGAGCGCGAGGTTGATGGGCACGTAGCGGCGATGACGAAGGCCAAAGCGCGTCAGCTCGACGAACAGCAGCCACTCGGTGGACACCGCTTCGTGGAGGTCGAACGTCACCAGTCGGTCGAACCACAACGCGAAGGCGACCAACGCGAGCGCGGCACCCGCGATGACGTCGACGACGTAGTGCTCGTGCATCAGCAGCGTCGACGCCGCGATCGCAGCGGCCCACGACCACCACCAGCGACCGCCATATGCGCGCGCCGCCGTCACTGAGAACGCTACGTGCAACGACGGCAGGTAGTTGCGCTCGAGGTTCATCGTGTCTGCGAGCCTGAAGAACGGAGCAGCCGCGCCCTCGACCACGCGCGGCCCGAAGACGTCAGCCACCGGCAGCAGCACGAAGAAGGGCGCTGCGATCAGCATCTGCAGAATCAGCAAGGCCCCGAACGCCGCGAGCCGCCTGGCGTCCTTGAGGACGAACGGCGCCAGCAACAGCAGCAGGTCCATCGACAGGTAGACGACCGCGCTCCACGGAAGGAACGGGATCGATTGTTCGAACGGAAGATCGACACGAACGCGCCATGGAACGACCGCGGACAACGCGCTGGCGCCGCCGTAGATGACGGCGAAGCTCGAGGCCACGGCCGCGCACACGAACAGCGCGAACCGCTTCACGGGAGCTCTCGTGGGCCGCGCCACATCGAGCGGTACACCGACCACCAGGAAGGGCCGTCAGCGTCGGCGCGCGCGGGCAGATGAATCCACGGAGTGCGGGGCGAGCGGTGATGTGCGCGATGCAGGTGGTAGTTGAGGAACAGCCAGCGGTGCAGCCGGGGCACGCGCAGGTCCCACGCGCCATCGTGGGCATCGAGCGGTGAGTAGGCGTGGTCGGCGTACTGCAGCGCGCTCCACTGCCAACCGAACGCGGCGTAGCAGGCGAGCCAACCGACCACGTTCAGCTCGAGGGTGAAGAACAACGTCACCTGAAACGCCCAACTGGCGAGCACTTCGAGCCGGCTCACCACCGGAGGGAGCGACCGGATGGCCTCGAAGTACGTCGCCGACGCGGTCTGCTTCGCGAAGCGCTTGTCGCCGCGACCGAGGGCGAACGCGAACGGCGCGAACAGCCACGCGAGGCCGCCGAAGATCGCAAAGACCCAATAGAGCCCGGTGAGAATCGAGTACCACTGCGCGTTCTTGAGCCACCGCGACTCGCCGGGCTGCAGGTAATCGAAGCGCTCCGACGGGCCGCGATTGTGCGCGTGGTGATTCAGGTGAAACGCGCGCTGCAACGAGAAGCCTGTCGGGAACCACGCCGCGGCGAAGCGGCCGGCCCAGGTGTTCACCGTCGCGTGCTCGAACAGCACCCCGTGCACGGCTTCATGCAGCAGCGAGAACGTGGCGTTGGCCGAATAGGAAAAGACGAGCGCCGCGAGCACCGTCGCCCACCAGGGGCCCCGTGACGCCACCCAGAGCGCGCCGCCACTCACCAGCGACGCGGCGAGCAACAGCACGGAGTTGAGCCGCGAAGGAATGGTCTCAGCCTTCACGGCCCCAGTCCTCGAGCGAGGTGAGGAAGTCGGCGACCGCCAGCGTGCTCTCGTCGTCGACGTTCGCGAGCGTCAGCCGCTGCTTGCGGAGCACCACGAAGTCGCGCGACAGAAACGCGAGGTAGAGCCACTTCGTCATCGCGGCGCGCAGCCGTGGCGCCAGCGAGTTCTTCGGCACCCCGAAGCTCAACCACGTGCGGCTGTGACCCGTAGGCCACGCTTCGTTGCTTTGCGTCTCGGGCCGTGGAGACACGCCGCAGATGAGGGCCGACCTTGTCCACCCCAGGTTTGCTTCGACGATGCCGACGGTGCCGAAGCAGCTCATGCGCGCGCGCACGTGATTGCGCGACAGCAGCTTCATCATCAGGTCCGAAGGGCCGCGGCCGGTGATGCGCGTCTCGTATTCGAGCCGCATGCAGCCGACGTCGTGGGTGATGGTGGCGGGCTTCAACAGCGCGCGGTGGTGAACGGCCTCGAGGTGGGGGAGATCGAAGCCGTTGAGCACGAAGTTCGCCCACGGCACGTCGATCTCCACCGGCGCGCTGGTGGTGAAGTGGAAGTCGTCACGATTGGTGACGTCAGGCAGCGGCGCTGTGTGATCGCGACGGGTCACGAAGACCAGCCCGAAGCGTTCCTCGACCTTCCACGGAGAATGCGCGCAACCGACTTCGTGGTGGTGCAGCGCGCAGCGCAGCGCATTGCCCTGCACGGTGCCCTGCCCGAGGTGCGCGCCCATGTGTGGACACCACGCGTCGACCGCGCGCGCAACGCCGTCTGCGCCCCGAAACAACACGAGCTCGCTGCCGGCGAAGTTCACCGTGCGCGGCTTCGTCAGCTCGATGGACCGGGCCATCACCGACCAGCCTGCTGGCCACCTGGGCCACGGCCGCTGTGCGACGACCTGCGGTGCGGCGATGAGCCTCACTTCCGGCCCAGTCTCCAGCCGATCAGCAGACCGACGAGGAGCGCGAAGATCGCCGCGCCGATCGCGACCTTCTTGAGCACGCCCAGCTCCATGTCGCGCACCGCGTTGTCGAAGATGTTCGCCGAGTAGTGGAAGGTGAGGATCTTCCAGTTGCCGTCGGGCCCACGTCGCAACGTCGACGACCACTGCGCCTTCATGTCGAACGCCATGCCGTCGGCGAGCTCGTAGTGATCGTTGGTGGTGCCGAAGGCGGTCGCGATGCGGCCGTCGTACAGCCGTGAGAGCTCGGTGACGTCGAAGTGCGCCTTCACCGCCTTCACGCGGCTGCCCGGGCCGCTCAACATCTTCGTGTAGTACTCGCGCACACCGAGGTGACCGGTGACCACGTCGCCGTTCATGGTGCTGAAGATCACGCGCTCGTCGAGGTGCTTCATCAGCCCGTCGAGATCGCGTGCGTTGAGCGCCTTCTCCATTTCGTCGCGCACCTGGCGCAGCTCGTTGTGCAGCTGTTCTTCGGAGATGGGCGCAGGCGCGGGTGCTGCGACTTCAGCCGGCGCCGCTTCCAGCGGCATGCCGCCGTCGATCGCCGCCGCGCACAGCACGAGTGTCAATGAGGTGAGAACCATGGGCGCGCACCATAGCGCCCCGGGTCGAGCGCCGACGTGTGGCGTTCATGCCGTCGCGAGCGCGGTATCTGCCCGAAACGACTCGTTGGCATCGCACGTGGATGGTCTGCGGTCAGTCACAAACACCGAAGGGGACCACACATGAACCGCATTCACCGTTTTGCTCTTGCTGGTGCCGCTGTTGCTTTCGCTGCCACGGGTTGCGCGCATAACGAGCGCCGCGCGGCGCAGGCCGACGCCGAGCGCGCCAATCAGACTGGCGTCGTTCGCATCGACCAGACGATTCAGAAGCTCTGTCAGGCCGCCCCTGACCGCGCGCCGATGTTCGACTTCAACTCGGCCTCTCTCACGACCGAGGCGCGGCAGTCGCTCGACATGGTCGCCTACTGCCTGTCGGACGGCCCCATGAAGGGCAAGACGCTGCACATCGTCGGGTACACCGACCCCGCAGGCACCGAGTCGTACAACTACGAGCTCGGCTACGTGCGCGCCGGCAACGTCGCCAAGTACCTGACCAACCACGGCGTGAAGCGCTCGCAGCTGGTGGTGATGACGCTCGGTGAAGAGGGCGCGTCTCCCGACCCGGAGCGGTGGCCGGCCGAGCGCATCGTCGACCTGACGATGCTCGACTGAGCTGCATTTGAGCTTCACAGGCCGTGGGCGCGGGTCACTTCGACTCGCGCTCGCGGCCTTCGCATGGTCTGAAGCCCGCATGCGCTACACGATGCGGCAGGACCTGTTCGCGTTCGGCGACGACTACACCATCAAGGACGAGCACGGCCGCGAGGTCTACAAGGTCGATGGCAAGGCCTTCACGCTGCTGCGAGAGAAGCTCTCGTTCGAAGACATGGCTGGCAACGAGCTGGCCTTCATTCGCGAGAAGCTCATCTCGCTCACCGATTCGTACGAGATTCTCCGCGACGGCAAACAGGTCGCCGTCGTGAAGAAGGATCTCATCAACATTCTGCGCTGCGGATTCACGGTCGACGTTCCCGGCCCCGATGATCTCGACGCGCAGGGCAACCTGCTCGACCACGAGTACACCTTCCGCCGCGGAGACCGCGTGGTGGCCACGGTTTCGAAGAAGTGGTTCACGCTCCGCGACACCTACGGCGTCGACGTGGCCGACGGCGAAGACCCGGTGTTGATCCTCGCGTCGGCCGTCGTCATCGACCAGGTCTGCCACGGCAAGAAGGCCGCAAAGCCGAAGCCCGAAAATTAGATGATGTTCTTCGCCGTACCGCCGTCGACGCGGAGCGCGGCGCCGGTGGTGGCGGACGCGAGCGGGCTCGCCACGTAGACGACCATCGAGGCCACTTCTTCCGGCGTGGCGAAGCGCTTGATGAGCGACGTGGGGCGCGCGACCGTGAAGAACTCCTTCTCGAACTCCGCTTCGGTCTTGCCGGCTTCTTTCGCCAGCGTGCTCACGAAGTCGCCCACGCCGCGCGAGCGCGTCGGCCCGGGGAGCACGCTGTTGACGGTGATGCCGGTGCCCGCGGTCGCCTCCGCGAGACCTCGCGCGATCGCCAACTGCGCGGTCTTGGTCATGCCGTAGTGGATCATCTCGACCGGGATCTGAACGGCGCTCTCGCTGGAGATGAAGACGATGCGGCCCCAGTTCTGCTTGCGCATCGCCGGCAGGTAGAGCCGCGCCAGACGCGCGCCGCTGAGCACGTTCACCTCGAAGAAGCGCCTCCAGTCTTCGTCGGGAATGTCTTCGAAGTTCTTCGGCTCAAAGATGCCGAGGTTGTTGATCAGCACGTCGATGACCGGGTGCGCGGCGAACAGCTCGTTGGCCGCCTTCTCCGTCGACAGATCGCCCGCGAAGGGAATCACGGTGCCGCCGGTCGCCCTGGCCAGCGTGGCCGCCGCCGTCTTCGTCGCCTCTTCCTTGCGCCCATTGATGATGACGTGCGCGCCTTCACGCGCGAGCGCTTCGGCGATGGCGTAGCCGATCCCCGCGGTGCTTCCGGTGACCAGCGCCCGCTTGCCCTTCAGTTGCAGATCCATGCGCCGGAGTAATCAGCGCCAGGCCCACGCGCAACGCGTCAGCGCGTTCCCCAGCGCTCGTCGCGCACGGTGACCAGCGCCCACGGAAGAATCCACTGCAGCATCACCACCGAGAAGATCGCGTAGAGCACGCCGTACACCCAGCGGAAGCTGCGTTCGAAGCGCAGGTAGTACGCCGCCGAGAAGATGGCGCCCAGCCCCAGCGCCACCGTGGCGCGCACGAAGGAGGTGACGTTGGTGTCGAACATGCGCGGCAGCTCCATGATGGCCACCGCCACCAGCACGAAGCGCAGGTTCGAGACGAAGAACGTGACGATGGGCATCAGCCGGTTGTTCTCGCGGTAGCGCGTGAACATGAACTTCGCGAACGAGAAGCCTTCGACGATGTAGCTGCGGTCCCAGCGCAGGAACATGCGCGAAAGCTGCCGGTAGTTCGTGGGCACCAGCGTGTGCACGATGGCGGTGCGCTGGTAGACGGTGTCGTAGCCCTGCCGCAGCACGATGTTGGTGAGCGCCTGATCTTCGCCGTGGTTCACCGGCCGCCCGAGGAAGCGCTGGTTCTCCCACTCGTCCATGTACGGAAGAATGATGTCCTTGCGGAACGACGAGAGCGCGCCCGGGCAGCACGCCACGCAGCGGTACGCGCTCTGCGCGGCGCGGCCGTAGTCGAAGGCGAGGGTGAACTGCACCTCGAGCATGCGGCTGATGGGCGTGTCGCGGTTGAGCACCGCCACGCGGCCGGCGACCGCGCCGATCTTCTTGTCGGCCAGGAACGGCGCGACCATCTCGTGCACCGTGTTCGGGTTGATCTCCGAGTCGGAGTCGATGGTGAGGACGATCTCGCCCGACGCGGCGCGGAAGCCGGCGACGAGCGCCGAACGCTTGCCGCGGTTGCCGACGAAGCGCACGAGCCGCACCAGGTCGGGGAACTCACGACGCAGGTGCTGCATGTGGAAGAACGTGTCGTCGCGCGAGCCGTCGTCGACGACGATCACCTCGAGCTTGTCCTTCGGGTACGCGCAGGCCGCCACCGAGCGAATCGAGCGGCCCACCATCGGCCCTTCGTTGAACGCGGGGATGACGACGGTGACCTTCGGCCACTCCGCGCCTTCGGGCGCCTTGAAGACCCTGTACCGCATCCACAGCAGCGCCAGCAGCGCGGTGTAGAGCGACTGAATGACGGCGATCGCACCGATGGGGTGCGTCAGCATGCGCCAGATGCGCGTGCCCGCACCGAGGTGCTGCTCGTCGCTCCACGCGAGCCACACCATCGAGATGACGGCCCCGAACAGCGGCGCCGCCCCCGCGATCATCCCTCCGAATTTACGTAAGCGCAGACTCACGACTTCTTCGCCTCCGAGAGGATCCTCCGCAGCACGCCGTCAGGCAGCGAGTATGCCTCGGGCGCGGTGTGATCGCCGTGCGCCTCGAGCAACCGCGACTCGGCGAGCAGTCGCACCATCACCATCGCCGCTTCCTGCGCGCGCCGCTTGAGCTCTGCCGGCGCGAGATGCGCGGTGAGGCCGGTGGCGGTGAAGCGCTCCATGACCTGCGTCTCGACCAGCCGCGCGAGCGCCTCGATGCTCATGCGGCCTTCCTTCGCCAGCGCGCGCAGCAACACACCGGCCGACGTGTCGGCCTGCGCGATCTCCGACTCCACCCACACGCGCAGGGGTGAGCCGCCACGCTCTTCGCGGCGAATGGCTTCGGTCGCACCTTCGATGCCGATGCGCATCGCGCCGAGGGCCCCCTGCCGCGCACGATCGGCGTCGAACAGCTCCAGCACCGAGGTGCCCAGGCGCCGGAGCAGCAGCGGCACGCCCTGCGAGGCCTTCACCAGCGCCATGAGCGCGTCGTCTTCGAAGCGAATGCCCTGGCGCGCGCCCAGACCGCGCATCATCGCGTGCGCCGCGTCGTCGTCGAGCGCAGGCACGCAGATCGACGGGAAGGCACCCATGATCGACTGACCACCGAGCGTCGACAGCGGCGCCCAGAGCAACGGGTGCAGCGCGGCGCACAGCATCACGCTCACGGTGCTGCTGGCGTGCGGCGACGACGGGTCGGCGAGCGCGCTGCGCAGCCGGCCGGTGAGGGTGGCCATCACGTCGAGCGCGCGGCCGAGTTTTTCAGGTGGCGCCGAGAGCAGCTGTTCGACCTCGTCGAGCACCAGCAGCATCGGCGGCGGTGAACTGCCGCTCGACGTTCCACACGCCGTGGAGAGCGCGCGCAGCCAGTTGGCCAGCGTGGGTGCGTCGAGCGCTCCGGTGGGCAGCGCGGGAATGGTCGCGGCCGGGTAGCGCGTGGCGGCCGAGTCGGCCAGGCGCGTGACCAGCGTGCGCAGAATCGCTTCGACCGCCACCGCGGGCGTCTCGCCGTACGACACTTCGTGGTGGAAGCCCGCGAGGTCGACGTAGGCCGACGGGCCCGGCGTGCGGCGTGCCACTTCGAGCGCGAGCGACGACTTGCCGAAGCGGCGCAGCCCCGTCACCACCGTCCAATTGCCGCTGCGCGATTCCGTGAGCAGCCCGGCGACAAGGCGTTCGCGGTTCCAGAACTGGCTCGAGCTGCGAACGGGGCCACGCACCTCGAAGGGGTTTCCACGCAGCGTCGTGGCCTCGACGAGATCGAGCAGATCTTCGTCGCGCGTGGCCCAGGCCAGCCGCGAGAGCGCCAGGGGGAGCACCTGCACCGCGCGCGTGCCACCGCGGGCCGCCCAGTCGAGGGTCGCGCGCACCGCGCCCAGGTCTGGAGACGCCGAGTCGGGGTGCAGCAGGAAGACGACCTTCGCGTCTTCGGCCTGCGCGATGGTCGCCGCGTGATTCACGTCGGCCTCGCGCAGCGAGTTGGTGTTCGGCGCGAGCACGGCCACCGCGTCGGTGCCCCAACGTTCCCAGGCGGGCGTCTTCGGCAGCTCGAGGCTCAACATGTCGTGGCGGGCCGGGAAGAGGTAGCGCCAGCCGTCGGGGGTGCCCTTGAGACCCAGCGCGTCGAGGCTCTCGCGAATGGTCTGCATCGGCGCTCCGAAGAGCTTCTGGGCGCGGCGCAGGCGGCGCAGCCACACGAGGGCCACGATCAACACCACGGCGATCACCGCCACCGCGATCGACAACCGCTTGTGCTTCTTCCACGACGCTTCGAGGTCGTAGTTGACGTCACAGTCGTAGCGGGTGCCGGGCGCCTGCTCGCGGCACGCATCGCACCGCGTGCTGCTCAGGCCGAGGGCTTCACACGCCGGCTCCTGGGAAATCACCGCGCGTGCCCACGCGGTGTAGGGCTCGGCCTCTTCGAAGCGGGCCTTCTCGAGCGGCTGCGTGCCGGTCACGTCGAGACGCCACGGCGAGGCGCTCACCGGTTCACCGAGGTCCTGCGCGACCGACGCCAGCAGCAGCAGCGACTGTTCGAACCGGGTGTCCGTGCCGTGGCGCTCGTCACACGCGGTGCGCAGGCTGGCGATGGGGGTGGTGGCCGCTTCCGGGTCGGGGCGAATCTGCTCTGCCGGCGACTCGGGAATGATCACCGCAGCGCCGCTCCACAGCAGCGTGGCGGCGCGCTGACAGGTCTGCCACTGCGGGGCGCCCTCGGGCGTGCTCGCCTGGTGCGACCAGGTGGTGATGGCCGCGAAGCTCTCGGGGTGATCGATCGAGCAGCCGTGGCTCTCGAGGCGCTGCATCGCACGCACGGCGCGACCGCAGCGATCGACGCCATCGCCTTCACGCACGAACTTTCCGAAGTCGTCGACCAGCGGCAGCGTGCGCGCGTCGAGTGCGCCGGGCTGAGGCAGCCGGGCAGCCGCCCACGTGCGGTACGACGCGTCGCCTTCGCGATCGCCCAGGTAGCAGTGGAAGAGCTTGGAGCGCGCCGCGGCTGAAAGCTCTGCCAGCGCCGCCTGACCCTTTTCTTTCCCGCTCACCGGGAAGTCCTGCAGCCAGGCGCGCACCGTGTCGGGGCTCACGGCGTTGCAGGGCGTGCTCCACATTTCGTCGACCCGGCGGCGAATGATGAGCGGCCCGGTGTTGTCGAGCAGCTCGACCAGCTGGCGCGCGCGGCCGCACTCCTTCGAGTCGGCGCGCGTGTCGCAGTTGGCGATCTGCAGGTACGAAACGGTCAGCTTCAGCGCCGCCGACAGCGGAGGGCCCGCGGGCCCGGCGGGGTCGGGGTGCTCGCCGTTCGCTTCGGTGATGAACGACTCGGGCAGCGGGCCGCGCGAATCGAAGAAGGTGTCGATGGCGTTGCTGCCCTGCGCCTTGAGCCTGCCCCAGGTCGACGGCGCCGTGAGCTTGAACGCTTCGATCAACAGGCGGCGGTTCCACAGCGGCGTGCCCGCGCGCGCGCCCAGCAGGCGATTGAGGTGGCGCTCGGCCTCCGTGGGCCCGCCAGCACGCGGGAGGAGATCCGATGCGCCGGTCGCGTACTCGTCCAACTGGGCCAGTGAGCGCGAAACCGAGAACCAGCCGTTGAGCAGCGTCTGCAGCTGCTCCTGCGTGTTCTGCGGCACGCACGAGCCGATGCCGCGCACCGAGCCCTGCAACATCGACGCGGCCATCACCGCGGCTTCCTGACACTGCTGCTCTTTCTGCGCGACGCAGGCCTGGACGCTCGAGGTGCTCGACTCGAGCTTGTCGCCGGTCTCTGCGAGCTCGGCCTGGCAGCGATCTCTGGCGACGCTGGCGTTCTTCGCGGTCTCGTTGCAGCTCGCGAGCGTGCGCTGCGTGGTGGCCAGGCGCTGCTCGACTTCGACGCACGAGACGCCTCCGTCGGGGGCGGCAACGGCGAGAGGAGCAGCAAGGAGCAGAGCGAGGAGAGCGACCTTCATCACGGCAGGAGGCGAGAGATGCCCCGCGCAGGGCCCAGAGGGAAGTGTGAAATTCTACGCGCGTGCGGTAGTGACGAAGCGGTGTCATTGCCAGCTGAATCATCGATGCGGCGCGGGGTTGCGGCCGGGCTCGTCGCCGTCGCGCTCTGGTACGTGGCCGCGCTGCCTTCCCGCCTCGCGGGCGTGCTCAAGGGCTGGGGGCCGCTCCCGATTCGCGGCATCAAGTTGTTCATCGGTGCGTTGCTCGATCTCGCCGCGGTCGCGGTGCCGATGGCGTTGGTCGCGGCCGTCGTCACGGTGCTGTTGCCGTTGGTCTTCAAGCGGCTGCGCACCGCGAAATGGCAGGCGCGTGGCGCGATCTTCGCCGCGTTGCCGCTGGGCTTCGTGTTGTGGGTGATCACCATCACCGCGCAGGAAGTGAAGTCGGAGCGCGGCTCGTTCCCCACGATGTTCGATCTCCTCGAGGGCGGCACCAACGCCTCCTTCGTCGAGGGCTCGGTGGGGTTCCTCCGGTACGAGCGGATCTGGCTGCCGATGTTGATCGGCGCGGCGCTGATGGCGGTCATCCTGCTCGTCGCCTTCCGTCGCCCGCTCGTCGCCGAGGCCGGTGATTGGAGGCGTTGGGCCGCGGGCGTCGCGCTCGGCCTGCTGTCTGGCGCGATCGCCGTTGGCGGCGGCATGACCGCGCTCACGCACGTGAAGAACGAGTTCACGCCGGCGTACCTCGGCGACCCGATGACCGGCCTCGTCGAGAGCACCGTCGACATGCTCCGACACAAGGGGCCGGCCACGCCGCGCGAGCTGGTGATGGACGCGGAGTTCCCCGCAGGCACCGCGGAGATCGGCGCGGCGCGCATGGGGTGGCCCGCCGTGCAGAAGAACGCCACGCACCCGCATCGGCGCCCGCTCGACTGGTCGAAGGAACCGCCCACCAGAGATCCTCGGGGCCGCAAGTTGCTCGACGCCATGGCGCGCGTGTCCAGGGCGCTCTTCGACGTCGACGACCCGAACGTCGCCGTCTTTCACCTCTCACTCGAAGGGTTCCGCGCCGACGACGTGAACGCGCTCAACCCCGAAGCGCCGGCGGAGATCGCCCCGTTCACCAACTCGCTGTACGCGGCGAAGTCGGGCGTGCTCGTCGGTCACCGGGTGTTTCAGGGCGGCGTTCGCACCGCGCACTGCCTGGGCGCGATGACGTGCGGCATCGGCACGCTGCCGTACAACCTGAGCTTCATTCGCGACCTCGCGCCGTTCCCCGCGCGTTGCACGAGCGACGTGCTGTCCGAAGCGGGCTTCGCGCACGCGTTCTTCTACGGCTCCGACGCGAAGTTCGACGACATGGACCACTTCTTCCACGAGCACGGCTACGCGACGTTGATGACGCAGGCCGAGCTGCCGAAGAACCTGCCCAAGGGCACGTGGGAAGGCGTGACCGACTTCGCGCTCGTCGACGCCACGTTGGCGCACGTGACCGAGGCCGTGAAGTCAGGGCCGCAGTTCGCGCTGTTCATGTCGTTGTCGAACCACTCGCCCTTCACGCCGCCGGAAGATCTCCCCACCGCGGTGAAGGAGCGCGTCGACGGCGCCTTGAAGACCGCGCCCAACCGCGCCGACTCCGACGATCGGCTGCGCCTGATGACGTACGCGTACACCGACGAGGCGATCGCCCGGCTCTTCGCGGGGCTCGAGCGCTCGGGGCTCTCGGAGCGCTCGGTCATCATGTTGATGGCTGACCACTCGACGGGTCACGCGTACGTCTGGGGCGCCGAGGCGAAGGAGACCGACGCCGCGAAGGCGCAGATTCCGTTCGCGATCGTGATTCCCGAGAAGTTCCGCGCGCGCGTGAAGAACGCGGGCGAGCTCGACGCGGCGTTGGAGGCCGCGCAGGTGCTCATCGACGAAGCGCCGCTCTCACAGAACGACGTGCCCTCGCTGTTGTTGGCGTTGCTGAGCGCGCACCCCAACGTGAAGTCGCTGCCGGAAGAGAAGCGGTGGCACACGCTCGGAGGTCAGGTGACCTCGCCGTACTTCGTGCCGGGCGGAGAGCCGCGCTCGTACGTCCTGGGCATCAACGGCATCTCGGAGCTGTTCGCGCTGGATCGCACCGGGGCTCGCGTCGGTGACTACGAAGACTCGGTGTTCCTGAAGACGCGCGCCGATCGCTACCGCGTCACGCCGCGGCTGATTCCGGTCACGGCGACGTTGATGGAGACGATGCAATCCACCCCGCGATGAAGCCCTCGTGGCCCCAGGCCGACCACTCGTAGAACGCGCCGACCTTCTCGCGGCGTACGTAGATCTCCTTCGTCGGTAGCCAGCTGCGAATGGTGCGGCCTTCGAGCTGCACGCCGGTCTCGGTGAAGTCGTAGCCGTTCCACGACGCAGGTACTTCGAGCATCGTCGCCTCGCCTGCGTCGGGCGACTGCACCCAGTGGCCGTCTTCGCTCTCGTAGGTCTCGGGCCAGAACACCTCGTCGGTGCGCGCGAACGACGCGAGCCAGTCGGCTTCCATGTCGACCGGGCTCTGCGAGACATACGTATTGATCACGCGCAGCTTGGCGTCGGCGTCGATCTTCAAACGCACTGACGGGGCGTAGCCGGCGAGCGCCTTGGGCAACGGCGGCATCGGCAGCGCCGGCGTGTAGTTGGTCTTGCAGTCCGACGGCCAGCAACGCCCGGCGTGAACGACCGAGCGGAGCACGCGTTGGGGCACCGGCACGCCGAGCTCCAGCCGGTCCAACGCACGACGGAAGAAGATGTAGGTCGCCGCGTGATCGGGGTGATCGTCGATGGCGTGCGGCAACACCACCTCGCGTGGGCGCAGCCGGCCGAGCAGGGCCACGAGATCGTCGGTGAGCGCTTCTGCAGTCCACTCGCCCGGCGCGCCGGTGCGGGCGGTGTGCTCATCGAGTCGGCCTTCGGAGCGATCGGCGTAGGTGCCGGTGCGCGCCACACATTCACCGGTCGGGTCGCGATGCTCGAGGGGGTCGAGGGCGCGCGTGCCGAGCCGCGCCAGCGCGCCGTCGGGGTAGCCGAGAAAGTGAACGTCGGTCACGCCGAGGCTCTCGAGCGCGCGCACGCTCTCGGCTTCACGCAGGTAGCCGTCGCGCTCGCACGTGAAGTCACCGTTGGTGATGATGATCACCGAAACGGAACGCCCTTCGGCGCGAGCCTTCGCCATGTAGCCCGACGCCATGAGCGCTTCGTCGTCAGGGTGCGGCGCAATGACCAACAGGTCGCGCCGATGCGCGCAGCCGGTCAGCATCAACAACGCGAGCACGAAGCGATGGACTGGGACCACGGGTTGGTTTTTCTATAGGGAACCTCCCGCTCCGTGGCTACTCCCAACGACGACAGCTCGACGCTCGACTCTCCCGAGGCGATCGTCCTCGATGGCGCAAACGGCGTGACGCACGCGCCGCGCGAGCGTTTTCCGAACTTCGGGTTCGAGTTCGGGGCGGCGGTGATCGCGGTGGTGCTCGCGGTCGCGCTGCGCCGCTTCCGCGCGGCGATCCCGGTGTTGCTGCTGGTCGGGGCGTTGCCGGGCTTCGTGCACGTGTTCTGGCTGCGCGCTGACGCGCCCCACAAACGCCCCTCGCTGACGGCGCAGATCGTCTCCTCGATGGCGGAGTTCGCCCGGCACGCGCCGTGGCCGCGCATGAAGGTGAACGTGGTGAAGGAAGACGACGACGTGCTCTTCCCGCTGCTCCGATACGCCCGGCCCACGCGACCTTCGACCGACGGCGGGGTGGCGATGGAGGTGACCGGCTCGTCGCTGCGCGTGAAGTGCTCGACGATTCCCGGCCGCATCATCTGCCGAGGTTCGCGGTGATCGCGCTGCTGGGGTTGTTGTTGCTGCACCTCGTCGGCTCGCTGCTTCGGGTGGTCACCACGCGGGTGTCGCTGAAGCAGGCCATCGCGCGGCCCTCGTCGGTGTGGTTCGCGATCGTCGCCGCCTACTGCGCGTCGCTCGGCTGGGCGGGGCTGGTTCTCGCCGTGGCGTTGTTCGTCGTCTCGCGCGCGGGGCTCACGCCGCTGCCCGACCCCCTGCCGCTGCGCCGTGGCGAGGTCGTCGGCTTCCTGCTGCTCTCGGCGCTGGTGCTCGCCAGGCCGTGGGTGCCGACGCAGTGGGACGAATTCGTGTGGATCGCGAAGGCGCGTCTCGAGGCCGTCGGCTTCGGCGAAGGCGTTCGCGCCGCGCTCGATGCCTCGTTGAACGTGTTGCCCACCGGCTACCCGCCGCTGTGGCCTTCGGCGATCGGCTGGCTCTCGTTGCACGCCGACGACATCGACGCCGACACGCTCTCGGGCAGCCTGTTGATGCTGGTGTGCGTGGCGACGCTCATCGAAGTGTGGCGCGAAGAGCCCGTGTCGATCATCGGCCTGGCGGTGGTGTTTGCCTCGCCGCTCATCTGGGTGCACCTGCGCTCGACCTACGTCGATCTCCCCGTCGGTCTGCTCAGCGCCGCGCTCG
The DNA here is from genome assembly GCA_003243425.1 of Archangium gephyra. GTDB lineage: Bacteria > Myxococcota > Myxococcia > Myxococcales > Myxococcaceae > Archangium_A > Archangium_A gephyra_A. The sequence goes on along the minus strand of QFQP01000009.1, from coordinate 139,990 downwards.
CGGTCTGCCTGGTGCGCAGCCATGACCGGCCGCCGTTCATCGCGGTGCTGCTCGGCGTGGTGCTCGCGGCGTTCAAAGACGAAGGCCTGCTGCACGTGTTCGCGGCCTCGTTCGCGGCGTTGCTCACCCACGGCTGGAGGCGCTGGCGGTTCGCGCTGCCGGCGCTCGCCGCGTTGATCACCGCCGGCACCTGGAAGGTGCTGCTGCGCGTTCACGAAATCGGCGTCTTCGATCACAGCGTGAACCTGCCGGCCTGGTCCGAAGCGCCGCACCTGCTGGCGCTGCTCGGCAAGCACCTCTTCGACCTCCATTCCTGGGGCGTGTTCTGGGCGCTCACGTTCGCCGCCGCTGTCCTGGCTGGAGGTTCACCGATGGCGCGCGGGCTGCGGGTGACGCTCGTCGGGCTCTTCGTGGTGACGTTCTTCGCGATCCTCGCGGGGCCCGAGCGCGTGCGCGTGTTCGCCGACAACGGCACGCTGCTCAATCGGCTGCTGCTTCAGCTGTGGCCGTGCGCCGCGCTGCTGGTCTTGTCGACCTGGCTCAGCCCTGCACGACGCGATGCCCCTGCGCCTCCGGCGGCCCCAGCGTCACGTTGATGACGTGGTGGAGCTCGTCGAGCCTTCGCACGTACTGCGCGACGGTGGTCTTCACCGCGCTCGGCATGTCTTCGGTGTAGCTGACGTACCAACGCAGCTCGTGGAGCAGGTCGTGGAACTGCTGCACCGCGGTCTGCGCCCCGGGGTCGAGGCGCGCGAGGTCGCTGAACGTGGCGGTGGTGAAGTCACTGCTACACAGCTCGATGAGCGCGTTCCGCGTTCGCAGCCGGCTGAAGAGCGACACCGCTTCGTCCTGCTTGGTGGTCAGGCGCCGCATCACGCGCGCTGCGTCGAGCGACAGCAGGTGACGCACGCGCGCTGAATCGGCCTCCCAGCGTTCCACGCCGGGCTTCGACAGCCGCGCCACCAGCTTCGAGAGCTCGCGCTCGAGGGCGTCGTTCTTCTTCTGCTTCTTCTTCGCGGCCATTCACCGCACCCGCTTGTCGATCGAACGCACCACCGATGGATACGAATCGGGCATCAGCCGCGACAGCAACGAAATGGCGTGCGCGTCTGCGCCGATGAGCACGCGGCGCTTCTTCTCGTACACCCCGCGCATGATGGTCTCCGCGGCCTGCTCGGGTGAGGTGCGCGCCATCTTGTCGAAGTCGGTCACCAGCTTGTCGCGCGCCTCGGCCTTCACGCGCGCGCTGCGAACGATGTTGGTCTTGATGCCGCCGGGGTGAACGCTCACGGCTTCCACGCCGGTGCCTTCGAGCTCGAACCACAGCGCCTCGGTGAAGCCACGCACCGCGAACTTCGACGCGTTGTAGGTGCCCTGACGCGGGTAGGCCATCAGCCCGAAGACGCTCGAGATGTTCACGATGGTGCCCGACTTCTGCTCCAGCATCGTGGGGAGGAACGCCTTGGTTCCGTAGACCACACCCCAGAAGTTGATGCCGAAGAGCCACTCGAAGTCGTCGTAGCCGACCTCGGCGATGCTGCAGTCGACGCTCACGCCGGCGTTGTTGATGACGAGGTCGACGCGGCCGTGCGTAGCGATGACGTCGGCGGCCATGGCCTGCACGTCGGCGCGGCGCGAGACGTCGAGCGTCACCCGCTGCGAGCCACGCTTGAGCAGGGCCTGGGTCTCACGCAGCCCCGGCTCGTTCACGTCGCAGAGCACGAGGTCGTAGCCCTCGCCGTCGAGGCGCTGCGCGAGGGCGCGGCCAATGCCGCTGCTGGCTCCGGTGATGACGGCGACGGGAGTTGTCATGGGCGCGGACTCTACCGGCGAGTCAGCGCAGGGCCCACGGTCGTGCCGCGTACGTCACGATGACGTCTGCCCCGGCGCGGCGAATGGACACCAGCGACTCTTCGAGGGCGCGGTCGAAGTCGATCAGGCCCGCCTCACCCGAGGCCTTGAGCATCGCGTACTCGCCTGACACCTGGTACGCGAAGAGCGGCACGTCGGTCGCCTCGCGCGCGTCGCGAAGGAGGTCGAGGTTGCTCATGGCGGGCTTCACCAACAAGGCGTCGGCGCCTTCTTCCACGTCGAGCAGCAGCTCGCGGCGCGCCTCGCGGCGGTTGTGCGCGGGCATCTGGTACGACTTTCGATCTCCGAAGTTCGGGGCCGAGTGCGCCGCTTCACGGAACGGCCCGTAGAACGCGCTCGCCATCTTGATCGCGTAGCTCAAGATCGAGGTGTTCACGTGGCCGCTCTCGTCGAGCGCGCGGCGAATGGCGCGAATGCGGCCGTCCATCATGTCGCTCGGGCAGACGAAGTCGACGCCCCACTTCGCGAAGTGCACCGACATCTCGGCGAGCACCTTCACGCTGGCGTCGTTGACGATGGTGTTGCCTTCCACGAGGCCACAGTGGCCGTGCGTGGTGAACGCGCAGAGGCACACGTCGGTGAACAGCGGCAGCTCGGGCGCGGCGGCCTTCACCTCGAGGATCGCCTGGCGGAGCGGCTCGAGCTGCTTCTCGAGTTCCTGGCCGTCGTCGCGTTTGAAGTCGGGAACGCCGAACAGCATCACGCCGCCGACGCCGGCGCGCGCGAGCGGCACCACCTCTTCACGCAACCTGTCGGCGGAGATCTGCCAGAGCCCATAGCCGGGCCGCGTCTCGCGCTTCACGCCCTGGCCCGAGACCACGAAGTAGGGCTGCACGAGGTTTCGAAGCGTGACCTGCGTCTCGGCGAAGAGCGCGCGGATGGCAGGCGACTGACGAAGGCGGCGGAGTCGCATCATCGGGCGCTGACCTCGAGAACGGTGGCGTGGAGATTTCGCGTGAACGTCGCCGCGGGCCACTCGGGAGGTCGCGCGCGCTCCCACGCGCGCAACGTCGATTGACCGAAGCACACCACGTGCTGCGCGGGCGGTGCCTCGAGCGCGTGGCGCAGAAAGTGGCGAATGGCGGAGGGGCTCGCGAACACCAGGCCGTAGGGCGCGCGGTGCAGCGCCGCCGTCGACCGCGGGAGCTCCGCAGGGGCATGCACCTCGTAGGCGAGCTGCCGATCGACGGGGATCTCGGCCAGCATCGAGACGGCGACGTTCTGTTCGACGGCCTCGAGGCCGATGTTGCTGGTGGGGTAGCGGATACGCGCCGGTCGCCGCCCCGCGAGAATGGCTTCGGCCAGCGCGATGGCGCCACCTTCGGTCTCGAGCTGTACCTGAATGCCCGAGCGATCGAGCAGCCTCGAGGTCGCCGGCGCGGTGGCCGCGACGCGCGACAGATGGGTGTTGGTCTGCAGCCACGAGTCGACCGCGCGCCGGCTGGTGAACACGGTCATGGTGTCCGCCTCGGCGTCGTTCCACGGCCAGGGGAGCAAGGTGGTGGTCACGCACGGCATCGGAATCGCGTCGAGCCCGCGAAGGCGGAGTGACGCGCAATCGGCTTCGGCGTCTTCCTTCTCACGCGTGATGAACCAGGTGGTCGTCACGGCGCTGACATCACACGTGAGCCTCCCGCGTGCAAACAGTCGCATGACGGAGTTGTGACACGGCCGGTGGTGGCGGCCTGCATTCATGCCGCCGATGAATTCCCGAGCGCGATTCCTCGCTGCGTTGAACGGTGCGCCAGTTGATCGCCCACCCGTGTGGCTGATGCGCCAGGCCGGCCGCTACCTCCCCGAATACCGGGAGGTGCGGAAGAAGGCGTCATTCTGGGAGCTCTGCCATTCACCCGAACTGACGACGAAGGTCGCGCTGGAGCCGCTCGCGCGCTTCAAGCTCGACGCAGCGATCGTGTTCTCGGACATCCTCGTGGTGCCGCAGGCGCTGGGGCTCAACGTCACGTTCGGAAAGGGCGAAGGCCCGCAGCTCGAAAAGCGCCTGCGCACGTCGGCCGATCTCGCCGCGTGGCAGGTGCGAGGCACCGGCGAGCGGTTGAAGTTCGTGTCGAACGCGGTCGCGCACCTCAAGCAGACGCTGGGAGATGGCTACGGAATCTTCGGCTTCGCCGGCGCTCCGTTCACGCTGTTCTCGTACTGCGTCGAAGGCGGTGGCAGCGACGACTTCCTCGAGGCGCGCACGCTGCTGCACCGCGACCCGGCGCTCGCCGAGAAGGCGCTGGCGACGCTCGCCGACGTGACCGCCGAGTACCTCGACGCGCAGTGCGACGCCGGCGCCGACGTGGTGCAGTTGTTCGACACCTGGGGCGGCCTGCTCGACGCCGAGACGTACGCGCGCTTCTGCCTTCCGGCGCTTCGCCGCATCACCGGGCCGCTGCGCGCACGCGGGCGTCGCGTGATGTTGTTCGCGCGGGGCGGTCAGCACCTGTTGCCGGTGCTCGGTGAAGCCGACGTCGACGGCTTCTCGCTCGACTGGCGCATGGACTGGCGCGACGCGCGCGCCCGCTACCCGCGTCACGTGCTGCAGGGAAACCTGGACCCCGCGCTCCTGCTGTCCGGTGCAGAGCCCACGCGCGCGGCGGTGCGAGCGATCATCGCGAAGATGCGCGAGGCCGAGAACGGCACGCGCTGCATCTTCAACCTCGGCCACGGCATTCACAAAGACACGCCGCCGGAAACGGTGAGCGCGCTGTGTGACGAGGTGGCGGCGCATGGCTGATGCCGATGTGATCGTGGTTGGCGGTGGTCTCGCCGGCCTCGCATCGGCGCTCGAGCTGCAGCGGCTCGGGCGGAGCGTGGTGCTGTTGGAGCAGTCGACGCAGCTCGGTGGAAAGGCGAACTCGACGCGCACCGCCGCCGGCCTCTTCCCGGACGGACCGACGAGCTTCAACGGTCGCGCGGCGCCGTTCTGGCGCTTGCTGGCGTTGTTGGGCCTCGAAGACGAGGTCTCGAAGTTGAGCCCCGTGTCTTCGGCGCGCTACCTCGTTCGCGACGGCAGGCTGCGGGGGCTCAAGCCGAACCCGCTCAGCGTGCTCTCGACGCGCGCCTTCTCGTGGAACGACAAGGTGGCCGCGCTGCGCGAATACACGCAGCGTTCGACGCACGCGGTCACCGGAGACGAGTCGCTCCAGGCGTTGCTCGAGCGCCGCTTTGGTCGCGACATGGTCGAACACGTATTCGCCGCAGTGCTGACCGGGGTGTTCGCAGGTGACTTGAACGCGCTGTCGGCGGCGTCGTGCTTCCCCGCGCTGCTCGACGCCGAGTCGAAGCACGGTGGGGTCATCCGCGCGTTGCTGGCCGCCCCGAAGAGCGGTCGCGCGGGGACGTTCACCTTTCGCAACGGCTTCTCGGTCATCGGTCAGCGCGCGGCGCAGAAGCTCCCGCATCGCCTCGGCGTGAACGTCGAACGCATCGAGTTCGACCGCGGTGGTGTGCGGGTCGATTCACTGCGCGCAGCCGCGGTGGTGGTGGCGACGGAACCGCACGTCGCGGCGAAGTTGTTGCAGCCGGTGCTGCCGCGGGTCGCCGCTGAACTCGCGCAGTTCGACATGGCGCCGCTCTCGCTCGTGCAGTGGTCGGAGCGCACGCCGGGTGAGTCACGCCTGCCGCGCGGGTTCGGCTATCTGGCTGCGCCCATCGAAGCGCTCTTCGCGCTCGGCACGCTGTTCGTGGGCGACCTGCTCGACGAAGCGCCGCGGCGCTTCTCGACGTTCATCGGCGGGGCGTTGCAGCGCGCGCGCGCGCAGCGCTCCGACGAAGAGCTGATCGCCGGCGCTCGAGCCGACCTCACGAAGCTCACCGGCGGGAAGATGGGTGACGTGCAGCGCGTGGTTCGGTGGCCGCACGCCGTGTTTCAGCCAAAGGTCGGTCACCGCGCAGCGCTCGCTCGAATCCGGAGCGAGCTCTCGTCGCGGCCCATCGCGCTCGCCGGCGGCTACTGCGGAGCCGCAGCGATGAAGGACGCCCTGGCCGCTGGCTTCGCCGCCGCTGAATTGGTCGACGGCCAACTTCCCCGCAGGCTGGAGGTCGCCTCATGAGCCCGTCGATCGCCGTCGTCGGCGCGTCGTGGCGTTCCGCGAGCACGCTGGTTCGCGCCCGCTTGAGTGAGGTCGCGGCCGAGCCGCTCAGTTCCTTGCGCGAGTCGGGCTACGTCGCAGGCGCGGCGTGCATCTCGACCTGTTCGCGCACCGAGTGGGTGCTCACCGCCGATCAACCGGAGTGGGCCGGCAACCTGCTGCGGTCCGCACTCGCAGCACGGCTTCCCGAGCTCGAGCCGTCGACGCTGACGGTGCGTGCCGGTGCGTCGGCCGTCAACTACCTGCTGCGCGTCGCCGTGGGGCTCGATTCAGTCGCTGAAGGTGAAGGCGCGGTGGGTCGTCAGGTGCTGCGTTCGTTCGAGCACGCGCGCGCCAGCGGCATGTCCGACCGTCGTCTGCGGCACGTGTGGAAGCACGTCGAGCGCCTCATTCATCTCCGCCGCGACGCAGTTCCGGCTTCGCGGGGCCTGGGCGTTCAAACGCTGGTCCGCGAGGTGCTCCAGGAACGCGGCGTTCGCTCGGTGGCCGTCATCGGTCGCGGTGACTTCGGTCTGGCGATGGAGCGCGGGCTGAAGCTCGTGAGCGGCTGGGACGTCACCACGTGGACGCGCCAGACGATGGACGAGTTTCACCTCCGCGCGCGCCGCTTCGACGCCGTGGTGGTGTGCACGGGCGCTGCGCACGCGTGGCTCGAGCTCCCGGAGCACGCGGGCTTCTGCGTCGACACCGGTTCTCCTCCGCAGGTGCGGGTGGCCAGCGGTTGGAGCGTCGTCGGGCTCGATGCGTTGTTGTCGCGCCCCGAACGGGCGCTCGAAGATGAAGAGCGTGAGCGCCTCGAACAGCTCGTCAGTGATTCAGCCACCGCGCTGAGTGCAGGGCTGCAGGTGCGCGCGCCGTCGCAAGCGCTCGCGGCGATCGATGCCGAGCGCGCGCAGTTCCTGAATCAGGAACTCCCGTCGCTCCTGACCGGGTTGTCTCCCGCCGAGGCGCGGCGCGTTCGCCGTGCCGTCAGCGCCTTCACCCACAAACTCATTCAACGCACCCGTGAGGCAACGTCATGAAGCGGTTCATCGCCGGTACGCGCGGTTCAGCGCTGGCGCTCTGGCAGACGCGGCACGTGGCAGCGCTGCTCGCGGCGCGCGGTGTCGAGAGTGGTGAGCGCATCATCACCACGCAGGGAGACATCGATCAGTCGGCGCGGCTCGTCGGGAAGCTCGAGAAGGGCTTCTTCACGCAGGAACTCGAAGCGGCGCTCCACGCGAAGGAGATCGACTGGGCGGTGCACTCGCTCAAGGATCTGCCGACGCGCATGCCGGCGGGGCTCGTGCTCGGCGCAGTGTTGGAGCGCGCGCCCGCGGCGGATCTCGTGCTCGTCAGACCGGGGTCTGTCGACGACACGCAAGTGATTCCGGTGAAATCGGGAGGCCGCGTCGGCAGCTCGTCGCTTCGCCGGGAGTCGCTGCTGAGGCACTTCGGGCCGTCGCTCTCGGCGCAGCCGCTGCGAGGCAACGTGCCCACGCGCGTGCAGAAGCTCGCTGACGGTCAGTACGACGCGATCGTGCTCGCGGAGGCCGGTGTCACGCGGCTGGCGCTCGATCTCTCGGCGTTCGCGGTGTTCCGCCTGAACCCGGTTCGTTGGCAGTGCGCGCCGGGGCAGGGCGCCGTCGCCGTTCAATGCCGCGCCGACGACGACGCGACGCGCGACGTGCTGTCGAGAATCGACCACGCCCACACGGGGCGCGCGACCGGGCTCGAACGCGACTTCCTGCGAATTCTCGAGGGCGGTTGCACCACACCGTTCGGCTGCTTCGTCGACGGTTCGCGGGCATCGCTCGGCATCGCGTCTGAGGCTGGCTGGCGTTCACTCCGCATCGACATTCCCGTTTCGCCCGATGGCGCGTGGCTGCAGGCGCGCCTCGATGAACTCAACGCAGCACCTCTGGAGGTTGGAAATGACTGGCTCACCCGGCGCGTGTGAGCGCCTCTTCGCGCGTGCGCGAACCCTGATGCCCGGCGGTGTGTCGAGCCCGGTGCGCGCGTTCGGGAGCGTCGGCGGTACGCCCCGCTACATGTCGCGCGGTGAAGGCGCGACGCTCTTCGACGAAGACGGCCGCAGCTACCTCGACTTCTGCATGGCGTGGGGCCCGCTGATCCTCGGTCACGCGCACCCGAAGGTCATCGAAGCCGTCACGCGCGCCGCTCGAGACGGTCTGGCGTTCGGCACCTGCCACCGTCACGAGCCGCAGCTCGCGGAGCTGATTCTCTCGGCCTTCGCGCCCGCGGACCGCGTGCGCTTCGTGGTCAGTGGCACCGAAGCAGTGATGACGGCGATTCGTCTCGCGCGCGCGAAGACCGGGCGCACGCTGCTGCTGAAGTTCTCGGGCTGCTACCACGGGCACGCTGACTCGATGCTGGTGAAGGCCGGCAGCGGTGTGGTCACGCTCGGGCTCGCCGAGAGTGAAGGCGTCACCGTCGCGAAGGACACCATCGTCGCGCCGCTGGGCGACCTCGAAGCGCTCGAGCAGGTGTTTTCGACGCACGGTGAGGCGATCGCCGGCGCGCTCATCGAACCGTTACCCGCGAACAACGGCCTGCTGGTGCAGACGACGGAGTTCCTGAAGCGGTTGCGCGAGCTCACGGCCAGGCACGGCGCGGTGTTGATCTTCGACGAAGTGATCAACGGCTTCCGCTTCGGCTTTCACGGCTACGCGAAGCTCGCGGGTGTTCAGCCGGACCTCACGACGCTCGGAAAGATCGTGGGAGGTGGCCTGCCGGTCGGCGCGGTCGTCGGCGGCGCAGCGCTCCTCGACCGCCTCGCGCCCCTCGGAAAGACGTACCAGGCGGGCACCATGGCTGGAAACCCGGTCGCGCTCGCGGCCGGCATCGCCACCTTGTCCGAGCTGCAGACCGGCGCTCCGTATCGGCACCTCGAGACGCTCGGCGCCGCGATGGACGCTGCGGTGAGTCGCAAGGTGAACCGCGCGTTCCGCATGGTGCGCGTGGGCAGCCTCTTCTGGCCCTATTACGAGCTGAACGGAGCGACCCCGACACAGGCCGAGCAGATCACCGAGCCCGCGGTGAAGGCCTTCAAGCAGCGCTACGCCGGCTGGCTCGACGCGGGCATCTATCTGCCGCCGTCGGCGTACGAGGTCGGTTTCCTCTCTGCTGCCCACACGGTGGAACACGTGGAACGCCTCGTCGCCGCGCTCTGATACGTCCGTGACCATGAACCGCTTCCGCCGCTGGCTGACTCGCAACCTCGACGTGCTCGCGTTCGGTGCGGCGCTGTTGAGCGTCGGTCCGCTGATGGCGTGGTGGTCGATCCTGGTCCGTCGAAACATCGTCACCAGCGACAAGCTGCTCCGCGGGCAGATCGAAGCCACGTTCGAAGGTGCGCAGGCAGCGCAGCGGCTCGCGGCGCTCGATGGTCAGACCTCGCGCCAGCTGTTCATGATCGCCGGTGAGTCGGCGTTGATGGGCGTGCTGTTTCTCGTGCTCGCCGTCGTGTTGTTCATGGTCGCGCGGCATCGCCAGCGGGAGACGCAGCGATTGCAGACCATGTTGCAGCTGACGACGCACCAGTTGAAGACGCCGTTGGCGGGCGTGAAGGCGCTGCTGCAGAGCCTGGGGAACGGCAGCATTCCTGAAGCGCTGCGCGGCCGGTTCCTCAATCAGGGGCTCTCGGAGTGCGATCGGCTCGAGCACCTCGTCGAGACCACGCTCGCGTATCAGCGGGCGGTCGCCTGGCAGTCGGCGCGCGAAGACCAGCTGCCGGCGGCGCGGCTCATCACCGAGATCATCGATCACCGCCGCGCGAGCTTCCCCGACGACGACGTGAAGTGGACACCGGGCGCCAACGTGAACGTCGCGTGCGACAAAGACGCGGTGCGTGTGGTGCTCGAGAACCTGCTCGACAACGCGCGCAAGTACGGTGGCGGCAGGGTCGAGCTCACCGATTCCGCGAAGGGAACGCGGTGGAGGCTGGAGGTGCGCGACGCGGGCAAGGGCTTCTCGCCCGGTGACGCCGAGCGCCTGTTCGAGCCCTTCGAGCGTGCGCAGGGCACGGGTGTCGAGCACGGCAGCGGCCTCGGGCTCTACATTTCCCGGCAGCTCGCGCGGCAGATGCACGGAGATCTGACGGCTCAGAGCGCAGGCCCGGGGCAGGGCGCGGTGTTCGCGTTGGAGCTGCCGCTCGCGCGCGAGGTGGCCCGTGGCTGATCGTGTGCTGGTCATCGAAGACGAGGCGCTCGTTCGCGACCTCGTGGTCTTGAACCTCAAGCACGCGGGCTACGACGTGGTCTCGCAGAGCACGTTCGCCACCGGTGCGAAGGCGCTCGCGTCACCTGACGTCTCGCTCGCGATCGTGGACGTGATGCTGCCCGGCGGCGAAGGCTTTCAGCTGGTGCGTGAAGCGCGAGACGCGGGCGTTCGCTGCCCGATTCTGATGCTCACCGCGCGCAGCGAGGTGCAGGCGCGGGTGCGCGGGCTCGATTGCGGCGCTGACGACTACCTCACCAAGCCCTTCGACGTGACCGAGCTGCTGGCGCGCGTGCGCTCGCTGCTTCGCCGCGCCTCGGGCACGGTGGTGACGCCCGGCCGTTCGCTCGAAGTCGGGAGCTTCTCGGTGCGGTTCGACACCGGCCGCGCGCTCACCAACGAAGGTGAGGTCACCCTGAGCGACAAGGAGCTGCGCTTGATGGAGCTCTTCTCGCGCAACGTCGACAAGGTGCTCTCGCGCGCCGACATTCTCGAAGAGGTCTGGGGCATGGACGCGTTCCCGACCGATCGCACCATCGACAACTTCATCTTGCGGCTGCGGAAGCTGTTCGAGCCCAACGCCGAAAATCCCGTGCACTTCGTCACCGTGCGCGGCCGGGGGTACCTGTTCAGGCCATGAGTACGACACGTCGTGGTGTGTTGCTGGTGAACGTGGGAACGCCCGATGACCCGAGCGTGCCGTCGGTGCGCCGCTATCTCGCGGAGTTCCTCGGTGACCCGCGCGTGGTCGATCTGCCGACGCCCGCGCGGTGGTTGCTGCTCAACGCCGTCATTCTTCCGTTTCGGCCGAAGAAGAGCGCGCACGCGTATCAGCAGATCTGGACCGCGCAGGGCTCTCCGCTGCTGCTCAACAGCCGGGCCCAGGTCGACGCGTTGCAGGCGCTCTTGCCCGACGTCGTGGTGCGGCTCGGCATGCGCTACGGCAATCCGTCGCTCGCGAGCGCGCTGCGTGAGTTCAACGACCTCGGTGTCACCGACGTCACCGTGGTGCCCATGTACCCGCAGTACGCGCGTGCTTCGACGCTCACCTCGCTCGAGAAGTGGAAGTCGCTCGGCGCGTCTGACGACAAGGTGGTGCCGCCGTTTCACGCCTTGCCGGGGTTCATCGAAGCGAGCGCCGCCAGCATTCGCGACACCGTCGCCCGCATCGACGCCCAGTACGTGCTGTTCAGCTACCACGGGCTCCCGGTGCATCAGCATCACGGGCTCAGCACGCCGGGCTGCGCGAAGCAGGACAGTGAGTGCCCCGCGTTGGGCGCCGAGAACGCGCAGTGCTACCGCGCGCAGTGCTTCACCACCACGCGCGCCCTCGTCGCGGCGGCGGGCGTGACCAGGTTCTCGACGGCCTTTCAATCGCGGCTCAAAGGCCGGAAGTGGATTCGCCCCTTCACCGACGAGGTGCTGGTGAAGCTCGCGCAGGACGGTGTGAAGCGCCTCGCCGTCGCGTGCCCCTCCTTCGTCGCCGATTGCCTCGAGACGCTCGAGGAGATCGGCATGCGCGCCGACGCGGCGTTCCGTGAGGCAGGTGGCGAGAAGCTCGCGCTCGTACCCGCGGTGAATGCGCACCCGATCTTCATGCTGTCACTGGCCGACGAAGTGCGTCGGCACGTGCAGCGCTGATTCAGGGCCTGGGAGGCATGCCCATCGCGGCACGCACTCCGAGGAATTCGGGCGTCCATCGCGACTGGGCGTCGCGCACCGTCAGCGTCGACTCAACGAGTGGCGCCGGCTGCCGCGCCATGACGTCCACCATCACCAACACGTCTTTGCCTTCACGCGGAATCACGTCGAGATGTTCGATGACGTGAAGCCCTGCGAGCTGGGCGGCCCGGGGAACACGCGCTCGTTCGAGCGACGAGGTGCACACCACGAAGCGGCCGTCGAAGGTCAGCCGTCGCGCGGCGGCCTGCGCGTACGCCTCGACGCCTCCGCGCACTTCGAAACGGCACGGCCCGGCGTGCGTCTTCTCGCTCTCGGGCCCCGTGCCGATGGGGAAATAGGGAGGGGTTCCGGTGATGAGCGGAAACGGACCTTCGACGCCTGCGTCGCGGAGGTCTCCGTCGACGATGCGACAGCGCGCTTCGACGCCGTTCCAGAGAATCGAACGGCGACCCATCGCGGCGCGGTCGGCCTGCGCTTCGATGCCGGTGACGTCGGCTTCGGGGAACTGCCACGCCATCATCAACAGCACGCTTCCCAGCCCGCACCCGAGATCGAGGAACTTCGTGGCGCCGCGTACGTGCTTCGCTGCGAGCCACGCGGTCACCAGATCATCGAGGCTCCAGCGGTGGCCCTGCAGCTTCTGAAACAGCCGCCACTCGCCGGTGAGGAAGCAGAGATCTTCGTCATCTGCCGGCTGCAGCTCCGGGCGGCCCTCGTCGCCACGTGGCAAGGGCCCGACCGGCTTCCAACCTTCAGGTCTGCGCGCAGTGCGAATGATGCCGGCCACGCGCCGACTCATACCTCACGCCGGGCAGGGCACCGAGGCGTCGGGCGCCGCGTCGAACGCACAGGGCGCGTCTGAGATGAGTGGCCCCTGATCCAGCGTGGGGGCGATCTCCTCCTGGTGCGTGTGCGACTTGTGCGAGCTCGCCGGGTCGCCGGCAAAGACCGCAATCACGCCGCCCGCGAGCGACGTCCAGCCGATGAGAATCACGGCGCCGAAGACGATGAGGGAGGGCGTTTTCATGGTGACCGACGCATGAGCAGCCGGCGTGCCGCGATTTCGCACCTGCAAGTACGCGAATCATGGGCACTTCATGAGCTGCAACACGTCGCGTGACGATGTTGCAGGCGTTGCACCTGTTGCAGGTGTTGCACCCGGTTTCAGCCGGTGAAGTCACGCGGGTCGAGCTGGTAGCGCTTGAGCCACCGCTGAATCTGCATGCGCGCTTTCCCCATCGCGCGCGCGACGGCCGAGACGTTGCCGGCGTGCTGGCGCAGCAGGTTCTCGAGCTCGGTCCTGCGCGCGTCGTCGAGCGCATCGGGGTCGGCGGTGCGGCTTCGCTGCGGTGCTGGCGTGAGCAGCTCCGGCGGCAGGTGTTCGGCTTCGATGGGCCCGCTCCCGGACAACACGAGCGCGCGATCGAGCACCTTCTCCAGCTCACGAACGTTACGCGGCCAGTCCCACGCGAAGAGCGCGCGGGCTGCGGCGATCGCGAATTGAACGGAGCCGGCACGCTGCGGCGCCAGACGTTTCACGAGGGTCGCGATGAGGAGGCCGAGATCTTCACGGCGCTCTTCGAGCGACGGCAGCGCGATTTCGTAGCCGCCGAGGCGCGCGCGCAGATCGTCGCGGAACGCGCCCTGACCGACGAGTTGTTCGAGAGAGCGATGCGTGGCCGAGATGACCCGAACGTCGACGGCGATGGGCGCGGTGCCTCCCACCGGCAGCACCTGACGTTCCTGGAGCACGCGCAGCAGCGCAGGCTGCGTCTCCAACGGGAGGTCGCCCACCTCGTCGAGCAACAGCGTGCCGCCGTGCGCGGTGCGAACGAGCCCCTTCCGTTCTTCGATGGCGCCCGAGAAGGCGCCCTTCTTGTTCCCGAAGAGCTCCGACTCGACCAGCTCGTCGGGCAACGCGCCGCAGTTGATGGCGACGAAGGGGCCGGTGCGCCCGCTCAGCTGGTGGAGCGTCTTCGCGAGCACCTCTTTCCCCGAGCCGGTCGGCCCGGTGATGGCGATGGTGACGTTCGAGCTCGCCAGGCGCGACAGCTCTTCGAAGCGCTCGGCGAGTGAAGGCGACAGCGTGGGCAGCGCACCGAGCTTCTCGCTCGTCACGTCGGCGGCGAATGGCTGGTCGGCGCGGAACACGAAGAACGTGCGGCCCAGCTCGAGGACGTCGCCGTCTTTGAGCTCCGTGCGTTGAATCAGCGCGCCATTCACGCGCACGCCGTTCTTCGACTTCGTATCTTCGAGCACCCAGCTCCTGAGCACGCGGCTCAGTCGAGCGTGCTGGCCCGACATCCATCGGTCGGCGACGCCGAGCCTGCACACGCGCGTGATGCTGGTGTCCGCGCGGTGCGCTTCGGAGCGGCCGAACAGCAGCTCGTCGAAGGGGTACAGCGACAGGCGCGCCGACGCTGCGGTGGGCCGGTCGGCATCGAACACGCGGTACAGGAACGCCGCGCGCTGACCCCCTTCCGAACCGGAATCGAAGCCTTCGGTCAGCGTGCTGTGCACGTCAGCGCACTCCCTCGAGGAGGAAGAGCTCGTCGAGCTCCTGATGCACCGTGTACACGTACTGCTCGCCGTCGGGCGCGACGATGCCCTGCTTCACGGGCGACATGCCGACGAGGTCTGGCGGCTCGATGAACCCGTTCGGCGTAACCTTCCCGGTCGCGAGGTCGTAGCGGAGCAGCTGCGTCGAGATGCTCATCATCGGCTTGCCGTTGCGCGACACCCACAGCGCCTTTCCGTCGGCCGTCCACTGAATCGGGTGATCTCCGAGCAGCAGCCCCGGCAGTTCTTTGGCTTCCCCGGTATCGGGGTCGATGAGCAGCGGCTTCTTTTCGCGCGTCATGGCCACCAGCCATTCACCGTTGGGTGAGGGTGGCGCCACCAGGTACAGCGGCGTCTCGCTCACCAGCATCGGCTCGTCGTTCTCGTCGAGCTCGTCACGCTTCGCCGTCACCGACTGCACGTACAGGCGCGGCTTGTTGTCGTCGCCGACGGCCGAGAAGGCGATGCGTTGACCGTCGGCGAAGTAGCGGACGTTGCCGATCACCTTGAAGCCCGCGCCGGGCAGGTCTCGCGGTTCACCGGGGCCGATGGGAACCAGGCGCAGCGTGCCGAACGGCGGCGTGGGGCTGACCACGGCCCACTTCTGATCGGGTGAGAGCGCGCGGCCCCAGCCGAGGCTCACCATCCACGGTGTGTCGTCGTCGCTGCCCAGCGGGCGGAACCAGGTCTGTACTTCGGTGCCGCCCGGCCCGTAGCCCTCGAGGAACAACATGGCCCTGCCGTCCCGGCTCAGGTCGATGGGCATCGAGCCGTCGAGCCAGCTCAGCGATCGTTCACGCGACTCACCACGCAGCCGGCCGAACATGCGTGAGCGCGTCACGCCCGACGACACCAGCACGCGCCCCCGTGGATCGATGTCGAGAATGCGCAGGCTGTTGGTGCCGCCGAACACGCGACGTTCCCTGCCGCGCAGGCTCAGCGCGAAGATCTGCCGCGAGACGTTGTCGTAGCCGGCGGTGAACCACACCTCGCTGCTGTCTGGCGCCCAGGCGAGACCATCGAGGGTCCACGCCTGCTTCGAGCTGGCGACGAGCTCTCCTGCGCGATCGATGATCTCGATGCTGCCGCGATCGTCACCACGCACCGGGTGCCGCTGGTAGGCGATGAACTTCCCGTTGGGCGAGAAGCGCGCCATCGCCAGCGGCTCGGAGCTGGTGACCAGCCGCGTGCCCGGCGGGGTTTCGATCGCGAAGCCCACGTCGTCGTAATACCGGGTGACCAGCAGCTCACCGTCGGGGCCGAAATCAGCCCAGTTGATGCTCTGGTACATCGGCCGTGAGGCGCTGCCGTTGAGCGACGACTTCGACAGCACGTAGCCGGCCTCGCCTTTGAGCTCCGGTGCAGCGCCGGTGACGATCTCGTCTTTGGGTGACACGTCGAAGAACGTCGTGCCCCGCGCGCTCACCGGGCGGATCTCCGGGCTGTCGAGGATCGCCACGTAGGTGCGCGGCGGCTCTTCTTCGAACTGCGCGGAGTAGACGAGGCCCCGGCCATCGGCGGTGAAGCGGGCGTTGTGAATCGACCCGTTGCGGAAGCTCACCCGCCGGCTCACGGGCGCGGCTGCGCCCTCGCGAATCGCGTCCAGCGCCTCGTCGCGGCTCTGCCACATCCACACGAAGGCGATGACGAGCAGCACCACGGCGACCCACAGCGCCGAGAGCAGCCCCACGCGCGCGCGTGAACGGGGACCGGTGACGATGGGCGACTGACCCGAGACGTCGGTGACCGCCTCGAGCGCGAAGACCAGATCGCGCGCGTGTTGAAAGCGCTGGTCGGGCGACTTCTCGAGGCAGCGGCGCATGACGCGCACCAGCGCGGGCGACGTGGTCGTTCCGGGCGTCGAGAACTCCGCGGGCTCGGCGTTGAGAATCGCGTAGCCACGCTCGACCGGCGTCTCTCCGGGGAAGGCCATTTTGCCGGTGAGGCATTCGTAGATGATGGCGCCCAGCGCGAAGATGTCGCTGCGCGCGTCGGCGACCCGGCCGCGCACCTGCTCCGGAGCCATGTAGCCGGCGGTGCCCATCACCGCGCCCGACTGGGTGAGCGGCAACGTTCCGGTCGGCGGCGTCGCGCTCTCGGTAGACCGGGCCACGCCGAAGTCGAGGATCTTGGCCTGCCCGTCGCGGGTGATGAACAGGTTGTCGGGCTTCAGGTCGCGATGAACGATGCCCTTCTCGTGAACGGCGGCCAGCCCGTGCGCCACCTGCATCGCCAGCTCGATGACTTTGCGCGTGGGCATCGGGCCCTGCTTGATGCGCTCACGCAGCGTCTCGCCGGCCAGCAGCTCGGTCACGAGGAAAGGCGTGCCGCCTTCACGGCCCACGTCGAACACCGCGAGCACGTTGGGGTGATTGAGCGCCGAAGCCGCGCGTGCTTCCTGCTCGAAGCGTTGCAGGCGCGCCGGGTCGTCGAGGCTCTCGGGTGGCAGCGTCTTGAGCGCCACTTCACGGCCCAGGCGCGTGTCGCGCGCCCGGAAGACGAGCCCCATGCCGCCAGCGCCCAGCGGGCCGATGATGTCGTAGGGGCCGAAGCGCTCGCCCGGCGTTGGAGCCACGCGCACGTTGTCACCCAGGCAGAGAAGACGGGGAGGGGAGTGGCCCGCGCAACAGATCGAACCGGGGAGTTATTCCCGGAAAACTAACGCTTCTTGCCGCCCTTGCCCTTGCCGCCACCTTTGGACGCGGGCCTGGGGGCAGGTTCATCGTCGCCGCCGGGGACGACCGCGGGCGCCTCGCCACCTTCGGCCTCGCGCTGATCGTCAGCGGCGTCGGTGGGAATGCTCTTCTCGACCTGAATCACGCCGTCTTCGGCCGGCTTTTCTTCCAGCGTGACCGGCTTGTCGTCGGAGATGCCGCGCTGAACCTCGACCTCTTTATCGCCGCCTTTCTTCGCGGCTTCGGCGTCGGCAGCTTCCTTCTCTTCGAGCTGCTTCTTGGCGGCCTTCCGGTCTTCCCACTCTTTGGGCGGAATCTTCTGGGTGGTCTTCACCCACTCCTGCGGAGAGATGCCGTGCTTGTCGAGCACCTTCTGCTCGGCGGCGGCTTTCTCTTTCATGATCGAACGGCGCTCGTCGGCCGAGAGTTGATTGACCGGACGATTGCCGTACTTCTTGTCGACCTCGGCCTGCGCCTTGTCGTTGTCGCGCTCGATCTGCGCCTTCTGCTGAAGGGACAACTCGTCGGCGACGAGAGACAGGCAGAGGGCAGTCAGAATCGAGAGCGACATGTCAGCCTTTCCAGAGAATCGAAGCTAACCGTGCGCGGCGGTCGGCGTCACTTCTTGCAGCTGGAGCACGACTCGTTGAACTTCGCGCACTCTTCCTGCGCGGTGACGCAGCGCTGCTGGTAGTCGTTGCGGTCGTTGTGCTTGCCGGCGATGTCGCACGCCGTCGACGAGAGGTCGCACACCTTGTTCTTCGTCGAGCAGGTGTCGTCACAGCTCATGTCGGTGCGCGTGCGGTACTCCTCGAGCTTCGAAGAAATGGTGTCCATCTTCTCGTCGTCGCTGCCGCCCAGCTGCGGCTGGGGCGTCTCCTTCGGGCAGGCGAAGAGGACGAGCGCGGCGGTGGTGGCGAGCAGGAAACGGTTCATGCGATTCGTGTAGATCGTGCGCCGCAGTGCGGCAACCTTTTCGCGGGCGACGTTTCGGTCACGGAGCGGCGGCAGGCGTCGGCGGCCGGGGCTTCAAGACGGTCTTCGGCTTGTTCGCTTCGCGCCAGTAGAAGAACGCGCTCAGCACCAGCACCACGACGATCGCCAGCTGCCTTAGCCGCTCTTCGCGAACCCGGTCGGGCGACCTTGCGTACTCGAGGGCCGCGGCATCGAGCCGGGTCAGCAGCTCGGTGCGGTGCGCCACGAGCGCCTCCTTCTCGTCGATGAGGCCGAGCTCGAAGAGCGCGCGTGTCACCAGAATCTGCGCGGCGTCGGGCGTGATTCCGTACAGCTGCGCGAGCTGCTCAGTGGTCAGGTTCTCGAGGCACGCCCGGCGGACGATCTGCAGCGTGCGCGGGTGCGCGGCGGACAGCGTGCGGAAGAGCGCGTCGACCTGAGCCATGGGAATGGTTTGAGTTCCTGCCAAATTCTTGAGGCGGTGTCGCCTGTCCGTACCATCTGCCACATGCGTGTCGCACTTGTGCTGGCTCTGGCCGCTTCGTCTGCCTTCGCGTCGGAGACGATGCGCATCGCCGTCGGTCCCGAAGTCTCGCGCGTGGTGCTCGAAGGTTCGTCGCTGCGCGTGGGCGCCGATCTCGATGACGCGCTGTACGAGCCGTTCGCCTCGACGAAGGTGGAGATCGTCGCCCGCGGCGGACAACTGGTGGTCGGCGGCACCGGGTTCCCCGCCGACGCGCTCCGTTTTCGCAGCGGCGAAGAGGGTGACGGCGTCATCACCGTCAGCGGCACGCGCGTGCGTGGCGACGTGGTAGTGCTGATCGGCAAGTCGCAGCTGGTGGTGGTCAACGTGCTGCCGCTCGAGGACTACCTCGTCGGCGTGCTCGGTGGCGAAATGCCCAGGTCGTTTCCCACCGAGGCGTTGAAGGCGCAGGCGATTGCGGCGCGCACCTACGCGCTCAACAAGAAGCTCGATCAGTACAGCCAGCCGTACCACCTCGGCAGCTCGGTCATCTCGCAGGTCTACAAAGGCCTCGACGTCGAAGACCCGCGCACGCGTGAAGCGGTCGAAGCCACCCGCGGCATGGTGCTCACCTGGCAACTGCAGCCCATCGAGGCGTACTTCCACTCGAGCTGCGGTGGCCGCACCGAGACCGGCGCCGAGGCGTTGGGCCGCGAGCTCCCGTACCTGCAGGCCGTCGATTGCCCCTGCGGCCGGCTGCCGACGAGCCACTGGACGTTGAACTTGAACGCCGGCGACCTGAAGGCGCTGAGCCCGAAGTCGTCGTCACTGCGCGTGCAGGGCCGTTCGGCGACCGGTCGCGCGCAGCGTGTGGAGGTCGGCTCGCGCACCATCAGCGCCGTCAGCTTCCGTGAGCGCATCGGCTACATGAAGTTGAAGAGCCTCAACTTCGAGATCGAGAAGTCGGGCAGCGGCTGGAAGGTCGCCGGTCACGGCTTCGGTCACGGGGCGGGGCTCTGTCAGTGGGGCGCGCGGGTGTACGCGGAGAAGGGCTGGGGCTTTCAGAAGATCCTGCTCCACTACTACCCGGGCACCGAACTACAGACGCTCTACGAATGAGCTGGGAAGCGGACGAATTCGCGGGCCTGAAGTACCGATTTCACCTGCCCGCTGGGTACGGCGAGCCCGGCCGCAGGTGGCCGGTCGTCATCTATCTCCACGGCAGCGGCGAGCGCGGTACCGACAACGCCTCGCACCTCAAGAACGGCGTCGAGCTCCTCGCGCAGTGGCCGTGCATCGTGGTCGCTCCGCATTGCCCGCCGAGCGATTCGTGGGGCGGGTTCTGGTTCGACACGCCGTCTGAAGCGCAGCTCAAGGTCGCCGCGCTGGCGCGTGAGTTGTCGACGCGATCGTCCGTCGACGCGGAGCGGATTTCGGTCGTCGGCTTCTCGATGGGCGCCATCGGCGGCTGGGACTTGATGACCAGGCAACGTGGGGTGTTCAGCGCGTTCGTGCCCATCGCCGGTGACGTGCTGCTCGAGCAGGCCGAAGCGTTGAAGGGCTTCCCCATCTGGGCGTTTCACGGGGAAGTCGATCAGTGGGTGCCGCACGCCAACATCCGCGAGGTCGCGCGACGGGGCCTGCTGACGAACTACACGGAGTTTCCCGGCGTCGATCACGGCTCGTGGAAGGCCGCGCTCGAGACGCCGGGATTGTACGACTGGTTACTTGGCTGCCGGCGCTGAGGCGCTCATGTCGCGCAGGCGCGGCGCACCGACGCGCTTCTCGATCTCTTCCTTCACCTCGTTGCGCAGGCCCAGCAGGAAGCCGACCTCGGCGCAGACGAACAGCGGCCCCACGAGCAGGCCGATGATGTCGTCGACGAACGCGGGCTTCTTGCCCTCGTAGTAGTGGCCGACGAACTGAATCACCCAGCCGCCGACGAACAGCGCGATCGACGTCGCGAGCCACACGCCGGTGCTCAGCGCGCCCACGTGCAGCGCCGCGTACGAGAGCCCCGAGAGCACCAGGCCCATCACGAGCCCGTAGCGGAGGTCGTGGCGCAGGTAGAACGCCGTCGCCGCCGCCGCCACGAAGTAGACCGGCGCGAGCACGAGGCCGCCGACCAGGAACGTCGGGCGCGCGAGGAAACACGTCACCGCGAACACGATGAGCGGAATGCCCACGTAGTGCGTGGCGATGTTCCGGGGGTCGCGGTGGTACGCCGCGTACTTCGTGAGCTGTTTGATGAGCGGGGTCATGTGCTGCCTCCTTGTCTGTGAGACTATGCCCGCCCTCCCGACACCGCACTGTCGGCTGCCCGACACTTCACGAAGATGACGAAATCGGCTCGTGATTACCGTGAGTTGTTGCTCTCAGGCCGGTGGTTCCACGGGCTGCCCGAGGCGTTTCAGGCGCGGCTCGTCTCTGACGCGGTGCTCCGCGAAGTGAAGGCTGAGACGTACCTCTTCTCTCGTGGTGACGCGCCTGACGGTCTGTACGCATGTGTCGACGGCGCGGTGCGGGTGACGGGCCAGGGCGCCCTGGGGAAAGAGGCGGTGCTCGCGCTGGTCGAGCCTCCGCAGTGGTTCGGGGAGATCTCCGTTTTCGACGGTCTGCCGCGGACGCACGACGCGATCGTGGCGATCGATTCGAAGGTGCTCAACGTGCCGACCAACGCGTTGACGGCGATGTTGAACGAGCACCCCACGTGGTGGCGCGACCTGGCGTTGTTGGCGACGGCGAAGCTCCGCATGGCGTTCATCGCGCTCGAGGATCTGGCGGTGATGCCGTTGTCACTCCGCGTGGCTCGGCAGCTGGTGCTGATGGCCGAGGGCTACGGTGAGTGGACGGATCACTCCAAGCGCGTGCTCAAGATTCGGCAGGAGTTGCTGGCGGGAATGGTGTCGGCGTCGCGCCAGAGCATCAATCAGGTGCTCAAAGACTTCGAGGCGCGCGGGCTCATCAGGCTCGCGTATGGCGAGATCGAGATCGTCGACCTCGCCGGGCTGCGCACGTGAGGCTCAGAACGCGCGGCTGACGAGGTCGAAGAAGTTCCGGGTCGTCGGCGGCCCGGGGTCGATGGTCACGAGGTTGATGTCGGTGACCCACACCCTGTTGCCTTCGGTGACGGCGACGTGCGAGCCCTGCTGGAACGCAGGCTGAAGGAGCGGCAGTCGAATGCCCGTCGGTACCAACGCGCCGTCGACGAGGCTGGCCGGGTCGAGCGCGAAGTCGGGCGTCAAGCGCGCCAGGTACGTCTCGGCCAGACCGGTCACGTAGATCACGAAGCTCCCGTCACCGAGGCGCGTCGCGCCACGCACCGTGGACAAGCCGAGGTTGGTGCCCGGCAGCGTGACCTGTCGATAGCCCTGCGCACCGAACGTCTCGTCGGCGACGCCCGTCGAGCGCAGCTTGAGCAGCCGCACCGCGAGGCGCTTCTCCTCGCCACTCGCATCAATGGGCACATACCCGAGCGCCAGGTAGCTCCCGTCGGCCTCGCGCCACATGGCGACGCCCTGCGCGCCCGCCGAGCTCGCGAAGCCGTCAGTGCCGAAGGCCGTGTCGAGCTGCCCGTCGGGCAAGAGCCTCGCGGTCGACATCGCCTCTCCGCCGAAGACCACGATCTTTCCATCGGGGTCGAGCACCATGCTTCGGGTCGCTTCGGTTCGCGCTGTGCCCCAGACCGCGCCGAAGCCGGTGCCCGGCGTCTTCGAGAACGAGACGTCGGCGGTGCCGCTGGGGAGGTAGCGCGTCACGAAGAAGTTCGACGCCACGCTCCCGCCGATGAGGATGTTGCCGTCGGGCTGTTTGAGCACGGCGGTGCACTCTGACTGCGTCATGCCGAAGCCATCGAGGCGAACGCCGGTCGTCGCGCCGGTGTTTCCGAAGCTGGTGTCGAGCGAGCCGTCGGCCAGGAAACGGGCGAGCAGCACCCTGGCTCCTGAGCCCGGAAGCTGGAGAGCCTGGGCCACGCCACAGACGTAGAGCGACGTGCCATCGACCAGCGCCGCGTAGCCGGTGTCGCTGGCCTGGGCGTCGATGCCCGCCGACGGGCCGTCAGCGACGTCGACCAGCGCCACGCCGTTGCCCGCCCAGGTGGTGTCCAGCGCGCGATCAGGCGTGAAGCGCGCCACCATCAACGCTGCGTGGCCGCCGTCGGTCGTGCCGTTGCCGATCGCGAAGACGTTCGCGCCGCTCGGCACCACTGCGTAACCCTGAGCGTCGACGCCCGGCAGCACCGACTGAAACCCGCTGTCATACGCCGAGCCACCGTCGCTCGCGCCTCCGTCCGGCTCCGACGGCGCGGGACAACCCAGCAGTACGACTCCCAACGCCGTGGCTACGATGGCTCTCATCTGCGGGGGCGTAGCACTGGTCCTCTCGTGCGTCGCGCTGCGCGCTTGCGCCGAGCTTCGGGAGTAGCCACTGCGAAGCAGTTGGCGTACGCGCGCCTCGCCGTGCACACCGACGATTTCGACTTTCAGCTGCCGCCCGAGCTCATCGCGCAGGCACCTCTGCCCGAGCGCGACGCGAGCCGGTTGCTGCACGTGCGAAGCCCGAGTGGTGCGCTGCAACATCGCCAGTTCCGCGAGCTGCCCTCGCTGCTCCGCGCGGGAGACCTGCTGGTGTTCAACGACTCGCGCGTGATTCCCGCGCGGCTGCTGGGCAAGAAGGTCGGTACCGGGGGCAAGGCCGAGCTGTTGCTGACTCGGCCCGCAGGTGACGTCGAGACCGAGTCGGCGCTCAAGGCGAGCGCGAGCGGGTCGGTGTGGAGCTGCCTCGGTCAGAGCTCCAAGGGCTTCAAGCCGGGCATGCGCCTCGAGTTCGACGGTGAGTTGACCGCTGAGGTGCTCGAGAGCATCGGTGGCGGCGAGTACCGCGTGCGGTTCACGTCATCGCTGGCGTCGCTCGAAGCGGCGATCGAGCGGGCAGGGAAGTTGCCGCTCCCGCCGTACATCACGCGCGACGTTCACGCGGAGGACGCGAGTCGCTACCAGACGGTGTTCGCGAAGAAGAGTGGTTCGGTCGCGGCTCCCACCGCCGGGCTGCACTTCACCGAAGCGACCTTCGCTGCACTCGCGCGCCGGAACGTGAAGACCGCCTTCGTCACGCTCGAGGTGGGCCCCGGCACGTTCCTGCCGGTGCGCGAAGGCCCCGTTGCAGAGCACAAGATGCACGCCGAGCGCGCGTTCATTCCGCCCGAGACGCTGAAGGCCATCGACGAAGCGCAGCGCGTGATCGCCGTTGGAACCACGGTGGTGCGCACGCTCGAGAGCTGGCCTCGGCTCGACGCGACTTCCTTCGACACGAGCATCTTCATCACCCCCGGCTTCGAGTTCCGCGTCATCGACGCGCTCGTCACCAACTTTCACCTGCCGAAGTCCACCCTGGTGATGCTCGTGTCTGCCTTCCTCGGCCGCGAGAACACGCTCCGGGCCTACGCCGAAGCCGTTCGTGAGAAGTACCGCTTCTTCAGCTACGGCGATTCCATGTTCATCGAGTCCGATTCATGAGCCTCCCGACTCCCGACAAGCGCGGCGATCAACGCGTCGAACCGTCGACCGTTCGCTTCGAGTTGCTGCACACCTGCGCCCAGACCGGCGCGCGTCGCGGACGCGTGCACACGCCGCACGGCACCATCGAGACGCCGGTGTTCATGCCCGTCGGCACCGCGGGGTCGGTGAAGGCCATCGCGCCTGACGACCTCCACACGCTCGACGCGAAGATCATCCTCGGCAACACGTACCACCTGATGCTCCGCCCCGGAGAGCAGCTGGTCGGCGACCTGGGCGGCCTCCACAAGTTCATCTCGTGGGACCGCGCGATGCTCACCGACTCCGGCGGCTTTCAGGTCTACAGCCTGTCGGAGAAGCGCAAGATCACCGAAGAGGGCGCGACGTTTCAGAGTCACCTCGACGGCAGCAAGCACGTGCTCACGCCGGAGCGCTCCATCGAGATTCAGGAAGTGCTCGGCGCCGACATCATCATGGCCTTCGACGAGTGCCCGCCCGCGCTCAGCGAACGCAGCTACATGGAGCCGTCGATGGCGCGCACCACGCGCTGGCTTTCGCGCTGCATCAAGGCCTGGAGCCGTCAGCGCAGCTCGCTCTTCGGCATCGTTCAGGGCGGCCTCTATGAAGACCTGCGCAAGCGTCACGCCGAGGAGATCTGCGCGATGGACCTGCCCGGCTACGCGCTCGGTGGTTTCGCGGTCGGTGAAGAGCCCGCGCAGATGCACGCGGGCGTCGCCTTCTCGGCGCCGCTGCTGCCGAAGGACAAGCCCCGCTACCTGATGGGCGTGGGCACGCCGCTCGATCTGGTCACCTGCGTCGGCCACGGCATCGACATGTTCGACTGCGTGCTGCCCACGCGCAGCGCGCGCAACGCGTTGCTCTTCACCAGCGAGGGCAAGCTGACGATCAAGAACGCGCGCTACGCTCGCGACGAACGCCCGCTCGACCCCAGGTGCAGCTGCTACACCTGCCGCACCTTCTCGCGCGCATATCTGCGGCACCTCTTCGTGGCGCAGGAACTGGTCGCGATGCGCCTCAACACGCTGCACAACCTCCACTTCTTCCTGAACCTGATGAAAGAGGCGCGCGTCGCCATCGAGCAGGACCGCTACGGCGACTTCCTGCGCGAGTTCCACGCGCGGCCGCAGACGCCGCCGGAATGATCTACGCCGCGCGGGTCTGCTCTGGCGCGGGCGGCTTGAGCTGCGCGTAGTAGTACTTTCGGAACTGCAACGTCGCGCGGTCGGTCCGTACCGACGTCTCTTCACTCGGTGGCGGCACCTCCACCGGCCATGACGACTCGACGATGGCGCGGTCTTCCGCGGCGATGCGCTTGTTCGACCAGTTGAACAGCGGGTTGAGCACACGCCACGTGGCGAAGCTGCGCGCACCGACGATGATCATCCGCGTACGGCTGGCGTCGATGGGCACGCAGAACGCGTGCATGCGGAACACCTGCTTCGGTACCGGAATGTTCAAGGCCATCATGTTCGGCCGGTAGAAGTGCAGGTCGGCGCCGCTGTCTTCACGGTCGTCGAGCATCGAGCGCGTGGTGCCGCCCCACGGCGTGTCCTCCCAGTTCACGTCCATGCGCGAGTCGGGGCGGAGGTACGGCCGCATGAAGCGCCCGATGGTGCTCTTGTGCACGAAGGGAACGTGCGGCGAGTCGAGCATGTTCTCCATGGCGCGCGACCAGTGGGCGTTCCACTCGACCTGGAAATAGGTGCGCGCCAGACCGGGGAGCGTCAACGCTTCGGGGACGATGGGCTCGCTGGGCGGCGTGGCGGTGACCTCCGTCCACGCCCACAGCACGCCACCGATTTCGCGCACCGGAATCGCGCGGGCAAAGAGCCGCTCGCGCTTCGCATCGGGGTTCAGCGGCACGTGGGTCACGGCCCCCGAGCCGTCGAACTTCCACGCGTGGAACGGGCACTCGAGGCAACCGTCGGACGTCACCGTGCCCAGCGACAGCGAGACCCCACGGTGCGGGCAGCGGTCGACCAGCGCGTGCGCCTGCCCGTTCGAGCCGCGGAAGAAGACCAGCTTCTCGCCGGCCAGCACGACGGGCAGAGGGCGCCCGCGGCGCAGAGAAGTGGCGAGAATTACGGGCGTCCACACCTTCGCGAAGCCATCGAACATGCCTCACCTACGTTGCGCTGCGGCCCGCGTTTCGCGTGCGCTATAGGCCTGAAACAGCAAATGAGCCCGCGCGTAGGACCCTCCGACGTGTTGAACGAGACGTCAGACGAGGCGTTGATGGAGAACTTTCGCCAGGGAGACGCAGCAGCGCTCGAGGCGTTGTTCACGCGACACGCCAGAGGCGTGCACGGCTTTCTCGTGCGCATGGTGCGCGATGACGCGCTTGCCGATGATCTGCTCCAGCAGACGTTCATGTCGGTGGTGCGCAGCGTCGACCGCTTCGAGCGGGGCGCGCGGGTGTGGCCGTGGCTGCTGACGATCGCGGCGAACGCGGCGCGTGGCACGTTGCGCCATCAGCGTCACGGCGTGGAGGTGTTGGGAGAAACGCCGGGCCACGAGCCCTCCGTGAATCCGTCTCCGTCTGATCCGGGGGCGCGCAAACAGATTGAAGCGGCCTTTGCCGCCATGCCCGCCTCGCAGCGTGAAGCGGTGCTGCTGCACAAAGTCGAAGGCCTGTCCTTCGATGAGATCGGTGCAATGTTGGGCATCAGCTCGACGGCGGCCCGCATCCGCGCGCATCGCGGCTACGAATTCCTCCGTCCGCTACTGGAAGGTCTGTCGTGAGCGCTTCGATTCCTCCTCCCTATCCTCCGTCGGCTACCGTGCTCGCCTCGGTGCGTGCGGCGATGCTCGTGGAGGCGAAACGACCGCAGACGTCCTGGAAGACGCGTGCGCTGCAACTGATCGGCGCCTCGCTCGGGCTCTCGGCGGTCATCGGCCTCGGCGCCGTCATTTCAGGCAACGCGGCCCTCACCACCATCGCCCTTCGCTGGGTGACGTTGCTGGGGCTCGCCGCGGTGGGCCCGTTGCTGGTGTGGGCCTCGGTCGTGCCCGGGCGCACAGCCTCGCGCTGGGTGGCGATGGCCGCGTCGGTCGCCGTCGCGGTGGTGATGGTGGTGCTGCGGCCGGCCGCAACGCTGAACGCCTCTTCGGCGCCCGAGTGGCTGTGCACCGCGCTGCACCTCGCCGTCGCGGGCCCGGCGATCTTCACGGCGCTGACCCTGCTGCGGAGCATGGCGCCTTCGACGCCGCGCTCGATCGCCGCGGGGCTGGCCGCTGGTACGACGGGCGCGCTGCTCGGTGAGATGATGTGTGAGCGCGACGCCGCGCACGTCGCCTCGTTCCACCTCGCCGCGTGGACCCTCGCAGCGCTGCTCGTGGTGGTGCTCGGCGCGCGCGTCAAGCGTCGTTCCTGGGCGGCGTGAGCGAGCGGATTCGCACCTTCGTCGACGCGCTCCCGCTCGAGCCCCACATGCGTGTGCTGGAGCTTGGCTGTGGCCCCGGCGTGGCCGCGCGGCTGGTGAGGCCCCGGGTGAAGTTCGTGCTCGGCGTCGACCGCTCCGCGCGCGCGCTCACGCAGGCACGACGCCAGTCGGACGACATCGCTTTTCTCCAGGCCGACATCGAATCGTTCACGCTGCCCCGAGGCATGCGTCGCTTCGACCTCGCCTTCGCCATGCGCGTCGGTGCGCTCGACGGGCGTCACCCGGAGCTCGAAGCGCGAGCGCTGCAGCGAATCGCCGCGGCGCTGAAGCCCGGCGGGCGACTCTTCATTGATGGCGGAGCGCCGCTGCGTGAGCTCGCAGTGCCTGCAGCTTCGCAGCGAACACGCACGCCACGGTCAACGTCTGCGCGACGTAGATGACGGTGCCGACGGTGTTCATCGCGTGCGTGGCGATGATGACGACGCTCGAGACGAGCCACGTCGCGTCGCCGCCGAGCTGAATCATCACGTGCGCGGTGCGGAGGGGCGCGCGCCCGGTGAACCAGTTGTGTGCGGCCCACGGCAGCAGCGCGAGCCCGACGGCGCGAAGAGCGCCTGAAGAAAGACCACCGCCGGCCAGCGCGTGGAGTTCGCCGGCCAGCGCCACCATCGACGCGCCGAGCACTGCGGCCATCACGGCGTCCCACTTGAAGATCGTCGTCTCGTCCCGAAGAAGTCTCATGACGCCGTCATCGCGTGCGTGGCGCGGTCGGCTCAATTCCCTCCGAGGTCATGGTAGCGATCGCCGGGTGAGCCGCTTCGGTCGACTTCTCAAAGAATGGCGAGCGTTTCGCGGCTTGAGTCAGCTCGAGCTCGCGCTCGCCGCCGACACGTCGCAGCGCCACCTCTCGTTCATCGAATCAGGTCGCGCACAGCCCAGCGAGGCGCTCGTCACGCTGCTCTCCGAGGTGCTCGGGCAGGGGCTGCGAGACAGGAACGCGCTGCTGGTGGCTGCAGGCTATGCGCCGCGCTTCGGCGAGAACGGCTGGAACAGTGACGCGCTGGCCGGGCTCCGCCACGCTGCCCGGCTGATGCTGGAACGACACGAGCCCGCCCCCGCCTTCGTACTCGACGCCGCGTCGAACGTGCTCGACGCGAACCAGGCGGCGCTGGCGCTGCTCGGCAGCTCACGTGCGCAGCGCGGCCACCTCAACCTGGTCGAGCTCGTCTTCGAGCAGGGCCCGGTGCGTGACGCGCTCGTCAACTGGGAGCAGGTCGCCGGGTATCTGCTCGCGAGGCTGCGCGACGCAGCCATGTATCGGGGGCCGACGTCGAACGTTCAACCGTTCTACGAGCGGGCGATGAAGGCCGCGGCGGCGTCGAACCTGACGCTCACCGCGCCGACGAGCGCCGGGCCGCTGTTGCCCATTTCATTTCGGGTGGGTGGGGAAGTGCGTCACTGGTACTCGACGGTGACCACCTTCGGCGCGCCGCAAGACGCGCTGCTCGAAGAGATCGCCATCGAGTTGTTTCACCCGTACCAGCCGGGCTGATCAGCGCACCGGGCGGCAGGCCGAAACGCTGCTGCCCTGGTGGGTCAGCTGGCACTCGAAGTTCACGCGGCAGTCTGCGTTGCGCTCGCAGGTGTTCGAGCAGACCTGCGCGCCGGCACCGGTGAACGTGGTGCAGACCGTACCGACCGGGCACTCACGGGTGGTGCCCGCTTCGCTGCAGCCGCGCGTGCAGAACCCGCCGGGCGCTTCGAAGCAGTCCTGGCCCGCTTCACACTCGTCACGCGTCTCGCAGGGAATGCCAGCCGAGGTGCCGTTGCAGCCGGCAAACATGAGCACCGAGAACATCACGAGCATCAGTCGAGTCATGGGCTCGCGGCCGTAGCACAAGTCGCAAACGTGTGCGCTTGCTGCGTACCGGCACGAGGGCTATACGGCGCGCCTCTTGAATCCCATGTCTTCCGTGCAGTTTCCGATCGTGCTCGCGCAGGCCGCCGCCGGTGGCCTGGGCAGCAATGTGATCTTCTTCCTCGCGCTGTTCGCGATCATGTACTTCGTGCTCATTCGCCCCCAGCAGAAGCAGGCGAAGGAGCAGCAGAACCTCCTGACCGCACTGAAGAAGGGTGACGACGTCATCACCTCCGCGGGAGTCGTCGGGAAGATCTCTCAGGTCATCAACGACAAATTCGTCCAGCTCGAGATCGCGCCGGGCGTGAAGGTGCGCATGCTCAAGAGCAGCGTACAGGCCCGCATCACCGACGAGGCGGCCAGCAAGTCCGACTCGGCAGAACCCAAGAAAGAGGAGAAGTGAGCGATGGACCGCAACTGGTACACGCGACTCGGCGTCGTCATCGCCGTCACCCTCGGCACGCTGTGGATGTTGGTGCCGACGTATTACTCATTCGCCGTTCTTCCCCGCGCTGACCGCAACAACGTGGCCAAGCTTCAGGAAGTGCTGCCCTTCTGGGCGCCTCCCGCGAAGTACCGCCTGTCGTTGGGTCTCGACCTGCAGGGCGGCATTCACCTCGTGATGCACGTCGACATGAAGACGGCGCTCACCAAGCGCGCCGAGCGTCGTGCCTCGCAGATGGTCTCGTGGGTCGAGAACAAGAAGCTCGGCACGCTCGAGAACCCGAGCATCGACCCGGAGACCAACCGCGTGACGGTCACGGTGAAGGACCCGGCGACGGTCGAGGCGATCCAGAAGGGTCTGCTCGACACCTTCACCGACTTCACGCTGGCCAGGCGCGACGGTCAGAACCTCACCTTCGAGTACGACAGCAACGCGCTGCAGGGCTCGACGGAAGAAGCGCTCGACATGGCGATCCTCCGCATTCGTCAGCGCATCGACAAGTGGGGCGTGGCCGAAGTGCAGATCGCCAAGCTCGGCACCGACCAGATTCAGATCTCGTTGCCCGGGCAGTCTGACCCGGAGCAGGTCAAGGAGCTCATCGGCAACACCGGCCAGCTCGAGTTCCGCATCGTCGCCACCGACTCGTCGATCTTCTCGACGATGTATTCGACGACGCCGCCGGCCGACACCTCGCTCATCCGCCTCGTGCAGACGGGTGACAGCCCCGACTCGCCGCCCGGCCCGTTCCTGGAGTCGGAAGATCGCGCGGCGCTGCTCGCGTACCTCGAGGGCAAGGTCGCCTCGCCGCAGCGTGCGCTGTTGCACTGCGTGCAGGACACCGGCCCCAAGCGCCGTTGCGTGAAGTACCAGTCGTACCTGCTCGACGCGCAGCACGTGCCGGGCGACCTGCTCAAGGGCGCCTGGTTCCCCGGCGCACCGAACGCGCAGGGCCAGTACTACGTGGCCTTCGAGATGCAGCCGGAAGGCGCCAAGCAGATGGGTGAGCTCACGGGCAAGAACGTGCGCCGCCAGATGGGCATCATCCTCGACGACAACGTGATGTCGGCGCCGAGCATCCAGTCTGAAATCAGCGACTCGGGCACCATCACCTTCGGCCGCATGGGCCCCGAAGCGAAGGACTACGGCAAGATCCTCGCGACCACGTTGCAGTCCGGCGCGCTGCCTGCGCCGGTGTCGATCGGCGAAATCCGCCAGGTCGGCGCGTCGCTCGGTGACGAACTCATCAAGAAGGGCACGCTGGCGGCGGCCATCGGCCTGCTGCTCGTCATCCTCTTCATGGCCGTCTATTACAAGGTGTCGGGCCTGGTGGCCGACGTGGCGCTGATCCTCAACGGTGGCTTGATCCTCGCGGGTCTGGCGGCCTTCGGCGCGACGCTCACGCTGCCTGGCATCGCCGGCTTCGTGCTCACCCTGGGCATCGCCGTCGACGCCAACGTGCTCATCAACGAGCGCATTCGCGAAGAGCTGGCGCTGGGCTTCTCGGCGCGCAAGGCCGTCGACCTCGGCTACGACCGCGCGTTCTGGACCATCTTCGACGCGCACGTCACCACGCTCATCGCCGGCTTCATTCTGATGTTCACGGGTACGGGCCCTGTGCAGGGCTTCGCCACCACGCTGATCATCGGCATCATCGCGTCGCTCTTCACGTCGATCGTCGTGACGCGCCTCATCACCACCTACCTCGTGCACGGTCGCAACGCGTCGACCGTCTCGGTCTGAACGGAGCCCTCACGTCATGCAGATCATCAAGGGCAAGACCAACATCGACTTCATCGGCAAGCGGAAGATCGCCATCTTCGTTTCGTCGGTGATCAACATCGCGATCATCCTCGGCATCGCGATCTTCGGCTTCAACTTCGGCGTCGACTTCGCCGGCGGCACCGTCGTCGAGGTGAAGTTCAAGGCGCCGATCACCGCCGAGCAGGTGCGTGAAGGTGCCGTGAAGGGCGGGCTCCACGAGCCGACCGTTCAGGGCATCGGCGCGGCCGACGAGAACTCGTTCATTCTGCGCATGGGTGGCGTCACCCAGCTCACCGAGCAGAGTGAGCAGGCAGCCGAGGCGGCGATCCGCGGCCTTGGCGAAGTCGTCTCGGTCACCAAGAGCCTCGACAACGGCCTCATCAACGTTCGCTTCAAGAACAAGGTCGACGAAGCGGCGATCAAGACGGCCGTCGAAGGCTCGGGCACGGGCGTGAAGGAAGTTCGCGCCATGGGCGAGAGCACCAACGGCTTCGACTACCAGGTGGTCTCGGCGGGTATGGCCGACAAGGTCACCACCGCGCTCAAGGCGGGCATTACGGGCACCGATTTCGAAGTGCGCCGCATCGACTACGTCGGCCCGCAGGTCGGCCAGCAGCTGCGCAACAAGGGCATCATGGCGCTGCTGTGGGCGATGCTCGCGATCCTCATCTACGTGGCCTTCCGCTTCGACCTGAAGTTCGGCCCCGGCGCGCTGCTCGCGATGCTGCACGACGTGGTGATGGTGGCCGGCTACTTCCTGGTCACCCGCCGCGAGTTCAACCTCACCTCGATCGCCGTGCTGCTCACGATCATCGGTTACTCCATCAACGACACCATCGTGATCTACGACCGCATTCGTGAAGAGATGGTGAAGTACAAGGGCAAGCCGCTGGCCGAGATCATCAACATCGCGGTCAACGACACGCTGTCGCGCACCATCCTCACCGGCGGGGTGACCTCGCTCTCGCTCATCGGTCTGCTGGTGTACGGCGTCGGCGAGATCTTCGACTTCGCGGCCGGCATGCTGGTCGGCATTCTCGTCGGCACCTACTCGTCGATCTTCATCGCCAGCCCCGTCGTGCTCTGGCTCGACGAGCGCGAGCACGAGAAGCAGGCCCACCCGCAGCCCAAGGCGGTCTGAAGTTCAGTTGGGCTTGTTCACCATGACGGTGGTGGGCCGGGCGACGCTCGTGCCCACCGCGTCGATGGTGGTGAGGAACCGGTAGAGCACCCGCTCCCGGATGGCCTTGAACTCGTCGAAATCGACCGCCGTGAACCAGGCGATGACTTCGATGTCGAGCGAGGCCGGGTTGATGGCAATGAGCCGCACCGAAAAGCTGTCAGGCCAGAGCTTCTCTTCGGCCTTCAACGTTTCCCGGAACGACGACGTCACCTGCTGCAGTTGCTCGACGCTCGTCTCGTGCGCCAGCGACAGCACCGTGAAGAGCCTGATGCGGTCGCGCGCGGCGTAGTTCTCGAGGCGCAGGTCGGCCAGCTTGCCGTTGGGAATGGTGACCACCGTGCGGTCCTGGGTGCGCAGCTGCGTGCTGCGCAGGCCGATCTTCTCGACCGTGCCGGACACCACGTCGTCGACCTTCACGAAGTCACCTTCGCGAATGGGCTGGTCGACCGTGAGCGCGAACGCACCGAAGAGGTTTTCGAGCGTCTTCTGCGCACCCAACGCCAGCGCGATGCCGCCGATGCCGAGACCGGCCAGCACGTTGCCCACCTGAAAGCCGAGCAGCGAGAGCGCGGCGAGGATCGCGAACGCGATGAGCACGAACTGCAGCGTGCGGCTGACGAGGCTCACCAGTGCGCGGCTGCCGGGGCGGGTGACCGCTACCTGCGAGACCAGGTACCGCTCTGTCCACGCCTGGAGCCCGCGCGTCACGCCCCAGAAGAAGGCCACCACCACGCCGATCTCGAGCACGGTGTCGAAGCCGCTGGTGACCGGTGACGAGAGGTCGAGCGCACGCACGGCGAGCCGCCCGAGCCACGACGCCCACCACAACGTCAGCGGGCCTTCCTGCTGCTGCACCATGCGCTGCCACTCGGGCTTGTTGCGCAGCAGCCACAGGCTCGTGGCGCGCGAGAGCCGCACCAACAGCCAGGTGACGACCGCCACCGCCACCGCGACCAGGGGAACTCCGACCCATTGCCAGCGCTCGAGCCCCAGCCACTCCACCGTGCGCCATTCAGGCGGCAGCGACTTGAGAAAGCCGGCGGCCGCCTTCTCGACGACCTTGTCGGCGTGGGTCACTTCATTGAGGAGATCGGGCGCTTCGACACCACCGTCACGCATGGCCGCTTTCTATCGTTCCAGCAATGGAACGCACTGGTGCCATTTGTTCGTTGTGGCGCATCGATGCGTCGAAGTTATGAATCGCGCGTCGTTTTTCGAACCCACGAAGTACCCACGAGGAAACACCACATGAAGAAGCTGATTCTCGCTGCTGCCCTGACGCTCTCGTCGTTCGCCTTCGCGTCGACCTGGGACATCGACTCGTCGCACGCCTCGGCGAACTTCGCCGTGAAGCACCTCGCGGTCTCGACCGTGAACGGCACGCTCGGCTCGGTGACGGGCAAGGTCGAACTCGACGACAAGGACATCACCAAGTCGAAGATCGAAGCGACGATCGACGTGAAGGGCATCAACACCAAGGAGCAGAAGCGCGACGACCACCTGCGCGGCAAGGACTTCTTCGAGACCGAGAAGTTCCCGAACATCACGTTCAAGTCGACGAAGATCGAGAAGGGCGAGGGCAACAAGCTCAAGGTCACCGGTGATCTGACGATCAAGGGCACCACCAAGTCGGTCGTGCTCGACTCGGAGATCTCGCCGGAGGTCGCCAACCCCTTCACCAAGGGCAAGACGCGCGGCTTCTCGGGCACCACCACCATCAACCGCAAGGACTTCGGCCTGACGTGGAACGTCGCGCTCGAGACCGGCGGCGTGCTCGTCAGCGACGACGTGAAGATCGCGGTCGACGGTGAGCTGGTGAAGAAGGAAGCGGCGCCGGCGGCCGCTCCGGCGAAGAAGTAATCAACGCTTCTTCTTCTTCGAACGGGCCTTCTCTTCCGCGGAAGAGGAGGCCTTTTCATTTGGGCCACCCGCGTGGGCGAAGAGCATCGGCGGGCCTTCCATCGGCGCGACGGCGTCGGTCGCGAACTTCGTGAACACCCACCAGATGCCGATGACGGCGAGCAGCGCGGCGGCCGACATGGTCACGTACTGCTCGTCGAGCCAGTGCGACATCCAGTCGAAGGGGCCCCAGTTGAGCAGGTGAGAGACCGCGCAGAGCGTGGCGAGCAGCGCGCCGACCTCACGGCGCTTCTCGTGCAGCACGGCGATGCCGAGCAGGAAGCAGTAGTAATAATTCGTCAGCTCCGCGCCGATGATGATGAAGCCGGTGCCCATGGCCGCGCCCATCCACGGGTCGGCGCCGGAGTGCTTGAGCGCCAGCCACACCAGGTAGAGCGCGGCGGCGAAGGCCAGCCACATGATCGGCTTGCGCGCGTTCCAGTTGTCGAGGCGCGTCTTCTTCCACAGCCACCACGAATCGAGGCCGCCGGGGCGCACGGTCTTCTGGCCGATGCTGTTGGGGTCCCACGAGAGAATGGTGCGCAGGCCCATGTGGTTGGTGAGCGGCGTGTTGGCGTGCTTCACCGTGTTCTGCGCGAAGCGCTGCCAGGTGACCGGGCCGCCGAAGCGGAAGCTGGCCCCGACGAGCAGCAGCGTCGCGATGAGACCACCAGCGACGTAGCGAACGAAGCGCGGGTCGAGCTTCTTGTTCTGGCGGAAGTACTCGAAGGCCGCGACGGCCACACCGGCCGCCGCGAGCCCTGGGAACAAGCGCAGCAACACCGTGTACGCGAACGACGCGCCCGCGAGCATCGGCCAGCCCTTCTTGAGCAGGCAGATCGACGCCACGAAATAGAAGACCCAGTCGTGGCGAAGGAACGCGCCGCCGGTCCAATAGAAGCGGTTGGCGAAGTGGCAACCGAGCACGAGTGAAGCGATGGCGAACGCGCGCGGCCCAAACGCCCACCACACGATGAGCACCGTCAGCAGCAGATAGACGGGGTCGATCTTGTTGAGGTCCTTGAGCTTGTCGAGCGTGACGGGGCCGCTGGCGTTGGTGAGGTAGTAGCCGGCGATCGTCCAGACGGGCGTGGCGTTGTAGCCGTGGTCGAGGTGGATCTCGCGCCAACGCTGCTCGTTCACGAAGCTGCGGAAGGCGGCGATGTCCTGGCGGTAGGCGGCCCAGCGCTCGGGTGAGAACGAGTCTTTGCAGACTTCCGGGTGCTTCAGGATCTCGTCGGCCTTCACGATGATGTTGGTGCGCAGGTCGGTGAGCGTCTGGCGCATCACTTCATCGCGGCGGCCGTTCTCGGCGTTCGCGATGGCCGCGCAGTCGTACATCTTCTCGTAGCCGACCTCGGGGAAGTACTTGGCCCCCATGACGTAGTGGTACGTGTCCCACACGTGCACGAAGTTGCCGAAGTGCAGGTGACCGAAGTTGAAGTAGCCGAAGAACGCGCTGA
Organism: Archangium gephyra; assembly: GCA_003243425.1. Classification (GTDB taxonomy): domain Bacteria; phylum Myxococcota; class Myxococcia; order Myxococcales; family Myxococcaceae; genus Archangium_A; species Archangium_A gephyra_A. The sequence continues at coordinate 103,883 of QFQP01000009.1, read as the reverse complement.
ACCCGATGGCGAGCAGCAGGCGATCTCGCAGCAACTGGCGATGCGCGGCGCGGCCTTCCCACTGAAGTTTCAGACCCCAGCCGATGACGCCCAGCGCGAGCAGTGAAAGACCGAACTGCACGACCTGCACGCTGTTGTCGTTGTCGAGACCGAAGGGGCGCTGCGCGACGAAGCGTGCAGCGAGTGCACCCACGAGGCCCAGCAGACCGAGCGGCAGCAGCCAGTCACCGTCGTTGTCCTGCTCAGGGGTCTTGGTGTTCGCGGGGGAAGCCATGGCGTTCGCGGAATGTAGGGGACCGTGCGCCGCCGTGGGCGCGGAAAAAGTCGCTCATCGAAGCCACGCGTTGTCGCCGCGCTGCGCTTCGATTTTCGCGTCCGCCGTTGAGTAGTCGTGCGCACACACCGGCGTACTGAACGCCTGTCTGTACCGCTTATCTATGCGGGTCACTTCTGGGGTTTCAGAACCGAAGGACTTCCGACGTCTCGGGGCCGCTGCACGACGTTCCGGGTTTGCTCCCATCGTCGAAGGGCACGTCGTCCCAACGATGGATGAAGAGAACGCCGCCATCGCGTGAGGCAGAGAGGGACACGTCGCTCGACGGTGCGCCCCGTACGATCGTGCTCGTCCCGTTCACGACGCGACGCTGCTCGACCTGCAGTCGGCGCGTGTCGACGTTCCATGTGATCAAACTGTTCGACGGGTTCGCGGTGCCTTCCCAGCAGGTGTCGTCGAGGCACGTCGTCACCACGCACGGAGCCTGGTCGAAGGCCGTGGCTTCGGCTTCCGGCAACTCGAAGGTGAGCACCGGAATGTGCAGCACGTCCGGACAGATTTCACCGCAGGCAGCGAGCACCAGCGCAGCGAGCACGATGACGCGATTCATCGGGACTCTCTTTCGCGAGGCAACGGGCGCTGTTTTCCACCGGCACGAACGGTCGAACCTCCACCTCGGAACCACATCGTCACCACGCGGCGATGACGGTCTGAACGGTTGTTGCCGCTGCCGTGCGCGAGGAGCGGGTGGAAGAACAGCGTGTCACCCGGTTCGAGCGCGAGGGCGGTGCGGTGCGTTTCGTCGAACACGCCTTCGTTGGTCGACGCGCGGTCGTAGGTGAACGCGACTTCCGAGTGGTGCGTGCGGCCGAGTACTTCGAGGCCTCCGTTGCCTTCGTCGGCGTGGTCGAGCGCGATGACGAGGTTGATGCCTCCGTGCCGTTCGATGCGAGTCTTCGAGGTGCCTTGAACGAAGTACGTGTCTTGATGAAACGGGAAGCCGGTGCCGACGCGCGGCAGCTTGAAGTTGAGCTGATCGACCATGCACTTCGGTGTCGGCAGGCCGAGCTCGTCGAGCGCTTGAAAGAGCGTGGGGTTGGAACGGAGGGCCTGAAAGGCGCTCTCTCGTTTCGAGGGAAATCGGATCTTTCGGAGCGCGCCGAGGAAGACCGGTGGTTCGCCGCGACGGCCGGTGGCGGTCTGCAGTTCGAAGCTCACGCCGCGAAGCAGCCGGTTGCGATCGAAGTCGGCCGCTTCGGCTTCGAGGCGTTTGCTGGCGTCGAGGAGCGAGGTGATCTGCTCGCCCGCGAAGAGGTAGCGCGCGACGTACCAGCCCTCGCGTTCGAAGATTTCCCGGGCGTCAGCGGGCAGGAGCGGCATCACGCGCCGTCTACACCAGCGCAGCCGGGATGACGTGACGCCGACGCGTTCGGCCGCGCCACAGGCCGCCGAGCATGAGCAGTGGGGCGAACGAGGTCGACGTGCAGCCGCAGCCGGTGGGCGGTTGGACACCGCCGCCGCCTTCGCCGCCAATTGTGTTCGAGCCGCCGCCGGGGGGGCCCGTGCGGCCGCCAGTCGGTGCGCTGCAGGAGCCGGCGTTTCGACGTGAACTGCTCCGCGAACACGGCGTAGGCACCGTCATGCTCGAGCTTTGAGCCTTCGCGCGCCGTCACCGGCTTCAACTTCACCGTCGACAACCCGAGCTTCACTTCGATCGCGCCGTCACCCCACTTCGGAAGCGCCACCGACAACTGCTTCTCGAACGCCGCGCTCGGCGAAATCTCCGGCGCTTTCACACCGACCGCACAGTCCGCAAGCACGGCGACCGGCCCATCAACGTGAACCGCCGCTGATTACCACGCGCGTCCGTAACTCGTCGGAAGCGCGAGACTTTTCACACTCTGTGAGATCCTTCCCGCTCCACGCACGTTGGAGGGGGAATGAACCGACTTCTGCTTCTCGCCACGGTCCTCGCGGCACCGCTCGCGCTCGCGCAGGGCATGTTGATCCCGACGGACACGTCGATGGGGCCGCTGGGCATCAAGTACCAACGCGTGGCCGTCGAGATCGTCGACGGAGCCGCCGTCACCAAAGTCGAACAGGTCTTCGTCAACTCGAGCCCGCGCCAGCTCGAAGCGCACTACGTCTTCCCGCTGCCCAAAGGCGCCGCGCTGCAGGACTTCTACCTCTACATCAACGGCAAGAAGACCAAAGGCGAGGTGCTCGAAAAGCAGAAGGCCACCGACATCTACGAAGGCATCGTGCGCCGCCTGCAGGACCCCGGCCTGCTCGAGTACGTCGACTCCGACGCCTTCCGTGCGCGAGTGTTCCCGGTGCCCGCGAACGGCGAACAGAAAATCGAGCTCACTTTCAGCCAGGTGCTCGACTTCAACGCCGGTATCTACACGTACCACTACCCACTCGGCGCCAGCACTCGCGGCGCGCCGAAGCTCACCGTGAAGCAGGACTTCACCTTCTCGGCGAACATCAAGTCGAAGACCCCGCTGCGCAGCATCTACTCGCCCACGCACCGACTTGGCGTCTCGCGCAAGAGCGAGAACAACGCGATCGCTGGGCTCGAGCTCGGTGCGGGCACCGACATCTCGAAGGACCTCGACCTCTATTACACGGTGTCCGACAAGGCGGTCGGGCTCACGTTCATGTCGCACCGGCCCGACCCCGAGCAGCCCGGCTTCTTCATGGCGCTCATTTCTCCGAAAGCCGAGCTCAAGGCTGACGAGATCATCGCCAAGCGCGTCACCTTCGTCATCGACACGTCGGGTTCGATGATGGGCGATCGCATGAAGCTGGCGCGCGACTCGCTGAAGTATTGCGTGCAGAAGTTGAACCCGCGCGACGAGTTCAACGTGGTGCGCTTCTCGACCGACGTCGAAGCGCTGTTCGAAAAGCCGCAGTCGGCCAACGAAGCGAACGTGAAGAAGGCCGTCGACTTCGTCAGTGCACTCGAGGCCATCGGCGGCACGGCGATCGACGAAGCCATGGTGCGCGCGCTCAAAGACGGCGCCAACCGCGGGGACAAACCGCACATGGTGATGTTCATCACCGACGGTCACCCCACGGTCGGCGAGACCGACGAGGCCACCATCAGCAAGAACGCGAAGGCAGCCAACACCGGTTCGCGCGTCTTCACGTTCGGTGTCGGTGACGATCTCAACGCGCGGTTGCTCGATCGCGTGGCCGACGAAGGGCAGGGCACCAGCGACTTCGCGCGCGATGGCCGTGACTTCGAAGTGAAGATCGGCGGCTTCTTCGACAAGGTCGCCAACCCCGTGCTCTCGGACCTCGCGTTGGATCTGAGCGCCTTCGGTGCCTACGACGTGTACCCGAAGCGCCTGGGCGACCTCTTCAAGGGCAGTCAGCTGGTCGTCATGGGCCGCTACCGCACGCCGAAAGACGGCACCGTGCTGCTGACCGGCTCGTTCAACGGCAAGAAGCAGGTCTTCGAGTACCGCGCCGACGCTGCGAAAGAGAGCAAGCAGTTCGACTTCGTCCCCCGCCTCTGGGCGATTCGCAAAGTCGGCTACCTGCTCGAGGAAATCCGTCTGCGCGGCGAGAAGCCGGAGCTGAAGGACGAGATCGTCGCGCTTGGAAAGAAGTACGGCATCGTCACGCCGTACACCTCGTATCTCGTGGTCGAAGACACGCCGATGCCGGTCGCGCAGAACCGCCCGGTGCCGCCGCCGCCTCCGCAGCCGTGGGCCACGCGCGGTCGTGACGAAGAGAAGTCGGCCAAGGGCTCCGCGAGCGGCTTCTTCGGTGGTCTGGGTGGTGGTGCTGCGCCGCAGGGCATCGCCGCTCCGTCGCCGAAGACGCCCGCTGCCGAAGCGGTGCCGGCCGACGACTCGTACGACAAGGCCTTCCGTGCCGCCGGGCCTTCGAAGCAAGAGTCGATGGGCAGGGCCGACGGCAAAGACGGCATCGCCATCTCGAAAGCGCTCAAGAAGATGAAGGAGCAGAACGAGGGCGAGCGCGTCGACGAGCCGGTTCGCAGCGCGTCGGGCCGCACCTTCATCTTCCGCAACGGCGGGTGGATCGACTCCGAGGCCCTCAGCGGCACCGGCAAGCAGCTCAAGGTGAAGTACCTGTCTGATGCCTACTTCGCGCTGCTCAAGGCCCGGCCCGAGTTGAAGGCTGCCCTCGCGCTCTCGGACCGCCTGGTCATCGTGGTCGGCAAGGACAAGAGCGTGGTCATCGACCCGGCTGGCGGTGAGGCAAAGGTGGAGGCGGTGACCAACTTCCTCAAGTAACCCGCGAGGATCTCGTGAAGACCGCGGCCCACGTGCCTTCTCAGGTGCGTGGGCTTCGTCTTGTCTCGGCGCGTGGTGTGCAAAGCGCGGCACTGCCTACGCATGCATGACGAATTTCTGAAGCTGTCGGCACTTTCCTGGCACTACTCGGAGGGGAACGCCGCGTGTATGGTCCCCTCCCACTGCGCGTTGGCCGACGCGTGAACCAGCAGCAGCCCACGCCCATGCCCTTCGGATTTTCAGGTCGCTGTTCGCGGCCGCTCTCGATCTTCTTCGTGCTCGCGGCGATTTCGCTGAGCGCCTGTTTCACGCCGACGCGTGAGCCCGATTGTCTCCTCGACGGCACCTGCGAGTGCAAAGTGAAGGAGGACTGCCCGGTGGGCAGCGAGTGTCTCGACGGCAAGTGCTTCGAGATTCCCGACGCGGGACGGCCGGGCGAGCTGGGCTGGCCTTGCGCGCAAGACTCCGAATGTCTGTTCGGCCCGTGTCTGCCGGCGGGGCCCGGCAATGGTCGCGTGTGCAGCGCCGCGTGTGCGACCGACGGTGGCACCGGCTGCGACAAGAACTACGACTGCAAGCAGGCGCCGGCCGATGCGGGGGCCGCGTTCCTCTGCGCGCCGCCGATTCGGGTGCAGTGCCTGGCGTGTGACGCTGATTCCGACTGCAACGCCATCGGCGATCGCTGCACGCGCATCGGCGACGCGGGCACGTTCTGTACGACCGACTGTTCGCTGACCGGCATGTGCCCGAGCGGCAGTGTCTGTCGCGCCACGACCGGCGGCGCGCGGCAGTGCATTCCCACCAGCAACACGTGCGAGTGCAGCGCGCTGGCGGCAGGCCTCACCCGTGCGTGCAAGCGCACCAACCCGCGCGCGACCTGCTTCGGCGTCGAGACCTGTGAGCCGGAAGGTACGTGGACCGGCTGCGATGCGCTGCTGGCGTCAGACGAGATCTGTGACGGCATCGACAACGACTGCGACGGCCTCACCGACTCCATCGACCCCGACCTCGTCACCACCGGCCTTCCCGGGTACCCGAACTGCCGCAAGGGCGCCGCGTGTACCGGCTTGTGGAGCTGCGGTTCGACCGGCGATGGCGGCTTCGGCTTCGTGTGCTCTGCGCCAGACCCGAAGGAGGAGACGTGCAACGGCGCCGACGACGACTGTGACGGTCAGGTCGACGACGGCCTCGTCGATTCGAACGGCAACTACGTGAGCGCGCGCGCGTGCGGCAACTGCGCGACCGATTGCTTCCAGGTGCTCGAGAACCTGCTCACCGACGGTGGCGTCGTCGTTCCCGGTGCGGCGACCTGCGACCTGCGCAACGGTCAGCGCGAGTGCGTGCCGCGGCTGTGTGAAAAGGGCGCGTACCTCAACCCGTCAGGCGCCAACCCGCAGATCTGCGAGAAGGCGTCGACCTCGCAGTGCCGCCCGTGCACCACCTCGACCGACTGCCGCGTGCCCGGCGACGAATGCGTGAACGTGGGCACCGACCCCGACACGTTCTGCGCGCAGAACTGCGGCGTGAATTCCATCATCGAAGGCTGCACCGGCATCGACGGTGAGCAGGGCTGCTGCCCTTCGGGGAATACGTGCCGCTCGACGAACGGAAAGATGCTCTGCGTCCCTGACGGAGACAGCTGCCAGTGCACGCCGGACCGCGTGGGCATCTCGCGGTCGTGCTTCGTGACCTCCGGTACGGCGACCTGCATCGGCTCGCAGACGTGCAACGCGCAGGGCACCTACGGTGCATGTGACACCTCGATGACCTCGCTGGAGTTCTGCGACGGCCGCGACAACGACTGCGATTCGCAGATCGACGAGGGCTTCATCAACACGCGCGGCACCGGCACCTACGACGCCGATGCCCACTGCGGCGCGTGCAACAACAACTGCGTCGCGCGCTGGAGCCCGACCATTCAGCACGCCAACGGCGGGTGCGTGGTCGGTGCTGCGGGGACGCCTGGCTGCGCCATCGTCAGCTGCACCACCGAACGTGTCGGCGGCGGTGGCGCTTGCCGCGTCGACTCCGAGTGCAGCGGCGGCGCGACCTGTCACCCCACCTACCGGCAGTGCGTGCGCGCGTGCACCAACTCGAACACCTGCTCGTCAGGAGAGACCTGCACCGGCGGTTTCTGCACGCGGACCTGCACCAGCGACGCGACGTGTACTGCGGGCTTTGGCGCAGGCGCCCGCTGCACCAACGGCACGTGTGGCTTCACGTACCAGTTCGTCAACGCCGACACGGAAGAGACCAACGGCTGCGAATGCGCGTCGAACCCGTCGGTGGTCGACGAGCCCGAGCGCTACGCCACGTACCCCACGGCGGGTTTGCCGTACGTGGATCGCAACTGCGATTTCCTCGACGGCACCGAAGCGACGTCACTCTTCGTGTGGGCCCAGTCGACCAGCAGCCAGGGCACGCGCGCCAACCCGTTCCGCACCATCAGCGAGGCCATCAACGCCTTCAACGTGAACACCCACACCGCGATCCTCGTGGCCCAGGGCACGTACGACGAACAGGTCGTGCTGCGCGCTGGCGTGCAGCTCTACGGCGGGTACGCGTCGAACTTCGCGCGCCGCGACATCGTGCTCTTCCCCACCTTCATCGAAGCGCAGGAGCCCCCGGCCAACGGTCTTCGCGGCACGGTGAACGCCGAGAGCCTCGGCGGCACCGCCACCGTCATCTCCGGCTTCACGATTCGTGGGTACGACGTCATCTCGCGGCCTGCCGTCGGGACGGCCGCGCGCAACAGCTACGCGGTGTACGTGCGCGACTCGGGCGGGCTGGTCATTCAGAACAACCACATCGTCGGTGGTCGCGGCGGTGATGGAACGCCGGCGCTCCCGGGTGTGGCGGGCGTGAATGGTGGCGCCGGCGCCAATGGCGTGAACGCGCGCGAATGCAACACCCCGGACTGCACCAACGAGACGCAGGCCGGCGGCGCTCCGGGGACGAACCCGTCGTGCATGGCGACCGGCAACTTCGGCGCGGGGACCAACCTCGAGCTCGACCCGCAGCAGTACGGCTCGTTCGGCGGCGTGAACGGCCGCGGTGGCTCGAACGCGGTGTACCGGCACTCCGACCCGTCGCAGACGCAGTTCTGCAAGTACGACTGCACGGTGCCCGGCGACGGGTTGGCGGGCGGCGCTGCGCAGAACGGCGCCGACGGCACGCCCACGGGTCGAGGCCTGGGTTGCTCGATGACCCGCGGCTTCATCATGGGTGGTGACTGGGCGACGGCAGCTGGTACCAGCGGCTCGAATGGCACGGCAGGTCGCGGCGGCGGCGGCGGCGGTGGTGGCGGCTGCGTGCGCAACACGAACCCGGCGACGTGCACCATCGGTCGTCGCGTGGGCGATCTTGGCGGCACCGGCGGCGGCGGTGGAGCGGGCGGTTGTGGCGGCGGCTTCGGCAACGCGGGCGCGGGCGGCGGCGGCTCGTTCGGCGTGTTCGTCGTCGGCGCGGCGCCCACCATCACTGGCAACCTCGTCGACTTCGGCTTCGGCGGGTTTGGTGGCAACGGTGGCGCGGGTGGCTACGGCGGGCTCGGCGGGCAGGGCGGCCGCGGCGGGCTGAACACGTCGGTCGCGTGGTGCGCAGGTCAGGGCGGGCCCGGCGGTCGCGGCGGCAACGGAGGCGCCGGCAGCGGCGGCGGTGGTGGCTGCGGCGGCTCGGTCTTCGGCGTCGCGGGCACGGCCCTGCCGGTGGGCGTCTACACCGCGTCGAACATCTTCCCGATGCCGGTCTTCCTCCCGATGGGTGCCGGCGGTGCGGGTGGGCCTTCGCCGGCTGGTGGCAACTTCAACGGCACCGACGGCCAGGCTGGCGTCGTCGCGAGCGTGGAGAGCTTCTGATGTCGCGCGCGAACTTCATGAAGTGGTCGTTGTTGGTGGTGCTCACGCTGCTGGGCTGCGGCCGTACCAAGTACAACCCGCGTCAGGACGCGTGCGTCTTCGACAGCGATTGCGCCGAAGGCCTGCGCTGCGTGAACGCGGTCTGTCAGGTCTTCGAGTTGATGGACGGCGGCTACGACTACGGCCGCAAGCGCTTCGGCGAGCCGTGCGACGCGGGCGCCGAGTGCAACTCCGACTTCTGTCTGGGCGGCCCGGCCGGCAAGTTCTGCAGCCAGGTGTGCGGCAGCGACGATGCGGGCTGTCCTGATTCGTACGACTGCAAGCGCGTGCCCGACCCGTCGAAGCCCGACGCGGGCATGACGGCGAACCTGTGCGCGATTCCCCAGCCGCTGCTCTGCCAGACCTGTGGCGAGGACCTCGACTGCGGTGCCACCGGCGGCGATCGCTGCATCAAGGGTGAGCTCGACGCGGGGTTCTGTGCCCGTGACTGCACGTTCACCGGCTGCCCTGCGCAGTACGCGTGCGAGCAAGGTCAGTGCATTCCCCAGGGGCGTAGCTGCGACTGCACGCCCGAGACGCTCGGCCTCGAGAAGGCCTGCCTCGGTACGCAGAACGCCTTCGGCCGCTGCCTGGGCAATCAGCGCTGTCAGGCCGACGGAGGCTTCACGGCCTGCCTCGCGCCCGATGCCCTCGAAGAGACGTGCAACGGCGCCGACGATGACTGCAACGGCCGCATCGACGACCTGATGCCCGGCGAGTGCACCAAGACCGTCGGCAACGTGACGTGCCGCGGGCCGCAGGTCTGCTTCGCGACGGCCGGTCTGGTGTGCACCGCGCGCGATCCCGCAGCCGAAGCGTGCAACTACGAAGACGACGATTGCGACGGTCAGGTCGACGAAGACTTCCGCCCCGCACGCGGCCTGTATTCGACGCGCGCGCACTGCGGCGCCTGCAACAACGACTGCTCGAAGATCATCGCGCACGCGGTCAACACCACCTGCGACATCTCTGACGACGTGCCCTCGTGCCATGTCACGCAGTGCGAGCCCGGGTTCTTCCCGTTCGAAGATGGCACCATGTGTCTGCAGTTGCCGGACACGCTGTGTTCGCCCTGTCAGGTCGACGGTGATTGCGTCGGTCCGGGCAGCCGCTGCCTTACCGTCGACGGCGCGAAGGTCTGCGGCCGCGATTGCTCGGCGTCGAGCGCGTACCCGCCCGGTTGCCCCGGTGGCTATTCGTGTCAGGCGGTGCCCGGCGGCGCGAATCAGTGCGTGCCGACGACCGGCACCTGCAGCTGCCGCGCGCAGACCATCGGCACCACGCGTGCGTGCCGCATCACCGGCGGGGCGATGACCTGCAACGGCTTCGAGACGTGCGCTGCCTCGGGCGCAGGCCCCGCGTGGAGCACGTGCGACGTGAGCACGTTCAACCCCGAGATCTGCGACGGCCGTGACAACAACTGCGACCAGCGCGTGGACGAGGGGTTCCTGAATCAGGCCACCGGCCGCTACGAGGCGACCGCGCACTGCGGCTTCTGCAACAACGACTGCTCGAAGTACTTCTCGGCCACGCTGCAGCACACCACCGGTGTGTGCGACCTCGCGCCGGCCATGCCGCGCTGCACGATGGGCCCGTGTCTGACCGAGGTCGTCGGTGGCACCACGTTCGAGTGGGTGAACGTGAACGCCGACTCGAGCGACGGCTGTGAGTGCCGCCGCGTGCACGGAAATACGACGACCGATCTCCCCGATCGGCTCCCGGCGACCGGCAACGCTGCGTCGTGGGTCGACGAGAACTGCGACGGCATCGACGGGGTGATCTCCGATGCGATCTTCGTGTCGACCAGCGCCGCGCCCGGAGGCAACGGTACGCGCACGGCGCCGTTGCAGACGATCGCGGCGGGGGTTGCTGCGCAGCAGGCGCAGAACAAACGCTACGTGCTCGTGGCGGGTGGTCTGTATCGCGAGAACGTGCGGTTGTTCGACGGCGCGCAGATCTTCGGCGGCTACTCGGCGGACTTCCTCAAGCGCGACCCGCGGCTCTACACGACCACGTGGCAGGGCGTGCAGCCGACGGCCAACGCCATTGCGCCGGTGCACGCAGAATCACTCGGCGTGGCCGGTGCCGCGCGCGAGACGGTGATCTCTGGCTTCACCATCGCCGGCTGGGACGCGACGACCAACGTGGCGCCGGGTGCTGCGGGCTTCGCGTCGATCGCGGTGTTTCTGCAGAGCGTGGGCCCGCGCTTCGTGCTGCAGGGCAACGACATCGTCGCCGGTCGTGGTGGCACCGGCGGCCGCGGTGGCACCGGCACCCAGGGCTTTGGTCGTCAGGCCATCGGCGGCACGACGTTGAACGGGCTGGTCGGCGTCAACAGCCAGTTCTTCTCGAGCGGCAACTGCAATCCCTCCAACCACCGCATCGGCGGCGCGGCGGGCACCAACGGTCAGTGCGGCGGTTCAGACGGCACCGCGGGCGGCAACGTCGTGTGCCCGGTGTACACCTTCGCCGGTAACCAGGGCGCGCAGCAGATGTACGCGGCGCAGCCTCCGTCGAGCCGCAACGGCGCCGGCGGGTTCGACTGGAGCTTCGACACGCTCAGCTCGCCGGGTTGCAACCACGTCACCGAGTCCGGTTTCCCTTCGACCATTCAGCCGCATGACGGTGAAGACGGTCGCCCGGGCGCCGACGGCATCAGCGGCAGCGGAGGCGCCGGCGCAACCACCCGCGCGCGCTTCGGCAGCTTCTCGGGCGGCCGGTGGGTGGCCTCTCCGACCGCTGCATCGTCAGGTCAACCGGGGCTCACCGCGCAAGGTGGCGGCGGCGGTGGCGCAGGCGGTGGTGTGGCGCGCTTCACGGCCGGAGGCTGCCAGGGGTGGGAGATCGGCGCGACCGGCGGCGGCGCAGGCGCCGGTGGCTGCGGCGGCAGTGGCGGCAACGCCGGCGGCGCGGGCGGTGGCTCGTTCGCGATCGTCATCTCCGCGTTGGTGCCCAACACGGCGCTCCCGTCGATCCTCAACAACCGCATTCAGCGCGGCGCGGGCGGCAACGGTGGCGACGGCGGCTTCGGCGGGCCCGGTGGCCTCGGCGGCTCGGGTGGCTTCGGCGGCATCGCCGCGCGTTGGAGCAGCTCGGTGGGCGGCAAGGGCGGCGAAGGCGGCAACGGCGGTCCCGGCGGCGGCGGCGGTGGCGGTGCCGGCGGGCCTTCCTTCGGCGTCGTCTCGTTCAACGTTCCGCTCGGCGGTCTGTCGACGACCAACACGTTCCTCACGGCCACGTTCGTCGACACCGCGGGGCCGGGTGGGGCGGGCGGCAGCTCCCCGGGCTCGATGACGAGCAGCGGCACTGCCGGTGCGCGCGGCGCGTTCGCCAACACGCAGGCGCTGACCTCGTGCTCGCCGGCGTGCGCGGGGACGTGCGACGCGAACGGCGTCTGCATTCCGAATTAGTCGTCGCGTTCCACGCGGAGCCCGAGCTGTGCGCGTTCTTTCTCGGCGCGCGCAGCCGTCTCGCGTTTGTCTTCTGAATAGAAGCCGTCGCGCGCTTCGTCGGGGTCGTCTTCGCGGAGGTCGGCGGTGACGACCGCCTTGTTCCCGAACTTCGAGGCGATCGCGTCCAGCGCAGCGTTCAGCCTGGTGTTCTTCGGAGGTGCTGCGTCTTCGACGAACAGCCCCAGCTGCGGTGCGCCGCCGGTCAGCTCCTGGCCGCTCACGCCGGTGAGCCGAACCCGGCGCCGCAAATCAGCCTTCTGCAGCAGCTCGATCGCCTTGCGGTAGAGCGTCTGCCCGTCGTCGGTCGGCAGCTCGAGCGTCTGCCTGCGCGTGATCTGCGTGAAGTCCGCGTACTTCACCGTCAACTGAACGCACCGCGCCTTCACGCCCGACTTCCGCAACCGCCTTCCCACCCGCAGCGCCTGCGAATGAAGGTGCGGCTTCAACGCCTCTTCTCCCAGCAGGTCTTCGTCGAAGGTGTCCTGCGCGCCGACGCTCTTCGCCTCGCGGTCGCTCACCACGGGGCGCGAATCGATGCCGTGCGAGAGCTCCCAGAAGTGCTGCGCCGAGGTGCCGAGCTTCGCGCCGAGCCACTCGAGGTCTTTCGCCGCGACGTCGCCGATGGTGTGGAGCCCGAAGCGTTTCAGCACCTCTTCGGTCTTCGGGCCCACGCCCCACAGCCGTGAAATCGGCAGCGGCGCCAGAAACGCGCGCGACGTGCCTTCCGGCACTTCGTGTTGCCCGTTCGGCTTGGCCACGTCGCTGGCGATCTTCGCGACGAACTTCACGTCGGCGATGCCGGCCGACGCAGGCAGTTCGATCTCGCGTCGGATCTCGTCACGAATGCGCTTCGCCAGTTGGCCCGCCGAGCCGAACAGCGCGCGCGACGCGCTCACGTCGAGGAACGCTTCGTCGAGCGAGAGCGGCTCGATCTGCGGTGTGTAGCGCTCGAAGATGCGAAACACCTGCTCGCTGGCGTCGACGTAGGCGGCGAACCTCGGCGGCACCACGATGGCGTGTGGCGCCAGCTTGATGGCCCGCGCCATGGGAATCGCCGAGCGAACGCCGAACGGCCGGACCTCATACGATGCGGCGAGCACCACGCCGCGTTGCGGGTGCCCGCCGACGATCACCGGCTTGCCACGCAGGGCCGGGGCGTCACGCTGCTCCACCGCCGCGTAGAACGCGTCCATGTCGATGTGAATGATGGCGCGCGACATCGCGCACGTCCTTTAACGGACTCTTCACACCCGCGTCTGTTGTTGCACCACCTTCTGCGTCGCCGCCGCGCCGTTCTTCTGGAACACCGACGCCGGGTCGAGCGTCACGCCCGCGTCGTTCACCACCTTCATGATCGCCAGCAGCACGCGCTGGCGCGTCAGCCCGAACTTCACGCCGTCGGCGGTGTTCAACATGGCGATCGCTTCGATGCCCATGCCCCACTCGCCGGCGGTGACCAGCCGAACCATGGCGCTCGAGGCGTCGACCTCGGGGTCCTGCTTCAACACCTCCTCGGCCTTCGTCAGCGCCGACTCGATGGCCGCGGGGTCTGCGCCGTAGCGAATGGCGAAGTTGAGCGCGAGGCGCATGCGATCGCGCACCGCGAACGTCTCGATGTGCTCGTCGGCGAGCTTGCCGTTGGGCACGGTGATGATGGTGCGGTCGAGCGTACGAATGCGCGTGGAGCGGAGGCCGATGGTCTCGACGGTGCCGGTGAAGTCACGCACCTTCACGAAGTCGCCTTCGCGGAACGGAGCGTCGAAGCCGATGGCGAACGTCCCGATGAGGTTCTCGAGCGTCTTCTGCCCTGCGAGCGCGACCGCGAGACCACCGATGCCCAGACCGGCGAGCAGGCTGCCGACCGGCAGGCCCAGCAGGCTGAGCGTGGCGATGACCAGAATCGTGAACAGCACCGCCTTGGTGAACCGCGAACCGAGCGACACCAGCGACCGCGAGCTGGGCTGATCGGCCGCCATCTTCGCGATGATGACCTCGCGGATCACGTCGACCGCGCGCACCAGCAGCCAGAAGAAGACCGCCAGGAAGCCGCCCTTGACGACCTTCAGGATCAACGCGCCGGCGGTCTCGGGCAGACCCATGAACGGCACGGTCGCGGCGACGATCGACATCGACGACGCCAGCGTCAGCGGCCCCTGCAGCTTGTTGAAGATGAGGTGCGACCATCGATGCTTCTTGGTGTGCTCCATCACCATCTTCACGGCCTTGCTGAGCAGACGGCCGACCAGGGTACCGACGCCCCACGCCAGCACCGCGACGAGGAGCAACGCCGCCCACTGCCAGAACTGCATGCCCACCGGGCCACGCCGCGTCAGCCACGACGGCAACGTCTTGGCCGCCCACGCGTTCGGCGTGCGCTCGTACCAGACGTCGAGGCGATTCAAGGTCGGTACGTTGAAACGCCAGCGGGGCTCACCGTCCATGCGCACCATGACGATGTGTTCAGCGACGTGATCGCCGAGCTCGACGTTGGCCACGGCTTCGTCACCGGCCGGCAGGCCGTCGTCTTCCGTGCCTTCCGGCTCGTCGCTCACCTGCTCGAGGTCGAAGCGCGGCTGCCCTTCGAACACCGCGCCCAGCTTCCGCGCCTGCTCAGGCGTGCCGCGCACCAGGTACTTCGCAGCGGCCTTGTCGTCGCCTTTCCGAATGAGCTCGAGGAACTCACGCACCGCCGCGCGGGGTGACGCCAGAACGACCTTGTCACCTTCGGCGGTGTCTTTCGCCGCGGGCGCGTCGGCATTCACCGCAAACGCGGCGAGCAACGTGGCGACCATGCCCGTACGAGCAGAACCCGACGCAACTTTGAGAGCCATGCGCGACCGCCGAAGCACGACTCAGGCCAGCCGTGATTCCGTGCGCCATTGCGTCGGGGGGTGTGGCGAGGCGCCTCAGGTGTGGCGGTTTGGCGTCACTCGCTGGGAAGCCGGCGGTCCAACACGCGCGACAGCTCGTCGGGCAGGGGGCTCTCGACGCGCACGAGTTTGCCCGTCACCGGGTTGGTCACGGCGAGCGACGCGGCGTGCAGGAAGAAGCGGTCGAGCCCTTCTTCGGCGGCGCCGCCGTACATCGTGTCGCCGACGATGGGCGCGCCGACCGCCGCGAGGTGCGCGCGCACCTGATGCAGCACGCCGGTGATCAGCTTCACGTCGACCAGCGCATACGAGCCCTGGCGGGCGCGCACGCTGAACTCGGTGATGGCGGGGCGGCCCTCGGCGACGCCCGGCACCACGTGATCGCCGGCGTGCTCCAACGGAACGTCGATCGTCCCTTCATCTGCGAGCGGGCCCCGAACCAGCGCGAGGTACTTCTTTTCCACCGCACGTTCGGCCGAGAACGCCGCGCGCATCGCCTCCCACACCGGTCGTGTACGGGCCGCGAGCAGCACGCCCGAGGTCTCGACGTCGAGCCGGTGACACAGCCCCGCTTCACGCGGGTCGTCACCGATGCCGGCCATTTCAGGGAACCTGGCGATGAGCGCGTTGGCCACCGTGCCGCCTTCGCCGGCCTTGAGCGGTTGCGAGGGCACTCCGGCGGCCTTGTCGACGAACACCAGTTCGTCGTCGACGTGGAGCACGTGCAGCGCGAGCGCGCTGTCGGCGACGGCCCCCGGTTCAGCGGCGGCTTCGGGCACGTCGACTTCGAGCGTGTCGCCTCTGGCGACCATCACGCCCTTCTTCGCTTTGCGGCCGTTGAGTCGAACGGCGCCGTCTTCGAAGAGCGCCTTCAACTTCGCGCGCGACAACGACAACGCGTCACCCACGAACACGTCGATGCGCTTGCCGGCACCGGCGTCTTCCACCTTCAACGAGTGCTTCATTCGATCAATGCCTCGTAGACCTCTTCCGCCGTCTGGAAGCGATCGTCGGGTTCTTTGCGGATGAGCCGATGCGCGACGCGCGAGAGCACGCGATCGGCGCCGGGGTTCAGGTGCGCGATGGGCGCGGCTTCGACTTCGAGAACTTTCTGCCACAGCTCGTACGGCGACTTGGCCTCGAACGGCGGCCGACCCGCGAGCAGCTCATAGAGAATGACGCCCAGCGAATAGAGGTCGGTGCGGGTATCGAGCTTCTCTCCGAGGATCTGCTCGGGAGCCATGTAGCGGAAGGTGCCGACCAGCCGGCCGTCGGCGGTCACCGCGGTGTCGTCGCTGATGTACTTGGCGAGCCCGAAGTCCATCAGGCGCACGGTGCGATCTTCGTCGACCATCACGTTCGACGGCTTGAGGTCGCGGTGAATGAGCCCGTAGCCGTGAATGTACGAGAGCGATTCACACAGCTGCAGCATGGCGTCCTTCAAACGGCCCACGCGCTCCGGCGTGTTGAGCCGATCGATCTCCGTCTGGCTCAGCTTCACGCCGATGGGGCGCTCTTCAGGTGAAGGAATGTCGTACGGCAGCGGCTCCTCGTCGGACACCGAAGCGTTGGTGTCGGGTTCGTCGGCCAGGTCGGCCCAGGCACGCACGCGGTCGGGCCCCGACTCGTATTCATCGTCGTCATCGCCCGCGCCGTTCACCTCGTCTTCCGAGAACTCTTCACTCGGCGCTTCTTCACCGAAGGCCGCGAGGTTGAAGACGCCTTCGCCCTCTTCACTGTCGTCGCCACCAGAAGACGGCTCACGGTCCGGCGAGGCACCCGTGTGGCGGAACGCAGAGATCGCGCGCGCCAGAGCCGCGTCACTGGCGAGATCCTCTTCGGCCAGCGCGAGGTAGTGACGGAGCGTCAGCCCTTCGACCAACTCCATCGCCAGGTACGGGTAGCCCTGAAAGACGCCCGTGTCGTACACCTTCACGACGTTGGGGTGAGACATGTGCTGCAGCGTCTCGAACTCGCGCGCGAGCCGGCGTGCAGCGCGTGGGTCGAGCGCGGGACCGGTCGACAACAGCTTGAGCGCAGACACGTCACCGGTGCGGCGATCGATGGCGCGGTACACAGTGCCCACGCCACCGCTGCCGAGCGTCTCGAGCACGCGGTACGGACCGATGACTTTGGGGGGCATGCGCGGCGCGGATGGTAGAGATCGTTCGTTGCGCCGGTCAACGAACGTTCGCGACCGATTTTCCGCCGTCGAGCCGCGCGTTTCGACCGTTCGGAGCCGCTGCGAAACGCGTGCAATCCGTGCGTGCGACAGTGCCGTGGCCCGCCGCAGTTCTTCACTCGACGCGGGGCACCTTTCGGGTAGGGTGCCCCGCCACTTTCCGGCAGTCCGATGGAATCCATCTCCGAACTCGAAGCCAGCCTGAAGACGCGCCCGCTCCCGAGGCACGTCGGCATCATCATGGACGGCAACGGTCGCTGGGCTGAAGGTCGTGGGCAGCCGCGCATCGAAGGTCACCGCGTCGGCTCCGACAGCGTTCGTGAGGTCACCCGGTGCGCCCGCCGCGTGGGCGTCGAGGCGCTCACGCTCTACGCCTTCTCGTCTCAGAACTGGTCGCGCCCGGCCGAAGAGGTCGCCGCGCTGATGGACCTGCTGCGCGAATACCTGCTCAAGGAGCGCGAAGAGATCCTCGGCAACGGCATCCGCCTCAACGCCATCGGCGAACTCGACAAGCTGCCGAAGTACGTGCGCGAGCCGCTCGAGATGCTCCGTGCCGAGAGCGCCCACAACACCGCCATGACACTGACGCTTGCCTTGTCGTACGGCGGTCGTGAAGAGCTGGTCACCATGGCTCGCCGCATCGCCGAACAGGTGAAGCTCCAGCAGCTCGAGCCGGCGGCGGTCAGCGAAGCGCTCATCGACGCCACGTTGTGGACGGCGGGGCTGCCTCCGGTCGATCTCGTCATCCGTACTTCGGGCGAGCGCCGGCTCTCGAACTTCCTGCTCTGGCAGTCGTCGTACGCCGAGCTCATCTTCACCGACGTTCTCTGGCCCGACTTCCGCGCGCGTGAATTGTGCGAGGCGTTGGGCACCTTTCAGCAGCGCGAGCGACGCTTCGGTCTGACCGGCGCGCAGGTGCAACCGCTGCCTCTTCAGTTGGCCGGGTCGTGAACGAGAAGAACAAGAATCTCATCGTGCGCGTCGTCTCCGGGCTGACGCTGCTGCCGATCGTCCTCTACCTCCTGTCGGCTGGAGGGTGGGCGACGGCAGGGCTCCTGGGCTTCGCGGCCGCGGCGTGCGCCTGGGAGTACATCGGCATCACGCTCAAAGGGCATTCGCCCATCGCGTTCGTCACCGTGGCGCTCGCCGGTGCGATGCCGCTGTTGCCCGTCGCGTTTCCGCAGCATGCGCACGCGCTCATCTCTGCCGCGACCTGCGTGGTGCTGTTCCTCGCGTGGGGCTGGCACCTGATTCGCGGGCCGTTGCCGGAAGCGCCGCAGCGCACCGCGCACCTGCTGATGGCCTTCATCTACGGCCACGGCGGCCTGACCGCTCTGACGGCTTTGCGCCTGCTGCCCGACGGCGGGTGGTGGGTCGTCGCGGCGCTGGTCATCACCTGGGGCAACGACACCATGGCGTACTTCGCCGGTCGTTTTCTCGGGAAGCACAAGCTCTACCCGGAAGTCAGCCCCAACAAGACCTGGGAAGGTTTCGCCGGCGGCTTTGTTGGTGCCATCGGCTTCCTGTTCATTCAGCGGGCCTTCTTTTTCCCGTCGCTCACCATCGTCGACTGTCTGGTCCTCGGTTGTCTGGGCAGCATCCTCGGCCCGGCGGGCGACCTCTGCGAGTCGATGCTCAAGCGCGCGTACGGCGTGAAGGACTCGGGGAAGATCATCCCCGGTCATGGCGGCATGCTCGATCGCATCGACGCGCTGATCTTCAACGCCCCCATGGTGCTGCTCTACGTGCAGTTCATACGGGGCTGACGTTAGGGTGAGCCCACATGGGCTTCTTTCAAGACGCCATCTACATCGGCATTTTCTTAGGCGTGCTCGTGGCAGTTCACGAGGCCGGGCACTTCTTCGCGGCCAAGTGGGCCGGCGTGAAGGTGCTGAAGTTCTCGATCGGCTTCGGGCCGTCGCTCCTCAAGTTCCGCCGCGGTGAGACCGAGTACCAGTTGGCGCTGGTTCCGCTCGGCGGCTTCGTGGCGATGGCCGGCCAGCAGCCCGGTGAAGACGTCGAAGAGGGCGAAGATCCCAGGCGCACCTTCCTCGGGGCGCCGTGGTGGAAGCGCGTCATCATTCTGCTCGCGGGCCCCGGTGCCAACCTGCTGTTCGCGGTCGCCGCGCTGTTCTTTCTCTTCCTCGGTGACTCGGAAGATTACGCCTCGCGCGTCGGCGCGGTAGAGCCGGGCTCGCCAGCCGCCGTCGCCGGCCTTCGCCCCGGCGACCTGATCGTCAGCATCGACGACACCCCGGTGCGCACGTTCTCGGAGTTGTCGAAGATCGCCAGCGCCAGCGCCGACCGTGAGCTTTCGATGGTCGTCGAGCGCGACGGCAAGAACGAGACGCTCAAGATCACGCCCGCCAACGTCGAGACGCTCGGGCTCCTCGAAGTTCAGAAGAAGGGTCGCATCGGCATCTCGTTGTCTGAACAGGCAGCCGTGCTCGGCGTGCCGGCTGACTCCGCGGCCGCGAACGCGGGGCTCAAGACCTTCGATCGCGTGGTGGCCCTGAACGGTGAAGGCATTCGGTCGGCGCGTCAGTTGAACGAGAAGCTGACCGCCGCGACCGGCACCGTGAAGCTGCAGGTGGTTCGCTTCAAAGCCGTCATCGACGGGGTCGCCGCGCCGCAACTCATCGACGCCGAAGTCACGCTCGGTGACGGTGAAGGCCTCGCGCGCCTCGGCGCCGAGGGTGGCGACGCGTACGTGTGGCAGGTGCGGCCCAACACGCCCGCCGCTGCGTTCGGCATCAAGGTCGGTGACCGCTTCACGGCGGTGAACGGCGCCCAGGTGCACTCGGTGGGCGGGGTCGAAGATCGCATGGCGCTCGCGCGCAAGAAGGCGGTCGACTTCGAATGGGTCTCGAACGGTGAGACCCACAAGGCGACGGTCGGCCCGCTCGTTCAGGAAGGCAACGCGAAGTACTGCATGACGGTGCCCGATTTCGGCGTGCGCTTCGGCGCGCCCGGTCTGGCGATCGCGCCCGTCGCCGGTGAGATGGTGACGGTGCACTTCGGCCCGTGGGACGCGTTCGTGGCGTCGATGAAGAAGCTGCCGGAAGGTGTGGGTCTCATCGCCAAGGTGCTCGGCAAGCTGACCACCGGTGACGTCCCGCTCGAGTCGATGGGTGGCCCGCTCCAGATCGCCCAGGTCGCCACGCAGAGCGCGCAAGAGGGCGTCGCGGCCTTCGTGGGCTCCATGTACATGGTGTCGGTGAACCTGGCGCTGGTGAACCTCCTGCCGATCCCCATCCTCGATGGCTTCGGCATTCTCACCGCGCTCTGGGAAGCCATTCGTCGCCGGCCGATCCCCATGCGCGCGCGTGAGATCGCGACCTATTTCGGCTTCGCGGTCATCGCGCTGTTGATGGTTGTTGCGTTCCGGAACGACATCGCGCGATTGCTGTTCTGCTGATGCTCGTCTCTCTCGACACCTCGACGTTGACGCTCTCGCTCGCGCTGCTGAACGCCGCGGGCGAGGTGGTCGAACACCGGCTCGTGGGGCCGCCGAAGCGTCAGAGCGAAGTGCTGCCCGGTGAAGTCGAGTCGCTGCTCGCCGCGCATGGAAAGACGCTGCGTGACGTGACCGGCTTCGTCACCGGTCTGGGTCCCGGTTCGTTCACCGGCCTGCGCATCGGGCTGTCGACCATCAAGGGCCTGGCCTACGCGCTGAAGGTGCCGGCCGTCGGCGCGTCGTCACTCGCCGCGCTCGCGCACGAAGCCGGAGCCGGGAAGTGGTTCGCGTGTGCCGTCGTGAAGAAGGGCGAGCTGTACGTCGGCCGCTATGACGGCGCGCTGCTGGTGAAGCCCGAGTATTCGCTCACCGTCGCGCAGCTCGCCGAAGAACTGAAGGCCACCCCTGACGCGAAGATGATTGGTCCCGCGCTCACCGACTACCGAGGGCCTTTGGAAGCGCTCGGGGTCTCAGCTTCGTCGTTCGCCGATGGCCCGCTGATTCCCTCGGCGGTCTCGCTCGCGAAATTGGTGACGCTGCCGGCCAGCTACGTCGCGCAAGCCGTGTTCGCGCTCGAGCCGCACTACCTGCGTGGTTCAGGCGCCGAAGAAAATCCGAAGTTCCCTCCGCTGCCCGGCGTCGAGCCGCGCGCGCGTCTCAAGGAAGACTGACATGTCCGAACCCACCATCGCGGTCGTCGGAGCCACTGGCACCGTCGGCAAGCAGGTCATCGCCTCGTTGATGCAGCACGACGTCGAGCCTGATCAGGTTCGCTTCTTCTCGAGCGAGCGCACGCAGGGCGAAGAGCTCGACTACCAGGAAGAGACGTTGCCCACCGAGCCGCCGCGCGAAGGCTCATTTCGCGACGTGCAGGCGGTGATCCTCGCGACGCCTTCGCCGGTGGCGCGTGAGTTGGCGCTCGATGCGCAGCGCAGCGGGGCGTGGGTGGTCGATCTGTCGGGCGCCTTCCGCGTCGACGCGAACGTGCCGCTCGTCGCGCCGGGCGTGAACGACGGCGTGCTCGATCGCGCGTTCTCGGGGCGCATCGTTTCCATCGCGCACCCGGCGACGCAGACCCTGCTCGCCACGCTCGGTCCGTTGCGCGCGAAGTTCGGGCTCGCGTTCGCTGACGTGACGATGCTGTTCGGCGCTTCGTCACGCGGCAACCAAGGCATGGAGCAGCTGACGAAGCAGACCGCCGGCCTGCTCAACGCGAAAGATCCCGACATCGAGGTCTTCCCGCATCGCATCGGCTTCAATGTGATTCCTGCAGTGGGCGGCTTTGAAGGCGGCCTCAACGAGGGGGAGCGTCACGTGCTCGTCGAAGCGGCGCGCATCTGGAGCGGCGAAGCCCTGCCTGCGCTCACCGCGACCGCGCTGACCGTGCCCACCTACCACGGGCTCACGATGGTCATCTCTGCGCACCTCAATCGCCCCGTTGATGCCGACGGCGTGCGCGCGCTGCTGAAGGAAGACACGGCCCTCAAGGTGATCGACGACCCGAGCCAGAACGTCTACCCGATGCCCATGCTCAGCACCGACGACGTCGCGCCGCACGTCGGCCGTATCCGCGCCGCTGGCCCGCGCGTGCAACTCGTCGTCGCCGTCGACAGCGTGTGGCGCCTCGCTGACACGGCCGTCGACGTGGCTCTCGAGCTGGCCGATCGAAGCTGACAAATTGTCAGCGCGGTGCTGCCTGTTTGATGGAAACGCCCTGCAATTCAAGATAGTTGCGAGGCGAGTTCGCTGGCCTTCAACTTGCTGACATTGAGCCTCTGCATGAAGCGCATTCTCCTTTTCAGCGTGTTGATGAGCGCCACCGCAGCGGTGGCGCAACCAGCTGGCGTGCTCTCGTTGCGCTGGGCCGGCGACTACTCGACCGACACGTACACCTATGGGGCGGGCGAGTGCGGCGACACCATCACGCTCACGTGGAACAACCTCAGCCTCTACAACTTCCAGCAGCTTCAGTGCCCGTCCAACGGCGCGAAGATGTGGGCGACGACGGCTTCGTCGTGTGGCACTGAGCCGGCGGCTGGCGACCTCTCGCTGGGCACCCTCAGCGCGATTCAGCTCTCGACGACGCGCACCGGCCCGGTCAGCGTGCGCATCGCAGACCTTCCGGGTCACACCGCAATACAAGCCGACGGCGGGGTGGGCGGTTGCCCCCTGCCGATGCCGTCGACCCTTTCGCACCAGATCTGCATCTCGTACCACTCGAACGTCTTCAGCGGCGTGAGCTGTTCTGCCTCGCAGGTCTCCGGCTCGGGAACGAAGTTCGTCTACGACACGCTCCCTCCGTCAGCGCCGAACATCGTGCAGGCCGTCGCCCAGGACGGCGCCGCCAGCGTCGAGTTCACGGTCGACTCCGACACCGAGGAAGTGCTCATCGAGGTCAAGGGTCCCACCGACCCCGACTTCACCGAGACCGGCACCGCGGTGGTCGCGAACACCAACACCGTTCGCGCCGAGGGGCTCACCAACGACGTGAGGTACGAGATTCGCCTCCGCGCTCGCGATGGCGCCGGCAACGTGAGCGACCCGTCGGGCTCCGAGTTCGTCACGCCGATCCTCACGTACGGCTTGCTCGGCTACTACGGCTCCGAAGGAAATAGCCTCGAGGGCGGCTGCTCCGCGGCCGGCGGCCTGCTGCCGATGCTCTTCGTCGCGTGGGCCCTGCGCTCGCGCTTCCGCCGGAACAAAGGGAGTTCGTCTCGATGAAGCGCTGGGTTTCTCTCCTCGTCGTCATCGCCGCGTCGAGCGCGATGGCGCAGACCTTCGTCTCCGACGAGCGCAAGCCCAAGGAGTCTCCGCGCTCGATGTTCTTCGAGTTCAAGCTCTCCCCCTTCACCCCGTTGATCGACAGCACGGCGACGGTGGGTGAAGGCAAGCAGCTCCCGTACGACAAGTTCTTCGGCGACTCGCCGATGCTGCTCGGCGAGATCGAGATCGAGTATCAGGTCTTCCAGAAGTTCGGGACGATCGCGGTCGGTCTGTCGGGCGGCTACGCCGAGAAGTACGGCAAGTCCGTCAGCGCCAACTCCGGGGCAGCCATCGGCCAGAGCACCGGCCTCCACGTGGTGCCGCTGAAGGCGCTGCTCATCTATCGCTTCGATTGGTTGAAGCAGAAGACCAGGATCCCGCTCGTGCCCTACGTGAAGGGCGCGTTCGTCACCATGCCGTGGTGGATCATGAATGGTAAGGCGATCGAGGTTTTCAACAACGTGCGCGGTGAAGGCGTGCGTTTCGGTCTGGCGGCGGTGTTCGGTCTGGCCTTCGAGCTCGACTTCCTCGACCCCCGTCTGGCGCGCGACTTCGACAGCAGCATGGGCGTGAACCACACCTACCTCTTCGCCGAAGGCACCCTTCAGGCGATGAACCTGTTTCCCTCGGCCGGCCCGCCGTTGAACCTGAGCTCGCAGCACTTCAACTTCGGCATCGGTCTGGAGTTCTGACGGGTGCTGCGTCGGGGAGCACTCCTGCTCCTCGTGGCGTCGGCTGCGTGTGTTCGCGCGCCGCACGTCGAGAAACGGGAGCGACCGATCGAAGCCGGTCTGAAGGTTCCCTTCGCGTCTGACTCCGTTCTCGTCTGGGACTTTGACGACGGCTCGCCGCAGGTGACCGCGGCGCAGGTCGAACACGCGTTCGAGAAGAGCGGCCGCTACACCGTTCGCGGGCGCTCGGGCGCGTCGGTGCGCGAAGAGATCTCGGTCGAGGTCACCTCGCGCTCGGCGTTGCACCTGGTGCCGCCCGACGTGGAGCTCGCCCTCGTCGCGCGCGGGCTCGAAGACCTCGCGCCCGCCATCGACTTCGCCGAGCGCCTCGCCGGCCCTGACGTGCTGCACACCGCGTTCGAGTCGGTGCCGGTGCTGCCCTGGGCCGTGGAGCAGAGCGTGACAGGCGGCGCCGTGGTGGACCCGCGCGAAGGCGCGGCCGTCTTCGCGTGGCCTTCGACGGAGGACACGCTGGTGGGCGTCGTCGGCGTGGTGGACCCCGAGCGCGCGTTGAGTTCGTTCACGGCTTTTCTGGAAGCGCAGGGCTGGTCACGCGTGTCGAAGGTGCTGGGGCTCACGCGCTACGAGAACGAGTTCCGCGCGCTCGACGTGTTCGTCGATCGTGGTGCGCTCTACGCGGTCGATTCGCCGCTGACCCGGCGACTGCCCTCGGCACAGGCGCGGGTTCAGTCAGCGTCGGAGCGCGGCCTCGAAGCACAACCCGCCATGGAGGCGCTGCTCGACGAGCTGCCCGCCGGCGGCCTCGTCTTCTTCACGCGCGCGCCCGAGTCGTCGGCGTGGACCCACGGCGCGCTGGCCGTTCGCGTCGACGGCGACGTGCTGCATGCCGAAGGGGCGCTTTCTGCGGGCCGCGCGCTGTGGTCCGACATCGCCAATCCCCCGAGCAGGCTGCTCCAGAAGGCGCCCGAAGGACCCGTGGTGGCGGTGACGGGCATGCTGGGCATCGAGTCGCTGGCGAACGTGTTGCTGGGCCCGCCGGGAAGTCCGCGACGGCTTGCCTTCGAACGTGAGCTCGCCGAGCTGCACGTCGAACTCCCGGTGGTGCTCTCGAGCTTCAGCGGCGGCGTCGATGCGCTCGCGTACGTCGACGTGCCGGGCTTCATTCGCGCCACCGTCGCCGCAGGCGGGAAGCCACGACCCCGCGCGTCGGTGTTGATGGAAGCACCGGTGCGTGACGCCAAGGCCCTCGACGCGCAGCTCGATGCATTGCTCGGCGCAGAACTCCCTCAACTGCAGAAGCTCGGCAACGCGCAGGTGACGGTCTGGCGTGGCGCTTCGAGCTTCGGGCCGGTCGACGTGGCGCTGACCGGGCAGGCGCTGTTCGCGAAGATCGGCGCCCCGGTTGACGAGCGCGAGGCGGTCGATCTGCTGAGCGACTACACCCGTCGTTTCGACGGTGCGTTCGGCCCCGGGCACCTGTCGGTGTTGATCGACGTGGCGCGGCTGCGAAGAGACCTTCTGCAGCCCCACTTGATGGACGACGTCGACCCACGGAAGGCGCTGGCGATGCAGGCGCTCGCGGTGACCGTCATCGACCGCGTGACGCAGCTGGACCTGGCGATGCTCGATGCGTCGCCGGCGCCCAACGGAGCGAAGGTTCAGGTGACGCTCCGCCTGCGACCGCGTCGCGACGGCGATGATTCGGCGCGCTGAGCGCTATTCGCCCACCGACGACTGCGTGTCCTGACTGGCGCCGATGATCGCGCTGCACGTGCAGCAGCCGAAGAGCACGCCAAAGACCGCGAGAATGATCACCACCACCTTGAGCGTGTTGTCCTTCCCGGGGCCGGCCGCGGCTGGGGTGGAGAGTGCAGGTGGGGCTCCCACCACGCGGGCCACGGGCGCTGGCGCGATGGCGGGCGGCGCACCCGAGGCCACCCAACCACTCGCAGCCGGCGTGTGCGTGCCTTCGAGCCCGGGCGTTGCCGCCACCTGAGGCGGTGGCGTCGCCATCACGCGCGGGGGCTCGGTCGACGGCAGAAATGCGGGCGTGCTCCCCGCGGCCGGGAGCTTGAGCGCCGAACGGATCGCCTCTGCGAATTCCTTCGCCGACTGCCATCGCTGGTGCGGCTCCTTCGCGAGGCCGACCATCACCACCTGCGCGAGCGGCAAGGGCACGTCGGCCACCAGCTGGTGAAGGGGCGCCGGTTGCTCGGTGCGCACCTTGACGATGAGGTGCGCATAACTCTCGGCATCGAACGGGAGCCGCCCCGAGAGCAATTCGTACAGCATGGCCGCGACGGAATAGAGGTCTGCGCGGGCGTCGACGCTGCGGGCGTCGAAGAACTGCTCGGGCGCCATGTACGCCGGCGTGCCCATCGCCACGCCGGTCATCGTCAGCCCCGAGGTGCCCGCGTCGCCGTGCATCTTCGAGATGCCGAAATCGAGCAGCTTCACGAAATCGCGTTCGGTGCCGCGCTCGTCGCTGCGCCGCACCACGAACACGTTGGCCGGCTTCATGTCGCGATGAACGATGCCCTTCTGATGCGCGGCCGCCAACGCGTCGAGCACCTGCAACACCAGCATCGCCACCCGTTGGTGGGGCAGGGGAGCGTCGCGTGTCGCCAGCTCCTTCAGGTCGCAGCCGTCGAGAAACTCGAGAGCGAGAAAAGCCTGCCCGTCGGGCGTGAGCCCTGCGTCAGTGACGCGAACGATGTGTTCACTGCCGACCGAAGCCGCCGCGCGCGCCTCACGCAGGAAGCGCTCGATCATCTGTTGATCAGCGCCGAGGCTCTTCTTGAGCAGCTTCAGCGCGACGTGCGCGTCGGTGTGAACGTGCCTCGCCCGGTAGACCGAACCGAAACCGCCGGCGCCGAGCAGGCGCTCGAGCTGG
Organism: Archangium gephyra; assembly: GCA_003243425.1. GTDB lineage: Bacteria > Myxococcota > Myxococcia > Myxococcales > Myxococcaceae > Archangium_A > Archangium_A gephyra_A. The sequence continues at coordinate 77,136 of QFQP01000009.1, read as the reverse complement.
TACCGGTCGATGCGCGTGCCGATGACGCCGGGGCTCTGCATCGAGTCTCCAGTGGCTGGGCAGTTCGTGGTTCCGGGCGGGTGTTCACGGCCGCAGTGCTGACAGGCGCTCATGCAGGGGGCACCGTTGTACTCCACGCGTGCTAGTCGTGCGCGCGCTTCTCATGAACGACCGACCGACCTCGCCCCCGACGCGCACGCCCTGGCTGGAGATCTTCGCGGCGGCGTTGCCGGCGGCGATTCACGCGGTGGTGCTCTCGGGGCGTTTGCACCCCGACGAGGTCTACCAGTCGCTCGAGATCGGCATCTTCAAGGCCTTCGGCTACGGCATCGTTCCGTGGGAGTGGCAGGTGCCTCCCAACGCCGCCACCGCGGTGCAGCCGTGGGGCATTCGCAACTGGTCGGTGCCGCTGCTGCTGTCGGTGCTCTTCAAGTTCGGTGATGCCGTCGGTCTCTCGTCGGTCTGGGCGCGCCGGCTTCTCGCCGAAGTTCCCCAGCTCGCCCTGCACGCCGCGATGCTGGCTGCCGTGTGGCGCCTGGTCGCGCGCCGCGTCTCAGCTCCGGCCGCGCGCATCGCGGTGTGGCTCGTCGCGCTGTACGCGCCGGTGGTGTGGTTCGGCGGGCGCACGATGTCCGAAGCGTTCTCGGTCGCCTTCCTCGTCTGGGGGCTCGAGCGACTCGACGCGCGCGACGTGAAGCCCGCGTGGTGGGCGCTCGGGGGCGCGTTGCTCGGCTGCGCGCAGGTCGCCCGCTACGGTTCGGCCGCCGTGATTCTGCCGGCCATGGTGTGGCTGCTGGTCGAACGGCGTTGGAAGACGTTCGCGGGTGCGAACGTCGGCGGTCTGGTCGTCGCGTTGGCGCTGGGCGCGCTCGACTTCTTCACCTGGGGCGAGTGGTTCCACTCGTTCATTCACTACGTGCGTTTCAACGTGACCTCGGGTGCGGCGGCCGCGCAGTACGGCGCCAGCCCATTCTGGGCGTACCTGCCGAAGTTGCTCGTCGCGCCGTTCGCCGTGTTCGGCTTCGTGCTGATGGCGCGAGAGCGCGCGTGGAAACAACCGCTGGCGATCGCCCTGTTGCTCGGCGCTGCGGCTGCGGGCCTCGCGTGGAAAGAGCACTGGGCCGCACCGTGGTTGGCGTTGGTGGCCATCGCCGCGCTCTCGGTGCTGCTCCTGGACCGGGCTGGCCTTCAGCCGTCGCTCTTCGTTGCTGCAGCCGTCGGCTACGCGCTCATCGTCAGCGCGACCGCGCACAAAGAAGATCGCTTTCTCTACCCGACGCTGGTGTTGCTCACGGTGGCTGGTGCGCCCGCGTTCGCCAGGTGGGCGCTGCAACATCGCCCGGCGGCAGGTCTCGTCGCCGCACTCGGCCTCGTCTTCTTCGTGGTGCCGACGCCGTACGACGTGCAGCGAAAAGAGCAGTTTCAGCTCACGCGCGCGGTCGCCTCCGAAGCGACGGGCTTCTTCATCGTGAACGAAGGCATCTGGGGCGCGCCGGGCTTCTTCTACCTGGGGAAGAACATCCCCTGGTGCACGTGCGACTTCCCGAATCAGGGCTGCTTCCAGATGGCGGCGCGCGACCCGCGGTTCAACCGTGGCCTCTACTGGGCCAACGGCGGCGAGACGGCTCGTGATGCGGCGACCGACGCGGCGTTCAAAGCCGCCGGCTTCCACGTCATCGAAGTACGCGGTCAGGCGACGCTCTACGGTCGGTAGAAAGTCGAAAGCCCCGTCCGTGGAGGGACGAGGCTTTCTAAAGGGACGGCCAGGACACACGCGAAGTAACGCTACCGTTGCTTCCTTCCGGACCTGGCGGGGTTCACGGCCCCGCGTTGCCCTGACCAGAAGTTGAAACCATCAAGAGAGCTGCGAGCGGAGAGAGTGGGATTCGAACCCACGATACCCTTTCAGGTACACACGCTTTCCAGGCGTGCGCCTTCAGCCACTCGGCCATCTCTCCTGGGGACTATGGAGCGGAGAGCTAAGGATTCGAACCTTAGATACCGTTACCGGTATGCCTGATTTCGAGTCAGGTGCCTTCGACCACTCGGCCAGCTCTCCAATTTGAGACTTATTCTGTTGTTTTGCTGCGTCGAGCCCGAAGACCCGCGAAGAATTCTTTCAGTACCAGACTGCACGACTCTGCCAACACGCCGCTCGTCACTTCAACCCGATGATTGTGTCGGGGTTCTCGCGCCAGATCATACAGAGATCCAACCGCACCGGCCTTGGGGTCGCTGGCTCCATAGACCAGACGAGACACCCGAGATTGAACCAGGGCTCCCGCGCACATCGCGCAGGGCTCCAGGGTTACGTACACGGTGACTCCAGTGAGCCGCCAGACCCCGACCGTTGCCGCAGCTTCTTTCATCGCGTTGAACTCAGCGTGAGAGAAGGGGTCGCGATCGATTTCCCGACGGTTGTAGCCACGCCCAACGACGAGGCCCTCTTTGACGGCGACAGCGCCTACTGGCACTTCGCCCAAACGTGCTGCTTCATTCGCAAGCTCCAACGCTTGCTGCATGAAGCCCACATCGATGTCTGTATTGCTCTGCATCGAAAGATCTGGCGGTGAAAAGCGCTCCCTGGAGGATTCGAACCTCCGGCCTTTGGATTCGTAGTCCAACGCTCTATCCAGCTGAGCTAAGGGAGCTTTTTTCCAACCAATTGCACCGGTGTGCGGAGCGAGAGGGATTCGAACCCTCGATACCCTTACGAGTATACAGGTTTAGCAAACCTGCGCCTTCAGCCTCTCGGCCATCGCTCCACAGCGAAATGACAAGACGTCCTGTCAAAGAACCAACTTCCTACGGAGCAGGTAGGATTCGAACCTACGAACGCCTTTCAGCGTCTGCGGTTTTCAAGACCGCCGCCTTCAGCCGCTCGGCCACTGCTCCTTACGTCCCGTGACCGACGCCCCTGACATCCACTTCGGACAACGGGGGCGCCCCCAGTACAGGAACCCTTCGACGACTGCAAAGGGTTTTCTTTTCAACCTGCGACGATCTCCTTCAGCCCGCCCATGTACGGCCACAGCACCTCGGGCAGCGCGACCGAACCGTCTTCACGCTGGAAGTTCTCGAGAATCGCCACGACCGTGCGGCCGACCGCGAGGCCGGAGCCGTTGAGCGTGTGCACCAGCAGCGGCTTTTCCCCCGGCGCCGGGCGGAAACGCACCTTGGCGCGGCGCGCCTGGAAGTCGCCGAAGTTCGAGCAGCTGCTGATCTCCCGGTACGCGTTCTGGCCCGGCAGCCACACCTCGAGATCGAAGGTCTTCTGCGACGCGAAGCCCATGTCGCCGGTGCACAGCAACGACACGCGGTACGGCAGCTTGAGCAGCTCGAGAATGTTGCACGCGTCGGCCACCAGTCCGTCGAGCTCTTCGAGAGAGGTCGACGGGTGCGCGAACTTCACGATCTCGACCTTGTGGAACTGGTGCATGCGAATGAGCCCGCGCGTGTCCTTGCCGGCGCTGCCCGCTTCGGCACGGAAGCACGGCGAGAAGGCCACGTACTTCACCGGCAGCTTCTCTTCGATGATCTCGTCGGCGTGGAAGTTCGTCACCGGCACTTCAGCCGTGGGAATCAGGAAGAGTTCCTGGCTGCCCTGCGTCTTGAACGCGTCGTCTTCGAACTTGGGCAACTGACCCGTGCCCGTCATCGACGTGCGCGAGACGAGGTAGGGCGTCAGCAGCTCCTGGTACCCGCGCGCGTTGTGCTGGTCGATCATGAACGCGACGAGTGCGCGCTCGAGCTTCGCCAACGCGCCTTTGCTGAACGCGAAACGCGGCCCGGCGACCTTCACGCCACGTTCGAAATCGAGCAGCCCGAGCTTCTCGCCGATCTCGAAGTGCTGGCGCGGCGTGAACAGGAACGAAGGCTTCTCGCCCCAGGTCTTCACCACCTGGTTGCCGTGTTCATCGGCGCCGACCGGCACTGACTCGTGCGGCACGTTGGGCACGTGGAGCATCAGCGCGTTGAGCTCCTCTTCGAGCGCCTTCAACTTCGCTTCCTGATCCTTGATGACGACGCCCAGCTCCTTCATCGAAGCGCCAAGCTCCTTGCGCTTCTCGGGGTCGGTCTTCATCTGCTCCTGCGCCTTGTTCTTCGACGCCTGGTTGGCCTCGAGCTCGATGAAGAGCTTCTTGCGCTCAGCGAACAGGGCCTGAAAGCGGCTCAGGTCGAGCGTGCCCGAACGGGTCTGCAGGCGGGCGACGACGGCGTCGTAGTTCTTGGCGACTTCCTTCAAGTCCAGCACGGCGGACGGCTCCTCTTACTTTTCCTGGAGGAAGTAGATCTGATCGTCGACTTCCTTCTTGTTGTCGGCATCAGGACGCAGTTCCAGGTACTTCCTGAACGCGGTGATGGCGTCCTTCTTCTTGTTCGTGTCCTGCAGCAGGTAGCCCAGCGACAGCCACGCGTCAGCGTTTTCCGGCTCGGCCTTGACGGCCTTCGTGTACCAGCTGACCGCCTTCGGAAGCTCGCGCTTCTCGTGGTACGCCGCGCCGAGCTTCGAATAGATCTGCGTGAGCGAAGGGTCTTCCTCGAGCGCCTTCTGGTAGCTCGCGATCGCCGCGCCCCAGTCCTCCATCTTGATCTGCGCGTCGCCGATGAGCGCGCGCGTGGTGTTGCGCTTCGGATCGATGGTCAGAACCTTCTCGTAGAAGCCGACCGCCTTGTCGAAGTCGTTGCGGTCGAAGGAGATCTTGCCCATCGCCTCCAACGCGTCGGCGTACTTCGGCTCCACGTCGAGCGCCTTCTGCAGTTCCGCCATGGCGTCGTCGCTCTTGCGCGCGTCGGCGAGAATCCGGCCGTACCAGTACAGGTAGAGCGGGTTCTTGGAGTCGTAGTCGAGCGCGCGCTTCATCGCCTCGATCGCCTGCGTGTGCTCCTGCTTCGCGTTCTTCACCCGCGCCAGATAGAAATTGGCGTTCGCGTTACCGGGTTCAGAGATGAGCGCCGCATTGAGGTGCTCGACGGCGCCGTTGAGGTCACCCTTGTCGAACTTCACCGCGCCGAGCGTGACGATGATCTGCACGTTCTTCGGTTCGGCTTCGCGCGCCGCATCGAGCTCGACGACCGCTTCGTCGAGACGCCCCAGCTTCCACAGCGCGATGCCGCGCGCCATGCGGCCACCGGTGATGCGCGGGTTCAGCTCGAGCGCCTTCTCGACCTCCTTGGCCGCCTGCTCGAACTTGCCGCGCTCCTGACTCACGCGTGACGCACCGAGGTAGGCATCAGCGTCGTAGGCGTTGAGTTCGATGGCCTTCTTGAACTCCCGCTCGGCGCGATCGATGTCGCGTTCGTGCAGCGCGAGCTCGCCCATGCCGACGCGCATCGCCGCGTTGTCGGGCGCCTGATTGAGGCCCTGCTCGAGCACCGGCGCGGCCTCCGCGTAGCGGCGGTACTTCATGAACAGACGCGAGAGGTACAGATACGAGTCGATGATCTTCGGGTCGGCGGCGATCGCGCGCTTGTACGCCTCTTCGGCTTCCTTGGTGTTGCCCAGGTAATCGGCCACGCGCGCCGAGAGGTACGAGAGCATGGCGTTGCCGGGGAAGCGGGTGTTCGCGTCGGCCATCACGCGCGTCGCCTCGTCCATCCGGCCCAGCTGAATGAGCGCGTTGAGGTAGCCCTCGGTGTTCTCGAGGCTCTCGGGCGTGGCCGCCACCGCGACCTGGAACAGCGGCGCGGCTTTCTCGGGCTGGTGCAGTTGCATGTACGTGAGCGCGAGGTGGCTGTTGGTGAACGGGTTCTTGGGGTCGACCTTGAGCGCTTCTTCGAAGAGCGGAACGGCATCGTTCAGCTTGCCTTCGACGACCTTCGTTTCCGCCTGAAGCGCGAGCGCCTTGCCCAGCGTGCCCGGCGAAAGCGTGGTGCGACCTTCTTCGGTGAGCGCCGAATCGAGCAGCTCGGTGCCTGGCGCGATCTCCTTCTTGCGCACGATGACGAGCTCCCCGAGTTCCACCGCCGACGAGAGGTGCGCAGGGTCGGCTTCGAGCGCTTCGGCGAAACGGCCAGAGGCCTCTGCGAGCTCGTTCTGTGCCTTGTGAATCAGACCGAGGCCATGCAGCGCCTTGGCGCTCTTGGGGTCCTTCTTGAGGATGGCCTCGAACTCCGCCCTGGCCTGCGCGGGCTGCTTCTTGAGCAGGTAGGCCTCGGCGCGGAGGAACAGCGATTCGAGATCGTCACCGTCACGCGCGACGGCGTCGGCGATCGACACCAGCGCGGCGTCGGCGTTCTTGTCGGTGAGCGCGAGCGCGGCTTCGGTCTTCAAAACCTCGGGGTGTTTCTCACCGAGCAGCCGGATGTCGACGATCGAATTGCGCGCCTGCTCGAGTTCGGCGGGGTCGGCCTTGCCGTACTTGCGATCGAGGTAGAAGACGGCCTGCGCCCAGACCGCGCGCGCTTCGGGGTACTCCTTCACCGCGAGCGCCTGGTTCGCCGAGTCTTTCGCGAGCTTGTAGGACTTCCACGTGTCCTGGAGGAAGCCTTTGCGTGCGACCTGCAGGTAGCCGTACTCGCGCGTGTCGGGCTTCACCTTCGCGGGGAAGAGCAGCTTGAGCGCGAAGAAGCCGTACGGCGTGGCGATGCCCGAGATGATGCCGCCGGCGAGCACCGTCGCGATGAGCACACCCAGCACGATGAACGGCAGCCGCTTCTTGAAGGGCACGGGCTCTTTGCCCTGCACGACAGCCACCGCCGCCATGCGCCCTTCGTAGAGCTGCTTCAACCGGTCCATCGACGGGCCGCGGTTTTCGTCGACCTGCTGCATGCCCATCTGCGTGGTGCTGCGCGCGGGGGTCTCCATCAGACGGTTGATGACCGCCTGGAACGCGGGCTCACTGCCGATGGCCTGCCAGTGCTCTGAATCGAGCGAGACTTCTTCGTTGCCGAGCAGCTGACCGTCTTCGAGCATCTTGACGATCACCGCTTCTTCGAACGGACCGAAGACCTTGCCGCTGCGACGCTTGACGTGGAAGCGCCGCACGTTGAGCAACTCGTCGGGCTTCGCGCCGGCCTCTTTGGCGGTGCGGTCGATGAAGCTCAACATCTCGAGACCGTCGACCGGCCCCGCGGGCGCCTGCGCCGCCTGCGGAATCGGAGCGCTGAGGTCTGCTTCGAGCTCGTCGATCGCGGGCCCGGGAGGCGGCGCTCCGCCGGTCGGATCGAACTCCAGATCGCCACCGCCGCCGAAATCGACTTCACCGAAGCTCATCGGTGCGGCGGGAGGCGCAGAAGGCGACGACTTCGGAGCTGGAGCCGGCGCCGGCGGCATCGGCGGCTCGGAGAAGTCGAAACCACCCGCGCTCCCACTCGGGGGCGGCGGCGCAGCGTCGAAGTCGAACCCGCCGGGCGCAGCTCCCGGAGGCGCCGAAAAATCGAACCCGCCACTCAGCGGAGGCGGCGCAGCAGGCGGAGGCGCTTCGGAGAAATCGAAGCCTCCGGCGATGGGCGCGGGGGCCGGCGGCGCAGCGTCGAAGTCGAAACCACCCGGCGCGGGTGGCGGCGGGGCTTCGGAAAAATCGAACCCGGCGGACACCGGGGCCGGGGCTTCCGAGAAATCGAAACCACCCGACGTGGGCGGTGCCTCCGACAGGTCGAAGCCGGTCGACGAGGGCAATGGCACGGCCGGCTCGTTGGGGTCGTAGCTGTCGACCAGCGAGGTCTGCTGCTGACCCGGCAACGCGACGGCGTCTTCGTCCATCGCAAAGTCGCTCCCGGCGAGCGGGATCGAACTGGTGGAGCCCGAGTAGCTCCCGGGGAGCGGAATCGAGTTGTCGTAGCCACCCGAGCCAGGCAGCGGAATCGAGTCGTCGGTCGCGGCCGGTTCGCCTGAACCCGGGAGCGGGATCGAGTCGTCGTAGCCGCCACCGGACCCGGGCAACGGGATCGAATCGTCGTAACCGCCACCAGCGCCCGGCAGGGGGATCGACTGCGTGGAATACCCGTCGTCGAGCGGCACGTCGTTGCCGGGCAGCGGCACCGCGAACCCGTCGTCGACCGGAATGTCGTCGTGGCCGGCGCCCGGGAGCGGAATCGCGTTGTCCGACGGTGACCACGGCGGCGCGATGGCGGTCGATTTCGGCAGCGGCGGCGGTTCGTACGCAGGCGCGATCGCCGTGGGCGCAGCGCTGCTGCCCGGCAACGGAATCGAGCCCCCGAAATCAAAGTCAGTCGACGGCTGCGGCGCTGCGCCCGGCAGCGGAATGCTGGCGACGCGCGTCGACTCTTCTTCCCAGGCCTGCTTCTGCGGTGCCGGTGCGCTGATGCCCGGCAACGGAATGCTGGCGACGCGCGTCGACTCTTCTTCCCAGGCCTGCTTCTGCGGCGCCGGCGCGCTGATGCCCGGCAACGGAATGCTGGCGACGCGGGTCGATTCTTCTTCCCACGGTTGCCGCTGCGCCGGCGGCGCGCTGATGCCGGGCAACGGAATCGCGCCGGTGCTCGACGGCGACGACTTGATCGGCGGCAATTTCACGTTGGTCGGCGGCGCCGAGATGGTGGTCGCGCCGGGGATGGCTGCACCCGGAAGGGGAACGCTGGCGACGCGCGTCGATTCTTCTTCCCAGGCCTGCTTCTGCGGTGCCGGTGCGCTGATGCCGGGCAGGGGCACTGCACCCGACGGTGACGACGTGTAACCGGCCGGTTTGACGGGAAATACGTTCTGGCACGTGGGGCACTTGATGCGTGCTCCGCCGGCCGGGATCTTCTTGTCGTCAATGTTCAGAACTGAGCTGCAGGTCGGGCAGGTGACCTTCATGCGACTCCTGGGAGGGATGCGACAGGCGCGCGGAGGCTAGCCGAAGTGCGGTGAATGACGAGGCCGATTGTCCGTGTTAGGTGCCGCGCGCCCCATGTCTGCCTCCCCGCAGCTGTCAATCGTCATCCCCGTCTACAACGAAGAAGCCATCGTCGAGCAGGCGGCGATGGAATTGACCGCCGGCCTCGATTCACGCGGCTGGGACTACGAGATCATCTTCGCGGAGAACGGGTCTCGCGACCGCACGCAGGAGATCCTCGAGCGGATGACGCAGCAGAACCCGCGGCTCAAGTGGTTCCACAGCGATCGACCGAACTACGGCGTCGCGCTCAAGGCCGGCATTCAGAAGGCCCGCGGCGAGATCGTGGTGTGTGACGAGATCGATCTGTGTGACCTCGTCTTCTACGACGCCGTGGTGCCCACGCTGCTGCGCAAGGAAGCCGACCTCATCGTGGGCTCCAAGGCAGCCAAGGGCGCCAGCGATCACCGCCCCATGATTCGTCGCGTGGCCACCCGCGTGCACAACGGGCTGCTGCGCGTGACGCTCGGCTTCAAGGGCACCGACACGCACGGCCTGAAGGCCTTCCGCCGCGACCGTTTGATGCCGGTCATCGAGCGCTGCGTCGTCGACATGGACGTGTTCGCGTCGGAGTTCGTGGTGCGCGCGTGGCGCGAGAACCTCGACGTCCGCGAGATCCCGATTCAGCTCCACGAGAAGCGTCAGCCGTCGATCCACCTCTTCCGACGCGTGCCCAACGTGCTCAAGAACGTGGCGCGTCTGGTCTACGTGATTCGCGTTCGCGGAGAGTGATCGTGACGCGGCTGTCGGCGATCTCCGTCGATCTCGATTCGCTGCCGCACTACTGCCGCATTCAGGGCCTCCCGGAGTCGATTCTCAGCGACGAGGCTCGAGCGCTCGTGGCGCGCGTGGCGATTCCGCGCTTCCTCGAGCTGTTCGATGGAAAGCCGGCGACGTTCTTCGTGGTCGGGAACGACCTGAAGTTGCCGGGCATGGAACGCGCCCTGCGTGACGCGGTCGCGGCGGGGGTCGAGCTCGCAAGCCACAGCCACTCGCACGCCTACGAGCTTTCGCGCTGGGGTCAGGCGGAGATCGAGAGCGACCTGCGGCGCTGCGACGAAGCGCTGCGTTCGCTCGGCGTCGAGGTTGGTGGCTTCCGCGCGCCCGGTTACACGCTGTCATCGTCGTTGCTGAAAGCGGTCGCGGCGCTCGGCTACGAGTACGACTCGTCGACGTTCCCGGCCACCCCGTATTACCTCGCGAAGGCGGGGGTGATGGGCGCGCTCGCTGCGCTGCGGAGGCCGTCGCGCGCCATTCTCGATTCGCCCCGTGTGTTGCTCGCGCCGCGCACGCCATATCGACCGTCACTCGACGCGCCCTACACCAGGGGTGATGCGCCGCTGGTCGAGCTCCCGATGGCCGTCGGCCCGGTCACGCGCCTGCCGTTCATCGGGACGTTCGCGACGTCGTTGCCGTGGCCCCTCGTCGAAGCGACCTTCCGCACCCTGCGTCGTGACGCGTTCTTCAACTTCGAGCTGCATGCCGTCGACGTGTGCGACGAGAGCGACGGCATTCCCCCCGAGCTCGTGCGTCAGCAGCGCGATCTCCGCGTGCCGGTGCGCGAGAAGATGAAGCGGCTGCGCGCGCTGTTCGGTTGGCTCGGCGAAGATCGGCAACGGGTCACGGTGCTCGACGCGGCCCGTGCGCTCCGCAGCTCGCTCTGATCAGTGCGTGGCGAGCCAGGCGTCCATTTCGGCGAGCTCCTCGGGCTGGGCGCCGACCTTCTCGAGTGACGCACGCGCCGCTCGCGCTTCCTGTTTCGCGGCCTCTCGCTTCGCCGGCGTCGTCTCCCACAGCGACCGCGCGTGCGCGAAGTGAACGAGCCCTTCGGCGTAGGGCTGACCGGGCGCCTTCGCGTAGATGGCCTGCGCCGTGTCGGTGGCGAGCAGCGCGCCCTTCCAGTCCTTCAGCTCCATGAGCGGGAACGCGAGCCCGCCCCAGCAGTCGGCGAGATTCGAATGCGCGGGCCCGTCGGTCTTCTCGGTGACTTCGATGGCCCGTTGGTAGCTCTTCACTGAAGCCACGAAGTCGCGTCGCGCGAGCTGCACGTCGCCCAGGTTCACCAGCGTGGTCGCGACGTCTTCGTGCACGGGCCCGTACGTCTTCTCGGCGATCTGCAGGGCGCGCAGCAACGCGGCTTCGGCTTCGTCGACGCGGCCCGTGTACTTCAGCAACACCGACAGATTGTTGAGCGGAGCAAAGAGCGCCGGGTTGTCGACCCCGAGGCGTGCATCGGTCGTGGAGATCGCGGCGCGAAGGAGCGGCTCGGCTTCCTTCATCTTTCCCTGCCGCAAGAGCGCACCGGCCACGTTGCTCTGCGTGTCGGCGACTTCGAGCGAGTCGGCGCCGAACGCTTCGCTCTGAACGGCGATGGTCTTCCGGTACCACGCGAGCGCCTCGTCGAAACGCCCGGCTTCGAGGTGCACGTTGCCGATGTTCTTCATGATCGGCGCCACGCTGGGGTGCGTGGGCGAGTAGGCGCGCGTGACGAGCTCCAACGCCTCTTGATGACGCTTCAACGCTGCGTCGGCGTGACCCAGATGGCGTTCCTGCGCGCCGATCGCGTTGAGCGCCTGCGCGATGGTGTGCGTTTGGGCATCGTCTTCGCGCGCCAGCTGCAGTGATTTTTCGTACGCGGCCCGCGCGTCTTCGTGCCGGCCTTCGCGCGCCAGCACCGTTCCGAAGTTCGTCGAAATCGCCCCTTCCAGCGTCGCGGGGCGGCCGAGCCGCTCCGATGCGGCCGAGGCGAGCTCCGCGGCGCGATGCGCTTCGGTGGGGTGCCCACGCTGAATTCCTTCGAGCAGGGTGAGCGCGATCCACGCCTGGGCGGCGGCTCGCGTGTGGCCACCGGCCTGTGCGGCGACCAACGCGCGATGCAGCCGCTGTTCAGCGGAATCGAACTGCTCCAGCTCTGCGTCGAGCATTCCCAGTTGCACGAGAACGTCGGCTTCGAGCGGCCGATAGCCGGCGTCGAGGGCGTCGCCTTCGATGGTGGCGAGCGCGGCGCGCGCTTCTTTGAACCGACTCGTGACCCGAAGACCACTCGCGTCGGCGAGCGCGTCTCTCAACTGCGCGATGCGGGCAGCCTGGGTCGGCGAAGCGGGCAGGGGAATCGGCGCACGCAGGGCACGCACGTCGTCACACGCAGACAGGGGCGCGAGCCGGGAGGCGATCTCGTCGGCGTGCTTCACCACGTCGGCGTCGGCCGACTTCAGCGCCGTCAGCAACGAGCGGAACTCGTGAAGCCGTGCGTCGAGACAGTCGCGGCGGAGCTCCATCGTCTCGCCCGATTGTTCGCGGCGCAGCGCGGTGTCTTCACATGCGTCGACGGCGTGCGCGCGCCAGTGTTCGGCCCAGCGGTCCAGCTCCGTCACCAGGCCGGCGGCCGCCACGGTCGCGAATGGCACGCGGGTCGCGAGGAGCGACTGCGTCACCGAGGCGCGGGCCTCCGCGTTCCACACCGCGGCCACGCTCGCCCCCGCGTCGTCGCAGACGTGCGCACGACTCCACGAGAGGAAGAACACGGTGGAGAGGCCGATCAGCGCGAGCGCGGCGGCTCCGACGAGCACGCGTGTCTCACGCCGGGGCGGTGCCATCGCCGCGAGCAGCGCGCGCATGTCGGGCCAGCGCGCCGACGGCTCGCGCTGGAGCGCGCGGGTGAGCGGCGCCCGCAGCGCACGGGGCACGCGGGCCTGCGTCACCTGCATGCCGGCCTCGCCACGCTGCCCGGTGAACGCTTCGACCGCGGTGACGGCGAACGAGAACTGATCGCTGCGCGCATCGGCGATGCCGGCTCGTTGTTCGGGAGCCATGTAGGCCGGCGTTCCCACCAGCGCGCGGCCGCTCTCGCTCACTTCACGGCTGGCGAGCGAGAGCCCGAAGTCGGTGACCACGGCGCGGCCGCCATCACGCGCGTCGATGAGCACGTTGTCGGGCTTGAAGTCGCGATGCACGACGCCTGCGGCGTGCGCGGCCTCGAGGCCCCGGCCGGCTTCCAACAGCCGCTCGAGAATGGCCCTCGGCCCGTGCGTGCCTTCGGCCAGCCAGCCACGCAGCGTGCGACCTTCGATGAACTCCATCGCGACCCAGCTGCGCGTCTCGTGAACGCCGGCGTCGAACACGGTGGCCACGTGGCGATGCGACAACTTCGCCATCACCTGCGCTTCCCGTTGCAGGAGCTCCTGCGCGCGTTGCGACGTGCTGCTGCGCATGACCTTCAGGGCCACGCGGCGATGCAGCGCGGGGTCTTGCGCTTCGAACACCACGCCCATCGCGCCCGCGCCGACGAAGCGTGAGAGCTCGTAACGGCCGACGTGCGTGCCCAGCGCCAGCGGCGGGGTGGGTGCGCGCTCGTCGGGCGAGCTGCGGGAGCGGCTGCTCGCCTTCATCAACATCGCCACCACGCGACGGCAGCTCTCACACGCTTCGAGGTGTCTGGCGACGCGCGCGGCGTCTTCAGGCGGCAACGTGCCTTCGGAAAACCGCGTCAGCGTCTCGTCATCGGGGCAGGCGTCCGAACCCATTCTGGCCTTCAGACACGACTGGCCGCCCGCTGTCGCAGGAATTCAATGCTCGTGTTTGTGACACTGCACGAACGACGCGCACCGGGCCGTGAAGCCTTTCGCTAGGGTGTGACTCGTCGCGATGTCGGAGACCCTGGGCCGCTACCGCCTGCTGAAGTTGCTCGCCACGGGCGGAATGGGTGAGGTCTTCCTCGCCCGGCAGGAGGGCCCCGCAGGCTTCACCAAGACGCTGGTCATCAAGCGAATCCTCCGGCACCTCGCGAGTGATCAGGGCTTCATCGATCTCTTCCTCAACGAAGCGCGGCTCGCAGCGCAGCTGCAACACCCGAACATCGCGCAGGTCTTCGGGCTCGAGAGCGAGGCCAACACCTGGTTCATCGCCATGGAGTACGTGCACGGGCGCTCGCTGCGCTCGGTCATCTCCGAGGCGAAGGTGCAGGGCCTCAAGGTGCCACCGCGCATCGCCGCCCGCATCGCGTCGCAGGCGTTGCAGGGGCTGCACTACGCACACGAGCTGACCGACGAGCGCGGTCGCGCCCTGGGAATTCTCCACCGCGACGTGAGCCCGGAGAACCTGCTGTGCGCGTTCTCGGGTGCGGTGAAGCTGGTCGACTTCGGCATCGCCAAGGCGATGAGCAACGCGGTCACGCGCGTGGGAACCCCGAAGGGCAAGGTCGTCTACATGGCGCCCGAGCTGGTGGTACCGGGAGGCACCGTGGACCGCCGCGCCGACGTGTACGCGATGGGTGTGGTGCTCGCCGAAGCGCTGCTGCTCGAGGCGCCGCCGAACTCACCCACGTCCTCCGAAATGGCGCGTGGGCCGCGCGCGCCGTTCACCCCGACCGCCGCGATTCCCGAAGGCCTCGACGCCATTCTCGTGCGCGCGATGGCGCCGAACCCCGACGAGCGTTTCGCCACCGCCGCCGAGATGAGCTCCGCGCTCGAGAACTGGCTGGTCGAGACCTCGCAGCCGGTCGCACCGGGCGACGTGGCCGGCTTTCTCGTCGGCCTCTTCGGACCGAACGCGCTCACCAATGACGGCGTGGTGATCGCCGACGAGTCGTTCACCACCGGTGTGCTCTCGAACCGAAGAGGTGGAACGCAGCCACTCTCGTACCCCGCCATGCCGGCCGTGGTGTTGCCCCAGGACCAGCTGCCGACCCCGCCGGGCTCGCTGTGGGTGCCCATCGCCGTGGGCGCTGCGACGGCTCTCCTCGTCGGCTTCGTCTTGCTGCTCGGGCTGTGGCCGAAGACGCAGCCGCCCGACGAGATTCCGCTCGTGCAGGTCGGGCCCCGCGACATGGTGATTCCCGAGCTCGTCGTCGAAGCGAAGGTCGAACCACCCGTGGCCGACGAAGCGCCCGACGCTGGCGCCGAAGCCGCGCTGCCGAGCGCGAAGAAGTTGCCTGCGAAGAAGGGCATCGCGCGCACCGGCCGTGTCACCGTTCGCGTCAACCCGTGGGCCGAGGTCGTCTACGGCCACAAGGTGCTCGGCACCACGCCGCTGCCCCCGGTCGAAGTGCCCGCTGGCAACGTCACCTTCACGCTGCGAAACAAGCAGCTCGGCGTGACCAGGAAGGTGACGGTGAAGGTGCCGCCGGGGGGCAACGTGGTGCTCAAGGCGGATCTCTTCAAGAAATGAGGCGCGGGCCATGAATCGCTGGTCGGTGGTGGTCGGCACGCCGGGTCGCTCGTGGTCGCTCGAACTTCCGGGCGGCCGGGGCGCGGTCATCGGGCAGGGCGCTTCCTGCGCCGTTCAGATCTCCGACGCGGGCCTCGCCGACCGTCACGTCTCGCTGTTGCCGCGCGATGAAGGGGTGCTCGTCGAGCCGCTGCGCGATGGCGGCGACTTCTCGATCAACGACGTGCCCACGTCGGCGCAGAGCACCCTGAGATCCGGTGACGAGCTCCGCCTGGGCGAGGCCCGGTTGGTGTTCACCATGATCGCGCCGACGGCGGCGGTGCGCCCGCGCATCGTCACGTTCGAAGAGTTCACCGCGCGCCTCGAGGAGGAAGTGCAGCGCGCGGGGGTGGGCAGACCGCTCGGCGTCGTGCTCGTGGCGTCGCCCGGTTTGAACGTGGCAGCTCGCCAGGCGCTCATGCGTCGCGTGGTCGACGAGGTGCATCGCTCGCAGGTGGTCGCCTGTTTCGCAGACGTCTCTGCAGAGCTCTTCGCGGTGATGTTGCCGGAGCTCGCTGCGACGGCGTTGACCACGCTCTTCAAGCGGTTGCCCGAGGTCGTGGGGCCGCGCGCGTCGGTCGCCACCGCGAGCTCGCCCGCCGACGGTCTCGACGCCGAGACGTTGCTCGGTGCCTGCTGGGACGTGCTGGTGCCAGACGCGTCGCCAGAGCCGGTGTTCGTCGACGCGACCATGGTGCGGCTGCAGGCGATGTTCGAGTCGCTGGCCGAAGACGAAGGTGCGGTGTGCGTCGTCGGTTCGCCCGGTTCGGGGCGTCGCACGTTGCTCGAGGTGCTGGCGCGCGCTGCCGGCCGGCGGGTGACCCGGGCCTCCGCGCTCGACGGCGCCGCGTTGGCGAAGGGCGTGAGCAAAGCCGGCGAATGGTGGCTGGTGCGCGACGTGGACCGGCTCGACGCGGCTTCGCTCGGTGCGCTGCGACGGAGCGCCCGGACGCGACTGCTCGCCACCGCCGATCGCGCGCCGACAGGGAGCCACTTCGAGCACGTCATCGAAATTCCGCCGCTCGTCGTGCGGCCCGACGACGTGTTGCCGTTGGCCGAAGCGTTCGTTTCGCGCGCGCGCGCGGCCGTCGGCCGGCCCCGGCTCACGCTGAGCCACGACGCACGCGGCCTGCTCCAGTCGTGGCGTTGGCCCGGCAACGTCAGAGAGTTGAAGAACGTGCTGGCGCGCGCCGCTCGAGGCGCCGTGCGTGACGAGATCGGGCGCGACGCGCTGCCGGCGAAGTTCTCGGGCGAAACGCCTGAAGACGACTTCCGTGGGGCCATGGAGTCTGCCGAGCGCGAGCTGCTGCTCGAGACGCTGGCGCGTACGCGGTGGAACGTGACCGCGGCCGCGCTGCGGCTGGGCATGCCTCGCCGCACCATCGTGCATCGCATGGCACGGCTCGGTCTCAAGCGCCCCGCGCGGTGATTTTCGCTGGCGGCGTCACGGCAGGCTCGGCATACGCCGCTGCATGGCCGTCTCGATGCTCGAGCTGTTCCGCACGCTGACGTCGTTCTCTCCGAAGCGCGTCGATCTACGCGGCGCCCCATGGGAGCAATTCACCGATTGGGCCATCGGCCAGGGCCTCGCGCCGCTCGCCGCCTACAACCTCGAATACCGCCTCGGCGCGTCGACGATTCCCGACTGGGTTCGTCACCGGCTGTTGTCGCTGTACCAGGGCTCGGCCAACGACAACGTGATGAAGCTGGTGAACCTCAAGCAGTCGCTCGCCGAGCTCGTGGGCCGGAAGATCGTCATGCTGGGTGGCGTCTCGTTCTCCGAGAGCGTGTACCCGCACGTCGCGTTCCGCCCGGTGATCGACGCCCGGCTGTACGTGGGCCCCAACGACGTCGAACCGCTGGCCACGTGGCTGCGTCGCGCCGAGTTCACGGTGGTCGAAGACGCCGCCGACGGCGCCGGGGCGCAGAAGGTGCTCAGCGACACGCGCACCACCCTCTTCATTCACGGTCGCTTCTTCGACGACGCGAAGGAAGACGCGGCGTTGTTGGCTCGCGCCGTGCCCATGCGGCCGTTTGGCGCATCGGCCTACCGTTTCGAGCTCGAAGACGCGCTGCTGGTGCAGGTGCTGCTGATGGCGCGCCAGCGCTTCGAGGTGCCCATGCTGGAGTTCATCGACCTCCGCGAGCTGCTGCTCGGCGCCCCGTCGATGGGCGGCGCCTATTCGCGCGAACTCGACGCCGCGAAGGTGCTGGAGCGCGCGAAGGCGTGGAAGCTGGAACGTGCGCTGTACGTCGCGCTGGGGGCCGTCGAGGGCCTGTGGCCCGAGACCGCCGAGAACGCGGCGAAGGTCCGCCCGTCGTTGTCGTTCCCGGTGCGAGAGCTCCTCGACCGCGTCGTGATCGCGCCGCTGTCTGAAGTGGGGCGCACGGAGCAGCTCAAGGGCGTCGACACGCTGCGCTCGCTCCTCACCGGCGACTGAGCTATTTCGCTGCGCGTCATGAGTGCCGCTGCCGACCTCCCGAAGCCGCCTCTTCCCGTTGCAGCCATTCGCGCGCTGAGGCCGAAGCAGTGGGTGAAGAACGGCGTGTTGTTGGCGCCGCTGCTCTTCGCCAAGAGCATCTTCGCGCAGGGCGCGTTGGTGAACGCGATGATCGCCGTGGCGTCGTTCAGCCTGCTCGCGAGCGGCGTGTACGTGCTCAACGACTGGTTCGACCGCGAGAAAGACCGGCTGCACCCCGAGAAGCGCAAGCGCCCCATCGCCGCAGGCCACCTCGGCGGCGGCGCGGCCATCGGCCTCATCATTCTGTGCTGGGCGGTCGCGGGCTATCTGGGCCTGCTGCTGTCGCTCGAGTTCATCCAGGTGCTCGCCGGCTACCTGGTGCTGCAGTTCTTCTACACGTTCGCGCTCAAGAAGATGGTGCTGCTGGACATCATGGGCATCGCGCTGGGCTTCATCTTGCGGGTGGTGGCCGGCGCCGTGGCCATTCAGGTCGTGGTCTCGAACTGGCTGTTCCTGTGCACGTTGCTGGGCGCGCTGTTCCTCGGCTTCGCCAAGCGTCGCGCCGAGCTGAGCTCGCTCGAAGACGCCTCTTCGCACCGCGCGAGCCTGGCGGACTACACGGTGCCGCTGCTCGACCAGATGATGAGCATCTGCGCGGCGTGCTGCATTCTGGCCTACGGCCTGTACACGGTGTCGACCGAGACGGTGGCTCACGTGGGCAGCGACCGCCTCAAGTTCACGGTGCCCTTCGCGGTGTACGCGGTGTTCCGCTACCTCTTCCTCGTTCACAAGCGGGGCGCGGGCGGGGCACCCGAGAAGGTGCTGCTGGGTGACGCCCCGTTGCTGGTCGACACCGCGCTGTTCCTCGCGGTGGCCGGGTGGGCGCTCTACGTCTGACCTTCAGCCGCGGCCGTGATCGCGCCCGCGGCCAGCCATGCCCAGCACGGCCGTGACACCCTGCTGCTGCGCCGCCGCCTGACGAATCAGCCGCGCCAGGTGACCGATGTCCCGAATCCAGTCCGACGCGCGGGGACCCAGGCCCGAGAAGCTGACCGCGAGAATCGGCGGCTGTTCCACGCGGCCCAGCCAGTAGTCGAGAATTTCGTGTTTCTCGGGCGCGCTCACCGGCGCCAGCCGCTTCACTTCACGCTCCAGCAGGCGTGAGAGCGCGCTGGGCAACTTCGCGGCCCAGCGATTGACGGTCATCATCGGCCGCCACGACCAGTCGGCGCGCGCGATGCCCTGCTGCGGCGAGTACACGCCGTGCCCGTCCACCGTCAGCACCTGATCTGGCGGAAAACGCGGAATGGGGTCCCACACGCCGCAGAGCAGGGTGGCGAGGCCGTGTTGCTTCTGCGGCTGGCCCCAGAAGTTGCGGCGATGCTGATCGGCCTTCTCTTCGTCGGCGTACGGGTAGCCCGGGTCGTCGAGCATCAACGCGAGGTGAAAGGTCTCTTCCCACGGGCCCGCGAAGCCCGGGTACGCCTGCGTGACGAGCCAGCCTTCCGAGTCGCGGAACCACTCGTGAAAGAGCAGCCGGTAGAGCGCCTGATTCCAGCGCTCGTCACTCAGGCCGAAGAAGCTCTGGTGACCGTTGTTGTCGAGCACCAGCTCGAGCAGCACCCGGGTGTCTTCGTCGTTGAGGTGGTGCAGCAGGTGCTCGAGCGCCGGTGCTGCGTCGACGACACCGAGCTCGAAGGCCGGAAAGACGACCTCCTGAAGGAAGAGATCGTTGATGGGCCGGAGAACGACTTCCATTGCGGCGCGGAGTCTAACTCCGAGTCACGCCTTGCCGTCTTCTTGTGAGATGAGCGCGTAGATCGCCTCGGCCGTCGGCGCCGCGAGGATCGCGTCACGCAGAGAATCACTCCGGAACAGCCGGCTGACCTTGCTCAGCGCCTTCAAATGCACGCCGGCGGAATTTTCCGGTGCCACGAGCGCGAAGAAGAAGTGCGACGGCTTGTTGTCACGTGCGTCGAAGTCGACGCCTTCCTTCGACACGCCGAAACACGCCACGAGCTGCTGCAGCTCCGGCAGCCGGCCGTGGGGAATCGCGACACCCTTTTCCATGCCCGTCGAGCCGACCTTCTCGCGCTCGTTGAGCACTTCCAGGAAGCGCCCCGAGGGAATGGAGGGCACGGTCTTCGCGACGATGGCGGCGAGCTCTGCGATCACTTCAGTCTTGTTCCTCGCGTTGATCGCGGGAATCACTGCTTCGAGTTTGAGGAACTCGGTGATGCGCATCGCGGGCGGCTGATACCCGAGCCACTCTTTCCCTGCAAGACGACGGGAACGGCGCGACACGATTTTCGGTGTAGCTTCCGCGCCCGTGACGCGAAGGCCCCACCTCTGGTTGTCGTTGGTGTTGGTGGCCGCTTGCGTTCGCGCCCCTGTTTCGGTCGCGCCGGCCAACGCCGCCCCCCCCGTCGAGGCCCCGGCGGCACCGGTAACGTCGGCCCGGCCTGTTTCGGTGAAGTCGCCGACCGCCGAGGCGCTGTTGGCGCGCATGTCGGTCGAAGAGAAGGTCGGCCAGCTGATGATGGTCGGCTTCGCCGGCAAGTCGGTCGACGAGTCGATCACCAGGCTGGTGCGTGGCTACCGCGTCGGCGGCGTGTGCGTGTTTGGCCGCAACGTCGTCTCGTCGTCGCAGGTCGCGAAGCTGAACGATGAAGTGCGCGCGCTGCTCGCCGACGCGGTGCCGCCATTCATCGCGGTCGATCAAGAGGGCGGCAACGTGGTGCGCGTGGCCGACGGCAACCTGGTGTTGCCTGGGAACATGGTGCTCGGCGCCGCCCGAGACCCCCAGCTCGCGTACGAGGCCGGGCTCGCGCAGGGTGAAGACCTGCGTCGTCTCGGGTTCAACATGAACCTGGCGCCGGTGCTCGACGTGAACAGCAACCCGCTCAACCCGGTCATCGGGCTGCGCGCCTTCGGCGACGACGTGGCGCTCGTCTCGCAACTCGGCGCCAGCTTCGTTCGTGGTCAGCAGGACGCGCGGCTGGTGACGGTGGCCAAGCACTTCCCCGGTCACGGCGCCGTCGACGAGGACTCGCACAAGTCGCTCCCCATCGTGCGAGCGCCGCTGCTCACGGTGCGCGCCCAGCTGCAGCCCTTCGAAGCGGCGATGGCCGCGGGGCTCGACGGTTTGATGACCGCGCACATCGCCACGCCCGCGCTGACCGGCGACGAAACGCCCGCCACGCTCTCGCCGCAGGTGCTGGGCACGGTGCTGCGCGACGAGCTCCACTTCGATGGGCTGGTCATCACCGACGAGCTCGAGATGGAAGCCATCGCCAGCACCTGGGGGGTGGGGCGCGCCGCCGTGCTCGCGGTGAACGCGGGCAGCGACATGGTGCTCATCCCGTGGCGCATCGAGAAGAAGGAAGAGGTGTGGTTCGCGCTGCTCGACGCGGTGCGCTCCGGCGAACTCTCTGTCGAGCGCCTCGACGAAGCGGTTCGGCGCGTGCTCACCGTGAAGCTCAAGCGCGGCGTCTTCGAGACGCCCGAGCCGTTGGAGAAGCGCCTGGCCTCGCTCGGCGAAAAGAAGGCGCTCGCGGCACGAATCGCCAGCGCCGGCGTCACGCTGCTTCGTCAGCAGCACAAGCTCTTTCCGCTCCCGGCCGGCAAGCGCATCGCCGTCATCTCGCCTGAATCGAGCTTCGTCGACGCCATGACGCGCAGGTACCCGGAGCTGACGTCGATGACGGTCGCCGCGTACCCCACGCCCGAAGCGCGTGAGGCGCTCAAGAAGCAGGCGCGCGCGATGGCTTCGAAGGCCGACGTGGTGGTGGTGGGCGTCGCCAATTCACGGCAGCTGGAGCTCGTGACCAACGCGGCGCTGGCGGGCAAGCCGGTGATCGCCGTGGTGCTGGGTGCGCCGTACCTCGCGTCGCAGGTGCACGAAGCGAAGGTGGTGCTGGCGACCTACTCGTATCGCGACGCGGCGACCGAAGCGGCTGCGGCAGCACTCGCCGGTGAGCGGGGAACGCCGGGGCGGCTGCCGGTGTCGCTGCCGCGCTTCAAGTTCGGTCACGGCCTCGACCCCGTGGGCCAGATGACCGCCGGCCGGGGCGCGCTCGGTGTGAGCGGCGCGCCCTGACCGTTCACTTCACTTCTTCTCGACTGCCGACGCCTCGATGTGGCCGATGGTGCCGTCCTTGCGGTGGTACACGACGTTCATCTCCATCGTGGTGGAGTTGGTGAACACGTAGAAATCGTTGTTCATCAAGTCCATCTGCATGATGGCTTCCTCGACGGCCATGGGCTTGGCGAGGAACTCGTTGGTCTTCACGACCTTCTGCGCAGGGTCTTCCTGCACTTCGGCGATCTGCTTGTTGCCCTCGAACACCTGGTGGCGAACCTTCATGCGCTCCAGCGTCTCCTGACGGTGGTGCACACGGTCGCGACCGTGGTGCTGCTTCAGCTTCTCCTTGTAGCGCTTCAACTGCCGCTCGATCTTGTCCATGGCAAGATCGATCGACGCGTACATGTCTTCGCTCTTCTCCTTGCCGCGGAGAAGGAACGAGCCCGAGTGGATGCTGATGTCTGCGTGGTGCAGGTGACGCTCGAGCGAAAGCACCACGTGCGCTTCACCGGCCTTGTCGAGGTACTTGTTCACCCGTTCCACCTTCTCGCGCGCGTAATTCTTCAACGAGTCGATGGGGTCCAACTGACGGAACGTGATGTTGAGCTGCATTCTGTCCCTCCTGACGTGCGGGTTCGTCCTGCTGTTGAAAACGGTAACAACTCCGAGACGGGAAACCAGCCGCAATGGCCCAGATTCCCGCGCAATCACTGCGCATTACTTGGCTGTAGCGCGCGCCACCCAGGTGCGAATCATGGCGCGTTGCGCTTCGCCGACGTTCAGCAGCTTCACCGTGAAGCCACCGACGCGTGCGGCCTGCACGCGCCCCGCGGCGTTGAGCTGCGTCACGTGACCTTCGAAGTTCACCACGATCTCGACGGGTGTATTCGGCACGGCCCGCTCCATCGACGACACGAAGAGGCAGTCGGACTGCCAGTTGTGTTCGACGTCGTGCGTGAAGGGCCGCGCGTCACCACGCTTGAGCGACAGCGAAACATGCAGACCGTTGTCGCGATGCTGGACACGGGCCGCTGGCCACGGCTCCTGCGCCGGCAACGGTGGCGGAGCAGGCGGCGGCACCGACGGCTTGAACTGCTTTTCGATCTCCACCATGCGCTCGGCGAGTACGAGGAACGCGTCTTCACACGCGAGGCGCAGCTCCGGCGTGGTGTCGGCGGGCAGCCGGCTCGGCACGTAGCGATGCACGAGCGCGAAGAACGCCGCGCGCCACGTGTCGCGCGACGCCGTCGAAGGCACCTTGAGCACTTCGTGGGTCGGCTGGCGCTCGATGCTGCGCAGCCACGCTCGAATCTGCGTCGTGGCCTCCAGCTGTGCGCGCTGCGAGTCGTTGAGCGTGACCGGCGCCGAGAGCACCTGCTGCAGCTCCGGCACTTCGCGCAGCGGCGTGAAGCGTTTGCCATCGGTCGACACCGCGCGCACGTCGGCGAGCTTCCCGCGCGCGTGCAGCGTGGTGACCACGTCGAGACCGATGGGCCCGAGTACGCGGGCTTCACTGTCAGCGAGCCAATACTCCTGAGCCATCAGCGCACCGCCTCGAGGGCTCCACGCACCAGGTTCTGCACGTCGAGCGGGTGAATGGGTTTGGAGAGAAAGCCGTGCGCGCCGTTGGACAGCGCCTGCTGTACGAGCGCCTCGGTGTCGAGCGCCGACAACACCAGCACGCGCGGGCCACGAATCGACTTGAGCACCTCGAGGCCGCTCTTGCCGGGCATCACGAGGTCCAGCAGCACGACCGCAGGCTTTCGCTCTTCGATGATCGCCAGCGCGGCGTCGCCAGAGTCGACTTCGCGGATCTCGCACGGCACGTCGGCCAGCGCGTCGCGCACCATGGCGCGAATGAGTTGATCGTCATCGACGATGAGTACTTCGGGAAGCGCCACCATGAGCTCCTTGTCGGGTCAGAAGTACTTCTTGCGCTTGCTCGACGGCAGCACGCCCAGCACCTCGCGGTACTTGGCCACCGTGCGTCGGGCGATCTCGATGCCCTGCGCCTTGAGCAGCTCGACGATCTTCTGATCGGAGTACGGGTTCTTCGGGTTCTCCGTACCGACCAGCTGCTTGATGTGATTCTTCACGGCCTCGCTGGCGATGTCGTCGCCACCGGTGCGCGCGATCGACGAGTTGAAGAAGTACTTGAGCTCGAAGATGCCCTGCGGCGTGTTGACGTACTTGGCGGTCGTCACGCGGCTGACGGTCGACTCGTGCATGCCGATGTCTTCGGCCACGTCGCGAAGAATGAGCGGCTTGAGGTGCGCGATGCCCTTGTCGAAGAAGTCACGCTGGAACTTCACGATGCTCTCGGTGACCTTGTGAATCGTGCGCTGCCGCTGCTGAATCGAACGCAACAGCCACTGCGCCGAGCGCATCTTCTCCTGCACGAATTCCTTCTGCTTGGGGTCGAGCGCACCGGCCCGCAGGGCGCGGCGGTAGGCGTCTGACACGCGCAGCTTCGAGAGGCCGTCGTCGTTGAGCACCACGTGGTACTCGTCGCCGACCTTGTGCACCGTCACGTCGGGCGTGATGTGCTGCGCGGCTTCGCCCGAGTAGTTGCGGCCCGGCTTGGGGTCCAACTTGGTGAGCAGCTTGCTGGCGACGACCACCTCGTCGAGCGAGACCGTGCGGCCTTCCGTCTTGGTCAGCTCGCGCGCGATCGCCGGGAGGTTCTTCGACTCCAGCAGCTTCATGTGCTTCTTGATCATCACCTGCAGCAGCTGCGCTGCGGGCTCCTTCATGGCCTGCACCTGAATCAGCAGGCACTCGAGCAGGTCGCGCGCGCCACAACCGACCGGGTCGAGGTGCTGAATCTTGCGCAGCATCTTGGTGCCCACCGACATGGGCACGTCGGCCTCGTTGCACAGGCGGATGAGCGGGTCGCCTTCGACGTCGGCGAGCTTCAAATACCCGTCGTCGTCGAGGTTCCCGACGATGAGCTCGGCGATGCGGCGCTCGGCGTCGTTCATGCGCAGGCCCGAGAGCTGGTCGAAGAGGCGATCGAAGAGATCCTCCTTCTTCACCATGTTCGCTTCGAAGCTGGGCAGGTCTTCCATGTCGACGTTGCCCTTGTTGGAGGGCGTCGTCGGCTCGTTGAACTGGTAGCTGTTGAGGTACGCGTCCCAGTCGATCTCCGCGGGCGCGTTCTCGGGCTTCACTTCCTGTGCGGTGTCGGGCGTCGGCGCCTCGACGTGTGGCTGCTCGAGATTTCCCGCTTCGAGCGAGGCCTCACCTGGCGCCTTGTCGCTCACGTCACCCTGGATCTCGTCGGGCGTCTCGAGGAGCGGATTGGACTCCATCTCCTCGCGGATCTGCTCGATGAGCTCCATGCGGGAGAGCTGCAGCAATTTGATCGCCTGCTGCAGCTGAGGCGTCATCACCAGCTGCTGCGACATCTTCAGGCTCTGCTTGAGCTCCATGCCCATGGCCCGTCTCCCCTCGAATCAAAAGGTATGCCAAGAGGGTAAGCACCAAGGGGGTGTAGGAGCCACCCTGAAATTGCATGAGGCCCCAAAGGAGCTGAATTCACTCAAGAAAGAGTGAAATCGCTGCCCAGATACACGGCGCGTGCCCGCTCCGACGAGGCAATGGCCTGCGGTGTGCCTTCTTCAAGAATGCGGCCGCTGAAGATGATGTACGCGCGATCGCAGATGCGCAGGGTGTCGCGAACGTTGTGATCGGTGATGAGCACGCCGAGCCCTTTTCCGCGCAGCCTGGCGATCTCCTTTTGCAACTCACCGACGTTGATGGGGTCGACGCCGGCGAACGGTTCGTCGAACAGCATGAAGCGCGGTTCCGGGAGCAGCGAGCGCGCGATTTCAGCGCGGCGGCGTTCACCACCCGAGAGCTGCTCGCCGAGCGAGTGGGCCACGTGCGTGAGGCCGAACTCCGCGATGATCTGATCGGCCTTCTTCTCACGATCGTTGGCGCCGTGAAGCTCGAGCACCGCGAGCATGTTCTGGCGCACCGTCAGCTTGCGGAAGATCGACGTCTCCTGCGGGAGGTAGCCGAGCCCCGCGCGGGCCCGCAGGTGCATCGGCAACTTCGCGAGCTCTTTGCCCGCGAGCTGCACCGACCCCTGGTCGGGTTGAACGAGCCCGATGGTCATCGAGAACGACGTGGTCTTGCCGGCGCCATTGGGGCCCAGCAGGCCGACGATTTCACCGGGCTTCACGGTGAAGGACACGCCGTCGACCACGCGACGCGTGCCGTAGGTCTTCTGCAGACCGGTTGCGACGAGCGCGTCACTCACGCCGGGTCTCCATGCAGCGCGAGGAACAGGCGGGCCCGGTACAGAATCGCGACGTGCACCAGCGGCCCCACCAGCGCGCCTCCGACGAGATCGACGAGCCACGCGCCTTCCCGATGCGCGTAGTCGCTGAACACGCTCATCGGCAGCGAGAACACGAGGCCCAGCATGAAGAGCACCAGCAGCAACACGATCATCGTGCCCAGCCAGACGACCGCCGAGCTCTTGAGCGTGTCGAGCACGCCGCCGAGCGCCACGTCGGGCCCCTCTCCGTACATCACCGCGTAGTCGACGACCGGCATCAGCCACACGATCGCGCCGACCAGAAGCCCCCAGCCTCCGTATTCCAGCGCGAGGAACGCGAGCGCCATCAACACCATCGGCGTGCCGTAGCCGGGGTTCTCGACACCGCCGGCCGACCGCATCGCGAAGCGAACGTAGAGGCCCCAGCCGATGCCCTTGAGCACGCCGACCACCGCCGGCATCACCGAATGGAGCGAGCTGACCCACGCGTCCATCGCCGCGCCACCGGCGAGCAGAAGCGACGGCACCACCAGCAACAGCGGCGCGGTCTTGATGACGGCCGGGAGCTCTCCCGAGACTTCACGCAGCAGCTCGATGTCCTGGTTCTGCTCCATCGCGTTACGGGCCCTTCTTGTCGGCTTCGATGATGGTGGTCGCGTTGTCGACCTCGAGGAAGTCGGTGCCGCTGTAGAACGTGACCTTGGTCCCCTTGAGCCGCGTCTTGTTCTGACGCGCCTGCGGATTGCCGGTCATCACCAGCACACCTTTCTGCACGTCGTAGTCGGCGTTCTGACCGCGCGCCCAGCGATCACCTTCGGACACTTCGACGCCACCGCGGGCCTTCACGCGCGTGACTTCCCCGGCCTCGTCGTACAGCGCGGTGATCTCCGGCGCGTTGATGACGGTCTTGTCCTTCACCACGCGAACCCGGCCGGTCCACTTCGCTTCCTTGTCTTTGCTCCAGAGCTCGAGCTTGTCGGCGTCGATGTTCACGCGCTTGTCCTTCGGTTCCTTCACACGCGTCTTGGCCCGGGTGACGACCAGGTACTCGTCGCCGGTGGTGAAGGTGACGACCTCGCCGTCGACCTCTCGAGGGCCCTGTCGACCACGCGGATTGCCGGTGACCGTCAACACGCCGCTCTTGTTGTCGTAGTGCGCGTTCTCGCCCCAGGCCTGCCGATCGCCGTCGATCACCTCGACGTTTCCGCGCGCGATGAGGTGATCGATCTCGTTGGCCGCGTCGAAGAACACCTCGAGCTCGTTGCAGGTGAGCGTCATCGTGTCGCGCACCGCCTTCGCGTGGCCTGAGTACAGCGCACGCGACTCCTTCTTGAAGACCTGCAGCTTGTCGGCGGACACGCGAACGGGCCGCGCGAGCAGAACGCCTCCATCGGGTGCGGCGAGAGCGAGGCTGACGAGCAGGGCGGTGACCACGAGCGCTTCTTCTACCTCAGAAGATCCGGATGCCGACGCGTCCTGAGATGGTGATCGACGGCGCGAGGTAGCTGACCTCCGCGCCGAAGGTGAACCGCCAGATCTCCAGCCCCAGCTGACCGGCCAGATGCGGCCGCACCACGTCTCGATGCGAGGGAATGAACCAGGCGCCGCCGATGGCTTCGAAGAAGAAGATGAACAGCTTCACCTTGAGCGTCGCGTCGAGTGGAACGGCCAGGCGTGTGTTCGGCTCTTGAAAGAGGACGGCCACGCCGGGGCGAACGCCGAGGTACAGCCACGAGAAGAGCCGGAGCTGCCCTTTGAGCTCCACGTCGAAGTACGGCGCTTCGAGCAGCCACACGCCACCGGCCGCTTCCACGCCGAGGCTCCAGCGGCTGGGCTCCTTCGGCGCTTCTTTTTTTGGCGGGCGCTCAAGGCCCTGAGGCTGACTTTCGGGGTGGGGTTGCGACGGCGATGACGACGGGTCGTACGGGTTCGTCTGCGCGAGCGCGGAAGACGCGAGCAGGGCGGCGACGAGCAACATGCGGCGCCTTGTAACGCGTCTCAGCAGTTCCGGAAGCGGAGCGGCTTCGACTGAAAGCGACCTCGCTTCGAAGGGGCCGTGAAACCGACGTCGGGCGTGGGTACTTACGCTTCGGCCAGCTCCTGCATGCGCATCGCACGCTGGGTGAACTCTGCGAGGCGATAGAGCACGGTGCGGCGCGAGACGCCCAGCGCGGCCGCCACCCGGGCCTGCTCCACCCCGCGCGCGTGGTACATGACCGCCGGCGCGAGCAGAGCTTCCGGCGTCTTCGCGATGACCCGGCGTGCGAAATCGGCCGTCACCACGCTGTCCTCGAACTCGTCGTCGACGAGCTCCGGCACGTGCTCCACGGGCTCCGCGTGACGGCGCGAATCACGAATCACGTTGAGGCAGTGGTTGGTGGTGATGCGGTGAATCCACGGCAGCACCGCGTCTTCTCCCGGCGCCGAGTCGATGTGCTTGAGCACCTTCATGAACACGTCCTGCGTGGCGTCTTCTGCCGCCGCCTGGTTCCGGAGCAGCCGGTTGCAACGCGCGTAGATGGCCGGTCCGAACTTCGCGTACAGCTTCGAGACGTCGACTTGCTTGTTCATTTCAGCGTGCCCTTTTGTGTGCCGAGAGATGCGACATGTTCGGGGCGGTTGGTGATTCGTTGCTCCAGTTGTGCGCGGCGCACGTCACGTCGTTTGACGATTCACGAATTCGCGAAGCAGGGCGCGCACTTACGCGCCTACTTCATGAATGAGGCGTGCTGATGCGGTGAGAATTGGCGCCAAATCAGCGCATCGGACCGACCGCGCCAGGCGACGCGACAATGCGCGCCACGCTTCGAACTTCTTCAAAACACGGGCGTTTTTCGCGCATTAGGGTGACCGGATGATCTGGCTTGGCGTGGCATTGCTCTCGGCTGTGGTCGCAGGTGTCGGGTTCTGGCGCGGCACACCTTCGGGGCTCTCCAGCCAGGCGCTCCCCGCCGCCGCGGGTGTGTTGTTCAGCCTCTTCATGTTCCGCGCGAGCACGCTGATTCGTGATCGCAAAGCGCTGGGCGAGGCCGGCGGGTGGCCCATGCTGGTGGCCGGCGCGCTCACGCTCACGTCGGCGCTGGGCGCTGCGGTCGACGTCGTCAACTGGCTGCGCACGCGCTTCAACACCGTCGGGCCGTGGCTGCTCCCCGTCGCAGCGCTGGGGCTCGTGGTGCTCGCCATCGCCTCGTTGCGGCTCTCGCTCAACTCTCCGCGGCGCACGCAGTTCTACGCCCTCGCGATCGCCGCCATCGTCAACGCGCTCGCGGCGGCGTTCTTCTTCCTGCAGGTCTTCCAATCCACCTGACTCCACAAAGAGTCTTGAAGACTTTATTGGTCACGTTTAATACTTCCTCACGAAGGAGGCGGGCATGTCTGCGCCGATGTTGCTGACCGACGGTTACAAGTTCTCGATGGCGGAGGCCGGTTGGCCGCTGCGACGCGAGACCTTCTATTACTCGCATCGAAAGGGCGGCCTGCAGGTGCTGCCGTTCGACGTGGCCGCCGAGCTGAAGTCGGTGATGCCGAAGGTGAACCCGGGTGACTGGGAGTTCCTGTCGAAGAACGACTACGAGCTGGGCGCTGCCGTGAGGGCCGCCGTGCAGAGCGTCGACCTGACGGTGAACGCGCTGCCGAAGTTCTCGGTGTTCCACGACCGTGAGCCGGTGTTCAGCGTGACGGGCGCCTCGGCGCTGGTGTCGTGGCTCGAGCCGGTGCTGTTGCAGTGGAGCTTCCGCATTCAGGTCGCGACGGTGGCGCTCTTCCGGCCCGACGAGCTCGAAGCCGCGGTGGGCGTGGTGACGTGTGAGCAGCAGAAGCACCTGGTGCTCGCCACGCTGGACGCGGTCGGTGTGAAGGCTCCTCCGATCCGTGTCGACAGCGAGGGCTACGTGGAGCGCGTTCGCGCACAGGTCGCAGAGCTGATCGAGATCCTCGGTGCTCCCACGCGCTTGTTCGAGGTCGGGCTGCGCGCGGCGTCGTGTCCCGAGCAGCACCTGCTCGCGCTGGAAGGTGCGAAGCGGGCCGGGCTCCTGCGCACCAGCAACGTGTACGGCGCGCAGCAGCTCGGTCTCGTTCCTGTCGGCACCATGGGTCACGAGCACATTCAGCGCTACGGCAGTGACGAGGCTGCGTTTCGCGCGATGGTCGAGCGTCGGTATCAGCGCTCGAGCTTCCTGCTCGACACCTTCGACACGATGACCTCCGGCATTCCCACCGCGTTCCGCATCATTCAGGAACGTCCAGGCGCGCAGGACTCGATTCGCTACGACTCCGGCGACAAGGAGGCGCAGTACCGGTTTGCGACGAGCGAGGCGAAGCGGCTCGGCATTCGCCCCGTGCAGATTCTGGAGGACGGGTTCGACACGAAGCAGACGCTTCGATTCGAAGCGCTTCGCAGGGAAGTCGGCTGGAAGCCCGAAGAGCAGGTGTACGGCTACGGCGGCTACCTGGTGGCTTCGACGAGCGGCTCTCCGCTGACCAGAGATCGCGTGTCGGCCGTCTACAAGCTGTCGCAGACGGGTCACACGCCGACGATGAAGTTCGGCAACGAGCGCAGCAGTGGAAAGCAGAGCGTGCCCGGGAAGCCGGTGCTGTTCCGACGACGCGCGGGGGCCAGTGGTCCATTCGGCGTCATCGGGCAGGAAGGCGAAGCGGTGCCCGAAGGGTACGAGTTGCTCACCGGCGCGGAGACGAAGCCTGTTCCCCCGCGTCAAGACCAGAGCGACCTGCGCATGTCGCATTCACCGGCGACGCAGGCGCTCATCGACGGGCTCAGTCACTGGAGGAAGTAGCGATGTTCGCCGCCACACACGTCGGTCGCGACCACGTTCGCGTGGGGCGCAACAATCAAGACGGCGCGTTCTCGTCGGAGAACGTGGTGGTGGTGACGGACGGCTGCGGTTCTCAACCGCAGAGTGAGGTGGGCGCGCAGTTGGGGGCGCGATTCCTCGGCGAGTGGCTTTCGTCTCGCGAACTCGACGCCACGTTGCCGGAGCGCGCCGTCGACGCGCTCACCAGGTGGCTCGACGCCCTGTCCCTCACGCTGCAAAGCGGGGAGCGCGGCCGGTTGCTGGAGTCGTTCTTTCTCTTCACGTTCCTGGCGGCAGTGCGGCGTGCTGACGACGTCATCGTTTTCGGCATGGGTGACGGAAGTGTCTGCATCGACGGTCGTCTCATCACCCTCGACGTCGGCGACGACAACGCACCGAACTACGCGGCTTACCGGCTGACCTCTTCCAGTCCGCCACCCGTCGTCACGCATTTCACCGGTCGCGCATCGCAAGTCGTGCTCATGACCGACGGCCTCTCGACCGTGCGCGCAGACGAGCTCTGGTCGCCCGGCCTCTCGCGCAACCCCTTCTCGCTTCAACGCCGGCTCAACGTGCTCGCAGCGCGTGAACGTCTTCACGACGACGCGACGATCGCCATTCTCGGAGGTGCGTGATGAACGTCGTGCTCGCCGGAAAATCGGTGAAGGTGAGCGACGCCGATCTCCTCGGAGAAGGGGGCGAAGCGCGCGTGTTCCGTCACGGGAACTCGGCGCTGAAGATCTTTCACGCCGCCACTGACGAGAAGCTGCAGAAGCTGGCGCAGTTTCCAGTGGGCCTGCCGGCAGAGGTGATTTCGCCGCTCGCCCCGGTGAGCGACGCCAGAGGTCGCGTCATCGGCTACCAGATGCCGCTCGTCGCGGGCGCCCAGGACTTCTCGCGACTCGCGTCCCGAAAGTCGCGACCGCCGCTCGGAGCGGTGACGAAGTTGTTCGCGACACTTCACGACGTCGTGCGTGCGTTGCATTCGTTGAAGGTGATCGTCGGCGACTTCAACGACGGCAACGCGCTCTACGTGGGCACCACGCCCCACCTCATCGACGCCGACTCGCTGCAGTTCGGCGGGTTCCCGTGCAGCGTGGGTCACGAGCGCTTTCTGGATCCACGTCTCTACGGAGTCGATCTCACCAGGGCGCCGAAGTTCACTGAAGGCAGCGACTGGTACGCGTTCTCGGTGCTGCTGTTTCAGAGCCTGCTCTCGGTGCACCCCTTCGGCGGCACGCACACGAAGCTGGCGACGATGCTGCGACGCGCCGAAGCGCGTCACTCGGTCATGCGCAGTGACGTCTTGCTGCCGCGCATGGCGACTCCTTCGAAGGTGCTCCCAGATGATCTTCTTCACTGGTTCCACGCGGTCTTCGAGAAAGACGAGCGCCAGGTCTTCCCCGAACGTCTGCTCCAACTCCCGTGGACGAAGTGTGCGTGCGGCACCGAACACGCCCGGTCTGTCTGCCCCGAGTGCAACGCGCTCGGACCGCTCGTGACCCGGCAGGTGCTTCGTTCGCGGGGGCGCTGCACTGCGAGAACGGCCTTCGAGACCAGCGGCCGAATTCTGGTCGCCGCGCAGCAAGGCGGGCTCCGCTATCTGGCCGAAGAGCACGGAACGCTTCGCCGTGAAGACGGCACCATCATCTCCACGACGTTGAGCGGCTCGCACCTCGTCGCGGCGCTCGCGGGTTCCGTCACCTGGCTCGCCGATGCCGATGGACGCGTCGAAAAGTGGCAGGGTGATCGTCTCGTCGAGCGCGCACACACCACGACGCGTAACGCCTGGCCGTCTCTCGCGGCCTCCACCGGCGCGACGTGGCGTCAGGAACAGTCGTGGCTCATCGAACACAACTCCGGCGCGCGTGTCGGTCAGGTGCTCGAGGGGCAGACCTGGCTGTGGGCCGGTGACCGCCTCGGCTTCGGCTTCTACCGGGCCGGAGGTCTCACGGTCGCCTTCCTGCTGCGGGTCGGAAAATCGGGCCTCAAGCAGGTCGACGGCATCACGTGGGCCGGTCGAATCATCGACGCCAGCACTGTCTTCGATGCGCGCAACGCGCTGCTCACCGTCGTCTGCGACGAGAACGGTCGCGACGTCGTGCACCGCTGGCTGGTCGACGAGCACGGCACGCTCATCGCGCAGTCACACGGCGGACCTCGCGGAAACGCCGCGGTGTTGAACGGGCGTGTGGTGGTCGCCACTGACGCGGGCCTCGTCGCGCTGCGCGCGGCTGCTGGTCACCTCATCGAGGCGATGCAGTTCCCCGATTCACAACCCTTCGTCTCCGCGGGCGACGAACTGCTGCCCAACTCCGACGGCTCGCTCTTCGTCGTCGGTGCCCGCGACATCACGCAGTTGACCCTGTCCTGAAGGAGGTACGCCGTGTCGTTGCCACTCCCCGATTTCTACGATCCGAAGCAGGTCTCACAGCTCTTCATGGAGCGCGCAGGTCTCGTCACCGAAGCAGGCGAAGCGTTCGCCGCCAGGCACGGCATCAAGCCCGCGGGGCAGGACAAGTTCCGCATCGCCGCGTTCGGCATCGACGCGCAGGTCGGCTTCTGCACGCCGGGCGCCAGCCTCTTCGTTCCCGGCGCGGTCGAAGACACCACGCGCACCGTGGAGTGGATGTACCGGAACCTCGACAAGCTCTCGGGCCTCTTCTTCTCGTTGGACACGCACCGCGTGTTCCAGATCTTCCACCCCGCGTGGTGGGTCGACGCGCAGGGGCGGCATCCCGCTCCGTTGACGCCGCTGTTCCACGAAGACGTTCGCTCGGGGAAGTGGACGGCCGTCGCGCACCCGAAGGAGAGCCTCGAGTACGTGAAGAAGCTCGAGTCGACCGGGAAGTACGTGCTCACGATCTGGCCGTACCACACGCTGCTCGGGGGCCTGTCGCACGCGCTCGTGCCCGCGATGATGGAAGCGGCGCTCTTCCACGCGGCGGCGCGCAAACACCAGACGCACTTCGAGACCAAGGGCACGCACGCCATGACCGAGAACTACTCGGTGCTCTCGCCCGAGGTGACGGAGCTCTCGGGCAACGTGGTCGGCGCGTTCAACGCACCGTTCTTCAAGATGCTCATGGAATACGACCGCGTGTACGTGTTCGGGCAGGCCAAGAGCCACTGCGTGTTGTCGACCCTCAACGACATTCAGAAACACGTGATGGCCACCGACCCGAACCTCGCCGGGAAGATCTGGATTCTCGAAGACGCGATGAGCCCGGTGCCGGCGCCGCCGCTCTCTCCGCTGCCCGATCACCTCAACTTCCCGAAGATCGCCGACGCTGCGGTCGAAGAGTGGAAGCGCGCGGGCATGAAGGTCGTCCGCACGACCGACGCAGTGATCATCTGAACTGATGACTTCGACGAAGGGAGACGTGTGTCATGAATGAGAAGACTCTTTCTGTTGATGAAGTGACTCAATTGGTCGGCGCGGCGACGGCGAATGGAACGCTGTCTCAGGGCAGCAGTTCGCTCATCACCGGCAATCTGGGAAACCTCGTGCTTGCCGGCGCAGCGGGGAAAGACCTCGAAGACATCGCGGCGAGTGATGTCACGCTGGTGACGGTGCTCATCGATGCCAGTTCGTCGATCGCCGACCGTGGGCTCGAGAAGGCGGTGAGGGAAGGGCAGAACGCGTTGCTCGACGCGTTCGGCGGCGCGAAGGAGCGCGATGCCGTGCTGCTCGCGTGTTGGACGTTCAGTCACGCGGCCGCCGTGGTTCACAGCTACGTGCCGGTGAGCGATGCCACGCGGTTCGATGCGAAGAACTATCGGGCGAGCGGCTCGACCGCGCTCTACGACACCTGGTGCAGCGCGCTGGCGGCCAACGTGGCGTACGCCCAGCGGCTGCGTGATGGCGGAACTCCGACCCGAAGCGTGGTGGTGGTGGTGACCGACGGCGAAGACGTGGGGAGTGCTCGTTCCGCCTCCGATTGCGCTCGCCTGAGTCGGGATCTGCTGGTCAGTGAGTTGTTCACGCTGGCGCTGGTCGGTGTCGGGAGCGACGTGAACTTCGAACACGTCGCGAAGTCGATGGGCGTCCCACCGACCTGCATCCTCTGGGAGAAAGACGCGACGCCTTCAAGTCTGCGTCGCGCCTTTCAGCTGGTCAGCCGGAGTGCCGTGCGCGCGAGCCAGGGGAAGATTCAGCCCGGCGCAGCGGCGGGGTTCTTCGTGCCGTGAGTGTCAGAGCCCGTTCGCGCGGCAGACGACAGTGACCCTCCACCACGTCGTCACGGTCGAGGCGAACTTGCACCGGAACGCCCCGGTCGCCACCCCCGACTGTCCGCTCGCCTGGGGATAGTCCATGGCGTCGCTGCCCGCCGGGTTCTGAGTCGTGGTGTAGGCCGAAGCGACTGCGCTGTATCCCACCGGGCAGCTCCAGCTGATGCTCAGGGTCTCTGTGACCGGCGCCGAGCCGCAGTATTTCGCCTTCGTCTCCGAGGTGCCTTCCTGTTCAGCGATCGTCGTCGCGTTGGGGTTGGTGTCGACCACGTCATTCGTCGCGTTGCACGTGTTCGGGCTGCGGTAGGGCGCCTGGACGGTCGCTCCAATGCAGACCGGCGTGGCCGGAGCCGACGAGCAGTACCCATCGCGGTCCTGGTCCATTCTCAGATTCTCCATGCGGTACTTCCCGCTGTCGCTCGGCGCGCAGTCGCTCGTCGCGGTGCACATTTCCAGCGTGCGGAAGCCCGGAGACGTCGCGAAGTTGCCGACGCACCTGGGCTCGTAGGCGCTGGTGCAATAGCCGTCGTTGTCCGCGTCCGGGTACATCGTGACGACGCGGTACTGATCGCCGCGGCTGTCGTCGCAGTCGACGAACGAACTGCACTGGTTCGACAGCTTGTAGCCGGCCGGCGGCGTCGAACCCACGCAGAGCGTCTCAGTGGTGCCCAGACAGTGCCCATCGTTGTCACCATCTCGCTTGACGCTGACGTTCTGGAACGTCGCCGGGTTGTTGTCGGCGCAGTCGGTGGAGCTCGAGCAGGAGCTGGCGATGCGGAAGCCACTGGGCGCCGCGGCACCGATGCAGCGCTGAGCCTCCGCGCCGACGCAGTGCGCGTCGTTGTCAGCGTCGGTCTTCACCGCGACGGACCGGTAGACGCTCGCCGAGTTGTCATCGCAGTCGTCCGCGGTCGCCGACTGGCAGTTCGCCGCGAACTGTCGTCCCGCGGGCGCGCTGTCTCCGACACACGACACCACCGAACCACCGACGCAGAAGCCGTCGCCATCCGCGTCGGCGCGCGTGTCCTCCTGACGGAATTGTGCGGCGCTCGAATCATCGCAGTCATCTTCATTGCGGCACGCCGTGGGCGCGCGGAGGCCGGCTGAGAGTGCCGTTCCAGCGCACGCCTGAAATGCATCACCGATGCAGGCCGTGTCGCCGTCTGAATCGATCCGCGCGTCGAGCAGCCGAAAGACGGAGGTGCTGCTGTCATCGCAGTCCACGTCGACCGCGGCGCCGGGCGCGACGTAGCCGGTCGGGCAATTTCCCCAATCGGCTCGGGCGGTGTCAGGGCACAGCTGAACGGCGCCGGTGAGCGCCGCCGCGTAGCGATCGTCGTCCGCGTCGACGAGGCATTCGATCGTCGTGCCTTCGTCAGTCGCACCGTCGCAATCGTTGTCGGCTCCGTCGCAGACCTCGGCCGTCGGTTGGCTCGCCGTGGCGCCGCAGACCGGCGCGCCGCTCGCGTTGCACACGTACACCCCGGTCGAAGTGCAGGCACCCACGCCCGCGGAGCACTCGAGCGACATCACGATGCCGCCATCAGGCGCGACCCACGCGAGCTCGTCGTCGATCGTTCCGTCGCAGTCGTCATCGACGCCGTTACACGACTCAGGCGTCTTCGTGGCGTCACATTCGTCCCACATCAGACCGCCGTCGCTCTGAACACAGGTCTGCTCGCCGCGGCCGCCGCAGCACGCACGCGTGTCGTGAAGCTCGCACGTGGGTTCGACGCCAGCGTCGACCGCACCTGCATCAGCCACGGCCCCCGCGTCAGGCGTCGGCTGCGTCGTGCCAGCGTCCGGAATTCCGCCGTCGACCACGCCCGCGTCCGCGCCCGCATCGGGCTTCACGCTGCGCTCCAGACAGACCCGGGCGACGCAGTACTCGGTTTCCAGACAGTCCCGGTCCGACTCACAGCGCTCCATGCCGGGAGCACACCCGGCGAGTACGGCGACGACGACTGCACAGCCCAGCGAACGAAACATGTGATGCCTCCAGTGAAAGTTCGGGAGGCGCGTGAGCAGGCTTTGTGCCCTATCTAAACAGCCGGAATGATTGACGAAGTGCTTCGCTTCTTTCTCTCGTGGCGGACGGTGCGGCGTAGGCTCGGACGGTGCCCCCGAACGCGCGCGTCGAGCTTGACGACTCCTTTCACGCCCGGCTCGTGACGCTCCTCGACGCAGCCAACGGCAATCGGCGCGCGCGCCGGCTCACGGTTGCCGAACTCGAAGCGGTCCTCCAGACGGCGCTGAGCGAGCCGGTTGGGTACGCGTGGAAGAGCGCCGGTGACTCTCCTGATCCACGCTCGCTCACGGCGGTCTGTCTTGCCGTGCGACTCGACGATGTCGTGGTGGTGAGCGCTTCGAGCGCGCGTGGCGCGGCGACTCCAGCGAGCGCCTGGCACGACATTCCTTCGTGGAACGTGGTGAACGCGGGCGCCAACACGCGGCACGTTCGTGCGTGGGCGCGTCGGCGGGAACAACCCGATCGCCTCCACGTTCCGATCGTTCGCGACGCGCCGGAGACCACCGAGGAGTCGCTTCGCGCCGAGATTCTCGCGAACCCCGATGACGACGCGCCGAGGCACGTGTTGTCCGATCTGCTCATCGAACGTGGCGACCCACGCGGCGAGTTCATCGCGCTGCAACTGCAACTCGAAGCCGCACCAGACGAAGCAGTCTCGACGCGCGCGAAGGAGCTGTTGAACGCGCACGGCGACGGGTGGGTGGGCCTATCGCGTGACGAAGCGCTCCCGACCTTTCGTCGCGGCTTCGTGGAGTCGCTGCAGATCTTCGAGCCGCTCGTCTCCACGGCCGTCGCGGAGCTGTGCGGCCGTGAACCGGTCCGCGCGCTGCGCTTCGTGACCAGCCGCCGCATGGAGATGCACTCCTTGTCCCTCGCGCCCTGGCTCCCGCGGATTCACACGCTCGAGTTCGTCGCCAACAACCGCTACGGCCTCGCGGGTGTGACGGCTGACGCGCTGGAGGCCCTCCTCGAAACGTCGTCGATTCGAGGGCTGAAGCGGCTCGTGCTCCGTGACCAGCCGGTCGGAGATCACGGCGCTGCGATGTTTGCGCAGTACGCGTCGTCGCTGCCGTCGTTGAGAGCGCTCGTGCTTCAGAACGCGGCGCTCACGGCGCGCGGCGCGCGCACGCTCTCGGGCATTCGTTGGTTCAACCGCCTCGAAGAACTCTCACTCGCTGACAACGCGTTTCAGGTTCAAGGTGTCGAGGCGCTGGTCGGCAACGGAGCAGGGCGCTCGTGGAAGACGCTCGACCTCTCCGGCACGGCGATGGGCAACGCCGGCGCCTTCGTCATCGCGCGCGCCAGGGCCATGACCTCGCTGTCGTCACTGTTCGTCGCGCGAAATCGAAACGGGCCCAATGGGCTCGCTGCGATTCTCGATGCACCGCACCTGGCTTCGCTCACCGAGGTCGACTTCGCCGGAAACCCGATCGCGGCGGCCGGCCGCGAGAAATTGGCCGCGCGCTTCGGTCCTGCGCCGCATCGGCTCGACGACCGGTAGCGTACGAAGGGGCATTCGTTGAATCGCGAGCGCGCGCAGCGAGTTCAGGCCTCGTGCCGCCGTGCGTCAGTGTAGGGTGCCGCGCCTCGGAGTCACCTGCACATGAGCACCAA
Source organism: Archangium gephyra (assembly GCA_003243425.1). Classification (GTDB taxonomy): domain Bacteria; phylum Myxococcota; class Myxococcia; order Myxococcales; family Myxococcaceae; genus Archangium_A; species Archangium_A gephyra_A. Next base: position 38,574 of record QFQP01000009.1, on the reverse strand, counting down.
CCCCACGAATTTCATCGAAGAGATCGTCGAAGCAGACAACGCCAGCGGCAAGTGGAACGGCCGCGTTCAGACGCGGTTTCCGCCGGAGCCCAACGGTTACCTGCACGTCGGTCACGCCAAGAGCATCTGTCTGAACGCCGGTCTCGCGCGGAAGTACGGCGGCAAGTTCAACCTGCGCTTCGACGACACCAACCCCGCGAAGGAAGAGCAGGAATACGTCGACTCGATCATCAATGACGTGAAGTGGCTCGGCGGCGAGTTCGAAGACCGCCTCTTCTACGCGTCGGACTATTTCGAGCAGATGTACGGGTGGGCCGAGCAGCTCATCGAAAAGGGCAAGGCGTACGTGTGCGATCTCAACGCCGAGCAGATGCGCGAGTACCGCGGCACCCTCGACACGCCCGGCACCAACTCGCCGTTCCGCGATCGCACGCCGGCTGAAAACCTCGACCTCTTCCGTCGCATGCGCAAGGGCGAGTTCGACGCCGGCGCCAGGACGCTCCGCGCGAAGATCGACATGGCGTCGGGCAACATCAACCTCCGCGACCCGGTGATGTACCGCATCGTCAAGGAGCACCATCACCGCCAGGGCGACAAGTGGTGCATCTACCCCTCGTACGACTGGGCGCACGGCAACGAAGACTCGCTCGAGCAGATCACGCACTCCATCTGCACGCTGGAGTTCGAGAATCACCGGCCGCTCTACGACTGGTTCTTGAACGAGCTGGGCATTCACCACCCGCAGCAGATCGAGTTCGCGAAGCTGCAGCTCACGTACACCGTGCTCAGCAAGCGCAACCTGCTGCACCTGGTGAAAGAGAAGTTCGTGCGCGGTTGGGACGACCCGCGCATGCCGACCATCTCGGGCATGCGTCGCCGCGGCTACACGTCGGAGGCGTTGCGCGCGTTCTGCGAGGAGATCGGCGTCACCAAGAACGAGAGCGTCATCGACCTGGGCCGCCTCGAGAACGCGGTGCGTGATCACCTGAACGCCACCGCGCACCGCCGCATGGCCGTGTTGCACCCGGTGAAAGTGGTCATCACCAACTTCCCCGACGGTCAGGTCGAGCAGTTCGAAGTGCAGAACAACCCGGAAGATCCCAACGCCGGGGTTCGCCAGGTGCCTTTCTCCAAAGAGCTCTTCATCGAGCGCGACGACTTCATGGAAGAGCCCTCGAAGCAGTTCTTCCGCCTCGCGCCGGGCAAGGAAGTGCGCCTGCGCGGCGCGTACTTCATCACCTGCACCAACGTGGTGAAGGCCGCTGACGGCTCCATCACCGAGCTGCACTGCACGTATGACCCGGCGAGCAAGGGTGGCAATTCGCCCGACGGTCGCAAGGTGAAGGGCACCATTCACTGGGTCTCGGCGCAGCACGCAGTGAACGCGGAAGTGCGCGTGTTCGATCGTCTGTTCACCGTCGAATTCCCCGGTAGGGCGCACGAAGGCATCGAGCTGCCGTTCTTGAAAGACCTGAACCCGCACTCGCTCGAGGTCGTGCACGCGAAGCTCGAACCTGCGCTCGAGAAGGCGACGCAGGGCGATCGCTTTCAGTTCGAGCGGCTGGGCTACTTCACCATCGACCTCGACTCGAAGCCGGGCGCGCTCGTCTTCAACCGCACCGTTTCGTTGAAGGACTCGTGGGAAAAGGCGAAGGACGCTGCGCCGGCGCCTGCCCCTGCTCAGAAGAAGAGCGAGAAGCCTGCTGAGAAACCGAAGGCCGCGGCGGCTCCGGCGGCGCCGCCATCGGAGATCGAGTTCGGCGACTTCGCGAAGGTCGCGCTCAAGGCCGGCAAGGTGCTGACGGCAGAGAAAGTCGAGAAGGCCGACAAGCTGCTGAAGCTCTCGGTCGACCTCGGTGAAGGCGCGCCGCGCACCATCGTCTCGGGCATCGCCGAAGCGTTCACGCCGGAGCAGCTCCCGGGGCGCAACGTGGTGGTCGTCGTGAACCTCAAGCCGCGCGCGCTCAAGGGCATCGAATCGCGCGGAATGATCCTCGCGAGCGGTTCGGGCAAGTCGCTGCAGCTCATCAACCCCGGCGACGTGCCTCCGGGCAGCGACGTGAAATAGGGTCTGGGGCCATGAGCGAACAGACCCAGATCGAACAACTCGACGCGGCGCCGCCCGTTTCGCCGGAGCTGCGCGCGAAGATCCTCGCCGACCCCAACGTGCCGAAGCTGGCTGCGTCGCTGGGGCTGAGCGTCGACGAGTTCGTGAATCAGATCGGGTTCTTCCTCAACAACCCCGACACCGAGCCGCTGTTCGCTGTCGTGAAAGATGACGATCTCCGCAAGCTCGGGGTCGAACCTCCGTCGGCCGAAGCCATCGAAGCCAACGTGCGTGCGTCGGTCGCCGCCATCAAGGCAGGGCAGGCGCCGAGCGGCTTCGAGGCCACCAAGAAGAGCGCCGTCGAGCTCCCCGCTGTCGGTGGCAAGCCGCTCTCGGGTGCGTCGAACCCCGACCTGGAAGCCGCTGTGAAGAAGACGCGCTTCCCGACAAAGGGCTGATTTCCTTCGGTCTTTCGCGTTGCAACTTCACGGCTGTTCACGCCGACAACTCCTCACTTTCTCGCTTCACCAGGGTGATTTCATGGGTCTCTTCAGCAAGATCGGCAAGGCGCTCAAGAAGGTCGGCGGGTTCGTCAAGAAGGCGGTCGGCTTCGCGAGCAAGGTGCTCAACGGGCCGATCGGCAAGCTGGCGTCGTTCATCCCCGGCGTTGGCCCGTTCATCGCGGGCGCGGCGAAGATCGTCGGCGTCGCTGACGCGGTGCTCAACGGCAAGGGCCTCGGCGGCATCGTCAGTGGTCTGGTCGGCAACCTCGGCGGCGGTCTGCTCGGCAAGGCTGGCTCGCTGCTGAGCAAGACGGGCCTCGACTCGGTGATCGGCTTCGCGAGCAAGGCCACCAACTCGAGCCAGCTGCTCGACGTGATCTCGACCGTCATGCAGCCGCGCCAGAACGACACCTCGGCGGTCGCGGAAGGCGATCGCTACAACATGCAGCAGCTCGCGGCGTACCACATGGCCGAACTGCTCCGCGCCCAGCAGCGCCAGGCGCAGACGGCCTGAGCTTCAGCTCAGCGTGCTTCGACCCGGGGCGTGCCTTCATCGGCGCGCCCTTCGTCTTTGCGGGGGAACGTTCTCTTGAGCATGCGGCCGATCGACAGGCCCTGAATCACGATGGACAGAATGACGACCACGTAGGTCACGGCGAGCACCATGTCGCGTTCGCGCACGGCCTCGCCGTCGACGAACGCGGGGATCGAAAGCGCGAGCGCGACGGAGACGCCGCCCCGCAGGCCGCCCCAGGTGAGCACCTTCGTCGTGCCTTCGGGGAACACCCGACGGCCGCCCAGAAAGCGCAGCGGAATCGCGACGGCGGCGAATCGCGAAAGCACCACCAGGACCCACGCGAGCGTTCCAATGATCACGTGCGGCATCGACACCCGCACCACGAGCAGCTCGAGCCCGATCAGCACGAACAGCAGCGCGTTGAGGATCTCGTCGATGAGCTCCCAGAACGTGTCGAGGTGGGCGCGCGTCACCTCGCTCATCGCCCCCGCGCGGCTTTCGTTGCCGATGAACAGACCGGCGACGACCATCGCAATGGGCCCCGACACGTGGAGCTTCGCCGCGAGCGCGTAGCCGCCCAGCGCGACCGCGAGCGAAATGAGCACTTCGATTTTGTACTCGTCGATCTTCCGCAGCATCAACAGCGCGACCCAGCCGATGACGAGGCCGTAGAGAACGCCGCCGACCGCTTCCTGAAGGAACATGGCCGTGAGATGCATCGGCTCGAACCCGCGCTCGCCAGTGGCCATCTGCAGCAGCCCGAGGAACAGCACGACGGCCACTCCGTCGTTGAAGAGCGCTTCTCCCGCGAACTTGGTCTCGAGGTCTTTCGGCGCGCCGACGTGCTTCAAGATGCCCAGCACGGCGATGGGGTCGGTCGGAGAAATGAGCGCGCCAAAGAGGAAGCAGTAGATGAGACGCACCTCGATGCCGAGAAACGAGAACAGGAAATACGTGAGGTAGCTGACCAGCACCGTCGAGAGCACGACACCCACCGTCGCCAGCACGCCGATGGTGATGCGGTGCTGCTTGAGGTCGCCCAGGTTCACGTGCAGCGCCGAGGCGAACAGGAGCACCCCCAGCATTCCCTGCATCAGCGTCTTGTTGAAGTCGATGCGGGACAGGAACGCGGTCGCTTCCCTCTGGAACTCCGGGTGCTGGCCGCCGAGCGCGAAGAGCGTCAGCGAGCTGGCCATGGCGATCAACATCAGGCCGATGGTGCTCGGTAGCTTGAGCAGGCGGTGGTTGACGTAGCTGAACACCGCGGTGAGGGTGATCAGCACGGCGACGATCTGAAAGACGTCCATCGACCGCTCAGTGCCGACGCCGTTACCGGCGTGCCACCGAAAATCAGCTCCGGTCCCAGGCTCCGTGAAACGCGTACGGCATGAGCGGCAACGGCACGTTCACCCGCGGGCCTTCGTGAATCGAGTCGGCGTCGAAGATCGCCAGCGTGGTGGCGCCGCGATGGCCGTCGTAGAGCAGGCTGAGCAGGTGCTGCGATTCAGGCACGTAGATCGGTTCGCCCACGAAGACGTCGGTCGGCGCCGTCCACACCTGCGGTGGCCTTTCACGATCCACCAGGTCGACGCGGATCACTGAATCGAACGGGTCGGAGTGCTTCACGTCCGCGCGGGCCGCTCCGAAGAGTGCGGGCGTCTCGACGCCTTCGTGATCGGGATGAACGCGCGGGAAATCGATGCCGTGCGGTGCGAGCTGCTCCCACGTGCCATGCGTCGCGCGATCCTTCACGGTCACGCGGTACAGCCGCTGCGGCTTGCGCGTGTCGGGCTTCGCAGGGTCGAGCGGCGAGGTCGGGCCCTGAAAGCCGAACTCCATGCCGAACACGAACGCGTTGAACAGGCAGACGTCGAGATGAACCGCGCCGTCTTTCTCGAACGCGTTGCCGTAGTGAACGGCGAACGCAAGGGCGGGCAGCGTGACGATGCGCATCGGCTCGTTCGACGTGCGGGGAATCAGCAGCACCGCGCCGGCTGCGTCGGGGTTGGTCTCGATCGCGTTGATGAGCGTGTCGGCACCGGCAGCGAAGCGGGCGAGGGCGCCGAACTTCATCTTGAGCGGGTTGCTGATCAGCGCGTACCAGTTGGGCGTGATCACGAAGTCGTGCGCGAACAACATCGACGGCATCGACGCACTTCGTGAACGAACGAGCGCGCCCGATTCGTCGAACTCGCGAAACGTCAGCTGCGTCTTCGGGCCCATCTTCACGCTGCAGGTCACCAGTCGCTTCGTCGTCACGTCGTGCTTCATGTGCGCGAGCGTGGCCTGACCTGCGATGGCGCCGTTGAACGTCTCTTCGCCCAGTGTGGCCAGTGAATCGGCGTCGACCGAATACGGTGAACCGCCTTCCCAGCCGGCGAGCAGCTTTCCGTTCCAGCGTTGAACGGTGGTGTTGGCGACGTTGCGTTGCCCCAGCCCACCGCCCAGGTTCTTCCAGAAGTTCGCGCTGGGGTTCGTACCGAGCCCGCGATGCAGCAGGCGACCGGCGGCCAGCTCCGTCGTGTACGCAGGCGTCTGAATGAACCGCGCCCGCAGGCGCACCGTGCCGTCTTCCTCGAACGAGAACGCGCGCAGATAGCCGTGGCCGTCGAACGGGTGCGCGAGGCGATCGCCGATCTTCGTCCAGCCGGGGCCGTTGGACAGGAGCCGCCCACCACGAAGCCCGTGTGGAACGTCGCCATCGATGTGTGAACGCGCCACGGTCAGATCGAGCTCGCCGGGGTGGGCCAGCAGCGCCGCGTTCCACGATTGTGCTCGAGCGTTCATGACCGCGCTTGTAGCGCACGCGCTCACGCAACTGTTCGGCCGTCACGCGCTCCCATCAAACGCCGCCTGCAGTGGTGGCCGCGCCACACGACGTTGACGCCGATGGACTCACCTCACCGAATGTCACGATCGATCGTCGCGCCACGGTGCTACGGGTGCGCGCATGACGACGACTCGACGCACGTACTACCCGCCGATCGAACCGTTCAACACGGGCCGCCTTCAGGTCGGCGACGGTCACGAGCTGTACTTCGAAGAGAGCGGCAACCCCGACGGCAAGCCGGTCGTCTTCGTTCATGGCGGACCGGGCGGTGGCACCGAGCCGAAGCAGCGTCAGTTCTTCGATCCGTCGGCGTATCGCATCGTGCTGTTCGATCAGCGCGGCTGCGGTAAGTCCACCCCGTTCGCGTCGCTCGAGAACAACACCACGTGGCACCTCGTGGCCGACATGGAGAAGCTGCGCACGCACCTGAAGATCGAGAAGTGGCAGGTGTTCGGTGGTTCGTGGGGAAGCACGCTCGCGCTGGCGTATGCGCAGACGCACCCGGAGCGCTGCACCGAGCTCGTGCTCCGCGGAATCTTCCTGCTGCGCAAGTGGGAGATCGACTGGTTCTATCAGGACGGCACCAGCCACCTCTTTCCCGATGCGTGGGAGAAGTACCTCGCCGCGATTCCTGAGAACGAGCGCGGAGATCTCGTCAGCGCGTACTACCGGCGACTCACCAGCACCGATGCCAAAGTTCGCGCCGATGCCGCGCGTGCGTGGAGCCAGTGGGAAGGCCGTACGAGCTACCTGCTGCCCAACGCGTCGTATCTTTCGAAGACCGGTGAAGACGCCTTCGCCGACGCGTTCGCGCGCATCGAGTGTCACTACTTCGTGAACGGCGGCTGGGTGACGGGCGAAAGAGCGCTGCTCAATCCCGCGAACATCGCGCGCATGAAGCACATCCCCGGCGTGATCGTGCAGGGTCGCTACGACGTGGTGTGCCCGATGGAATCAGCGTGGGCGCTGCATCGCGCGTGGCCCGAAGCCGATCTGCGCATCGTCGAAGACGCAGGTCACGCCGCGCACGAGCCCGGAAATCTCCACGAGCTGATCGAAGCGACGGATCGCTTCAAGACGCGCGCGTGAACGAAATAGCGTCGCTGTAACTTGTTGACGGTTCACTTCAAAAGAAAGTAGCGAGCCCGCCTTCATGGCATCCAAGCCTCTCGTGATCGTCGAGTCTCCGGCGAAGGCCAAGACCATCGGCCAGTTTCTGGGCGACAAGTTCAAGGTGATGGCGTCGGTCGGACACGTCGTCGATCTCCCGTCGACCGGCCTGTGCGTCGACGTGCAGAACGACTTCAAGCTCACCTACGAAGTCACCAAGCCCGACGTCATCAAGGCGCTCAAGGACGCCCTCAAGACTGCGAGCGACCTCTACCTCGCCACCGACGAAGACCGCGAAGGTGAAGCCATCGCGTGGCACCTCGAGCAACAGTTGAAGCCCAGGGTGCCGGTGCGGCGAATGGTGTTCCACGAGATCACCAAGCGCGCGATTCAAGAAGCGGTCGACAACTCACGCGATCTCAACATGGGCCTCGTCGACGCTCAGGAGACGCGTCGCACGCTGGACCGCTTGTACGGTTACGAGGTCTCGCCGGTGCTGTGGCGCAAGGTGAAGGGCGGTCTGTCTGCCGGCCGCGTGCAGTCGCCTGCGATTCGCCTCATCGTGCAGCGCGAGCTCGAGCGCATGAACTTCCGCGCCGTCTCGTACTGGGACGTCAACGCGAAGCACCCCACGTCGCCCGCGTTCGAGTCGACGCTGTGGTCGGTGAACGGCCAGCGCGTCGCCACCGGCAAGGACTTCAGCGATCAGGGCAAGCTCGAGAACGCCAACGCCGTGTGGATCGACGAGGCGAAGGCGCGCGCCATCGCCGACGGTCTGCAGGGCAAGTCGTTCACGGTGAAGTCGCTCGAGAAGCGGCCCTACCGCAGCTCGCCCAAGCCGCCGTTCATGACCTCCACGCTGCAGCAGGAAGGTGGCCGCAAGCTCGGTATGAGCGCGCAGCAGGTCATGCGTGTGGCGCAGGGGCTCTACGAGCGCGGCTACATCACCTACATGCGTACCGACTCGACGAACCTCTCGCAGACGGCGCTCGACGCGTCGCGTGCGCAGGTCACCGAGTTGTTCGGCAAGCAGTTCCTCCCCGACGCGCCGCGCATGTACACGCGCAAGGTGAAGAACGCGCAGGAGGCCCACGAAGCCATTCGCCCCGCGGGTGAAGCCTTCCGCACGCCCAGCGAGCTCTCCACCGAGCTGGGCTCCGCCGAGCTCAAGCTCTACGAACTCATCTGGAAGCGTACGCTCGCCTCGCAGATGACCGACGCCGAGGGTGAATCGGTGTCACTCAAGCTCGCGGCCGACGCGAAGGGCACCGCCGTCGAGTTCTCGGCCAGCGGCCGCACCATCACGTTCCCCGGCTACCTGCGCGCCTACGTCGAGAGCACCGACGACAGCGCCGAGAAGACCGACGATCAGGAATCGCCGCTGCCCATCCTCAAGGAAGGCGACACCGTCGAGGTCTCGGCGCTCGAGGCGCTGGGTCACACCACCTCGCCTCCGGCCCGCTACACCGAAGCCTCGCTGGTGAAGAAGCTCGAAGAGCTCGGCATCGGCCGCCCGTCGACCTACGCGTCGATCATGGGAACGCTCCAGGCCAAGTACGTCTGGAAGAAGGGCCAGGCGCTCATTCCCAACTGGGAAGCGTTTGCCGTGGTCAAGCTGATGGAGAAGCACTTCATCGACCTGGTGGATCTCGAGTTCACCAAGGAGATGGAAGAGGACCTCGACCAGATCGCCACGGGAGAGCGCGAGAAGGTCGCGTACCTGAAGGACTTCTACTTCGGCGACAAGAAGCGCACGGGCCTCAAGAAGCTCGTCACCCAGAACCTCGAGAACATCGACGCGGCCGAGATCAACTCCATCTACATCGGTGGCAAGGAGAGCGGCATCGTCGTGAAGCCGGGCCGCTATGGGCCGTACATCAAGCGCGGCGAAGACACGGTGTCGGTGCCCGACGCGATTCCTCCCGACGAAGTGACGGTGGCGAAGGCCGAAGCCCTGCTCGCGGCGCCGAAGGGCGACACGCCCATCGGCGTCGACCCCGCGACCGGCCTCAACGTGTACGCGAAGAACGGCCGCTTCGGCCCGTACGTGCAGCTGGGTGAGGTGACCGACGATTCGAAGCCGAAGACTGCCTCGCTCTTCAAGACCATGAAGCCCGAGACGACCACGCTGGAGCAGGCGCTCGAGCTGCTGCAGTTGCCGCGCGTGCTCGGCACGGCCGACGACGGTGAAGAGATCACCGCGCAGAACGGCCGCTACGGCCCGTACATCACCAAGGGCAAGGACAGCCGCAACCTCGGCGTCGAGAACGAAGCGAAGCTGCTGACGATCACGCTCGCGGAGGCGGTCGAGATCTTCAAACAGCCCAAGCAGTTCCGCGGCCGCGGCCAGGCCAAGCCGGCGATCATCGTCGGCAAGGACAGCGCGAGCGGGAAGGACATCCAGCTCAAGGAGGGCCGCTTCGGTTGGTACGTGACCGATGGCGAGACCAACGCGTCGTTGCGCAAGGGCGACGATCACTCCGAGCTGACGGCCGATCGCGCTTCTGAGCTGCTCGCGCAGCGTCGTGAGTACATGGCGTCGCCCGAGGGTCAGGCCAAGGCCAAGCTGCGCGGCGAGAAGAAGGCCGCGAAGACGAAGAAGCCGGCGAAGAAGGCCAAAGCCGAGAAGGCCCCGGAACCTGAAGCGGTGACGGCTGCCAAGGCGCTCGTCGCGAAGGCGAAGAAGGCGGCTCCCGCCAAGAAGGCAGCAAAGGCTGAGAAGCCCGAGAAGAAGGCGGCCCCGAAGAAGGGGAAGAAGAAGTGAGCTCCGGGCGCCGCGAGAGCGCTGAGGAGAAGCAGTTTCTCGAGAAGTATCGCCCGAAGGACTACGCCCGTCCTTCGGTCGCGGTCGACCTGGTCATCTTCACCATCATCGACGCGCAGCTCCGCGTGCTGTTGGTGAAGCGGCAGGAGCACCCGTTCAAAGGTGAGTGGGCGCTGCCCGGCGGCTTCGTTCGGGTCGGCGAGTCAGCGAAGGATCAAGGCGAAGATCTCGACACCGCCGCGCGCCGCGAGCTGCAGGAGGAGACGGGCCTCGAGCCCGAGCGCGTGCACATCGAGCAGTTGTACACGTTCGGCCGTTCGGGTCGTGACCCGCGCATGCGCGTGATCGCGGTGACGTACTTCGCGCTCGTGCGCCCCGACCTCGCGCCGTTCGTGAAGGCCGGTGGTGACGCGAGCCACGCGCAGTGGTTGCCGGTGGAGGCGCTCAAGAAGGCCGAGCTGGCGTTCGATCATCGCGAGATCATCGAGACCGGTCTCGCCCGCGTGCGCGGCAAGCTCGAGTACTCGGGCATCGCGTTCGACCTCGTGCCGTTGACCTTCACCATTCCCGAGCTGCGGCACGTGTATTCCATCGTGCTCGACAGGGAGATGGACCCCGGCAACTTCCGCCGGAAGTTCAACCGCATGCTCGACGACGGGCTCATCGAGCAGGCGCCCGGCAAACGCATCACCGCGTCGAAGCCGGCCACGGTGTACCGCTTCAAGAGGCGCTGAATGCTCCGCTCACTTCCGCTCGTCGCGCTGCTCTTCGTCACCGGCTGCAAGAAGGACAAAGACGGCGAGTTCTGGAAGTGGGTCGGTGCGCACGTCACCGAGTTGAAGTTGGTGAAGACCGGTGACGAGCCGGTGGTCGACGAGCTGTCTGCGGAGCTCGGCAAAGCCGCGCCGGGGCTGGTCTTCGAGCTGGGCGTGGGCACCGACCCGTTCGAGTTCATCATCAGCGCCGACGGCATGAAGGACCGCTTCGACGACGTGAAGCGGCTCACGGGCGCAGCGCCGGCGATTGCCGGGCTCAAGGTCATCGCGTTTCGGCCGCGCAAGGAGATCGACGGCTTCGAGATGCACCTGGGAGACCTGAAGCTCGCCGCGGATGAGGTGAAGTACCTCGGCAGCGCCGAGAAGGACGGCAAGCTGTCGCTGGACCTCTACATCGACGGCTACAGCGCGACGACGGAGGACGCGGTCAAGCGCGCCGGCTTCGTGCTGCTCGATTCGGCGATCGGCGAGTTCGACATGGAGACCCGCATCGGAGGCATCGAGTTTCACGGTGCGCCGGCGCCCGCGGGGGCGAAGCCGCTGCCTGCGTTGCCGGCCGAACTCGACGCGCTGAAGAAGTAGGGTCCATTGCACATGCACGCGCTGTTGTTGGGTCGTTTCCACGCCGTCACCAGAACGCAGTCGGACTGGTTGGCCTCGCTGGCTCAGGCTCCCGTCGAGAAGATCGTCTGCGTCATCACGAGCGCGAATCAGTCGTCGTCGCGGCGCAACCCGCTCGATGTCGAGACGCGCGAAGCGATGCTGGCGCCAGCACTTGCTCGCAGCGGAAAGCCCTTCGAGCTGGTCCGCATCGACGACATTCCCGATTCCACCCTGTGGGTCGAACACGTGCTCGCGCAGGTGGAAGGGCAGAGCGGCATCAAGCTCGTCCCCGGCAACACGTTGTTGTTCTCGGCCAATCGCGACGTCGACGCGCTGTTTCGCGAACGCGGCTTCACCATCGTCAATCAGGAGGTGAAGGGCCTGACGCCGCACGAGCTCGTGCAACGTATCGTTGACGGCAAGGCGTGGGTCGAGCAGGCGTCCGTCGAGACGCGCGCGGTGTACGAACGCGCAGAGGTCGCCGCGAAGGTGAGGGACATCTTCCGGCAGTCGTTGCTCAACGATGACGGCGAGTTCGGGCACTTCCGCGACTTTCTTTCGTACGGCGCGCAGATGGACGCCTCGCTCGTTCAGAAGCTCGAAGACCTCGTCGGCTGGGTGAAGCCCGGCTGCATCGTCGACAAGGGCTGCGGCACCGGGAGGCTGCTGGTCGAGCTGTCGCGCCTCTTTCCATCTTCGCAGCTGGTGGGGGTCGACCTGTCGCGTGAATTCCTGCGGCTGTGCGACGAGAACACCTACGCCAGTGAGGACGTCGCGTTGGTGTTCGGCAACATCATCGAGCGCAACGTGCCTCCGGGCAGTGCGACCACCGTCATCTATTCGTCAGTCATGCACGAGGTGCATTCGTATTCGAACTACCAACGTTCGGAGATCGACCGCGCGCTGCGCAACTGCTTCGAAGAGCTGCGGCCCGGCGGTCGCGTGTTGATTCGCGACGGCGTGAGCCCCGAGCCTGCGACGTGGCAACTGCATTTCTCGAACGCTGCCACCAACGACATCTTCGAGCGTTTCGCCCGGGAGTTCTGTCACGGGCGTGGCGCGAAGTTCGAACGGCTCGGCCCGGACCGCGTGCAGCTCAGCTCGCACGATGCGAACGAGTTCCTTTGCAAGAAGGACTACCTCAAGAACTGGCACATCGAAGTTCACGAGGAGTTCGGACCGCTCACGCTCAATCAATGGAATGACGTGCTGGAGCGGACCGGCTTCGAGCCGTTGCACACTGCGCAGTACGCCAACGAGTGGATCGTGAAGCACCGCTATCAGGGCGCGGTGCAGGTTTTCGACGCGCAGGGCAACCCGCTGGCCTGGCCGGCGACCAACATGGTGGTGGTGGGCGAGAAGCCGTGAGCTGCTCAGCGTACCGGCCACTCCGGTGGTGTGTGCGCGTAGCCGGTCAGGTTCAGTGCTCCAAGCAACCGCGCGAGCAGCACTCGAGAGGTGCTGCTGAGGCGCTCCAGCCGCGCCGCGACTTCTTCGATGCGGCGTTCGAGGTGTTCGAGTTCACCGCGTACCTGCTTGAGTACGGTGGCGACTTCGCTGCACCCGCGGTTGGTGAGCGCAGCGTCGAGCTCCAGTGCCGCGACGGTGTCACTGCGTCGCACCAGGGCCGAGGTCACGTGGTCCTTCAGCACGCCTGCGTTTTCGAGCAGTACCCGCATGCGCCGCAGTCGCGCCCGCGCTGATCGTCGCGTGTGATTGAGCACTGCGAGCTCCGTTTCCAGTCGCTCGCCATTGCACAGCACCAGCAGCACGTCGGCTTCTGCGCCGCTCACGACCACCGGCTGTGATCCCACGGCCTTCCGCAACTTCACTGCCAGCTGCCGGTATTCCTTCCGCACTCGCCACAGTTCCATTGAGAACTCCTCCCAGGTCGGAGGCGAGCACACCTCGTGCCATGCGCAACCGCTCGGAATTTCAGCGAGGCATCAACACGATCTCGTACGCGCGGCCAGCCGGCCGGTGCGCGAAGAAGACGCCCTGTTCCTCAAGTACGCGGCTGCGCTGGTTGAACGACGCGAGCCAGTAGGAGCGGTCGACGAGCGAAAGCACGTGGGTGCCATTGCGCATTTCTTCGATCATGAAGCGCACCGTGTCTTCCATCTGGGCGCGCGCGAAGAACGGCGCCTCGTGCCCCGGGTGTTCCATTCCGAGCGTGCTTTGCAGGTAGCCGTCGTAGTGGTCGAAGGCGATCAGTCGGCCCTTCCAGCCCAGCGCACGAACCGAGTCGATCACCGGTGCCTGTACGTGCGGCTTCGTGAGGTACGTCCACACGCCTTCGTTCTTCGCGACATCGCGCACCAGTTCGTACTTCGCGATCGCTCGCTGGGACGAGAAGAAGACGCAGATCGTCGTGAAGGCGAGCGACAGCGCGAGCTGCGGTTTTGCCAGGCTCGTCACGCGTGCGATGAACACGAAGGCGATGAAGAGCCAGACGCCGCTGATGTTGAGCAGGTTGTGCTCGTGCGAGCGGCCATAGAAGTAGATGAGGTGCGCGGCGCCGATGAAGACCAGCAGTGCGTCGACCGCCCGTTGCGTACCTGAACGCGCCCACACCACCGGCAACGCCGCGCTGAACAGCAGGAGCACCGCCCACAGCAGCGATGTTTTTTCGATCGGCAGGAAGCCGAGTTGAATGTTTGCGTAGTGCGTGGCTGATGGCGCGAGCGGCGAGCCGTAGATCAGGCAGTGCAAGGCGATGACCAGCGCCGGTGCACCCAGACACCACGCGGCCGTACGACGAAGCGAGCCCCAGTCGTCACGGTGCTCAATCAGGTGCAGCACCACGAAGCCCACGTAGAGGCCGAGCATCAAGAATCCGAAGAAGTCGTCGGCGACGAAACCCATCGCCATCGCGATGGCAGTTCGTGGCGAGAACACGCCCCATTTCCGCAGCGCGAGCACGAGCGGAACCCAGAGGTCGAGCCGGTTCACCGAGACCTGCGGATACAGAATCGGCGCGCCACGTATTGCGACGAGGCGAACTGCGAGCAGCGCCACGAGGAACGCACCCACCAGGGCGGGCTTCTGCAGCACCTCCTTGGCGAGCGCGGCGTAGAGCAGCAGCCAGAGCGCGAACAGCACGCCGAACGCGAGGTGAATGCGGTGCAAGTCGACGTCGAAGGCCAGGAGCGGCGCGGTGAACACCGTGCTGAACAGGTTGTACTGCATGTAAAACGACCCGAGCCGCTCGCCCTGCAGCAGCTTCTGCGCAGGCGCGAGCAGGTACGAGTAGTCGATGTCTTCCTGCATGCCCATCGTGACCACGCAGAATGCGGTCACGGCCGGCAGCGTGAGCATGGCGACGGGGATCCACGTAGCGCGGCGGTCGGTCACGATGTGACCCACGACGTGCGCCAGTGCTGCGACTACCAGAGACACCAGCAGCGGCCTGAGCGCACCGTCGAACGCGGGGTGATGTTCGAACTCGGTGGCGCGAAGACGCGACAGCGCCCCCACCGTGAGCACCGCGATGACGACCTGCACGGGCCACCCGAAGAGCTTCGCGAAGGACCACCGGCGGCGAATCGCCAGGAACACGACACCGAGCGTGACGAGCGAACCGGCCGCTGCAGCCTGGAGTTCCACGCCGTCATGTTCACGGGACCAGACGATCAACCATGGCGTCAGAATGTTCGGGTCGGTGCCGGGTTTCGCCGCCAGCAGTTGCGGCTGGAAGTGATCGAACGCCCACCACGCGCCGAGCATCAGCAGTAACGCGAACGCGACGCGCGCGCCGAGTTCGCGAACGTCGATGGGTTCCGAATTCAGGCGCGCTCTCCACGGGGGGCGATGGCCGCGAGCGCTGCGCACGCCGCGCCGACCACGAGGAAATGGTGATTGCAGAACGCGTGCTTCGAGAAGGCGAAGAACACACCGATGGTCGCCGCAGTGCCGAAAGCGAAGCCAGCGATGCCGCGCGGGCCACGCCACCAGCACAGCGCCTGCACCGGAATGATCAGCGCCCATTGTGTCCACAAGGGCAGCGTGGGCACACCGTTCTGCGCAGTCATGGCCAGGAAGCTCAGCGACTCGGTGCGGAAGGGGTGCTGCGAATAGGTCAACGCCTTGAGCAACACCATCGGGCCCATGGCGATGAACGGCAGGTTGATTACGAGGCCGGTGAGTGCGGCCTTCGCGAGGAAGATGCCCTGCTCACGACGGGTCGCGTTTTCGGGGAACAGCATCGGCAACAACGGCACGAGGAAGATCATGTACTGCTTGGTGACGAGGAACACGCCGAGCACGAAGGGGGCCGCCTTCGGGAAGCGCTGCACGCACAGCAGCAGCAACGCGAGCAGACCGATCAGGTACACGTCGGTCCACGCTTGTTCGAGCACGAAGAGAATTCGTGGGCTGGTGAGGAACAGCGCCGCAGCGAGCACCCCGAAGCGGCCGCGCATCGAGATGAAGGCGCCAGCGGCGAGCAGCAGGCACGCGAGGTTCGCCCAGCGAATGTCTCCGAAGAACCAGCCTGCCGCGGAAATGAGCAGACTCATCGGCGGGTAGGGGAAGCCGACGTAGATCCAGTCGTTGTCGGCGGCTCCGGGGCCGTACCAGAGGGTGTGGTGGTAGATGTTCGGGTACTTCATCGACCACGGGTTCTCTCCGTGCAGGAGGCCACGAATCGCCTCGTTCGTCTCGGAGAACACGTCGATGAACGGGTTCGGTGAGGCCTTGAGCATCCACGCGCCGAGCCACGAGAACGCCACGAGCGCGATCGGCGCGTGCAGCCGCCCGAGCCAGGGCTTCGTGCTCAGCGCCGAGGCCATGAGCCCGCCGAAGAGCACCAGTCGCCACGCGAAATCGGTGAATTGAACGCCGCGCAGATAGATTCCGGGAGGCACGCTCGCCAACTGCGAGAGTTGCTCGAGCACCAGCGCGCCACCGATGGCGACGATGACTGCTTCCCAGCGCTCAGACGGCGGTCGGGGGAACGAACGTTCGAGCGCGAGCCCGATGATCAACGCCGCCAACGAGATACCAAGAAAGCGGAACGCGTCGGGGTGACCTGCGCCGTTGGAGATCTGCAGTGCCCCACTCAACGCCGCCGCGGCGATCACCGCTGCGAGCGCGGTCACGCCACTTCCGTATCGCTGTGCTGCGTTCGTCACGCCGGCCCTTGTAGAGCAGCGATCATCGAGCCGGCAGCAAAATCACCGACGACGAACCGTCGGGGCTGGTGAGTAGATCCACGCGGAAATCGGCGCTCATCGCGCGGAACAGACCGCTGGCGTCTCCCTGAATCCAGATCGCCGAAAAGCCGCTGTTCGACAGCTCGTCCACCATCGCGCGCGGAGGCAGGGTGGCGATGCGGCGTTGAAACTCGGCTTCTGGCCGGCCGCGCATGGCCCCGAACGAGAACGACAGCCCCTCGGCGTGGAGGAAAGGGCGGAATGGCTCGAATGACTCCTCGGGGTAACCGACGACTGGCAGTTGGAAGATGCGCGAGCCCTTCGCAACCCGGGCCTGCAGCTGCTCCATCAAGACCCGATCCGAATCGGCGCGTGCGTGCATCTGCTCGACCTGCGCGGGCGTCAGTCTCGGGAAGAGCTGCTCCCACAGCGCGAGCGGCGCGATCGCCACGAGCGCGAGCAACAGCCACACCGTCTTCACGCGTCGCGCGGCTGCGCTCAGCATTCTGCCGCCAGCAATCAACGCCAGCGTCATGATCACGATGCTGGCGCGATTGGTGGCTCGAAAGAGCGTGAAGCCGACGAGCCCCGTCACTGCGTTCAACCCTGCGGGCGATGCGTAGAGCAGCAACCAGGCCGTCGACAGCCCGAGATCGGCAGGCAGCGAGCTCTGCTTCTTCATCGCGCCGAGTGTCGCCGCCACCAGCGTGGCCAACAGCGCCAGGGCACCGATCAAGCCGAGGTAACTGCGTTCAGACTGCAGAATGCGCTGCTGTCGGTCGTAGCGTTCAGCGTTCTTCTGGAACGGCTCGAAGACGTGCGGCTGGTGCGGCAGTAGCAACTCGATGGGTTTGAGGGCGAAGCGTTCGAGATCCGACGCAGTGCGACTGGCGACATGCGGGTTCGCGCCGTTCCTGGCGACGTTCACCAGCACGTGCGCGTTCACCAGCAGCGCAGTGCCCACGGTCACGCAGAGCATCGCGAACATCGTCTTCAAGCCGCGACCGGGTGCGCGGCCCCGGCGGAGGTGTCCCGCGAGGCCCGCGAGCACGACGAGCTGCAGCGCGAAGTTCAGATAGTAGGGGTTGTGAAGCCCCACAGTGACCGCGGTGGCGATGGCGACCTGGAACTTCCGGCTCCGCCACGTGATGCCAGCACGCGACGCGAGCCAGACGCAGGTCAGCACCACGAACGGCAGGTGCCAATAGAAGATGAGGTTGAAGTGATGAACCGTGCGCCCCACCGCGTACGGTGAAATGCCGTACACCGCCGAGAGCAGCACTGCGATCGGCCAGCGCACGCGCAGCGCGCGCATCACCGCGTACAGTGCGAGCGCGGCTACGAGCATCGCGCCGAGGTACGCGAGGTTGATGGCCCTGAAGAGCCCCACCACGCGCGCCAGCCAACCGACGGCGCACATCGGAAGCTGCTCGGGCACGGGAAAGTCGTCCCAGCTGGCGACGCCCGGCGCGCCGTGCGTCCAAACGTTTTTCATCAGGAACGGCGTGTAGCTGCCCTGTTCACACGCCTTGACGAACCCGGCGCTGAAGAGCGCGTCGCCCCAGTAGTCAATCGGCTGATCGAGCCGCTGCACCTCGAAGAAGCGGTAGTGAATCAGGAACGTCACGAGCACCAACAACAGGGAGAGCGCAGCGCGCGCCGACTCGATCTTCAACCGCCGTTTTCGCCCCGGGGACACGGCGTGGCTGCATAGTCCGAAATGGTGAGCGGTCGCGCTCGTTCTTCTTGGTTCTCGGGGTGGTTTCCCCCTAAGTGCCGGAGGCATGCGGTCCGCTGCCGAACTCACTGAAGTCCGACGACGCGTCGCCCGAACGGTCCTCGGTATGTACAAGCAGGCGAACGCCGGCCACATCGGTTCGTCGCTCAGCTGCCTCGAGATTCTGATCGACGCGCTCAACCGTTCCGGCCCCGACGATCAGCTCATTCTCTCGAAGGGTCACGCGGCGGCCGGCCTCTACGCGACGCTCGCCGACGCTGGGCGCCTCGACGCCGCGCTCATCGACACGTTCTACAAAGACGGCACGTTGCTCGCGGCGCACCCGCCGTGTGGCCGTCAGCTCAAGTCGATTCCGTTCGGCACGGGTTCTCTGGGCCACGGCCTGTCGCTCGCGACCGGGCTCGCGTTCTCGCAGCGCATCACCGGCCGGAAGTTCCACGTGTACGCGGTGTTGTCCGACGGCGATTGCAACGAAGGCAGCACCTGGGAAGCGGCCATGTACGCGGCACAGCACGGGCTCGACAACTTGACCGTCATCGTCGACCGCAACGGGCTGCAGGGGTTTGGCAGCACGCAAGACGTCATCGAGCTCGAACCCTTCGCCGACAAGTGGCGTGCGTTCGGCTTCGACGTCGAGACGTCGAACAACGGCAACGACTTCCAGTCGCTCCATGGTGCGTACGACACGCTGAACGCGAAGTCGGGAAAGCCGCGCTGCATCGTCGCCAGGACGGTGAAGGGTCACGGTGTCTCGTACATGGCCAACAAGATGGAGTGGCACTACCTCCCGATGAGCGACGAACAGTACGCGCTCGCACTGCAGGAGCTGGGCTGATGCGTAAGGACTTCGCGGCGTGGCTCGAGGCTTACGGGGCTCGTGACGAACGTGTGGTGGTGCTGACGGGAGACCTCGGGTTTCAAGCGCTCGAAGGCGTGCGCACGAAGCTGGGCAAGCGCTTCATCAACATCGGCGTGTCCGAGCAGAACATGGTGTCGATGGGCGCGGCCCTCGCGTCGGAAGGTCTGCGGCCTTTCTGTTATTCGATCGCGCCGTTCGCCGTGTTCCGTCCCGCTGAGCAGATTCGTCTCGACGTCTGCGTGCACAAGCTCGACGTGAAGGTGGTCGGCAACGGTGGTGGCTACGGCTACGGCATCATGGGGTCCACGCACCACGCGATCGAAGACATCGCGGTGCTCTCGAGCTTTCAGGGCATGCACTGTTTTCTGCCCGTCACCGGCGCCGACGTCGCGGTGTGTGGCGACGCCATGATGAACGTGATGGGGCCGTCGTACTTTCGGTTGAACATCGGTGCGCTGCCGCCCGGCCACGAACTCGAGACTCCCTTCACGGCGATTCGCCGGGTGCTGGTCACCGGGGTCACCGAGAAGCCGCGCGTCACCGTGATCGCACTGGGTCCGATCGCGCTGAACGCGTTGGGCGCGGCCAGTGCCTCGGGCCGCGCGGAGGTCTTCGCGGTGTCAGAGGTCCCGGTCCCGGGAGAACTTCCCGATTCGCTGGTCGACAGCATCAAGTCCACCGGCCGGGTGTTGATCGTCGAAGAACACGTTGAACGTGGTGGTCTCGCCGAACACCTCGCGCTCAAGTTCATGAAGCGTGGGCTGGCGCCGCAGATCGAGACGCGCGCTGCGCTCGGGTACCCGTCGGGTACCTACGGTTCGCAGAAGTTCCATCAGGCGGAATCGCACCTCGACGCGGCGTCGCTGCAGGCGGCGATCAATGGTTGACGCGCTCTACAAAGACGAGTGGGACGCGGCGCTGGAAGCCGAGCTCGCGCAGGTGCCCGGCCCCATTCTGGTGATCGGCGCCAGCGGCTTCGTGGGAGCGCGGCTGTTCTTCAGCATCGCCCAGCGCCGCAAAGACGTTTACGCCGCGTCGCGCAACCCTCAGTCGAGCTGGCGGTTCTCCCGCCTGCCCGATTTCGTGGAGAACCGGCAGCTGGTCGAGATGGACCTCACCAGCACCGAGAGCGTGAGTCAGGTGTTGAATCGCCTGAAACCCCGCACGGTCTTCAACCTCTCGGCCTACGGCGCGTACGAGCGGCAGAAGCAGGTCAACCGCATTCACGACGTCAACTACGTCGGCACGCTCAACCTCATCGTCGGCCTTCAGGAGGTGGGGTGCGACGCGTTGGTCAATGCCGGCAGTAGCTCGGAGTACGGCCTCAACTGCACCTTCCCCTCCGAGGGCTCGGAGCTGCAGCCCAACAGCGACTACGCGGCCTCGAAGGTGGGCGCGAGCTACCTGCTCAAGTACTACGGCAAGCTGCACAACTTCCCGTGTGCGCATCTGCGCCTGTATTCCATCTACGGGCCGTTCGAAGAGCGCGACCGGCTGATTCCCCGCGTGGTGCAGGCGGGCCTCGAGGGCAAGTACCCGCCGCTCGCGGCTCCGAAGACGTCACGTGACTTCGTGTACGTCGACGATGCGACCGCGGCGTTCGTGAAGGCGGTCCGCACCGTGTGCCGCAGTGACCCGGGCATGGCGCTGAACGTGGCCACCGGCGAACGCACCACACTGGAAGACGTCGCCCTCGCGGCTCAGAAGCTCTACGGCATGAAAGACGCGCCTTCGTTCGGCGCGCACGCAGCGCGCAAGTGGGACCTGTCGAACTGGTACGGCAACCCTGCGCTGGCCCACGAGAAGCTGCAGTGGAAGGCGAAGCGCTCGTTCTCGGAAGGGCTGGCGCTCACCACCGAGTGGGAAAGGCACGCCACCGAGTTGTTGCGCGTGAGCCCCACGCTTCCCGAGTCGAAGACAGTCACCATGGTGATCGCCTGCTACCGCGACAACCAGGCGATCCCGCTCATGTACGAGCGCATCGTGAAGACGTTCGAGCCGCTCAAGGCACGCGGGTATTCGTACGAGATCATCTTCGTCAACGACTGCAGCCCTGCCGACGACGAGAAGGTCATCGCCGAGATCTGCAAGAAGGACGCGGGCGTGGTCGGGATCTCACACTCGCGCAACTTCGGTTCGCAGTCGGCGTTCTTGAGCGGGCTCGAGACGTCGACCGGCGACGCCATCGTCTTCATGGACGGCGACCTTCAGGACCCGCCGGAGATCATTCCGCAGCTGATCGAGCAGTGGGAGAAGGGCTTCGACGTCGTCTACGGCCAGCGCGTGAAGCGCGAAGCGCCGCTGTACATGCAGTTCGCGTACAAGGCCTTCTACCGGGTGTTCAGCTCGCTCTCATCGGTACCGATTCCGCGTGACGCGGGCGACTTCGGTCTCATCAACCGCAAGGCCGCACAGCACCTGCTCAAGTTCAACGAGCGTGACGTGTTCCTGCGCGGGTTGCGTGCATGGGTCGGCTTCAAGCAGGTCGGCGTGCCCTACGTTCGTCCGGAGCGTGCGTTCGGTGTCACCACCAACTCGCTGCTCAAGAACATCTGGTGGGCCAAGAAGGGCATCTTCTCGTTCAGCACCAAACCGCTCTCGTTCATTCAGGGCGTGGGCGTGACGATGTTCCTGCTCACCATCGCCGCCAGCCTCTTCTATTTGATCTGGTACTTCGTGCGGCCGCCCGAGAACGCGTCGGGCATCACCACCGTGCTGTTGCTGGTGCTGGGCCTCGGTGGCGTGCAACTCATCTCGCTCAGCGTGCTCGGCGACTACGTCGGCCGCGTACTCGAAGAAGTGAAGGGCCGGCCCCGGTACATTCGCGCCAACATCACCAAGGGCAGCCGCGTTCTCGAGTCTGAAGGTGAGATCAGCGACTACGTGACGCAGGCCCAGGAGCAGGTCCGTGCCAAGCATCGTTGATGATCGCGGTTTCAATCAGGGTTTTCAGTGGAACCCCACCCAGGAAACCCGCATGCGGCGCCGTGCTGAGGCAATTCTCGAGGCCTTGCCGGCGCGCGGCGCCGAGCAGCGCGTGCTCGAGTGGGGGTGCGGCACCGGTGAGCTCGCGCACTTCATCGCCGAGGGCAGTCGCAGCGACGTGACCGCAGCCGATCTCTGCGCGCCATTCATCGAGCAGGCCGTCCAGCGCTTCGGCCGTGAGCGCCTGACGTACAAGGTCGCCGACCTCGCCTCGGAGGAAGGCCGCGCGTCACTCGGCGCCGGTTGGGACGCCATCGTCGGCAACGGCATCCTGCACCACCTCGTCAATCACATCGGCCCTGCGTTGAGTTCGATGCGGTCGATGCTGCGAGACGGGGGCCGCTTCGTGTTCTGGGAACCCAACCTGTGGAACCCCTATGTGTTCGCGCTCTTCAGCTTCGGGCCGCTGCGTAGACTGGGAAAGCTCGAGCCCGACGAGATGGCCTTCACGCCCAGGTGGATCGCAGGTCACCTTCGCGAAGCGGGCTTCAAGAACATCGAAGTGAGCTTCCGAGACTTCCTGGTGCCCAATCTGCCCGAGAAGCTGGTGCCTCTCGTCACGCGGGTGGGCGACGTGGTCGAGAAGGTTCCGGTGGCGAACCGCCTCGCACAGTCGCTGTTCATCACCGCGAACCGGTGAACTCTGGCAGACGTCTGATGTTGTCCAGCGTGGGCGCCTCCATGTCCTTCTTCGACAGCAGCGGCTCTTTGACTGGCCACTGAACGCCGATGGCGGGGTCGTTCCACAGCACCGACTGCTCGTATTCCGGCGCGTAGAGCGCGGTGCACTTGTAGAGGAAGTCTGCCTGCTCGCTGAGCACACAGAAGCCGTGTGCGAACCCGGGAGGGATCCACAGCTGCTGCTTGTTCTCTTCGGACAACTCGACGCCGAACCACTTGCCGAAGTGTGGTGAGCCGAGCCGCACATCGACGGCCACGTCGTACACCGCCCCGCGCGTACAGCTCACCAGCTTCCCCTGGCCCTGCGGGTGCTGGAAATGCAGACCGCGGAGGATGTTCTTCGCCGAGCGACTCCAGTTGTCCTGCACGAAGGGCTCGCTGATGCCGTGCTGCGCGTACTTCTGCGCGCTGAAGGTCTCGAGGAAGAAGCCGCGCGCATCTCCGAACACGCGGGGCGTGATCAGCAGCACGCCGGGCAACGGGGTGGTGTCGACGTTCATTTCAACGTTTTCCCAGGAGCGACAGCAGGTACTGGCCGTACGCGTTCTTCTTCATCGGGTCGGCCAGCTTCGCCAGCTGCGCGTCGTCGATGTACTTCATGCGCCAGCAGATCTCCTCGAGGCAGGCGACCTTCAGGCCGGTGCGCGACTCGATGACGTGAATGAACTGTGAGGCCTCCATGAGCGACTCGTGGGTACCGGTGTCGAGCCACGCGAAGCCGCGTGACATCACCTCGACCGTGAGGGCGCCGCGCTTCAGGTACGCCTCGTTGACGGAGGTGATCTCGAGCTCTCCGCGCGCCGAGGGCTTGATCTCCTTCGCGATGTGCACCACGTCGTTGTCGTAGAAGTACAGCCCGGTGACCGCGTAGTTCGACTTCGGCGCCTTCGGCTTCTCTTCGATGCTGAGCGCCTTGCCGCTCGAATCGAGCTCCACCACGCCGTATCGCTCGGGGTCGTGCACCTGGTAGCCGAAGACCGTCGCGCCGTTCTTCAGCTGGGCCGCGCGCTGCACCATGGTGCTGAAGTTGTCGCCGAAGAAGATGTTGTCGCCGAGCACCAGCGCGGCGGTGTCGTCGCCGATGAACTCGCGGCCGATGATGAACGCCTGCGCGAGGCCGTCGGGGCTCGGCTGTTCTGCGTACGAGAACGACACGCCCCACTGCGAGCCGTCGCCCAGCAGCTCGCGGAAGCGCGGCAGGTCTTGAGGCGTGGAGATGATGAGGGTCTCGCGGATGCCCGCCAGCAGCAGCGTGCTGATGGGGTAGTAGACCATCGGCTTGTCGTGAATCGGCAGCAGCTGCTTCGAGACCACGCGAGTGAGCGGGTACAGACGGGTGCCTGAACCCCCGGCGAGAACGATGCCCTTCATGACTGGCTCCTGAATTCGGCGTGCAGCAGCTCGAGTGACGCTGCGAGGTTCAACGGCTTGTGTTCGAGCGCCGCCTGGGTGCGGGCGACGATGAGCCCGCTCTTCGCAGGCCTCGGGCTTGGCAGGTTTACCTGGGCCATGCTGCTCGGCTTGATGAGTGCCTTGTCGAAGCCGAAGCGTTCACACAGGCGTTCGCCGAAGGTGACGCGGTCGACCACCTCCGCACCGCAGGTGTGCCAGATGCCGCCCAGCTTTCTGACCGCCAGCTCCGCCAGCATGGCCGACACGTTGTCGGCGTGGCTCGGTGACACCCATTGATCCGCGAACAGGTTCACGGGCTTGCCAGCGCTCAGCGTCGACAGGAGCCACGAGCCGAAGTTGTTCTTTCCGGTCGAGGGCCAGCCGTAGACCACCGCGGTGCGCGCCACCGACCAACGACCTGCCGGGAGCAGCGTTCGTACGGCCTGCTCCCCCGCATGCTTGGTGACGGCGTAGACGCCTCGGGGGTTGGGCGTGGCGTCCACGTCGTATGGTCCGGCGTCTCCGTCGAAGACGTAGTCGGTCGACACGTGCACGAGGTGCGCGTCGAGCCCGCGTGCAGCGCGGGCCAGCGAGGCGGGCGCGTTGACGTTGGCGGCCCACGCCCCGACCGGGTCGCGTTCACAACCGTCGACGTCGGTCATCGCGGCGGGGTTGATGATCACGTCGGGGCGCGTCTCACGCAGTGCCTGCTCGACCCCGACGTCGTCGACCAGGTCGACCGACACGTAGTTCGCGCCCTTCAACGACGCTCGCGGTGCACCTCGAGCCCACGCGTAGACCTCGTGACCCTGCGTGACGAGCAGTCGCGAGAGACGGCTGCCTACCAACCCATTGGCACCAGTGACGACGATGCGCATCGCTCAGGCCTGAAGTCGCGCCGAGTACTGCGTGTCGAAGTACGACTTGTAGGCCCCTGACGTGATGCGTTCCCACCACGGGCGATGGTCGACGTACCACTTCACGGTTTCGTCGAGCGCCTTCTCGAAAACGTACGACGGAGACCAGCCAAGCTCGGCTTTGATCTTCGAAGCGTCGATGGCGTACCGCTTGTCGTGACCAAGACGATCGGTGACGTACTTGATGAGCGACTCAGGCTTGCCCAGCGCCGCGAGAATGGCCTTCACGAGTTGGATGTTCTGACGCTCCGAGTTGCCGCCGATGTTGTAGACCTCGCCTTTCTTGCCCTTCTCGAAGGCCAGCGTGAGCGCCGCGCAGTGGTCTTCGACGTGGAGCCAGTCACGCACGTTGGTGCCGTCGCCGTACACCGGCAGCGGCTTGTCGTTGAGCGCGTTGGCCACCATCAGCGGGATCAATTTTTCGGGGAACTGGAACGGCCCGTAGTTGTTCGAGCAGCGCGTGACCACGACGTCGAGGCCGAAGGTGTGCGCGTACGCGAGGCTGATGAGGTCGGCCGAGGCCTTCGACGACGAGTAGGGCGAACTGGGGTCGAGCGGCGTCTTTTCCGTGAACAGCCCGGTGGGCCCCAGCGAACCGTAGACCTCGTCGGTCGAGACCATGAGGAAGCGTGAGAGCTTTGCGTGACGCGCGGCCTCGAGGAGCACGTTGGTGCCCAGCACGTTGGCGACGATGAACGCTTCCGGCCCGAGGATGGAGCGGTCGACGTGGCTCTCGGCGGCCAGGTGCATGATGCCGTCGATCTTGTGTGCGCGAATGAGGTGATCGACGAGCTCGCGGTTGCCGATGTCGCCACGCACGAACACGTGCTTCGGGTCGCTCTCGAGCTCCTTGAGGTTCTCGAGATTGCCGGCGTAGGTGAGCTTGTCGAGGTTGACGATCTTCCAATCGGGCCGGTTCTTGCGCAGGTACTTCACGAGGTTCGAGCCGATGAAGCCACAGCCGCCTGTAACGAGAACGTTCATGACGGTGCTCGCCTAGCACCACGCGACTGCTGGTCAAGGCTGGTCGTCTGTGTCACGACCGAGCCATGTCTTCTCCCGCGACCCTCGAGGACGCCCTCGCCGAACGCGATCAGGCGCTCGGCGACCTCGCCACGGCACGCGCAGAAAACGAAGCGCTTCGTTCTCTGCTGCTGTCCCTTGGAGAACCCGAGCCCGCGAATTACCCGGATGGTACTGCGCCGGCCGATCCGCCTTTGCGCTACGTGCTGGTCGACGCGCTCCATTCACGCGCCGAGCCGGTCGTCGCTGCCGGCAGGTTGGCACTTGCTGCGCTTCGCCGGAACTCGAAGTGAGCGCGGTCGACGTCGTCGTTCCCGTCTATCGAGACGTCGCCCTGACCCTGCGATGTCTCGAGTCGGTGGTGACGCACTCGGGCGCGAAGCTACGGAAGTTAATCGTCGTCGATGACGCGAGCCCCGAGCCCGGCATGCGCGCGGCACTGGAGGCCTTTCGGGCGAGCGATGGTCGTGTGCGCCTGCTCGTTAATCACGAGAATCAGGGCTTCATACGCTCGTGCAATCGCGGCCTTTCGCTGCGTGGCGGCGATGCAGTCATCCTCAACAGCGACACCGAGGTCACGAGCGGCTGGCTCGCTGAGTTGATGGCTGGTGCCGAGCTCGATGGCGTGGCTGCCGTGTGCCCTTTGTCGAACAACGCGACGCTGTGTTCAGTACCGCGGTGGGGCGAGAAGAACGCGGCCGATCAGGTGTCGCTCGGATTGCGTGGCGTCGAACGGTTCACCGAAATGCCGACTGGCGTTGGCTTCTGCATGTTGTTGCGCGACGAAGTGATGCAACTCGTCGGCCTCTTCGACGAGGCGTATGGGCGTGGCTACAACGAAGAAAACGACTGGTGCCAGCGGGCACGCGCTGCAGGCTTTCGAACGCTGCGCGCCAACCACGCGGTCGTCTTTCACCACGGCGAGGTCTCTTTTGCTGGTGCGCGCGCGCAGCTCGATCGCGTGAACGCGCGCCGGCTGGTGGCTCGGTACCCCGAGTACCTCGACGACAATCGCCGCTTCGCCGACAGTGCATCGGCGCACGCAGCGGCAATCTCGCATTGTTCCGTGCACCGACTTCGGGTCGCGTGGCAGCGGCTGGGTCGCTCGGCGGGCGAGCGGGCGATGGAGGACGTGCTTGCGGGAATCTTCGCTGCCGCGAAGATCGACACGGTGGCCTCAGGGGGGGACGCAGAGGTGCAGTTGCTCACTGGCACTCCCGACGTTCGACAAGTTCGCGCAGCGTTGGTGTCGCGTCAGTCTCTGGTATCTGTGCCCCTCGACGTCACCGCGCTTGAAGGGCGCCCCTTGACCGACACCCGCGGCGCGGACTTTCGCGCCGCGGCGTTCGTGCTGTCTCGTACGTCCACCGTGGTGTTCAGCCATGACGACGTCCGCGCAGCGTTCTCGGCGCTGGTTGGCGAGCCACCCAACGCGCACGTGGTGCCGGTGGTTTCGTCCTCCACCGCCAGTCGCACCGAGCAGGAATGGGTGATGCCTGCGAGCGACATTTCTCCAGCAGAGACGTCGGTGTTGCTCGAGCGCTGGTCGCGGTATCGCCCTCCGGCGGGGCGGCTTTCATTGTGGTGCGATGCGGAGCGAGTGCCGGAGGTCTGGCGTCGTCAGCTCACCGTGTTGGGCGTACGCCTCGAGCGAGCCCCCGCGAGCTTTCTCTCGCGTTGTCTTTCTGCGGCGGCGGTGCTCGCACCCGTTCGTGCCGCGCTGCTTCGCCCGGAGTTTCTGTGGCTGACGCGCTCGGGTCAGCACGTGATACCGATTTCGCGCGCATTGCGGTTCGCGATTGACGCGCCGACAACTCCGAGTTCACCGCCTTGCGGTTGGCGAGCAGTCTTCGAAGAAGTGGCGCGCACCGCGCCGCGAGTCACGGAGCGGAGGCACTGGGGCGATCTCTTCGCGAGTCTGGCCTCGTCAACCTGAGGCCACTGCCGTAAGTCGCGGCGTATGGTCGTCAGTGATGTGCCGGTCGTGATCGGGATCGTCGCGTATCGCAATGAACGCGCCGAACTGGTTCGTTTGCTTCGTTCCCTCGAGGTGGCGCGTCGTTCATCGGGCCCACGTTTCGAAGTTCTCTGGCACGACAACTCTGACGACGCGACGTGGCGTGCGAGCGTGCACGATCTGCCGATTCACTTTGTGTCGTCGTCGAAGAACGTGGGTTTCGGTCGAGGACACAATGAGCTGATGAAGTCAGCGTTCTCGGTCTCTTCGACGCGCGCGTACGTAGGTCTCAACCCAGACGCGATCATTCATCCCGACATGGTGAGGGAACTGCAGGCCCAGGCCTCTAACCTCGATAACCCCGGCCTCGTGGAAGCCATGCAGTTCCCCGACGAGCACCCCAAACCGTACGACCCGGTGACCGGTGAAACGCCGTGGTGCAGCGGTTGTGCGCTGCTCATCACTCGCGCGTTGTACGAACGCATCGGCGGATTCGACGAGAACTTCTTCATGTACTGCGAAGACGTCGATCTTTCATGGCGGGCGCGCGCGGCCGGCTTTCAGATTGCCATCGCTCCGAAGGCGCTCGTGCATCACTACACTGGCAATCGAAGCCCCGGCTCCAGTCGTCAGCGCGAAATGTTGCGCGGCGGCGCGTACCTCGCAGCCAAGTGGGGTGACGAGCGCTTCCGGAAGGAGTGCGCGCGCGAGTTCGAGCTGATGTCCGGGAAGCCGCTGCACCTTCCCGCGGTGAAGAGGCCGACGCGCGAGATGCGCGCTGTCGCTCACTTCGACGACTCGTTCTACTTCGCGCCGACGAGATGGGTCTGACATGGCTCGCAACGAGACGCTCATGGACTCGTTGTTGCGTCTGGTCGGCGATGCACGGTCTGTCGCGGCGATTGGAACTGCCTCGTGGTTCGAACGGCCGCGAGGGTGGGCGCGTAAGCTCCCGTCGTCAGCCGTCGACGTAGTGGTGCTGGTCTGCCCCGAACGCGGCGCGCTGGAGATGGCGAGTCGACGCATCGCCACGTGGAAGAAGTCGCGCCTCGTCGTGGTGTTCGAGAACCCGGTCGGTGCGCACAATCTCATCTCACTTCTGGGGGGCGCCGAGCCGGGCACGCAGTTGGGGGAAGCGACCGTCGAGCAACTGCTCAGTGAAAGTGGCCTCCGGGTGACTGCTCGTCGCGGCTTCCGGGGCGCGGTTTCCTCCTTGGCCACCGACACCGTCAACGCGTTGTCGCGGCTGTTCGCGCAACTGAACCACGCAGCGCAAGACGACTACGTCTTGCTCGAGGCATCCGTTGCGGCCGTTACGAAGCCGCCTCAGGTGCGGAAGTTTACGCCAGACCTCCTCTCGGTGGTGATGCGCAACCATTCGCTCTCTCGCGTGACGCTGCTCGAGCAGGCACTGTTCTCGCTCGCCTGTCAGAACTGGCCGTCGCTCGAGATCGTGATGGTCACCCAGTCACGGGACAGGAACGCGCGTGCAGTACTCGAAGCCGTGCTCGAGAAGTACCGGGCGTTGGGCAACTTCCACTTCAAAGTCGTGCAGCAGCCTTCGAGTCAGGACATTCGTGCGCGGTTGGCCAACCTCGGGCTGTCGCACGCGAAGGGTCAGTACGTGTCGTTTCTCGACGACGACGACGTCATCTACCCGCACCACTACGAGAGGCTGGTGTGTGCGCTCCGCGCGAGTGGTGCCGCATGGGCCTTCGCTCCGGTTCGCCGCGCGTACTTCAAGACGCTCGAGAGCGGCGAGCTGTTCTGCAAGACGAAGGACGTGTTTCCCCGCAGTGAAGCGCTCGATCTCGCGAGGTTGATGCACGACAACTACGTCACGTGTCACTCGTACGTGATCGATCGGACGCGCTTGGGCCGCTTCGAACTCGGCTTTGAGGAGCGCCTCGACAAGGGAGAGGACTACGCGCTGTTGCTCCGGCTACTTGCGTTGTTCAGGCCCATCGCCGTCGGTGATGGGCCCAGCGCGGAGTACCGGATTCGTGATGACGGCACGAACACCATCATTCACGACACCGAGGATGCTGCCGCACGCGCCAGGTTGATCCAGCAATGGAGCGCGGCAACTGAATTGAAAGACCGGCTCACGGCAGACCTTCAAGTGCTGATCACCAAGGCAGAGTTCGTTCAGGAGACTCATCGGGGTTTGGGCGAAGAAGACAAACCCGGCCATGAGGCGCTGCGGTACCGGCTGGCAGACTTCGCCAACCGCATGCTCAAGCGCGGGCTTCCGTTCGTTCACCAGGGGGTAAAGCGAACCCTCAATCGGCGCATTCCCGGGAAGTGACGCCGCGCTTCTGAACGAACGACCCGGAACAGGTCACTTCTTTTTCATGATCTTGTTCTTCAGGTCCCCGAGCGTGCTCGCCAGCCGCATCGTCTTGGAGTTGCGAACGGCCTTGAGTGTCGATTTCGCGGCGCTCTCGCTCATACCCACGATCTGACTGGGGTTGATGGGTGCAGGGTGTCCGAGCAGTTGACCGGCGACGCGAATGGGGTGCGTCAGGTTCCAGCTTGGAGATTCGAGCGTCTCCAGCAACTGATAGTGCTCCGGCTTGAGCGCTCTGGTCTCGTGCGCCAAGGCACGCTCGGAGTAGAGCTGCATGAGATCGCGCAGCTTCGACGCCGAGCCGGGCGGAAGAATCAGATACTCCTCGTCGAACTTCTTGAGGATCCGATCGAGATTTTCCTGCCACTCGTCTTCGTGATGCTCGGTTCGGGAACTGTGACTGCTGCGCCACCAACGATAGATGCAGGTGATCTCGTCGCTGGAGGCTACGTCGCAGATGAACGCGACGCGCATCAGGAAGTCCCAATCTTCGGTGGTGGTGAGCGTCTCGTCGAAGCGCAGCCCGAAGTCATGGAACGCCGACCGAGGGAACGCCAACGCCGTGTTCGGCGTCAGGTTCATGCACAGTTGGCGCAGCAGGTCGAAGCGCGCCGGGTAGTCACGGTGCATGCCGCTCACCGCGCGAACGCTCTTGCGACCCGCATGCGTGCGCACTTCGTCGAACTCCTGACGAACTGCGACCGTGCGTAGCATTCGACCAGGGTGCTGCTCAGAGAGGCGCTTGAACTCTTCGATCCAGTGCGCGAACGGGATGTCGTCGTCGTCGAGAATCGAAATGTAGTGGCCACGTGCTTCTTCGAAGCCGATGTTGAGCGGCGTCGTTCGTGTGCCGCGATCGACGGAAATGAGGCGGACCTTTTCCCGGAGCTCCACCGGGCATTCTTCGATGACCTGGCGCACCAGTACCTTGCGCGATTCATCGAGGCGATGCGCGACGATCAGGAGCTCGAAATCAGCACAGGTCTGTGCCGAGAGACACAGCATCACCTCACGAAGCGTGTCGAGGCGACGGCCCTGCGTTCGCGTGACCACGGAGAGGAACGGTCGCTTCGGCTCTTCCCGGGTTTCGAGGAACGACTCGCCGGAAGGCGAATCCGGCACGTAGGCGCGCACGAACTGATTGACGAGCGCGTTGGGCGCTCGCTCTCTCAGGCGAGCCAGAAGACCGCGAAGCGCCGAACCCTCTGCGATCGCCAGATGATCAGCGGGGAAGCGCTGGTCGCTCGACGTCATCAACACGTCGTTGGCGGCAACCTCACGCCAACCAACCGCACGCGTCATCTTGCGCAGCAACTTCTCGGTGAAAAATCGCAGATGCGTGTGGTCCAGCAGGCCTGCGGGCGTGTAGTCCCACAAACCGAATGCCAGCTTGAAGCCCAGGTCTCGGTGCCCCACGTTGGGCACGCTCACCACGAGTGGCAGACCACCCTCACGGCAGATGTTGTACAGCGTGGTGAGCATCTGCTCGGGGTTCGGGAGGTGTTCGAGCGTGTCGAGAATGCTCATCGACCGAAGCTTGCGCCCCTTCAAGATGCGCTTGATGAAGTCCCGGTCGATCTGGTCGTCACCGAACGTGTGCTGATGACATTCAAAGCCGCGCTCACGCAGCGACGCGAGGCCGTCACCCGAGCCGTCGACGCCGACGTACTCAAGCCCGGGCACGCGCCGCAGCGTCTCGGCGATGCGGCCGAATGAGCAACCGACGTCGATGTGCACGCCGTCGGTGTCACTTTGCGTCCGAATCAGTTCTGCGGCTCGCCCGTAGACGTTTTCCGGCGCGTACTGGTTGTCGTAGACGTGTGGCGTCGCGTCGCTCACAACTGGAACCGATAGTTCGCGTACGCCCCGTGAACGAACTCGCCGACGATGTGATGTGGGTCGATTGGCTCGCACAACTTCCCCTTCTTCCGCCGCTCCTTGAAGGTCGCCAGCGCTTTCTTGATGTGAGGTTCCCGACTCACGCTGAAGTCCTTGCTGATGGCGGCCACCACGTCAGGACGTGAGTATTTGTGAGCCAACATGAGCGCGGCCTCGGCGGAGAAATACCGCTCGGCGGCGCTGGTTGGCCAGCTTCCAGACGTGGTGAGTCGCTTGTCGTGAAACGCCACGGCCGAAGGTTGAAAGACGACCTTGTAACCCTGCAGCCGAACCCGCCAGCTGAAGTCCACGTCGTCGCAGTACAGAAAGAATGTGTCAGCGTCGAAGCCGTGGAGCTCACGCCACAGTCGCGCGGGAATCAGGCAACACGCCGTCGACGCCCAGCTCGTCTCACCGGACTGCGGGTTGTAGTCCTTCGGGTGCTCGATGGGCAGCTGACGCGCTTCGACCATTCCGGTGATGTCGATGCGGAAGGGGCGGAAGAGTTCGATGAGGCAGTCAGGGCTCATCAACACGTCGGGGTTCATCACAACCACGAAGTCGGCCTTGCAGCTCTCGAACATCGTGTTGTGGCCACGCGCGGTGCCGAGGTTCTTACCGAAGAATTCGTACTTGAGCGTGACATCGGCGCCGAGCTGCGCGCTGAGCGCCTTCAACGCGGCCTCGTCAAACACGCGCTCTGAAGAGCAATCGCCGAGCACGAACTCCACCGAGCTGATGATGTCGCGGCTGCGCGCCAATTCGACCGCGCGGTGCGCGTGACGCACGGCGCGCGAAACATTGCTCTGGTCTGCGTGATAGATGACCGTCTGGATGCGAAGCGGTGCCCTGTCGCGCGTGTAGAAGGTCGTCATTTTCGCCTGCCCCTTTGCGGCGCCGTGTACCACACCCGGTCAGCACGTCCACTCACAGCTAGGGCAGCCGCAGCGCGTTCAATTTCAAGCCATCCGGAAATTCGCGAATGCCGCTCGTCGACGGATCTCCGTACTGCGCGAAGAGTCGCGAGAGCACGATCGAATAGATGCCTTCGTGCTTCCACTGCGCGGCACCCGCGTCGACGAACAGGCCCGGAGTTAGCTCGGGAAAACGCGTGAGCAGCGTTTCGTCGCGCGTGACGACGTGCACCAACGTGTTCGACGACTGCATCGCTGCAGCACTCGCCACGTCGGCGTCGACGGTGGCGGCGTCATCGCCACGGCGCTCGAGCAGCGGTTGGTGATCTCCGACGAGAATGAACACCGCGTCTTCGTCGATCTCACTGACCATGAAGTCGGTCAGCACGCGCCACTGGTAGGCAACCGACTCGAAGTAGTCGCGCGCCGTACCGGCGGGAATTTCGGCAGCGCCTTCCACCGGCGCGTCGGGCACGTCGGCGGCGTTGGGCTGCCGCATTTCCTGCCACGTCGCTGCGTACGGCACCTTGAGCCAGGGGTGATGCGTGGACACCGACATGTAGAAGGCGAAGAACGGCCGCTCTTCGCTGGCCAGCTTTGCGCGGTAGTGACCGAGCGCGAACTGATCGGGAATGCGCACCCAGCCGTAGGGCGTGCCGGAATAGTTGAACTCCGGCCCGTCGATGTAGACGTCGGCGGCATAGGCGTCTTGCCGTGCGGTGCCGAGCCGGTCGCGATTGCCGGGATGCGCCGAGTACGTCGCGTAGCCCTGCTCGCGGAAGTAGTGGAAGAACGACGGCACCTTCGACGCGATCGGCGTGAGCAACGCGAACTCGGCGGGTCGATCGATGTGCACACCAGTCAGTACGGTGGCGATGCTCAACCACGAACGCCCGCCGAACACCGGCGCGACCGAGAGGCCAGTACGCGCGTGATAGCCGGCCGCAGCCAATCGCTCGTCGGCGCGTCGCGTGACTTCACGGAAGGCGGGCTTCATCAAGGCGTCGCTGACGAGCCGTTGCCCGTAGGCCTCGAGCATCACCAGGTAGACGTTGGGCCGCCGCGCTAGGCGCGCGCTCGCGAAAGGGCGATAGCGGGCGTCCCCGGGTTCCAGCAGCGCGCTTCGCAAGGCCGCACGCCGTTCGAAAGACGTTGTGATGTTCCTCAGCACGGGCGCCACGCGAACACCGCCGAAGGGGCTCGGCGCCACGAAGTGCGCGACCAACGTTCCGAGCGCGAACACCGCGAGCGTTGCCAGCCAAACGCGGCTCCCGTGCGCGGCGTTGGCCACCGATTGCCACGCGTAGCGCACGGCGAGTGTCAGCAGCACCAACGCCACGGGCAGCGCGGCGAGCAGCAGGAGCATCCAAGTGCCCAGCAGCTCCTGGAGATAGTGGAAGCCGTTGATGGCCAGCGGCAGATCGTCGAGCACCGCCGGTTCGCGCTGGAACCCGAAGCGGTATCCCAGGTCGTAGAGGTTGAAGACCAGCAGCCCCACGACGAGCAGCGACGTCGCCATCGCGGCGATGCGGCGGAACTTCAGCGGCGCGAGTGAGACCACCACGGCGAGCGCGAACGTTTCGAACGAGAGCTGTAACAGCGCCGGTACGAGGTGCTTCCACCGCTGTTCGCGGAACAGCAGCCACGGCAACACCAACAACGCGTTCACCACGAACAACGCGATCGCGGCTTCGACGTGCGTGCGACGGGACCCCGGCGCCGGCGCTTCGTCGGGGAGCGTGATGCCGGCTGCGCGTGCGCCACGAGCACGCGGCCGCAGCTCAAGCGCTCGTTTCTCGACGAGGTGCCAGCTGGCGTAGGCCAACGCGAGAGACACCACGAAGCTGATGGCCGCGTTCAGCACCGGCGGCATCGCGCCGCCCCACAGGTGGGTGACGGTCTGTTGGACGACGAAGCCGTAGAGGTAGAGGCCATACGAGACGTCACCGTGACGGCCGGCGTTGGCGTAGCGAGGCTCCTTCGAGAAGCCCAGGCCGAGCACCACCACCGGAATCAACACCAGCAACACGAACTCGTCGACCACCGGCGTCGCGGCCGGGAAGAGCAGAACGACGAGGAACGCGAGCGCTGCCGTCTGTGCAGAGAGCACACGGTGCCAGCCATATGCGCAGCACAACATGCCAACGATGAAGTACGGTGCCACGTCCAGCAGCGAGACGAACGAGATGCCGTGGAACACCGTGATGGGCGCCGTCGCACCGAGCCGCACGTACAGCGTGCTCATCACGATGCTGACGACGGTCGCGACCCACAGCACGAGCCTCGGTCGC
Source organism: Archangium gephyra (assembly GCA_003243425.1). Lineage (GTDB taxonomy): Bacteria > Myxococcota > Myxococcia > Myxococcales > Myxococcaceae > Archangium_A > Archangium_A gephyra_A. Next base: position 3,286 of record QFQP01000009.1, on the reverse strand, counting down.
CGCAGCCACGCACCGGCGGTGAGGATGAACGGCGTCAGCAGATACATCGTGACTTCGACCGGGAGGCTCCACAGCGAGCCGTTCACCGCCACCTTGTACGGGTTGTCGCCGAAGACGCCGGGCAGGTCGTAGCTGATGTCGAGATTGATGTTGCCGAGGTATGACCAGAACCGTGCGTTGCCGAAGTATTCCTTGAGCGGGAGCGTTGTCACCAGCGGGCCCAGCACGCACGCCGAGAGCAACAGCACCACCGCCAGACCCGGAAAAAGTCGCAGCGCTCGGCGCTGCAGGAAGCGGAAGATGTTCGGGTCGCTGTCCCAGCTCTGAGCGATCAGGAAGCCGCTCAGCATGAAGAAGATCTTCACGCCGACGGTCTGCACTGAGTTTGATAAAAAACCCGGTGAGCCCGCGAGGTTCAGCGGGAACGCATGGCCGTAAATCACCGCTGCCGCCGCGACGAAGCGGATGACGTCGAGATTGTTGACGCGGTCGGTGTTGCCCTGCACGTTCACCGAGATGGTACCGAGTCGAGCAGTTCGCGAAGCCCGGTCTCGAGCGGAACGGCGGCCTTGTAGCCCAGCACCGACTGGGCCTGTTCGATGGACGCCCACGCGGCTCGCACGTCGCCGTCACGGAAGCGGCCAGTGACGCGCGCTTCGACGCCGCCGAGCTTCGCCATCATCTTCGCGACGTACGCGATGTCGGTGGCTTCGCCGCAGCCGATGTCGATGGCCGTCGGGTGACCACCCTCGCGCGCCAACGCAAGATGCACGGCCGACACCACGTCCTGCACGTGCACGAAGTCGCGGATGATCTTTCCGTCTTCGTAGATGTCGATGGGTTTGCCAGCGCGCGCCTGCGTGGCGAAGAACGTCAGCACGCCGGTGTACGGGTTCCCGATGGCCTGGCCCGCGCCGTACACGTTCTGAAAACGCAGCACGGTGAGCGCACTCCCGAAGGCGCGCGACCAGGCCGAGAGCATGTGTTCCTGTGCGAGCTTGGTGGCGCCGTATACGCTGATGGGGTTGCTTGCGACGATGCGCGCGTCGTTGGCGACGGCGGTCGCGACCTTGCCGTTGGCATCGAGGTAGTCCCACTGCGCGGCCTCGAGCTGCGAGCGGCTACGGCCCGGCGGATAGAAGAGCTGCCCCGCCGAATCACGCCACGCGCCGTCGCCGTACACCGCGCGGCTCGACGAGAGCAGCATGCGCGAAGGTACGTGCTTCACCGCGGTGAGCGCGTCTAGCATCAGCGAGGTGCCGACCACGTTCACCGAAGCGTGCCGGTGCGACTGGGTCAGCGACTGACCGGTCCCGGTCTCGGCTGCGAGGTGAACGATCGCGTCGGGCCGCAGGGTGTGAAAAAGCGAGCGCCAATTATCGGCGCTACAGACGTCTCCGAGCACCAGCCGCGCGCCTTTCGGCAAGCGCGAGGGAACGCCTGGCTCGGTGTGCACCTGAGGGTGCAGGTTGTCGAACACCACCACCTCGACGCCAGCCTTCAACAACCGCTCGGCGAGCAGGCACCCGATGAACCCAGCGCCGCCCGTGATCAGGACCTGTTTCATGGGCGGCCAGATAGCTCAAGGCTTGGGCTCCCCCAAGCTCGGAGAACTGAGGCATCGCGAAGTGCGCGTCAGCCTGCCCAACGACCGTTGAAGAAAGTCGCCGCGAAGAGGATCGCGAGCGGCGCACAGAGCGAAAACCAGAGCGGAATCACCCACCTGAAGCGGAGGCTGAGCGCCGCGAGGAGACCGTAGATGGGCCACGCCAAGATGAGGGAGCGCGGCACCGAGAAGTACCAGGTCGACGTGGCGAGCGAGAATATCGGGAAGAAGACGTACGCGGCCTCAGCCCACCGGCGCACGACCACGAGCCAGCCGGTGAAGAACAACCCCACGGTGACTGCGACGATCTCGGCGCGCGCCATCCAGATGAAGTTGGCGTCGTACCAATGGAAATGCTCGCTCTGCTCGTGGCGGAAGGCCGCGATCCACGAAGTCCGGAGCGAGGCGACGGGGCCGACGAAGTGACGCTTCCAGCCCGTGGCTTGTGCGTGCTGCCACGCGAACCAGTCGCCGGTGAGCGCGTGCAGATAGACGATCCATCCGGAGAGGACGAGGATCGGCAGCGCGAGCGGCAGGAGCCTGCAGAACGTGCGGTGCCGGCGTTCTACGAGCCAGAGCACACCGAGCGACGCCGCCAGGAAGAGCCCGTTCACCCTGAAGAGCATCGCTGCCGCAGCGCATACCCCAGCGGGCCACCATTGATCGTTCCGGGCGAAATAGAACGCCCACACCGCGCCGCACAGGAACCACGGCTCGGGGTAGCCCGCGCTGAGGAAGATGGTGCTGGGCGCGGTGCCCAGAAGCAGTACGGCGTTACGCCCCGCTCCTGGCCAGACGTCTTCGATCACCAGTCCGAACCCGACGACTGTGAGCGCGGCGGCGACCAACGAGAGCAGCACACCGGCCAGAACCCAGCCGATGCCCATGCCGTGCAGCGTCTTCAGGAGAAGCGGGAGGCCCGGGAGAAAAGCGAGGTTGGGTGGAGTTCCGCTCGCTTGATAGCCGGTGATTGCGATACCCGAATAGAAGCTCACGTCCCACTGGTTCCAGCGCTCGATCGCATTGGTGGGCGGCGCGAGGTCGCCGGGCTTCCCGAGCAGCCACGGACCGACAGAGGCTACGACGACGAGGGCGAGACGTGTGGCAGCCCAGATGAGGAGCCATTCCACGATCTGCGCTCGCCTTTGGCGAAGGCTCACGGTCAGCGGATCTGCGGGAGTGTTCATCGGTCGCAGCGATCTGCGTTGAAGGTGTCGCTGCGGCGGAGCATGGCGGGGACGCTTACCGAAACTGGGCCCAGCGCGTCCAGCGGGGTGGTGATGTATGATTTGGATTACGCCGTGAGCGGTCGGAACACTCGGTGGAGCCGAGCGTCAGAGAAGCTTCGCTGGTCGGGCGCTGGGATGTCGCCGTTATCGTCATTGCTTGGTGCGTCGTGAAGACTCAGAGCCGACGGACGGGCGACCGGCCGAGCAGGAGGCGGAGTCACGCTGCTCTTCACCAGCGGGTGAAAGCCCCGCGCGGGTAATCGCCGGAGAGCCCGGTAGCAGGCCACCACTTGAGGCAGAGATGCCGAATGGTGAAGCGTGGCGTCAAGAACCTCGAAAGAGGGAGCAAGTCCGCGGGCCGCAGCATGAAGTGTGAATCGGCCCGGGATTTCCGGAGGCTCTCAAGAGAGGGAAGCTGGAGCCAATGGGAACAGGGAAGAGGTATCCGAAG
>QFQP01000170.1 GCA_003243425.1 Archangium gephyra | reverse complement strand
GACGATGGAGTGATCAGCAGGTCAACCGATGGGGAAGTGTAATTGTCGCCAAGGGGTACGAGTAATTGACGCCGAGGACACCGCCTCGATGCGGTACCGCTGAACACCGGCCTCTGCGTAGCCGCTCACCTGCGCGAAGGAGCGCCCCTGGCCGATGAAGGCGCTTGCGACGACCTCCCAATAGAACGGCGCACGTTCAATGAGCACGGCTCGAGCTGCGGACTCCAGTTCGCCGGCAATATCGGAGCGGCCCCATCCCCGCTCGAGCCCCGAGGCGACGATCCGCCTTGCTTCGCGACCGAACCCATCGAGTCGCCGCCCATACTCGTCGCGGACGAAGAGCCCCTGCGCGTTCACGATGTGCCGCGCGACACGGTGGTCGAGCGCGTTGAAGCGAGCTCCAATGGCCAGTTCCTGCACCTGGCGTGAGTGTTCGCGCGTGGAGTTGATGACCTCGGTGGCCGCATCTCCAAGTGGAACCCGGATGCGCTGTGGGATGAGGGCGGTCGATCTGCCGGCCGCCACAAGGGACTCCGCGACGAGGCGCCGCCGCTGAGCAGCAGTGGTGCGCCCCCAGTCCACGTCGAGCACCGCCACAGCCTCGCGAAGGGCATCTGCCTCAGCCGGCGCAGCCGAGCGCCGGAGCCGAGCAGCCAGAAGCGCCGACGCGCGGTCGAACCCCTGTGGACTTCCGAGGTCCATCGCCTTCGATACCGGCAGTCTCAGCACCTGCTCGAGCAGTTCGTCGGCGAACACCCGCGCGGCGTGAAGCTCAAGCAGGCTCACGGCGCTCCCCGAACCACGAGTCGAACTCCGCGCGCGGGACCGTCACTCGTTCTGGCTCGAGGTACCGGCGGGCGAGTTCGGCCCGATCGGTTGCGAGGCGGTCCTCCTCTGCGCGCAGGTCCTCTCTCAGCGTCAGCAGTTGCTTCGCGCTCTGCGCCAGCGTCGACGGAGGCCGTGCAGCGGGAGTCAGATCCACGCTCTGTGTCTGCACTCCCGCGAGGGTCAGCTGATCGGCCGCTTGGTCCAGTCGTCGCCGATCTTCCGGAACTCCCGGTTGAAGATGTCGCCGGCGAGGACTCGGCCCTCTTCAGGAGTGAGAACTCCGACGCGCACCAGGCGCTCGACCATCTCGGTCATACGCTCCGGGTCGCGCGTTACCGGCGTCTGCGAGCGACAGCGCCAGAAGCGAATGCCCATGTCGGCGAGCACCTTCCGATTCATCAGGAAGTCGAATTCGTCGCGCTCGGGATGGAAGACCTGGTCCTCGGCGAAGCGGAGCGCGCTCTCGGCGGTGGCGCGGTTGAAGTCCTTGCTCTCGCCGCGGAGCATTCGCGGGAGCCGGAAGGCGC
>QFQP01000169.1 GCA_003243425.1 Archangium gephyra | reverse complement strand
ATGCCCGCCCCGGATCGATCGTCATCGTCCTTTGGAACCAGATTCCCGCCATTGACGGTCGCGACGACGTGACCCTGTTGACCCTCGGAAGAATGCGAGCATCCGCCTCATGACCCGCACGTACCTCGTCACCGGCGCTGTCGGCTTTCTCGGTGCGCACCTGACTCGGTTGCTCTCGTCGCAAGGCCATCGTGTGGTCGCCGTGGACCTGGGTCTTCAGCCGGATGCGGAAGCGCAGTGCGCACGGATCGAGTCTCTTCCCGGTGTGCGACTTGTCCTCGGAGACCTCGCCGATCCCTCGTTTGTCGCCGAGCTGCCTGCTGTCGACGGCGTGTACCACCTTGCCGCACTCAATGGCACGGCGAACTTCTACTCAAGGCCCTGGGACACGGTGTGGCACTCCACGATCCCGACCCTGCTGCTGCTTGAGCACTTCGCACGTCTCGGCACGGGTTTCTTTTTCTATGCGGGCTCATCCGAGGCGTACGCAGGAACGGTGACGACATTCGGCTGGCCCGTTCCCACCGCGGAGAACGTCCCGTTGTCGATTCAGGATCCGAGAGAGCTGCGGTGGTCGTACGGCGGCGCGAAGCTGCATGGCGAGATCGCCAGTTTCGCAGCGGCGGCGCAGCTCGGCTTGCCCGTCGTGGTGGGCCGGTTCCACAATGCCTATGGCCCGCACATGGGGGTTCACCACGTGATCCCGGACTTCATCGAGCGCGGACGCCGTGGTGTGTTCGAGTTGCACGGTGCTCGGCAGACCAGGAGCTTCATCTATGTCGATGACGCAGTCAGAGCGATGACGGTGGTTGCCGAGCACGCCCTCGGGGAAGTCGTGAACATCGGTTCGCCGGACGAGGTCGTCATCGCCGACCTCGCTCAGATCATCATGCGGCAAGCTGGCTGGCGTGGCGAGATCGTCGAGCATCCGGCCCCGTCGGGGAGCGTCGAACGCCGTGCCCCAGACGTGACTCGTTTGTCGGAGCTGATGGACGTCGCTGAGTTCGTGTCGCTTGATGAAGGCATCTCGCGCACTCTTCCGTCGTACCTCGACGCGGACTGACGCGCCACGACGGCCTGAGGCTCGCTCAGCCTCCGGCCCCCGTGGCGGCTCGGCCGAGCCCGCCGCGCCGCGACCCGATCCCCGCGCCGATCACGAGCAGCAGCCATCCCCAGTCCACGAGGACGAGGGACTCGGCGAGCGAGGCCGCGCCGAGGGCGGCGAGCACGAGGGCCGGCCAGACCGCGACCACGGGCTTCGCGTCGGAGGCGAGCCGCCAGGTCCGGACGAGGGCGAGTCCCGCCATCGCGCCGACGGCGACGAGGCCGACGAGCCCGAGCTGGAGGAGCACGTCGAGCGGGGC
>QFQP01000168.1 GCA_003243425.1 Archangium gephyra | reverse complement strand
TGGCTGGACAATTACGCCTGTTTCGCTCCCGGAGGTCGAGCAAAGGTTTGATCCCGCGGACAGGGAGTGGATCGCATTCAAGTCCAAGCTCGAGCCCGGGGATCGCGTGGTCAGGCTGGTGGCGCCGGGAAGTCACTGGGCGAACTCCGCCGGCTGGGATGGTTACGCTATTGTTCGTGGCGACAGGATCGTCGCGGAACTGGCGGTGCTGCTGAGCTAGGCGTTGTCCCGTTAACGCGCCACTGATCCGCAACAATCTTGCGCGCCGTCCCTCTCCCGCACACACGGTGTCCGACATGCTCCGTCATTGCCTGCTGCTCCTGCTCGCCTTGTTGCCCCTGCTGGCTGCGTGTTCCGGGGGCGAAGCGCCGCGGACCGCCGAGTTCGTGCAGGCCACGCCAGCCGAAGCCGATTTCGGTGACCTGCGCGTGCGCTACAACGCCCTCCCCACTCTCTCGCTGAGCGAAGCGGTCGCCAAGCAGTACGGCGTCCCGCGCGATGCCGGCACGGCATTGGTGCTGGTCGCGCTGCGCAAGGTCGATGGTGGCGAAGAAGTCGATGCCGACGGCGCAGTCAGCGTCACTGCGCACGACCTGTCCGGCGCGCGGCAGGCCATCACGCTGCGCAAGGTGGATGCCGGCGGCTACATGGACCACATCGGCACCGCGCGCATCTCGCCACGCGACTCCTACCGCTTCGAGGTGGTGGTGACGTCGGGTGGGCGCACGGAAACGGTGAAGTTCCAGCGGAATTTCTGAGACCTCGCAGCACTGGCCCGTTGTGGGAGCGACGTAAGTCGCGATAGGCCACCGCGGTGCTTCATCGCGACTTACGTCGCTCCCACGTCAGACCATCCGTACATGGAGAACCGCCTCAACGATGGCGCGATGCCCATCGCTGGATGATCGCCGCGATCGCCTGTACGCCATCGGTCAACGCCGCCGGGCCCGGCTGCAGGATCAGCGGCGACTTGATCTCGTGCAGCTCGCCGTCGCGCACGGCAGGGATCGCATCCCAGCCGGGGCGTGCCGCCACGCGGTCGGGGCGAAATTTCTTGCCGCACCACGAGCCGAGAATGATGTCCGGCGCACGCAGCACCACCTCGCTGCCTCCCGCCAGGATCCGGTGCTTGGCCAGCGACTCTTTCGCCATCTCCGGAAAGACATCGTCGCCCCCGGCGATGCCGATCAGCTCCGATACCCAGCGGATGCCGGTGATCTGCGGCTCGTCCCACTCCTCGAAGTAGACCGTCGGCCGGCGCGGCAGCCGCGCGGCCTGCGCACGTACCTCGTCCAGCCCGCGCTGCAGCGCGTCGGCATAGTCGTTCGCGCGGGCCGCAGCGCCGACCAGCGCACCCAGCCGCCGCACGTAGTCGAC
>QFQP01000167.1 GCA_003243425.1 Archangium gephyra | reverse complement strand
GTAGGATTCGATGATGTCGAGGTTCTGATAGACCGCGTCGGCCGTCCCCTCATACCACGGGACTTCGGTGATGCGCTGGCTGTTCCATTCGCGCCGGCGATGGAACAGGCACAGGCGACCTTCACGTTCTTCCAGGCACACGACAGGCTCCCCGAACCGCGCTTCACCAGGCTGCGAAGCTGCTTGTGCTCAACCTATCGGGGAGGTCCGCACCGGCCGGACAGGCGCGGCGCGATATGCGTCACGGATTCGCAACGCCGTGGGGAACGTGACCGGCGGCAACATGCTGGCGGGCACTGTCGATATTGTGTTGCGAGTCGTCGAAGAAGATGTCGGCACCGAAGGCTTCCAGGAACGGCCCCTTGTGTCGCCCGCCGAGGAACAGCGCTTCATCCAGGCGCACGCCCCATTCGCGCAAGGTGCGGATCACACGTTCGTGCGCTGGTGCAGAACGTGCAGTAACCAGCGCAGTGCGGATCGGCGAACGCTCGTCCGCCGGGAACGCTTGCTGCAACTGATGCAGCGCCGAGAGGAAATTGCGGAACGGGCCGCCGGACAACGGCTCGCGCGCGCGCGCCTGCTCATGCTTGCCGAACGCTTCCACGCCCTGTTCACGCGAGATGCGTTCGCTCTCGTCCCCGAAGATCACTGCATCGCCGTCGAAGGCGATGCGCAACTGGTGTTCGTGGCGCAGCTGTGGTGCGCCCGCCGGCAGGATGGTGGCGGCGGCGATGCCGTGTTCGAGGGACCGCCGCACCGATTCGGGATTGGCCGACAGAAACAGGTCCGTGCCGAACGGCTTCACGTAAGGCCAGGTCGGCTCGCCTGCGGTGAACGTCGCGCGCACGATCCCCAGTCCGTAGTGCTGGATGGAGTTGAAGATGCGCAGGCCGGTGTCCGCGGAGTTGCGGGACAGCAGGATCACTTCGACCCGGGGCGCTTCCGGTGATGCGCCGGCATTGAGCGCCAGCAATTTGCGTACCACCGGATAGGCGATGCCGGGTGCCAGCACGTCGTCCTCGTGGGTGCGCTGGAAATCGGCGTAGGCCTGCACACCCTCGCGCTCGTAAAGTGCGTGGCTTTCTTCAAGATCGAACAGGGCGCGCGAGGTGACCGCGACGGTCAGCAGGCGGGGAGTGTTGTCGGCCATGCGCACAGTATCCGCGATCCTTGGCGCAGGACGCGAGACTGGACATCCCTGCCCTACCCGCCCGGTGCGGACACGACGCGCACCTGCGCCGGTGGTCCCCGCCGGTTGTCGGCCGTCACCGCACGGACTTCCACGACCATGTCGATGCGCGCCTGGCTCGCAGGCGGACCGTCCCGCCAGAGGAACACGAACTCGCTGCGTCGCCCGTCAACGCGCCCGCTCAGCGGCTCG
>QFQP01000166.1 GCA_003243425.1 Archangium gephyra | reverse complement strand
AGCAGCGTGGCCGGGTGCAGGCTGAACTCGCGCAGGCCCAGCGCGAGCAACATCGGCGCCAGCGTGGCGTCGCCGGCGATCTCGCCGCACATCGCCACGGGTATGTCGTGCTCGGCACCCGTGCGGATCACGTGGCGAAGCAGGCGCAACACGCCGGGATGCAGCGGCGAATAGAGTTCACTCAGGGTGTCGTTGTTGCGATCGGCGGCCAGCAGGTACTGCACCAGGTCATTGGTGCCGATGGAGACGAAGTCCACCACGTCGACGAAGGCGTGCAGGGCGATCGCCGCGGCGGGCACCTCGATCATCGCGCCCAGCTCGACCTGCCCGGCGATTTCGTGCCCCTGCTTGCCCAGTTGCAGCGCGACGCGCCGGAGCCGGCGACGGACCTCGAGGATCTCATCACGGCTGCTGACCATCGGCACGAGGATGCGGACCGGGCCATAGCTGGAGGCGCGCAGGATGGCGCGCAACTGCGTATCGAACACGCCGGCGTGCGCCAGCGACAGGCGTACGCCGCGCAGGCCCAGCGCCGGGTTGTCCTCGTCGCCGACCACCAACCCCGTGCGGTCGGCCTTGTCCGCGCCCAGGTCGAGCGTACGGATGGTCACCGGGCGACCCCCCATGCCGAGCACCAGGTCGCGGTAGACCTGGAACTGTTCGTCTTCGCCGGGCAGCTCGCGCCGCTGCAGGAACAGGAATTCGGTGCGGTACAGGCCCACGCCCGAGGCGCCGAGCGTGTGCGCCTTGGCCACGTCCTCGAGCGATTCGGCATTGGCCCACAGCGCGATGTCGACGCCGTCGCGGGTGCGGCTGGGCTTGGAGCGCAGCCGGCCGAGTTCACGGGCTTCGCGTGCGGCATCGCGCAGGCGTTCGCGGTAGCGGCGCAGGTCGTCCGGGTCGGGATTGACCACCACCTCGCCCGTGCTGCCGTCGACCATCAGCACGTCGCCGTCGTTGATCTTCTGCAGTGCCAGCGCGTTGCCGACCACCAGCGGCAGGTGCAGGCTGCGTGCGAGGATCGCGCTGTGCGAGAGCGTGCTGCCGGCAGCGGTGACCACCGCGACCACGCCGTGCTGCTGGAGTTCGGCCAGTTCCGACGGGGCCACGTTGTCGCTGACCAGGATCTCGCCGGCCACGCCGGGCGTATCGGCCGCGCGCTGGTGCAGGTGCGCGTGGATGCGGCCGATCACATGGTCGAGGTCGTCCATGCGGCTCTTGAGGTAGGCGTCGTCCATGCCGTCGAAGACGGCGGCGAGCCGATCGCGCTGCAGCCGCAGGGCATAGTCGGCCGAATACCGCCCGGTGCGGATCAGTTCGTCGAGACCATGCAGCAGTTCGGGATCGTCCAGCAGCAGCGCGTGCAGGTCGAGGAACTCGCCGACCTCCTTGGCCAGGGC
>QFQP01000165.1 GCA_003243425.1 Archangium gephyra | reverse complement strand
CGAGTTGTCGAGCCCGACCGCCCAGTACATGATGAGCGTCCACGCCGTGGCGTCCAGCGCCGAGAACGGCGTGCGGAAGATGGCAGACCCCAGCACGTAGGCCCAGGTCGGGTAGTAGCGCGCGTCGCGCTGCTTGTAAAGCACCGAGAGCCGCTGTGTCGTCTGCTGCAGCTCCGCGCCCCCAGCGATGAGCATCATGAGCGCCGAGAAGAAGATGGCTCCCATGATCGAGATGCCGTTCGCGATCGTCTTGTGGGGCGTCAGGATGAAAAGCGTGGCGACCGCGAACGACATGATCAGGATCTGTGCGATGCGCACGATGATCACGACGTTGCGGAACTCGAGCGTCATCGCGCGACGGATGTTCGCGCGGATCAGCGTGCTCACGTCCGCGCCGTACGGGTGCCGCGGCAGCGACGCTGCGGTCAGCGCCGAGGCCTCGTCCGACTTGTTGAAGATGGAGCCGAGGGCGAGCGTGTTGCGCTCGATCGTGGACATCCAGTCCTCGTAGTCGACGCTCAGGTCGATCGTGGGCGCGATCGACGACAGGTTGGTCAGCAGGCTCGCCGAGCGCGTGCCGCAGCTTGCTACTATCGTCTACCACAACAGGCTCGGCACCCAGCTCGAGCGCGTCGGGCGCGTGCGCGCGCTGGCGCAGGCGATCGCGCAGAAAATCGGCGCCGATCCGGCGCTCGCCGAGCGCGCGGCGCTGCTCGCCAAGGCCGATCTCGTCACCCACATGGTCGGCGAGTTCCCGGAGCTGCAGGGGACCATGGGGCGCTACTACGCGCTCGCCGATGGCGAAGACCCGCGCGTGGCGGACGCCATCGAGCAGCACTACCGGCCGCGCTTCGCGGGCGACGCGCTGCCCGGCAATGATGTCGCCACCGCACTGGCGCTGGCCGACAAGCTGGAAACCCTTGCCGGGATGTTCGGCATCGGCCAGCAACCGACCGGGGACAAGGACCCGTTTGCCCTGCGCCGCCACGCCCTCGGCGTGATCCGCATGCTTGTCGAGGGTAATTTGCCCCTATCGCTTTTCGATCTCGTCAACGCGGCGTTTTCAGTGTTTCCGCAGGGAATGCTCGGCGACGCGCATACGGATCTCGAAACCTTCGTTTTCGAACGTCTGCGCGGCCATCTGCGTGAGGCTGGCTATGGCGCGAACGAGATTGAAGCGGTACTGTGCATGCGCCCGGTGCAGCTTGATCAGGTGCCCCGCCAGCTCGAAGCCGTACGCGCCTTCGCCGGTCTGCCCGAAGCGGAGAGCCTCGCCGCGGCAAACAAGCGTGTAGTGAATATTCTCAAGCAGGCTGAAGCCAAGGGCGAGTCCTTCATAAACGCCGAAGCCGGCATGCTGAGGGAACCCGCCGAGCGTGCCTTGTTTGAAGCGCTCAGAAAAACA
>QFQP01000164.1 GCA_003243425.1 Archangium gephyra | reverse complement strand
CTCACCCAGGCTTCGTGAAGCTCGGCGTTCGGCGGTCAGACACCACGGTCCTGACGGGGTTATCTGACCACCGAAGCCCGACCAGCGTCAGTTGCGTCACTTCGTGGGCGCCGCGGGGCGTGTTCGACGCGAGCAGCGCCTGAACCCTTCGCGGTCGTCCTCCCATGGCGGCTGCCGGTCTCCGCCCACCTGGAGCGACCACGCACCAGTTCCGTGGCTCAACTTCCGGGAGACGGCTCGCGCGCCTCTTGCAGTCGTCTGTCCGCTGGAGGCGCGATGCGCGAGGTGGACACAGCACTCATGACGTTGGCGGCGAAGCAGTTCGGTCTCATCACACGGACACAACTGCTCTCGCTCGGACTCCATGGACGGGCGATCGACTGGCGTCTGGCCAACGGGTTGATCATCGGTCTTCACCGCGGCATCTACCGCGTCGCCGCTCACCTTCCGTCGTGGTCACAGACCGCCATGGCCGTGTGCCTGCGACATGAGGGCGCTGCGCTCTCGCATCGCAGCGCCGGCTTCGTTCACCAACTCGACGGCCTCCACTGCCCCGCGGAAATCGACGTGCTGCTCCATGGCGAGCAGCGCACGCACCTCGAAGGTGTTCGTTGTCACCGCACCGATGCGCACTTCGACATCGTGCGCGTCCGCGGATTGCCGGTGACGAACCTCGCGCGGACCGTGCTCGACCTCGCCGGTGTTCTCGAACCAGCCGCTTTCGAACGCGCCCTCGATTCCGCCCAGCGGCAACGACCCAACCTCGGCCCGTGGCTCGGCTATGTGATGAAGCAACTCGGCATGCGCGGTCCGCCTGGTGTCGCGCGCGTCAAAGAGCTGCTCGCGGTTCGACTCGGTCTCAACGACTCGTCCCTCGAGACGGACGTCACGCGCGCGCTTCGCGACGCTGGCGTCACGCGTTGGAAGCATCAGTACACGGTGCACGACGAGCGCGGCGGCCGCATCGTCCGCGCCGACTTCGCCTGGCCGCGCCATCGCGTCGTGCTGCACGCCGACAGCTTCAACTGGCATCGGCACCGCCAGCAGTTCGACCTCGACCGCACGCAGCGCAACGCGCTTCGTGATGCTGGCTGGGTCGAGCTCGTCGTCACCAGTACGGCGCTGAGTAACGACCTCTGGATTCGTCAACTCGTGCGGCTTCTGCGCGACCGCGAGCCGCAGCGCGAGCTCCCGCTGCATAAACGCACGGGCTGAGCTGGCGACGGTCGCTGAACGACGGCTTTGAAAGGGGCGGGACGTCGGGTCTCGCGCGCTCTGCTCGTCCCGTGCGGGCCCTCATGTCGAGCACCTGGTGAACACGCTCACCCAGTGCTTCGGCCGCTCTGAAACTGATCCACCCGCCGGCGTGAAACTGATCCACCCCAGGTTGGACTTCCAGCCTACCT
>QFQP01000008.1 GCA_003243425.1 Archangium gephyra | reverse complement strand
GCCATTCACCACACGCGGCACCGCGTCGCCTTCGGCAAGAAGCTCGTCGATCAGCCGCTGATGAAGAACGTGCTCGCCGACCTCGCGCTGGAATCAGAAGCCCACACCGCGCTCACCGCTCGCATCGCCCGCGCGGTCGACGGGTCGACGCGTGGTGACGAGAACGAAGCCGCGTTCGCGCGCATGGGCACCGCCATCGGCAAGTACTGGGTGTGCAAGCGCGGCGCGGTGTTCGTCAACGAAGCGCAGGAGTGCCTCGGTGGCGCCGGCTACGTCGAAGAGGCGTCACTCGCGCGGCTGTACCGTCAGGCGCCGCTCAATTCGATCTGGGAAGGCAGCGGCAACATTCAGTGCCTCGACGTGCTGCGCGCTGCCGTGAAGGAGCCCGCTTCGCTACAGGCCGTGTTCGCCGAAGTGAAGGCCGCCGAAGGTCAGAACAAGCACCTCGACGCTGAGATGTCGAAGCTGGCCGCCGATTTCACCGACATGTCGACGGTCGAAGTGCGCGCGCGCGGTCTGGTGGAGCGCCTCGCGCTGTGCATGCAGGCGTCGCTGCTGATCCGCGCGGGCAATTCGGTGGTGAGCGATTCGTTCTGCGAGTCGCGCCTCGGTGGCCAGCACGGCGCGGCGTTCGGCACGTTGAGCGCGAAGACCAGCTTCGACGCGATCATCGAGCGCGCCTTCCCGGCCTGAGGTCGCTCGGGTCACCGGCGGGAACGATCAGAACGACGCGAGCCGGAACATCGATGTCGGGAGCGCCGACACCGGCGCGAACACCGCGCGATCGTCCTCGAGGTCCTCGATCGCGTCGTCGATGCGACCGTTGTGCGTGAGGTTCGCCACGAGCCACACGATGCCGATCGCGAGCGGCAGGACCGACGCGCCGGCGATCGCCAACGAGACGATGAGCGCGATCGGGTTCGCCACGCCACCGGCGAAGCTGGCCGCGAAGAACACCGCTCCGATGCTGAGGCCCAGCGACCCGAAGCCCGCGAGCACTGCGGGCCCCGCCAACGACGAACGCTTCGTCGTGAGCCGATCGATCTGCAGGTCGATCAACTGCACCGTCAGCGCATCGGCGGTGAGCGTGAGCTTCGAGCCCTGCGCGCCTGGCAAGGGCTCTTCGGCGACCGCCTGCGAAGCGGCGAGCGACACCACCAGCATCGCGAGCCGCGCGCTCAGAACGACGCCACCTGAAGCAGCTCGGGCTCCGAAGGCGGGAACTGGAGGTGGGCCGTCGGCGAACCACTCAACGCCGCGCGGTCACTGCGGAGCTTCTTGATCGATCGATCGATGCTCGCGTTGTGACTGAGGTTGCTGGCCAGCCAGACGAACCCGATGCCCATCGGCAAGACCGAGCCGCCCATCACCATCAACCCGACGATCAGGAAGCCGTAGCCGAAGGGCAGCATCACCGCGCCTGCGACGAGCGCCGTGGCGGCGATGACCAGGGTCGTGAGCGGGCCGGCAAGCGACGCACGGCTGAAGTCGAGCAGCTGAATCTGGTGATCGATCAACGCGCCGAAACGGCGGAGAGATCGACGCCCATCGCAGGGAACGGCGTGGGCTGGAAGCCCGGCTCTGCAGCCAGCGTCAACCTCGAAGCCTGCGCCCCGGAAATAGAAACGCTGCTGGCGAACGCGCTCGGCGTCACCAGCAGCGTCAAGAGCACGAAGGCTCTCATCGGCTCAGTACTTGCCCTTGGCCTTGCGGGCGCGCACGCGGCGGCGCTTGAGCACGGCCTTCTTGGTCTTCGCGCGGTTCTTGAGCTTCTTCTTGCTCCGGTTGGACTTGACTGCGGGCATCTTGGATCTCCGTGGTGCTGCGTGTTGTCGCGCCTGACTACCTGACCGCGCGTGACGCGGCAACAACGCGGTTGCGACGCGCGGTGCGTGCGCGTACAGCCCCGCCGCCGTGATTCAGAAGCTCGACGAGGTCGAACAACGCTTTGAGCGGCTCACCGCCGAGCTGTCGAGCCCTGCGGTCCTCGCTGACTCCGCCCGCCTGCAGAAGGTCTCCCGCGAGCGCGCGAGCATCGAGAAGCTGGTCGAGCACTACCGGGCCTTCAAGAAGGTCCTCGCGGACATCAAGGGCAACGAAGAGCTGCTCGAGACCGGTGACGCCGAGTTCAAGGCGATGGCGAAGGAAGAGCTGCCGCCGCTCCGCGAGAAGAAGGCCGCGATGGAGGAGGAGCTGCGCATGCTCCTGCTCCCGAAGGACCCGAACGACGACAAGAACGTCATCATCGAGATCCGCGCGGCGGCCGGCGGTGACGAAGCGGCGCTCTTCGCCGAAGAGGTCATGCAGATGTACCTGCGGTACGCGCAGGCGCACGGCTGGCAGGCCGACATCGTCGACATGTCGAGCGGAAATCAGGGCGGCATCAAAGACGCGACCGTCACCATGAACGGCGACGCGGTCTACTCGTCGCTCAAGTGGGAATCGGGCGTGCATCGCGTGCAGCGCGTGCCGGCGACCGAGACGCAGGGCCGCATTCACACCTCGACCATCACCGTCGCGGTGATGCCCGAAGCCGAAGAAGCCGACGTCACCATCAACCCCGCCGACATCGAGATGCAGGTGATGCGCTCGACGGGCGCCGGCGGCCAGAGCGTGAACACCACCGACTCGGCGGTGCGGCTGATTCACAAGCCGACGGGCATCGTCGTGAAGTGCCAGCAGGAAAAGTCGCAGCTCAAGAACCGCGCGATGGCGCTCAAGATGCTGCGCACCCGGCTCTACGAGATGGAGCAGGAGAAGATCCGCAGCGAGCGTGATGCCCTGCGCAAGGGCCAGGTCGGCAGCGGCGATCGCTCCGAGAAGATCCGCACGTACAACTTCCCGCAGGACCGCATGACCGATCACCGCATCGGCTACACGCGCCACAACCTGCCCGGCGCCATGAGCGGCGACATCGACGACGTGCTCAACGCGCTGCGCACGTTCTTCCGCGCCGAAGCCTTGAAGCAGCAGGAGGCCTGATTTTGACCGCCGAGACGTGGACCATTCGCCGGGTGCTCGACTGGACCCGTGGCCACTTCGACAAGCAGCAGGTCGACGAGCCGCGGCTGACTTCGGAGATTCTGCTGGGCCACGTGCTGAGCGTGCCGCGCGTGAAGCTGTACATGGACCTCGATCGCCCACTGGCGAAGGAGGAGCTCGGGACCTATCGCGCGCTGATTCAGCGGCGCCTGGGCGGTGAGCCCACGCAGTACCTGGTGGGCTTCAAGGAGTTCTACGGGCGTCGCTTCGCCGTCGACGCACGGGTGCTGATTCCGCGCAGCGAGACGGAGCTGCTGGTCGAAGCCGCGCTGCGTGACGTGTCGAAGGAGAACGCCACCCGCGTGCTCGACGTGTGCACTGGCAGTGGCTGTATCGCCATCAGCATCGCGGCCGAGCGGCCACAGGCCAGCGTGTGGGCGACCGACCTCATGCCCGGCGCGCTCGAGGTCGCGAAGAAGAACGCGGAGGCCCTGCAGGTCGACGGGCGCGTGACGTTCTTTCAGGGCGATCTGCTGAGCCCCATTCCCGAGGGCGCGACGTTCGACGTCATCGTCTCGAACCCGCCGTACGTGAAGGCCGGGGACCTCGCGACGCTGCAGAAGGAAGTGCGCGCCGAACCGAAAGAGGCGCTCGACGGCGGCGCCGATGGGCTGCGGCTCATCGACCGCCTGGTCACCGCGGCGCTGCCCCGCTTGAAGAGCGGCGGGCTCCTTGCACTGGAGATGGGCGAAGACCAGGGGAGCGCGGTGAAAGAGCTGATGACGCGGGCGGGCTACCACGACGTTCGCATCGAGAAAGACCTGGCGCGGCACGATCGCCTCGCGCTGGGCCGCGCTCCGTAGGGAAAAGAGGAGTCACATGGATTCGATCGTCATCAAGGGCAACGGACCTCTCAAGGGCGAGACCTACGCCTCGGGCGCCAAGAACGCCGGCCTGCCGATTCTCGCCAGCTCGTTGCTCGCCAGCGGCACGCACACCTTCCGCAACGTGCCCGAGCTGGCCGACATGAAGACCATGCTCGCGGTGCTCGACACCATGGGCTGCGAGTCGGTGCGGCACACCGGCAGGAAGAGCGACGTCGTCGACATCACGGTGCCTTCGAAAGGGGTCACGCCGGAGGCGCCGTACGAGCTGGTGAAGACCATGCGCGCGTCGGTGCTGGTGCTCGGGCCGCTGCTCGCCCGGTACGGTCGTGCCCGCGTGTCGATGCCGGGTGGCTGCGCCATCGGCGCGCGGCCGATCGATCAACACCTGAAGGGGCTGCAGGCGCTCGGGGCCGAGATCGAGTTGACCGAGGGCTACGTCGAAGCGCGCGCGAAGCGGCTGCGTGGTGGCACGGTGACCTTCGACATGATCACCGTCACCGGCACCGAGAACGTGCTGATGGCCGCGGTGCTCGCGAAGGGCCGCACCACCATCGAGAACGCCGCGCGTGAACCGGAGATCGAAGAGCTCGCGCGCGTGCTGAACAAGATGGGCGCGAAGATCACCGGCGCCGGGTCCGACATCATCACCGTCGATGGTGTCGACGAGTTGCGGCCGGTCGATCACGCCATCATTCCCGATCGCATCGAAGCTGGAACATTGCTGGTCGCCGCCGCCGTCACCGGAGGTGACGTGTTGGTGACGCGCACCGCGCCCGAGCACCTCGAGCCGGTGATTCAGAAGCTGCGCGAAGCCGGCTGCATCGTGACCGTCGAAGGCGACGGCGTGCGCTGCGTGTCGAAGGGCAACCTGCGCGGCGTCGACATCAAGACGCGGGAACACCCGGGCTTCCCCACCGACATGCAGGCGCAGCTGATGGCGCTGCTGTGCACCGCGAAGGGCACGTCGGTGATCACCGAGAACATCTTCGAGAACCGGTTCATGCACGTGGCCGAGCTGCGTCGCATGGGCGCCGACATCACCGTCGATGGTCACACCGCGGTGGTGCGCGGCGTGGAAAAGCTCTCGGGGGCGCCGGTGATGGCGACGGATCTGCGCGCGTCGGCCTCGCTCGTCCTGGCCGGCCTGTCTGCGGAGGGAAAGACGACCGTGGGCCGCGTGTACCACCTGGACCGCGGGTACGAGCGGCTCGAGAAGAAGCTGCGGTCACTCGGTGCCGACATCAAACGGGTGAAGGAACGATGAACGCTCCTTGCGTTGCATGATCGATGGCCGCTAGTTTTCGCTCCTCAACCCCCAACAGGAGAACAGCCACACAATGGAGTGCCCGAACTGCGGCGTCGACATGGTCAATCTGGAAGGTGACGACCAGACGCTTCGCAAGTGCAGTGAGTGCGGTGGAATCTGGGCCGATGTCTCGGATCTCAACCGCATGTTGCTGCACCACAATCTTCCTGGCCTCGAGAGCATCGGCGGGAAGATCGATCCGGACGCCATGAGTGGCCAGTGTCCCGATTGTCAGGTCGACCTCGTTCGCATCATCAGCGTCGATAAGAGCAACCCGCAGAGCTACGACACGTGCGAGTCGTGCGGCGGCATCTTCCTCGAGTCCGACGTGCCGGAAGTGACCGACTACAAGGGCGCGAAGAAGGAGATCATCGACTTCTTCACGCGCTTCGCTTCCAAGGGAAAGAAGAAGGCTGCTCAGGGCTGAGAGCGCCACGCTCCCTTGAGATCTTCGGGGAGCTCACCGTCGAAGGAGAGCGCCTGGCCGCCCTTCTTCGAAGGATCCTTCGAGTACTTCACGCCGTACTTCTTCCCGTCCACTTCGAACACCAGGCGCGACGTCGACACGTCGTACTTGCCGGTGATCGCCTTCTCTTTGTTCCGCGTGGTGTCGTACGGCTCGTACGAGTAGCGGAAGGTGCCGTCGAAGTTGAACGACAGGTAGCGATCGGGCGTGCCCTCGTAGCCCGCGTACCAGGTGCCCATGACGATGGCCGTCGCCTTGTCGAACTTGAGCCTGGTGGTGAGCCACGGGCCGTTGAGCGGCTTGCCGTCGCTGACGAACACGAAGTCGGTGAGGCAGACCGAGGCGTCGGGATCTTCGGCCGGGTGGTGATCGAGGATCTCCACGACGAAACGGCTGCCCAGCATCGGCGGGTTGAGCGCCACGGTCTGCACGCCGCGCACGTCGTCGAGGTTCACCGTCTGCGACTGCTTGCCGCTGCGAATGACGATCTTCCGCACCCGCGCGAAGTCGCTCCACGTCTTCTCGTCGAAGTTGTTGCCTGAATTGATGCGCAGCTCGGTCACGCGCACCGGGCCGGTGAAGCCGAAGGTGAGCAGCTCGTTGAGCGGGTCTGACGTCGGGCTGCACCACGCGGTGGCGTCGCGACCGTCGAGCATTCCGAGCGGCTGGTAGAGCGTGGGCCGGGTGTCCTGCTTGAAGTAGCCGGTGGCCTGCGCGTAGCCGATGGTCGTGGGCGCCGCCGCCGCTGCGACGGACGACGTGAAGGCGAAACAGGCGACGACGACTCGGGTACGGAGCGACATGTGGGCAACTATGCCATGGAACATTTCCAACCTTGCGGTGTTCCGCCTGCGTGGCATGACCACCCCGATGACGCGCCGAATTCTCGTTGGTTTGTTCGTGGTTGCGCTGCCTGCCTGCCAGATGTGCGGCGAGAAGACGGTCGTCGACGCGGGTGTCCCTGACGCCGGCCCTCCGGTTTTGACCGAGAAGGAACCGAACGATGCGGCGGCACAGGCGCTGGTGCTCACCGGTTCCAGCGTCGTCGAAGCGAACCTCGGCGCCGACCCCGCGAAGCCCGACAGTGACTGGTACGCGCTGCAGAGTGCCCTGCCCCGCACCATCGATCTGCAGGTGACGGCTCCCAACGGGGCCGACGTCGCGCTGGAGGTCGTCGATGAGACGGGCGGCGTGCTGGCCACCATCAACGGCGGCGGCGTGGGCGCGACGGAGCGGCTGCCGAACCTCGACGTGTCGGCGAAGACCTTCGTGCGCGTGGTGTCGCTCAAGAAGGGCATCGGCGGTGCGTACACGCTGACCGCGAAGTTCAGCGATCGCATGCCCGGCTACGAGCTCGAGCCGAATGAACGAAAGGTCGATGCCACGCCGGTCGCGCTGGGTCAGGCCATCTCGGGCACGGTGGGGCACTCCGGTGACGTCGACTGGTACCGCTACGAATTGCCGGCCGAGGAAGAGACGCCCGCGCCGCTCGACGCCGTCGCCGAAGACGCTGGCACCGATGGCGGCGTCGACGGTGGTGTGAACCCGCTGGCCGAGAAGCGGTTGGCGCTGCGCATCGACATCTCGTCGGTGGAAGGCGTGGTGACCGACGTGCAACTGCTCACCGAAGCAGAGGCCGTGCTGTTCCAGGCCAAGTCGAAGGAGAACGCGGCGCTCTCGCTGCGCAACGTGGGTGTGCGCGCGGCTGACCGGGTCATCTACGTGGCGGTGAAGAGCGGCAACAAGAAGAGCAACGCCGACGTCTCGTACACGCTGACGGTCGCGCCCGAAGACACCGGGGACAACGCGGAGTTCGAGCCCAACGACGAGCTCAACCGCGCCACCGACGTGCCGCCCAACAGCTACCGCGACGGCTTCATCAGCCCGAAGGGCGACGTGGACTACTACCGGCTGGTCACCGACGGCCCGTCGATCGCGACGTTGCAGGTCTCGGGCGTCGACAAGGTCGACCTGCAGCTCTCGGTGATGAAGCCCGTCGACGGGAAACCCGACGAGACGCTGCTCAAGGCGAACGAAGGCGCCAGCAAGGAGCCAGAGCAGCTCAACAGCGTGTCGTGCGACGGCGTGTGCTTCATCCGCGTCGAAGCGGCATCGAAGAAGGTCGACGGCAAGTGGGTGAAGGAAGACGAGAACGGTGATCAGGCGTATCGCCTCACGGCCACCGTCGTGCCCGACGACGGGAGCGTGGAGCGCGAGAGCAACAACACCGCGGCGACGGCCACGAAGCTCGAGTTCGGCAAGCCGGTGCGCGGCACGGTGTTCCCGAAGAAAGACGTCGACTATTTCTCGCTCGATTTGAGCGACCGCCCGGTGAAGACCGCGCTGACCGCGACGCTCACCGGCGTGCTCAAGGTCGACGTGGGCCTGTACCTGCATCGCATCGGCGAAGACGGAAAGCTGACGCTCGTGCAGACGTCCGACGGCGCGAAGGGCGACCGGCCCGAGGTGGTTCGCTTCGCTGCAGAACCGGGTCAGTACGTGTTCGAGGTGCGCGACGCGAAGAACCGCGAAGCCAACTTCCAGGACAGCTACCAGCTCACCGTCGAAGAAGGCGACTGAGTGAAGCGGCTGCTCATCGCCCTGCTCTTCGCCGGCTGCGCCACCTCGCGGCCGCCGCGCACGTTCACCTGGAACTGGCCCACCGAGACCACGCGCGTCGGCACCTACCTGCACGAGACGCGCTTCGTGGACGGTGATGGCGAACGCACCACCCGCGGCACCGCCAGCTTCGCCGAGAAGATCAGCTCGTCACCCGACGGCTCGCGAACCATCGAGACCTTCGACGTGCTGGTGACGAGTGGAGACCCCGTTTTTCGTACCCTCGCGAAGCTGCTCGAGAGCACCGTCACCGTCGACGCCAGCGGCGCGCTCGTGAAGTTCGAGCGAGAACCCGCCAGCGCGACTGGCCCGGGCGTGAAGGCCGGCAATCAGACGCTGGTCGAGAAGATGGCGCCGATGGTGAACCAGCAGCTCGAAGAAGACGCGCGCGTGCGCTGGCAGGCGCTCGTGGGCTTGTGGCGTGGGAGAACGCTCGAGGGCCCGAGCGCGTCATGGACCGTCGGCGAGCTGCGCGTGGAGGTGCGCGAAGTGCGGTGCCACGTCGAGCAGCCGCGGCAGTGCGTGCGCCTTCACGCCATCAGCGAGAACGCCAACCCCGACGGCGCCGACGCGCTCTTCCACACCATGGCGCACCAACCGGCCACGTTTGCCAGCGCTGACGAGCGCCGCGAATTCGTGCTCGTCACCGATCCCGCCACCCTGCTCCCGCTCTCGTTCACGTCGACGGCGGTGACGACGCTGCGCGGGACGCTGGGTGGGGAAGAGGCCACGTTCGTCGAAGCGCATCACTCCGAGTTGAACTGGCAGTGAAATCCGCCTCGCCGGGCGCTATGCACCGCGCATGGATGTCGAAGCGGAGATCGTACGGCTGAAGAAGGAGCTGAACGCGGTCATCCTCGCGCACTACTACCAGGAGAGTGAGATTCAGGACGTGGCCGACTTCGTCGGTGACTCGCTCGCGCTCGCGCAGCAGGCCGAGAAGACCACCGCAGACGTGATCGTGTTCTGCGGCGTTCATTTCATGGCCGAGACGGCGAAGATCCTGAACCCCGACAAGCTGGTGCTGCTGCCGGACCTCGACGCGGGCTGCTCGCTGTCGGACCGCTGCCCGCCGGACAAGTTCAAGGCCTTCAAGGCGAAGTACCCCGATCACTTCGTGGCCACGTACGTGAACTCGTCGGCGGCGGTGAAGGCCATGAGCGACGTGATCGTCACCTCGTCGAACGCGGTGAAGATCGTCTCGAAGATCCCCAAAGACCGGCCGATCATCTTCGCGCCCGATCAACACCTCGGCCGCTGGGTCATGCAGCAGACCGGTCGCGACATGGTGCTGTGGCCGGGCAGCTGCATGGTTCACGAGATCTTCAGCGAGAAGCACCTGGTGCAGCTGAAGGTCGAGCACCCCGACGCCAAGGTGGTCGCGCACCCCGAGTGTGAAGCGGCGGTGCTCCGGCACGCCGACTTCATCGGCTCGACCAAGCACCTGCTGGAGTTCACGCAGCGCGACCCGGGCACGAAGTTCATCGTGGTGACCGAGGTCGGCATCATTCACCAGATGGAGAAGGCCTCGCCGGGCAAGACCTTCATCCCCGCGCCTCCGGACAACGGCTGTGCGTGCAACGAGTGCCCGCACATGCGCCTGAACACGATGGAGAAGTTGTACCGCTGCATGCGCGATCAGAAGCCGCGCCTCGAGCTCCCGCCGGGACTCGGTGAGGCCGCGCTCAAACCGCTGAAGTTGATGCTCGAGTGGAGCTGACCAAGTGACGTTCCGTTTCTATTCCGTACCCGCGTGGGCCCTCGTCGACTCGAAGGAAAAGAAGCCCGCGGAGGCCGCTGAAGAGCTCACGCCGGTCGATGTCGACGCTGCGACGCTGCCCGCGGTGCTGCATCAGATCGAGTACCGCGGCTGGAAGGCGCTCGACCGCGCGACGGAGCTCGTCGCGGCCCAGAGCCCGGCGGTCTACGCACGTTCGCCCAACGATCTCCCCGCGCTGCTGCGCACGGCCGATCAGCTGCTGACGATGGCGCGTGTCGATGCGGGCGAGCGCGCCCAGCTGTGGCGTTGCCAGAAGTGCGGCACGCGCTACGCCGTTCCCGTCGCGTTGGTGCGCCCGGTGTCGCTGCGGTGTGAGCGCTGCGAAGCGACGGTGGAGCTCGACCCCGCGCGTGCCGAAGGTGAAGAGAACATCACCGACCCGCGCACCGCTGCGGTCAACTCCGCGCGCTACGCGTTGGCTGCCTTCTTCCGCGAAGCCATGGCGCGCGGGTGGCCCGTGCTCGTGGCGAAGAGCTGATGCGCCGTCGGACGCTCGATCTCCTCCGCTGCCCGAAGTGTCACGCAGGAAGTCTGGTGCCCGACGCACCGGTCGCTGACCGCGCGATGATGTTCGGCCCTGCGCGCTGCATCGGCTGTGGCTCGTTGTTTCCGGTGCACGACGGGCTCATCGACTTCGTGGGCAATCGCAAGAAATCGTCGACCCTGCAGCGGGCCATGGAGCACCCGTGGGTGGCGCGCTCGTGGGAACGCTACGTGCGCCCGGCGGTAGACACCGTGCTGACGCGCGGCCGATTGGATCAAGACAGCGAGTACACGGTGCTGCGGAACCTGATCGACGCGGTGCCGGGGCCGGTGCTCGATCTCGGCTGCGGCGCGGGCCTCGTGTTGCGGCGCCTGTCACGCGACTTCCCGAACGTGCCGGTGATCGGCCTGGACGTCTCGCGCCCGATGCTCGAAGAGGCGATCTCTCAAGTTCGTGAGAACGCCGAAGCCGCCGACTTCGTGCGCGCACAGGCACCGGAGCTGCCGTTCAACGACGCGTCACTCGGGGCGGTGGTGGCCGTGGGCTTCATTCATTTCGTCGACGATCTCACCGCGCTGCTTCGCGAAGTGGCGCGGGTGCTCAAGCCCGGCGGCCGGTTCGTAGCGACCACCTACGAGTCGACCGGCGCCACGAAGAAGGTACACGAGCGCGCGGGGCTTCACCCTCGGAGTGAAGCCGAACTCCAGGACGACGCTCGGCGTGCAGGCCTCGTCGCCTTCGAACGTGTTCGCGTGCCGCCGTTTCTGCTCTGGAAGGCCGAACGCCCGTAGCCGGTTCGACCTCGGTGCTTCAGATGAAGATGCCGCCGCGGGCATCGACGCGCGCGGTGTCAGGGAGGCGCGTCGATTCCTTGCTGCCCTTCACCGCTTCGAACATCACCGGCTTGCCGTGATTTCCGCAGCTCTTGCACTTGCACTGACCGCGCGGACACGTGCAGTCACCCTTGCCCTTGCAGCCGCAGGTCGCCTTCTTCGGAGCCGTTCCGAAGAACGACTTCTCGACGGTGGCGGCGTTGGCCGAGGCGGCCACGAAGAACGCAGTCATCGCGAAGGTCTTGAACATGAAGCGGGCGCCTAGCGCACATCGACGGGCCTTGCCAAGCGAAGCACCGCAGATCATGGTCCGCGCCCCGTGCGTCGCCCTTCAGTCGAGCAGCTCGTGTGGTTGGCCGCGTTGGTGTGTGGCGTCGCTCCGCTGTGGGTGACGCAGGCGTTGCCGCTGGTCGACCTGCCGCAGCACCTGCACCTCATTTCGGTGCTGCACCGGCTCGATGACGCGTCGACGTTGTACCCGGAGTTCTTCGCGCGGCGCCCGGAGCTCACGCCGTACCTCGGCTACTACTACGCGGTCAGCGCGCTGAACTGGCTGCTGCCGCTCGAGCTCGCCAACCGCGTGTTCTTGTCGGCGTACATCGCCGGTCTCCCGCTCTCGCTTGCGTTCCTGTTGCGGAGTTTGAAGCGCCCGACCTGGCCCGCGCTGCTCGCCCTGCCCTTCGCCTTCGGTGATTCGTTCGCGTGGGGCTTCATCAACTACTGCGCGTCGCTGCCCATCGCGATCGTCACCTGTGGCCTGTTCATTCGCGCCATCGAAGACCAGCCCCGTCGCCGCTTCTGGGCGGGCTGGCTCGCGGTGAGTCTGGTGCTGGTGCTGCTCTTTCACGTGCAGTCCTTCGCATGGCTGGGCGTGGCGCTGCCGTTCCTGCTGCTGACCACGCCGGCGCCCGAAGGAAAGACGTGGAAGGCGCGCGTACCGGCGGTGCTCGGCGTGGTGCCCGGCGTGTTGATGTTCGTGCTGTGGATCGGCCTTCGCGTGGGTCAGCCGCAGGAGATCGCTCCCGGCCAGCCGTGGCGTTCGTGGGGCCCGATGCTGTCGAAGGAGAACCTCGCGTGGAAGTCGTTCGAGCAGAACGTCGGTGAGTTCGTCACGCTGCGAGGGCTCGACACCTCGTTCCCGATTCTCGGCGGCATGACCCATGACGGGAGCGATCAACGCGCGCTGCGCCTCGTGTTCTTGATCGCCCTCGCGGCACTCGGCGTGGGGCTCTCGACCTTCTTCTCGAAGGACAGGCTGCGTCAGGAAGAAGGCCGCTTCGCGCGCTGGCGCATCTTCGGGTTGGCGGTGTTGGCGGCGGTGCTCTACCTGTCGCTGCCCTTCGATATCCGCGGATACATGTACTACCTGAACACGCGCTACGCGCACCTGCTGGCGGCGTTGCTCGTGGTGTCGGTGCCGGTGCTCTCCGAAGTGTGGAGCCGACGCTTTCTCTTCATCGCCGCCGCTTCGGCGCTGGTGCTCGCGCTGCCGTTGACGCAGGCCTTCGGCGCGTACGACGCAGAGTCGAAGGCGCTGACGGAGCTGGCGAAGTTCGCCGGCGAGAAGCCGAAGGTGATGGGCCTCATCTACGCGACGGGGTCACGCGCGATGACGCACCCGCTCTACCTCCACGCGTCGTGTGTGGTGGCGCGTGAACGTGGCGGGCTCACCAATTTCTCGTTTGCGCTCACGCCGCACAGCCCGCTCATGTACCGCGGCGCGCCGCCGCCGACGTTTCCGAGCGAGTGGCGGCCCGACCAGATGCGGTGGGACGAGCACGGCAAGTACTACGATCACTTCGTGATTCGCGGCCCGCGCCCCGAGCAGATCTTCGGTGGCCGCCTCGGCAACGAGCTGTACGTCGCCGGGCAGTCAGGCGACTTCTTCCTCGTGCGCAAGCGCTGAGAAGTCGGCACAGTCCGGCGCATGGACTTCCTGACGATGACGGCGCAGCAGGTCGAAGCGCTTCCCGAAAAAGAAGCCGGCCGGGTTCTCGACGCGTGGGTGAAGGCCAGGCGCAGTGAGCTCCCCGTCGCGCTCCGTGAATCGGGGTCGAAGGTGCACGCGCGGCTCGCGAAGAAGGCGCTCTACCAACTGCAGTCGAGCGGCGTGACCGTGGCCGAAGCGCCAAAGCCCGCGGCACCCGTCGTCGAAGCGAAAGAGACGAACGAGTTCCCTGCGGTGCTCTCGCACCAGATCAGCAGCGGTGAGCGCGCGTTCTTCTTCGCGGTGCCGTTCCGCGGTGGTCAGGGCCTCGAGATCTTTGCCGGCATCGTTCACGATCAGCTGGGGTTGCTGCAGCTGAGCAACGAGCAGGCGAACCGCGCGCAGTACCGCAAGCGCCTGAAGGACCTCGAGAGCCGCGCAGACTCACGCGTGATGTTGGTGCCGCACGAGCGCCTGAAGCTGGAGCTGGGCCGCGCGCTGACGCTCAACGAGCGCAGCAAGACGGAGCTGACCGGCGAGATGACGCAGGTGCTTCAGCGACTGAAGATCACCCCGCAGGATCCCGACGTGGTGGTTCCTCCGCTCGAACCCGGTGACGCGGAAGGTCGCGCCGACGGCGTGAGGCTGCACGAGCTGATCGAGCTCGCCGAGTGGCTGCCGCCCGAGACCGATCTGGCGATGCTCTCGAGTCAGGTCAGCGCGCTCGACATTCTTCCCATCGACGCAGCAAAGAAGGCCGAGAAGAAAGAGACGCTCGCGAAGTCGCTCGCGCAGCAGCTCTTCACGCCCGAACTGAAGACCGTCTACGCGCGTCGCCTGCTCTACACCGCCGAGCTGCTCGAGAACCGCGGGCGAAGCGACGACGCTGCGAAGGTCCGTGCCGAGGCGCGCCGCCTCGCGCACGAGAAGGAACTCACGCCTTTCGCCGAGCGCATCTTCACCAAGGCGATCGCCACTGCGAAGGCGCCCAGCGCGCTCGGCTCGCGCTGACTATTCGGCGTTCCAATCCGACGCGGGGAGGATCTTCCAACCCGTGTCGATGTTCTGCGACTTGAAGCGGATCACGCGCAGCGGCCAGTCACGCACCTGCTTCGACGGACCTTCGACGGTGGTGATCGTCCAGCGGTGCACCTCCACCGAGTACTTGCCCTTGGTGCCTGCCTTGCTCAGCACCGCGCGCATGGGGTTCTTCGGGTGCCAGTAGACCTCTTTGCCGACGCGCAACGCGTACGACAGCACCGCGTGGTACTTCGCGAACTCGGCCGCGCGTTCCTTGGTCGGCGCCAGCAGCTTCGCGGCTTCGTCGGGGCCGACCTCGGTCATCTTGAGATCGTCGCCCACCGACTCGACGCCCATGAGCTTGGTGAGCGCCGTGCGGCCCGACTTGTCGAGCGCGCTCATCAGTTGAACCGCGTGCGCGAGATCGCCCTCTTCCTTGCGAACGGGGTCCTTCGATTTGATCTTCCAGTTCTCGAGAATGAACAGCTGCGCGTTCATGGTGACGCCGCCCAGCAACAGATCCTTGCCGGCTTCGTCGCCCGTGCCCGACAGCGCGTTCAGGTACGTCTCGGCGACCTTCTTCGCGTCGGCGTCGTCTTGCGCCAACGCAGGGAGTGCACAGCAGACGACCGCGGCAGCCATCAGCATTCGTGACATGGGCGAGGAGGATTCACCAAAGCCGCTCCGACCGCCACCGGTTCGATCGCGTGAATGGCCCGATGCGTTGCGCTACACGCCGACCCATGCGTGCTGCCTTGTTGGTGCCCTGTGTGGCGCTGTTCGCGTGCGAGCCTGCCGTTGACGCTCGCCAGCCCACGGCCGTTTCCCGTGAAGAAGCGCTGCGCCCCACCGACACCAACAGCAACCTGCTGTGGCGCTATGCGAGCGGCGACACCGTCGAATCCGTCGCCAACGACGGCGGCACTTTTCGCGTGCACTTCACACGCGCGGGCCTCAACGCAGTTCCCGACGCGGCCTTCGCGAGTCAGGTCGAAGACGTCTACGAGGAAGTCGGCGCGCTGTACCACGGGCCGCTCGGCTACCGGCTTCCGCTCAGCGACGTGAACGTGGCACCCAACGGCGGCGACGAGCGCTTCGACGTGTACCTGCTCGACTTCGCCGGCCAGGCCGACGGGGCCTTCCGCGTCGATCAGTGTCCGCCGAACCTGGTCGATCGCTGCATCGGCTACGTGGTGCAGGAAAACGACTTCGCGGGCTACGGCTACCCGAGCCTGGTGGTGGCCACGCGCATTCTCGGCAGCCACGAGTACTTCCACGCGGTGCAGGCGGCCTACGACAGCGATCAGAACGTGGTGGTGAGCGAGGGCACGGCGGTCTGGGCGACGGAACGCTTCGACCCGAGCACGAGCGACTTCGAACACTTCGTCGGCGGCTACCTGTCTGACACCGGCCGGTCGATCGACAACGCGCCCATCGGGCCCGTGCCTGCGTTCGCCTACGGCTCGGCGATCTTCTTCAAGTTCCTCACCGAGCGTCACGACGACGCGCTGATCCGCAAGCTCTGGGAGCGGCTCGAGAATGGCCAGGGCGCCCCGTCTGAACCGATGGATCAAGCGAATCCGACCTGGGTGATTCAGCTCGATGCGCTGTTGAAGAGTGACTACCAGTCGAGCTTCGCCGCCGAGTTCCGCGAGTTCGCGAAGTGGAACCTGTTCACCGGGAGCGCCGCGGACCCCACGCAGAGCTACGCGAACGGCGCCGCCTACGCCGCGGTCACCATGAACACCGTGCAATTGCCGTATCTGGAAGAGATCGCCCGGTACTACTACGCGTCGACGCAGTACTACTTCGCGACGGCGCAGGGGCGCTCGCAGGTGACTGCGCAGCTGGTGAACCACCCCGGCACGCCCGTCGACGACACCGAAGATCTGACGCTGTGGCTCGCGGTTCGTCGCAATGGAAAGAACGAGCAGCTCACGCAAGTGACCGGCGGCCAGACCGTCGACATCAGCGGCGCGGCGGTGGTGGTGGCGGTGGTGAACACGCGACGTGGAAAGGTCGGAACGGCGTCGACCCAGCGGCCGGGATTCTGCCTGGGTACTCCGGAAGAGGTCGCGACCTGCGCGACGTTGATTCGTGGCGACCTGTCGGACGCGGGCGCCGAAATCGACGCAGGCGTTGAAACCGATGCGGGCGTGGAGCCACCTCCTCCGCCGATGGGGTGTGGTTGTGGAATGGGTGGAGAGCCTCTGGCGTTGCTGGCGCTGGCCCTGACCCTTTTGTTCACTCGAGGAGCAAGGAACGCATGAACTCGTTGTTGCTGTTGTCGGCGCTGTCGCTGGTGACCGGTGACGTGAACTCGCGCCGCAGCCCCGTGGTGCAGGTCGTCGAGAAGGTGTCGCCGGCGGTGGTCTACGTGGGCACCGTGCAGGTGGTCGAGACGCGCTTCCGCAATCGCGCCTACGACAACTTCTTCTTCGGCCCGCAGGAGGAGCGCCGCGCCGTCGAAGGCCTGGGCTCCGGGGTGATCATCGATCCATCGGGCATCATCGTGACCAACGACCACGTCATTCGCGGCGCGTCTGAGATTCACATCGTGCTCGCCGATGGCCGCCAGCTCGACGCAGAGGTGATCGGCAGCGACGCCGACACCGATCTCGCGGTGCTCAAGGTCAACGCGAAGGCGCCGCTGCCGCACGCGAAGCTGGGTACGTCCTCCGATCTGATGATCGGCGAGACGACCATCGCCATCGGCTCGCCACTCGGGCTCAAGAAGACGGTGACGGTCGGCGTGCTGTCGGCGCTCGGTCGTACGATTCGCGACGGCGAGCGCGTGTTCAACGACTTCATTCAGACCGACGCGTCGATCAACCCCGGAAACTCCGGTGGCCCGCTGCTCAACATCGACGGCGAGGTGATCGGCATCAACTCGGCGATCATCGCGTCGGCCCAGAACATCGGCTTCGCGATTCCCGCCGACAAGGTGCGCCGCATCGTCGCGGAGCTCACGCAGTTCGGGAAGGTGCGGCCCTCGTGGGTCGGGCTCGACGTGCAGCCGCTCACGCTCGAGCTCTCACGCAGCGTCGGTTGGGACCGCACGTACGGCGCGCTGATCTCCAACGTCGAAGAGGGCAGCCCCGCGCAGCAGGCGGGCTTCCAGCGCGGTGACATCGTCACCAGCGTCGGCACCACGCAGGTCGAGAACGCCGACGACTTGAACAGCCGCCTGCGCTCGCTCACGGCCAAGGGCGTCATGCGGTTCGGCCTGTTCCGCAACGGTCAGGAGCTGCAGCTCGAGCTCTCACCCACCGAGTTTCCACAGAAGCTGGTCGACAGCACGGTGTGGGACCGCCTGGGGCTGCGCGTGAAACCCGAGCGCGGGGGCATGGTGATCACCGCGGTGCGGCCGAAGAGTTCGTCGGCGGAAGTGGGGCTCGCGCCCGGAGACGCGGTGCTGCGCATCAACCAGGTGCCCGTGCCCAACGGTGAAGCATTCCGCGAGGCCATCATCCAGGCGAGAGGGAAACGTAGCGTCCTGTTGCTCGTGCGACGTGGTTCGCGCGGCTACTACCTGACGATGCCGTTCTGAGCGTTGCATCGAAGGGCAAATTGAATTGACGCGACGCTTCCCGCCCGTAGCCTGTGGCGCATGACCGCGTATCGCTACCAGGCCCTCGGACCACTTCAGGCGGGAGAAGGCTCCCGTGCCTTCCTGGGTCTGGCCATCAACGCCGAGAACAAGGCGCGGCCCGTCGTCATCATCTGGGTTCCCGAAGCAGCCGAGAAAGATCCCACGCTGCTGGCGAAGATCAGGAAGGAGACCGAGCACGCCGCGCAGCTCGATCACCCCAACATCGTGACGGTGATGGGCTTCGCGAAGCTCGAAGAAGGTCACGCGCGCGTCGTGGAGTTCGCCGACGGCGAGTCACTCCGCAAGATCCTCGACACCTCGAAGAAGCTGCCGCCGCGCATCGCCGCCCGCGTGGTGTTGGACGCCTGCACCGGTACGCACTACGCGCACGTCGCCGGCAACGATGACGGAGCGCCGCTGGTTCACGGCGATCTCCGCCCCGAAACCACGCTCATCTCGTTCCAGGGCATCACCAAGGTCACCGGCTACGGCGCGCTCGCGTTCGCGCCGCGGGAGATCGGCGGGCAGCGCGTGAAGGGCCGCCGCGTGCACTCCGCACCAGAGCAAATCATCGGCGGTCGGGAAGCCATCACGGTGCCCACCGACGTCTACCTGCTGGGCGTGATGCTCTACGAGTGCCTCACCGGCAACGTGCCGTGGGCCGATCAAGCCGACTACTTCGATCACGCAGTGCTGACGCTCCCCTTGCCGCCCGCGACGCCCGGCGACATTCCGCCGCAGTTCGAAGCGATCATTCAAAAGGCCTGCGCGAAGAAGGCACTCGATCGCTACCCGACGCCGCTCGCGCTGCGTGAGGCCCTCGAGGCAGCGGCCGGTGGTGACGTCGCCACGACCGACGAGCTGGCGAAGTACCTCGAGACGTTGTTCCCGCAGTCGCACCAGCTGCGCGCGGCGCGCCGTCACACCATCGACGCCGGCATCGCCGATTTCGTGCGCCGTCAGTGGGCCGATCAGGAGCGCAAGGAAACGCAGCCGATGATGCGCGCCGTCGAGGTTCCCGCGCATCTGATTCCACCCGGGGTTCCTGCGCCCAAACCGCCGCCCGCAGCCGCGCCTCCGAAGCCACCACCGCCTCCGGCACCGCCGAAGCCCGAAGCGCGCGGGTGGACACAGCCCGACGAAGACGATGACAAGAAGAACGAAGGCAGCTCGCTGCCGTGGATCATCGTCGTGGCGCTGCTCGTCGCCGGCCTCGCGGCGTTCTGGGCGTACAAGAAGATCAACGAGCCGCTCCCGGGCGTCACGCCGGTCACGCCTCCCATCGCTGAGGTGATCGATGCGGGCCAACCGGTCGCGGAAGTCGTCGACGCGGGCATCGCCGAAGTCGCTGACGCCGATGCGGGACCGACCGTCGAAGAAGATGCTGGGACCGCGCTCGAAGCCATCGACGCTGGCGTCACCGCGGTCACGCCGCCGCCTGCGGCACCGAGCGAAGTGCAGGTCAGCATTTCTTCTTCGCCGACGTTGGAGCTGCTGCTCGACGGTCAGTCACTGGGCAAGACGCCGTGGACCGGCAAGCTGCCGCCCGGCCGCAAGGTCTTCACGCTGCAGAGCAAGGCGCTCGGCATCAGCACGACCCGCGTCATCACCGTGAAGACCGAGGAGGTCGAAGAGAACTACACGTTCGAGAAGGGCTTGGTGTCGGTGAAGGCGCCTGAAGGTGCCGGCGTGTTCATCGACGGAAACCGCGTGGGCACCGCGCCGATTCGCGGAGAGATCCCCGTCTACGAAGGCAGCCACCGCATCGAAGTGCGCGTGGGTCAGTCGAAGTGGGCCGAGCCCTTCACCATCTACGGTTCGCAGCGCGTGTCGTTCAACGTCGAGCTGCAGTGACCGTTCAGTGTGCGCGGGCTGCCTGGCGCTGACGAATCAGCGCCTCGTAGCTGCGCGTGACGCTCTGGCTGAGAATCAACAACTCACCCACGTCGGGCGGCGTGAGTTGCTTCGGCCCGTGATCCACGTACAGCAGGTGCACGAGCTTGCTGCGCACCAGCAGCGGCAGGATCACCGCGGTCTGCGGGAAGTCGCCGCCGAGCAATTTGTAGAACGTCTCCATGCCAGGCGTGCGCTTCATGGGGCCGATGAAGTGTGACTTGAGCTTGCTCACCAACTGGAACGTGTTCGCTTCACGCAGCGTCACGCCGATGCGTTGCACCGCGCGTTCACGAACGCCCCGCCCCATACCGTGCCAGCCGGTGACCAGCTCACCCTGCACGTTGAGCAGCAACGCGCGCCGGAACCTGCTCTGCGCGAACTGGAGCACGGTGATGGCGATGTCTTCGCGGTTCGAGCTCTTCTGCAGCTGCGCCTGGGCCTGCGCGAACGTGAGCGGCGGGTGCTGCGGTTCCGGCGGAGCGATGGGCGTGCCACCGACGATGGGCGCGTCTTCTTCGAGGGCCGCACCTTCGATGACTTCTTCTTCCTCGGCGACGCCTCCGAGGGCCGCCTGCGCGTAGATCTTCGCGAAGTCTTCTTCGTTGATGAGCTCGCCCACGTCGCCCGGCTTCGGGTCGCGCTGCTCCTGCTTGCGCGTCGAAGGCCGCAGGGCGTTCATGTCGATGGGGCGCATGGGCCGGAACGCCTTGCAGTGCGTGCGCAGCAGCTGGTTCATGCGGAACTCGGGGATGATCACCATCACCACGCGCTTGCCGGCCTTGAAGCCCAGCGCGTCGGTCGCCTTCATCTGACCAGGCCCGAGCACCGCCACCGTCAACCGGGTGGCGTCGACGCGCATGGGGAGCACGTCCTGGTCGTCGTAGAACTGTCTGTCGGCGACTGCGAGGGCCTGCTGATCGGGGGCCATGTCGCCCGAGGCGAACGGGAGGTTGTGCTGCCGGCCCAGCACCCGCGCGAGGTCCGCCTCCTTCAAGAAGCCGAGCTCCACGAGGTTGGTGCCGAGCCGCCCGCCGTGAATGACCTGCGTCTCGAGCGCCTCCTCGAGCTGCGCGGGTTGCACCAGCTTCTCCTCCACCAACAGTTCGCCCAGTCGCGGCACGTGTCGATCCTTACACAGCCGGCGCGTCGTGCGGGTGGTGCGACAGGCCCACGAGGTTCCCTTCGGGGTCCTTCACGTACAACGTCCACCCGGTCTGCTTCTCGATCGCCACGCCGGCGCGCGCGAGTTCGTCGACGATCGACCTTCGCTGCTGTGGATCGATTCGAAGCGCCACCATCGAGAAGCCAAGTGTCCCGGCAGCGGTGAAATCAGGCGCAGCTTCGATGGCGAGGAACCCTTCGCCGGCGCTCACCCACACACTGCGAAGCGACCCGTCGTCCCGCACGAAGCGGCGCACTTCGCTCAGCCCGAGCACCTGCACGTAGAAATCGGTCACGCGCTGAACGTCACGAACCTGCACCGCGAGATGGTGGAACCCGAGGGTCTTCACGAAGGCGTCATCGCCTGCTTTCGCCGACGCAGCAACGCTGTCGCGAGGAGCCAGAGCGCCGTGACGCCACCGCCCGCCCCCGAGCAGCCGCACTCGCGGACCGGAGCGGCGCGCTGCTCGCCCACCACCACGTCATTCATGGAGACTGACACCGACACCGACCCGTCGAGCGACGGCCCCTGGAAGACGCGAAGCTCGATGGAACCTGCGGCGGGCAACGCGACGTCTCTGACGACCAACGCTGCGTCCCGCTGTTCTGCGAGCGCCCGCGCTTCGCCGACGTGAAGCGACTCGGCGACGAGTCGACGGCCCTCGAGAGAGACGGTGAGGCCTTCGACGGTGCAGGCGGTGCGATTCGAGAGCGAGATCACGACCACGCGTCCCTGCTCCTGCTGGGCGAGCAACGGCTCTTCGCGCACCGAGACGTCGACGAACGGGTCCGTCACCAACTTCACGCCGCGCGTTTCGGTCTTCACGTTGGTGCCGCCGCCGGAGACGGTGAACTCCAGCTCGACCACCTGCCCGACCGAAGCCAGTTCGCCGCTGACAAGTTGAATCGGAACCGTCGAACCGCTGCCGGACGAAGACGACAACGCGGGACCAGCGAGCGCCCGCCAGGCGACGCTGGTCGATGCGCAGGCACCGTCGACAGGTTGCAGCGTGACCGTGGTGATCGGCGTGGCACCACATTCGACGCGCGCTTCGGTCACGTCGAGCACACCCACTTCGACAGGGGCAGCCATGGTGCTGATCGTCTGGCGCGCCTCCGCGCCGGTGAGTTGACCGTCTTCGAGCAACTGCGCGACCACTTCGTACGTGCCGCCCGCGCAACCGCCGGGAATCGGCAACGACCACCCCCCCGGCGTGGCGAACGTGTTCGAGGTGATCTCCGTCGAAGCCTCGAGAACGGAGATGCGCGCCTCCACGTCACGTTGTTCGAGACAGCTCGCGGTGAGCGTGGTCGTGCCTTCGGCCACGCCTGCACCGGCGTTCGCCACCACCGCGAACATCGCGTTCGCATCGAGCGGTTCACGCGACGGCAACACGTCGACTGCGAGCGAACCAGAGGCAGAACGGCGCCCGAACTGCTCGCCGACGACCACGCGATACGCAGTGCCTTCCACCCGCGTCGCTTCACATGAAGACGCGGCTTCGATCCGAAGCCCACCGTCGACGATCTCGATTTGCGCGGCGCCCGCATCGATTGACTCCCACACCAGCACCGTGCCCGGGAAACCGGCCGCCGCCACGCACACGTGCTCACCGTTCGACGGCGACCACACGACGGCTGCGCCACCGTCTTGTACGGCTCCGCTGGGGAAGACCGGGGCTTCCGGCGCGCCCCACGGCTCGATCGTCACCACGCGTGAGACCTGCGTCGTCGTCGGTGCGCCCGCGCTCCACGTCGCCGTCGCGGTGACCAGCACATCTGCACCGGGCGTGCACGACGTGGCAGGTGGCGTCCATTCGAACTGCGCGCCGGCGCCCGCGCCACCGTCCGTCGTGCTCCAGGTGAACGTCGCGCTGACGCAGCCACCATCGAGCGCCGCCGAGAATGAGATGGCAGGTCCACCGGCGATCGCGCTGCTCGGGCCGGTGAGTTCGACGCCTCCGCGGCGCTCCGACGAAACGGTCACCGGCAGCGTGGTCGAGAACAGTGAATCACGAGCGGTCACTTCGAGCACCGCCGTGCACGACGTCGCCGGAAAGGTGATGTCGACCGACGAACCATTGGGCGCGCCGCCATCACTGGTGACGACCGCGCCCGGAGACGACCAGGTGACGAAGACCGGATCACCGTCGTCATCGCCCGCGTCGACCGAGAAGTGCGAAGGCACGCCGGGAGTCATCGTGGTCGCCGACAGCTCGAACCTGGGCGCGTGAACGTTCTCGTAGAGCAACACCGCGCCCGACGTGAGCAGCGCGGCACACCAACGCGCATCCAGACAGTGCACGCGGCCATCGAGCCCCGGCCCCGCCGTGCGAGGAACCCACGACAGACCGACGTTCGCGGTGTCGGGAATCGGCGAAAGCGCGATGCCGGTCGTCGTCGAGGCGAGACCATTCGTGCCGGCCATGGCCACACGGCGGGCACTCAGTCCCGCAGGCAACGTGGGCGTCGCGATCGTCGTGGCGCGCACGTCGGGCACCAACACCAGCGCGCCCGCACTCGTGACGGCCAGGGCGGCCGGCGACCCGTTCATCGAAAAAGGCACCACGTCGGTGCTCGCTGGCACCCCCGCGACCGAGAACGGTGCCCCGCCGTCGACACTCACGCGAATTCCGGGGACGCCGGTGACCGCCGTCGTCGCGAAGTCGATGCCCGCGAGGTTGACCAACCCGAGACCGCGCGCGGTCGCCTGCTGCGTGAACGTCGGCGGCTGCGCAGACCACGTGGTGGCGATGTCGGCGGCTGAAACGAAGCTCGCGATCGAACCACTGAACGTCACGGCAACTCCGCGCGCACCGAGCGAGCGATAGGCGCCGGCGCTGTTCACACCGATCGTCACCGGGCCTCCGCAGCCGGACGAGAACTCGAGCGAGCTCGACGGTGTGAGCGCCGACAGGCACTGGCCATCGAAGCCCGCGCCCACGTAGCCACTCGCACCCGTCAACGTCGCCAACTGCTGCACGCCGCCGTCTGACGACGCGAGCCACGCCGTGGCCGTTCCATTGGTCCCAGAAGACGAAGTAACGACGAGGCCAGCGTCTACCACCACGATGTCGGCGGGCGTTCCGGACACCGTGCCCAGCTGCCGCCAGTCAGCCAGCGCAAGGCACGGCAGCAGCGAAGCGATGGCGAGCCAGCGACGCATCAGTAGCTGAACTCCGTGCGCAGGTAGACGCGCCCTTGAGCCGCCGCCGCACCGAAATCGAGCCCCGTTCCCGAGAACCCGAATGCATTGTAGCCAGCGCCGACGAAGAACCGATGGTCGAACCGGTAGCCGAGCTCTGCGCGCAGTGAGGCCCAGCCACCGGCGTCAGGGGCGAGCGAGCGCGCGGCCACTTCGGCGGCGACCTCCAGGCCCTCCCACACGCGCACCGAAGGTCGCAGTGACGCGGACAAGATCGGCCCGAACCGGGTGAAGCCCAGATGTCCCCCCGCGCCGACTGCGAAGCGATCGCCGAGCTTCACGGTGGGCAACAACGAGATCACGTGGAGTCGCTGCTCGAACGTGCTCGTCCACTCCTGCTTGTAGGCGTAACGCGCCATCACCGCGCCAGGACCGAAGCGCCACGCGATGGCTGCCGTCGCGTCAACGCTGCGGCCGACCATCAACTCGCTCTTCATCGAATGCGTCCACAACGCGCGCGCGGTCATCGACACGTTGCGATGTGGCCGCCATTCACCACCACCGGTGGCCACGAACTGACGAAGCGGGGTCGTGCCCTGCTCGTCACGAACCTCGCCGCGGGCGAACACGCGGATCGTCTCGAGCTCCAGCGCTGCCGTGACCCCGCCTGCGTTGCGCGCCTGCGCGGGGCCAAAACCTTCGAGCGAGCGCATGCCGTGTTCGTAGCGAGCCGAGATCGTGAACGCGTCATCGAGCCGCTGCGTCATGCCCACTGCGCGCGCGAGCCGAAGGCCATCGACGTCGGCTGCCGAGACGTCTTCGACGAACACCGAAGTGTCCGCGTCGACCTGCTGGCGAACCCCCGTCACGAGCCGACGCTCACCCGTGCTGGGCGCGTCGGCGTCGATCGAATGAACGCCGTACCAGGTCTCATTGCCCCGCGAGTACGCGAGCGTTCCCCAGATCTGCGGGCCGAGCGCCGGGCCCCACCCGCCGCGAAGACCGAGCTCCATGGCACGCGTGGGCTTCACGTCCACGCCGATGCTGCCGAACGTGAGCTCCATACCGCCGAGGCTCAGCACCTGCTGGCGATAGCCGGCGCGAAGCTGCAACCAGTCGGTGATGCGGTACCGGCCTGCGAGCCCGAGCGTGAGACCGCCGCGCGCGCCCTCGTTGGTGAACGTCTGCTCGAACTCGCGCGCTTCGAGACGAATGCCCCAGGCGGGACTCTCGTAACCGACACCGCCGCCCAGGGTGCGACCGGTGACGCGCAGACCCGAGAACGGTGAACGGGGGTCAGGCATGTCGCGGTAGTCCGCGAGCAACGCGACCACCACGGGGCCGAGCGGTTGTTCGCCGCGCAGCGAGACCTGATTGAGCGCGCCGACCTGCGCGATGTCTTCGAAGCCCGCCTGACGCCAACGCCACGCGGCGTCCCACGAGCCTTTCCCGAAGAGGCCTTTGCTTCGCGCCCGCACCGTGACGCCGAGCCCCGAGTTGCCGACCGCGTTCGCCGCCAGCTCGCGGGTCAGACCACCGTCGCGCGAGTACGCGAGGCCTTGAACCGAGCCCTGGCTGTACGCCGCTTCGGCAGACAGCAGCACCGGGCCCAGCTTCGCCTCGGCGGCGCCGCGATACAGACCATACGCGCCTTCGCGAAACGCCGAGCCGCTGAGCGTGACCGGCCCGAGCCGACCGCGCAGCTCACCGGCGATGACGCCGTCAGTGCCGAGGCCCGCATCGACGTACTCGTAGTCGACGACCAGCACGGCGG
Organism: Archangium gephyra; assembly: GCA_003243425.1. Classification (GTDB taxonomy): domain Bacteria; phylum Myxococcota; class Myxococcia; order Myxococcales; family Myxococcaceae; genus Archangium_A; species Archangium_A gephyra_A. Next base: position 210,240 of record QFQP01000008.1, on the reverse strand, counting down.
TGATGCCCGCGGTGAGCGGGTCGCTCTGCAACAACGAGTCACCGACGTAGAAGCTGAGCGGCCGGGTGAGCAGCACGCGACCACTGAACGGATCCACCGTGTAGTCGCGCAACCGCTGCAGATGAACGTCGCGCACCGGCAGCTGCGTGACCGCGTCGCGCCACTCCACACGAATCAACTCGCTGCCCTGCACCATCGGCGTCTTCGCGAGGAAGAACAGACTGCCGCCGGTGCTCTCGAAACGTTCGTGCATCTGACGACGCACCAGCGCCCCGAGTGCGTCCGTCTGACTCGGAGCCGCGACGCCGCGCAGCTCCACACCGAACGGTGAATCGTCGGTCGGGGTCTTCAGCTCGACGAACGCGCCTTGAAGCGCGCGGTGACTGCGCCCCACGTCGGCCTTCGCCTGAAACCAGCGCGCGCTTCCGAAGCCGAGCCTTCCCCAACCCTCGCGGGAGAGTTCGACGCGCAGCCGACCTTCCGACGGGTTCGACGCCACGGTCGCTGAGTCGTCGGCCCACGCGGTCTGCACGCGCATGGGGTCGAGCTGACGTTCGAAGACGTCGACGCGTCGCGCCTGCACCGCCGCGCCCGCGTAGAGCCCACTCCAGTCGACGTCGCGAAAGTCGACCTCCGCGCCCAGCTTGAAGCCTGCGAAGGACGCGCGCGCGGCCCCGGCCCCCCGACCAAAGACGGAGAACGCGCCGGTGGTGATATCGACGTTCGCTTGCAGATCGAGGAGGCCCACGAACGTGAGCCCGCTCGAACCAGCACGACGAACTTCGACGGGCGTGACCCGTGAACCTCGCCGCAGCTCGACTCGAACCGACTCGCCGATGACTTCCCGAGCAGCGCGCCCGGCTTCGTCGAGGACGACCGCCTGATCGTCGATTCGCACCGACGTTCCGTTCACGAGCTCGACGTTCAGCGGCGCGCCCGCGCCCCACATCAACGACCCGACCGGCTCGAGCTGACCGGGAACGACCAGCGCGCTTCCGTTTCGACGCACGAGCTCGACCCGGTACAGCCACAGCCGCGTCGCGCCCGGCCGCTCAGCAGCGATGACGAACTCGTTCGAACCCTCGGCCAGTGGCACCCACGCGCGGCCCTGCGCTGCCGGTCTTCCGTCGATGCGCAGCGACTCACCTTCAGGAACGACGAGCGCGATTTCGTACTCCAGCGTGGTCGCGGGCTTGCGCACTGACGGGAGCTCCTCCGAGAGCGCGATCGGCGCCTGCGTCGCTCGTCGAATCGGCAGCTCGACCAGCATCGCACCACCTGCCGGAAGTTCGAAGGTCACACCGCGATCAGCCTCAGCCCACGAGCCGATCAGCGACGTCGTGTCGATCTTGATGCGGTGACGACCTCGCACGAGTCGGCCGCCCGCGAAGCCGTCTGGAGTTCGCGCCGACAACGCCGTGAGATGAAAACGGCCGTCACGATCGGTCACAGCTTCGAGGCCAGTCTCCAGCAGCACGCGAACGGCCCCGACACCAGGCTCGTCAGGCGAGCACCTGCGATCTCCGTCGAGGTCTTCGCACACACGACCCACGACGGAGCCTTCATCGAATTGACTGACCGGGGCCTGTGACGCGAGCAGCGCGACGAGCGCAGTGTGAATCACGGCGTCGCCTCGACGACGGCGCTGACGCGAGACGTGACATCGATGATCGTCACCAGATCTGAATACGGCTCACGCGATCGGCCGCCGCTGGTGACGCGACGAGACCCGGCGGCCGTTCGAATCTCGACCGCGCGCCCGGCGAGAACGGTGCCGTCGCTGCGCTCGAGCCACCACTCGAAGTCACTCGCACTGCGCGCGATGCGAATGTTCACCGGCGGCGGCGGCGCCACCACCACCGAGACCGTTTGTGTCACCCGCGCTTCGACGGTCGCGGAGTCGACGGCCACACGAAGCCCTGGCCACTCGGCGTGCGTCAACTCGCGCACCCCTTCGGGAACGAGCACTGAACCGTCGTCGCCCGTCGTGAGCGCGGTGGCGCCGTTCACCAGCTTCTGACCGGCGACCGGCAGCCCGGCGAGATCTGCGACCTGAACGCGAACGCCGCGCGCGTCTCTCCATGCGAGCAACCGCGCTGGCTCTCGGCCCATCGGCCCCGCCGCACGAAACTCGATGGTGCGAGCGCCAATGGGCTCGGCCGGGCTGACGCGCCACTCCAGCGTCGCCTCGCCATTCGCATCGGTGGTCCCCGACGACAGACCATTCGCCGTCACCACCACACCGGCCAACGGGCGACCGAGTTGATCGCGCGCGCGAACCTGAGCCCTCCAAGAAGCCCCCTGGTGCGCGATGCGATCGTCGCCCGCAGCTTCCAGCGTGCGAACCGCCCCCTGGGACAGCGCCAGTGTCAGCTCTTCAGTCGAATCGACTGCGCCCTGTTTCCACGTGGCGATCAGCTTCTCAGCACCGTCTCCGAGCGCCTGGGGGGCCGTCCACGTCCACTCCTGAACGCCGTCGCCGAGCTCTCTGGGAGAACTCCAGGTCCCGCGGCCACCCTTCCACTGAACCTTCGCGCCACGCGTGGCCGCGCCGAACTTGTCTGACGACGCACACAGCACGCGCGCTCTCGAAACGCCGTCTGCCGGCAGCGTCGTCGGCGTCGCCACACACGCGAGCTGATCGACGCGCGGGAGCATGAGGTCCAACTTCGCGGTGCGCTTGTTGCCAACGCGATCGATGGTGGTGGTCTGCGCGATGCCGTAGCCGGGCGGCACGACGACCGGCAGCCTGAACGAACCATCACTCTGCGTGCGCACCGGCCCGAACGTGGCGTCGCCGAGCTTGATCCGAACTTCGGCGCCGGGTTCTGCACGCCCGGGAACTTCGACCGAACTCGCCATGGGCACGCGCAACACGCCGAACGCACCTTCGACTGATTGCGGCGACGGCCATGGCGCGAACGCGACGATGATCGCGACTTCGGGAGCGCGATTGGTCGGCAACACGTAGCGCGCGCGGAACTTTCCGGGACCGACGCGTTCGACGCGATCGAGTGCTCCGACGTTGGCCCGGAGCACGGGCGGCGCGGTTCGATCGGTGCCCAGAGAGATGAGCAACGTCGCTTCGGTGTCACGGCCCTTCACGGGCTCCGCGGGCGTCAGCGCGAGCGAAACGATCTCGGCGCGGACGGTTGCCGCGAGCGACACGATGACCGCGAAGCCGAAGAGCCGACCGCCACGCATCGGCGCGGCAGCCTAGGTGCGCGGGTTGCGCGAGACGACACGAATCGCCGAGCGCCGCCCCAGCAGCAACGCGAAGGCGATGAACGCGAACATCGGCGCGAGTGTGCTGTTGGTGCTCGAGCAACCGCCGTGATGCGGCGTGTGATGCGGCGGGCCCGCAGGCGGCAGCGGAGGGTTCGTCGGGGGCGGCGTTCCAGGCGCAGGGCAGATTTCACCGAGCGTCAACTGAACGCGGGTGTTCGTCTTCCAGCTGTCGCCGTCGTGGACGTGCAGACGAACCGCGTCGGCGATGATGACGGTGCCCGCGACCCATTGCGTGCTCGGCGTACCCGACACGTGGCCATCGTCGGTGAGCGCCTGTTCATCTTCGTCTTCATCGTCGTTGCTGTCGTTGCGATTGCACCCGCCACCCCAACCGCCGCCGTGGCCATGGCCGTGCGAGTCACGCGTGCAGCGATCGAACACGTAGCGAAGGCCCGCCGCGACATCAGACGACGTGTACGGGTGCGCCTTGCGCGAGCCGCCGAGGTACTTGCACGTCACCGTGTCGTCGCCGATGTCGAAGCTCAGGTAGGCCGTCTTGTTTCCCGCGTTCCCCGACACCACCGGGAGCTCGGCGGGAATCGCGAAGGTCATCGCGGGCGTCAGAAGTTCTTCGTCGTCGTCCCAACGCGAAGGCCGGTACGAGCGCTTCGCGTCCAACGAGATCGAACGTGGCGTGCACGTGCCTGCAGGAGGCGGCAGCGCGAAGGTCGCACCGAACACGTCGAACGCGAGCAGATTGCCGGGCTCCGTGGCCTGCCACACCACGCGAATCTGACCGTTCGGCAATACCGTCACGTCGTTGAGCGACTCGTTCACGTCGGGCGTGTCGGTGATCTGGAAGATGCGGTTGGTGGTGAGCTCGACAACGAAGAGGTCGCTGCTGGTGCTGCCTGCGGGCCGGCTCTCGAAGGCCACGATGTTGCCGCGGATCGACGGGTTGTATTGCGCGCCTGGGAGCTCGAGCACCAACTCACCGGTGCCGTTCACGTTCACCACCACGATGTCGGACGAACCGATGTTCGCGGCGTCGTCGCGCTGGAACACGACCAGCGTGCCGTTGGTATCGGCCTGCTGATCGCGGAGCGGGTTGGCCGACACCACGTCGATGTTCCACGAAGCGCCGCTGCGCTGGGCCGCGTAGATGTCGCAGAGCGAGCCAGTGGTGCACGCCTCCCAGACGATCACGTTGCCGTCGGGCGAAACCGCGGGGTTCTGGTCGTAGACGGCGTCGCTGGTGAGCTGCGTGAGCGTGTTGTCGTTGAGATCGAAGGCCACCACTTCGCCCGCGTTCGCGTTGCTGCCGAAGTCGATGAACGCCGCGGTCTGACCGCCGAGGCCGACGCCCACCCGGTTGCTGTTCGGCGCCGGCGCGAGCTCGGTCAGCGTCTGGGTCGCCACGTCAAAGAGCACGATGGCGTTCTTGTTGGTGACGCGCGTGAGGACGATGCGCTCGTCATCGATGTCGCTGAGCAGATCGATCGCTCCAGCGGGCGCTGGAATCGCGCGGTCCTGACCGGTCGAGAACCGGAAATAGCGGATCTGATCGACCCCGGTGCTCGCCGAGTACGCCGCCACGTCACCATCGACGTGCGGGTCGTACTGATCACCGGGCTGGTTGTTGATGGTCACTCGCGTGGGGGTGAGCGTGCCACTGCCGATCGGCGTGATGCCCAACATCGCTGCGACGACTGGCGCCAGACTCAAGCCCATCGCGTCCTCCCGCCGGAACAGCCCGGCACTGCAGTCTCGCGATCAGGGCACCGGTGACCACACGTGCAGTCACTCGCTCTCCTGGAGACCACGGCCGGCCGCTTCGACGTGCTGCGCGAAGTGAGGCCCCACGGCTTTGCGACCCCGGGGTTTCCCCGGGTGTGCCCTGATGCAGGAGACGGGTTGTCAGGAGGATAGAGAGGCGGCGTCAAACTCGTCAAACACACCTCTTGCGACACGGGGCGCAGCTGTGTAATTGCGCGCCCGACTTCATGGCCAGGTAGCTCAGCTGGCTAGAGCGGCGGTCTCATAATCCGCAGGTAGTCGGTTCGAGTCCGACCCTGGCCACCATGAACGAGGCCCTGCATGGCGACCCCATGCAGGGCTGTTTTTTTGACCAGAGGTCCAGTCGGCCGTCTCATGTGGCTGCAGGTTGGTAGCGACCTGTAGCGAACCCACGGAGACGACGATGCAAGAGACCACGATGACGGCCGTTGACGTTCAGGCCCACACCTCACCGCACACCGAGCTCGAGAAGAACGAAGTGGTCAGTACGCACGTGCTGGTCGAGCAGGAGAAGGTCGACCGCCTGCGTGATCTGTCGAAGCGCACGCGCATCGCGCAGAGCGAGTACCTGCGTGAGGCCGTCAACGACCTCCTCAACAAGTACGACAAGAAAGAGGAGCCGTGATGCAGCCCATTCTGCTCACGCGCGTGAAGGTGAAGCAGCCGGCGCCGCAGCCGCCGTTCCCCGCCGACCTCGAGCAGTCACCGCTGCTCGACGCGATCCGCGCGTACCTCGACGGGCGGTGACTGAGGCGCGGGCTCGATGCCCGCCTCCTGCACCTTCTTCGTCAGGGCTTCGACCGCTGCCTTGCGCTCGCGATGCGCGCGCCAGCGGCCGAACAGCACCACCACCACCACGATGGCCACCAGGCCGATGATGACGTTGCGCTCACCGGACGCGATGCGGTGCAGCAGCGAGTCGATGTCGGCGCCGAACTTGTAACCGAGCACCACGAAGATGGGTGCTGAGGCCAGCGCGGCGATGGAGTCGAACATCGCGAACTTCGCGTAGCTCATGCCCACCGAGCCGGCGGTGAAGTACGTGACCGTGCGCACGCCGGGAAGGAAGCGCGCGAGCATCACGATCTTCTCTCCGTGCTTCTTGAAGAGCGCTTCGACGCGGGCGCGCTTCTCGGGCGTCACGATGCGGGCAAAGAAGCTGCCGGTGGCGCCGACCTTCGTGCCGAAGCGCCGCCCCAGCCCGAACATGATCGAGTCGCCGATCAAGATGCCGAGGTAGCCGGTGATGATCATCGGCCACAACGACGCCTGACCGCGATGAACGAGCACGCCGCCCATGACCAGGGGAATGTCTTCCGGCAGCGGCAGGCCGAAGCCCGCCAGCAGCAGAATGACGAAGACCAGGCCGTACGCTGTGATCCCGGCGGCGCTGCCGAGCAGCGCGATCAGGTAATCCTTCACGTGGTCACTTCTTCGCGGGCCGGCGGGTCTCGAGCTTCTGCATGGCGTCCAGAACGATGGTGTCGAGCGGCTTACCCTCGTCGAACAGGCGCGAGATGTCCTTGATTCCGAAGTACCCCCGCGAAGCGGCAGCTTCGAAGGCCGCGTCGTTGGCGTCAGTGGCGCGGAGCGCGATCGCCTGGCTGATGGCCGACGACGCGTACTCCTGCAGCGTGCTCTCGGTGGCGCCGGCGAGCTGCGCTTCCTTCAGCACCGCCACGCCACCGGCCCACTTGCCGACCTGACGAGCGACCGCCGGTTCGATGGTGAGGCGCGCGTACTCGCGGATCACACCTTCGACGTTCGGCTTCTCGCTCGGCCCCACGATGATGATCGCTTCCTTGTTCTCACCCTCGACGGCACGCACCTGGTCGGTGGCGTCGAGGAGGTTCACGACGATCAACGCCTCCTGCGACTCGGGGATCTTCAACGTCGCGCGGGCCTTGGTGAGCGGCGCGTCGGTGACCGTCAGGTACGTCTTGAGCGAGCGGCGGTAATCGGCCTGCACCGTGCCCATGAGCTCTTCGAGCTTCCACGCCGTCCACGCCTTGGCGAGCACCGCCTCGAGCCCCTTGAGTTCCTGGAGGTCCTTCGCCTTGGCGCCAGCCGCGAACGGGGGCTGATCGGCGGCGACCGCGTACGACAGGTACTTGCGGAGCGCCGTGGGGTGCGCGTCGAAGAAGGTCTCGGCCGCGCGCTTCACTTCGGGATCACCGCCGATGACGCGCGAACGAACCAGCGAACGCACCGGGTGGTACACGATGCGGGGAACGGGGTCCTTGCGGGTCACCGGGCCGGCGTCGAAGCCGGAGGCGTTGAACACGGCGAACAGCGTGAAGATGCGCTCGTCATTGCGAAGCTCGACGCCTTCACCCGTGTAGAGGCTGGCGAACCAGTCACCCTTCGAAGCAGCGAACGCGGGCAGCGAGAGGAAAACGCACAGCGCAATGAGGCGGGTCATGGCCCTGCGAGGTAGCCCACGCCGCCCATCGCATCAAGCGACAATCAGGGAGGATCAGCTGCGTGCGACGAGCGAACGCAGCGCATCGCGGTTGGCGGCAACCTTCGCGCCGAACTGCGTGCAGATCGCCATCAGCAACTTCATGCAGGCCTGCGGCTTGGTGGCCACGAGTTTCTGGAATTCAGCCTGACGAATTTCGACAGCAGTGACCGTGGTGACGGCCGTCGCGGTGCACATGCGCTGCCCGGGGTTGATGAGCGAGAGCTCGCCCAGCCAGTCGCCGGTGCTCAATTCTCCGAGCGGCAGATCGCCACGTTCACCCTTCGTCGAGAGCGCCACGCGCCCTTCCCCGATCACCAGCATCGAGTCTGACACCATCGCTTCGGCGAACAGCAACGTGCCCGCCGGGTAGCTCCGGGCCGTACAAATGCTCGCGAGAATCTGAATGCCCGTGTCGGTGAACCCCGAGAGAAGCCCACACGCCCGAAGCGCCTCTGCTGCCGTCATGCCCGGAAACCTACCATGCGGTTCAAACAGCGCTTCATTTCGCGCAGTCGATCCGCAGGTCTTCTGCCTTCTGACGGGCCTGTGCCGACCCCAGCTTCTCGGCGCGGCACAGCGACTTGAGGCCTTCGGCCTGCTCGCCACCGCCGTAGAGAACGGAAAAGCGCAGCAGGTGACCGGGCGCGTAGTCGGGGTCCGTCGAGATGAGCGCGTCGATCTCCTTGACCGCCTCGGCCTGGTGGTCGAGTTGCAACAGCACGCCGGCGAGCTTGGCGCGGTTGTCGAGCCACGACGGCGCAGCCGACCGCGCGGCCTCGAGGAAGGGCCTCGCCTCGCCCATCTTTCCGTCGGCGATCGCCATCATGCCGGCGAGGTGCTGCGCTGCGGCGAACCCCGGGCACGAAAGCGCCGTGTCGAGCGCCGGGGAGCGCTTCTTGAGTTCCTCGAAGGTGGCGCGCGCGAGCAGATACGCGGCCTCCGGCGACGGCTTTTCGATGAGGCCCAGGGAGCGAACGTCAGACGCGCTCTTCGCGAGCAGGGCGGCGTCTTCAGCGCGACGACAGGCCGCGGGCGGAATCGGCTCCTTCCGGGTCACGTACACCGCGTCGAGCGCCGAGAAGTCGACGACGACCGGCTTTGGCGGCTCGGGAACCTCGTCGGCCTTCGAGGGCTTCAGGGCGATGATCGCAACGACGATGCCGACGGCTGCGATCGCCCCGACGGCGGCGAAGAGCGGCGCACGGCTGGGCGCCCTGGGAGCCACGGCGGCGATGTTGCTGCGCGAGCCCGACGAAACCGCCGGCAGCGACGTCGACGACAGCCCCTTCTTGTCGGCGTACCAGTTGAGGATCGCCACCATCGAGTTGAGCGAGGCGACGACTTCCTCGAGACCCACGGTCACCGCTGAATCACCCAGCGAGCCGGCGTGATCGTGCGCCGAGAGATTGCCCCACGCCTGCACGGTGCCCATGTGCGCGAGAATGTTGGTGGGCACGATGCCGGCGTTCGACTGCTGGCGGAACTTGGTGACGAGCTCGTCGAGCATCGCCTTGCCGGGCGTCTGCTTGAGCTCTTCGGTGACGAGCGATCGCAGCAGCGCCTCGAGTACCAGCCGGGCGTTCTGCATCACGCCTTTGTAGTCAGCGGCGCGGCCACGGCTGACCATGGCGCGAAGGTCGTCTTGCGCGCGGCCGAACTTCGGCGCGAGGGCGTCCAACTTGTCGAGGAGCGGAAGAATGTCGACGGCCATGAATCACCTGGTCAACGAGAGGAGATCGAGCTTCGCCACCTTCAGCGCGGGCTGCTCGGTCGTCACTTCGGTCAGCAATTTCGTCGCGGTCGCGGTGTCCTTCTTGTCCTTCGCGTCGAGCGCGCGCGCGTATTTCACCGCGGTGGACAGAGGCACTTTGTAGTCGCGTTGCGCCTTCTGGACGGGCGCAGCAATTCCCAGCGAACCGAGCGCACGCAGCTTCGTGGTCGCCAGCTCCGTGATCTTCTCGACGGCGGTCATCACGTCGTCGGGGTCGAGCGGCACACGGCCGGTGCCGACGATCTCGAACGTGTCCGCGCGGATGAGCTTGCTGATCAGGAAGTACTTGTTCTTCCCCATCTGCACGATCTCGCCGGTGATGAGGTACTCGGCGCCGAGCACCGCGGCCAACTTCCCGAAGCTCGACTTGTCGGCGTAGTCGGTGCTGCCGAGCTGCTTTTCCTTCAGCAGCTCATCGACGCGCTCGCGTTCGAGCGTCGTGAACGAGCCGGTTTCTCCGAGGTCATTGATCAGCATGGCCGCGAGGCCCTTGGCGAAAGAAGCAAGGTCAGGATTGTTAGCGAGGTCGCGGTAGTACAGGGCCGCGATGCGGGGTTTCGCGCCCGCGTCGGCCGCCCACGCCGGCAGGGCCAACAGCATCACCAGCCACGCGAGTCTCACCATGGACGCGCGCTTGTAGCAGCTATGCTGCCGCCCCACTCCATGCACGCTGCACTCGCTGCGACGCTCGAAGCCCTGCTCGACCCCACGCAGGTCTCCTGGAACCGGCAGCGCCCGGAGCTCGGCCAGGAGCCCGCCGACAGCGAGTTCTTCCTCGGCGTGGGGAGCCGTGACGCGTCGTTGCCACCGCACCCGCGCATGCTGTCGTGGAAGTTGCCGCAGTGGCGCTCGCGCAACCTGCGTTCGACCACCGAAGCCGCGATGCAGGACACCAGCGCGTACGACGGGCTCACCTTCCCGCTGCAGTTCCGACTTCATGAAGCGACGCTCGATTGTCTGACCGCGGCGGTGCTCATCGTTCACCGGGTGAAACACCAGAGCTGGCCGACAGGTGCAGAAGCGCTGCGCGACTACGTGAGTGAGTGGGAGCAGGGCCGCACGGAAGCCGCTGGCCACTACGCGCGCGCGTTGGCGTCGGTCTTCTACGCCTCGATGCAGGTGTTCCGCACCGACGACGGTTCACCCTCGAAGGAGCAGCTGAAGCTGCTGGTGCACACGCTCGACGCGCAGCTCGATCAAGGTGGGCTGGCGGCGCTCCCCGAGGCGCTCATCGCCCACCGCATTTCCCGCCGGCTGAAGGCCGACGCAGATCTGTATCGAACCGAGCTCTCACGCGGTTGGAAGGTGCAGCTCGATCTTCCCGTCGACAACCAGCCCGCCGCCTACCGCCGCGTCGACGCGCTGTTTCTCTCGTCGCCGCAAGACGTCACCGTGCTCAAGCTGCTCGCGCGACCCGACGCCGAGTCGTCTTCATACGGTCGCGGCTTCGAGCTGCTCGCCGTTCACGCCCCGAACGAGACGAACGCGTGGGGTCGGCACACCATCTCGATCGCGCCCGAGAGCCCCGGCACGCTCGACGATCTCGCGCTGCAGCTCGATCGCCACGAAGGCCCCAACGCGCCTGACGGAACGCCCCGCGTCAAAGGCAAGCCGCGCTTCACGTACCAACCGCCGGAGCTCGAAGGCCTCGCAGACCCCTGGTACTCCGACGGCTACGCGTGGACGAAGCGGCGCAGCACGATCGTCGCCCCGCCCTTCGTCGGTTCTCGGCTGACGCGTGAACAGATCTGGGAAGCGGTGTGGCAGCGCTTCCACGTCGGGCGGAACGTTCACGTCACCGCGTCGCGCACCGTGTACTGCCGGCCGTTTCGTTCTGCGCGCCGGCTGCCGGGTCGCGAACTCCGCGCCGCCGGGTGGCAGCCGATGGCGGACCTCGGCGCGCACTCGTTCCTGCCGTCGATCACCAACTCGTTCATGGGCGGCGACGTGCGGCACTACCAACGCGCCGATGGCGCCCACACCGTGCACCTCGCGCTCTACCCGGCCGGCCTCACGCTGGTGTGGATCGAAGCGATCGACCAAGCGGCGATCACGCTCGTCGAGCTGGCCAGGCGTCAGGCGCACACCATCGCCTCGGCGACGCTCGACGCATTGCCGACGGTGCAGTCGTTGAAGGCGTGGATGCGCCCGGTCGAGAACGCACAGTGGCTCGTCTACGGCGCGTACCGGATCAACCGCGCGCGTTCGACCATGCTCGATGCCTCGCGCGCCGTTCAGGGGCTCATGCACGCGCTGGCCGCGGGTCAGGCTCCGACGCTCGAGAACCTGCCCTCCGAAGCCGAAGACGCCGCGCGCCGCGTGCAAACGCTCCGTGACGTCGAACACTGGTTCACGCCGACCGGTGGAGCGCGCCTCGAGCTGCGCCTCGACGACGACACGACGGCACCGAAGCTCGACCAAGACTTCGCGTTGTTCCTGCTCGCGACCGGCCAGCGCTACATGGCCTTCGAGCTCACCCGTCGCATGGGCGAAGTCGAACGTGGCTCGCGCACGCAGCGGTGGCAGTCGACCACGCCGCTCAAGGACCTGCGCGCCGACGTGATGCTGTTCACCAATTCGCTCTGGTACGCGCGTGTGTCCGACGCTCCCGAATTGAACGCGCGCTACGACGCCTGGCGCGAACTGCACGGCATGGGTGCGACGGTCGACGCGTTGCGCGAGCAGACGACCGAGCTCGACGAGTTCCGCAAGGAACGCTTCGAGAACATGGTCGGCCTGCTGGTCTTCATCTTCCTGCCGATCACCATCGCCTCGGGCTTCTTCTCGGGCGCGCAGTTCAACGAAATGGAGCTCCGCCTCGGTCTCCCGTGGACGACCGGAGGCTGGATTCTCTTCGTCATCTACACCGCGGTCTTCTCGGTGCTGGTGTTCGGAGCGGTGTTCGCGCTGCGCCTGTTCTCACCGCGCAAACGGTGATCAGCGCTCGCGCTTCGTGCGGAATTCACCCTTGCTGATCTCGACCTTCTGCACGCGGCCGTCGGGGCCCTTCGCGTTCGGGAACGTGATCTCGAAGGTGCCCTCGTCGAAGCCCGGCCCGTCGTCGGGGGCCCACTTCGTCACCGTCACCTTGCATGGGCCTTCGATGTACTCGCCCCAGTAACGGCGCCAGCGGCCGGTGACGCAGGTGTAGGTGCCGTCTTTTCCGCGCTCCAGGCGCAGGTCCATCTCCTCTTCGACGCCGTCGGGAACACGCGGGCCGTCGGTGCTGCCGCGCACGAAGAACACGCTCTTGTCGTTCGACTTCTGCGACACGAGGTTGCGCGTGAACTCGACCGACCAGCTGCGATCGAGCGCGGCCTTGAACCACGTGAGGTCCTTCTGCACGTCACCCAGCTTGCACCACGGCACGTGGTTCTTGTTGTACCCGAGCATGTCGCTCACCGAGCCGTCGTTCTCGAGGTACTTGCGCACGTACTTCCGGTAGCCGTCACAGTCTTCGGCGCGCGCCGAGGCCATCGCGAGCGTGTTGTACGCGTAGGCGACGCCGCCCTGGTTCGAGCGCGTGACCTTGCACTTGCCGAGTTCGGTCGCGACCTCGTCGATCGCCTTGAGCCCCGACTGCGCCATGCGACGCGTGTAGATCTCCACGCCGATTCTCAAGTCCATGTCCTTGCACTCGGACATCGCGTTGCTCCACGCGTTGATGTCGCGAAACTCGTTCCCGCGGCCTTCGAGCAGCTCCTTGATGCGCTTCTCGGTCCAGTCGGAGCGCGAGTCGAACGGGAAGCTGTCGAGCACGCGCTGGTAGGCGACCACGGCGGCGTCGATGTCGCCCTTCATCACCGCAGCCTCGGCGAGCTGATTGAGCAAGCGCACGCCGTTGCTCTCGGCGCGCTTGTCGCCAGCGGCGCTCTTCGCGATCGCGTCTTTCACGCGCGCTTCGATCTCGTCGCGCACGGCCTTGTCGATCTTCGGGTCGGCAGCCCCCAGCACGGGCCGCACGCGGAAGTGGTCGCCGTCTTCGACGAAGCCCTCGAGCACAAAGCGCGCGAGGTTCTCGAAGCCCAGGTCGTTGATGGTCACGCTGCCGAACTGCGACTCGGTCGCCAGACGCTCTTCGTCGGCCGCGAAATTCGGCGAGAGCGCCGGTGGGTACGACACGCCGTTGACCACGGTGGCGAATTGTCGCGCGGTGCGCTCCCATTCCTGAACGTAGCGGCGCTGGTTCTCGTACCAGTCGCGCATCGCAGTGAGCGCGCGGCCCTCTTCACCCTTCTTCGCCACGCGGAAGTGTTCACGGTTGGTCAGGAACTGCTTCATGACGCGCGCGAGGAACTTGCCCTTCATCAGGCGCATGCCGAGGTAGTGCTCCTGCTGCTCCTTGTTCAGCTCGCTGAAGCGCGATTCATCGCTCAACGTCTTGTCGATGAGCTTGCTCAACTCGACGGCGCTACCGGCGATCATGTCTTTCTTGCGCTTCTGAAACTCCTCGAGCGCCTTGAGCAGCTCGGCCTGACGTTCGCGCGCCAGCAGGAAGGTCGGCGTCTTCGACAACAACGCACGCATCGCAGCCTGGGCTTCTTCGAGTTGCCCCTTGTCGGACAGATCGAGCACCTTGCCGTAGGCCACGACGGTGGCGAGGTCGGGCACCTTCGCCTTTCGTCGCGCGTTCGCGTTCGCGGTCAGCTTGTCGTCGATCTTCGCCACCAGCGTGTTCGCCAGCCGCTGCTCGATGTCGAAGATCTTGTCCTTCGAGTCGGTCTCGCTGGCGCTGACCACGTCTTCGAAGGTCTTCGCCTTCACCAGCCGCGCGTCGACGCGCAGCTTGTCGCCTGCCGACTGCAACGAGCCGACGACCAGATAGTCGGCACCCAGCGCCGAGCCGATCTTCACCGCGGTCTTCTTGTCGACGTACTTCGTCTGCTGAAAGTCGACCTCCTTCAGCACCTCCTCGAGCCGCGTGCGCTCCACGACACGAACGCCCTCCCAGGCGACGAGATCGGTGGTGAGCATGTCGGCGAGGCCCTTGCCGGCGAACACCAGCTCTTCGTCTCTGGTGCGCGCTTCGAAATAGAGGACCGAGACGACGGGCTTGTCGGCCGCCGCCAGCACCATCATCAAGCTGAGCGAGAGCATCGCGTCAGTTCGCGCCGGGGAAGCTGGTGACGTACTGGACCTTCACGTCGGGGAACGAGGTGACGAACTGCACCTTCGTGTCCGGGAACGAGGTCACCATCTGCCACTTGCCGCACTTGTCGGGGAACGAAGTGACCTTCTGCACCTTCACGTCGGGAAACGAGCTGACGACCTGCACCTTCACGTCGGGGAAGGAGCTGACCTCCTGGATCTTCCCGTAGAGCTTCTTGCCGTTGAACGTGCAGCTCGACTTGTCGAACCGGCCGCTCGCCCACGCGTTCAAACCGACGCCAGCGACCACAGCGAGACAGACAGCGGCAGCAGCAGAGACGATCTTCTTCACGTGGACTCCTTGTGGGTGAACTTCAGGCGACGACGCAGCTCTCGGCGACGGGCGCGACCTCGGGGATGACCATGGTCGGCAGCGAGATGACCTTCACCTGCTTGCCACCCAGCGCACTCTGAGACGCCGCCTCGACGTGCACTTCGACGATCGCACCGATGGGCGCGTCACCGTCGAAGTTCACCACGCGATTGTGCGGCGTGCGGCCGAAGCGGCGATTGGGGTTGGTACGCGACGGGCCTTCGACCAGCACCTCGACGGTGTTGCCGACGTGCTGCGACATCAACTTCACGCTGATGATCTTCTGCGCGGCGTTGAGGCGCTCGAGGCGTTTGACCTTCACGTCGTGCGGCACCGGGCCCCACACGTCTTCCTTCAAG
Organism: Archangium gephyra; assembly: GCA_003243425.1. Taxonomy (GTDB): domain Bacteria; phylum Myxococcota; class Myxococcia; order Myxococcales; family Myxococcaceae; genus Archangium_A; species Archangium_A gephyra_A. The sequence goes on along the minus strand of QFQP01000008.1, from coordinate 195,160 downwards.
CCGGCGACGGTCCTGGGGCGCGGGGAGTAGACGAAGGCGAACTGGCCGTCGTATTCGACCTGCTGGCACAGCTCGAAGGTCTTCTCGAAGTCTTCGTCGGTCTCGCCGGGGAAGCCCACGATGATGTCGGTGGTCACCGCGATGCCGGGGCGCGCAGCGCGGAGCTTGGCCAGCCGCTCGAGGTAATTCTCGATGGTGTAGTCGCGCTTCATGCGCTGCAGCACCGGGTACGAGCCGCTCTGCACCGGCAGGTGGAAGTGCGGCATGATCTTCGGCTCGATTCGGAACGCGTCGACCAGCTCGTCGCTCAAGTCATGCGGGTGGCTGGTGGTGAAGCGCACGCGCTCGATGCCCGGAACCTGCGCGGTGCGCAGCAGCAGCTGCGCGAACGAAATGCCACCGAGGTAGCTGTTCACGTTCTGCCCGACGAGCGTGACTTCACGAACGCCGACGGTGGTGAGGCGCGCGACTTCCTGCAGCACGTCGGTGAACGGCCGGCTGACTTCACGACCACGCGTGTGCGGCACGACGCAGAACGAGCAGACGTTGTCGCAGCCCTTCATCACGGTGACGAACTCGGTCGTCTTGCCGAGTGACGTCGCCGGGTCGGCCTGCGGGAAGACGTAGTTCTCCGAATCGACCCACGCGGTCTCGACGACGCGAACCTGCTCGGTCTCGATCTTGGTGAGAATGTCGGGCAGCCGGCCGATGGCGTCAGGACCGAACACGAAATCGACGTACGGGACCTTCTCGAGGATCTTCTTCTTTTCCTGCTGGGCGACGCAGCCACCGACACCGATCAGCGCGCCACGCTGCAGCTTCACCTGACGGTAGCGCCCGAGCGCCGACAACATCTTGTCCTCCGCCTTCTCACGAATGGAGCAGGTGTTGAGGATGATGAGGTCCGCGTTGTCGGCCGTCGGCGTCGCCGAGTACGACATCGTCGCGAGGGCCTCGCCCATGCGGTTGGTGTCGTTGACGTTCATCTGACAGCCGAAGGTGTGGATGAAGTACTTCTTCATGGGGCGCCTTCTCGGGGGTCTGGGGCCTGCGTGTCAACCGGGCTTACTTGAGACCGTACCGGGACAGTTTGTTGAGCAGCCCCTGACGGGAAAGACCCAGCCGTTCGGCGGCATGTGAACGATTTCCGCCGGTGGCTTCGAGGGCGGCGCGCAGTTCGCTTCGTTCGAGAGCGGCGATCTTGTCTTCGAGGGTGGTTCCTTCGGGCTCTTCGCTGGGTTTGGGCCGCAGTGACGCCGAGAGATCTTCAGGTGCGATTTCGGTTCGCCCGGCGGACATCACCAGGGCTCGCTGCATTTCGTGACGGAGCTCGCGCAGGTTTCCCGGCCACGCGTAGGTCTCGATGGCGCGTTGAGCGGCCGCCGAAAGTCGCGGGGTCGGGCCGGGAACGATCGACTTCGCGGCGTTGAGAAAGTGCTGCGCGAGCACGATCACGTCGCCGATTCGCTCCTGAAGTCGCGGCAGCTGCACTTCGATGCCCTTGAGCCGCCAGAAGAGGTCTTCGCGGAACGTGCCGTCGGCGATCATCTTGGCGAGCGGTTTGTTGGTGGCGCTGACGATGCGAACGTCGACCGTTTTCGGTTGCGTCGCTCCGACAGGCAAGACTTCGCCGCACTCGAGCACGCGGAGCAGTTTGACCTGCAGGTCTGCGGGGAGATCGCCGACCTCATCGAGGAACAAAGTTCCACCATCGGCTTCGACGAAGAGACCTTTGCTGTCGTTGATGGCGCCGGTGAACGAGCCTTTCTTGTGACCGAAGAGCTGCGACTCGAGGAGATTGGGACTGAGCGCTCCGCAGTTGATGGGAATGAACGCTTTGTTCGAACGACGACTCTTCGTGTGAACGAAGCGCGCGAAGAGTTCTTTGCCGGTACCTGATTCACCGAGCAGCAGAACCGGAACGTCAGCAGGTGCAGCACGTTCAGCGAGCTTCTTGGCGTCGAGGAACGCCGGTGAATCACCGATGAGGCCGTCGTTGACCGCAGTCGTGTCGCGTTCGAGTTCGTGAACGCGATCTTCGAGGGCGAGTCGTGCGTGCGCGCGCTCGAGAACTGCGAGGAGAACATCCGGCTCGACCGGCTTGGCGATGAAGTCGTACGCACCGCGCTTCACGAGTTCGAGTGACAGCGCGAGTTCTGAAGATCCCGACGCCACGATCACCTTGGTGTCCGGCTTCTTCGCGAGCATCTGCTCGAGGATCTTCGCCCCCTCTTCCGGGCGCTGCGTCGGAGGCAACATCAGGTCGAGGATCACCAGCCGCGCGTCGTGCTTGAGCGCTGCTTCACCGTCGCCGGCTTCGAGCGCGACGTAGCCAGCCGCGGTGAGCAACTTCGACCACACGCGCCGAAACGCGGGATCGTCGTCGACGATGAGCACGTGCTCTTTCAATGGCTCTCTCCAGCGAACGAGATGGTGAACCGGGACGGCCGCGTGAAGGTGAGCGTGCCGCCGTGACGTTCGACGAGCCGGCGTGAAAGCGCGAGGCCGAGACCGGTGCCGGGACGTTTCGCGTCACGGCCCCGGCCGGTGGTGAACGGTTGGAACAGTCGATCTTCGAGTTCTTTCGGCACGCCCGGCCCGTCGTCGGTGATGACGAGGCCGCGCGCGTCGCCAGCGATGCGGACACGGCCCTGTTCCTCGGTCGCGATGAGCGCGTTGGCGATCAGGTTCACGAGCACGTCGCTCATGGCGTCCACGTCGACCTCGACGCGTTCGTCCTTCACGTCCACGTCGACGCGCGGGTTCTGAATTCCCAGTCCACCTGCGGCGCGGTCGATCGACGTCGCGATCAGTTCTCGGAGCGACGCGTCGACCGACTGGAGCGGTCGTGGCGTCGCGTAGTGAAGAAGATCGTCGACGAAGTTCCTGGCTCTCGCGACCTGCGCTCTGACGGCATCGACCGCTTCTTTGTCGGCGCCGCTGATTTCCAGCACCTTCATTTCCGCGAGGATCACGCCGAGTGGATTCCGAATCTCGTGAGCCACGCCGCTCGCGAGACGGCCCACTTCGGCGAGGCGTTCGGAATGTTCGGCTTTCACGGCGAGTGACTCTGCTTCGACGGCGAGTGAGGTCGTCGTGAGGGGCCGCGCGAACACACGCTGCGTGATGGCGTCGACGAACAACTGTCGCGCGGCATCGATCGGCAGCGAAACGAAGCCGGCTGCGATCGCAAACTCCGGAGCGACGAAGATCACGACCGCGCTCGCAAGAAGCGCAACGACCACCGACTGCACCAGGCTCTGCAACAACGCGGCGCGACCTTCCGGCGCTTCACTCACCCAGGTCGCAATCGCCACGGTGATCACGCTCACCGACAACAACGGCGCCGCGAAGATCGCGACGTCGAAACCGAGCACATGCAGGCCGATGAGCCCACCGCCTCCGAGCGCGCCGGCGACGTTCGCGAGCAGAATCGAAAGCCGTCGAGTGCGTTCGCGACCACTCGCGGCGCGCACCAATGAAATGAGCCAGCTCTTCACCGCGAGCGTGCCGACGACCGAGAGCGCCGCGATCCACCAGAACAACGGGCCCGGACCACGCGCCCCCGGACCGTAGAGAAGGCCTGGCGCCACGAAGCCCAGCACTGAGATCACCGCCGCCCCGCCCCACGCGATCGGCAACACGAACCGCGGCGGCTTTCCGATCGCGTCCGAAGCCGCTGAAGCGAACGCGCCGGCCAGCAACATGCCCAGCGGCATCACCCGCTCGGCCCACGACGAACCACGCGACAACAGAATGAGCCCCGTCATCCACACGGCGAGCAGCACCGACAACAACACCAGACCCGGAGACGTTCGCCGCCCCACGCGCAACGCCGTCAACCCGAAGGCCAGCGACACACACGCCGTCGCGAAGAGCGCGAGCTCGGTCACGCGAAGCGCTCCGGCAATCGACCTGCGACACCAAGCACCGTCGCGTCGGGAGCAGCGAAGTGCTCGCGCGCCAGCCTGCGAAAACTCGCCTCGGTGTACTTCTGGAAGAGCGGGCGAAACGCGAGGTCGATGATTCGACCGACGAAGCCCCAACGAACCTCGTACGTGTAGCTCGTCGAAAACTCGCAGCGACCGTCCGGCAGTTCCTTGTAGAGCCACAGCCCGACGCCGCGACGAATCAGCGAGAGGCGTTGGTCGCTCCAGAACTCGAAGGTGCTCTGCTTCATCAGGCGGTGCAGTTTGTAGCGGCCCATGCCGCAGATGAGAAACGGTCCGATTCGCTTCGTGTACTTCATGAGCGTGCCGGTCTTGATGACCTCCTCGAGCATCTCGATGTGGCTGAAGCGGTGATCCCACTCCGGGTGACGGTGGTGATCCTGCGTGAACTCCCACACCTCCTTCACGCTCGCGTCGAGGCGGACACGAACGTGAATCGGTCGGGGCCGCGAGGTGAGCAGCGCGAGGGCTTCGCACACCGCCACCGTCGCTGAACCGAAGGCCATGACGAAGCTGATCGAGTTGAACGTGTCGCGTTCGGTGATCGCGGTCGGCAGCGACCAATCGCCCCAGGTCTGCGCGATCACTTCACGCAGCATCGCGCCCACCAGCACCGACAACACGATGTGCATCAGGTACTCGGCCGAGCTCAGACCACCCTGCTTCGCGCGCGACTTCGGTTCTTCCCACACGTCGGTCACCGCGATGATGACGTCGACCACGAACAACAGCGCGAGCGCCCAGAACCACCCGCCCGTCAGTCGATAGTTCGGAATCACGACGAACTGCGCTGCGTAGACGAAGCCCCGCAGCACGTGAATCACGACCTCTTTTCTGCACTCGGTGCGCTGCGTGAGCCGGCCCTTGATGGTGTGGAAGATGAAGATGTCTGCGGCGCCGAGAATTCCGATGGTGAACAGCAGTGCAGTCGCGATGTGCATGAACAGGGCAGACAGCAACCGCGGTGCCATGAGCGCTTCCCCCGGGAGCTGCCCACGACGTTGACACCTCCCGCGCCGGCGCTGCCCACGCCGTGGACATCGCCTGTACCCAAGACCTTGAAGCGAGGCCTCGGCACGTCGGCTGCTTTGCCCAGCCGTCATGAACGCCCGCACTCAGCGACTGCTGCTGCTCCACGCGTTGCACCTTCTGGTTCCGGCCACTCTGTTCTTCTTCGACGCGCCGTGGCTCGCGAGTGCAGGTCTCTTTCTGGGCGCCTTCGCCCTGTTTCACGACACCGCGCACGCCAACCTCGGCCTGCCCCGGAGCATGAACGAAGCGACCCTCACCATCACCGGCGCGTTGCTGGGAATCAGCGGTCACGCCGGTCGCCGCAGTCACCTCTTTCATCACGCACACCCCGGAGCTGCTGACGACATGGAAGGTCGCGACGTCGACGCGCCGCTGTGGCTCGCGTTGCTGCGCGCGCCAGCGACCCTCTTCGTGCTGCTCAGCAAGAGCTGGCGAAGCGCGGAGTGGTTGCTGGTGCTCGTGGTGGTGCTGCTGGCGCCGCGACAGTACGTGCTGGTGATGCTGCTCGGTCAGGCCACCATGCCGCTGTGGGCTGCGCGGCTGAGCCACCGGCCGCCCGCGTGGCTGCTGCGCATCGCCGAGCCGATGGCGCGGGCGGGGATCACCGTGGCGACCCTGTTCGTGACTCACGAGGCGCACCACGCACGCCCGTGGCTGCCCACCTTCGAGCTGCGCGTCGGTGAGCGCGCTCAGGAAATGTGAACGTGACCGCCGCCTTCGAGGTGCGCGAGCTCGCGGTGCAGCTTCACGAGCTCTTCTTCACGCGAACGCAACAAGGCCAGCGCCTCGGCGCCGTGACGCGCCTCGAAGGCCGACATGTCGTTCAACTTCGGCAGCTCCGTCTTCGCGCGTGCGAGCAGCGGGGCGTCCTTCTCGGTCGCCGCGTCGATGCGCGCCTTGACCTGCTGGTACGCCGAGCGGCGGCCACAGAAGTCGCCGACCAGGGCCTTCAACTTTCCGTAGTCCACGAGGTCCAGCTTCGACTCGGCGAGGGCCTTGCCGTGGGCGAAGGCGTAGCGACCGCTCCAGTCTCCCGAGCTGCGCTGCGCGAGCTCGCTGAGCATCGTGCGCTGGTACGTCACGAAGGCGTCAAGACGTTCAGGGGTCAGCAACAACGTCGCCAGCTTCAAAGTCTTCAAGTCCATGACGCGGCGGAAGGTACACTCAAACGCCGTGAGCGGTGGTCCCCACAACCTCGACGAGACGGTTCCGAGCGGACAGAAGCTCGATGACACCTTCGTCAGCGGTGAGAAGAAGGACCCGAGCCTCACCACCAGCGGCATCCAGAAGGGCGAAGCGCTCGATCGCTACGTGATCCTCGACCGGCTCGGCGCCGGAGGCATGGGCGAGGTCTACGCCGCGTGGGACCCGGTGCTCGACCGCAAGGTCGCGGTGAAGGTGCTGCGACCCGACATCGAAGGCTCGGCCATCGGCGAAGAGCTCAAGCACCGCTTGTTGGGTGAAGCGCAGTCACTCGCGAAGCTGGCGCACCCCAACGTGGTGACCGTGCACGACGTCGGCCTCGCCGGCGACCGCGTGTACCTCGCGATGGAGTTCATCGAAGGCCGCACGCTCAAGGACTGGCTGCAGCAGGTGCCCAGACCTTCGTGGCAACGCATTCTCGAGGTCTTCCTCGCCGCCGGTGAAGGTGTGGTGGCCGCCCACGCGCAGGGCATCACGCACCGCGACTTCAAGCCCGACAACGTGGTCGTGGGCAGCGACGAACGTGTGCGGGTGATGGATTTCGGCCTCGCCCACGGTCAGGCCGCGAAGAAGAAAGACGAGAAGTCGCGGCGGACGATCACCCAGCCGGGCGCGATGCTGGGAACACCGGCCTACATGTCGCCGGAGGCGTTGCACGGCCAGCCCACCGATTTCCGCAGCGACGAGTTCAGCTTCTGTGTGTCGCTGTACGAAGCGCTCTACGGGTTCCGCCCCTTCGAAGGCGCGACGCCCGGCGCCATCGCTTCGGAGATCATCCAGAACCGCGTTCGCCCGCCGCCGTCGGGTACGCGGGTTCCGCGCCGCATTCATCAGCTCATTCTCAAGGGGCTCCGCAACGAGCCCCTCGAGCGGTTCCAGACCATGCGCGCGTTGCTGGTGCAGCTGGGGCGCACGCGCGTGCAACGTGAGCAGCGCATCGCGATCGTCGCGGTGGTGGTGCTCTCGGTGCTGGCCGTCGCGCTGGTGGCGCTGGCCACGTGGCGTGAGCGCACGCGGTGTCTCCAGGTCGCCGACCGAATGAACGGCGTGTGGGACGACGGGGTCAAGCGCGCCGCCGCGGACTCCTTCGCCAACACCCACAAGCCGTGGGCGGTCGCCGCCTGGCGTGACGTGGAGTCGCGCATCGACGCCTATGCGCAGCAGTGGGTCTCGCAGCGTCAGGCGGTGTGCGAAGCAGGCCCCGCCGGTGACGACGAGCGCTACGGCCAGGAGCTGTTGTGTCTGAGCCGGCGGCTGTCCGATCTCGAAGCCACCACGCAGCTGTTTCTCCGCGCGGACGCCGACGTGGTCGAACGCGCGGTGACGATGGCGAGCACCCTGCCGTCGATCGCGGGCTGCAGAAACGTGACGCCCCCCCACCGACCTTCGACCGAGTCGGAGCCACTGCGCGGTCAGCTCTCGGCGGTGCGGGCGCGGATCGATTCGGGAAAGTACGCCGATGCCTTGAAGCAATCGGTCGAGCTGGCCGAGAAGGCCGAAGCCGACGGGAACCGTGAGGCCTTCGCCGAGGCGCGGCTGTGGGGCGCGATCGCGCGCATGCGGCTCGGTGACGCCAGGGCCGCGGAGCAATGGGCCGAAGAGTCGATCCTCGCGGCGGCCGAATCGCGCGCCGATGAACTCGAGGCACGCGGCTGGGTCGAGCGCGTGGGCTTCGCAGCGTTGTCGGGACCTTCTGCCGACGCGGAACGCTGGGTGCGCTTCGCACAGTCGGCCATCGCGCGCGTGGCGCCGGCGCCGGAGCTCCAGGCCTCACTGTTCAACAACCAGGGCGTGCTCGCGCACCTTCGCGGGCAGTACGCGGCGGCGATCGACGCGCACAAGAACGCCCTCGAGCTGCGCACGCAGCTGCTCGGCAACCGGCACCCACTGGTGGCGCGGTCGCATTCGAACCTCGGCGCCGCGTATCGCGCGTTGGGGCGCTTCGGCGAGGCGCGCCAGGAATACGAACAGGCGCTCGCCATCGAGGAGCAGGTGCTCGACCCGTCACACCCGCAGGTCGCCGACACGCTCAACAACCTCGGCAACGTGCTCAACGCGCAGGGCTCGCCCACCGGAGCCCGGCGCGCGCTCGAGCGGTCGCTGCGCATCAAGGAGGCCGCGTTCGGGCCCGAGTCGCTCCCCGTCGCGGTGACCCTCAGCAACCTGGGCTCGCTGCTGGTCGACTTGTCCGACCTCGCCGAAGCCGACCGCGTGCTGCTGCGCGCCGTGGCGATCAAGGAAAAGCAGAACGGGCCGGAGTCACTCTCGCTCGCCGTCTCGCTGACCAACCTCGCCCAGGCGCGGCGAGCCGCGAAGCGGTGGTCGGAATCACTCGAGTTCGACGAACGCGCGCTCAAGATTCGCCAGCTGCGTCAGGGCGATGCGCACATCGACACCGCCTACAACCTCACCGGCATCGGAGAAGCGCGGTTGATGCTGGGTGATCGGCCGGGCGCGCAGAAGGCGCTCGAGCAGGCGCTCAAGCTGCGCGCCGAGAGGAGCGCGCTGCGGGCCACGACGGCCTACTGGCTCTCACGCGCGCTGCCCCCGAAGGACGAGCGCGTGAAGCCCCTGCTGCGCGAGGCCGCCGAGAACCTCCCCCCGACCGACCCGCTGCTTCCCGTCGCCCGGGCGGCTCTCGAAAACACCCGCTGACCGCCGGTAGCGAATCGGAACGCGCTGTGGCATTGGCCCCCGCGTGATTCGCTTCGACAACATCTCTCTTCAGCACGGCCAGCAGATCCTCTTCGTGGAGGCGTCTGCGGCGCTCCACAAGGGCGAAAAGGTCGGCCTCGTCGGTCCCAACGGCTCGGGGAAGTCCACCCTCTTCCGCTGCGTCATGAAGGAAGAGACGCCCGACGAAGGCCAGGTGTCGATCGATCGCGGCGTCACCATCGGCTACTTCCGGCAGGACGTCGGCGAGATGGCCGGCAAGACGGTCATCGAAGAGACGATGGACGGTGCGGGCCCCGTTTCAGACGTCGCGCGCGAATTGAAGCGCCTCGAGCACGCGCTGGCCGACCCCGAGCAGGCCGACGACATGGAGAAGAACGTCGAGCGCTTCGGTGAGGTGCAGGCGCGCTACGACGAGCTGGGTGGCTACGCGCTCGAAGGTCGCGCGCGTGAAATTCTCGCCGGCCTCGGCTTCCGCGAAGTGATGGTCGACGGCGACGTCGGCGCGCTGTCGGGCGGTTGGAAGATGCGCGTGGCGCTCGCCCGCATTCTCCTGATGCAGCCCGACGCGATGCTGCTCGACGAGCCGACCAACCACCTCGATCTCGAGTCGCTCATCTGGCTCGAGAACTTCTTGAAGCGCTACGAAGGCGCGTTGTTGATGACGTCGCACGACCGCGAGTTCCTCAACCGCGTGTGCACGCGCATTCTGGAAATCGACGGCGGCGAGCTGACGACCTACTCGGGCAACTACGAGTACTACGTGGCGCAGCGCGCGCAGGCCGATCAGCAGCAGCAGGCCACGTTCGAGCGGCAGCAGGCGATGCTCAAGAAGGAGCTCGCGTTCATCGAGCGCTTCAAGGCCCGCGCTTCACACGCTGCCCAGGTGCAGTCGCGCGTGAAGAAGCTCGAGAAGATCGACCGCGTCGAGCCGCCGCGCCGTCACGAGAAGGTGAACTTCGAGTTCAAGCCCGCGCCGCGCTCGGGTGAAGACGTCGCCAAGCTCGCCGGCGTGCACAAGGCCTACGGCGATCTCGTCATCTACAAGGGCTTCGACTTCCTGCTCCGCCGCAAGGAGCGCTGGGCGATTCTCGGCGTGAACGGCGCCGGCAAGTCGACGCTGCTCAAGATGATCGCCGGTGAATCGAAGGCCGATCGCGGCGAGGTCACCGTCGGCGCCTCGGTGAAGATGGGCTACTTCGCGCAGCACGCGATGGACGTGCTCAACGGTGAGAAGACCGTGTGGCAGACGCTGGTCGATGCCTTCCCGCGTTCGTCAGAAGGAACGCTGCGTACGCTGGCCGGCTGCTTCGGCTTCACCAAGGACGAGGTCGAGAAGATCGTTCGCGTGCTGTCTGGCGGTGAGAAGGCGCGCCTGGTGATGGCGCTCATGCTCTTCGACCCGCCGAACCTGCTGGTGCTCGACGAGCCCACCAACCACATCGACCTCTCGACCAAGGAGATGCTGATCGACGCGCTCCGTTCGTACGAAGGCACGATGATCTTCGTCTCGCACGACCGTCACTTCCTCGCCGAGCTGAGCAACCGCGTGCTCGAGCTCACCAACGAGGGTCCCGTGCCGTACGGCGGCGGCTACACGGAATACGTGCAGCGCACCGGCCGCGAGGCGCCTGGCCTTCACTGAGCGACTGCCGTCGCGACCAGACCGTTGACGTCGTGAACAACGCGGCTGACGCGCGACGCGCCCTACTGCCGGGTCAACGTGAGCGAGTGGCCGTCTTCACCGAGCTCTGACACCGAGCTCACGGTGACCGGCTGAAAGCCCACGGCCTCGATGACCACCGGCTGACCCGAGAACGGCTGACGACCCGCGAAGAAGACGTTGGCGAGCGTGTTGCTGCGCAGCTGGGCGATGACGTCGGCGCCCTGCTTGAAGGTCAGCTGCACGTCTTGAAGGTAGTTGCCTTCGCCGTCGAGCACCTTGAGCCAGAAGCCCTCGGCGGGCGCGAGCTCGAGCTCCAGCACGCGGTCCTTCGCGGTGGTGGCGTTCGAGAGCTCCGATGGTGCGAAGCCGTCAGCGACCGCCACGAGCCGGGCGCGTTGCACGGGCGCCAGCAACTTCACCTGGCCTCTGGGACCGCTGAGCCCACGAAAGTAGACGTCTGAATCGCCGACGGTCACGGTGACGGGCAAACACGGCACCGAGCCACCCGTGGTGGCATCGAGGAGGACGAGGTCGCCGGGCGCGTCAGGGCCGCACTCGCGACCCGACTTCTTGGCGGCCGTCTCACGCGCAGAATCATCGAGCCGCGCGTCGTCGCTGATCGCACCCGCGGTGGCGCACGACGACAGGAGGACGACCAGGGCCCCGAGCAGTGAACGCACGAACGTGAACCGGAATCAGGCGCTGAACGAAGAACCACAGCCGCACGACGACTTGGCGTTGGGGTTCTCGAACTTGAAGCCCGAAGCCGTGGTGCTCGAGTGGTAATCGACGACGGTGCCCTTCAAGTACTGCAGCGACATGGCGTCGGTGCAGATCTTCACGCCGTCCTGCTCCCACACCAGATCGCCGTCTTTGCTCTTGTCGATCAGGTTGAGGTCGTAGCCGAGGCCGCTGCAGCCAGCGGGCACCACGCGCACCGTGAGGAAGTGACCGTCGAGCTTCTGTTCGGCGATGACCTGCTTGACCTGGGCCACCGCGCGCTCAGTGAGCGTCATGGAAGGAGCCTCGGAGGAGCTGGCGACAGGCGACGACGTGACGGCAACGGCGGTGGTGTCCATGTTCAACCTCTATAACGGGGCGTTTGGCCCGGGCAACCGGGCTACTTCTTCTTCAGGTTGGGTGTCACGTCGACCGGCCAGTCGATGTTGGCCGCGCCTTCCGTGAAGGTGACGTCGAACTCGAAGGGCGCTTCCAGCGCGTCGGAGTGCACCTCGAGCTTGTGCACGCCCGGGTACAGGAGCAGGCCCACGTTGGCCTGACCGATCTTGATGGGGCCTCGCCAGATGCTCGCGTCCTTCAGGTTGGGCTTGACCTTGAAGCGCACGGCAGACTCTTTGAAGACCTTGTCGATCTTCTGCACCGAGTTCGGCTCGCCGTAGTTGAGCGTCTCTTCCCAGCGCAGGCCGCGATCGCGGTTGAGCAGCACCACGGTGTCCCCGGCGAACGCGCCCGAGGTGGCTTCGATGGGCGTACGGCCGAGCTCCAACGGGCGGCGACCGCGCGCATTGGGACCCGGCTCGATGGTGACCTCCGTGGGCGGGTTGGTCAGCACCGTCAACCGGAGCGGCACGCCGTCTTCAGCGAGGCTGCTGGTCTTCAGCAGCTGCCCGAGCTGATCGCGGTACACGAAGAGCACGCCCAGCATGCCGATCAGCACCAGCACCGCGATGAGCGCCTTGAGCCGCGAGGCCTGACGCGCCTTGAGCTCCTTGACGTCGACCAGCTTCGAGATGCCGTCCGCCGACGGGCGCTGCGCCATGTCGTCTGAAACCGGCACGTTGGGCCGCGAGCGCCTCGGCGGTGCTTCAGGCATGGCCGCGGTCGAAGGGCGGCGCTTGAGTTGACCCGTGGGGCGACGGCGCGGCTCGAGCTCTTCGTCGGACACCGCGCTGGCCATGCCCGTGTTGCGGCGTTTGGCGGGCTGACGCGCGGGCGGCAGCTCTTCAGCCGTCATGTCGCTGCGCACCTCGGGGCGTGACGGCCGCGCAGCCATCGTGGCTTCAGGCCGGCGCGTCGGGCCGTTGCTGTAGCGGCGGCTCGGCACCACGGTGCCCGCGGGCAACTCGTAGCCGCCGCGCAGCTCGACGCCGTTCTCGTCTTCTTCGACCGGCAGCTCTTCGGCCAGCGCGTCTTCGTCGAGCGTGAGGCTGGGCGACGCACGCACGTGGTCGCGGTTCGACGACGGCGGTGGCGGTGGCGGTGGCGGTCGCGACGCGGGCCTGGGCGGAGGCTGCGTCACCGACTCGGGCGCGGCGCTGTACGACGGAGGAATCGGGTTGCTGGTCGACGACTCGGTCGACGGGTTCGGCGCGCCGAGGCGGGCCTCTTCACCGAGGCGATCGGCGAACAGCGCGGCCATCAACTCCGAGACCTCGGCGCTGGTCGACAGCTCCTTGGAATGGAGCAGGAACTGCTCGAGCGACCGCTGGAACTCGCGGGCGTCGGTGTAGCGATCGTCGGGCGCCTTCGCGAGCGCGCGCATGACGATCTCATCGAGCTCGGCGGGTACCTCGGCGACGGCCGACGGCGGGTCGATCTTGCATTCCAACGCGGCCTGCAGCGTGGCGAGCTCCGAGTCGCGCTTGAGCGGGCGAACGCCGGTGACGAGCTCGTACAGCACCAGGCCCAACGCGAAGACGTCGCTGCGCGCGTCGAGCGGTTTTCCGGCGGCCTGCTCCGGCGCCATGTAGGCGAACTTGCCCTTGATGGCGCCCGACTTGGTCATGCTGACCTGATCGCTGGCCTTGGCGATGCCGAAGTCGACGACCTTCACCGCGCCGTCGAAGCTGATGAGGATGTTCTGCGGCGAGATGTCGCGGTGCACCACGCGCAGCGGCCGGCCCATCTCGTCGTTGCGCGTGTGCGCGTAATAGAGGCCCTGGCACGAGTCGGCGACGATGCGCAGGGCGATGTGCCGCGCCACCCATTGGCCGGTGCTCCAGGCGCGGCGCATGACGCGCCCCAGGTCCTCGCCGTGGATGAACTCCATGGCGATGAAGTACTGGCCGTCTTTTTCACCCAGGTCGTAGATCTGCGCGATGTTGGGGTGGTTGAAGCGCGAGGCGATCTTGGCCTCGTTCAGGAACATCTGAACGAACTCAGGGTCCTCCGCGAGGTGCGGAAGAATTCGTTTCACGACGACGTGACGGTTGAAGCCTTCGATGCCGGTCTGCTTGGCGAGCCACACTTCGGCCATGCCACCGGTCGCGAGCTTCTTGACGAGCTGGTAGTTGCCGAAGGCTTGAGTCATCGCGGGGGAGGCACTGGAAACAGCGGGTGCGCATCGTACGGACGAGCGACTGGAATCACAATGTTCTTGAATGCTTACCGAGCGAAACGCCCCCGGTCGGGCAGCCTGCCGCTCATTGACGCGCGTTGACCGCCCGGAAGGTCCACCGGCGTGCGATTTCTGTCGTGATCTCGGCCAGTTCCGCGCATTGAGACTGTGAAAGTCGGCGATCGACGCGTAGAAGCACGGTTCGCATGGTCCTCCTCGCGACGGTGCTCGCCGTCACCGCTCAGCTGCCGGTCGATGTGCGCGCGGGAGAGAACCCGTTGACGGTCATGGACATCAAGCGGGCCGGCGCCGTGTACAGCCTCCATTGGACCGACGCCGAAGAGGCGCTCCGCGGGGCGATCAGCGCGCCGGTGCAGGCCGGCAAGCCGTTCGAGATCTCGGCGTCGTTGCAGCCGCTGTCGGGCCCTGACTTCGACGGGCCGCTGACGTACTCGGTGCGGCGCCTCTCGGACATGGGGTCTACGCAGAGTCAGACGGTGCACCGCAAGGCAGGCCAGAAGGCCTGGGTGACGTCGATGACCGTCGACGAGCCGGGCAAGTACCGCTTCGAAATCGGGTGGAACAGCACGCACCACAAGGTGGTTCGCGGCGTGTTCGACGTGGAGCCCGAAGGTTTTCCGCGCTGGGTGAGCTGGGTTCTGGGCATCGGCGCGCTGGTGGTGGCGATCGGGTTCGGGGTGTGGATCGTGTTGTCTCGCAAGGAGTGAAGCCATTGAGTTCGCTGAAGGAACGCCCGCTACGTGAGGATCTCGTCACGCTCGCTTGTCTCGAGGCGTACGGCGCCGTTCGTCACGATGGCCGGTTGGCAGATCGCGCGCTCGACTACACGCTGCGAAACAAGAAGCACCTCTATTCCCAGGAGCGCCGCGCGGTGGCCGAGCGCGTGTACTCGATGCTGCGCAAGCAGCGGCTCGTCGACTTCCTGGCCGAGGTGAAGGTCAAGGGCTTCACGGGCCTGAGCACCAGCCGCAAAGACATGATGCGCCTGGCCATCAGCCGCGTGCTCGACGGTGACGACGTGTCGTCGGTGCTGGCGGCGCTCTCGTTGCCGGGCACCGAGGGTTCGTGGCTGCGCACCGTGGTGCACGCGAAGTCGAAGCTCGCCGAGAAGAGCGAGCTGCAGCGCTTCGCCATCGAAGCGTCGATCCCCGACTTCCTCGCCGAGAAGTTGCTGGCCGAGCTGGGCGACGAAGCGCGCCCGGTCACCGAAGCGATGAACAAGCGCGGGCCGCTGACGGCGCGGCTCAACCCGCTCAAGACCAACCTCAAGGACCTCACCAGGGCGCTCGAAGCCGAAGACGTGAAGGTCACGCCCACCCTGCTCTCGCCCTTCGGGTTGATCCTCGAGACGCGCACCAACGTGTACGCGCTCAAGGCGTTCAAGGAAGGTCTGTTCGAAGTGCAGGACGAAGGCAGTCAGCTGCTGGGAATGCTGGTCGACGCGCCGCCGCGCAAGGTGTTCGACGCCTGCGCCGGAGCCGGAGGCAAGACGCTGCAGCTCGCCGCGCAGATGAAGAACCGCGGTGAGATCTACGCGCTCGACGTCGACGAGCGCCGCCTCGAAGAGCTGAAGCTGCGGGCGCGCCGCGCGGGCGTGCACAACGTTCGCATTCAGGCCATCGCGAAGGGCCCTGAAGCCGACGAGCAGCTGGTGAAGTGGCACGGCCAGGCCGAGCGCGTGCTGGTCGACGCGCCGTGCAGCGGCTCGGGCACCTGGCGCCGCAAGCCCGACGCGCGCTACCGCATGACGCCCGAGATGCTCGCGGAGCATGTGCAAATTCAGAAAACGCTCGTCGCCCGGTTTGCAAAATTGGTGAAGCCCGGCGGCCGGCTGATCTACGGCACGTGCAGCCTGTTGCGCGAAGAGAACGAAGGCGTGGTCGAGGACTTCCTGGCCTCGCACCCCGACTTCGAGCTGGTGCCGGCGACGCCGTGGCTCGGCGAAGAGCTGGCGCCGAAGGTCACCCGTGGCGGCATGCTGCGGCTGTTCCCCCACCGCCACGAGACTGACGGCCTCTTCGGCGCGGTGCTGGTGCGCAAAGGCAAGTGAGCGACTCGCTGAACATCGCCACGGCCGAACGCGTGGCCGTCGAGCTACCGGTCGCAGGGCTCGGTTCGCGCGCGATGGCCTGGCTGGTCGACGCGATGATCATGTGGGTGGTGGCGCTGGTCGCGTACTTCTCGGTGACCTTCTTCGTCGCCGACCCGCTGAACGCGGTGATGACGCTGGCGGCGGGCCTCCGCGTCGGCGCGATCGTGACGGTGCTGTTGCTGCTCTGGGCGTACTGGACGGTCTTCGAGCTCCGCTGGAACGGGCAGACGCCGGGCAAACGGCTGCTGCGCATTCGCGTGGTGAAGGCCGACGGTTCGCCGGTGACGCCGTTCGCGAGCGCGGTGCGAAACCTGATGCGGCTCGTCGATTTTCTTCCCACCTGCTACCCGGTGGGCACCGCGGTGATGCTCGTCGACAGCAAGCACCGCCGCCTGGGAGACCTGCTCGCAGGCACGCTGTTGGTTCGCGACGAGCAGATCGACCTGAGCCGCTACGAGCAGGTGCGGAACGTGTCGCTCGACGTCGACGTGGTCGAGATCGCGTCGAGCTGGCTGGTGCGTTACGCGCAGTTGGAGCCGGCGCACCGCGATCGCCTCGGCCGGTTGATCGCCGAGCGGCTGCAGGTGGCCACCGACGGAGCGCCCGACGAAGTGCGCGAGCGCATTCGCGCGCGATTGGCGGCGAAGTAGCCATGGCCGAGGCGCTCGCGGGCTTCGTGGCGCGTCGCCGGCCCGACTGGACGGCGCTGGAGTCGCTGCTCGCACGGCAGAAGTCGGGGACGCTCACGCTCGCCGACGTCTCGGAGCTCGATCGGCTCTACCGGCGCGCGTCGGCGGATCTCGCGGCCGCTCAAGCCGCGTACGCGAACACCGACGTGCACCGCTTCCTCAATCAGCTCACGGCGACGGCGTGGCGCTCGATCTACCAACCACGCGCGCGCCGCTTCGGAGCACTGCGCGCGTTCTACACGCACACGTTTCCCTCGCTCGTGCGTGAGGCGTTGCCGTTGATTCAGGTCTCTGCGGCGTTGCTGGTGCTGGGCGTGGTGCTGGGCGCCGTCACGGTGTGGCTGCACCCGGAAGGCGCGCAGTTGCTGGTGCCAGCCGACATTCGCGGCTGGGTCGCGCGACGCGAGCTGTGGACCGACGGCGTGCTGGGCGTCGAGACGCCGCAACAACTCGCGCTCGGCATCTTCGTGAACAACCTGCGCGTCACGTTGATCGCCTTCCTGCTCGGCATCACCGCGGGGCTGGGCACGGTGTTCGTCGTCTTTCAGAACGGGTTGCTGGTCGGCGCGGTGGTGGCCGCGTGCGCGCGTGGCGGCATCGGCTGGAACATCGTGACCTTCATGGCGGCGCATGGGCCCATCGAGCTCTCGCTCATCTGCATCACCGCTGGCGCCGGGCTCGGTATGGGCCGCGCGCTCGTCGCTCCGGGTGAAGGTTCGCGTCGCGCAGCGCTCTCCGAGGCCGCGCAGAAAGGCGTGCGCATGGTCATCGGCGCCGCGCCCTTCATGGTGATGATCGGGGTGGTCGAAGGCTTCGTGAGCCCCGGCGCCTACTTCCCCTCGGCGCTCAAGTTCGCGCTCGGAGCCGCGAGCTTCCTGGCGTTCTGGCGCTGGCTGCTGCGCTCAGGCCGCTGACGATTTCTCGAGCGACTTGACCACCTGCAGCGCTTCGTCGACATGCTGCGTGGCGCGCAGCTGCGATTCGAAGCGGTGCACGACCTGCCCCTTGCGATCGATGACGAAGGTGACGCGGCCGGGAATCAGGCCGAGTGTCTTCTTGATGCCCATGGCCTTCGCGGCTTCGCCACCCACGTCCGTGAGCAAGGTGAACGGCAAGCGGTACTTGCCCTTGAAGTCTTCGTGCGACGCGGCGTCGTCGGCAGACACGCCGATCACGTCGGCGCCGGCGGCCTTGAAGTCTTCGTACGAGTCGCGGAACGAGCACGCCTCGGCGGTGCAGCCGGTGGTGCGATCCTTCGGATAGAAGAAGAGGACGAGCGTCTTCTGACCGGTGAGCTCTGAGAGCGAGACCCGGGTGCCGTCGCTCTTGAGGAACGTCGCGTTCGGTGCCGCGTAGGGAGTCATGGAGCGCGTTGTAATCGCGCGCTCACCACGCTGCCATTTCAGCCGACGTTCAGCGAAAGACGCGACGACGGCCTGGGGGCAAGTCGCCGCTGTTCCCGATCGGCAAGCACGCGCTCGTAGGCGTCGTTGATGCGGCGCATCTGCTCGGTGTCGCCGCCACGATCGGGGTGATGCTGGCGCGCCAGCGTCAGGTAACGCTCACGCAACAGATGGTCGGACGCATCGGCGCCCACCCCCAGCACGCGGTACGGGTCGGCCACCGCGATCGCGGCCAGCCAGTTCTCGAGGCGCTCCTTCACGTTGCCCATCGGCACGCGCGACTCGGGCACGGCCTTGCGCATGCGCATCTTCGAATCGGCGCGGAACACTTCGCTGTACATGCTGGTCGCGGAGCGCGAGCACGAAGGGCAGTGGAAATAGCGGATGGTGCCGCCGCCACCGGTGTGGCTGGTCATGCGAACTCCGCAGTGCGTGCACTCGACATCGAGCGCTTCGACGGTGCTGCATGCGGTGCTGACTTTCTGCATGTCGTCGGTCTCCAGATCGCGTGTGCTACAGGCGTGTGACGACTTGTACGTCCGCTGCAGATCGACGCAAAAAATTGGCCACCTTTTTCCGTGGGGCATCATGAACACGATGAAGCGCATCGTTCTGGCGGCGGTTGTCTGTGTGGCGATGACGCCCTTCGCGGCGGCGCCGAAGAAGCCCGCGTCGACGTTGAGTGCGAAAGACGACGAGCCCACGCCGATGCCGCCGGTGCTCGCCGGCCCCGACGTCGCGGTGCTTCGCGGAATCCAGTGGGCGTTTGAACCAGCGCCGCTCGAGGTGCGATCGCAGGCCATCGAAGATCTCGGCTTCCTTCAGGACCCGCGTGCCTTGAACCCGCTCGCAGTTCTGACGCTCGACGCGCACCCGTGGATCGCGAAGGCAGCGGTGCGTGCAGTAGGGGCGATTCGTCACCCGCGCGCCGAAGAGATTCTCTGCAACCTCATTCGCCACCCGAACGCGTCCGCAGCGGTGAAGCAGCAGGCGTTGTCGCTGCTCGCGTTTCAGAACACGCCCACGGCGCTGCGCTTCGTGCACTTCACCGCGCGCCAGAGCGGGCTCTCGTACGAGCTCACGCAGCTGGCGCGCTCGTTGTCGGCGCAGTTACCGACGCCAGACCCTGATTCCATCTTTGGTGGGCAGCCCGTCCCTGCTCCGCCGCAGCCGCCGCCGGCTCCCACGGCGCCGGTGACGGGAGACGACAAGTGATCGACCGCCGCATCGCCTTTCTCGGCGCGGGCAACATGGCCAACGCCATCATCCGCGGGCTGCTCCGCGCAGGCCTCGCCAAAGAGAAGATCACCGCCACCGTTCGTCGCGAAGAGAAGAAGCAGGAGCTCGAGGCGACGCACGGCATTCGCGCCACGTTCGACAACGTCGCCGCGGCGAAGGACGCAGACGTCATCGTGCTCTGCGTGAAGCCGCAGGCGCTCGACAAGCTGCTCACGCAGATCGCGCCGTCGATCGATCGCAGCAAGCTGGTCATCTCGGTGGCGGCCGGTGTTCCCATCGCAGCCATCGAACGGCGCCTGGGCGCGGGTGCGCGCATCGTGCGGTCGATGCCCAACACGCCCTCGCTCGTCGGCGCCGGCGCGACCGCGGTGTCGGCCGGTGAACACGCGACCCAGGAAGATCTCCAGCTCGCCACGGCGATGTTCGAGTCGGTGGGGCTCACCACCGTCGTCGACGAGTACCTGCTCGACGCGGTGACGGGGCTGTCCGGCAGCGGGCCCGCGTACATCTTTCTCATCATCGAGGCGCTGTCTGACGCGGGCGTGAAGGTCGGGCTCTCGCGGCATCAGGCGCTCAAGCTCGCCGCGCAGACCGTGCTGGGCAGCGCGAAGTTGCTGCTCGAGACCAACTCACACCCCGGGCAGCTCAAGGACCAGGTGACCAGCCCCGGCGGCACCGCCATCGCCGGGCTGCACACGCTGGAAGCCGGCGGCCTGCGCACCACGCTCATCGACGCCGTCGAGGCCGCGACCAACCGCGCGCGCCAGCTCGGCGAGTCATTCCTCGACAAGAAATAAGGAGAACGCACCATGAAGATGACGCCGCTCGACATTCGCCAGAAGCGCTTCGAAACGCAGCTGCGCGGCTATTCGAAGAAGGAAGTCGAAGGCTTCCTCGAGCTCTCCGCCGGCGAGTTCGAAGAAGTGGTGCGCGAGAACATCTCGCTGAAGGAAGAGCTCAAGCGCGTGCAGGCGCGGCTCGAGCAGCACCTCGAACGCGAGAAGGCCCTGCAGGAGACGATGGTCACCGCGCAGCGCATCAGTGAAGACGTCAAGGCGCAGGCGAAGAAGGAGGCCGAGGTGATGCTCGCGGAGGCAGAGCTCCAGGCCGACAAGATCGTCGCCAGCGCGAATAACCGTCTGGTCGAATTGGTAAAGGAGCTCAACGAGATCAAACGACAGAAGGTGACGTTCGAGTCGCATCTCGAGTCGTTGATCGACTCGCACAAGAAGCTTCTCGACACCTGGAAGACGCAACCCGGTGCAGAGGTCGCCTACCTCGTGAAGAAGTAGTGGCGAGCGGAGTGCGGATCGGTTCGTCTCCGCCGCGGCAACGAAGTTCGCCACATTCACTTTTTCAGGGAGGGTTTCATGTCTGGTCGTCTGGTTTCGTTGATGGTCGCGCTGTTCATCGTCTCGGTTTCAGGGTGCCGCAAGGCTGCGCCGGAGATCGATCTCTCGGCCGAGCAGCCGCGGGTGACGCTGCTCCAGGTGCAGCGTGATCCGGCCGAGGTTCGTCAGGCGATCATCGCGTCGCTGCAGGGCAAGGGCTGGGTCACCGAGAGCGAGAACGGCCCGGAGATCATCGGCCGTCTGAGCCACAAGGGCGCCACGGTGCGCGTGTCGATCGTCTACGACGCGACGCGCTTCACCATGAAGGGCCTCGAGGCCACCAACGCCGACCGCAAGTACGAGGGCTGGCTCAACGGCCTCGAGCAGGACATCGCCAAGCGGCTGCGCACGCCGGCCGTGGTGCCGGCCGCGGCGCCGGTGGTGACCGCGACGCCTGCGCCCACGCTGGTGGTGTTCGATCGCGAACAGAAGATCGAGAACGTGAAGGGCGCGATTCAGCGTGCGCTCAGCGCTCACAGTTGGGTGCTGGAAGCCGACCAGCCCACGGGCCTGGTGGCGCGCCTGAACCACCGCAAGGGTCTGCTCCGCGTGCGCATCACGTCGACCACCCAGCAGGCGACGATCATCTACGAGAACAGCGAAGGCATCGCGTTCGACCCGCAGACCGGCGTGTCTGACGACTACGAGAAGTGGATGCGCAACCTCGTGGAAGCGATCCGCGCCAACACGCGGTGAGTGCTCCGTGGCTCGAGGTCAGCGGCGATGGCGTGAAGCTGTCGCTGCTGATTCAACCCAGAGCCTCGCGCACCAGGGTGGTCGGCGAGCATGACGGTCGATTGAAGATCGCGCTCGCCGCACCGCCGGTCGATGGAGAGGCGAACGCAGCGCTCGTGGAGTTCATCTCCGGGGCGCTGAGGGTTCGCAAAGCCGACGTCACGCTGCTGGACGGGGAAACCTCGCGGCGCAAGCGTCTGGCTGTTCGGGCGGTTGCAGCGTCTGAAGTCATGGCCAGATTGAGGCCGTGACATTTCTCGCGCCTCTTCTCGCGTTGTCGCTGGCCGTCGCGCCGCCGCCGGGAGGAGACGTTCCGTGGGAGCCGATTCCCTCCGCGGGCATCGAGACCTCGGGGCCTCTGCAGACCGAAGCGATCTCCACCAGGCGCTTCAAGATCGTGTTCACGCCGCGCGCGAAGGGTTCCGCACAGGTGCTCGCGCGCGAACTCGAGCCGATGCGCGACGACATCGCGTCGCTCCTGGGGCGCGACTGGCCTGGCGTCACCGAGGTTCGTGTCGGCTTTGGTCGTGAAGAGTACGAGGCGCTGTCCTTGCCGGGTGGAGCGCCGCCGCCGTGGGCCATCGCCCTCGCCTACCCCGGCCGCAACATCATGCTCGTCGAGGCGACCTCGCTGACGACGCTCGATGGGCCCCTGACCTTGAGGCACGAGCTGGTGCACGTGGCACTGGGGCAGTTCGGCAAGGTGTGGCCGCACTGGTTTCAGGAAGGTCTGGCAATGGAGCTGACCGGCGAGCGGAAATGGCAGCTCGAGCAGGTCGCGACATTGACACGCGCGGTGACGCAAGACCGCGTGTACGACTTCGACGAGATTTCAGAGCGTTTTCCGCAGGCGCAGGAGAGCGTGGACATCGCGTACGCGCAGAGCGCGGCGTTCGTGGAGTTCCTGCGGGCGCGGCATGGCTCGGGTGCCTTCCAGCGGTTGATCGATCGCGTGGAACAGGGCGACAACTTCGAGAAGGCCTTCGGCGCGGCGTTCTGGGTGCCGCTGTCGATGGAGGAAGAGGCGTTCAAGAAGGACCTTCCGCGTCGCTACCCGTGGTGGCCCCTGTTGTTGTCGGGCGGCACCGTGGTGTGGGCGGTGATGTCGATCTTGCTGGTGATGGGTTGGGCGCGACGCCGACGAGAAGTCCGCGAGCTGCGGGCCCGACAGCTGAAGGTCGAGACCCTTCACGAAGCGGCGCGACGGCTGCTCGGTGGCGCCCCCGCGAACGAGGACGATGCGTTCGAGTATCTGCCCTACGCCGGCACGCAGACTCCGTGGGTCGTGAACATCGTGCAGTTCAGCGAGCCGGAGCGCGACGAGAAGACATCGAAAGACGAACGCTCAGTGAGCTGACGTCTTCGAGAAGAAGTTCATCAACACCACGCCCGCGATGATGAGCGCCATGCCGACCAGCGCCGGCGCGTCGAGCTTCTGGCCGTGAACGAGCCACGCCACGGCAGAGATGAGCACGATGCCGACTCCGGACCAGACCGCGTAGACGAGGCCCGTCGGGAGTTCTTTGAGCGTCAGGGAGAGGAAGAAAAACGCGGTCGCGTAGCCGGCGACGGTGATGACCGATGGCACGAGCTTCGAGAAGCCGTCGGATTGCTTCAGGAACGTGGTGGCGATGACTTCACTGACGATCGCGATGCCGAGGAACAGGTAGCGCATGAAGCTCACGTAACGCACCGCTGCGAAACTGCGCAGCTCACGCATCGACCACGAGACACTTGAGCGTGGACGGCTGCTTGAAATCGACCGCGCTCGCGCCGAAAGACTCGCGCACCTTGAACTTGCGCGAACCGAAGCCGCGCTGCACCAGCTGCGTGAAGTCACGAACGCTCAGCTGCTCCACGTTGCACATCGCGAGCAACACGCCGTTCTTCGCGAGCACCTTCTCGGCCGCGGCCACGAGCTGGTGATAGTCGCGCTGCGCCGTGAACCGGCTGGTCTTCGTGGTCGCAAAACCGGGCGGGTCGAGGACGATCAGGTCGAAGACCTCCGCCTTCTTCGCGAAGCGGCTGAGCCAATCAAACGTGTCGCCGCTGATGAAGTCGTAGCGATCGGCTTCGAACCCATTGAGCGCGAGGTTCTTCTCGCCCCAATCGAGCACCTTGCGCGAGGCGTCGATGTTCACCGCGCGGCGCGCACCACCCAGTCGCGCCAGCACGCCGAAGCCGCACGTGTAGGAAAACGTGTTGAGCACGGTGCGCTCACGCGCGTTGTCCCGAACCCACGACCGCGCGTCACGCGCATCGAGGTACAGCCCGACCGAGAGCCCGTTTCCGGGGCGAATCTCGAACTTCGCGCCCTGCTCTTCCACGATGAGCGCCTCGACGGCGTCGCCACGCAGGGGCATCGGCGGCGCGAGTTGTTCCGGCGACTCGTTGGCGACCTTGCGCGCCTCTCGAGGCCGTCGCTTCACGTAGACCGCACGAACGTGTGGCGCGATGGCATCGGCGATCGCTGCCTCGTCTGGCGCATCGCGATACAGGCTCAGCACGGCGACGTCGTCGAACAGGTCGACCGTCACGCCGGGAAGATCTTCGTCACTCCAGCGAAAGCAGTTCGTCGCCGCCGGCAACTTCGCGCGACGAGCGAGGGCATCGACGAGCGGCTTCACGACGCAGCAGCGCCTCCGCCTGAAACACCTGCGCGGCGCCACACCGCCTCGAGCGCCTTCGATGATTCACGCGCCAGCTCGAGGTAGTCCGCGCCGAGCAGTTCACCTTCGCGCACGGCGACCTCGCCGTTCACGACGGTCCACGCGACTCGCATCTGGCTCAGCTGCATCAGCAGGTGCGCGGTGTAGTTGCCGGTCTCGCGCGGCGGCACGAAGTCGAAGAGCACGAGATCCGCGAGGGCTCCGGCGTCGACCGAGCCACTCGGCATTCCGTAGATCATCGAACACAACTCCGCGGGCCCGCCGACCAGGAACTGCGACATCAGGTTGTCGGGGTCGAGCATGCGGCCCGAACGCGCGAGGCCCATCACCCCGGTGTAGCTGGCCGCCAGCTCTTCCCACAGCGACCCGGTGCCGCCAGAGCCGAGGCCCACGAGGTTCTGCGAGACCAGCACCGCTTCCATGCCAAGCGCAGAACCACCTTCGACGGTCTGCGCGGCCCGCGGGGTGAGCACGACCAGCGTGCGGCTCCTGGCGAGGCGTGCGGCCTCGGTTCGTTCGATCGCGCGTGCGTGGGCGCCCACCGACGCACCACCCAGCAGCCCGAAACTCTCGAAGCGTGTGACGATGCGCGTGTTGGTTCGCTGCCAGGTGATGGCGAGGTCGTCGTCGTTTTCGGCCAGCCCGAAGTGCGCGCCGACGCTCAACTCTTCTTTGGCGCGACCCGCGGCACGCAACACTTCGTCGTCGGCACAGAACGAACCACGCACGCCGATGGCTCCGCGCGCGAGCCGGCCGTTGCGACGACGGGCCGCGTAGCGCGCATTGGCTTCCACCTGGGCGACGCCGTCGAACCCTGCGAGCCCGCTCGACGACGAGTGCGAGTTCACCAACCGCATGCCCAGGCGCTCGGCGGCGCCGGCCTGCGCCTCGAGCGCCGCTTCGACACACGAAGGCGCGTGGAGATGCTCGACGGCCATGGTCACGCCGAGGCGGAGATTGCGCGCGATGGAGAAGGCCGTGATGGCCTCGACCTCCGCGACGGTCAGCGTCTTTTCCAGCGCGCGCTCTTCTTCGAAGCGCTCGAGGAACGGCCGCATCAGCATGTCGCCCGCCCAGGGCGTCAACGGACCGCCGACGAGCCGGGTGTGGCAGTCGATGAGCCCCGACGTCAGCAGGCGCGCACCGCACTTCACCTCCCAGTCGCCGGGGCGCACGGGCATCTGTTCATCGGGAACGACCGAGACGATCACGTTGCCCTGCACCACCACCGACATGCCGGAGCGCACGCGACCATCGGCTCGGAACAGACTGCAATTCTTCAGGAGCAGACGGCCTTCCATCGCGCGTGAAGCGTAGCTCGCCCTCGTGCGCACGGCTGCTACTCTCCGCCCGCTCATGTCGCGAACGCGGTGGCTCGCCTGGTTCATGTTCGTGCTGTCGGGCGCGGCCGGCCTCGTCTTCGAGGTCGCGATGCAACGATCGCTCACGCGCGTATTCGGCGTCTCGGCGTTCGCCACGTCGACGGTGCTCGCGGCGTGGATGGGCGGCATCGCGCTCGGCGCCGTGCTGTTCGGCCGGCTCTCCCAGCGCGTGAAGTCACCGTGGCGGCTCTACGCGTGGCTCGAAGTGGGAATCGCGCTCGTCGCCTTCACACTTCCCGCAGCCGTGCCGTCGATCATCAACGCCTTCGCGGCGGCGGCGGCGGGCCTGTCGCCGGACGACCCGAGCCTGTTGGTCCTGCGGCTCGGGCTCGCGTTTCTCATCACCCTGGTTCCCACGTTGCTGATGGGCGGCACGCTCCCGGCCGTCGCGCGCGGGCTCGGCGAAGGTGACGGCGGCGACACGATGCTCACGCAGCTCTACACCGCAAACCTGCTCGGCGCCGTCGCCGGTGCGGCGCTCGGCAGCTACGTGTTCATGCCCACGTTCGGGCTGTCCCGTACGCAGTTGGTCGGCGCGTCGATGAACCTCGCGGCCGCGGCAATCGCCTTCATCATCGCGCGCGGCGTCGCTGAACCGTCGCCACGTGAGGCGGTGAAAGACACTTCACGCGCCGCGCTGCGACTGGTGGCCCTCAGCGCCTGGTCAGGCCTCGCGACGTTCTGCGCGGAAGTGACGTGGTTCCAGCTGCTCGGCGTCGTGGTCGGCAACTCCGTCTATGCCTTCGGGATCATGCTCGCGACGTTCCTCACCGGGCTCGCGCTCGGCAGCGCGTGGCTGTCGCGGCGGCCACAGGGCACCATCGACGAGACGTTGCTGGGGCGCGTGCAGCTGGTGGTCGCGCTCGGCCTGCTCTTCACGATTCCTCTCTGGGACAAGGTGCCCACCACGTTCCTCATCGCCGGCAAATGGGCGACGACGTTCGCGTCTCGCGAGTTCGTGCGGGTGCTCGCCTGCCTCGAGTTGATGTTGCTGCCGTCGATCGCGCTCGGCACCGTCTTCCCGCTCGTGCTGCGCGCCGCGTGGAAGCCCGGTGGTCAACACGCCGGTGTCGGAGGTCTATCTGCCGCGAACACGCTGGGCGCCGTCGCGGGCTCGCTGCTCACCGGTTTCGTGCTGCTCCCGCGGCTCGGCTCACGAACGGTCCTGCTGGTGTTGCTGACGGTGTCGGCGCTGATCGCGTTGGTGCTCCTGAAGCGCGCGTGGCGCGGAGCCGCGATCGCCATCGTCGCGCTGGCGTGGCTGATGCCCGGGTGGAACATGGGTCGCCTCGCGTCTGGCTACAACGTGTACTTCTCGGTGCCGTACTACGCGAACGGTGAAGTGCTGTGGCTGCGCGAGTCAATCGAAGCCGGGCTCACGTCGGTGGTGCGCAACGGCGACGCGCTCACCATGCTCACCAACGGCAAGTTCCAGGGCAACGACGTGGAAGAAGTGCCTGCGCAGCTGGGCTTCGCACAACTCCCGATGCTCGTTCAGCAGAAGTGGGACTCAGCGCTGGTGATCGGCCTCGGCACCGGTACCAGCCTCGGCGCGGTGGCCGCGCAGCCGTACGAGGACGTCGACGTGGTCGAGCTCTCTGGCGACATCATCACCGCAGGCCGCGAGTTCTTCGGCCACGTCAATGACGGCGTCTTGAGCAACGGCCGCGTGAACATCGTGCGAGCCGACGCGCGCAACTTCCTGCTGCTCTCGAAGAAGCACTACGACCTCATCTCCATCGAGCTCTCGAGCATCTGGTTCGCAGGCGCCGCCGATCTCTACAACCGCGAGTTCTACGCGCTGGCGAAGGAGCACATGAGCCAGACGGGCGTTCTGCAGCAGTGGGTTCAGCTGCATCACCTGACCCGGCGTGACTTCGCGATCGTGCTCGCCAGCGTGCGCGCCGAGTTTCCCTACGCGGTGCTCTACGAATATGGCGAGCAGGGCATTCTGCTGGCCAGCAAGTCGCCGCTCGTCGGCGACTACCAGACGCTCACCAAGCTCTCGGGAACCCACGCCGCGCAACGCACGCCCGCGCAAGACGTGCTGACGCTCGCAGGCCGCGTGATGCTCGACCAGGCGGGCATCGACGCGTTGATCGAAGAGGAGCGCAAGGACACACCGATGGAGCGCTTCGTGTCGACCGACGACTCCCTGCATCTGGAGTACTCGACACCGCGTGGCAACGCCGACGAGTCGCTGACGGTCGAGGCGATCTTCGAGTCGATTCGTCACCTCTCGCGAAAGTCGTCGCCGATCACGACGCCCGACGAAGAGGCGCAGCATCACGTGAACGGCGCCATCGCGCTGACGCGCGGACGACGTGACGACGCGCTCCGTGAGCTTTCGCTCGGTGGTCAGAAGGCGCGCCCTCTGCTCGAGTGGTTGCAGGCGCAGCCGTGAAGCGCCTGCTGCTGCCATCTCCGGCGGTGATCGTCGCGTTGTTCGTGTTGTTGCCCGCCGCCACGGCGCCCCTCGAGAGCCCAGACCTCATGTTCCACCTCGCGGGTGGGCGTTGGCTGCTCGAGCACCGCGAGTTCCCGTCGACCATCGACCCGTTCTCGCCGACTGCCACTCCGACGGTTCCGCACGAATGGGTGTGGGGCGTGCTGTGTGAGTTGTGCGTCCGTGCCCTCGGTGGAGCAGGCCCGAAGGTGCTCACGGCGGCGCTGATCGCCGCGCTGTTGATCGGCCTGTGGCGAATGCTCCGCGTCGGGTCGCTCAGCGCCGCCGCGCTCTTCATCGCCGCGCTCTTTCCGCTGCACTTTACCTGGTGGCAGGAGCGCCCTTTTCACTTCGGGCACCTCTGCTTCCTGGCGTTTCTCTGGGCGCTGGCGCGTTGGCGCCGCTCAGAACCAGGTGCGGTGTGGTGGCTCTTTGCCGTCACCGTCGTCTGGGCGAACCTGCACGGCAGCTGGGTGCTCTCGCCGATCACCGCGGGCCTCACGGCGCTGGCCAGCAAGCGTTGGAAAGACGGCGCCATCGCCACCTTCGCCTGCCTCGCCGCTGCGGTGATTCACCCATCGGGCCTGAAGAACCTCACCTACCCCGTCGTGCATCAACTGCTGCCGTCGACTCGGTACATCCTCGAGTGGCGCGCGTTGCCGTTGGGCTTCGTCTTCTCGTGGGTGCTGATCGCGCTCTTCGTGGCTGCGGCGTGGCTGACCTTCAGGGCGAAAGATCGTCAGGCATTGATTCCGGCGCTCGCGATCGGCATCGCGGCGTTCATCGCGCGTCGACACGCGCCATTCGCGAGCATCGCGCTGGTGCTCGCCATCGCCGAACACCTGCGGGGCGAGAGCAGACACGTGTGGCCGCTCGGTGGTGCGGTGTGGGCGGCCATGGCGCTGGCGTTCATCACCTTCACGTCCGCCCTGCACCCGCGGACCGTGCGCGACTCACTCGACGCGGGGTTCTTTCCGCTCGCGGCGATCGACGCGCTCGAGAAACGTGAACCCGGCCGTGTGCTGGCTCAGTTCGAATGGGGCGGCACGGTGAGCGCGCTCGCGGGCCCGCAGTTTCAGACCTTCATCGACAGCCGCAACGATCCGTACCCGATCGAGATCCACCGCGCGTACCACGCGATTCGTGAGCAACGGCCGGGCTGGCGGGCAGCGTTCGACCGCTTCGCTCCGAAGTACGTGCTGTGGAGCGCCGAAGAAGATGGCGCGCCGCTGCGGACTCAGCTCGTCGCCGATGGCTGGACGGTCGCCGCAGCGGACGAAACGGGCGTGCTGCTCGTTTCACCGTGACGCGCGAGCAGCCGCGGCGTCGCCCACGCCACGAGACCGAACAGCGCCACGCCGCCGATCACGTCGCTCACGTAGTGGTAGCGCAGATACACACAGGCGAACGGCGTCGAGATCACCATCGGCAACGTCCACCAGAACACCGCGCGCGCATGACGGAAGCAGAGCCACGACAGAATCAGGCTGCCCGCGGTGTGAAAGCTGGGGAAGCAGTCGTAGGTGATGCGCGCGCTGTCCATCAGCATCTCCTTCACCTCTTTGACGAAGTAGAGGTCGAGCGAGACGTCGAAGTGTTGTGACAGCGCAGGGCCCTTCACCGGCAACAGCGCGTAGCCGACGTAGCAGATGGCGAGCCCCAGGCTCAGCGCGGTCACGCCTTCACGCAGCGCGGGCCTTCCCTTCTGCATGAAGATCGCCGCGAGGCCGATGGGGTACAGCAACGCGTAGAACGAATACGAGAACGCGAGCCATTCAGAGAGCGGCGCCCAGATGATCGCCTGCAGCGCGCTCACCGGGTCGACGCCGAAGAAGAGGAAGCGATCCACCGCCTGCATCACGCCATCGAAGTCGCGCGCAGGCGTGCCGATGACGCCCTCCATCCACGAGTACGCAGGAATCATCACCAGCAGCGGGAACCACTCGCGCAGGCTCGCGGCGAGCGCCATGACGCCGTCGATCACCGTCGCGCGGAAGGCGAAGGCCTGACGCCTCCGGAGCTCAGTGGCCACGAAGAGCCAGGTCGCGATGAACGGCGAGCCCATGCCCAGCACCCGCAGAAGCGCCATCGCCACCAGGTGCAACTGGTCGTCTGCCGCCTTCGACCAGAAGCCGTTCCACGACGGGTGCAGCGAGTGAACCCAGCCCGCGAGCAGCAGCGGCAGCACGGCGAACACCAACGTGACGTTCAGCAGCCGCTGAAAGCGCGGCGGCACCGGCTGGGGCTGTTTGAAGAAGTCGCGCGCGAGGTGAACGGTGCCGACGATCATCAGCGCCACGAAGATGCGGCGGCCGCGTTCGTCCCAGACCATGTCGAGCTGCGCGAGTCCCTCGAGGCCCGCCTTCCACGCGACGAACGCCACGCAGAACGCCCCGAACGCGATGACGACCCACTCTGCGATTCGGAGCTGAACGCGCATGGCCACGAGGCAAAACAAAACCGCCGTGCCTCACGAGGAGCGCACGGCGGTTCAGTTAACAGCGATTCTTCGAACTCAGTAACCCGAGTTGTTCTCGGCGAAGTTCGAGAGCTGCTTCTTCTCGAGCTTGTCGGCCTTCGACTTGGTCGTACGGGCCGTGACCGACGTGTCGCCGGCGAGGGCGTCAGCCGACATACCGAAGAGCGCCTTGATGTTGTCGCCGAAGAGCGTGATCACGCCGATGGCCGCGATCGCGATGAGGGCAACGATGATGATGTATTCCGTCATGCCCTGACCGCGGGCCTTCTTCAGCATCGCCTTCTTGTTCTGCTTCGCCATGGTGTGCTCCTTGGTTGAGGACTGCAGGTTGGAACCGCTTGGTTGAAAGAAGTATCGGTGGGTCGCGCTGAGTCCTCCATACGTCATCGGGAGGATGCCCCAATTTGGAGTGTTTTCAGCAACTTGCCGACTCGAAACGCTCAAAACCGGGGCGCTCCGTATTTCCGCGCCTATTTCCGGCGCCGTCTTCTCGAGAGTACCAGCAACGACGCCACGGCGACGAGCTCGAGACCGCCCGCGGAGCAGCCCGGCGTCGGAGGATTCGCGTTGGGGTTCACGTCGATCGTCCACCACACGATCGCCAACGACTCACCCGTGCTCGCGCCGACCGAAAGAGAGAACGTGTACAGCGCACTCTCGGCGTCAGCGGGCACGTTGCCGGTGACCGTACCGTCGGCGTTC
Source organism: Archangium gephyra (assembly GCA_003243425.1). Lineage (GTDB taxonomy): Bacteria > Myxococcota > Myxococcia > Myxococcales > Myxococcaceae > Archangium_A > Archangium_A gephyra_A. The sequence goes on along the minus strand of QFQP01000008.1, from coordinate 164,090 downwards.
ACGGTCACGCCCGGGGGCAGCCGGCCGTCGCGCCAGAACCACCTGGCGTCCGCGGGAACAGGCTGCGCGGTGAAGGTGACGGCGACGGCTTCACCGGGGCGAACGGCGCGCGTGCCCGCACCGCTCGCCGTGATGCCGGTGGTGACGATGGACATGGTGAACGACTGGTCGTCCACCCGGCCCTGCGCATCGGTGGCTTCGATGGTGATCGAATAGCGGCCGGGGCGGGTCGGTGTCCCCGAGATGGCGACGGTCTCCTGCTCGGAGGGCTCGAAGGCGAGGCCGGGCGGCAGTTGGCCCTCGACCACGCGCCAACGCACGGGCGTCGCGACCTGAGAGCCCGCGGGGTTCGCGGCCGCGACGAGCTGCAGGTACTGCTCGCCGACCGCGCCATCGACCAGGGCCCCGGTCACGATGGTGAAAGGCAGCGCGTCGACCACGATCACCGTGAAGGCGCGCTCGTCGACGTTGCCGATGAGATCGACGCAACGGATGGTGAAGGTGCGCGACGTACCGAGCGGGTCGGTGGGAACGCCCGAGAACACGCCCTGATCGTTCATCGAAACGCCCACCGGGAGGATCCCGTCGATGAGCTGATAGCGGTAGGCGCCAGCGCCTCCGACGGCGCCCAGCCGCGCGGTGTATTCGAGGCCGCGGATGGGCGCGGGCAACGGCAGCGCGCTGATCATCAACGAGCCGGTGGTGTTGGCCACGCGCAGTGGAATGGCGCTCAACACCGTGCGCGAGCCCGAAGTCACGTTGATGAGGAGTTGATACGCGCCCGGTCTGGTCGGCGTGCCGTGCAGGCGGCCGTCGGCCTCGAGCGTGAGACCTTCGGGCCAGTTGGTGGTGACCGCAGGTGCAAAGGTGATGTCGGCCGCGCCGCGACCGATCAACGTGACGTCGTAGGGCAAGCCCACGATGGCATCGGGCAAGAGCGTCGAAGCCAGACCGAGCGCCTGTGGAGCGACCGTGGTGCGCGTACCGGCCAGGCCATTGTCGAACTCATCGGCTTCGACGATCTCGTTGGCGGGGTCGATGAGCACTCCGAGGTACCAGGTGCCTGCGGCGACGGTCGGGGGCAGCCGCACCAGCTCCGTGGCGGAGTGCCGCTGATCGATCGCCAGGGTCACCGTGCCGTCGAGCACGTCACCGCCGCTCGTCACCCGCGTCACCGGGAGATCGTCGGGCGTGATGATGGTGTTGGCCGAGAGGTAGTAGCGGTACTTCACCTCCATGCCGTCGCGGTTGCCGTAGTTGGCCAGCGTGCGCGACACGGCGACGATCTCACCCGCACCGCCGCGCGCGGGGGCCTGCATGTCGGTGGGCACGAAGTTCGGCGCCGGCCTGCGACCCACCACCGGCGGCGCGGCGATGAAGTTGTTCTCGTTGTTCTGTTCGATGATCCCCTGCCCCACCACGGCGCCGAAGAAGAAGTACGGCTGCACCGGCAGCGGCTGGCCGAGCCCATCGGTCGAGGGCACGGTGGCGCTCGCGAGCGAAACCCACCGCGATTCGCCGGGCGCGAACGAGAGCCCGGGCACGGTGCCGACCAGCAGATCGGTGACCGCGTTCAAGGTCTCGTTGTCCGACATGTGGAACGAGAGACGAACGTTGTTGGCGGTGGCTCCGCCGATGTTGGCGACGAAGGCCTCGAACCGCGCCTGCTCGCCGAAGAAGACGGACGACACTTCTTCGATGGGCGGCGTGGGCCGCAGCACGCGCACCTGGGTGACGACGAGATCGGCCTGACGAACCTGCGTGACGGTCTGCGCCACCACCACGTTGTTGAGCTCGTTGCGCTCGACGATCGCGCCTGCGTCGGGCCCGTCGTCGAGCTGCATGATGAAGTAGTAGTTGTCGGCCGGCGTCGCCAACGGCACGGTCAACGTCAGCTGCTGCTGCACCTGTTGACCACCGACCACGGCCATGGGCTGCGTGGTGAGCAGGCGGTCGTCTGACGTCAGCTCGGTGTCGACCGAGGCGTAGATCTTCACCGACACGGAGCCCGCGTTTTCGAAGCCCTGATTGCTGAAGCGCACGTCGACGTTGATGGGCTCACCCGGGCCCGCGATCGGCGGCGGCGTGATCAGCTCGGCGATGAGATCCACGCCCGCCGCGTAGGGCACCGTGGAGGCGACCACGTTGTTGAACACGTTGGTCTCGCCCGCATCGAGCGGGGGAATCACGGCCAGCACGTACCAGCTGCCGGCGTCAGGCTGGGCGACGTTGCCGGTGTGCGTACGGCTGGTCACTCCGAGAACGCCGAGCGAGAACGGCGTGGCAGGCGCCGGCGTGAGCGGCATGTCGACGCCGGGGTCGTAGATCGTGTCTTCTGACAGGTAGACGCCGTAGTTGAACGGCGGCGACGCCACGGTGCCGAAGTTGCGCAGGTTGAACGTGGTGCCGATCGCCAGGTCTCCGGCGCTGCTGGTGATGCTGTCGACGCGCACGGTGAGCGCCTGCAGATCGATGCCGGGCGGGGGCCCGAAGCGTACGAAGTTGATGGGTGTCCCCGTGCCCATGGGGTCGAACGTCTGCAGCCCGCACAGCCCCGAAGACACCGGCGCCGGGAGCGTGCCGCCGTCGGTCGACGGGCCGTAGCACGGCAGCGCGTTCGTCCCCGCGATGCCGGTGGGCGCTTCGATGCCGATGGTGGCGGTCACGGGCGTGGGGCCCATGCCGGTCAGCTGGCCGTAATAGAACTCGATGACCCCGTTGGCCCACAGCCGCACCTGGAACGTGAGGAAGAAGCCGGAAGGCCAGCGGCTCCAGTCCTTGAACTCGATGGCGAGGCCGGCTCCGTTGCTGCCGGAAATCGCCTGGCGCTGAATGACGCTGGTCTGGTTGCTGCCGATGAGATCGTCCCACAGCGGCGCGATGACGCCGTTGGGCTCGGCGCCGTTGGGAATCGGCACGTTGCCGGGGAAATCGGCGGCGGTGTTCGCGCCCGTCGACGGCTCGAGGAAGAGCACGCCGTTCGAGGTCACCGTCAGCTGCGAATAGACGCGGTTGTAGAACGGGAAGTCGAACCCGATGGCGATGGTGGCGCGGCCCTTGTCTTTCGGGTCGTTGCCAGTGGTCGCCGCAGCGAGCGGCACCGGCGTCGGGTTGGTGAGCGCCGGGTACGAAACACCGGCTTGGGGCGTCGCGACGTACTGGCCCCACGCTGGGAGGGCCAACATCAGCAACCACAGTAACCGCAGGGATTTCATTCGATTCGATCCAGCCTGCTGACCGTACGGCCACGGTCAGACAGGGGGTCGGCTTATAGCGAAGCCCTCGGTCGGGTGCGACGACCTCCGACAGCGTGCGCTAGAAGGTCTCGCCATGGTGTCCGAGATTCTGTTGTCGCTGTTTTTGACCGCCGCTCCCCAGAAGTCGCACGCAGAGCAGGTGTTGCGCGCGCATTGTCTGTTGTGGGCCGCTGATCCCACCAACCCCTGGGCGCTGGCGCACGGCGCGAAGACCTTCGGGCCTTCGTTCCTGGCGTCCGACGGGCGTCGTGCTTCCGAGGTGATCATTCGCGACTTCCTGCTGCGCAATCAGCTCCCCGATGGGGGCGTGGGCGAAGGCGCGCCGTTCGGGTTTCTCCGCTACGGCGCCGATGGCACGCCCATCGAGCCGCACTCGAACCTGAACACCAAGGCGCTGGTGACCGACGCGCACGTGCCGCTCACCGAGAAGTTCAAGACGTCCTGGGGTGGCGAGGTCACGCTGGGGCAGATCACCGAAGGCCTCAAGCTCGGCTTCCGCCACGTGCCGTCGAACCCGAAGTACTGGGAAGACGTGGGGTGGACGCTGTCGCTCTTCGCGGCGACGCAGAAGCCGGGCGCGAAATGGAAGGTCGCCGACGGCACCGAGATCAACCTCGACCAGGTGTTCGACGACGCGCTCACCGAGCTCGAGAAGGAAACGGTCGAGCTGAAGGAAGGCATGGCGAAGCACCAGCCGTCGGTGCCCAAGCGCAAGCAGGGCGTGTACGCGCACTCGTGTGGCGGGCTGCACTTCGTTCAGGGCGTGTTCGCGTGGGCGAAGCACCCGGCCGTGCGCAAGAAGTGGGGCAAGCGCCTCGACGATCAGATCGTCATTCACTTCTACCGGCTCGATTCGGAGCGGCTGCAATACGACGCCGCGTACCAGCAGGCGCTCGCGGGCATGCCCCAGTACAAGCTGCCGATTCTGGTGCAGATGGTGAAGTTCTACGGGCACTGGCTCGAGACCGTCGCGCACTTCCAGTCGGACCTCGGGTTCAAGCCGAACGCCATGCAGAAGCAGGACATCAACCGCGCGAAGTCGTACCTAGACGTCGCGGTGCGTGCGCTCGAAGAGAGCAAGGCGTTCGAGAACATGACGCAGCTCAGGAAGACGCAGCCGCAGGTGTACCTCGATCTGATCGGTGACTCGTGCCACGCCGCGCACGGTCTGGAGGCCTTTCCTTGAAGCTTCTCCCCGTCGTCGTGTCGTGCGTCGCCGCGTTCGCGTTGTCGGGTTGTCAGAAGGAAGGCTGTCTGGGAGGTGAAGACGGCTGTCGTGTGCCTCCACCCTGCCCGCGCGTGACCTTCGCGTGTTCGACGTCGGAGCTGGCGGTCAAACGCATCGAATCGCCCATGGAACGGCCCGGCGGTTGGAACGGCCTGGGGACGGTCGGCGACGTGAAGCTGACCAACGGCCTCGTGGAGGTCGTGATCGCCAACATCGGCACGCAGAACTACCTCGATCCGAACGGCGGTTCGATCATCGACCTCGGGCCGCGCGGTCAGCAGAAGGACACCATCAACGGCATTCTGCAGGTGGTCGGCATTCTTCCGCGCGACGCTGCTTTCTATACGTCGCTGGAGATCATCGACGAGTCGCCGGTGCGCGTGGCCGTGCAGGTGAAAGGCACGCTCGATGGCATTCCATCGGTGCCGATCGTCACGCGCTACGAATTGACGCCGTGTGATCCCGGTGTGCGTGTGCGAACCGAGATCGTGAACGGCTCGACCGACACGCAGACGTGGGCGTTGGTCGACGGGTACTACTGGTCGGGCCGTGAGTCGCTGCCGTTCCGGCCGTCAGACGGCTTTCAGTATTCGTCGTTCGGGCTGACGACGATCAACGGCGCGTTTCACGAGTTCCCGTGGTTCGCGGCGGCCGGTCACTCGGGTGACGACAAGATCTCGTCGTTCGCGGCGGTGAGCTGCACCGAGAAGACGATGGAAGGGTTTCACAGCGAGTCGCTTTCGGCGGCCGGTTTGAAACGGCAGATCGTCAAGCCGCGCGGCTCGCTGATCTTCGAACGCTTCCTCGCGGTGGCCGATGCAAAGGGAATCAGCGGCGGTGCCGACATCGCGATGGAAGTTCGCCGGCAGGTGCACGGTGAGCGCTACGTGACGCTGAAGGGAAAGGTCGAACGCATGGGCGGCAGTTCGTTCAACGCCGAACGTGAAGCGAGCGTGTTGTTCATCGAGCCCGGCGCGAAGCCTGCGCAATGGAGTCAAGTCGTACCGGACGCGAGCGGATCATTTTCGGCGCGCGTGCCCGCGGGGAAGAACTACCTCGTCGAAGTTCATGCGTTCGGTCGCAAACAGGTCGAGCGTCAGTTCGACGGCGTGTCTGGCGATCAAGACCTCGGCACGTTCTCATTGCCAGCGATCGGCACCGTGACGTTCACCGTGAATCACGGCCTCACGTTGATGCCGTTGAACGCAGAGATCTTCCTCTTTCCGCAGAGCGAAGCCGATCGTGAAGCCGTGGTCGGCACCCTGCACGGCCGCTTCACCACGTGCGCGCCCTGGCTCGGTTCACCGGCAGGCGCCTCACCTGCCTGCAATCGCGTGCTGGTGAACAACGGCACCGCGACCGCCGAAGTGCCGCTCGGGAAGTACGACGTCATCGCCTTCCATGGCCCGTTCTGGTCGATCGCCAATCAGTCGGTGGAGTTCACCGGCGGCCCGCAGACGCTCAACTTCACGCTCGTTCCGATTCCCGGCCTCAAGCCGTCGGGCGCGTTGTCGTCAGACCTTCACGTTCACGGCGCGCGCAGCTTCGATAGCTCGATCCCCGATTTCGATCGCGTGCTCTCGATGTCGGCGTCGGCGCTCGACGTGGTGATCGGCACGGACCACGAAGTGATCGGCGACTACTCGGGCATGGTCGCGCAGCTCGGCCTGCAGAACACGATGTCGGTGATCGTCGGCCTCGAGACGACGGGCCACATTCCGTTCCTCACGGTGCCCGGCTACGGCTTCCCGCTGGTCATCGGTCACTACAATTTCTGGCCGCTGAAATACGACCCGTCGCTGCCGCGCAACGGAGCTCCCATCGACGAACGTGTCGAACCCGGTGAGCTCTTTGAACGCGTGAAACCGGCCTTCACCGGCGAGCCGATGATCGAACTCAATCACCCGTGGGCCGACCCTGAATTCGGTCGCGACCTCGGCTTCCCGCGCGCGATCTTCATGGATCTGCGGAAGAACATCCCCGCGAGCGACGACGGCACGCGGCAGTCGGTGTTCAACCGCCAGCCCGCGAACGCGTCGTTCAAGAACGACGATCACCATGTGCAGGAGGTGATGAACGGCACCGACAACGGGCTGTTCCTCCAGTACCGCTCGTTCTGGCACTACACGCTCAATCAGGGCCTGTTGAAGGCGGGCACGGCGAACTCCGACTCGCACTCGTTGACCGACAACACCGTGGGTGTGCCGCAGAACGTGGTGTTCACGACGACTTCTCCCGCTACGAACTTCGACATCGACGCCTTCAATCGCTCGCTGAAGCAAGGCCGCTCGTTCGGTACCAACGGCCCGGTGATCGATGCGCGGCTGATCGACGGCGTGACTGAACACCCGTTCTCGATGACCACCATTCGGCCCAGTGGACAAGCGCGCTTGTCGATTCGCGTGACCGCGGCGCCGTGGGTGCCGGTTCAGGAGATCCGCATTCTGGTGAACGGTGAGGTGAAGAAGACCATCGGCGGCCTGCCCGGCATCACCGACCCGTTCGACACCCTGCCGCAGGCGGCGCGCTTCGTCGGTGAAGTGCCGCTCGACGAATTGACGGCGGGTGTGACGGGCGACGCGTGGATCGTGGTCGAAGCCGGTCGCGAGCTGATGCTGGCAGGTGACCTCGGCGGCGGTCTCGACGGTGAGCAAGACGGCATGGTCGACACCACCGACAACAACGGCGACGGCGTCGTCGACGCAGCCGACGTGAAGGAAGGCTCGAAGATCGGCCCGCTCGCAGACCCACCGAAACCCGCACGAGGTGAGCCCGGCTACGAATTCGGTGCGATCACCAACGGCTATTCGGCGGCGTTCACCAACCCGTTCATCCTCGATCTCGACGGTGATGGCGTGTTCACGGCTCCCGGCGTGAAGGGAGGCAACTGATGCGTGCGCTCGCGCTGTTGATCGTGATCTCTGGCGCCGCGTTCGCCGCCGACGAGTTCAAGCCGACCGCCTGTGAGGCGACGCCCCACCGCGCGCTGGGCGAAGGGCCGATCTCCCTCGGTTACGCGGAAGCCGACATGGCGACGGGCCGCCGCACCTGTGGCCGTACGGAAGTGGGGCTCGGTGCACGGCTCGGGCTGATTCTCGACACGCCGGACTTCTACGGTGCGGTCGAGGTGAACGCGCTGCTCTACGGCTCGTACAAGCTGCGCGACACGACGGAGATCTTCGCGACGCTCGAGGCCATCAGCTTCACGTTTGCGCAGAACGCGGTGCTCACTTCGACGCAGTTCACCCTGGGCGATCTCACCGTCGGCGGAACGCAGATCCTCTACGGCGGCGAGAAGTGGGCGATCGGCGCGAGCGCACGCCTGCTGTTGCCGACGTCGTTCGAGATTCCCGGCGCGCGGCTGCTCGGCGGCGAGCTCGGTGCCAACGCGACCTGGCGGCCGCTCACCTGGCTCGAGGTACACGGCTACCTCGGTGGCGATCTCACCGGCGCCGTCGGCCGTGGCCCTGCTCTGCCTCGCGGTGGCGGCACGTTGATCGCCGGCGCGCAGCTGCAGCCCTTCGACTGGGGCGCGCTGGTGGTCGACCTCACCGGCCGCCTCGGTGCGCTCAGCTACTTCGCCCCCTCATTCGCGCTGCGGTTCCGCGTTGGTCAGCTGGGCCTCGAGTTGGCCGCCACGCTGCCCATCGCCGGCACCGATCGGCACACCGTCATCGGCGGGCTTCGCGCCAACTGGCGCTTTGACTGACGGCTTCAGCATCACCAGCACCGTCGCGGCGACGATGAGCCCCACCGCGATGAAGACCTCCGGCCCTGCGTGCTCGTTGCCGAGCGTCACGCCCATCGCCACCGCGATGATCGGGTTCACGTACGAGTAGCTCGTCGCCACCGCGGGCCGCGTGTGGTTCAGCAGGTACGTGTACGCGCTGTACGCCACGAGCGAACCGAAGACGCAGAGGTAGACCCACGCGAGCACCGATTCGATCGGTGGACTGCGCGGGAGGTCTTCACCCGCCACGAGGCTGGCGAAGATCATCACCGTGCCGCCGGTGGTCATCTGCGTCGCCGCCGACATCAGCCCCTTCGGCAAGGGCATGCGGCGCGCGAGCAACGAACCGAACGCCCAGCTGATCGGCGCGATGAAGATCAGCACGGCTGACGTCACGTCGGCGCGCAGCTCACCGCCGGTGCTCAGAATCGCGACGCCACTGAAGCCCAGCACCAGCGCGATCCACTCTCGCGGCGAGGTCTTCTCACCGAAGAACCGGCCGAGCGCCGCGACCCACAGGGGCATCGTGCCGCACACCACCGCCGCGACCCCCGACGAGATGTGCTTCTCGGCGACCGCGACCGTTCCATTTCCTCCGAGGAACATCAGCGCACCGACCGGAATGGAATACAGCCACTCCTTCTTCGTGGGCAGCGGCGCTCCGCGGAAGCGCAGGAACGCGAAGAGAATGAGGCCCGTCGAGATGTAGCGCGCCGCCGCCATCGCAAACGGGGGCAGGCCTTCGACCGCCACGCGCATCGCCAGGTAGGTCGAACCCCAGACCACGTAGACGATCGCCAGCGCGGGTACGACGAAGCGGGCGGGGTTCGGTGAGGCACTCATGCGGCGAACGTCCTTCCTAATGGGGCACCGGTACAGATGCAGGAGGATCACGAACCGAACCAGCACAGCTGACTGTTCCGCTCTGCGTTCGACCTGTTCTGTACCGGTCAAGTGCTCGGCGAACCAATACAGTCGCGGCGCATGAACTCCGGTCTTCTCTACGAACAGGTCGCAGACGATCTCACGCGCGCCATCCGTGCGGGCACGCTGCGTGGCGGAGATCGAATGCCCTCGGTGCGCGGGCTCGCGAAGCAGCGGCACGTGAGCGTGGCGACGATTCTTCAGGCCTACGTGCGGCTCGAGAACGACGGGCTCATCGAAGTGCGGCCGCGCTCGGGTCACTTCGTGCGCCACCGGAGTGCGATGCCGTCAGCCGAGCCCCGGATGGCGCGGCTGAACCCCGCTCCGGCGACGGTGTCGGTGACGCCCGGGGTTCGTTCGTTGATGCAGTCGATGCGCGACCCGAGCGTGGTGCCGTTGGGCGCTGCGCAGGTCTCGCCGTCACTGTTGCCCATTCGCCAGCTAAACCGGCGGCTATCGGCGATCGCGCGTGAAGTTCAAGACGCGGGGGCGAGCTACGGCGACCCCAATGGCCTGCCGACCTTGCGGCGGCAGTTGAGCAAGTTGAGCGTCACCTGGGGCATGCCGATTCACGAGAGCGAGTTCGTGGTGACCATCGGCGCGATGGAGGCCATTCACCTCGCGCTCCGCGCCGTCGCCAGGGCCGGCGACACCATCGCCGTCGAGACGCCCACGTACTTCGGCATTCTGCAGGCCATCGAGTTGCTGGGAATGAAGGCCGTCGAGGTGCCTGCGCACGTGCGCACCGGCCTCGATCTCGACGCGCTCGAGCAGGTGCTGCGGCAGGGCCACGTGCGCGCGGTGTTGGCCTCGCCGAACGTGTCGAACCCACTCGGCGCCGTGATGCCCGACGAGCACAAGGAGCGGCTGGTGAAGCTGTGCGCTCGCTACGACGCGCCGTTGATCGAAGACGACGTGTACGGAGACCTCGCGTTCGAGAGTCGCCCGCGACCGGCGGCGCACTGGGATCGTGAAGGCCGCGTGCTGTTGATCGGCTCGGTGTCGAAGACGCTCGCGCCCGGGTACCGCATCGGCTGGATCGCGCCGGGCCGCTACCAGGAGCGCATCGAGCGGCTGAAGTATGCGCTCACGGTGTCGACGCCACCCCTGCTGCAGATGGCGGTCGCGGAGTTCCTCGGCAGCGGCGGCTACGAGCGGCACGTTCGGAAGCTGCGCAGCCATCTTCACGGGCAGGTCGATCGCACGCGGCAGGCGGTCATCGACGCGTTCCCCGAAGGCACGCGCATTTCAGACCCTGCGGGTGGGTTCGTGTTGTGGGTCGAGCTTCCCCCTCACGTCGATGCATACGAACTGCAGGCGGCGGGCCTCGCCGAGAAGATCTCGGTCGCGCCCGGGCCGGTGTTTTCGCCCCGTGAACGGTTCACGAACTTCATTCGGATCTCGTGCGGCTTTCCGTGGAACGAGCGCACCGCGAAGGCCATTCGCACCCTGGGCCGGCTCGCGCACGAGCTGCAGCGGGCGCCGCGTCGCTCGGCCTGAGTTAGGTTTTCGCGCGTGCAGTTCGACCTCTTCCCGGCTCCGCCGCTCGACACGAAGGCCGATGCCGAGCTGGCGAGCAAGCGACCGCCGAACCTCTTCATCGGCACCTCGAGTTGGACGTTTCGAGGCTGGGCGGGGCTCGTCTACCGGGGCAATCCGACGCAGGAATACCTCACCCAGTTCGGTCTCGAGGAGTACGCAAAGCACCCGCTCTTCAACACCGCCGGCATCGATCGCTCGTATTACGCGCCCCTCTCAGTCGACGACTTCGCTGCCTACGCGAAGCAGCTCCCGAACGGCTTTCGCTGCGCGATGAAGGTGTGGAAGGCGATCACCAACCCGGCGAGCCCGCAGTACCTCGACGCCGCCTTCTTCAAAGACGCGGTGCTCGCGCCGGCCGACAAGGCCTTCGCAGGTCATCTGGGGCCCCTGCTCTTTCAGTTGCCGCCGCTCGCGCCGCAGCAGATTCCCGGCGCCGCCGACTTCGCCTTCAGGCTCGACCGTTTCTTCTCGAAGCTCCCTCCCGGGCTGGAGTGCGCGGTCGAAGTGCGCAACCCGGAGATGATGAGCGCGCAGTACTTCACGGCGCTCAAGCGCAACAACGTCGCGCACATCTTCAACCACTGGGAGCGGACGCCGTCACTCGCCGCGCAGCTGTCGCTGCCGGGTTCGCTGACCGCTTCGCACGTAGTGACGCGGCTGATGCTGCCGCAGGGGCTGGGCTACGAGACCGCGCGTGAGGCCTTCGCGCCCTTCGACCGGATTCAGTCGCGCGACGACACGATGCGCGCCGACGTGGCCGAGCTGTGGCGGCGCTGCGTGAGCACCAATCGTTCGCTGTGGATCCTCGTCGGCAACAAGGCCGAGGGCTGCAGCCCGCTCACGGTGCGCGGTGTCCTCGAGCGGCTGGTGGCGGCGGGCTGAGCCCGGGCCCCGTGCACGCGAACCGCAGGCGTGCCTCAGGAGCGGAAGCGCATCCACCACGACTTCTGCGGCGACTCGACCTTCACGTTCGGCGTCGTCAGCTCGGTCTCGACTTCGATGAGCTCCGATTCCATTTCGGCCATCGATTGCGGCCGCTTCGCGAGCTCCCGGGCGAGGCCGCGCTCGAGCAACTGCTGGAGCCGCTCTGGTATGAGCTCTCCCAGGAACGTGGTGGCGCCGACGGGCTCCGCGTCTTTCTGCAGCCGGTGCATGACGACCTGAGACAGGTCGACGCCCTGCCAAGGGAACCGCCGCGTGAGCATCACGTACATCACCATCGACAACGAATAGACGTCGGCGCGCGGGTCGACGACGTGACCCAGCACCTGCTCCGGCGCCATCCACAACGGGGTGCCGACCACCTGGCCGACCTGCGTGCGGTACGCGTTCTTCATGTCCGTGCCGCGCACGCGACAAACGCCGAAGTCGAGCACCTTCAAGTGCTCGTGACCGTCGGGGTGCCGTTCGATCACGAAGTTGTCGGGTTTGAGATCGCGGTGAATGACGCCGACGCAGTGCGCTGCCGCCAGCGCGCTCGCCGCCTGACGCATCAGCCGCACGCTGCGCGTCATTTCGATGGGCGCGTCCTTCGCGAGCATCTTCAGCGTCGGCCCGCGCAGCAGCTCCATCACGAAGTAGACGCGCTCGCCGTCCTGCACGAGGTCTTCGATCTCGATGATGTGAGGGTGACGCACGCGGTTGACGGCCTGCGCCTCCGCCACGAAGCGGTGCACCTGCGATTCGACGCGCGCGAGTTCGGGACGGAGCACCTTGAGCGCCACGCGGCGATCGATCGACAGGTGGCTGGCTTCGTACACCCGACCCATGCCGCCTTCACCGAGCAGCCCTTCGATGCGGTAACGGCCGATGACGTCGCCGACCTGGAGCTCGCCGCTCTTGCGCGCAGCCGTGTCTTCGAAGCGCAGCTCGATGTCGATCGCCGGGGTGTCGAGCGGCTTCAGCGTGCGCAACACGTCACGCAGCTGCGCCATCGACTTGAAGCGTTCGCTCGCCTTCTTCGACAGGCACCTGGTCAGCACCGACGCCCACTCTTCGAGGCCAGGCATCAGTTGGGGAGTCGGCGCGGTCACGTGCAGCCTGCGGGTCTCGGCCAGCGTCCTGGCCGAGAACGGAGGCGCGCCGGTGAGCAGCTCGTGCAGCAACACGCCCATGCCGTAGATGTCGCAGGCGACGGTCGCGCGCTGCCCCTGACAACGCTCCGGCGAGAGGTACTCGGGCGCGACCAGCATCTGCGAGCTGGGGACACTGCGCGCCCCGCGGTACAGCAGCAGCACGGTGTCGAGCAGCCGCACGTCGGGCTGATCGGCGTCGCCGTCGAGGAACAGGTTCTTCGGCGCGAGGTGACCGTGCACCACGCCGTGCGCGTGCAGGAACTCGAGCGCGTCACACACACGAAGCCCCCAGCGAATGGCTTCTGGCGTCGAGAGCGGCCCCTTCTCGCGGAGGTGATCGACCGCGGTGCGACCACTCACCGGTCCGGTGATGAGCACGAAGCGGCCGTCGGGTTGGCAGCGGGTCAGCTCTGGCGAGAGCAGCGCCGGGTGCTTGTGCTGCGTGGCGCTGATGCGCGTGGTGTCGAGGAAGCGGCCGTAGAGCTCCGGATCCGCCACGACCTCCGAGTGCGTTACCTGCACCAACACCGTGCCGGAAGCAGACTCCGCGAGGTACGCGTCGACCGCGGAACCACTGGCCAATTTCCGACCAAGCTGCAGATCTTTCATCACGGCGGGACTGTAGAACTTCACCCGCACGCGCACGCTAGGGCACGGTGTGCGCCCGCAAACGACACGGGCCGACTCCCTTTTTGGAATCGGCCCGCGCGCACCTGCTGGTGAGACGAAATCAGTTCGAGCGGAACTCAGCGTCGACCACGTCGTCCTTCTTGGCGCTGGAGCCCGGCGCGGCGCCCGGAGCACCGGCTTCAGGAGCCACACCCGGCGCACCACCCGCCGGCGCCCCCGCCTTGTAGAGCTCTTCAGCGACCTTGTACGAGACCTGCTTGGCCGCCTCGAGCGCGGTCTCGATGGCCGCCTTGTCGGAGCCCTCGCGAACCTTGTGGAGCTCCTTGCTCGCGTCTTCGAGCTTGGTCTTGCTCTCGGCCGAGAGCTTGTCGCCGTTGTCCTTGACGAGCTTCTCGAGCTGGTAGGCCATGTTCTCGGCCTGGTTCTTGGCTTCGACGAGCGCGCGACGGTCCTTGTCGGCGGCCTCGTTGGCCGAGGCGTCCTTCACCATCTTCTCGACCTCGTCCTTCGCGAGGCCCGAGCTGTGGGTGATGGTCACGTTGGCTTCCTTGCCGGTGGCCTTGTCCTTCGCGCCCACCTTCAAGATGCCGTTGGCGTCGATGTCGAAGGTCACTTCGATCTGCGGCACGCCGCGCGGCGCCGGAGGCAGACCCGTCAGGTGGAAACGCCCGAGGCTGCGGTTGTCGCCGGCCATCTCGCGCTCGCCCTGGAGCACGTGAATCTCGACCTGCGTCTGACCATCGGCCGCGGTCGAGAACGTCTCGGCCTTGCGGGTCGGAATGGTGCTGTTGCGCTCGATGAGCCTGGTCATCACGCCGCCCTGCGTCTCGACACCCAGCGACAGCGGCGTCACGTCGAGGAGCAGGATGTCCTTCACGTCACCCGAGAGCACGGCGCCCTGCACCGCGGCACCGACGGCGACCACTTCGTCCGGGTTCACGGTGCGGTTGGGCTCCTTGCCGAACAGCTTCTTCACCGCGTCCTGGATCTTCGGCATGCGCGTGCTGCCGCCGACGAGCACCACTTCGTCGATCTGCGAGGCCTGCAGACCCGAGTCCTTCAGGCACTTGCGGGCCGGCTCGAGCGACCGCTCGATGAGATCGTCGACCATCGCCTCGAGCTTGGCGCGCGAGAGCTTGACGTTGAGGTGCTTGGGACCGGTGGCGTCGGCCGTGAGGAACGGCAGGTTGACCTCGGTCTCGTTCGCCGACGAGAGCTCGATCTTGGCCTTCTCAGCGGCTTCCTTCAGGCGCTGAATGACCATCTTGTCCTTCGACACGTCGAGGCCGGTGTCCTTCTTGAACTCGGCGATCAGCCACTCCATGACGCGCTGGTCGATGTTATCGCCGCCGAGGTGCGTGTCGCCGTTGGTGGCGAGCACTTCGACCGCGCCGTCGCCCATGTCGAGAATCGAGATGTCGAAGGTGCCGCCGCCGAAGTCGTAGATGGCGACCTTCTGGCTGTGCTTCTTGTCGAGGCCGTACGCGAGCGCCGCGGCCGTCGGCTCGTTGACGATGCGGCGCACGTTGAGGCCGGCGATCTCGCCTGCGTCCTTGGTGGCCTGGCGCTGCGCGTCGTTGAAGTACGCCGGCACGGTGATGACCGCGTCGGTGACCTTCTCACCCAGGTAGTTCTCAGCGGCGCGCTTGAGCTTCAGCAGCACCTGCGCCGAAATTTCCGGAGCCGAGATCTGCTTGCCGTCGATCTCGACGCGCGCGTCGTCAGAGGGCCCCTTCACGACCTTGTACGGAACGAGCTTCGCTTCGTCGCCCACCTCGTTGAAGCGGCGGCCCATGAAGCGCTTGACGGAATAAATGGTGCGTTCGGGGTTGGTGATCGCCTGGCGCTTCGCGACCTGACCCACGAGCCGCTCACCGTCCTTCGTGTACGCCACGACCGACGGCGTGATGCGGCTGCCTTCCTCGTTGACGATCACCTTCGGCTCGCGGCCTTCCATGATGGCCACGCAGCTGTTGGTGGTGCCGAGGTCGATACCGATGATCTTGCCCATGTTGTGTGCTCTCCTAAAGCGTTGAATTAACGGGCACTTTCTGGTCGCCCGCGGACTGCAAGCAACGTAACCACCGTCCCCCCGGCGTCAACCCGCGCGAAAACACCTCCCGGTGCGAAGGTTCATTCGCACCAGCGCCACCACCCGGTGGCGATTTGGGTGCCGCGGCTCATTCGTTACCCAGTTGTTTCATGGGCTTACCAATTCAGCGAGCTTGGCAAGGTCTGTGCTCTGACTCAGTGCGCCATGTGGGTTCAGCCGCTCCAATCCGAGGCCGATCAAGGTTCTACCCGTTCTGAGGCCGAGCCTCGTGTGGCGGTTCTGCTCAACGCCAACGCACGAAAGGTCAGCAAGCGCATCGTTCGCTCGCTGTCGCACGTGGTGCCCGAGGGCGACCTCTACCTGTCCCGCTCGGAGCTCGACGCGCGACGCATCGCTCAGCAGGTGGTCGACCGCGGGTACACCACGGTGATCATGGGCGGCGGCGACGGCACGGTCTGCTGCTTCATCAACGAGATCCTCAACCAGGTCGCGCTCCGCCGGCAGCACCACCCCACGCCCACGCCGCGCTTTGGCGTGCTGAAGCTCGGCACCGGTAACTCGGTCGCGTCGCTGGTGAAGGCCTCTGGCGGCGATGGCTTCGTCGACGACGTGCTGCGGGCGCGCGCGGGTGAAGTGCCGGGCTACCGCACGGTCGACATGCTGCTCATCGATGGCAAGCGGGCGCCGTTCGCCGGCCTCGGCATGGATGGCAAGCTGCTCAACGACTACAACTGGGTGAAGGAGAACTTCGGCAAGGGCGCGCTGGGCAAGTTGATGACGGGCCCCGGCGGGTACATCGCGTCGGTCGCGCTCAAGACGGTGCCCTACTACATGACCCAGTCCACCGAGGTGGAGTGCGAGGTCATCAACGGCGGCTTCACCGCCTACCGCATGGGCGCCGACGACGCGCCGGTCGAAACCTACGCGCCGGGCGCGACGCTCTACAAAGGCCCGCTGATGATGGCCTGCGCGGGCACCGTTCCGTACTACGGATTCGAGCTGTGCATGTTCCCGTTCGCCGGCAAGCGCCGCAGCATGATGGACCTGCGCGTGGGCACCGCTCCGGCGACCAAGATCCTCGCGAACCTCCCCAGCCTGTGGAACGGCACCTGGCGGCCCGAGGGGCTGCACGACTTCCTCGTGAAAGACGCGACGATTCGCTTTTCGCGCGAAATGCCCTTCCAGGTGGCGGGCGATGCCGAGGGCTACCGCAGCGAAGTGCGCTTCCAGATCGCTCCCGAGCCGATCGACCTCGTCGACTTCACCGGCGCGCTGAACTGAGCGCAGGCTCGGCGGCCTTCGGTGACTCGCCGCTCAACGTGAAGATCTGGCCGAGCAGTTCGAGCTGCATGCGCGCGGTCATTTCGCCCGGCAGCACCAGCGGCGGCGCGAAGTGATTGGGCAGTGACGCCAGCTCTTCGGTGCCTGCAGGCGTGCGCTGATGCCACACGCCGAAACCGTCCTGCGCCCAGACCTCGCTGTAGCGGTATTCGCTGCCGTCGATGTTGCGGCCCACCAGCAGCACCCACGCCAGGTGTCGCTTCACGCGCAGCGTCGCTTCGACGCGCACGCCTTTGCGGAGCAGCTTGCGAATGGCGCGTTGATCGCTCAGCTCCACGTCGAGGTGATTTTCGTTCTTCACCCGCGCGCTCTGCGACACGAGCAGCGCCCTCGCCTCTTGAACCAGCGGGCTCAACGTCTCCGGCAGCGGCTGGAGCTGCAGCGAGGTCAGCGGCGGTTCGCCTTCACGAACGGCGTGGCGAAGGCGCCGACGTTCATCGCGGAGCCAGGTCGCGCGATCGATCTTCGAGAGCCGTGCCTGCAGCTCACCGTCGACGTGCTTCGAGAGGCCCTTGCGCGCCTCGTCGAAGAAGTCCCACCGGTAACCCCAATCGAAGCAGTCTTCGAGGTTGGGCGAGGCCATCTCCTGGGCGCGCAGACAGCTGCTCGCCGCCTTCTCGGGCGTAGAGAGGTCGAGCTCGAAGGGCCGCGACGATTCTTCGAGCAGCCAGCTCGCCATGCTGATCGGGCGCGCGAAGCTGACGCCGTCGGTATCGCCGAAGACCTTCGCGCTGGTGATGCCCACCACCTCACCGCGCTCGTTGAGCAACGGCCCGCCGGAGCTGCCGGGGTTGATGGCCGCGTCATGCTGAATGGCGCCGAGGTGCAGCGTGCTGACCACGCCCGAGCTGAAGCTCCACACCGTCTCTCGTGGGTGACCCAGCGCCAGCACGGCATCGCCCCGCCTCGGCAGCGCGTCAGCCATCGGCAACAGGTCGACGTTCGAGGTGTCGGCGTCGACGCGAACCAGCGCGAGATCGTTGGCCTCGTCGATGCGCTCGAGACGAACGTCGAGCAGCTTCTTCCGATTTTCGAAGAGGAACCGGTCGAGCCCGCCGTCCATCGGGGTGTACGAGACGAGCGACGGCTCGTAGCGCATGGCCTTGAGGTTCTGCACGCCGCGCACGAGGTGCAGGCACGTCAGCACCTGCCCGTCACGGGTGACGATGAGACCGGAACCGAACGACGTCTTTCCGTCAGGCCGCTCGCCGACCAGCAGCACCAGCGAGGGCAAGGCCCGCGCGATGACGTGGCTCGCGTCGGGGTGCCGCACCGCCGGCGCGTGTGCGCACCCGGTCACCACGCAGATGATGAGCAGCAGCCAGCCTCGCATCGACATGCCCCTCGTCTACTGCGTGGAAAGCCCGGCCTTCCGAGTCACAGCAGCGCGATTTTGAGCCGATACCGCCGGAAGTTTCAGCCACCGTCGCGAGAAGGCGGCGGCTTTTCACCCGGCTCCTTGCGACGCGCGACGATGAAGCCCAGCGTGACGCCCGACTTGCCCGCGCGGTGCAGCGCGATCTCGTCACGCAGCGCCTGCTGACCTTGCGCGTCGGTGTCGGCCGAACGCGCGAGCGCGGCTTCGGCCTCTTTGTAGAAGTCGTCGAGCTCGGCGTCGCCCAGCGTTTCGATGAGCTCGGGCTCGAAGCCCTCGGCCTCGATGCTCATCAACGTCTCGCGCGGGTTGAGCAGCGTGACGCCCAGACGCTCCTCCCACGCCGCGAGCGCCGCCTGGTTCGGCTGCCGGCCCACTCGAACCACCGCGGTCAGCCCGATGCGCCCATTGACCGCCAGGTTGGGCCGCCACTTCTTGGCGACCGCCGAAGGAGCCCCCACTACACGACCGAAGATCATGATGCCGTCGAACGCACGCTCGGCGAACGTCACCGCGTCGGTGGGGCTGTGCTTGATGGCGACCTTCTCGGCCACGCCCACCAACCGCGCCCGCTCCTTCAACGCGTCGGCGAGGCGCTCTTCGGGCTCGATCACCGTGAGGTGACAGCCCAGCGCCTTGGTGACCGCCAGCCCGCCGAGGCTCCCGTGAAGCTCGAGGAGGCTCGACCCTTCGTCCCAATGCGCCGCCTGCGCGAAACGACGGAGCAACGACTCTGACTGGAAGAGCCGGCGCGCCTCGGGCGGGAGATACAGCGGAAACGGGTCGGCCATTGGGGGTGCCCCATTACACAGGGGTCATAACTCCTACAAGTAGTAGACGATGCGTTTGTCGCTGTGGATGTCTTCGTAGATCGTCTTCCGCTGCTCTTCGGACAGCAGGTACACGGACACCGTCAGCGACGTGTACCGACCCTCTTTCGAGATGTTCTCGGAGATCGAGTCGTTGCTGATCTCCGAGCCCATCAAGCGGCTGAACTTCTGCCGGATGTACTCGCCAAAGCCGTGCTCGCGTTTCCCCATGACCTTGAACGCATAGACGGTCGGGTACTCGATCAGCGGTTTGACTTCTTCGACTGAGGTCTTGGCGTCGTCGCTCATGGCTACAGCAGGTTGGTGGCGACCTCGGCCAGCGCAGAACGCTCGCCCTTGGTCATGGTGACGTGGCCCGCGATCTTCTGGTTCTTGAAGCGGTTGACGACGTGCACGAGGCCGTTGTTGGTCGAGTCGACGTAGGGGTTGTCGATCTGCGCCGGGTCGCCGGTGAGCACGATCTTCGTGTTGTCGCCCGCGCGGGTGACGATGGTCTTCACCTCGTGCGGCGTGAGGTTCTGCGCCTCGTCGACGATGATGTACTGGTTGGGAATCGAGCGGCCGCGAATGTAGGTCAGCGGCTCGATCTCGATGATCCCGAGGTCCATCAGCTCGTGGTACCCACGGCCCGACTTCTTGTCGTTGCGCGAAAGGTTGAGCAGGTACTCGACGTTGTCGAAGATGGGCTGCATCCACGGGTTCAACTTCTCGTCGACCGACCCCGGCAGGTAGCCGATGTCGCGACCGAGCGGAAAGATGGGGCGGCTGACGAGCAGCTTCTGGAAGGCGGCTTCTTCGGTCACCTTCTGCAGCCCCGCGGCGATCGCCATCAACGTCTTCCCGGTACCGGCCTTGCCGACGATGGTGACGATCTTCAGGTCGTCGTTGAGGAGCAGGTCGATGAGGAAGCTCTGCTCCATGTTGCGCGGCCGCACGCCCCACACGCCGTCTTTGACCTGCCGGTTGAGCGGCACCACGGCCTTCTTGTCGGCGTCGTAGCGGCCCATGGCGGTATGCGAGGGGTTCGCTTCGTCCTTGAAGAGCACGAACTCGTTGGGCTCGAGCTTCTCGAGCTCGGGAATGATCACCTGCGCGCCAGGCTTGTAGAGCTGGTTGATGAGCTCGGCGCTGACCACGCGCTCCGAAATGCCGCTGTAGAGATCGCTGATCTCCACACGCTCGGGCTCATAGTCCTGCGCTTCGAGGCCGAGCGCGTCGGCGCGAATGCGCAGGTTGGTGTCCTTGGTGAGGAACACCGTCGGCGTACCGGGCTCACGCTGCCGCGTCTCGATGGCGGTCGCGAGAATGCGGTTGTCCATCAGCTGGCCGTCGGCCATCGACTTGGGCAGCTCGTGCTCGACGAAGCTGACCTTGAGAATGCCGCCCTGCGGCAGCGGAACACCTTCGGCAAGACCACCTTCGGCGCGGTGCTCGTCGAGATAGCGCGCGACCTGACGGGCGTTGCGACCGAGCTCCGACATGTCTTTCTTGAACATGTCGAGCTCTTCGATCACGTAGATCGGGATGATGACCGTGTTGTCGTCGAAGCCGTAGATCGACCGCGGGTCGTGCAGCAGCACGTTGGTGTCGAGGACGAAGTTCTTCCGCGCCAAATGGAACCTTGAGGGGAGAGAGAAATCTGCAGTCGGCCAGGAGGCCGAAGTTTCACACGTACTTGATGAGTTTGATCTCGAAATCGACTTCGCCCAGAGGCCGCTTCACCGTCACGACATCGCCCTGCTTCTTGCCGAGTAATGCCCGGCCGACCGGTGAGTCGACGGAGATCTTCCCCTGTTTCAGATCGGTCTCGTCGGGGCCCACGAGCTGGTAGCTGACCTTCGAGTCGTCTTCTTCATTGCGCAGGGTGACGGTGGCACCGAAGAAAACCCGACCACGATCTTTCTGTTCGGAAGGGTCGACGACGGTGAGCTTCTCGAGCCGCCTGGTCAGAAAGCGCAGCCGGCGATCGATCTCGCGCAGCCGCTTCTTTCCGTAGATGTACTCGGCGTTCTCTGACCTGTCGCCCAGTGACGCCGCGAAGCTGACCTCGGCGGTGACCTTCGGCCGCTCGGTGTACATGAGGTGCTTCCACTCGGCCCGCAGCACTTCGACGCCGGCGCGCGTGATGTAGAGCGTGCCGCGCGGCTGGTCGTCTTCGTCGTCGCCGTCGGCGTCGTTCGTTTCGGCATTCATGAAGGCGGTTGCCTCTAGCACGCGACGAAAGTCGTGCTATGGGGCGCGCCGCATGCGAACCCTCGCCGTCGCCATCGTCAGCATCGTGCTGTGCTCGGCCTGCGAGAAGATCGACTACGTCGAGCTTTCGCCCTCCGAAGTGGTGTTCAAGCAGCCGAACAACCAGCAGTACATGGAAGCCAGGGCGATGGCGCGCAACGGCGTTCGCGCCGTGAAGGCCCGCGTGGCCTGGTCGGTCGGCGACGGCGCCGTGGCGAAGGTCGACAGCAAGGGCCTGGTCACGCCGGTCGGCGACGGTGAGACCGAAGTGATCGCCCGCGTGAACGACCTCGAGGCCCGGGTTCCGGTCACGGTCATCTACGTCGACCGCATCGAACTCGAGCCGAAGGAGCTGACGATCAAAGAAGGCTCCGAGGCGGTGAAGATTCAGGTCAAGGCGTTCCGGAAGAACGGGAAGCCCATCACCGACCGCTCGACGACGCTGACCGCGAAGGACAAGGCCATCGTTCAGATCGTCGGTGACGGCGCCATTCTTCCGCTCGACCCGGGCACCACGACGGTCGACGTTCAGGTTGATGGCGCGCGTGCGTCACTCAACGTGACGGTTGAAGCAGACAAGACGAAGAAGTGATTTTTGTTGAAAGAAGTTTGTTGAGAGTCGATAGCTCAGTTGGTAGAGCACCGGCCTTTTAAGCCGAGGGTCGAGGGTTCAAATCCCTCTCGACTCACAGAAGTAAATAGCTGCACGGCCCCGTCATCTAGAGGCCCAGGATACGGCCCTTTCAAGGCTGTTACGCGGGTTCGAATCCCGCCGGGGTCAAAGCCCGGAGTTCCAGAACATCGGAACTCCGGGCTTTTTCTTTTCGAATCGCGTCGCTGACTGACCGTTATCGATTGGCGATGCCTTCGTTACTCACGGTGTTCGACCAGCTCGTGCGACCGTGTTGCCCATGAACGAAAAGCACAACGCGCACTCGACGGGCTGGGTGGTTCAGACGTGGCTGTCCTTCGCGCTGGCCGTCGGGGTGACGGGCATCGGCATCTGGCACCTCCCCGTCGACATCTGGGTGAAGGCCTTCATGGCGATGGGGCTGGTGTTCAGCGTGGGCAGCACGTTCTCGCTGGCGAAGACCATTCGCGATCAGCACGAGAGCGAGAGCCTGCGAAAGCGCATCGACGAGGCGCGGGTCAACCGCATCATCGCCGAGCACGACCCGCTCAAGCCGGCGCTCTGAAGGACGTCAGTTGGCCGGCGGCAGGTCCATGATGGCGAAGAAGAGCGCGCCATCGGCGCCGGGAGGCCACGCGCGGAACAGGCCGCGGGCGCCAATGCTCACCGCGACGTTGCCGGCCAACGCCCACGCGAAGCCTTCGTCGCAGTGGAAGTTCGGGCGCCAGAACGCAGCCATGCCGTCGGGCTTGAGGTCAGGCTGGCAGATGCGACGCACGCGGCCGCTCGAGGCGTCCCGGGCTGAAGGGTCGCTCCAGCTCCACATCCACGTGAACAGGTCGGGGAGATACGTGCCGACCACCTGCGCCGGGAGCTCGATGGCGCCGCTCGGGCGGTCGAGGCGCAGCACGCCGTGCTCCGGGTCGTAGGCAAAGCCGTCGACGCGGCCGAGCCGCTGTTGCAGCTGCCCCTGCAGATCGTGAAACGCGCGCTCGGTGCCCTCGACGGTGTCGAACAGCGCGTCGGTGATCAGCAGCGAATGCACCTCGCTGCGATCGAGCCGCGTGAACCACGCCACCGAGCTGTCGTTGCGGAGGAACTTCCAGTCGGCGAACTCGGTGCCGGGGCGCTCGACGATCACCTTCCCGGGCCGCCAGCGATTGCCGAGCCGCGCGGACAGGTCGGTGAGCGCTTCCGACAACCGGCCGGCTTCTTCACGCGCGTCGACGTGGAGCATCGGCATGGGCCTGGGGTTCTTGCCGCCCTCACCTTTCGTATTCAGCTCGGTGACGCGCAGGCCTTCATCGGTCTTCGTGATGCCGAGCTCGACCTTCGTCCACCCGCGCGGAGCGAGGAGCATCAGGCTGTCGTGCAACGCGTAGACGAGGGACTTGGGGTCAGACACGGGGGCCGCGCCTAGCAGTTTTCAGAAGCGTCCGGCGACACCGAGCGGAGTGACCTGCACGTCGACCCCCTCCAACAGTCGGCCGGTCAAGCGCGCGTTGAGGATTCCCATGATGCCGTCGAAGAGCACCAGGAAGCCGCCCTGAAGCAGCAGCGCCTGACCTGCGCCCACGAGCCACGGCGTGTTGGTGGCCTCACCCCGCTGCCACAGGAACGCCGCGGCCGCGAGGTAGCCGAGATCGAGCGCGGCGTTGATGAAGAAGACCTTCTCGCTACCCTCGGACGACACGAGTGATTCCTTGGCCGTGAAGCGCGCCGGGTCGTCGTCCCACTCGCGGACGAGCGAAATGAGGGCCAGCGTCAGGTTCAGCGTGTTCCACACCAGGTTGGTGACGTGGAAGGCGCGCCAGCGTTCGTCGGTCTCGAGCGCCGCACCGAACGCGCCGACGCCCATGTTGGCCACCGCCCACGAGCCGAGCGAGAGCATGCCCACGCGACTGGTGGTGAGCCGGTCTTTGTTCCATTCCTTCAAGTCGAACGGCTGGGCGTGCAACGTGAGCGCAGCGACGAGTGCGAGCGTCATGAGCGGCGAGATATAGCGTGCGCCGCGTGAGCGCCGTCGAACGAGCACAGGCCGTGAAGCTGGAGTTACGCGGGCAGCTGCTGCGCTGGTTCGATCGCACGCAGCGCGATCTGCCGTGGCGACGCACGAAAGACCCCTACGGCATCTGGGTCAGCGAAGTGATGCTGCAGCAGACGCAGGTCGACCGCGTCGTGCACTACTGGGAGCGGTTCCTCGCGCGTTTCCCCGACGTTCGCGCGCTCGCCGCCGCTGAAGTCAAAGACGTGCTCGGGCTGTGGTCGGGGCTCGGGTACTACTCGCGCGCGAGGAACCTCCACCGTGCAGCACAGGTGATCGCCACGACCCATGGGGGCGAGGTTCCCGATTCGGTCGACGCGTTGCTCGAGCTGCCGGGCTTTGGCCGGTACACCGCAGGCGCCGTTTCCTCGATCGCCTTCGGGCTCGAGGCGCCGCTGGTCGATGGGAACGTGGCGCGCGTGCTGTCGCGGCTGCTCGAGATCGAAGGGGCTCCGGGTGAACGTGAGCGCGAGAAGACCCTGTGGGCTGCGGCGACCACGCTGGTGAGCGGTGAGCGGCCGGGCGACTGGAACCAGTCGTTGATGGAACTGGGGGCGACGGTGTGTACGCCGCAGAACCCGTTGTGCCTGCTGTGCCCGGTGCGCGCGTCCTGTGGTGCGTTCCTCCACGGTCGCGTCGACGAGCTGCCGCCCCCCAAGAAGGCGGCAAAGCGGAAGCGGCTCGAGTTGCGGGTGGCGGTCGCGCGACGAGGGAAAGACGTGCTGCTCGCCCGCCGCGAAGAGAAGGGGCTGTTCGGAGGCCTGTGGGAGCTGCCGTCGACGGAAGCGGAGCTCTCGGTGGCGCTCGGGACGCAGGTGATCGTCGGCCCCGAGATGCTGGTGCTCGAGCGCACCCTCACCCATCGCGACCTGGTGCTGCACGCGCACCCGGTGACGATGCCGGCGAAGCTGGCGAGGCCGCCGGCGGGCTACGTCGAGTGGCGTTGGGTGCCCACGAACGAGGTCGCGGCGCTGGGCATGAGCTCGGCGATGCGTGAGGTGCTGCGGCAGCTGACCTGAAGAACAGTCAGCTGCTCCAAACGCATCGCGCCGGCGCTCAACGAGGAGCACCGGCGCGAAGAACTTCACTGCGTTCGACTCACTTTGCCAGCAGGTCGCGGTACGCCGCGCGCTCGGGAATCGGCTGCTTGTTGCCGATGTAGTGCCGCTGCTGCGCGATGCGCTCCTGGAGCAACATGAGGCCGTCGAGGACCTGCTCCGGGCGCGGCGGGCAACCGGGAATGTAGACGTCGACCGGGATGATGCGGTCGATGCCCTGGAGCACCGCGTAGTTGTCGTAGAAGCCACCCGACGAGGCGCAGACACCGAACGCCACGACCCACTTCGGCTCGGTCATCTGCTCGTAGACGCGCTTGAGGATCGGGGCCTGCTTGATGTTGATGGTCCCGACGACCATCAAGAGGTCGGCCTGGCGCGGTGAGAAGCGCGGGAACTCGGCGCCGAAGCGCGCGATGTCGTGACGGCCGGCGGCCACCGACATGTATTCCATGCCGCAGCACGCAGTCGCGTAGGGGTAGGTGAACAGCGAGTACTTACGCGCCCAGCCCAGACCCCTGGAGATCATGTTCTGGAGGAAGCCCTGAGCATCCTCTTTGCGCGTGGTGATGATGGGGGCGATGTCGTCGCTCATGATTCAGCTCTCCCAGTCCAGGGCGCCCTTTTTCCAGACGTACGCGAGCGCCGCGACGAGGGTGGAAGCAAACACGGCCATGGTCGTGTAACCGAACCAGCCGAGCGCCTTGAAATTGACGGCCCACGGGTAGAGGAACACCGCTTCGACGTCGAACACGATGAAGAGCAGCGCGACGACGTAGAACTTCACGGCGAAACGCTGGCGAGCGGAACCCATCGGGGCGTTGCCGCCTTCGAAGGGCTCGGACTTGGTGGAAGTCGTGGTGCGGGGTCCCAGTCGCGTGGTGAGCGCGGGGATCAGGGCTGCCATCGCGCCCGCAAGTCCGAGGACCACGGCGATCGGCAGGTACGGCGTAAGCGGATTCTCCATCGCGCGGGCACCATAAAGATCCACAGTTTCGCGGTCAAAGCGTTTCGTGCGCCGAACTACTGGATCACCTTCGCAAGACGCAGAACGACGGTCTCGAAGCGCGCCCCGACGGCCTTCGAAGACTTCTCGTTGATCACGATCTGCGGTTTGTCGCCGACCATGGTCACGCCGACCGGGAAGGACGTCTGAACGGTCTCGGCGTCGAGCGCGAGCGCGTAGAGCTGGTTGTCCTGGGCCGCGTCCCACAGGGCTTTGACGACGTTGTGCGGGGCGCCGGGCACCAGGAGAAGCGCCGAGGCCTTGTTCTTGTCGATGTGGACCTGAAGTTGACCTTCGTCGCGAAAGTCGACGGGCACGTACTTGAGTGGGCGCTTCTTGATCTCGGTGACGGCGGCTTCCTTCAGGTCGCCGACGAGGGCGCTGCGAGCCGCCGACTGGCCGGGCTCCGAGACGACCAGCACGACGAACGGCCCGGCGCCACGCGCGTCGAAGTTGACGTCGTAGGTGAGCACCTTCAACAGCACGGGCAACGCGGCTTGGAGGTCGACGGAGCCACCGGCGGCGAGGCTGGTTGACCCGAAGATGAGGACCGCAGCGGCAAGCCCCCGAAAGCGCATCAGGCGCGAGAGCCTACCCCGCGTGCCTCGCACCGCTAGAGTGTCGTCGTGAATCCGAGGGAAAAGCTCCGACAGCTCGCACCATGTGCGACGGTGGGCATCGGCGGCGTTCCTTCGCGCGAACTGGCCTTCGAGTTCGACGTGCCGACGCTGCCGGAGCTGGTTGGTGATGGCGAGACGTTGCGCGGGCTGCGGCCAGCGTCGTGGCCATGGTTCGTAGAGCAACTGCGCGTTCGACGCGCGAAGTTCGCCAAGGTTCAGGTACCGGGCCCAGCGAGCGGTCAACGCGACGCGACGGAGCAGGCGCTCGGGTACGTGAAGGCGCTCAAGGCCATCAACGTCGAGGTGCTGGTGTTCATCGACGAGCCGATGCTGGCCGCGGGCGCGTCGGTCGAGGGCGTGCTGCCGTTGCGCGACGCGCTTCGAGACGTCGGAGCGATCGTCGGGCTGCACTGCTGCGGCGATGCCGACTGGGCCCACGTGCTTGCCGCTGACTTCGACATCGTGAGCTTCGATGCACGGCTGTCGTTGCACGCGGTGACACAGGAACGGCTTGGCGACACGTGGCTCGCCGTGGGTGTCGTGCCGACGTCGCCGGGCCCGAAGGTCGACGTGGACGCGCTCCTGACCGCCGCCTCAGGGACAGATCGCGTGTTGTTGAGTCCTGCGTGCGGTCTCGGCGGGTTCGATGCGTTGACCGCGCGCGCCGTGCTCGGGGAGCTCCGGCGCGTGCAGTCGTTGGTCCGCGAACGCTCGGCGCACGGGCCTGGCTGACGAGACGCCGGGGGCGAGTCACCAACGGTGATACGCGGGATGCCCTTCCTGCACGGCGACGAACGTTCCGCGGCACGTCGCCCTCACCTTCCCCTGCGACTCGAGCACGCCTTCGACCACGCACTTGGTGTCGGTCGATTCGACGACCTTCGCGGTGAGCGAAACGGGGGTGTCGGTCGGACACGGGCGCTTGAGCACGATCGCGTAGTCGGCGGTGACGGTGCACGGCGGTGACGCGGCGCCTGCCTTCCGCATGAGGTGGTACGCCGACGCCCAGTTGCAGTGACAGTCGAGCAGCGCCCCGATGATGCCGCCGTTCAACACCCCGGGGAACGCCTCGTGGTGTGGCTCCGGTGACCACGTGGCGACGAACTCGTCGCCCCTGGCGAAGGTGCGAATGCGCAAGCCCTTCTCGTTGGCCGGGCCACAGCCGAAGCACGCGTTGTGCGGCGCGTAGGTCTCTTGAATCGACTTGTCTGACATGCGCCCGAGTCTGGCGCAGGCAAGCGCGCTCAGCAGGCGCTTTCGCTCACTGCTGCGTCGCGGTGACGGACTCGCGCGTGGCGAGTGTCCAATCGCCCGACTCCCCCAACGAGCGCTTGAGCCCGGCGTATTCACGACGCACGGCGCGCACGTAGTTCACCCACTGGTCGGTGCTCTTCTCCTTGAGCCCCGCCTTCAACCGGTTGGGCCCGGCGTTGTACGCCATGAGCGTCAGGTCGAGCCGACCGCGGAACAGGTCCTTCAGGTACTTGAGGTACCGGACGCCCAGGCGCACGTTCAGCGCCGGGTCCGACTCCAGCTCGGCGCGCGAGAGCTTCACGCCTTCCCGCTCCGCGACCCACATCAGCGTGGTGGGGCGCAGCTGCATCAACCCGCGAGCGCCCACCACCGACGTGGCTTCCTGCTGAAACTCCGACTCGACCTCGATGACCGCCATCACCAGCATGGGGTCGAGGCCAGCCACCGCCGACTCTTCCGCAATGGCCTGGGCCACGTGCTCACGGAGCTCCATGCCCCAACCCGGGGCCCGAACATCGAGAACGGCCATGATGCGATCGAACTCCGGCGGGCGAACCGGGCGCGCACCTTCCACCTCGATGCGCGAGGGCGCCTCGGCCTCGAACAGGGGTCGCAGGCTCCAACCGATGGTGGCCACGCACACGGCAGCCACCAATGGCAGGGTCCACTTCACTTCTGGAGAGCCTCCACGCGGCGCGTCAGCCCGTCGAGGCGGGCGTTGAGCTGGGTGATCTCTGCGCGGGTCGGAACCTTGAGCCGCGACACCGACACCTTCACCAGGTCATCGAGGCGTCGCTCGAGCTCCTTGCGCTGACCCGTCAGACGCTCGGCGAGCTTCCGCGACTCCTCCTGACCGACGCCCTGTAGGCGGGTGAGGAGCTTCTGCGCTTCCTCTTCCGCACCTGCGACCGTCGTCAGGGCCTGTCCCCAGATCTGCTGAAAGTCCATAAGTGCGCACCTCCAACCACACGTTGCACGACTCCGACAACCCCCATCGTAACTACGCGGCGGGCGTTACGACCTTGCGCGTTACGAGTGCGTCAACCTTCTTCGTCAGTCGCGCAAGCTCTCGATTCAACTGAACAATTTCCTCACGAGACGCCACACCGAGGGCGTCACGCAGCTGCCCCTGAAGTCCGTCAAGGCGCTTCCTCACCTCCACGCCGGCGGCAGTCGCCTTCTTTTCAATCTGCTTCACCGGCGCGCCTCTCCGCACGCTGCGGATCAACGCCTCGAGTTCCTTCTGCTGGGCGCGCCCGCGCTTCACGAGCGCCTTCTCGAAGCCGGACAGCCGCTTCTTCGCGTCCTCCAGCTGACCCAACACCAGCGACTGCACATCCGCTACCGACGACTGCACGACGTTCTGCTTGCGAGCCATGGCTTCTCCGTTGATGTGAGTACCGCGCATGACGCACCGCATATAACGCAGCGCGCCACACCAGCAAGGGACGCGGGAAAAGAAAAAGGCGGCCTCCGGTTTCCCGAAGACCGCCTTCACTCAGTCAACCGAGCGACTGCTCAGTAGCCGGACTCAGCGCGCTGCGCCGGAGCACCGGGAAGCGTGGCCGCGTCACCCGCGTGGGTGGCCGCCAGCGCATCTTCCATGTTCTGCACTTCGTCGGCCGGCGAATCGACCTGGATGTCGAGGTGCTTGTAGTTCGGCAGACCGGTACCGGCGGGGATGAGTCGGCCCATGATGACGTTCTCCTTGAGGCCGCGCAGGTAGTCGACCTTGCCGCTGATGGCGGCCTCGGTGAGCACCTTGGTGGTCTCCTGGAAAGACGACGCCGAGATGAACGACTCGGTCGAGAGCGACGCCTTGGTGATGCCAAGGAGCAGCGGCTCACCGACGGCGGGACGCTTGCCGGCGTTGAGGGCCTTCTCGTTCTCTTCCTCGAACACCCACTTCTCGACCTGTTCGTCGATGAGGAACTCGGTGTCACCCACGTCAGTGACGCGCACGCGGCGCAGCATCTGGCGAACGATGACCTCGATGTGCTTGTCGTTGATCTTCACGCCCTGGAGTCGGTAGACCTCCTGCGTTTCGTCCACGAGGAAGCGCGCGAGTTCCTTCTCGCCGAGCACCTTGAGGATGTCGTGCGGGTTGGCCGCGCCGTCCATCAGCGCCTCACCGGCGCGCACGCGGTCACCCGAGTGCACCGTGATGTGCTTCGACTTGCTGATCAGGTACTCCTTGGCGAGGTCCGCGCGCGCTTCACCGTTCACCTCAGGGGTGATGATGAGCTTGCGCTTGCCCTTGGTGTCCTTGCCGAACGACACCACGCCGTCGATCTCCGCGATGATCGCGTGATCCTTCGGCTTGCGCGCTTCGAAGAGCTCGGCAACACGCGGCAGACCGCCGGTGATGTCCTTGGTCTTCGTGGTCTCGCGAGGCACGCGGGCAACGACTTCACCAGGGGTGATTTCCTGGCCGTCGTCGACGGCGAGCGCGGCACCCTGCGGCAGGAAGTAGCTCGCAGGCTGGCCGTTCGGGAGCGCCTTCACCTCACCCTTGCCGTCACGGATCGTGATGCGCGGGCGGGCTTCCGGGTCACGCGACTCGATGATCGTCCGGCGGCTGAGGCCGGTGACCTCGTCCGTCGACTCGTTCATCGTGACGCCTTCGATGATGTCCTCGAACTTCACCGCACCGCCAACTTCCGACAGGAGCGGCATGGCGAAGGGTTCCCACTCGGCGAGCTTGGCGTTGGCTTCGACCTTCTCGCCCTCCTTCACCATCAAGCGGGCGCCGTACACCATGCGGTGACGCTCGCGCTCACGGCCCGAGTCGTCGACGATGATGATCTCGCCGTTGCGGTTGGTGACCACTGCCTCACCGCCCGTGCGCTTCACGGTCGAGAGGAGCGAGAACTTCACCGTACCGGCGAAGCGCGCAGTGAGCTCCGACTGCTGCGAACGACCCGTCGCCGTACCACCGACGTGGAACGTACGCATCGTCAGCTGCGTGCCGGGCTCACCGATGGACTGCGCGGCGATGACGCCGACAGCCTCACCGACGGACACCTTGCGACCACGGGCCAGGTCACGGCCGTAGCACTCGACGCACACGCCGCGCTTGGTCTGGCAGGTCAGGCCCGAGCGGATCTTCACGCGGTCCAGACCGGCGTTGACGACCTTCTGCACGCGCGCTTCGTCGATTTCCTCGTTGGCGCGCACGAGCACCTCGCCCGTCACCGGGTCGTGGATGTCGTCGAGCGCCACGCGGCCGAGAATGCGCTCGTGGAGCGGTTCGATTTCGTCGCCACCTTCGACCAGCGCCGAGATGACGATGCCGTCGAGCGTGCCGCAGTCGTACTCGGTGATGATCGCGTCCTGCGCGACGTCGACCAGGCGACGGGTCAGGTAACCCGAGTTCGCCGTCTTGAGCGCGGTGTCGGCCAGACCCTTACGAGCGCCGTGCGTCGAGATGAAGTACTGCAGCACCGAGAGACCCTCGCGGAAGTTCGCGGTGATCGGGTTCTCGATGATCTCACCTGACGGCTTGGCCATGAGGCCACGCATGCCGGCGAGCTGACGAATCTGCTGCGTCGAGCCGCGGGCACCCGAGTCGGCCATGATGAAGATCGGGTTGAACGACTTCTGGGTACGGGTCTCCTTCTTCCCGTCC
Source organism: Archangium gephyra (assembly GCA_003243425.1). Taxonomy (GTDB): domain Bacteria; phylum Myxococcota; class Myxococcia; order Myxococcales; family Myxococcaceae; genus Archangium_A; species Archangium_A gephyra_A. The sequence continues at coordinate 132,635 of QFQP01000008.1, read as the reverse complement.
TTGTTCAGGCCCGACACGGTCTCTTCCGAGACCTGCTCCATCATCTTCTTGGTGATGGCTTCGGTGGTCTGCGCCCAGATGTCGATGACCTTGTTCGAGCGCTCACCAACGGTGATGAGACCCTCGAGGTACTGGTTCTCGACTTCCGTGACTTCCTTCTGCGCCGCTTCGATGAGCGTGTACTTCGCAGGCGGAATGATCATGTCCTTCAGCGCGATGCTGATGCCGGCGCGCGTCGCGTTCGTGTAGCCGTACGAGCGGATGCGGTCGGCGAGGAGGACGGTCTCCTTCTCACCCGTGAGGCGGTAGCAGATGTCGATGAGGTTACCGAGCTGCTTCTTGTCGAGGACCTTGTTGACCTCGTCGAAGCTGACCTTCTCGGGAACGATCTCCGACAGCAGCACGCGGCCGATGGTGGTGTCGTACAGCTTGCCGTTGAGGCGGCACTTCACCTTGGCCTGCAGGTGCACCGCGCCCTGATCGTAGGCGGCGCGGGCCTCGGCGGCCGAAGCGAACGTCATGCCTTCGCCGTGCGCGAACTCGCGCGGGCGCGTCATGTAATAGATGCCGAGAACCATGTCCTGCGTGGGGACGATGATCGGCTTGCCGCTCGCGGGGCTGAGGATGTTGTTCGTCGACATCATCAGCGTGCGGGCTTCCATCTGCGCTTCGATGGACAGCGGCACGTGCACGGCCATCTGGTCACCGTCGAAGTCGGCGTTGAACGCCGTGCAGACGAGCGGGTGCAGCTGAATGGCCTTGCCTTCGATGAGCACGGGCTCGAACGCCTGCATGCCGAGACGGTGGAGCGTCGGCGCGCGGTTCAAGATCACCGGGTGCTCGCGGATCACCTCATCGAGGATGTCCCAGACCTCCGGACGTTCCTTCTCGACCATCTTCTTGGCCGACTTGATGGTGGTGACGTAACCCTTCTCTTCGAGCTTGTTGTAGATGAACGGCTTGAAGAGCTCGAGCGCCATGATCTTCGGCAGACCGCACTGGTGCAGACGAAGCTCGGGGCCGACCACGATGACCGAACGGCCCGAGTAGTCGACGCGCTTGCCGAGGAGGTTCTGGCGGAAGCGGCCCTGCTTGCCCTTGAGCATGTCGCTCAACGACTTGAGCGGACGCTTGTTGGGACCGGTGATCGTCTTGCCACGGCGGCCGTTGTCGAACAGCGCGTCGACGGCCTCCTGCAGCATGCGCTTCTCGTTGCGAATGATGATGTCAGGAGCGTTGAGCTCCTGGAGGCGCTTGAGACGGTTGTTGCGGTTGATGACGCGACGGTAGAGGTCGTTGAGGTCAGACGTCGCGAAGCGGCCACCGTCCAGGGGGACGAGCGGACGGAGATCGGGCGGAAGCACCGGGATCACGTCGAGCATCAGCCACTCGGGCAGATTGCGCTGACCGGCGGGGCCCGACGAACGGAACGACTCGAGCACCTTGAGGCGCTTGGCGTACTTCTTCCGCTTCGCTTCCGAGGTGGTGACCTTCATCTCCTGGCGCATCTGCTCCGCCAGCTCGTCGACCTTGATCTCCTTGAGCATGGTGCGAACGGCTTCGCCACCCATCGCGGCAGTGAAGCTCTCGTCACCGTGCTCCTGGAGCAGCTTCTGGAAGCGCTCCTCGGTGATCAGCTCACCCTTCTGGAGCTCGGTGCTCTTGGGGTCGAGGACGATGTACGACTCGCAGTACAGGACCTTCTCGAGGTCCTTGAGGGTCATGTCGAGCAGCGCGCCGATACGCGACGGCAGGCTCTTCAGGAACCAGATGTGGGCGACGGGCGTGGCGAGCGTGATGTGGCCCAGGCGCTCACGGCGCACCTTGGACTGGATCACCTCGACGCCGCACTTCTCGCACACCACACCGCGGTGCTTCATGCGCTTGTACTTGCCGCAGTTGCACTCGTAGTCCTTCACGGGCCCGAAGATGCGCGCGCAGAACAGGCCGTCACGTTCAGGTTTGAACGTGCGGTAGTTGATCGTCTCAGGCTTCTTCACTTCGCCATGCGACCACTGACGGATCTTGTCAGGGGACGCGAGCGCGATGCGAATCGCCTGGAAAGAGAGGGGGTCCTTCGGCTTCTCGAAGAAATTGAAGATGTCCTTCACAGATTCACCCTATTGCGAAAGGTTCGAATTTCAATTTGACGGCTGACCCAAGCGGTCAGGCGTCAGTCCCCGTCTCGGCAGGCGCGTCGGACACCATGACCGAAGCGCGGCGACGCTCGGGCGGCGCCTTCTCGAGCAGCTCGATGTCGAGCGCCAGAGCCTGGAGTTCCTTGAGCAGCACGTTGAACGACTCGGGCAGACCCGACTCGAGCGTGTAGTCGCCCTTGACGATCGACTCGTACATGCGCGTGCGGCCGACGACGTCGTCGGACTTCACGGTGAGGAACTCCTGCAGCGAGTAGGCAGCGCCGTACGCCTCCATCGCCCAGACTTCCATTTCGCCGAGACGCTGACCGCCGAACTGCGCCTTGCCACCGAGCGGCTGCTGGGTGACCAGCGAGTACGGGCCGATCGAACGAGCGTGAATCTTCTCGTCGACGAGGTGGTGCAGCTTGAGCATGTACATCACGCCCACGGTGACGTTCTGGTCGAACGCCTCGCCGGTGCGGCCATCGAAGAGCACCATCTGACCGGTCTTCGGCAGCTCGGCCACGTCGAGCAGGTTGTGGATCTCGCTCTCGTACGCACCCTCGAACACGGGGCTGGCGACGTGAATGCCCTTGTGCAGGCGGCGGGCGAGCTCGATCACTTCCTTGTCGGCCAGCTTGTCGACGAACTCACCGAACTTCTCGTCGTCGTACACGCCCTTGAGCTGCTTGCGGCAGGCATCCGCCGAGCCCTTCTCGACGAACTGCTGCAGCTTCTCGCCGGTGCCACGCGCGGCCCAGCCGAGGTGCACTTCGAGGATCTGGCCGATGTTCATGCGCGACGGCACGCCGAGCGGGTTGAGCACGATGTCGACGGGCCGACCGTCCTCGAGGTACGGCATGTCTTCGATGGGGAGGATGCGCGAGACGACGCCCTTGTTGCCGTGGCGGCCTGCCATCTTGTCGCCGACCTGCAGCTTGCGCTTGATGGCGACGTACACCTTCACCATCTTGATGACGCCAGGCGGCAGCTCGTCGCCCTTCTTGATGCGGGCGATCTTCTCGCCGAAGGCCAGCTTCACGGCCTCCTTGTTCTCCTCGAGGTTCTTGAGGAGGTCGCGCACCTTGCCGTCGATCTGGTCGTTGACCGAGATCTCACCCCAGTACTTGTAGGGGATCTGCGAGAGCAGCTCGTCGTTGAAGACGTCGCCCTTCTTGAGCAGCTGCTTGCCCTTGTCGTCGATCAGCTTCCCGTTCGACTCCTGCTTCAGGAACATCTTCTTGATGCGGCTGAAGGCCGAGTCCTGGAGGATCTTGATCTCGTCGTTCTGGTCCTTGAGCAGGCGAGCCTCGTCCATCGACTCGATCTGCTTGGCGCGCTCGTCCTTCTCGACGCCCTTGCGCGAGAAGACCTTGGCGCCGATGACGGTGCCGGTCACGCCCGGCGCCACGCGCAGCGAGGTGTCGCGCACGTCGCCGGCCTTCTCACCGAAGATCGCCCGGAGCAGCTTCTCTTCAGGCGAGAGCTGGGTCTCACCCTTCGGCGTGATCTTGCCGACGAGAATGTCGCCCGGCTTGGTCTCGGCACCGATGCGGATGATGCCTGACTCGTCGAGGTCCTTGAGGGCCTCCTCGCCGACGTTCGGGATGTCGCGCGTGATCTCTTCCTTACCGAGCTTGGTGTCGCGCGCGATGCACTCGAACTCCTCGATGTGGATGGACGTGAACACATCGTTCTTCACGATGTTCTCGCTCATCAGGATCGAGTCTTCGTAGTTGTAGCCCTGCCACGGCATGAACGCGATGACCACGTTCTGACCGAGCGCGAGCTCGCCGGTTTCACACGCGGGGCCGTCGGCCAGCACGTCACCCTTCTTGACCTTGTCGCCCTTCTTCACGATGGGCTTCTGGTTCAAGCAGGTGCTCTGGTTCGAGCGCTGGTACTTGACGAGGTTGTAGATGTCGACCTCGCTGGCCACGTCGGCGAACGCCGCCTGCACTTCGGCGCGAACCACGATGCGTGAAGCGTCGACGCCTTCGACCACGCCGTCGCGCTTGGCGACCACGCAGACGCCCGAGTCACGCGCCACCACCGCTTCGATGCCGGTGCCCACGAGCGGCGCCGCGGTGCGAACCAGCGGCACGGCCTGACGCTGCATGTTCGAACCCATGAGGGCGCGGTTGGCGTCGTCGTTCTCGAGGAAGGGAACGAGCGAGGCGGCCACCGAGACCAGCTGGTTCGGCGAGACGTCCATCAGGTTCACGTCTTCGGGCTTGGCCATCACGAACTCACCGCCACGGCGGGTGAGCACGTGCTCGTCCGTCATCTTGCCCTTCTTGTCGGTGACGACACGGGCCTGGGCGATGGTGTGCTTCTCTTCTTCGAGCGCCGAGTAGAAGGCCACGTCGGGCGTCAAACCGCCCTCTTCGACCTTGCGGTACGGGGTCTCGATGAAGCCGAACTCGTTGACGCGCGCGTACGACGAGAGCGACGAGATGAGGCCGATGTTCGGACCTTCCGGCGTCTCGATGGGGCAGATGCGGCCGTAGTGCGTGGGGTGTACGTCGCGCACTTCGAAACCGGCACGTTCGCGGGTCAGACCACCGGGCCCGAGCGCCGAGAGGCGACGCTTGTTGGTCACTTCCGACAGCGGGTTGGTCTGATCCATGAACTGGCTCAGCTGGCTGCTGCCGAAGAACTCCTTGATCACGGCCGTGACGGGCTTGGCGTTGATCAGGTCGTGCGGCATGAGCGTCTCGATCTCCTGGAGGCTCATGCGCTCCTTGATCGCGCGCTCCATGCGCACGAGACCGATGCGGTACTGGTTCTCGAGCAGCTCGCCCACCGCGCGAACGCGACGGTTGCCGAGGTGGTCGATGTCGTCGATCTGACCCTTGCCGTTCTTGAGATCGATGAGGTAGCGAATCGTCTCGAGGATGTCGCGCTTGGTCAGCACCTGGTTGTCCAGGGGCTCTTCGAGCGAGAACTTGCTGTTCAACTTGAGACGGCCGACCTTCGACAGGTCGTAGCGCTCGGGGTTGAAGAACAGCACGTTGTTGAAGAGGTTGATGGCCGTCTCGGGCGTCGGCGGGTCACCCGGGCGCACGCGACGGTAGATCTCCATGACGGCCTCTTCGGGCGTCTCGATTTTGTCCATCAGCAACGTGTCGCGCAGGTAGGGGCCCACGTTCAGGTTGTCGATGAAGAGAACCTTGAGCTCCTTGTGGCCGCGCTTGAAGAGGTCCTCGACGCTCTGCTGCGAGAGCTCTTCGTTGCACTCGATGATCACTTCACCGGTGCTCTCGTCGACCACGTCGTAGGCCGAGACCTTGGTGAACAGTTCGTCGGCGTCGAGCGGGAGCCGCGTGATCTTCGCCGCCTCGAGCTTCTTCAAGCTGGCGCGGGTGAACTTGCGGTTCTTCTTGACGATGATCTCGCCGCTCTTGGTCTTCACGTCGCGCGTGGCGCGCTGGTTGTAGAGCAGCTCGAAGTCGACGGACTTCTCGAACTCGCTCTCCGAGTGGAGATAGATCGTCTCGGTCGCGTAGAAGTAGTTGAGGATCTCTTCCGTCGAGCCCTTGAACTCCAACGGCGACTTCTTGGCAGTGTCCTTCACCGCACCGAGCGCACGGATGAGCACCGTGACCGGCAGCTTGCGGCGGCGGTCGATGCGCACGTACAGCAGGTCCTTGTGGTCGAACTCGAAGTCGAGCCACGAACCACGCGAGGGAATGACGCGCGCGTTGTAGAGCAGCTTGCCCGACGAGTGGCTCTTGCCCTTGTCGTGGTCGAAGAAGGCACCCGGCGAACGGTGCAGCTGGCTCACCACGACACGCTCGGTGCCGTTGATGATGAACGTGCCGTTCTCGGTCATCAGCGGAATCTCGCCGAAGTAGACCTCCTGCTCCTTCACGTCGCGGATCGACTGCGCGCCGGTCTCTTCGTCCTTGTCCCAGACGACGAGGCGCACGACGACCTTGATGGGCGCGGCGAACGTCATGCCGCGCTGGCGGCACTCGTCGACGTCGTACTTGGGCTTTTCGAGGTTGTAGCTGACGAACTCGAGCGAGCTTGTCTCGTTGAAATCACGGATCGGGAACACCGACTTGAAGACGGCCTGGAGGCCCACGTCTTCGCGCTTCTCCGGCAGCACGTGAGCCTGGAGGAACTTCTCGTAGCTCTGCGTCTGGATATTGATGAGGTTGGGGATCTCAATGACCTTGTTGATCTTCGCGAAGCTCTTCCGGACGCGGAAGTTGTTCTGCAGGGTCGGCATTCAAATCTCCAGAAAACTGAACGAACGAAAAGACGGGCAAAGCCGGTGGCCCATAGGGGTCACCGGCTCGCCTGAAACGACACTCTTGAAACGATTACTTCAGCTCGACCGTCGCACCGACCGCGGCAAGCTTCTCCTTCATCTTGCCGGCGTCGTCCTTCGACACGCCTTCCTTCACGGTCTTGGGCGCGCCTTCGACGAGGTCCTTGGCTTCCTTGAGGCCCAGGCCGGTCAGCTCGCGCACGACCTTGATGACGTCGATCTTCTTGTCGCCAGCCTTCGCGAGAACGACCGTGAACTCGGTCTTCTCTTCGACGGCCGCCGCGGGACCAGCCGCCGGGCCAGCAACGGCAACAGCCGCCGCCGCAGAAACGCCCCACTTGGTCTCGAGCTGCTTCACCAGGTCGGCCGCCTCGAGAACCGTAAGGCTCGAGAGCGACTCAACGATCGCATTGATGTCTGCCATGACTTTGTATCCTTCGAAAATTGAACTGCGGTTGAGAGTTATGAAACGGGTTTACGCGGCCTTGTCGGCCTTCGCCTTGATCACGCGCGCCAGGCTTCCGCCGGGCTCGTTGATGGTGCGGACAAGCTTCGTCGCCGGCTGGTTGATCATGCTGAGGATCGTCGCGCGCAGCTCGTTCAGACCCGGCAACTTCGCCAGTGCCTGCACGCCCGCCTTGTCGATCTTCTGGCCCTGAACAACACCCGACTTGATCTTGACGGTCTCGAGGTCCTTCGCGAACTCCGAAAGGATCTTCGCAGGCGCAACGACGTCGTCGTAGGAGATGGCAACTGCCACCGGACCCACGAAATCATCGGAGACCTTCTCGACCGAGGTGCCCTTCGCGGCGCGACGCGCCAGCGTGTTCTTCAGCACCTTCCACTCGACCTTGCCGTCACGCAGCTTCTTACGAAGCCGGTTGACGGTGTCCACGTCGAGCTTATTGAACTCCGCAACAATCACACCCTTTGCACGGGTGAACTTGTCGGTGAGTTCCTTGATCAGCTCTTCCTTCTCGCTCTTGAGCATCTGTACACCTCCTTCCGTCTTTGACATCCCGGCAAAGCGTGATGCAGGAGCGAGATTCGTGAGGCGAAGCCCGAGCTCACGCCCGTGCATTTCTCACCGCTCCCCGTCTCGGCAGGGCGGCCCTTCGAGGCCACCGTTTAAGGCTCCGATCTCTTCTTCGCGTCACGCCCTCTCATCGAGGTGCCAAGGTGGCGCGAAGTCCTTACCGGAGACCCCTGCTGTCTTCGTCCAGGGTCTATTCTGTTGATGATTGACGCCATGAATTGGCGTCGACATTGCAAAAGCTCGGCGCGCTTACACGAAGTGAGCGCGCCGTGTCAACACCTTCAAAACTGAAGCCCGGCGGGTGGTTACCCGACCGGGCTGGATTCAGCTCACTTGAAGCGGGCAGTGATTTCCGCGGTGTCGATCTTCACGCCCGGGCCCATCGTGGCGCTGACGGTGATGCCCTTGAGGTAGACGCCCTTCGCGGTGGCCGGCTTCATCTTCATCACCAGCTCGATGAGGGTGTTGAAGTTCTCGGTCAGCTTCTCGGGGCCGAACGAGGCCTTGCCGATCGGCGCATGCACGATGCCCGCCTTCTCAGCGCGGAACTCAATCTTGCCGCCCTTGGCTTCCTTGATGGCGCGCGCGAGGTCCATGGTCACCGTGCCGACCTTGGGGTTCGGCATCAGGCCGCGGGGGCCGAGCACCTTACCGAGGCGACCGACGACACCCATCATGTCGGGCGTGGCGATCACGGTGTCGAAGTCCATGAAGCCTTCTTCGATCTTCTTCGCGAGGTCGGCCTCACCGACGAAGTCGGCGCCGGCGTTGGTCGCTTCAGTCTGCTTCTCGCCCTTGGCGAAGACCGCAACGCGCGCGCTCTTGCCGGTGCCGTTCGGGAGAACGACGGCGCCGCGAACCATCTGGTCCGCGTGCTTGGGGTCGACACCCAGGTTGATGGCCACGTCGACCGTCTGGTCGAACTTGCCCTTCACGAGGTCCGACGTGGTCTTCACGAGGGAGAACCCCTCGGCGATGGTGTAGCGCTTGTTGCGGTCGACCTTGGCGGCGGCCGCCTTGAACTTTTTACCAGGCATGGAAACTGTCTCTTTCTAAAGAAGTGGTTGGAGAGGAATGGAAGGGTTCAGACGACCTGGATGCCCATCGAACGGGCCGTGCCCGCGATGGTGCGCGCCGCGGCCTCGAGGCTGCCGGCGGTGGTGTCCTGGATCTTCTGCTTCGCGATTTCCTCGACCTGCTTCTGGGTCACCTTGCCGACGATTTCCTTGCCCGACTTCTTGGCGCCCGAGCCCTTCTTCTTCTCGGTGTGCAGACCAGCGGCCTTCTTGAGGAGCACCGACGCCGGCGGCGTCTTGAGCTCGAAGGTGAACGAGCGGTCCTGATACACCGTGATGATCACGGGGATGATCAGGGCTTCCTTCATCTGCGCCTGGGTCTTGGCGTTGAACTGCTTGCAGAACTCCATGATGTTCACGCCCTGCTGACCGAGCGCGGGACCAATCGGAGGAGCCGGGTTCGCCTTACCGGCAGGGATCTGCAGCTTGACCTGACCTGTGACCTTCTTCATTTCTACTTCTCCTGTGGTTCAAGCGGCCTTCGTGGCCTCCCACGTTGTTTGAACTGCGGGTACTGCTTCAGCCGGTGGTCTTCTCCACCTGCATGAAATCGAGCTCTACCGGCGTGGAGCGGCCGAAGATGCTGACGAGCACCTTCACGCGGCCCTTCTCGGGGTTCACTTCTTCGATGGTGCCGTTGAAGTTCGCGAACGGGCCGTCGATCACGCGCACGGTATCGCCGTCGTCGTACTGAACCTTCGGCTTGGGGCGCATGCCGCCCTCGGCCTGCTGAGACGTCAGGCGCAGCACTTCGTTCTCACGGAGGGGCGGCGGGTCTTCCTGGCCGATCTGCCCCAGAAAGCCGGTGACCTTCGGGGTGTTCTTCACCAGCGACTTGGTGCGGGTGTTCATCGCCATGTTGACGAGGATGTAGCCCGGCATCGTCTTGCGCTTGGTGGTGCGCTTCTGGCCGTCACGCATCTCGACCACCTGCTCGGTGGGCACGAGGATCTCGCCGAAGAACTCCTGCAGGCCTTCGACCTTGATCTTGTCTTCGAGGCTCTTCTTCGCCTTGCTCTCGAAGTTCGAATACGTGTGAACGACGAACCACTTCTTCTCGGAGTTCTCGGCGGTCACGACAGCGCGCTCCAGAGCTTCGGGAACCACTCGACCATCAGCTTGTAGCTGAGGGTGTCCATGCCGAAGAGGATGATGGCGGCGACGAGCGAGGCCACCACGACCGCGATGGTCGAGATGCGCACGTCGTCGAACGAGGGCCACGTGACGCGCATCAACTCCGTCGCCACTTCGAGGCTCAGGGTCTTGATGCGGGGGTTGGTCCACGCGTAGGCGGCAAGCGCCACGGTCAGCACGAAGCCGATCACGTTGGCGACCTTGATGCCCGTACCGGCGAGCAACTCACCGTTGTTGATGCTGAGTTGGCCGAACAGGAGCTCCGTCATCTTCCCGAGGAAGAGCGTGAGGATCAGGCCGAACACCAGGTAGCTGACGACGACGAGCCGCCGCGGGTCCATCTCCGCGCGGTTCGCTTGCTGGCTCGCTTCACTGGCCGACATTTGGTTACTCCGTGAAAGCAGACAAACCCGAACGCCGGCCGGACCATTTCCGACCGGCGCCCGAGCGATTTCTCAATAAAAAACTGGCACGCCAGGCAGGATTCGAACCTGCAACAAGCGGTTTTGGAGACCGCTGCTCTACCGTTGGAGCTACTGGCGTCCGACGAACCTACTCAGCCGACCTTGCCTTCTTTGTGGTCGGTGTGCTTGCGGCACTTACGGCAGAACTTCGACATCTCGAGCTTGTCCTGCTGCTTGCGACGATTCTTGGTCGTCACGTAGTTGCGGTCCTTGCAGACGGTGCACTCGAGAGAAATGAGGCTGCGGTTGCCCTTGGGCATGGCGAAACTCCTACGAGAATTAAAGACGACAGAGGGGACGGCTCCCTGACAGAGCAGTCCCCTCGTGTCAAGAGCAACTGAGTCGAAACTCAGTGACTCAGGCGATGACTTCGGCGACGACGCCGGAGCCGACCGTACGGCCACCTTCACGGATCGCGAAGCGGAGTTCCTTCTCCATCGCGACAGGCGTGATCAGCTCGACTTCGATGTTCGTGTTGTCGCCGGGCATGATCATCTCGACGCCGGGGTTCAACTGCACCGAGCCCGTCACGTCGGTCGTGCGGAAGTAGAACTGCGGGCGGTAACCCTTGAAGAACGGCGTGTGACGACCACCCTCTTCCTTGGTCAGCACGTAGATCTGCGCCTTGAACTTCGTGTGCGGGAGCACCGAGCCGGGCTTCGCGAAGACCTGGCCGCGCTCGATGTCTTCACGCTTCAGACCACGGACGAGCGCGCCGATGTTGTCGCCGGCCATACCGGAGTCGAGGAGCTTCTTGAACATTTCGACGCCGGTGACGGTCGTCTTCTGCGTCGCACGGAGACCGACGACTTCGACTTCGTCGCCGACCTTCACCACGCCACGCTCGACGCGACCGGTCGCGACGGTGCCGCGGCCTTCGATCGAGAACACGTCTTCGACGGGCATGAGGAAGGGCTTGTCGATCGCGCGGGTGGGCGTCGGGATGTACGAGTCGACCGCTTCCATCAGCTTCAGGATGGCGGGCTCGCCGATGTCCGAGCTGTCACCTTCGAGCGCCTTGAGCGCCGAGCCGGGGACCACCGGGATCTTGTCGCCCGGGAACTCGTACTTCTTGAGGAGGTCGCGGACTTCCTCTTCGACGAGCTGGCGGAGCTCGGCGTCGTCGAGCATGTCGACCTTGTTCAGGAAGACGACGATGTAGGGAACACCGACCTGGCGGGCCAGGAGGATGTGCTCACGCGTCTGCGGCATCGGGCCGTCCGGCGCGCTGACGACGAGGATCGCGCCGTCCATCTGCGCGGCGCCCGTGATCATGTTCTTCACGTAGTCGGCGTGGCCGGGGCAGTCGACGTGCGCGTAGTGGCGGTTCGCCGTCTGGTACTCGACGTGCGCCGTCGAGATCGTGATGCCGCGGGCGCGCTCTTCCGGCGCCTTGTCGATCTGGTCGTACGCGAGGAACGTCGCGCCGCCGGCCTTCGCGAGCACCTTGGTGATCGCCGCCGTCAGGGTGGTCTTGCCGTGGTCAACGTGGCCGATCGTGCCGATGTTGACGTGCGGCTTGTTTCTCTCGAACTTTTCCTTCGACATGTCGATCTTCCTTCTGGGTGAGAACTTCTTTGAACTGCGAAATGGAGCCCTGAACCAGGATTGAACTGGTGACCTCGTCCTTACCAAGGACGCGCTCTGCCAACTGAGCTATCAGGGCACTGCCTTACCGCTACTGCTTCCTGCGACTGCGTGCTGCAAAAGTGGAGCGGGGAACGGGATTCGAACCCGCGACATTCAGCTTGGAAGGCTGACGCTCTACCAGCTGAGCTATCCCCGCACCGGGAGCCCTTTTCAAACGGACTTTGTGGAGGGGGGTGGATTCGAACCACCGAAGGTCGAGGACCGACAGATTTACAGTCTGTTGCCGTTGGCCACTTGGCTACCCCTCCAGGAGGGCGTGCAATATTCAGTTTTTCTTCGCCTCGACTTCGTGGCCGGCGGCGGGATTCGAACCCGCGACCTACTGATTACAAATCAGGTGCTCTACCAACTGAGCTACACCGGCAAGGCTCCGTGTTGCTTCAGGAAACCCGCCACCCCGTCGAGGGGCGGCGCTCTCTATCCACGCAGCACAAGCCAAGTCAATTGAGATCAGCCGCGCTGCCGCGCGATTTCGTAGAGAAGCACGCCGGCGCTCACCGACGCGTTCAAGCTGGCGACCTGACCTGCCATCGGAATGCGCACCTTGAAGTCCGCGTGACCGAGCACGCCCTTGCGCACGCCGGCGCCTTCGGCCCCGACGATCACCGCCAGCGGGCCCGTGAGCTTCGCGCCCCACGCGAGCTGGTCGCCCTCGGGGTCGGCGGCCACGGTCCAGAAGCCGGCTTCCTTCAACTCATCAATCGCGCGCGAGAGGTTCGTCACGCGGGCCACCTGGCAGTGCGCGGTCGCGCCGGCCGACGACTTCACGGCCACGGCGGTGACGCCCACCGCGCGGTCCTTCATGATCACCACGCCCTGCGCGCCGAACGCGTGCGCCGAGCGGATGATGGCCCCGAGATTGTGCGGGTCTTGAATGCCGTCGAGCAGCACCAGCAACGGCTGCCTGCCTGACGCCTTGGCCTTCTGAATCAGCTCGGCGAGGCCGATGTATTCGAAGTCGCGCACCTCGGCGATCACGCCCTGGTGCACGCCGCCTTCGGCGAGCCGGTTGACGCGCTCCCGATCGGAGCGATCGACCTTCACCTTCGCTTCTTTCGCGCGCTCCAGAATTTCGCCCGACACGCTCTTGTTCAGCGCGCCGTCGGCAATGACGATCCGCTCCACGGTGTGCGGAGACGCACGAAGCACCTCCAACACCGGGTTCACTCCAAAAATGATGGTGCTCACATGACCTCGACGGGCAGTGACAGCGTCCTGGTCTGACGCGCGCACTGCTGTTCACTGCAGATGAAGAACGTCATCTTCGCTTCGACCGTGGTCGGGCCCTGAACAGCGGGCGTGAAGCCGACTTCGAACTTCGGGTCGGCCTCCTTCGGTGCGACCGAGTCGGTCAGCGAGAGTTTGTCCTTCGTGAATTTTGATTCCTTGCTCGACAGCTCGATCTTGAGCGGCGCCTTGTCCGAAACGTGGCCGCCGTTCTTCGTCGAGATCGAAATGACGAGTTTGCCGCTCTCTCCTGCCTTCAGCTTCGTGGTCGTGCCCGCGGTGCTCACTTCGTAGAACTCTTCAGCCGCGAACGCGTTCACAGACCACGCGAAGACCGAGAACAACAGCAGCTTGTTCATCATTTGCCGTCTGTATGGCCACGGACGGGCTCTGGTTTCAAGAGAGCCTCCGCTCGCAGCACGATCGCCCGGGCCAGATTCACCCCGGTGACGGTCTCCATTTCGGGCAGGGCCGGCGACGCGTTGATCTCGAAAGGGCGGGCTTCGCCCGTCTTGGCCAGTTCGAGGAGGTCGACTGCACACACCTCGAGTTCCGTCAACCGGGCCGCGGTTTCGGCGGCGTGGCGCAGCGACTCGGTCAGATCGCACGGCTCGAGCGCGGCCGCGCGGAACAACGACCGCGACAAGCGCCCTGCCCTCGGCCGGCGCGACACCGCGGCGATGGCCTGACCACCGACCACGAACACGCGCACGTCACGCTGCGCCTTGCGCACGTATTCCTGCATCACGATGTTGTGACCCAACCCCAGCACCGCCTCCAACGCGGCCTCGAGGGACTGGCGCGACTCACACACCATCACGCCGCGGCGCTCAGACCCGGCGAGCAACTTCACCAGCACCGGAACACCGCCGAGGTCCTGCACCATCGACTGCAGGTAACCGACCTCGCGCGACATCACCGTCTTGGGAATTCGCAGGCCCGCGGCCGCCAGCCGCTGAAGGCACCGCGCCGGGTTTCGCGAGAGCCCGATGGCGCGGGCGCTGTTGAGCACCACCGCACCGCTGCTGGCGAACTGATCGACGACCGCCAGGCCGTAGCTGGCGATCGACGAGGCGATGCGCGGAATCACCAGGTCGGGCATGCGCAACCGCTTGCCGCGGTACAGCAGCCCCGGCTTCTCGCCGAGAAACACCGACACCCCGGTGGGGTTGAGCACGCGCACCTGATGATCGCGCGCCTCCGCTTCGTCCAGCAGACGACGGGTGGACGGAATGCTGCGTGAGCGGCTGAGCACCACGAGCTTCATGAGGTGCGCGCGGTATGGCGAAAACCCGCCACGGATTCCAGCGTCACGCACCACTCATGGCTTCATGCGAACGAACTGGCGCGTGGTGCGGCTGCTGCTGGCGTGTGCGTCGGCGTGTCAGGTGTACGACTTCGAGCCGGTGATTCCGACCACCGTCGCCGTCGGCAACGACACCGAGAACATCGCCGCGCGCGCGCTGAAACCGAACGTGATGCTGCTGGTCGACACGTCAGGCTCGATGGAAGACCCCGCCGACGAGCGCCTCGCCGGGTGCCGCGATGCCGCCAACGTGCTGTGCGGCTACCGCACCGCCGCCTGCCCCGCTGCGTGCCCGACGCGCATGCAGGAACTCAAGCGCGCGATGTCTGCGCTCCTCGCCGACGCACCGACGGTGGCCCGGCTGGGTCTTACCTTCTACCCCAGTGACGCCCAGTGCGCGCCCGCGGCGGCGATCGACCAGCAGTTGCCGCCCGGCACCCTCAGCGACGACGGCACCGACGAAGCGCTCGCTCAGCAGTCGATGAAGATCGCGATGCGACTGCAGACCAGAGCGCCGCTCGGCGGCACGCCCACCGGCAGTTCGCTGCGTTTCGTGCGCGACTACTCGGAGCTCAACCGCGACGACCTGCGCGACGATTTCGTGCTGTTGCTGACCGACGGCCTGCCGAACTGCAACGACGCGAACCGCAACAACATCTGCGGTTGCTACGGCACCGGGTGCGCCCAGTCACAGCTCGACGCGTGCAAGTGCACCGACGCCAGCTGTCAGTTCGCGGTCCGCTGCAGCAGCGGCTGTCTCGATCGCGACGGCGTCATCGAGGCCATCAACGAGCTCCGGAACCAGAAGATCCGCACCATCGTGGTCGGCTTCGGAGCCGATCTCACGCAAGGCGACGCGCCCGCGGTGCTCAACGACATGGCGATCGCAGGAGGTTTCGCGCGACCCTGTGCGAACGACACCGACTGCGGCGAGGGCGCGTGCGACATCGCGAACGGGCGCTGTGAAACGGCCTTCTACCGGGCACGCACGGGCGATGAGCTCGCGGTCGCCCTTCGCGCCGTGTGGGACCGCATTCCCAACAACCTGTGCACGAGGGTGCTGGCGGCGCCGCCTGAGGACGGCAGGTTCATTTCGGTGCTGTTGGACGGCGAGAACGTGCCGCCTGGCAGCGACACGTGGACGTACGACGCCGGGAGCCAGGCGGTGCTGCTGCACGGAAGTGTGTGCGACGCCTTGAAGAAGTCGAGCGCGCAGCGGCCCGCGAAGCTGGAGATCCGCTCCGCTCGTAAGTTGTGAGCTGAATTGTTCTTTGGTGTAGGGTCCGCCCGCATGAATCGCGCCGCTCTTCTCGTCGGAATCTCGCTGTTCGTCACGTCGTGCCAGACCTACGACTTCGAGCGTGTGGTGCCGCTCGCCGTGGCGCAGACGACGGACAAGAAGGTCATCAAGAGCAAGGCGCTCAAGCCGAACATCATGATGCTGGTCGACAACTCCACTTCGATGCTCGACCCGCTGAACTCCAGTCACCCCAGCTGCGGTCAGTGCCCGGGGGCGAACTGCTCGTCACAGTGCCCCACGCGCATCAGCGAGATGAAGTCGGCGATGAACACCTTCCTGACGACCTCGGGCACCGTGGGCCGCCTCGGCCTCACCATCTACCCCGTGTACCAGGTCGGCCAGTCGTGCAACCCGGCGAGCGCCATCGACCAGCAGTTCCCGGCTCCCTCACCTACCGACGACGGGTCGGACGCCACGCTGCAGAGCCAGGCGATCGCAATCAATACGCGCATTCAGTCGCTGGTGCCCTCAGGTGGTACGCCCACCGGCACCTCGCTGCGCTTCGTGGGCGAGTACGCAGGGCTCAACGATCCGAACGATCAGCGCGACGACTTCGTGCTCCTGCTCACCGACGGTCTGCCCAACTGCAATCAGATGAACCCGGCGAACCTCTGTGGCTGCCAGCCGGGGAACTGCTCGGCGGCGCAGGTGACTGCCTGCGGTTGCACCAACGCCGCCGGCTGCACCAACGCGGGCCACTGCACGTTGAGCTGCCTCGACCAGGACGCCACGGTCGAAGCGGTGCGCGCGCTGCGCATGAAGAACATCAAGACCATCGTCGTCGGCTTCGGCGCCGACCTCGCCACCGGCAGCGGCCCGGCGGTGCTCAACGCGCTGGCCAAAGAAGGCGGCTTCCCGCGTACCTGCCCCGATGGCACCGACGCCGAGTGCGGCACCGGCAACACCTGCATCGTCGCCGACAAGGTCTGCTCGCAGAGCTTCTACCAGGCGGCCAACGGCGCCGAGCTGGCGACCGCGCTCAACAAGATCTCGAACCTGCTGGGCGTCGACGCGTGCACGTACACGCTCTCGGAGCAGCCGTCGGACAAGCGCTACCTCGCGGTGGTGATGGACGGCCAGACCATCGCGGAAGGCCCGGACACGTTCACCTACGACTACGGCACCAGCAAGGTGACCTTCGTCGGCGCGGCGTGCACGAAGATCACCAGCTCCACCGTGCAGAACCCGGTGAACGTCGAGTTCCGCATCGTCACCAAGTTCTAAAACGTCAGTACCCGGGCGCCTTCGGTCAGCCGCCAGATCTGCGGCAGACCGAGCACCTCGTCCAACACACCATCGGTCGTGAGCGTGCTGGCCGCGAGGCCGCACAGCTTCACGGTGGTGTCGCACGCGACGGCACGAGCCCCGAGGCCGCGCGCGTCGTGCAACATGCGAGCAGGCAGTGGAGCGCCGATGCCGTCACCCCGCGTCAGCTCGGCGCGCTCACGATCTGACAACGGCTTGCCGAAGGTGCCGTTCGCCAGCGATCGCAGCGCCTCGAAGGCGAACACGAACACCACTTCATCGCCCATGGCGGCAGCGGTGATGCCCATGGAGGCCGTCTGCCACGCGGCTTCATACCCAGCACTGTTCACGAAGAAGACGACGCGTCCGGACACGGTTCTCGCACTGTAGCAGCGTGACGCTGGGCTACACTTCGTTCCTCCCCAAGGCCGAGTCGTTCACCTGGAGACATCGATGCCCCGCTCCCCTCACCGCGTGCTCGCGCTCGTCGCAGCGCTGTCCGCGTTCGCCGTTTCCGCCACCGTGATCGTCCACGAGACGCTCGAGCAGATGGCCTCGCACGCGCCGCTGATCGTTCGCGGCCGCGTCACGCGCAGCTCCGCGGGCTGGGACGCGACGAAGCGCCGCATCTGGACGTGGACGGAGCTGGCCGTCACCGAGCGCATCAAGGGCAGCGTGTCTGGGTCGGTGTTGCTCAAGCAGCCCGGCGGTGAAGTCGGCGGCATCGGGCAGGCGGTCGAAGGCACGGCGCACTTCAAGGAAGGCGAGGACGTCATCGTGTTCCTCGACCGCGCGCCCGACGAAAAAGGCACCTGGCGCGTGTACGGCATGTCGGCGGGGAAGATCTTCATCACCCGCGTCGACGGCAAGGAGGTCGCCGCGCGCGACACCAGCGGGCTGGCGTTCGCGTCGTCGTCTGGCGTGATCGCTCCAGTCGGCGGCTTCGAGGTGCTGGGCACGGTGGAGCGCTTCGTCGACGACCTCCGCGGCGTCGTGAAGAAGGGCGGTGGCAAGTGAGCGCGCGTCTGCTGCTCTGCCTCGCGCTCTTCTCGGGCACCGTGGCGCTCGCCGACCCCAGCGGCCGTCGGTGGGCCATCAACGCCTGCGGTGGCGGTTGCCCCATCGGGCAGACCTGTTCGAACCAGCGCTGCGTGCCGGTGTTCCGCATCGCCGCGACGGTCGACAACGCCAGCGGCGCCAACTCGGTCAACGGCGGCATCGCCTACTCGCAGATCGTCTCGCGCACCGTCGCGTCGTTCCAGGCGTGGACCACGTCACGCGTGAGCTGCAACACCAACTACAACGTCTCGCAGGGCAACTCGTTCACCACGCCGGTCGGGCTCAACGCGGTCAACGGCAACGATCGCAGCAACAACGTCATCTGGCTCAGCGGCACGTCGTGGACCCACCTCAACAACGAGCTGGCGCTGACCACCACCACGTACACCACCAATGACAACGTGATCATCGACGCCGACATGGAGATCAACAACAACATCACGTGGTCCGACTCCCAGTCGCCGAACACCTACGATCCCGAGTCGGTGATCATCCACGAGGCGGGTCACTTCGCGGGCCTCGCGCACAGCCCCGGCAGCACCTACGTGATGTACGCGCTGGTGAACCCCGCGAGTAACAAGCGCGTGCTCACGCAGTACGACCAGAACGACATCTGCAACGTGTACCCCGGCGCCAGTGGTGGCCAGGGCACCAGCTGCAACGGCGACACCGACTGCACCAGCCCGCTGGTGTGCCGCGGCCGCCCGGGGAGCGCGTCGAAGATCTGCACCGCGACGTGCACCAGCACCTGCCCCACGGGCTTCAGCTGCCAGGCGGCGAACACCGGCATGGCGTGCCTGCCGCAGGTGGGCGCGTCGGACCACTGCAAGTTCTGTCAGAGCGGCGGCGCGTGTTCGACCGGCGTGTGCCTGCGCTTCGGCGACGGCGTGACGTTCTGCAGCTCCACGTGCTCCGACAACGATCAATGCCCCTCGGGGAGCTCGTGCCAGAGCAACTACTGCGTGCCCAACAGCAACACCTGCACCACGCAGTGCACGACGAACGCGCAGTGCGCCACCAACTACACGTGCACCGGCGGCACCTGTAAGCCCAACGGGAACACCGGCGACGACTGCTCGGTGTCGGTGTTCTGCAAGTCGTGCAACGTGTGCACGCGCGAGAGCGCCACCACCGATCAGATGTACTGCCGCTCCTGTTGTTCGGGCACGGGCCTGTGCAACACGTGTACGTCGACGACCTGCGGCATGGGCACCTCGTGCGTGGCCCTGGCGAGCAACGCTGGCAACGTGTGTGCGCCGAGCGCGTCGGAGCCCGGCACCTGTCAGGCCTGCCCGCAGGGGACGTGCGCCCAGGGCCTCACCTGCGTTCAGGGCCGCTGCCGCACCGAGTGCAACCCTTCAGCGCCAGGGTCGTGTCAGGCGTGCTTCGGCCTGCAGCAGGGCGGCGGCGTGTGCGCGTGTGGCGACGAGATCAACAACGTCGGTGAGCCGTGCGGCCAGATCGCGCAGAACACCGTCGCCGCGTGTGCGCAGGGCCTGGCGTGCGTGCAGGGTCAAAGCGGCGCCGGCGTCTGCCGCACCACCTGCAACGCGGGAGCTCCCGCCTCGTGCGGTACGGGGTTCACCTGCCAGCTGGTCAGCGGCGTGGGCGTGTGCCTGCCGGGCAGCGAGGGCAGCACCTGCGCTGCGTGCAACAACGCGGGCGCGTGCAGCGGCAACCTCATCTGCTACCTCGGGCGCTGCTACGAGCGCTGCAACGTCAACCTCTCGCAGACGTGCGGCACCTGCGTGCAGACCGCCGCCGACGGCACTGGCGTGTGCGGCTGCTCCGACCAGATCAGCCCGGAAGGCGGCCCGTGCGGAACGTCGCCCGAGGTGCGCTCGTGCCAGGGAGGCCTGCGCTGCATCGACAGCATCTGCAAAGACCGCTGCGACCCGCAGGTGCCGTTCTGCAACCCCGACGAGGTGTGCACCGACATCGGCGGCAGCCAGTTCTTCTGTGTTCGCGTGGCGTCAGGCGGGGGCACGGGAACCACCGGCGGTGGCACCGGTTCGTCGACCGGGGGTGGCCGTCAGGGCGGTGGTTCGGCGACGGGTGGCAGCGGCGGAGGCGGCGGCGCTCCGATGGACCTGGGGTGCGGCTGCGGCGCCGGCGGGCCCTTCGGCGCGGTGGCGTTCGGCGTGCTCGCGTTGCTGCGCCGCCGCCGAAGCACGAGACAGTTGACCTGAGTCAACCATCTCGTGACGACCTGCCGCAGCGCGCTCGACGGGACGCGCGCGGCTGGTCACACTCACGGACATGGCTTCGGTCTTCGTGACGCTGTGCCTTGCAGCAACGATTCAAGTCGGCCCGACGCGAGCCATCACGCAGCTGAGCGCGGTGAATCAGGCCTCGGTGAACCCGGGTGACGTCATCGAGGTCGACGGCGACGCGACGTACGCGGCGGTGAACTGGACCCGCTCGGGAACGCAGGCTGCGCCGATTCGCATCGTCGGTCTTCCGGTGAACGGCACGCGCCCGCGCATCATGGGCGGCACCAACACGCTCGAAGTTCAGGGCGACGACGTGATCGTCGACGGCTTCGAGCTCACGGGGGGCTCGTTCCGCTGCTTCTTTCATCACGCCAACCGGGTGACCTTGAGGAACAGCGTCGTGCACGACTGCCCGAGACACGGCGTGCTCGGCGCCGACCAGGGTTCAGGCTCACTGTTGATGGAGTTCGTCGAAGTGCATCACTGCGGCGGCGGCACGCAGGACCATCAGATCTACATGGCGACGGACGAAGTGAGGCATCAGGGCGCCGTGTTCCGCATGCAGCATTGCTACGTGCACGACGCCAACGGCGGAAACAGCGTGAAGACGCGCGCCGAGCGCAACGAGGTCTACTTCAACTGGATCGAGGGTGGGCTGTACCACGAGCTCGAGCTCATCGGCCCCGACCCGGACGGCGCCGATGATGCGTGGACCGAGGCGCTGCAGCGGGAAGATTCGGACGTGGTCGGCAACGTGTTGGTGAAGACGAACACGTTCTCGGTGGTTCGAGCCGGTGGTGATGGCACCGGACAAAGCCAGGGCCGCTATCGCTTCGTGAACAACACGATCGTGGTGAAGCCGGGCGCGAGCGCGGTGTTCCGATTGTTCGACGGCCTCGAGAGCGTGGAGATGCACAACAACGTGTTCGCAGTCGACGGCAGCGGCGGCGTGAACATGGTGCGTGAAGTCGAAGCCGATTGGGTCGGTACCCGGTTGGTGAGCGGGTCGAACAACTGGGTGACGATGGGGTCGACCAACGTGCCTCCGGAGTGGACAGGGACCATCTTCGGAGCGTCGCCGCAGGTGATCTCGCTGACCACGCACCCACGACCGGTGGCGGGGAGTCCGCTCATCGATGCGGCGGCGACGGTGCTGATGTCTCCGGCGCGAGCGCCCTTCCCTTCACCGTTGAACGCGGTCGGGTTTGAGCCGCCGCCGCGCACGTCGGTGTCGATGGCTGCGGTGAGGACGAGTGTCGGCGCTCCGGATGTCGGAGCGTTCGAGTTCGGTGTCGCGACTGGCGGCGGGTCCGAAACCGGCGGCGGGTCTGCCACTGGCGGCAGCGATGGCGCCACCGGAGGCGGCGGAGAACCCGCGCCAGCAGGATGCTCGTGCGCAGCAGCACCAACATTCGAGCTGTTCGCGTTCGCAGTGATGTTGATGCGACGGCGTCGCGGACGAGAACGCGACTCGTGATTCACGCCTCACGCGCCGCTGTTCACCGTCGACTGAAACAAGAAGCCCGCAGACCGATGCGTTTGCAGCACTCGATATCCGGCCTCCCCCGGAGATGAGTGACCTCCCGCCCAGCCGCTTGGGTATACCGCCGCGCATGGCGACGACTTCTCCCGGTTCTGACGGCCGCATCGCGCTCGGCCCCGACTTCACCAGCCACCTCGAACTCGTGTTGCCTCGGCTGCTCGCACCGGGCGCGCTCCCCGACGACTGGGACCCCCGCGCTACCACCTACGATCTCACCCGCTTCGATTCGGACGAGGGCTTCGCGCAGCGCTTCGCCCAGGCGCTCGCGCGCATCGCGAACGAGAAGATCGACGCTCCCCAGCAGCTCCGCGACGTGCTCACCACGGTCGGCCTGCCCTTCGACTACGCACGGCTCGGCCAGCCGCTCTCGACCGTGTTCGAGCTCTGGGTGCAGGCCCACACCAACGCGCCGCGCGTCTTCTCGTTCGCGTCGGTCACCAAGACCTGGCTGTCCGTCATCGAATCTCCGCGCCGCACGCAGAAGGTTCGTGTGTTCGCCGACCACGTGCTGCCGATTTCTACCGAGAAGAAGAACGCCCTCCGCGAAGACGGAGTCGAACTGCACGAACAATGGACCGCGCCGCTCGCGCGCAACGCCGACGCGCTCACCGTTTTCGTCACCGCGAAGCGCTTCACCGGCGACGTGACACAGGTCTCCGCTGATGCCGTCTGCTTCCCGGTCACGCACGGCGGTGTGCTGCTCATCAACGACCCGTCTCGCATCGCGCCCGCGGAGATTCAGCTCATCCGCAAGCGTACGGTGTCGGCGCTCATCGCCTCTGACGCGCGCACCGAACTCGAGCTCGCGGTGAACGCGCCGCTGACGAAGTTCCCCGAAGCGACGCACGAAGACTGTCAGCAGCGCCTGCAATCGCTCTTCCCCGAAGTGCGCGACAGCCTGACGTTCTGCACGGGCCTCGCGGCGGAAGCTGCCGTGTTCGAAGCGATCGGCGACGTGCTCGGGCCACAGCCGGTCACGATCTTCTACGCGCAGAATGGGTACGGCGGCACAGGCCAGCTGATCAGCGAATTGCTCGGCCGCAAGAAGCTCGAGCCCACGCCGCTGGCGGTTCTCGGTGTCGACGAACATGGCAAGCCCGTCACGCTCGTGGATCGCATCATCGCCAGCCTCGACGCGCTCGGGAGCAAGCCCGCGTGCATCTTCCTCGAGACGCCCACCAACCCCGAACTCCAGGCGCACGATTTCGAAGCGTTGATGACGGCGCTGCGTGCGCACGAACAGAAGCACGGCCACAAGGTGCCGGTGATCGTCGACACCACGCTCGCCCCGCTCTTCCCGATCTTCAGTCGCACGTGGTCGCGCGGCTGGCCCTTCCTCCTCGTGAAGAGCGGCTCGAAATACTTCACCAGGGGCAAGTCGACGCTCGGTGTGGTGGCGTGTGCTGACGAACCGCTCGCGCAGCGCATCGTCGATCGTGCGCGCGCGCTGGGTCGCGACGCTGATTCGTTCGCGAAGCCCGCGCAGTTGGTGCACCTGCACGAGGCGCTCGGTGATCTCACGCCGCGCCTGCAGACGATCAGCAAGCACACCATGAAGCTCGCGGAGGGCATCCGCACGGCGCTGCGTCGCCACGGCAAAGAGATCACGCTCTACGCCATCTCCGAAGCGCAGGTGGCCGAGGGCATGGCGAGCGGGCTGCTCTCGTTCTACCTGCCGTCGGCGCCGACCACGTTCCCCGATCTGGCGGACGAGTTCGTCGACCACCTGCTGCGCACCGCGCCCACGCTGGTGAAGAACCGCGTCAGCTATGGCCAGTCGACCGGCGACGGGAAGCCCGACTGTTTCTACGTGATCAACCCCGAGGAATCGACGCAGGGCGCGTTGTCGGCCGCAGTGAAAGCCGCGCAGAAGAAGGACAACGTGCAGATCTGCCGTGTCTCCGTTCCTGAGCACGCTGACGTCGACGGCCTTCTCCGCGCGATGAACACGTTCTTCGACGAGAAGTACGCCCGTGCCTGAAGGTCGCTAGACCATCGACGACCTCACGGTGCTCGACACTCTCGAGTCCGTGCGCAAGCGGCCCGCGATGTACGTCGGCGACCCGGCGAGCGCAGACGTTCTTTGCCACGCGGTGCTCGAGACACTGTGCCTTGCAGTCGATGCGCACACGGGTGGCCCGGCCGCACACGTCGAACTTCGTGTGGTGTCAGAAGACATCTTCGAGGTGTGGAACGACGGCGCCGGACTTCCACTCGGCCGTCATCGCAACGAAGACATCTCGTTCATAGAAGCGATCATGACGACAAGACTGAAGCCGCCAAGCAGCGCCGGTGTGGCGCCGGCATCGCAGTGCTGAACGCACTGTGTCGTTGGTGTGAAGTCATCGTGAATCGCGACGGCGGCCAATGGGTTCAACGCTTCGAAGAAGGCCGACCCGTTCACGAACTCCGTCGAGCTGGTGACTGCACAACCACCGGCACGACGCTTCGCTTCGAGATCGATCGCGCGTTGCTGACCGGAGCACTCGACGTGCAACGCATCGAGCGGCGACTCGCAGCGTTCAACGCCGAAGTGCCCTGTACCCGCGCGACGTTGGTCGTGAAGACCAACACCGACATGTAGGCGCACGACCTCCTGAACACCTGTCTGTACCGTATTACTGCGGGCTCAGAGCGGGTCGTCAGCCTGCGGCACCGACTGATCGTTCTTCGCAGGCTTCTTCGTGTCGTCACGCTCGGGCTTCGGCGGGCCCTCACGATCTTCCGGCGACAGGTCCTTGGCCACCTGCTTCGCGACGGCCTCCACCATCTGCTTCACGCGCACGGCGAACAGCTGCGCGTTCTTTCGTACCTCGAACGGGTCGAGGTGCGGCATTCCCGCGCGAATGTCATCCGAGAAGAAGCTGCGCCGATACAGCTCGGCACCACCGATGCGGAACATGCGCGCAAAGCCGTACATGTACACGCCGGCGACGCCCTTCTCACTGCGCATGCCGTACTCCTCGATCACGATCTCGACCACCGTGTCGGCACCCAACGCAGACAGCCGCTCATAGTCGGGCGCGTTCGCGGGCACTTCCTGCACCAGGAAACTCTCGAGCACGCGTGCGACCTGCACCGGGTGCACGACGTCGCTCCACGGTTCGCGCCTGGGCAACGCGGCCAGGGTGTTGCTGCGCAGCGAATCTGCCAACTCGAAGCGGGTGATGGTGTGCGCCTCGAGCTCGTTCTTCTTGTTGTAGCTGCCCACCGTCAGCGCGTTACCGAGCCGGCGATCGGCTTCCTTCTCGTCGAGGCGCTTCAACTTCTCACGGTACGCATTGTCGTCGCGGAACACCCACGACTGCGGGCCGGCCTGGTCTTCGATGCGCGCGATGAAGGCGACGGTCTTGGTGGCATCAAGCGCTGAACCAGACAGCGGCCGGTACGCACAACCCGAGGTCAACGCGAGCACCGCCGACACGACAAACGAGGTCCAGCGCATGGGGTTCCATGTACCCCGAACTCTCTGGACCGGCGAGTTCGATTCCGCTACGAGGCGTCACCTTTCAACGACTTACCCGAGGGGGAGTACCCACGATGAAGAGCCTTCGTATCGCCGCCATGACCGCCGCGCTGGGCTTCGCCGCCTGCACCGAGAAGAAGGTCGAAGCGCCGCCTCCTCCGAAGCCGGTCGAAACCAAGCCGGTGCCCGCGCCGGTGCCGCCCCCTGTCGCTGAAGAGCGCGCCCCCAAGGAGTGCGCCGCACCGCTCGACCCGGGCCCCACCACCGAGTTCAAGTTCGGCGATCGCGCCGCGAAGCTCTCGGGCGCCCGCCTCACGTTCGCCGACAAAGACGCGGACGGTACGTTGACCTTCGGCGTGCTCGGCCCGGTGAACGAAGACTCGGGCCTCAACATGCTGGCGCTCAAGAAGTACCTGAAGTTCTTCGCTGACGAGAAGGCCGACGCGATCATCGTCACCGGCGACGTGGGCGAAGTGGCCGGCGGCATCTCGCGCGTGCTCGAAGAGCTCGCCACCAGCAAGCTCCCGGTGTTCGTGGTCATCGGCAACCGTGAGTGCCGCGCCGAGTTCACCGACGGCTTCGACGCCGCGAAGGCCAGGAACGCGAACCTCATCAACCTGAACCAGGTGCGCGTGGTCGAGTTCCCCGAGCTGACGCTCGTCTCGCTCCCCGGCCACCACGACCCCGAGTACATCAACTGCAAGACGGGCTGCCAGTACTTCAAGTCGACCATCGCGGAGGTGGTGACGGCCGCGAAGGAAGCGAAGACCCCGGTGGCGCTGATCGCCCACGGTCCTCCGCGTGGCAAGGGCAGCCTGGCGCTCGACTTCGTCGGTGCCGGCGGCAACGTCGGTGACGAGGCGATCACCAAGGCGATCGGCGACGCGAAGATCGCCTTCGGTCTTTTCTCGAACATCAAGGAGGCCGGTGGCCGCGCGACGTCTGACGCCGACGGCACCACGCTGGTGAAGGAAGGCGAAGGCAGCAAGTCGCTCTTCGTGAACCCGGGCCCCGCCGACACCACCACGGGTTGGGAGCTGAACGACGGCACCACCGCCATCGGTCTGGCCGCGGTCTTCAAGGTGAAGGACGGCGAAGGCTCGTACAAGCTGCTGCGCCTCAAGCCGCCCACGGCCGCCGAGAAGGCCGAAGCCAGGAAGCTCGACCCGCCTGCGCGCGATCAGAAGGCGGAGTAACCGGTCACGCCATGGCCGTCGGGGGACGCCGTCGCAGGCTCGGAGACCTGCTCACCGAAGCGGGTCTCATCAAAGATGAGCAGTTGAAGGCTGCCCTCAACGAGCAGCGCAAGTGGGGCGGCAGACTTGGCCGCACCGTCATCGAGATGGGCTTCGTCACCGAGTCGGCCATGGCCGAGGTGCTGGCGAAGCAACTCGAACTCCCGGTGATCGACCTCGACACCGCGGAGATCTCCGAAGACGCACCGAAGTGGCTCCGCATCGACATCTGCGAGCGCTACGGCGTGTTTCCGGTGTCGCTCGACCGCAACGCGCGGCAGCTGTCGGTCGCCACGTCTGACCCGACCAACATCGAACACCTCAACGCCGTGCAGTTCGCCACCAGCTCCCGGGTGCTGCCGGTGGTGGCCACGGCCTCGGCCATCGAGCGCGCGGTCCGCCGGTACTATTTCGGTGAGCACGTCGAGCCGGTCAGCGGCCCGGTGAGCACCACGCCGGTGCCGCCGCCTGCCCCGCCGGCGAGCTCGACCGCGCCACGTGGCGACACCAGCTACGAGCTCGACTCGCTGCTCGGAAACACCGACGCAGGGCAGCGCAGCATCGAAGTGCCGATCGTCGTGTCGTCGCCTACGCCGGTGCCGACGATGGAAGCGCAGCTGCGCCGCGAGATCGCCGTGCTCCGCGAAAAGATCGAGTCGATGGAGGAGATCTCCACGAGCCAGGTGCGCGCGCTGCGATCGCTGCTCGAGATCCTCATCGAGTCGGGGCTCGTCACCCGCGACGAGTACCTCGAGAAGCTCCACGAACCCGAATGAGCTTCAGATGAGCTCGGCCGAAGGCGGCTTGCGCCGCTGATCGGCCTTCCTGCGCTCGTCGATGAGCTCGGCCACGTGCTCCAGCACCTGCGGGTGGCTCAGGATCAAGGTGTCGAAGTCCTGCTTGGGCAAGCGCAGCAACGACGTGTGGCGCGTCGCACGCACCGTCGCTGAAGCCGGCGAGCGCGTGAGCAACGACATCTCGCCGAAGACCTGACCTTCCTTCAGCGTGGCGATCCGTGCGCCCGCAGCGTCGATCTCCACCTCGCCAGAGAGCACGACGTACAGCCCGTCACTTGGCTGGCCTTCCTTCACCAGCACGTCGCCCTTCTTCACGTCGCGCGCGCGGAACTTCTGCACCAGGTCGCGGCGATCGTTGCGATTGAAGGGCGCGAAGAGCGCCGCCGAGTTCATCAGGTTCGACAGCATGCGCTGCCGGCAGAACTTCTTGAGCGCGATCGACACCGAGGGGTGTGCAGCCGAGAGCTCGGTCAGCACCTCGGCCGAGATCGCCAGCACCTGAACGTCTTCGCCGGCCGCTTCGACCGAGGCGCTGCGCGGCGCTTCGGACAGCAGCGCCATTTCACCGAAGAAGCTGCCCTCTTCGAGCGTAGCGATGTCACGGCGCGTCTCACCTTCGCCACGGAACACGCGAACCGAGCCGCTGCAGATCACGTAGAACGCGTCGGCCTTGTCGCCCTGCTCGAACACGAGCTGGCCTTCGTCGAAGCGCTGCAGCGGGCACTTCTCGAAGAGCGCGATGAAGGCGTCTTCGGGCAGGTCCGAGAACAGCGGGATCTTCGGCAGGGCGCCGGGGCGCACTTCTTCCGGCGCCTCCATGCGCTCTTCGAGCTCGATCACCGCCGATGGCGTCGAGGCGGCGGCCGCGGCCTCCACCGCGTGCAGCAACGAGTCACCTTCGAGGTCGAGCTCGGTGAAGCCGGCCTTCGGCGCAGCAGGCCTGGGCTGCGCGGCGTCGGGGTCGAACTCCATGAAGGCCTGCATGCTGCGTTCGAGATCGCTGCTCGACTCGCTCGACCCGGGAAGCGCGCGCGCGACGCTCGCAGCGACCGGCGTCGCCGTGTCCTCCCGCGGCGCCGGCGGCGTGAACGTCGACGGCAACCAGATGCGGCTGCCCGACGGTGAAGACGCTGGCACCGCCGGCACTTCGCCCGTGGTGCGGCGCTTGAGGCCGGGCGGCAAGCTCGACGCCGTGGCGGGCTCCGGTTCGGGCTCGATGACCTCGACGACTTCGGCGGGTTCGTCTTCGTCAGTCAGCTCGTAGACCGCCGAGGGCGTCACCGGAGCGTCGAGCTCGTAGGAAACGGGCTGTTTCGCCTTCGGCGTCAGCTCGAGCGGCGCGTCGAGCTCGTACGACGTGGGCAGCGCCTCGCCGACCACCACTGCGTCTGGAGCTGCGGCGGGCGGCGGCGCGTCGGAGACCTCGTCGGTCAGCTCGAAGGCAGGCGCCGACGGCACGGGCTCGGAAATCGCCGTGCCCTCGATGGGAATCTCGACCTCATCGCTGGCGGGCTGCGAACCCGACAGCTCGATGTCGATGGTGGTGTTCTCGAGCGCCCTGGGCCCCGAGTCACGCTCCTCGACCGTCTCGATCTCGATGGCGTCTTCACGGCGCTGCGGGCTGGGCCCACGCTGCGCGCTCATGCCGCCGATGGAGCTCGGGCCGTCGTCCATCGGAATTTCGTACTCGGGCAGCTCCAACGCGTCGGCGCGATTCATCGGCGACGGCGCTTCGTTCTGCTGGCGCGCAGGGCTCGACGGCCTCTTCGCGGCCACCGGGGCGTCGAGATCGATCGCGTCGGCGCGGTTGGCGAAGTTCGAAGTCACGGGCGCTTCGACCTTGCGCGAGATCTCCATCTCCACCGGAGCGGTGGCGCTCGCCGGCTTGCGACCGCCACCCGACTTCTGGGCGTAGAGATCGGCCAGCATCTTCTGCACGCCCTTGTGAGAGGGGTCGAGCTCCAGCACCAGCTTGCTCGCGGCGATGGCGCGGGGAAGGAACCCGTCGCGCGCGAAGCCCTCGGCGGCCATGGCATACGCGCCGATGGCCTTGTCCTTCTTGCCGGCCTTCGACCACGCGTCACCACACCGCAGCCGCGTCTGGTGATCCTTCCGATCCGCGACGCAGTACTCCTCGTACGCCTCGGCAGCCTTGGCGAACTTGCCCTTGGTGAAGAGCTGGCTGGCCTTCTCCTTCAGCTGCCGAAGGTCGCTCACCGGCCACCCTCCGCGGGTGCGGCAGGTGACAGCACCGCCAGCGCTGCTTCTGCGCTTTCGCGTACGCGACGGTCGTAGTCGCCCTTCAAGGCATCGATGGCCTCGGTCTGCGCGGGCGCCTTGAGCGCCGCCAGGGCGCGACACGCGGCGCTACGCACCTCGGCGCTGTCGCTGTACAGATCGCGCGCGATGGCGTCGACGGCCTTCGGGTCTCCCAGCCGCCCCACGGCCAGCAGCACGTCGCGACGCGCGGGCGCTTCGGGGTCGTCGAGCAGCGACAACAGCATCGGCACCGAGCTCTTCGCGCCCATTTCACCGAGCAGCCGGGCCGCCGTGCCCGCCTCGACACCGCCTTCCTTCACCAGTTGCTCGAGCGGCGCCGCCCCTTCCGACGGAGGGACGATGGAGCGCAGCGGCTCGAGCAACCGCGAGCGATCGCCCACCAACTCCGTCATGGCCTTGAGCACCACCAGCTGACCTGCGGGCCCGGAGTCGACCAGCGCCTGCGCGGTCGTGCCCTGCACCGAACGTTCGGTATCGAAGAGGCCGGCCTTCGCGTCTTCACCCAGGAACGCCAGCGCCGCGAACGCAGCACCGCGAAGCACGGGCGACGTCTCGCCGGTGAACGCCTTGGCGCGCTCGGCCGTGCCGTCGAGCTTCAGGCGCCCCATGGCGCGGAGCAGCGCGGCGAGCGTCTTGACCTCTTCTTCGCTCGCGTCGTCCACCACTTCACGCGGCACGCGCGCCTCGAGCAGCGTCTTGCCCTGCTCCTTCGCACGCTGCGCGTCGAGCGCCTGAACACGGGTCAGCAGGTCGCTGGTGCGGGACTTCACCACCGCGAACGGGTCGTTCTCGCGGAGCTGCGCCGTCGGCTCGTAGCCCTCGGCGAAGCTGGTCGGCAGCGCAGCGGGCACCCAATCGGTGCGGCGCGGCTCGAGCGTCTTCATTTCTGCGTCCCAGGCCTTCTGCAGCGCGGGCGCCGCAGACGCGTCACCCAGTTCGGCGAGCGCTTCGATGGCCAGCCGGCGCGTGACTTCATCGTTCGACGTGGTGAGCGGCACCACCTTCGCTGTCACCTCGCCCGCGGGCGCCAGCGCCACGATCGCCAGCAACGCCTGATTCGCCGTCGCCGGGCTCTTCAGCTTCTCGAGGATCGGCTCGACCGGGCAGCCGCCGCGACGACGGAGCTCACGACCGGTGCTGAGCACTTCGGTCTCGTTCGCGGTGAGCATCAATTCGCACAGCGCCTTGTCGACCTCGGGCGAGCGCGGCAGTGACACGATCGCGCGCGTGGCGAACACGCTGACCGGGCTCTTCTCCTGCGCGACCACCAACAACCTGGGCAACGGCGCCGGGTCGCCGAGCCGGCCCAGCGCCTCACACGCGGCCTCACGCAGCTCGGGGTAGTTCTCGTCGAGCAACTCGGTGAGCGCCGGTACCGCGCGCGGGTCTCCAGCGGCCCCCAGACCCCGGGCTGCGGCAGCGGCGAGCGCCACGTGCTTGTCCTTGAGCAACGGGACCAGACGATTCACAGCGTCAGCGCGCCCTGAGCGGCCGAGCTCCTCGGCGGCACCGACACGCTCGGGCAACGTGCCGGCGTTGAGCACCTTCATGTTGCGGTCCCAGATCGCGCTGGCCTCGGCGACCACCACCGACGCCATGGCGCCGGGAATGTTGGTGCCCTTGAGCGCCTGCACGATCGCAGTGCGCGTGGAGCGCCCGCGACGTGAATACTGAAGCGTGAGGTAGCTGCGCGCCTTGTCGGTCTTGAACGAGGCGAGCGCCGCCGCGGCGCGCTGCTGCACCTGCTCGTCGGTATCGGCGAGCGCTTCGCCCAGCAGGTCGACCACGCGACCGTCCTGGGTCTTGCCCAGCGCGGTCATCGCCTCGGCGCGCACGATCGACACGGGATCGCGCGCGGCCTGGGAAAACAGACTGACGTCTTCGGCTTCGGACTTCTCAGACAGCCGCTTGACGGCCAGAGCACGGACTTCCGGTCGCGGGCTCTGGAGGTCGGCAAGATTCTTGTCTCGACCTCCGGAGCAGCCGGCGATGGAGACCGCAACGACCGCGATCAGCGCACGACGACACATGCGCACCTCTTACCACGAGCCCCGCGGCTTCCTCGGAGAACTGCGGCCACCCGGCCGGGAACTTCCACCTCGGCCCTTGCCGCCGCCGGGGCCGCCCGACCGACCACCGCCCGACCGTTCGCCGCCGAAACGGCCTTCACGCTTCGGGCCGCCGGCACGTTCACCGCCGAAACGACCCTCACGCTTCGGGCCGCCGGCACGTTCACCGCCGAAACGACCCTCGCGCTTCGGGCCACCGGCACGCTCGCCACCGAAACGGCCCTCGCGCTTCGGGCCGCCGGCACGTTCGCCGCCGAAACGGCTCTCGCGCTTCGGGCCGTCGAAGCTGCGTTCGCGCCTGGGTCCGCCGCGCTCGCCGCCGTAGCTGCGATCACGCGCCGGGCGTTCGTCGCCTGCGAAGCTGCGCTTCGGACCACCTGCGCGCTCCCCGCCGAACCGGCTCTCACGCTTCGGGCCATCAAAACTGCGTTCGCGCTTGGGCCCGGCCGAGCGTTCATCGCGCTTCGAGCCGAAGGCACCGGGCTCGCGCTTCCGACCGAACGCGCCGGGTTCGCGCTTCGAGCCGAAGGCGCCGGGCTCACGCTTCGGCCCGCCGAAGGTGCGCTCGCGAGACGGGCGTTCGTCGCCACCGAAGCTGCGTTTCGGGCGTTCATCACCGCCGAAGCTGCGCTTGGGGCCACGCGCAGGCCGTTCATCGCCACCGAAGCTGCGCTTCGAACCAGCCGATCGCTCACCACCCACACCGCGTTCGCGCGAAGGCGACTTCCGCTCACGCGCCTCACGCGGAGCCTCAGCCTCTTCACGCGGCGGGGCTTCACCTGCGTCATCATTCGATTCCCCGGAACGCTCACGCTCGAAGCGCTGCGAACGCGTGCCCTGCGCTGACTCGAACCGGCCGCCGCGCGGCGCCGGCGGCGGCTTCACCACGAACACCTCTTCATCGGCGGGCGGCGCACTCGGCTCACGCGCGTCCGACGACTCGTCGTCGTCGTCCGACGGAGGCGGCTCGAAGCCGGGGGCTGCATGGCCGTGCCGACGCGCAGGCAGGTGCAGCGGCGGCTCGGGCTGCTGGTCACCGTCGGCCGCGGCCTTCACGCGCCGAATTTCATCGTTGGTCAGCGCGCGCAGCTCACCGGGGCGAAGCCCCGAGACCGGCAACCCTGCATGCGCCGGGCGGTACAGACGCACGACCGGGTGACCGATCGCCGCGCACAGCCGCTTCACGAGGTGCTGCCGGCCCTCGGTCACCACGATCTTCACCCACGTGTTGCGATCGGCTTCGCGGAACACGCGCGCCTGAACCGCATAGGCCATGCCGTCTTCGAGGCGCACGCCGTCGACCAGCTTCTGCAGCGACTGCTGATCGGGCACGCCCTTGACCTTGGCCAGGTACACGCGCGGCACCTGGTGACTGGGGTGCATCAGCTTGTTGGCGAGCTCGCCGTCGTCGGTGAGCAGCAGCGCACCTTCCGCGTCGTAGTCGAGGCGGCCGACGGGAAA
The DNA here is from genome assembly GCA_003243425.1 of Archangium gephyra. GTDB lineage: Bacteria > Myxococcota > Myxococcia > Myxococcales > Myxococcaceae > Archangium_A > Archangium_A gephyra_A. The sequence goes on along the minus strand of QFQP01000008.1, from coordinate 99,657 downwards.
GACGCGGCCACCGGTGTCCTGCGCGTAGTCACCGACCGAGGGGCGGCCTTCGGGGTCAGACAACGTCGTGACCACGCCGGGCGGCTTGTAGAAGAGGAAATACTTCCGCTCGGAGCTCGCCGACACGAGCTTGCCGTCGACCAGCACCAGGTCCTTCGCAGGGTCGACGCGCGAGCCGAGCTCGTCGACGACCTTGCCGTTCACCTTTACGCGACCATCGGTGATCAACGTCTCGGCGTGACGACGCGACGCCACTCCCGCGCGGGAGAGGAATTTCTGCAGGCGTTCCATACTTCAGCTCTCGTTCTGGCCCGGCTCGGGCTCATTCGGCGGTGCAGCGGGCTCGGCCGGGAGTTCGGTCGAAGCAGGTTGCTCCGGAGCAGCGTTCGGCTGCTCGGGGTTTGGGTTCAATGACGGGTCTACCGGCGGAGGCGGCGGATTGAGGATCCTGGACACGGTCTTCGAGGTGTCGTCGGCCTGATCGATCGCACTCTCGAGCTTCGCGAGCGCCTCTTCTGACGCCTGGTCCGACTCGGCGAGCTTGGCTTCGAAGCCCTTGTCGGCCAGCTCTTCGAGAATGCCGGTGACGCCCCTGGGGGCCTCGCGCTCGACGATCTCGCGGCTCTCTTCGGTGAGTTCCTGGAACTCGCGCAGCGTGGGCAGCGCGCTCAGGTCCTTCAAGGCGAAGAACTCGAGGAACTCCTTGGTGGTGCCGTAGAGAATCGGGCGGCCGACTTCTTCCTTCTTGCCGACGATCTTGATCAGGCGACGGTCGAGCAGCGCCTTGAGCACCGCGCCTGAATCGACGCCGCGCACGTCTTCGATCTCCGGGCGCGTGACCGGCTGGCGGTAGGCGATGAGCGCGAGCGTTTCGACGGCGGCGCGCGTGAGCCGCTGCGGTTTCACCTTCAAGAAGCGGCGCACGTATTCGGCCGACTCCGGAGCCGTGCGCAGCTGCCACGCGCCGGCCACTTCGTGGAGCACGATGCCCGACAGCCCGTCACGACGCATGGCCTGCAGCGACTCGAGAGCGGGCAGGATCTTCTCGCGATCGATGCCGGTGGCCTCGAAGAGCTGATCGATCGTCAACGACTGCGGCGCGACGAACAGCACGCTCTCGAGCACGTTGCGAACCTGGTTCTCCGAGAGCTTTCGCGACTTCGCGACGATCTTCTCGAACGGCGTCTCGCTCTCGGCGGCGTCGATGTCGGCCGGGTCGAGCTCCTCGACTTCGGGATCGCCTGAGGGGCCGGCGGTGACGGCCGCGACTTCTTCTTCCGAGAACGGCGAAGGTCCGCCGGAGCCCGTCTCTTCGTCGTCGGGCGGGCGCTTATTCGTACTCACGGTCGAGTTCCTCCGAAGGAGCCGTGCCGCCGTCGGTGCCGAAGTCGGCGAGCGCGTCAGCCTTCTCACTGATCAAGATGTCGTCGCTGTCTTCCGACTGGAAGACGCGGAGCAGCTTCAACTTGCACATCTCCAGCAGCGCCAGGAACGTGATGATCACGTCGCTGCGCACGCGCGCTCCGTCGAAGAGCATGAAGAAGTTCACCGCGTGGCCCTTGCCCTCGGCGCGCACCTTGTCGGCGATGCGGTACATGGCCACCGAGAGCGAGAGATGTTCGCGCGTCACTTCGTGCTGCTTCTTGGGCTCGAGCGCCTTGAGCACCCGATCGAGCGCTTCGATCAGCTTGTAGATGCTGATCTCCTGCAGGCCGATCTCTTCGTCGTCGAGCGGCACTTCCTCGACCGCTACACGCCGCGGGAAGACGTCGCGATCGAGAATGTCGTTGGCCGCGAGCTGATCGGCGGCGGCGCGGTACTTCTGGTACTCGAGCAGCCGGCGAACCAATTCGGCGCGCGGGTCGAGCTGCTCCTGCGGAATTTCGAGCGCGTCGGCCTGGCCCTGCGGCACCTCTTCACGCGGCAGCAACATGCGCGACTTGAGGTGCAGCAGCGTCGACGCCATCACCAGGAACTCGCCGGCGATGTCGAGATTGATCTCGCGCATCTTGTCGAGGTGCTCGAGGTACTTCTCGGTGATGAGCGCGATGGGGATGTCGAGAATGTCGACCTTGTGCTCGCGAATGAGGTGCAGGAGCAGGTCGAGCGGGCCCTCGAAATTGGGCAGCGCGATGCGGAAAGCGTCGCGTGGAGCGATCACTTCCGTCAGCGCTTCGTCGTGTGCAGGACTCACGTCCTTCACGTCAGACACGGGTACGAGAACCCCTCGCAAAGGCCGGTAAATCGGCCTCGGACGGTGTACCACGTGAATCGGCCGGCGACGATTTTCTGACCCGCGACGTGTCGCTACAGCTACAGCCCGACCGCTACACGAACCCGGTCGATCACCGGGGCTGCGTAGCCGCGCGCCTTCTCGGCGCCCTTTTTGAGCAGCCGTTCGAGCTCGGCGCGGTCGTTCATCAGCTCGGCGTAGCGCTTTCGGGCGGGGTCGAAGGTGCCGTGAAACGCCTCGAGGAGTGACGTCTTGAAGCCGCCGTAGCCGTGCGTCTGCGGCGTGCCGCCCGCTTCACGCCACTTCGCGTCGATGATCGCGAAGTCAGCGGGGCTGAGCGAGACCTTGAGCAGATCGTACAGCGGCTGATCGGCGAGCGGCTTGGCGGCTTCCGGCAACGTCGAGTCGGTCTTCACCGACATCACCTGCTTCTTCAGCTCACCGTCGGTGCCGAAGAGATCGATGGTGTTGGCGTAGCTCTTCGACATCTTGCGGCCGTCGCGACCGGGAACGACCGCCGTCTCGTCGCGCGTGCGGCCCGCGGGCAACTTGAAGATGCCGCCGGTGCCCTTCTGCGAGTCCCACGTGGGCGCGTACTGGCGGTTGAACTTCGCGGCCCAGTCGCGCGTGAGCTCGAGGTGCTGCCGCTGGTCTCTCCCCACCGGCACCACGTCGGAGTCGTAGAGAAGAATGTCGGCGGCCATCAGCACCGGGTACGCGAAGAGCCCGAAGTCAGGTGACGCCTTGTTGGCCAGCTTGTCCTTGTAGCTGTGCGCGTTCTCGAGATCGGCGACGGGAACGACGGTGCCGAGAATCCAGTACAGCTCGGTGATCTCGGGAACGTCGCTCTGGCGGAAGAGCGCGGCACGATCGGGGTCGATGCCAAGGGCGAGAAACGCCGCGGCGGTTTCGTAGGTGAGCTCGCGGGCCAGCTTGCCGTCACGGACCGAGTTGAGCGCGTGCAGGTTGGCGATGAAGTACAGCGCCTCGCCCTCGTTCTGCATGCTCACGAACTCGCGAATGGCGCCGTAGTAGTTGCCGATGTGGAGTTTTCCCGACGACTGGACGCCCGAAAGAATGCGCATGGCGTTCTTTCTGATGGTGTCGGCAGCTCACTTCAACTGCTTTCGGCCCCTCCGCGTGATCTTCGCGCGCGGGTGCGTGCCTTCGTACATGCGGTGCAACCGCGTCTGATCGACGTGCGTGTAGATCTGCGTGGTCGCAAGGTCGGCGTGGCCGAGCATGGCCTGTACGATTCGCAGGTCGGCGCCGCGCTCCACGAGGTGCGTGGCGAACGAGTGCCGCAGCTTGTGGGGCGAAATCTGCTTGGCGATGCCGGCGCCGCGCGCGTACCGCCGCAGCAGCTTCCAGAAGCCCATGCGCGTGAAGCCCTTCCCTCGCGGCGTCACGAAGAGCGCGGGCGATTCACGGCCGTGCAGCACGGCGGGGCGAACCTCGAGCCACGCCCGCGTGGCTTCGATCGCCTTCTTGCCGAGCGGAATCACGCGCTCCTTGCGGCCCTTGCCCATGGTCATCACGAAGCCGTCGAGCAGGTTGAGGTCGTTGACCTTGAGCCCCACCAGCTCGCTCACACGAAGCCCTGTCGCGTAGAGCACTTCGATCATCGCGCGGTCACGAACCCCCGCGAGGGTCTTCAGGTTCGGCGCTTCGAGCAGCAGCTCGACCTCATCGAGCGTGAGGAACACCGGCAGCTTCTTCGTGTGCTTCGGCGTGTCGAGATCCGCGGTCGGGTCGGCATCACACAACTTCTCGTCTTCGAGAAAACGGTGGAACCCACGAATCGACGCCAGGTGCCGGGCGCGGCTGCGGGGTGAAAGCCGCTTGCCCAGGAACGCGAGGTACTCGAGCACGTCTTCGCGGGTGACCGCTTCGACGGCGATGCCGTCTTTGGCCAGCTTCTCGAGGTAGCCGCGTATGTCGATGGCGTACGCGTCGACGGTCTTCGGAGCGAGGTTGCGCTCGGCGCGCAGGAAGGTGACGAAATGATCGAGCAGCGCCGACTGCATCAATCGCCCATCATGAGGATGCCCTTGCCCTGACGGAGCACCTCGATCTCGTCGTCGATCAGCGACACCACCGTCGACGGCTCTTCCTGCTGCGGTCCGCCATCGAGAATCAGATCGAGCCGGTTGCCCAGAAGCTCCTTGATCTCCCTGGCGTCGATGAGCACGCGGCCGTCCATGTCGGTGGCAGACGTCGTCACGATCGGCCGGCCCAGCTTGGCGGCGATGGCGAGCATCAACGGCGCCTGCGGCACGCGAATGCCGACCTGCTTCTGTTTGGTCTGCATCATGTCGGGCACCAGCTTCGTGGCCTCGAGCACGAACGTGAACGGCCCGGGCGTGAGCTGCCGCATGGTGCGGTACGCGAAGTTCGAGACCTTGGCGTACTCGGCGACGTTCGACAGATCAGGGCACAGGAACGCCAGCGGCTTCTTGCGATCGCGGTTCTTGACCCCGTACAGCCGATCGATCGCCTTCTTGGAGAGCAGGTCGCACCCGATGCCGTAATAGGTGTCGGTCGGGTACGCGATGAGGCCGCCGTCTTCGAGCACCTTCGCTGCGCGCTCCACGGTGCGCGGCTGAGGGTGGACGGGATCGACCTCGAGAATGGGTGCTGACGGCATGAGGCGTCAGCCTGTAGCCGAACTCTTCAGCGTTTGCAGGACTTCCACGTGGGCACGAACACCTGGCGGTCCCGATCAAACGAATACTCGATGTTCTGGCAGCGCTCACCGACCAGGGTCGCGCTGGCCTCGCCTCCCCAGTCTGCGTGGAAGCGAACGCGCGCCACGCCGCGGGCGTCGAACAACACCGCCGAGAGCCGCGGGCGACACGCCTTCTCGCCGCCCGGCGAGATCTGCACCACCGCCACCGGCTTCTTCTGCGAGGAGAACCAGAAGGCGCCGTCTTGCGCGGTGGCCGGGGCATCGCACCACTTCTTCGGCGTGCCGATGAGCTCGAGCTTGAAGCCGTCAACCAGCTTCGGCTCCGAACAATCACGGCGCGGGTCGAAGCTCGCGGTGCCGAGCGCGGTGATCAGCTCCGCCACCACGCCGATGCGGCCGAACAACTTCTTCTCGGCGCCCGGTGCGCGATCGAGCGAAGACTGCAGCTGTTCCAGCGCACGCGCAGTGCCGCTGAAGAAGCGCATCAACCAGATGGCCTGCGGCTGGCACGAGGGCCACGTGGGCAACAGCACCTTGTCGCTCCCAGGAATTCCACCGGCGGGCACGGGCGTCACCACGTTGCCGATGTGACCGAACGGCGCAGAGATCTCCGCGGGCGGAGGCAGTGGAGCGGCGGCAAGTGCGAGCAGAAGAGCGAACATCGCGGTCGCTTCTACCAACGCGTCACCACCACTGAAGAAGATACAGACGCCCACCGCACACGGTGTTGAGGGATCTCACGTGGGAGCGCTGCCAGCACCACCGGCACGCTCCACGGTCTGCGCCAGCCACGCGCTCACCGCTTCCAGCGCCTTCTTTTCCTTCGAACCGAAGCTGTGACCGGCGCCTTCGAGCTCGAGCATCTCGATGCACTTCGACTTCTTGACGATGGGGCGCAGCACCGAGAGCGGGCCCAGCTCGTCTTTCGTGCCTTGAACGATGAGCGTCGGGCACCGCACCGCGGCCAGTGCCGCTTCGTCGAGCGGTCGCTTCTTCGACGGAGGTCGCACCGGAAAACCGAGCAACACCAGCGCCGCGAATTGAAGCTCCGCAGCGAGCCGAATCGACAGACGGCCTCCGAACGAGCGCCCCACGAAGACCAGCGGGCCCTTCAACGTGGCGGTCTCTTCGCGCAGCCACGCGACGTGGTGGTCGAGGTTCTCGAGCAGCTTGAGCCGCGGTGGCGCCAGCCGCACGCACTCGAAATCGGGCAGCAGCCGCTCCAACTTCACGAGGATCGGCTGGTCAGCGCTGCCGTTGAAGCCGGGCAGCATCACCACCGTCGCGCGGCTCACGGGCGGCGGGCCAGCAGCAGTCGAGGCAGCGCCCCGGGCTTCGCGCCGTCGAACTCGAAGAGCAGCTGCTCGCGGAACTGCTTGAAGCCCGCCCAGTCGAGCTCGAGGTGACCGTGCGCCACCGGATCGCGCAGCGACTCCTTGGCCCACGTCACGAACGAAGAGAACGCCGCCCAGAACGAATCGGGCACGTCGTAGCGCTCGGTGAGGAACTGCTGAAACACCTGCAGGTATTTTTCCTGCCGGCGATCGAGCACGCGCGCGACTTCACCCATCGACGGCGGCCGGGCGTCGAACTCGCGATCGAACGACTCGGTGAAGCGATCGAAATACTCCACCCGGGAACCACGGCGCTCGCGCACGCCCTGTTCGAGGAACTTCGCACGCAACGCCTTCTCGTCGAGCCACGCGCCGAACGGCTGCACGAACAGCTCGATGAGACTTCGCTCGAACGCGCCCGAGAAGAGGACGGCGACGGCCGCGGTCGGCAGCTCGGTGTAGAGCGCCTGCTGGTAGGTGCGCTCGGCGACGCGCAGCATGTTCCACAGCCGCTCGGGGCATCGGTCGGGGCTCAGCACCGCGCGCAGGTTCTCTTCTGCTTTTCCTTCGACGTCTTTCTCGCGCGCTTCGAGCTCGGCACGCACGCGCGCCGACGTTTCGCGCTGCACCTTCGCCGCCTGCGCCTGGGCATCGGCCCGCTCGAGCTCGAGGCGTTTCACCTCGCGCTTGAGGCGTTCCACCTCGTTCTCGCGGACCAGGTAGCGGCGGCGCATGGCCTCGGCTTCGGCCTGCGCCGCGCCGACGCGTTCAGAGGCCGTGCTCTCGACGGTCTGGCGCCACTGCAGGCGCTTGTCGATCAACTCCAGCGCGCGCCGGGCTTCGGGCTCTTCGGCGTCACGCTCCAGCGCGGTGCGGAACGCGGCCTGCGCGGCTTCGAAGTCGCCCTCCTCCATCGCGATGTGCCCGAGGTCGACGTTGGGCGCCGCGCCGATGTGCGGGAGCTGCGCTTCGGGCATCGCCAGGGCCGCCGTCAACGCCGCGCGCGCTTCGTCCCGTCGGCCCAGCAGCCGCAACGTGCGGCCCCGCGTCGACAGCAGCTCGAAGCGCCACGCCGATTCATCGTTGGGGCGCGCGAGCGGCTCGGCGCGGGCGATGGCGTCGAGCGCCTTCTGCGGTTCACCGCGCAGGTTGTAGAGCTCGGCGAAGAGCAGCAGATCTTCGGCCGTTGGCTCCTGCGCGAGCCGCCGTTCGATGGCGTCGTCGGCGATCGCCCTTTCACCCGCCAGCGCGGCGGCGTGGGCCATGCGCGCGAGCTGATGGGCCCCGAGGTACCCGGCGAGATCGGCTTCGCGCCAGATGCGCAGCCCTTCGGCCGCGTCACCACGGAGCACCGCGAGATCGGCCCGCAGCATGCGCGCTGACCAGTGGAGCATCGGCGTACCCGAGGTCGCCGACTCGACCTGCGCGGCCAGCTTGTCGGCCTCTGCGTGCTGCCCACGCCGCAGCTTGGTGATCGCCAGCACCAGGCGGGTGTCGTCACCGCCTCCCACCAGGAGGGCGCGCGTCAGCTGCGCTTCGGCATCTTCGGCGCGACCGAGCGCCAGCAACGCACCGGCGTAGGTCGTGAGCACCTGCGAGTCGCGCGGCAGCTTCTTGCTCGCGCGGCTCAGAAACTCGGCGGCGCGCGCGGCCTCGCCACGATCGAGCAGCACCGCGCCCACGCGGCCTTCCAGCATCGCGTCACCGGGGTGCTTCGCCAGCCCGCGCTCGAAGGTCGCCAACGCCTCGTCGCCCTGGTTGAGCTGACGTTGCGCTTCACCAAGCATCATGAACGCAGCGGGCGTGTCGATGCCTGCGTCGAGCACCGGCTGAACCAGCGAAGCGACGGTCGACCATTCACCACGTTCGAGGTGAAGACCTGCCTGCTCCAGCTGCGCTGATGCACGCCGCTTGTTCAACCCAGCCACGCGCGCACCCTAAGACCGGCGACGAAAGAAGTCGCGGGTGACGATCTCGGGAGCCTCTTCGCGCGGCGCAGGCGCGGGCGCAGCGGGCACCTGCGAGCCGCTCAACGCCGCGATGAGCTCGTCTCTCGTCTTCAGCTTCGAGGCCCCCGTTCCCAGCCGTTCACGCGCCATGGTCATCAGCTCGCGCAGGGTGAGTCGGGAAAGTTCGTCCACGGCGCGCACTTCTCATTGAGTGCCCGTGGGGTCAACGTGCCATGATGCGGCGTGGCCGTGAGCGACCTGCCGCGTCTGCTGTTGTGTGTGTTCGACGTGGTGCCGGCGCCCACGGCGCTCTCACGTCGGCTGACCGAATATCTGAAGGGGCTGTCGGAGCGGTACCAGGTGGTCGTGTTGTCGGTGAAGACGCCCGACCACACGCACATCGAGCGCTACCACGGTGCCCGGCTGCTCCGCGTTCCCGTCGGCAGTGGTGACCTCGCCTCGCGCGTGCAGTCGTTCGAGCGCGCCGTGCGCCGACAGATGGAGAGCGAAGAATACGTGATGGTGCACAGCTTCGACCCCTTCGGCGGGTACGCGCTGTGCGAGCGGCGAAGTGAGCTCGGGTACAAGGTCGTGTACGACGCGTGCTCGCTGCCCTCGGTCGACCTTCCGTTCTTTTATTCGGAAGAAGAAGCCAACCGCCGCTTCATCGCCCGCGTTCGTCGTCAGGAGCTCTTCTGCCTGATGAACGCCGACGTGGTGATCGTCGCCAACGAGCTGACGCGCGACTTCGTGGTCGGCCTCGGGTTGGCGCGCGAGCAGGTGCAGGTGCTGCCGGCACCGGTCGATCTCACGCCGTACAAACCCGAAGTGATGGGCGTGCCCGACGCCACGCCGATGAAGATGGTGCACCTCGGTCACCAGGGCGACGCGCAGGACCTGCCCACCTTGATGGAGGCGATGCAGCTCGCCCTGCAGACCGTCGACGTTCGCCTCGCCGTGGTCGGCCCGAAGCACGACGCGCACCAGGCCAGGCTCGAAGAGCAGGTCGCGGCGCTGCACCTGACCGGCAAGGTCGAGTTCCAGCCTCCGGTGGCACACGACGATCTCTACAAGGTCCTGGCGACGGCCGACGTCGGCCTGCTCACGTTGTCCGACGTCGAGCGAAACAGCCGCGTCGGTTCTCCGCTCGCGCGGCTGGGCGAGTATCTGGCGGCGGGTCGACCGGTGATCGCCGCCGACGTGCCTGCCGCGCGCGCGTTGTTGCCGGAAGACGGCGTTCTCCTCTACCGCCCCCAGGACGCCGTCTCGCTCGCCGACGCCATCGTTCAGCTCGCCAACGATCCCGCCCGGCGCGTGAAGATGGGCGTCGCCGCCCGCGCGGCCAGCATCGAGCGTGACTCCGCCAAGGTTCGCGCCGATCTCTTCGCGGTGTACGTGGCGCTCAGCGGCACCGGCGTTCGTGCCGTCGGTGACGCCGACGACGCCAACCCCGACGAAGTCACCCAGCTTGGGCGCTCGGCGACCGAAGAAGACACGCAGAAGAAGAAGAAGAAGTCGGACCGGCGGCCACGAGAAGCGCCGTCGGGCACCAACAAGGTGAAGACCGACCCCAACATCGCCGCCGACGAGACCTCGCCCGAAGCAGCGATGGCGTCTCGCCCTCCGGTCATGGGTACGCCGCTTCGTGAAGAGTCGCCGCCCATCGTCACCGGTGAAGATCTCCAGGCGCTCGCCGCTGAGCTGGGTCACGTCACCACCGAGCCCAACGCGCTGCGCCCGTCCGAGCCCGCGGTGGTGATGGGCCTGCCGTTGCGCCCGCCACCCGAAGAGGCGGCGGTCACGGTGGGCATCGCGCCCACTGAATCACGGCTCCTCGACGAGCCCCCGGGCGATCGCAGCCCCACGCCGGCCGCCGAGCTGCCGCCGGTGCTGGTCGACGAAGCCTTCGCCGCCGAAGCCGTCACCTTCGAGCGCACCTTGCGCGGCCCGAACCTCGACGCGCCGAAAGAACGCACCACACGTGGCCCCCGCTTCACCGACGACCCCACGCCCGACGCCGCCCCGCCGATGGAGTCGTCACCCACCACGCTGGAGTTCGAGACGAACGTGGCGCCACCGGCGCCCAGCGCGCCGACCGACCCGGGGCTCGAAGACGAGTCCGTCACCGCGAAGGTCAGCCCGCCGCGCCGTGCCCCGGCGGCGCCTCCCACGCTCGACTTCGTGCCGCTCGGCATCGCGCTCGACGAACCGCTCACCGCGCCCCTCGAGCGCACGCTGCGTGGGGCCTCCTTCTCAAAGCCGGCGCCTGCCGTCGAAGAAGAGGCGCCGTTCGTCGATGACGCCGAGCTGACGAGCACCAGCACCTCGTCTTCGAACCTGCCCGTGGTAGCCGGTGAAGAAGAGGCGCCCTTCGCCGACGACGCGGATCTGGCGCCTGCTGAAAAGAGCGACGACGAGGCCCCCTTCATCGATGACGAAGATCTCCGCCCGGTGACGGGTCTGACGCCGGCCCTCGGCGTGCGGCCTGCTTCGCCCATCAAGCCGCCGGAGCTCCCCTTCCGCTCGACGTCGGGCACCTTCGCGGTCATCGCCTCGACGCCTTCGGCACCGCCGATGACCTCGTCGCCTTCACGCGCCGAGGGCTTCGTGCCGCTGCTCACGCCGCCCGCGCTGCCCACCAGCAGCCCCTCGCGCGTCGGCCCGCCGCCGCTGCCGCGCAGCACGTCTGGCGTGTTCGCGGTCGTCAGCTCCACGCCGTCGGCCACCGGCCTCTTCCCCGAGCCGCCTAAAGTGCCGCCCAGGCCCGTCGTCGCACCGCCACCGCCCAAGCCTGCGCCCCCGGTTCCCAGCCTCGTCGACGAGCCCGAAGAGCCCCTGGCCATGGCGCCGGAAGAAATGGTGATGACCGTCGACACCGATTCTGCGCTGCCGGCGTCGGCGATCGATCCCTGGCTCGCGCAGCTGGTGCACGGCTACTGCCCGCCGGCCTCCGGTTTCTTCGAACGGCACGCCCCGCCGACCACGATGCCCGGTCGCGACACCTGATCGGGAAGGCCGCGAAACACGCGATCATCGCGGTTTACCGGCCTGCGCAGGCGTAGCAGACTGTGCGACGTGCAGCGCCGCGCTCTCATCGTCGAAAGCCAGAATGACTTCGCTCTGACCCTCGCCTCAGTCCTCAAAGAGGTCGGTTTTCAGACCAGCCTGGCCGCCAGTTCTGGCGACGCCCAACGGGAGCTGGAAAAACGTCGCCCCGATCTCGTGGTGCTGCGCGCCGAGCTCCCCGACCAGAGCGGCTTCGTGCTGTGCGGAAACATCCGCAAAGGTCGCTTCGGGCAGAACGTGCCCGTCATTCTTCTGTCCTCTGACTCCGGCCCGGAAGCGCTGCAGCAGCACGCGTCGGGGCCCAACGCCGCCCACGGTTACCTCGCCATCCCGTTCGAGATGGGGGAGCTCGCCCGCTTGACTCAGCAAATCGTTCCGCCCGGTTCACCCACTGCTTCGCTCGACGAGATGGACGGCGAGCTCGACGCCGCGTTCAGCGGTGGCCCAGCGCCCGACTCGGCGCCCGCCGGCCCTCCTCCGCTCAAGACCGGTGGCCCGCCGCGCCTGCCGCGCCGTGAACGTCGCAGCGCGTTGACCGACGAAGACAAGGCGTTCCTCGAGCGCGCCTTCGGGTCGATCGCCGACCGCAAGACCGAGCTGCTGGCCGAGTCGCGTGAGGTGCGCCGCGCACCGCGCCGTGACGCCATGGGCACGCCCGAGGCGAAGATCCAGATCCTCCGCGACGAGCTGAAGTCGCGCGAAGCGCAGATCGCCCGCATCTCCGAAATCTGGAGCGTGCGTGAGCGCGAGCTGTTGTCGGTCGAAGATCGGCTCAACGAGAAAGACGTCGAGATTCAGAGCTTCAAGATGCAGGGTGACGATCTCACCCGCCGCTTGAACGAGGCGCAGAACACGCTCGTCGAGAAGGAGCGCGAACACGGCCGTCAGGTCGAAGATCTCCTGCTCCAGAAGTTCATCGGTGAGAAGGAAGTCATCGAGGTCGTCTCGGCGAAGGAAAAAGAGGTCAACGTTCTCCGCCGCGAGAAGTCGTCGCTGGAAGACGAGATCGCCCGCAAGCAGCAGGAGCTCGAGCAACAGCGCAAGGAATACGAGCAGATCGAGAAGGAGTTCCAGCTCGCGACGCTCGAGTTCGAGGTCAAGGAGAAGCAGCTGACCGACACCGTCGGTTCGCGCGAGCACTCGCTCAATCAGCTCAACCAGGAATTCGAGCAGTACCGTCAGCAGCACGAGGCCACGGTCTCGGAGCGCGACGCGAAGTACGCCGACTACGAAGGGCAGATCGGCGCGCTCACCGAGACGCTCCAGCAGACCCAGCAGGAGCGCGACACCACCGTCCTCGATCTCGAGAGCAAGCTGCGGCTCTCGCAGGAGCACGCGCAGAACAGCGACGGCGAGATCGATCGCCTCAACGCCGAGCTGTCTGACGCCAGGGCCCGCGCCTTCGAGACCATCGGTGGCCTCGAAGGCGACGTCGCCGGCCTCAAGCAGAACCTCGAGATTCTCGGCCAGGAGAAGCTGGCCGCCGAAGAAGCGCTGCAGGAGCAGCTCGCCGCGCGTGACGGCCGCATCGGTGTGCTCGAAGCCGAGCTCGCCGACACCGTTCAGCAGAAGGACAGCCAGGAAGCGGCGCTGCAGGCCGACATTCAGGGCAAGCTCGAGCGCATCGGTGAGCTGGAAGGCGAAGTCGAAGCCGCCAAGACCGCGCTGGCCGACCGTGAATCGGAGCTCACCGGCGAGATCGGCGAACTGGGGTCGCAGATCGCCGAGCTGACGCAGCTCAGCCAGCAGCAGGCGCAGACCATCTCGCAGCACGAAGCGACGCTCGCCGACCGGCAGGGGCAGATCGACGCGCTCAACGCCGAGGTCAGCGATCGCAACGCGCGCATCGCCGACTTCGAGCAGCGCCTGTCGATCGCCCAGGAGACGATCGCCGACCGCGACGGCGAGATCGGCGCGCTCAAGCAGACCATCGACGCGCGCAACGGCGAGGTGGCCGAGCTGCAGCAGCACGTCGCGCAGCGCGACGACAACATCTCTCGCCTCACCATGAGCCTCGAGGAGACGCAGAAGGCGCTCCTCCAGACGCAGGACCAGCTCAACGGTACGCAGGACGACCTCGAGACGAAGACGCAGGAGCTGGCGTCGACCAACGAGGTGCTCACCCGCACGCAGCAGGAGCTGGTGCAGGTTCGTGGGGAGCGCGACCAGCGCAACGCGGAAGTCAGCGCGGCCCGCAACGAGATCGAGCGCGTCACCGGCCTCTTCCGCCAGTCGGAAGCCGCCAAGGCGCAGATGGAAGAGCAGCTCTCCGGTGAGATCGGCGAGCTGAAGACCAGGCTGTCCGAAGCGCAGGGCAATTACGAAGCCGAAGCGCAGGCCCACCAGCAGTTGCAGCAGCAGACCAGCGCGCAGATCGCGCAGCTGCAACAGCAGGGTCAGCAGCTCGCCGCGCAGCTGCAGTCGACGCAGGTCGACCTCGCCGCCACCGCCGCCAACCTCGACGACACCGCCAAGTCGCTCGACATCGAGAAGCGCGCGCACGCCGACACCAACCAGCACTACGAAGCCCGCGTCAGCACGCTCGAGGGCGAGCTCGAGCAGAGCCGCGAGCAGTCCCAGGACCTCGCCGAGCAGCTGCAGGCCACCAAGCAGGAGCTCGGCGCCCGCGTCTCGGAGCTCACGCAGCTCAACGCCAAGCTGGCGCACGCCGAAGACACGCGGCAGCACCTCGAAGATCGCATCGCCACCTCGACCGAAGAGTCGAGCCGCCGTGAAGAGCTGCTGCAAAACGATCTGGCCGGCAAGTCGAAGGAGCTGGCCGACACCCTGCGCAAGCTCACCACGCTGCAGCAGGAGAAGACGCGCCAGGTCGACACGCTCACCCGCGACGTCACCGCGAAGACCGAAGCGGCCAAGCAGCTCGAGGCCAAGCTCAAGGCGCTCTTCGACGAATCGAAGAAGAAGACCGACGAGTTGAACCACCGCGTGCAGACCACGCAGCAGGACCTCGACGGCGTGAACAAGCAGCTCGCGCAGCGCACCGCCGAGCTGCAGAAGGCGCAGGAGGCCGCGCAGACGCTCACCGCCGAGCGCGATCAGGTGCGCACGCAGATGCAGACCACCGTGCAGCAGGCCAACGCGCGCATTCAGGAGGCCAACTCGGCCATCGCGCAGGAGAAGGCCGCCGCCAAGAAGCTCAACGACGAGCTCGCCCAGAAGGCCCAGCGCGCCGAGCAGCGCGTCGCGCAGGTCACGCAGGAGATGACGACCAAGGTGAGCGAGATGGAGACGCGCCTCAAGGACGCGCAGGCCCAGCTCGCGCAGCGTCAGCGTCAGGTGCAGGAGCTCCAGCAGGCGTCGGAGGCGGGCAACGCGGCCCGCGTGCGCGCCGAAAAGGAGCTGCAGGCCAGGGTCGCCACGGCCGAAGCGAAGGCCAACGAGCTCAACACCAAGCTCGGCGCCACCGCACAGGAGCGCAAGACCCTCGAGGCCAAGCACCTCAAGGAGATCGAAGATCTCGCCGCCAAGCAGAAGGCCGAGACCGAGCGTCGCGAGGCCGTGAAGGCGCAGGAAGTGAAGCGCCTCCAGGAAGCGGTGCAGGAAAAGAGCAAGCAGCTCAAGGTCGTGGAGCTCGAGCTCGCCCGCTACAAGAACAAGCCTGCAGGTGCGACGGCGCCTGCCGCGCGCCCGGCGACGGCGCCCGCAGCTCCGCCCCGCCCGCCTGCCTCCAGCATCGCCGGCTCGTTCCTGGGCGAAGACGAAGAGCCGGCCACCAGCGTCAACGCCATTCCCACCGACGCCGCGAAGCCGGTCGCGAAGACCGCCGTCGGGCCCGCGTTCAAACCCGGCGCGCCGGCCTCGTCGCCGTCGAAGCCGCCGGTCTCCATCACCGCCGCGCCGACGCAGAAGCGGCAAGAGCGCGAGGACCGCACCGTGGTGATGCCCGCGAACACCTCGTTGCCGCCCTCGCAGGGCGATGACGACGTCGACTTCACCTCGATCGTCGACAACCTCGGCGAGTCGTAAGGCCCCCTGCCCCCGGGTCGTACTTTTCGGTATAGGGCTGCTCCCTTTTCGTAGCTGGAGTTGCCCGCATGCGCGTTCTCCCCCTGGTGGTGCTCTTCGTCGCGATCGCTGCGTGCGATCGCGTAGTCGTGAAGCCCACGGTCGACGCTGGCCCGGTCTGCGCCGACGGAGAAAACCTCGTCCACGGCACCTGCCGCTTCGTGTGCAACCGCGACGGTGAGTGCGCTTCGGGCGAGCGCTGCAACCTGCTGCTCGGCAGCTGTGAGGCGCGCTCCGATGTCCCTGATTCCGGTTCGCCTCCGATCCCCTGCACGCGAGGCGCAGTGCGCTGCGCTGCCGACAACCTCGCGGTGCAGACGTGCTCAGCAGAGGGTCTCTTCGAGACCAGCGAGGTCTGCGTCGCGCCCGACGGCTACTGCGAAAACGAGCACTGCCTCGCCTGCCGCCCGGGCGCGCGGCGCTGCACGCAGGCCGGCGCGGAGGTCTGCACCGATACCGGGAGCGCGTGGCGGCCCATCACCTGCGCCGCCGGCTCGACCTGCGTGTCCGGCGAGTGCGTGGAGTGCACCGTCGGTCAGCGCCGCTGCAGCGCCAGCGGTACCACGCTCGAAGAATGTCAGCGGCTGCCGCGTGAAGATCTCTCGGCTGGCTTCGTGCCGGCCGGCGACAACTTCGACGGCACCTGCGTGACGCAGGTCTGTGAGACCGGAGCCAACGGCGCGCAGTGCCGCACGCCCGCCTGCCTGCCCGGCGCCACCCGCTGCGCTTCGGCTTCGACGCAGGAGGTGTGCTCGGCCACCGGCGCGTGGGCAGGCACGGTGTGCACCACGTTGCCGGGCATGGGCCCCACCGCCGAGTGCCTGAACGGCACCTGCGTCGACGAGTGTGCCGAGGCCCTCGCCGCCAAGAGCTACTTCGGCTGCGAGTACTGGTCGGCCATTCCCGACAACTCGGTCGACCCGCTGTTCAAGGGTCTGCGCAACGGCGGCGTGGGCGTCGGTGATTCCGATTTCGTGTACGTGGTCACCAACCAGTCGATCGCGCCTGCCACCGTGCAGGTGTGGCGTCACAACGGCACCGCGGCTTCGGTGCTCAAGACCGTGACGGTTCCGGGCCGCAACGACCCGGCGACCCGGGGCCTCGTGAAGATCCCCGTGCCGTGGCGCTCGATCAGCCCCACCACCACCGGCATTGGCATGGCGGAGACCGGCCGAGCGCGCATCGCCTACCGGCTGACGTCGACCAAGCCGGTCACCGTGTACCAGTTCAACCCCGTCGACGCGGTCAAGGTCACGAGCAAGGCCTGCACCGCCTCCGTCGGTAGCATCGACTGTGCATGCAACGAGGCGGCCGAGTTCACCTGCGATCTCACTGTGTTCGGTTCGTGCGTCTCGTGCTCGGGCATGGTCGGCACGTGCTCGCAGCAGTCGGCTGGCAAGCGCTGTTCCTACGGTACGTTCAGCAACGACGCTTCGCTGCTCCTGCCCGCGCACATTCTGGGCGACTCCTACGTGACGCTCACGCCGGGCCACGTGCACCAGAGCATTCCCACCGGGCCCCAGCAGGGCGAGTACGCGTACTCGTCGACGTATTCAGTCGTCGCCCCGGCAGACAACACGCAGGTCACGGTGAAGTCGTCGGCCGTCACCAAGGCGTCGATCAGCGGCACGCCCGTCACCGCCATGGCGGTGGGTGAGACGCGCGTGTTCACGCTGCAGAGCTACGAGGTGCTGCAGTTCGCCAGCGCCACGGCCGGCAGCAACGTGCAGTGCACCGGCTCGCTGTGCCGCAAGAGCAACGATCTGACGGGCTCGATCGTGACTTCGGACAAGCCGGTCGCCGTGTTCGGCTCGAGCCCCTGCCTCAACGTGCCGTTCGATCGCGCGTACTGCGATCACGTCGAGGAGCAGATGTTCCCCTTCGCGACCTGGGGCAAGAACTTCGTCGCCGTGCCCAGCGCGCCCCTGCGCCTCAACAACAACAACTTCGCCACCAACCCGCCGCCGGACCACTTCAAGATCGTCGCTGGCGCCACCACCACGCTCACGCTCACGCCACCGCCGAGCGCGGCCGACGTGCTCCAGCCGTTCAATTGCAGCTCCGGTTCGTTGCAGAGCAACACCTGCGTGCTCGCCGGCGGCTCCTTCGTGGAGTTCAAGTCGACGCGCGCCTTCACCGTGTCGTCGACCAACCCCATCGCCGTGGCGCAGTTCTTCCCGGGACAGGGCACGGTCACCGGCGCGCCGAGCGACCCGCAGCAGGGAGACCCGTCGATGGTCCTGTTGCCGCCCGTCGAGCAGTGGCGCGCGCGCTACACCGTGCTCGCGTCGACCGGCCTCAAGGACAACTACCTGGGCCTCACCATCGACGGCACGCGCGTGCAGCAGGTGCTCGTCGACGGCGTCGCGGTCACCGGCTTCGCGGCCATCACCGGCTCCTCGTTCCAGAGCAAGAACCACCCGGTCAGCACCGGCACGCACACCATTCAGGTGATCGCGCAGCCCAACCAGCAGACCGTGCCCGGCGCCGGCGTGACCGTGTACGGCTACGACGGGCAGGTGAGCTACGGCTACACGGGCGGGCTCGACCTCACGACGATCGTTACCGGCGTGAACCCCGGCGGGTGATGTGCGGTTTCATCGGGCCGCCTCTCGAAGTAGAGGGGCTGTCCCATGAAGGCACTTCACACAATTCTCCTCGCAGCGGTGGTCGGCGTGGGCCTCACCGGCTGTCAGCCGACCATCTGCGAACGCTCTGAAACCGCTGACTCCAAGGTCGGCTCGGCATGCGCGATTCCGCCGCTGCTGGGGTCGACGTGCACCGCCAGCATCAAGAGCTGCTCGGAGGCCGATCAGAAGGTCATCGGTGACGTCGTCACCTGCATCGACGGTCTGCCCGAGTGCACCCCGCTCGCGCGCGACGCGTGGTTGCTGCAGCGCGAAGGCTGTACCGGCTCGCTGAGCAGCCTGTCGCAGCCCTGCAAAGACGCGGTCTTCATGGGCATGCTGCCCGGCGAAGACGCGGGCGTTCCCGACGCGGGCGTTCCCGCGATGGTCGACGGCGGTCAGGGCATCGACCTCTACGCCACGGCCAACGAGAACACCGTGGGCATCGCCTGGGTGCCGCGCCAGCAGGGCGACGTCGCGCGGTGGATCCTCGTGGAAACCGACACCCTCGGCGACAACCGCACCGAACGCGAAATCGCGACCGGCAACGCCATCAACTTCACCGTTGAAGATGCGGGCCAGGCGGGCCGCACCTACTTCGTGTTCGGCCTCAATCAGATGAACGAGATCGTTCAGGGCGCGCCCTTCGCCGTCGAAATGGAAGACGCGGGCGTACCGATGTGCACCGGCCCCGCGAGCTGCCCGTCGAATCAGGTCTGCGACCTCGGCACGTGCAAGACGCAGACGTGCGTCGCCGGCGGTACCAACACCTGCCCGGTCGGCTACGGCTGCAACGCGCAGGGCTTCTGTCTGCAGCTCACCGCTGACGGCGGCTTCGTCATCGGTGGCGGTATGCGCGATGCGGGCGTGACGCCGCTGCCCTTCATCACCAACCCGGTCACCATCACCCCGCGGCCTCCGATGGTGCAGCCCGCGGTGCAGGTCGGCCTGGTCGCCGGGCGCCGCCCCGACGTGGTGGGCATCGACAGCGCCCGGGTCGCGCTGGCCCTCGAGCAGGAAGGGCAGGTCATCGCCCACACCAGCACGCAGCGCGGCCTCGACTTCATCGACGACAGCCTGACCGCTGCGGGCATCGACACGCTCGGCGGCAACGTGCACCTCGCCTGGAACGCCGAGAGCCGGCTGCTCTACGCCTGCTACGTGGTGGGCCGCGGCATTCGCGTGCAGGTCAGCAAAGACCAGGGCCGCACCTGGGGCCGCGTGGCGCGCACCTTCGAGCCGCCCGCTTCGGAAGATGGCGGCATCAGTGAGAACTTCCGCGATTGCGACATCGCTGCGTGGAAGAACGGCGGCGCGCTGCTCGTCAACGCCGAGCCGGAAACGCTGATGCTCTACGACCTGGCACCCGATCTCACCACCAACATGCGCGGCCCGGCGTTCACGTCGGTGTTCGACGCCGGTGTGAACAGCGTCACCTTCCCTTCGCGCCCGGCGATCGCCACAGCGCCCGAGCTGGGCATCGTGCACGTGTCCTTCACCGGCACTCGCGAGCTCTTCAACGGTGGCGCCGACCAGGAGCCGTACGTCGTGAGCCGCGAAGGTTCGGGCCCGTTCTCGGCGGCCACCCGCATGACGCCTGCCGCTTCGGCCAGCGCCCTGCCCGAGGACTTCACCACCATCGCCGTGCACCCGAAGACGGGCCGCGCGATCGGCGCCTACACCACCGTGCAGGTCGGCTCGCAGAACAGCACCGTGTACGTGTCGCTCAACAACCCGCAGACGCGCACCTGGAGCACCGGCGCGCATCTGAACGTCTTCGTCGTCGACCAGAACACCTCGGTGTGGCTGCCCAACAAGCCCGCGGCCGAGACGTGGTTCGCGTTCTCGCCCAGCTTCGCGCCGATGGCCGACGGCCGCTTCGCGTTCAGCTTCGTGGCCGGCCCGCGCGTCGGCGGCGTCGGCGACTACCGCATGTACATGGTGCCGTTCGACCTCGACCGCGTGCCCAGCATCACCGCGGGTCGTGGTTGGTTCGTGCCGCCGGTCATGCAGATGTCGACCGACCGCGTGATCGACCCGCGTGGCTCGACCAACGGCCCGCAGCCGCCGGTGAGCTCGATTTCGACAGACGGTCAGGTCAGCGTGTACGGCGCGTTCACCGTCGGCACCGGCGTGAACGGCGACGTCGAAGGTACGGCGCGCTACTGGCACTGGCCGTGACCTGAGCCTCGAGGCCGGCGGCGCGTGTCGCCGGCGCGAGGGTCGCGTCCGAAACATCGCGAGCCGGCGCCCTCGAAGGGACACCGGCTCGCGACGGAGGAAACACCCGCTTTCAGCGGAATGACAGCGTGGAGCGGGCATCGCGCCACACGTCACGGAAGCTCACCGCGCTGACCGCCCGCGCGAGCCGATGACCGAAGTCACCCGTCTCGTGCTGGAGGTGCATCGCCACGGCGCGCGCGAAGAGCCAGGCAGCGAGGGCCACGAGGCCCCCGGGCAGCACCAGCATCAACAGCATCGTCATCGCTCGCATCATGGACGTGGTCACGGTGAAACCCTGCTTCCTCTTTTTCTGTGCAATGCAGTCGTCGTGCCCACTTGTTCCTGACGCGTTCCGCTCGGAACACTGGCTCAGTTGCCGCGCGAACCGGCAGGCGATCGAGGCATCTGCGCCATGACGACCGTGTCAGTGAGGCAAAGTTGTGAGCTAAGCCCGACCGCATGAGTGGCTTCACCAGCATCGACGACGCGTCCACCCGGCTGGCAGACGTCGGCTACCTGCCGTCGAAGGACATCGCGACCGCCGCCTTCTTGATGGACCGCCTCGAAAAACCGGTGCTCATCGAAGGCCCGGCAGGCGTCGGGAAGACCGAGTTTTCACGGGCCCTGGCCACCGCCCTCGGCCGCGAGCTGGTGCGGTTGCAGTGCTACGAGGGCCTCGACGAGTCCAAGGCGCTCTACGAGTGGGAGTACGCCAAGCAACTCCTCTACACCCAGCTGCTGAAGGACAAGATCGGCGAGCTGCTGGTGGGCGCCGGGTCGATCAAACACGCGGCCGATCGGGTGGCGCAGAGCGACGCGGTCTTCTTTTCGGAGCGATTCCTGCTGCCGCGGCCCATTCTTCAAGCCATCCGTTCGCCGAAGCCGACGGTGCTGCTGATCGACGAGATCGACAAGGCCGACCCGGAGTTCGAGGCATTTCTCCTCGAGGTGCTGGCCGAGAACTCGGTGACCGTGCCGGAGCTCGGCACCATCAAGCCAGTACACGTTCCGCGCGTGGTGCTGACCTCGAATGCGGCGCGTGAACTCAGTGACGCGCTCAAGCGCCGCTGCCTGCATCTGTTCATCGACTACCCGACGCGTGAACGGGAGCTGGCCATCGTGCGTGCGCGGTTGCCGGGCGTCCCTCAGAAGCTGGCGGAACAGGTGGTCAACGCGGTGAGCCGCCTGCGAAAGCTGGAGCTCAAGAAGGCGCCGTCGATCGCCGAGACGCTCGACTGGGCGCAGGCGCTGGTGCTGCTGAACGCCGACACGCTCTCGACCGACCTCGTGGCGCAGACGTTGAACCTGGTGCTCAAGCACGAGGCCGACGTCGAAAAGACAAAGCCGGTGCTGCACACGCTGGCAGCACCGGCCTGAGTGACACGCCCCGAGAGCCGCTTACTCGGCGGCTTCTTCCGTCGGCGCCTTCTCGATCTTGTCGAACCAGCCCTTGTAACCGAGCTTCACCGAGTCCTTCGTGAAGGTCTCACCGCGCTTCTTGTCGACCACGAACCACTTCCCGCCCTGCTTGCCGACCAGGTACGCGCTGCGCTCGCCCTCCGCGAGGCCCTTCTCTTCGACCTGAAAGTTGTCCTCGGTGGTCTCGACGATGATCGTGCCCAGCGGAGCCGCCGACGCGGTGCCGACCTTGAAGTCCTTCATCCAGTAATCGACCTTCTCGTGGAACCACGGCGCCATCGGGTGGTCTTCCTTGCCCAGGCGCTTCTTGCGCTCGGCGATGGCCTCGAGCGTCTTCGGGTGCAGGAACTTCTTCGCGTCGGCCCACTTCTTGGCCTTCACCGCGGTCAGGTACTTCTGCACGAGCTCCTTGGCGGCCTTTGATTCGGGCGTGTCCGCGTCGACGGCGGCGGCAGCGGCCGGAGCGGCTGCGGGCCCCTCGGTGCCCTGCGCCATGGCGACTGACGAGAAGACGAAACCGGACAGCAACAGGCGACGAAACATGAGCGACTCCAGAGGGGAAAAACGGGTGACGGTCGTTGGACTCATCATGTACCCACGTATTCGAAAGGTCGCCTAGATTGTCGCGGCTTTGGGTTCCCAGATCGTGAACGTCCTGATCGTCGACGATGACCGCAGCGTGCAGCGCGTGCTCGCGGAAGCGCTGACCCGTCAGGGTTTCGTGGTGACCGTCGAGCGCGACGGCGAATGGGCGGTGCAGACATTCGAGAAGAAGAACTACGACGCCGTGCTGCTCGACCTGCTGTTGCCCGCGCTCAGCGGCTACGAGGTCGCGCGCAAGATCCGCTCGATGCCCAAGGGCAAGCGCGTGCCGATCATCATGATCAGCGGCGTGTACAAGAACCCCGTGCACCAGCGCGAAGCCGTCGAGACGCACGGCGCGTTCGCGCTGCTCGAGAAGCCGCTCGATCTCAAGTTGCTGCTGGGCACGTTGAAAGATGCGCTCGGCGACAAGTACCCGCGGCCTGCGCCTCCGAAGCCGCCGCCTCCTCCTGTCGAAGAAGAAGACGACGACAAGACCGGCGAGCTCTACGCCGACGACGCGCAGCGTGAAGAAGCCGCGGAAGTCGAACGCCACGTGCCGGCGCCGCCGCCTTCGCCCGTCACCGCGAAGTCGCCCGCGCTCAAGGTGCCGCCGCTCAAGACCGAACCGAAGCGCAAGTCGCCGCTCTCGCCGCGGCCGCCCTCGAAGAAGATCGTTCCCCCGCCTCCGCCGGTCGATGAAGACGACGAGCCCACGCAGCACGCGCCGCCCCAGTTCGAGCTTCCGCCCTCGGAGCCCACGCCGCGCCCCGCCGAGAAGCTCGACGTGCCGTGGTCGCAGATTCAGGAGAAGTCGTTCGCGCAGCTGGTGGCCGCCGCCAATCGCTCTCACTTCGACGGCGCGCTGCGGCTTCGCCGCGGCACGGTGAAGAAGATCGTCTACTTCCGAAACGGCACGCCCGAGCTGGTGAAGTCGAACCTCCTGGTCGAGTGCCTCGGCCGCGTGCTGGTGAAGGAGAAGCTGATCAGCGAAGCCGAATGCGAAGAGTCACTGCGCCGCATGAAGCAGAGCAAGCGCATGCAGGGCACGGTGCTGATCGAGATGGGCTGCATCAGCCCGCACAACCTCCAGCACGCGCTGGTGTTGCAGCTGCAGCACAAGATCTACGACGCCTTCAGCTGGGACGACGGTGAGTTCCAGTTCGTGCCCAACGCGCCGCTGCCTGCGGAGCCCCTGTCGATCGGCATGACAGCGGCGCAGCTGATTCACGAAGGCGTCAAGCGCACCTACGACGAGCGCCGGCTGTCGAAGGCCTTCTCGGGTCACGATCACGAATACGTGTACCCCGCCGAAGATCCGCTCTACGCGCTCCAGGAAGCGGGCCTCGGCGCCGAGGAAAAAGAGCTGCTGCAGCTGGCCGATGGACACAAGACGCTCGCCACCTTGCGTGCGCTGGAGTTGCTGCCCGCGTTCGAGACCGATCGCTTCTTCTTCGCCATGCAGTGCGCGCAGATGGTGGCGTTCAAGACCACGCAGGGCGACGGCAAGCACCGCGTGAACTACGCCGAGCTCGCCGCTGCGCAGAAGCCCGCGAGCCCTCCGAAGCTGCCGCCACCGCTGCCGGCCATGCCGCCGCCGTTGCCCCAGCGCAAGGCGCCCGAGCCGGCGCTCGATCTCCCGTGGAACGAGGCCAGGCTCTCGGCACCGGTGGCGCACGTGCCGCCGATCTCTTCCGCTCCGCCGCCGCCTCCGAAACCTCCGCCCGCGCCGCCGCCGCCGCGAGCGCCCGAACCCGTGATGGCGAAGTCAGCCGGTTCACTCCTGCCGGAGCTCTCGGAAGTGGTGAGCCTGCCGCGCGTCTCGGGTCAGGAGGGCGCGCGGCGCGAGAAGCTCGCGCAGAAGTTCTCGGCCATGCGGAAGCTCGACTACTTCGAGATTCTCGGCGTGAAGAAGGACGCCACGCGCGAAGACATCAAGCGCGCGTACTTCGCCCTGGCCAAGGAGTACCACCCGGACCGTCATTTCTCTTCGGCCAGCGCCGAGACGCGCGCGCTCGCGCAGCAGATCTACGATCTCATCTCCACCGCGCACGACACGCTCACCGACGTGAACGAGCGCAAGCGCTACGTCGCTGACCTCGCCGCGGGTGAAAAGCGCCCCGACGATGCCGACGTAGGCCGGATTCTCGCGGCCGAAGGCAAGTTCCAGCGGGGCGAAGAGCTCATGCGGCAGCGCCACTACGCCGACGCGCACAAGCTCTTCCGTGAGGCGATCGGCCTGTATCCGGAAGAGGGCGAATTCCACGCGTGGGAAGGCTGGGCGCTGTTTCAGGCGAAGCCCGACGCGAGCGAAGACGCGATGCGCTCCATCGAACGCGCGGTGAACCTCAACCCGCGGCTCGACAAGAGCTACCTGTTCCTCGGCTACATCTACAAAGCCAGCGGCCGCCCTGATCGCGCCGAGCGCCAGTTCGAGAAGGCCATTCAGTGCAACCCGGACTGCACCGAGGCGCTGCGCGAGCTCCGCCTGCTTGGGAAGCAGAAGCGCTAGAGCCGTGCGGCTTCAGGAGCGCTTCGACATCACCAGGCCGTTGGAGGAGATGGAGCTCCAACTGGTGCGCGCCGCCATCGCGCGGCCAGGCCTCGTCAACGCGCATGAAGAGGCAGTGCTGAGAACCGCGCTGTCCCTCGCGCGGCTGTACAAAGTGCGTCACGCGGGGCGCGACATCGGCATCGGCTCGTACCTCGAGCCGTTCCGCGAAGAGATGACGCGACGCCTCAAGCCCGTGCTGCTGCCTCCGCGGGGCAACATCGAGCGTGAGCAGCTGCTGCCGCACCTTCGAGAGCTGAAGGAGCGAACCATCAACACGCGCGATCAGCTCGTGCGGCGCGTCGCCAATCGGCTCCCCTTCGAGGCGATCGACCGGGAAATCCGCCACAAGCAGCTGGTGCTGGTGATGGGCGGCGGCGGCGGCACCGCGTACGTGTACCTGGGCGTGATGTCGTTGCTCGACGACTATGGCCTGCTGCCAAAGCTGCTGGTCGGCACGTCGATGGGCTCGATCCTCGCGCTCTTCCGCAGCCGCATGCCCCGCTACGAGCAGGACGAAGTGGTCGGCATCGTGCGATCACTCTCGTGGCGGAAGTTGTTCCGCACGTTGTCGACCGAAAATCGCTACGGCATTCCCGCGGCGCTTCGCCTGTTTCTGCGCAGCGGCATCGGGCGGTACTTCGGCGTCGACAGCCGCGGCAACGACGGCCCGCGGCTCTCGCAGCTGCCGATCAAGACCATCATCGCGGTCAGCGGCATCCGGCGTGGCAAGCTCCCGCACCCGCTCGAGTGGTACGAGAAGTTGATCGCCAGCTCGCCCAGACAGCTGCTCAACCCGCTCATTCTTCCGCGCTGGTTCCAGGCGATCGCCGAGTTCACCACGCGCCCCGACATTCTCACCCGCGTGCACCTGGGCGCCGACGAAGGCACCGCCGATTTCGACGCGTTGGACGCCGCGGGCTTCTCGAGCGCCCTGCCCGGCATCATTCACTACGACGTGTTCCGCGATGACCCGCGCATGCACGCGCTGCTCAACCAGTACATGGGCGATCACGGCATCTCGCGCTTCATCGACGGCGGTCTGGTCGACAACGTGCCGTCACGCGCCGCCTGGAGAGCCGTTCACAAGGGCGAGATCGGCACGCGCAACGCGTTCATCCTCGCGCTCAACGGCTTCTCGATGAAGTTGACGACGCCGCTGTGGCTGGCGCTCGAGCGGCTCGCCGAATTGAACGTCGCGAAGAACCGCCCGTGGGCGCATTTGACGCACGACTTCAAGCGCACGCTGAGCCCGTTGACGATCGTCCCAACCGTCGAACAGCTGCTCACCGCGGTCGACGTGGGGCGGTCGGCACTCGCGCGTGACATGCAGGTCGTGGCGCGCGTCATGGCGCCGCTCCCGCGACTTGCGCCCGCACCGGTGTAAACACGGCCATAAGTCCATGAAATCGCTTCGAGTTACTGAGGCGTAACCGCGAGGCGACGTGGCTTGCCGGGATCGTCGGGAGTCCGCATCCTAGCCGGCATGCTGGATATCCTCCTCGTAGACGACGAACCCTCGATTCTCCTCCCGGTCGACGAAGCGCTCCGCGCTGAAGGGCACACCGTCACCACGGCTCTCGACGGACTCTCGGCGCAGGCTGCCCTGAGCAACAAGGTGTTCGACGTCATGATCAGTGACGTCAAGCTGCCCAAGGTCGACGGCTTCACGCTCTTCAAGAAGGTGCGCCACGAGTCGCCCCGCACGCGCGTGATCATGATGACCGCGTACTCGACGGTGGCGGACGCGGTCGGTGCGTTGAAGCTCGGCGCGGTCGATTACCTGCCCAAGCCCTTCGAGCTCGACCAGCTCATCAAGCTCCTGGAGCGCATCGAGAAGGAGCAGCAGCTCTCGAACCAGTTCAAGTCGCAGCGCCTGGCCTCGACGCCCAGCGAGACCGACGACGCGCTCATCGGCCGCTCGCCGCCGATGGAACGCCTGCGTGAGCTCGTCGCGCAGATGGCCGGCAGCGATGAACCGGTGCTGATCACCGGTGAGCGCGGCACCGGCAAGGAACTCGTCGCGCAGGCGCTCCACAACGGCAGCTCGCGCGCCCGTGGCCCGTTCATCACCGTGAGCTGCTCGGCGTTGCCCGAGGCGCAGCACGAGCTCGAGCTCTTCGGCATGGAAGGCGTGCTGCAGCGCTCGCCGCCCAGGATGCTGGAAGCCGAGAACGGCACCATCTTCATCGACGACATCGGCGAGCTGTCGATCAACGCGCAGGCCCGGCTGCTGAAGCTGCTCGAGTCTGGGTACAACGCGCGCGTCATCACCGCGACGCACCGCCCGCTGTCCGAGCTGACCTCGACCTACCGCATGCTCGAGCCGCTGGTTCGCAAGCTCTCGACGCTCGAGATGCGCGTGCCAGCGCTCCGTGAACGTGGTGGCGATCTCATGGTGCTCACCGAGCACCTGCTGCGCCGCTTCTGCGCGCCGTCGTCACCGCCGGAGCTCTCGGTCGGTGCGCTCGCCTCGCTCTCGGCCTACCCCTTCCCCGGCAACGTGCAGGAGCTCGCGCAGGTGCTTCGCCGCGCGGTGGTGGTCTCGGGCGGTCGTCGCGTCGAGCTCTCGCACCTGCCTCCGGAGATCGTCGGTCACGACGGCCCGGTCGCCGAAGAGCCCAACGAGACCCGCCCGCTCCCCGAGGCCGTCCGCGCCTTCGAGCGGGAGTACCTCAAGCGCGCCCTGCAGCGCACCGAAGGCCGCAAGGCGCTCGCCGCCCAGCAGCTCGGCATCTCGCGCAAGAACCTCTGGGAGAAGCTCAAGGGCTACGCGATCACCGAAGAAGAACTCGGCCTCCCCCGCCGCGCCGTGAAGAGCGAGAGCTGAAAAGATGCCGACCACAGCACGTGAGAGTGGCGTCGATCACGTCGAGCTGCTCCGCGTGCTTTCCGCGGTCAAGCAGGGCGACTTCTCCGCGCGCATGTCGGTGCGCGGGAACAAGTCCAACAAAGCCGTTGCGGAAGCACTCAACGACATCATCGCGCTGAACGCGCAGACCGCGAACGAGTTCGAGCGCGTGGCTACGGCGGTGTCTCAAGAAGGCCGCGTCGAGGAGCGCGCGCGCCTCGCGCGTGCATCGGGCCAGTGGTCGGCCAAGGTGCGCTCGGTGAACCTGCTGGTCGGCGCCCTCGCCCAGCAGAACGACGAAATGGGCCGCGTCATCGGCGCGGTCGCCAAGGGCGATCTGTCCAAGAAGATCTCGCTGACCGTCGGCGATCGCGAGCTGCGCGGAGACTTCCTGCGCACCGCGCGGCTGGTCAACGGCATGGTCGATCAGCTCTCGTCCTTCGCGTCTGAAGTGACGCGCGTCGCCCGCGAAGTCGGCACCGAAGGCAAGCTCGGTGGTCAGGCCGTCGTGAAGGGCGTCGGCGGCACGTGGAAGGACCTCACCGACAACGTGAACTCGATGGCTTCCAACCTGACGACCCAGGTTCGAAACATCGCCGAAGTGACCACGGCCGTCGCCAAGGGCGATCTCTCCAAGAAGATCACCGTCGACGTGCGCGGCGAAATTCTCGAGCTCAAGAACACCATCAACACCATGGTGGACCAGCTCTCGTCCTTCGCTTCTGAAGTGACGCGCGTCGCCCGTGACGTCGGCACCGAAGGCAAGCTGGGCGGCCAGGCCACGGTGCGCGGTGTCGCCGGTACGTGGAAGGACCTCACCGACAACGTGAACTCGATGGCCTCGAACCTCACCTCTCAGGTTCGAAACATCGCCGACGTGACGACGGCCGTCGCCAAGGGCGATCTGTCTCGAAAGATCACCGTCGACGTGCGCGGTGAAATTCTCGAGCTCAAGAACACCATCAACACCATGGTCGATCAGCTCTCGTCCTTCGCTTCTGAAGTGACGCGCGTCGCCCGTGAAGTCGGCACCGAAGGAAAGCTGGGCGGTCAGGCCGTCGTGAAGGGCGTGGGCGGTACGTGGAAGGACCTGACCGACAACGTCAACTCGATGGCCTCGAACCTCACTTCTCAGGTTCGAAACATCGCCGACGTGACCACCGCCGTTGCGCGTGGCGATCTCTCCCGAAAGATCACCGTCGACGTGCGCGGCGAAATTCTCGAGCTGAAGATCACCATCAACACCATGGTCGATCAGCTCTCGTCCTTCGCCTCTGAAGTGACGCGCGTCGCTCGCGAAGTCGGCACCGAAGGAAAGCTGGGCGGCCAGGCCGTCGTGAAGGGCGTCGGCGGCACGTGGAAGGATCTGACCGACAACGTGAACTCGATGGCCTCGAACTTGACCACTCAGGTTCGAAACATCGCCGAAGTGACGACCGCCGTCGCCAAGGGCGACCTCTCGCGCAAGATCACCGTCGACGTGCGCGGCGAAATTCTCGAGCTCAAGAACACCATCAACACGATGGTCGATCAGCTCAACTCGTTCGCTTCTGAAGTCACGCGCGTCGCCCGTGAAGTCGGCACCGAAGGCAAGCTCGGTGGCCAGGCCGTGGTGAAGGGCGTCGGCGGCACGTGGAAGGACCTCACCGACAACGTGAACTCGATGGCCTCGAACTTGACGACGCAGGTTCGCGGCATCGCCAAGGTCGTGACCCACGTCGCCAACGGCGACTTGAAGCGCAAGCTGGTGCTCGACGTGAAGGGCGAGATCGCCGAGCTCGGCGACACCATCAACGGCATGATCGACACGCTCGCCGTCTTCGCCGACCAGGTGACGACGGTGGCCCGCGAGGTCGGCATCGAAGGAAAGCTTGGTGGTCAGGCCAACGTGCCCGGCGCCGCAGGTCTGTGGCGCGACCTCACCGACAACGTGAACCAGCTCGCCGCGAACCTGACCACCCAGGTGCGCGCGATCGCCGAGGTCGCCACCGCCGTGACCAAGGGCGACCTGACCCGCTTCATCACCGTTGGTGCGCAGGGCGAAGTCGCCGCGCTCAAAGACAACATCAACGAGATGATTCGGAACCTGAAGGACACCACGCGGAAGAACACGGAGCAGGACTGGCTCAAGACCAACCTGACCCGCTTCACGCGGATGCTTCAGGGCGAGCGCGACATGGACACGGTGTCGAAGGTCACGCTGTCCGAGCTCGCCCCGCTCGTCTCGGCGCCGTACGCCGCGTTCTACGTGGCTGAGCGTGACGGCGATGAAGACGTGCTCGTGCTGCGCGCCGGCTACGCGCGTTCCGCCGACAAGAAGCTGCGCAGCACCCGCGTGGCGATCGGTGAAGGGCTCGTCGGCCAGGCCGCCGCAGACCGTCAGCCCATCTTCGTCAGCAACGTGCCCAGCGAATACGTGCGCGTGTCCTCAGGTCTCGGCGCGGCGCCCGCGAGCCACCTGCTCGTTCTGCCCGTCATGTTCGAAGGCGAACTCAAGGCCGTGCTCGAGCTCGGCAGCTTCAGCGCGTTCTCCGACGTGCACGTCGACTTCGTGAAGCAGCTCACGCAGTCGATCGGCATCGTGATCAACACCATCGCCGGCAACATGCGCACCGAGACGCTGCTGCAGCAGTCGCAGGCGCTCACCGAAGAGCTCACCGAGATCAACAAGCGCCTCGAGCAGCAGAAGACCGAGGTCGAACACAAGAACCGCGAAGTCGAACAGGCCAAGGCGGCGCTCGAAGAGAAGGCCGAGCAGCTCTCGCTCGCGTCTCGCTACAAGTCCGAGTTCCTCGCCAACATGTCGCACGAGCTGCGCACGCCGCTGAACTCGCTGCTGCTGCTCTCGCAGTATCTGTCGGAGAACAGCGACGGGAACCTGTCGACCAAGCAGGTCGACTTCGCGCGCACCATCAACTCGGCAGGGTCTGAGCTGCTCGAGCTCATCGACGACATCCTCGACCTCGCGAAGATCGAATCGGGCACGGTGGCGGTGAACGTGAGCACCGTTCGGTTGCTCGAAATGCGCGACTTCGTCGACCGCTCGTTCCGTCAGCTCGCCGAGAAGAAGGGGCTGGTGTTCGAGATCACCATCGACCCCAACCTGCCGGCGGGCATCGTCACCGACGCCAAGCGGTTGCAGCAGGTGCTGCGCAACCTGTTGTCGAACGCGTTCAAGTTCACCGAGCGCGGCAGCGTGGTGCTCAAGGTCGCTCCGTCGAAGGACGGCCGCATCGGCTTCAGCGTCGTCGACACCGGCATCGGCATTCCGCGCGACAAGCACCAGCTGATCTTCGAAGCGTTTCAGCAGGCCGACGGCACCACCAGCCGTCGCTACGGCGGCACGGGCCTCGGTCTGTCCATCAGCCGCGAGTTGGCGCAGCTGCTCGGTGGCGAGCTGCGCGTCGAGAGTGAAGTCGGCATGGGTTCGACGTTCACGCTCTTCCTGCCCGAGGCGTACACCGGCCGCGCGAAGTCGCAGGGTGACCGCCCGCAGCAGGCGCGCACGCCCTTCGAGCTCCGCCGGCCGCTCGAGCCCGTCGTGCAGCGCCCGCCGGAGACCACGCCGCTCGATTACCGGCGCGCACCGGTGGCCGAAGCGCACCTCAAGTCGGTGCTGCTGGTGTCGGAGAACACCGACGAGGTCGCGGCCTGGCGTGAAGCGGCTCGCAGGCACAACCTCAACGTTCACGTCGTCGACCACGCCGACTCCGCGGTCGATGCGGCGCGCCGCCCCGAAGTGGTCGCGATCTTCATCGACCTCGAGCTGCCCGGCCGCGACGCGTGGACCACGCTCGATCGCATCAAGCGCGACGTGTCGGTGCGCCACCTCCCGACGTGGATGCTGGGCGACGAGTCGGGTGACAGCGAGACGCGCGCCCTGCGCGTCGGGGCTGCGGGGCTGCTGGCGGACGACCCGTCGAGCTTGAGCCTCGCCATCGATCAACTCGGCCGCTTCGCCGACGACGCCCCGCGCCGCGTGCTGGTGTTCGACGCGCAGCGCGACCGCGGCGCCCGGCTCGGCAGCATGCTCACCGAGCCCAATTCGCGCATCGACCTGGTGCGCACCGCTGAAGAAGCCGCCGCGCACCTCGCGAAGGATCGCTACGACGTGCTGCTCGCTTCGCTCGAAGACGCGGGCGGGCCACACTCGCTGCTCAAGTCGATCAGTGACTCGGTGCCTCAGGGCGCGCGGCCGCCGGTCGTCTTCTTCTCGGAGAACGGTGACGGGTCGATGGAGTGGCGCTGGGCGATGCAGAGTCAGACCGACTGGGTCGGCGCGTTCGCGCGCACGCCCGAGCGAATGGTCGAGCTGGTCACGCTCTTCCAGCACCGCCGCATCGATCGCCTGCCGCTCGCCCAGCAGTCGCTGGTGCGCCTGGCCCTCGCGAAAGACCCGCAGCTCGCGGGGCGCACGGTGCTCGTCATCGACGACGACGTGCGCAACATCTTCGCGCTCACCGCCACGCTCGAGCATCACGACATTCACGTGCTGCATGCCGAAAGCGGCGCCGAAGGGCTCAAGCGCCTCGAAGACAACCCCGGCACCGACCTGGTGCTGATGGACGTCATGATGCCCGAGATGGACGGCTACGAAGCCACCCGCGCCATCCGCTCGCGAGCGGCGTGGGCCGACCTCCCCGTGGTGGCGCTCACCGCCAAGGCCATGAAGGGAGACCGTGAGAAGTGTCTCGCGGCCGGCGCCTCCGACTACATCGCCAAGCCGGTGAACGTGGACAAGCTCATCTCCGTGCTCCGTGTGTGGCTCTCCCCTCGTCCCAACTCCCTGTCCACCCCGTCGTCAGCTCCCGGAGCGGAGGCCTGAAGTGCAGGATCAGGTGAACCTCCTTCTCGTCGATGACGACGAGAACAGTCTGCTCGCCATCGAAACGGTGCTGGGCAGCCTGCAACAGCGAGTGTTCAAAGCGCGCTCGGGCCGCGACGCTCTTCGTCTGCTCTTGCAGCACGAATTCGCCGCGATCCTGCTCGACGTGAAGATGCCGGAGATGGACGGCTTCGAGTGCGCGAAGCTGATTCGTCAACGAGAGAAGTCCGCGCGCACGCCGATCATCTTCCTCACCGGGGTCGCCGAAGGCCGGCCGCCCATCTTCCAGGCGTACGAAGTCGGCGCGGTCGACTACCTCATCAAGCCCATCGAGCCCGCGATTCTGCGGGGCAAGCTGCAGGTCTTCGTCGAGCTCGCGCTCAAGACACGTGAGGTCAAGCGCGTGGCCGAAGAGCTCCGTCTCGCGCAGCAGGTGGCACATGAACGGGAGCTGGTCACGCGGCAGCGCGAGGCCTCGCTGGCACAACAGCAATGGCTCGAGGCGGCGCTCGACACGCAGCGCACCGCGCTCATCTTGATCGAGCAGGGAGCGAAGACGCCCCGCTACGCCAACCGCGCGGCACGGGAGATGGGCCAGGGCGTCTTCACCGGCGGCAAGTGGCCCGCGGGCGTCACCGTCAACGACGCCGACGATCGCCCGGTGCCCGCCGACAAGCTGCCGCTCGCGCGCGCGGCCCGCGGCGAGAAGATCAACGGGGAGCTGTTCTCGTTCACCGACGGCGACCGTCGCAGCTCGGTGCTCGCGTTCTCGGAGAACCTGCCCGCGCTGCCCGGCACCACGGGCACGATGCTGCTCAACCTGCAGGACGTCTCGGTGCTCAAGCGCGCGGAAGCCGAGCTGCGCAGCACCCTGCAGACGCGAGAAGACTTCCTCGCCGTCGGTTCGCACGAGCTGCGCACGCCGATCACTGCGCTCAAGTTCCAGGTGCGCAACGCCATCAAGAGCTGGGACCGCCCCGAGACGCTGCGCAACCCTGCGTCGCACGCGCTCTCGTATCTGCGGCAGGTGCAGGGCAGCGTCGATCGCCTGGCGCGGCTCTCGGAGTACCTGCTCGACGTCTCGCGGCTGTCGGCCAACGGGCTGCAACTGCGACGCGAAGGGTGCGACCTGGGGGAGATCGCGCGGGAGGTGGCGCTGCGACCTTCGGCCGACGGCGTGTGGACCCCCTCGTCGGTGAGCCTGAAGACGAGCGGCGACACCTCCGGGTTCTGGGACCGCGCGCGGCTGGATCAGCTCGTGAGCAACCTCGTCGAGAACGCGCGCAAGTACGCGCCCGGCCCGCTCGAGATCGAGGTCGTCGGCCACACCGACACCGTGACGTTCGCCTTGCAGGACCACGGCCCCGGCATCCCCGCAGACCAGCTCTCGACGTTGTTCGGCCGCTTCACGCGCGCGCGCGCCCCTGACGACACGCGCGGCTTCGGCCTGGGCCTGTGGATCGTCTCGCAGCTCGCCCGACATCACGACGGCACGGTGGTCGCCGATTCTGTGCCCGGTCAGGGCGCTCGTTTCGTCGTCACGCTGCCCCGCGGGACACCTTCGGTCGTCCACGAAGAACCGATGCAGCTCGGCGCGCCTGCATCGTTGCCATGACGCTCCGCATCAGGTCTAAGCGGCGCTCATGAGTGCAACCGCCAATTCTGTCGTGAAGGCCGAGAAGGTGTGGATGGACGGGAAGCTCGTCGCCTGGAACGACGCGAACGTCCACGTGATGACCCACGCCCTGCACTACGGCCTCGGCGTGTTCGAGGGCATTCGCGCCTACCGCGCCGAGAACGGCAAGCTGGCGATCTTCAAGCTGCGGGAGCACATCCGCCGCTTCCTCGATTCGGCGCACATCATCATCCTCAAGATTCCGTACACGGAAGACGAGCTGATGCAGGCCTGCATCGACGTGCTCGCTTCGCAGGAAAAGCTGTTTCCCAACGGGGCGTACCTGCGGCCGGTGGCGTTCATGGGCGACGGCGCCATGGGCCTGGGCGCGCAGAACGAGACGCGGGTGGCGATCACCGCGTGGGAATGGGGCACGTACCTGGGCGACAAGGGCGTGAAGGAGGGCATTCGCGCCAAGGTCTCGAGCTTCACCCGCATGCACGTGAACGTGAACATGGTGCGCGGCAAGATCTCGGGTCAGTACGTGAACTCGATCCTCGCCAAGCGCGAGGCGGTCATGGGCGGCTACGACGAAGCGATCCTCCTCGACATCTCGGGCTTCGTGGCCGAGGCCTCCGGCGAGAACATCTTCTGCGTCGGCCGTCACGGCGTGGTGCGCACGCCTTCGCTGTCGTCGCCGATTCTGCGCGGCATCACCCGCGACACCGTCATCAAGCTGCTGCGCGATGCGGGTCACCCGGTCGAAGAGGTCAGCTTCACGCGCGATGCGCTCTACATCGCCGGCGAGGTGTTCTTCACCGGCACCGCGGCCGAGATCACGCCCGTTCGCGAGGTCGACAACCGCCAGGTCGGCGAAGGCAAGCCCGGGGCGATCACGCAGATGGTGCAGCAGACCTACGCGCGCGTGGTGCGCGGTGGCGAGCCCGCGTACCTGCACTGGCTCACGTTCGTCTGAGCTAGCGTGGCCGCCGGAATGTCGAACCGGCCCACCAACACGCACGAGTCGGAGAACC
The DNA here is from genome assembly GCA_003243425.1 of Archangium gephyra. Classification (GTDB taxonomy): domain Bacteria; phylum Myxococcota; class Myxococcia; order Myxococcales; family Myxococcaceae; genus Archangium_A; species Archangium_A gephyra_A. The sequence goes on along the minus strand of QFQP01000008.1, from coordinate 64,633 downwards.
CGTTCAGCCTCGAGAACCCGGGAATTCTCGACCTCGCTCCGGCGCAGCCCACGAGCATCGACGACACGGGCCTCAAACTGGGCCTGCTCGCCGACATCGCGCTCAAGTTCTTCTATTACCAGGGCATGGCGACCGGCGCGGAGGTCGCCGACCAGCTCCGGCTGCCGTGGACGGGCGTCGTCGAGCACGTGGTCGATCACCTCGCGACCGAGAAGCTCGTCGACCTGCGCGGAGGCAAGGGCTTCGGCCGGGTGTCGGTCGACTTTCAGCTCACCGACAAGGGCCGCGAGTACGCGCGCGATGCGCTCAATCGCACCACCTACGTCGGCCCCGCGCCGGTGCCCATCGAGCAGTACAACTCGCTCATTCAGCAGCAGACGCGCGAGACGCCGACCGTCTCGCGCAAGCAGCTCGAGCTGGCGTTGAGTCACCTCGTGGTGCCCGAGAACATCGTCGACAAGCTCGGCCCCGCGGTGAACTCGGGCCGCTCGCTGTTCCTCTTCGGGCCGCCCGGCAACGGCAAGACCTCACTGGCCGAGGCGATCTCCGCGATGTTCGGTGGTGAGGCGTTCATTCCCCACTGCCTCGAGATCGACGGGCAGATCGTGAAGGTCTTCGATCGCCTCGTGCATCACCCCGTGCCGCTGGAGCTCGGGCGCGATGCGCAGGGCCGCAGAGCGACCTTCGAGATGGACAACCGGTGGCAGCTCTGTCGCCGGCCGGCGGTGATCGTCGGCGGCGAGCTCACGCTGGAGACGCTCGATCTCATCTATTCCGACACCGCGCGGTTCTACGAAGCGCCGTTTCAGGTGAAGGCCAACGGCGGCATGTTGCTCATCGACGACTTCGGCCGGCAGAAGGTGCACCCCACCGACCTGTTGAACCGGTGGATCGTGCCGCTCGAGAAGCGCGTCGACTTCCTGACGCTGCACACCGGCAAGAAGTTCGAGATTCCGTTCGATCAGCTGATCGTCTTCTCGACCAACCTCGATCCGAAGGAGCTGGTCGACGAGGCCTTCCTCCGCCGCATCAAATACAAGATCGAGGTCGGCAACCCCGACGAGAAGCAGTACCGCACCATCTTCAAGCGCGTGTGCGAGGCCAGCGGCATCCCGTACGTCGAACAGGCCGTGAACTACCTGCTCGAGCACACCTACAAGCCGCGAAACCTGTCGTTGCGCAGCTGTCACCCGCGCGATCTGGTGCAGCTGGTGAAAGACGCTGCGCGCTACAAGGGCCAGCCGCCGGCGCTCTCGCGCGAGCTGCTCGATCTCGCCGTCGAGGTGTTCCTGGTCGATGTGTAGCAGGCCGTAGCGTGCCCGCTTTCTTGAGCCCGGCGCGAACGGGCCTAGAGTCGTGTCCGTGGCGATGACTCCAGTTCCACAAGGACCGGGTTCGTTCAAGGTGCGCCCCGCTCGGCGCGGTGACGCTGCGCCCATCGTCGCGTTGCTCGCGCAGATCGGCGTGCAGAGCGACCCGAACACGGTGACGTGGATCATCAGTCACCCCGAGATGGAGATCGTCGTCGCCGCCGACCAGCTCGATCGCCCCATCGGCTTCGCCACGCTCTCGCATCGCCCGGTGCTCAAGACCGGTGGGCGCGCGGCCACCATCGACGAGTTGAACGTCGCCACCGCCTGGCGCCGCAAGGGCGTCGGCCGCGAGCTGCTCAAGAAGGTCGTCGAACGCGCGAAGGTGCTGTCGGTCAAACGTCTCGAGCTGCAGACCTACGGTCCGCTCACGCCGGAGCTCCAGGCGTTCTTCAAGGCCTGCGGCTTCGACGCGTGCGACGTCGGCGTGTTCCGCCTCAAGTAACCGGCGGCAACTTCGTCGACAGCAGCTGCGCCACGCCTTCGAGCCGCACACGAATCGCCGGCTTCACGTTCACGAAGCGGATGCCCACCGCTTCTCCGCGCACCCACGCCACCATGCCCTGAAGTTCGAACGTCTCGCCTTCGATGGTGAGGCTCAGGGTGAGTGTCTCGCCCACCGTGTACGCATTGGGGCTGCGAACGCAGAGCCCGCCGGGGCTGAAGTTGATCGAGAAGGCCCCGAAGGCCCGCGCGGCGTCACTGGCTCGCGTGAACCGCACGTCGAAATGGGCCACGTACCGCGCGTCGCTCCGCCGCTCACTACCGTCGCTCACAGTCGCAGAGTATCGGAAGGAGTTCGCATAAGGTTTCGCGCCGTGGAACTCGAACTGACGGGTTTTGGAGAATTCGAGGGTGTGGAGCTGCTGCAGAAGCTTCACCTCTTTCAGAAGCTCACCTTCGACGAGACGACGCGCCTCGGGAGTCTGATTCAGTACCTCGACGTGCCCGAAGGCACCGTGGTGATCGAGCAGAACGCGCTCGGTGACGCGCTGTACGTCATCGGCAAGGGCGAGGTGATCGTCTCGCGCGACGCCGACGGCGACGGGCGCCACGAGAAGCACGAGGAGATCGGCCGGCTGCGCGAAGGCGAATTGTTCGGCGAAATGTCGCTCATCGATGACGTGCTCACCAGCGCGCGGGTGACCACCGCCGTGCCGTCACGCCTGCTCAAGATGCCGCGCGCCGAGTTCGAAGCGATGCTCGCGCAGGACGACAAGCTGGCGGTGAAGGTCTACCGCTCGTTCATTCGCACCATGGCCGAGCGGCTGCGCCGCACCAGCGCGCAGCTGTCTCGCACGCAGGCTTTCGTTCGCTGATCTCGGGGGAAGAGCAACGTGGAACTCGCGACGTTCAATCAATTCCTGGCGGCGGCGGTGAAGAACGGGGCGTCTGACGTGCACTTCAAGGTGGGCTCGGCCCCTGCCCTGCGCGTCAACGGCCAGCTGTTGCCGGTGAAGGTGCCGGCGCTGCAGCCAGAAGACACCGCGCGCATCGCGAGGCACCTGCTCTCGAGCAGCCGCTACAAAGGCGCCATCGACGATCTGCAGGACTGGGACACCAGCTACCCGCTCGAGGGCGTCGGCCGGTTCCGCGCGAACATCTACCGGAACAAGGGTCACCTCGGCGCGATCCTGCGATCGATCCCCCTGCAGATTCCCGACTTCCAGAAGCTGGGGCTGCCCAAGACGCTCGAGAAGATGAGCCAGGAAGATCGTGGGCTCATTCTCGTCACCGGCGTCACCGGGTCAGGCAAGTCGAGCACGCTCGCGGCCATGGTGAATTACATCAACGCGCACTACCGCAAGCACATCGTCACCATCGAAGACCCCATTGAGTTCGTGCACGAAGACAAGTTCTCGCGCGTGATGCAGCGCGAGATCGGCCCCGACACGCCCGACTTCGGCAAGGCCCTGCGCGCGGCGATGCGCCAGGACCCCGACGTGATTCTGGTCGGCGAAATGCGCGACGCGGAGACCATCGAGATCGCGATCAAGGCCGCCGAGACCGGTCACCTCGTGTTGTCGACGGTGCACACGCAAGACGCGTATCGCACCATCAACCGCATCATCGGCGTGTTCCCGCCCGAGGCGCAGGCAGGGGTGCGCATGCGCCTGGCCGAAAACCTGCGCGGGTCGATCTCGCAGCGCTTGTTGCCGCACGCGTCGGGCAAGGGTCGCGTGGTGGCGGCCGAGATCATGGTCTCGAACCTCTCGGTCACCGAGTTCATCAAGGACCCCGATCGCACCCACGAGATCAAAGACTTTCTCGAGCGCAGCCACGACATTCTCGGCACGCAGAGCTTCGACCAGCACCTGGTGCAGCTGCTGCGCGCGGGGCAGATCACGGTGGAAGTCGCGAAGGAAGCTGCGTCGAACCCGTCTGACTTCGAGCGCGCGCTGGCCTTCGAGTGATCTGGTGCGGCGCGGCGTTCAAGCGCGGCTCCCGCGGTGAGAACGTGCGGGTGATCGAGCGGCCTTGAAAGACGTCGCGCCGTGACGCACCGCCTGCGCTTCGGGCCCTCAGCACGTCGAACTTTGCGTGCGCAGCGCCGACACGTCGCTCGGAGCGTGCTTCGGCATCGCGACTGAATCGCGTCGCGCCCATGCAGCTGCAGTACGACGTCTCCGCGCCCGTAGAGATCGCTCCCGGGACCTTCTGGGTCGGCAAACGGGACCCCAGGAGCATCTTCCACTCCAACAGCTACCTGCGCGTGTTCGAGAACACCGAGTACTCACCGCGCACGCAGTTCAACGTGCTCATCGACCCCGGCAGCCACGTCGACTTCTCGGTCGTCGCCGCGAAGACCGCGAAGGTGCTCGGCGGGCTCGACCGGCTCTCCCTCATTCACATCAACCATCAAGACCCCGACGTCGGCAGCTCGGCGCCGATGCTGCTGTCCCGCTACGCACCCAGAGCGCACGTGTTCGCGAGTGAAGACACGTGGCGGCTCATCTGCCACTTCGGGCTGCCGCGAGATCGCTTCGTGTCTGCCGAGCGCTACCGCGGTGTGCTGCCGCTGCCCACGGGCCACGAGCTGCACCTGGTGCCGACGCCCTTCTGTCATTTCCGCGGCGCGCTCGCGCTCTACGACCCACAGACGCGCGTGCTGTTCTCTGGAGATCTCTTCGGCGGGCTCACTGCCGAGTGCGAGCTCGAGCTCGACGCGCGCGGTGAAGAGTGGCCCGGCATTCGCGCGTTTCATCAGCTGTACATGCCGACGCGTCAGGCCCTGAAGCGGGCCGTCGACACCATTCGCGCGCTGACTCCCGCGGTCGAGTGCATCGCGCCGCAGCACGGGCGGATTCTGCGCGGCGACGTCATGCACGAGTACCTCGAGCGCATGGCGAACCTGCCGGTCGGCATGGACCTCATCGACGAGTCGACCGATTCACTGCAGGCGTGGACGCACGTGCTGCGACGCCTGCTTCACACCGCGAGCGACCTGCTGGGGCCCACCATCGAAGCGCGGCTCGCGAGCGATCTGCAGTTGCAGGACACCATCGACTTTCGTGAAGACGGGCCGATCGTCTGCGCGTCGGGCCGCTCGACCATCGAGCGCGTGCTCGAGCTCCTCACGGTCAACGAAGACACCAGCATCGCCAACATCATGAAAATGGAGGCGATCGCCGCGGCCGAACAACTGCAACTCGCGGTGCCGCGGGTGCGCATCGAAGAAGGAGAAGCGAGCGACATCGCCACGCTGATGTGACGAAAGAACTTTGCGGCGACGGCGGTACTGTCCGTGCCGCAGTTCAACTCGCTGGGGGGGTCACATCATGAGCATCAAAGGTCTCGGGTCGCCGTCGCAGCCGCAGCTCAAGCCGGTCACGTCATCGGAACTGAAGCGCCCGACGCAGGAAATCGAGCGCCCGGCGCGTCGCGCCACCGACGACTTCGAGCCCAGCCAGCCGCGGGGCGTCGCGCTCGGTCATGGCGTCGCACCACGTGATTCGGGCCGCGGGCTCAATGGCACCAGCGGCACGTTGCGCAGCAGCTCGGGGCGCATCTCCGGCGAGGCGTGGAACAACCCCGAGCAGATCGTCGGCCACCTCACCCAGAACCCCGCGCGTGGCGAGCCTGGCAACAGCGCGTGGCGGTGCGGGCCGTCGTCGTTGCTCGGCAGCGCGATCATGCAGGGGCCGACCGCGGCAGCGAACTTCCTCGACCGGGTCGCCGATGGTGCGGCCGCTTCACGCCTGCCCGCGGCGCAACAGACCGAGCTGCGTGGCATCGCCACCAGCATTCGCAACGGCACCGCGACGTTCGAACAACTCTCGCGCGCGCAGGATCTGCTGTACCGCGCGGGGAACGCGCGCGGTGACGTGGAGGCGTTGATGACGCGCACCATTTCGTCGATGCCGCGCGGCGCGGCGCGTACGGAACTGCAGGGGCTGCTCACGCAACTGCAGAGCCCGCAGGGTTGGTTGCCGCAGCACGCCACCCGCGCGCAGCAGCTGCTCGCCACCGCCACGGGCCAGAACGTGACCATCGGCCTCGTCGACGACCCGCAGCACCCGGGCGACGCGGCGCGGCAGTACTACTCGCTCGACGTCGGTGGGCGTCAGGCGGGCGCGGATCGCTCCGGCTTCGACGACGCGGAGATCAACGGCCTGGCGACCCTCGGCGGCGCGACCACGCGGCAGGTTCAGCTCGATGCCTCCGCACGCGTGCAGTACCTCTTCGCGCAACTGCGGCCCGGCGAGACGGTGACCATTCGGGTCGGCGGCAGCATCGACTCAGACGTGAGCGATCACTTCGTGAGCATCGGCCGCCGCGCTGACGGAACCGGGTTCATCTACAACACCGACCCTTCGAACGGCGACTACACGCTGTTCACCGGTTCCCGCAGCGACCCGCAGCCCGCGAGCTTCCAGGCGCAGCTCGAGCGCTACAACGAGCGGCTGTTGCTCGACACCGACAACGACATGCCCAACGCCACCATCTCGCGGTTTCCGAACTGAGCTATGGGAGCGCCATGCTCCCCATCGTCGATGTCGCGAAGAAGGTCGGTCTCACTGCTGACGATCTGCTGCCGTACGGCCCGCTGGCGAAGTTGTCGTGGGCCACGGTGAACCGGCTGCGCGACGGGGGCGCGAAGGGAAAGCTGGTGCTGGTGAGCGCGATGACGCCCACCAAGTACGGCGAAGGAAAGACCACCACGTCCATCGGCCTCGTGCAGGGCCTCGCGCGTCGTGGCGTGAAGACCATCGCGGCGCTGCGTGAACCGTCGCTGGGGCCGGTGTTCGGCGCGAAGGGTGGCGGCACCGGCGGCGGCAAGGCGAGCCTCGAGCCGTCGGCGCGCATCAACCTGCACTGCACGGGCGATCTGCACGCCATCACCGCGGCCAACAACCTGCTCGCCGCGCTGGTCGACAACGCGATCAACTTCGATCAGCGCAAATTCAAGCAGGTCACCTGGAAGCGCTGCATCGACATGAACGATCGCTTCTTGCGCAACACGGTCATCGGGCTGGGTGGCCCTTCGAGCGGCGTTCCCCGCGAAGACGGCTTCGACATCACGGCGGCGTCTGAAGTGATGGCCACCTTGTGTCTGTCGGACGGCGTGAAGGACCTCAAGGCCCGCCTTGCGCGCTTGATCGTCGGCGTCGACAAGGACAACAAGCCGGTGACCGCGGGCGACCTGAACGCCGTGGGCGCGATGTCGGCGCTGCTCGGAGACGCGCTGCTCCCCAACCTCGCGCAGACCACCGAAGGGGTGCCTGCGCTGGTGCACGGCGGGCCGTTCGCCAACATCGCGCACGGCTGCAACTCGGTGATGGCGACGCGCGCGGCGTTGTCGCTGGCTGACGTGGTCGTCACCGAAGCCGGCTTCGCGTTCGATCTCGGCGGCGAGAAGTTCCTCGATCTGAAGTGCCGCATGTCGGGCCTGTGGCCGTCGGCGGTGGTGCTCGTCGTCACCGCGCGCGCCATGCGTTTTCACGGTGGCGATCAGCCGGGCCTCGAGTCGATCGAGAAGGGCTTCGCCAACGTTCGCCGTCACATCGCGTCGATCCGCAGCTTCGGTCTCGAGCCGGTGCTGGCGATGAACGTGTTCGCCAGCGACACCGAAGAAGAGCTCGCGCTCGTCGAGAAGCTCGCGGCCGCCGAGAACGTGCGCATCGCGCGCAACGCGGGCTTCCTCGAAGGTGGCAGCGGCAGCGAGAAGCTGGCGGCGGTCGTCGAAGAAGTGCTGCAGCAGCCGCGCACGCCGCCGACCTTCACCTACGCGCTCGCCGACACCTTCGAACACAAGGTCACCGCCATCGCGCAGAAGATCTACGGCGCGCTCCACGCGGAGCTGAGCTCCGACGCCCAGCACGACCTCGCGCGGCTGCGTTCGTGGGGGCTCGGCGACCTGCCGGTGTGCATGGCAAAGACGCATCTGTCGTTGTCCGACGACCCGACGAGGCAAGGTGCGCCGAACAACTTCGTCATCACCATTCGCAACGTGCGCGTGTCTGCGGGAGCCGGGTTCCTGCTCGCGCTCACCGGAGAGATCCTGACGATGCCCGGCCTGCCGAAGGTGCCGGCCGCCTACGGCCTCGACCTCACCGAGTCAGGTGAGGTGGTCGGCGTTCACTGAGCGCGCGGCTCGACGACGAAGTGTCTGGCCGGCGTTCCCAGGGCCCGCAACGTCGCTTCGTTGCCTTCACCTTCGAGGGTGAGCGTGTCGAAGCGCGCCTCGACGGAGCTGAGCCGGAGCAGGCCCGCGTGCAGCTGCCACTCGATCGTGCGCAACGACGGCGGCACGTCCGCGCTCCATTTCGGCCAACGCGCGATCGGCTCGCGCGAGAGGCCTGAAGGGCCGAGGAAGCTGGGCGCCTCGATGCGGAGGCGCGTCAACGAACGCACCTCGCGCAGCGGCTCGAAGAGGTAGCCGAGCTCGAAGTCTTCGCTGACGATCGCGTGCTCGATGATCAACGACTCGAGCTCGCACGGCAGCTCGGCGACCTGCGACGCGCTGGTGCCATTGATGCCCAGCTCGCGGAGCGGCAACACCCACCGATGCCGGATCAACTCGTCCAACGCGAAGAACGAGACGTCCGTCGCGCGGCGCAGCGACGTGAGCGCGGGCCCGAAGCCCTGCAGCCCACGGAGCGATCGAAACGTCGCCCACTCGGGCCGGGTGAAGGTCGCCGACGGCGTCACCGCGTTCATCACGCCCGCCACCGGGAAGCCGTTCTCGAACTCCACCGACGCCACGCGCAGCGCCGGCGCGATGTCACCGAGCACGGCTCGCGCGACGTCGGGTGCTGGCGCGCTGCGATCTCCCGCCAGTTGCCGCGCGATGAACGGGCCACGCGGGTCGCCCCGCTCACTCAACGCGTCGGCGAGCACGGCGCGCACCTCGAGATCGCCCGGCCTAGCGTACACCCGCGACCACAGCTCGTCTTCGTCGGTCGCCATCGGTGACGCGAGAACCTAGCGCCCAAGCGAATCTCGGTGGTTCGCCCAGCCATGACGCGCAGTTCTTGCGCGCTAAGTGGTCAAACCCCTTGGGAAAACACGTTGACTCGGTTGGGGGCACTTCCTAAGAGAACCGCGCCTTTTCACCGTTCAGGGACCCCCAAATTGAGCACTTTCGCGCTCGACCAGATCCAGGCGCAGATCCCGCAGGCTTTCGTTGAACGCTACGTCGATCGCACCGGTGAGCCGTGGGGCGTCGTGGCCCGCGAGCACATCGTCGAGGTGACGAAGCTGCTCAAGGAGAAGCTGGGCTTCAATCTCTTCATCTCGATGGACGCGGTCGATCGCCTCCACCTCGAGGGCCCGGAGCAGGACCCGCGCTTCGAGGTGCTGTACTTCCTCCGTTCCGTCGAGCGGAACGAGCTCACGCGGCTCAAGGTGCGCGTGAACGAGGGCGAAGACATTCCCAGCATCATGAAGGTGTACCTGGGCGCCGAGTGGGGCGAGCGCTTCGTGTGGGACTTCTACGGCGTGGCTTTCGCCGGCGGGAAGAACAAGCGCATCCTCATGTACGAGGAGTTCGTGGGTCACCCGCTGCGAAAGGACTACCCGTTGCGCGGCCGCCAGAACCTCATCCCCGAGCGTCCCATCAAGGACATCTTCCGCGGTCCCGGCACCAACGGCGTGCAGGACTGATCAACTTCTTTCGGACCTTTCAGGAGTACGCACATGGCCGCAGCCGGTGACGAATACGATCCGACTCCGAGTGACGACGAGCTCGAAGCGCATCTGCAGACCCGCAACATGGTGGTCAACCTCGGGCCCTCGCACCCCGCGACGCACGGCACCGTGCGCCTGCGCATCGAGCTCGATGGCGAGACCATCGTGAAGATGGACACCGAGGTGGGCTTTCTCCACCGCGGTTTCCAGAAGAGCTGCGAGAACGTGACGTGGACGCAGGTGCTCCCGTACACGGACCGCCTCGACTACGTCGCCGCGATGCACAACAACTTCGGCTACCTCACGGCGGTCGAGCAGTTGATGGGCATCGATATCCCCGAGCGCGCCAAGTACATCCGCGTGATCGGCGCCGAGCTGCACCGCATCGCCAGTCACCTGACGACGGCCGGCGCGCTCTCGCTCGAGCTCGGTGGCTTCGGCGCGTTCCTCTACGCCATCGAAGCGCGCGACCTCGTCACCGACCGCGTGACCGAGCTGACCGGCGCGCGTTTGACCACCAGCTACGGCCGCATCGGCGGCGTGAACCGCGACCTGCCCGCGGGCTGGGCCGACAAGGTGCTGCGCTCGCTGATCAAGATCGAAGAGCTGTCGGCTGAAGTCGACGCGCTGCTCTCGCGCAACCGCATCTTCACGGACCGCACCAAGGGCACCGGCATCATCACCAAAGAAGCGGCGATGGAGTTCGGCTTCACCGGCCCCTGCCTGCGCGCCTGCGGCGTCGACTACGACGTGCGCAAGGCCAGGCCGTACTGGGTCTACGACAAGCTCGATTGGAAGGTGGCCGTCGGCCACAACGGCGACAACTTCGATCGCTACTACATGCGCGTGCTCGAGATGCGCGAGTCGATCAAGATGATCCGCCAGTGCCTCGCCGAGATGCCCGAAGGTCCGGTGATGATCGACGACTGGCGCATCGCGCTGCCGCCGAAAGAGAAGGTCTACAACTCCATCGAAGGCGTGATCGCGCACTTCAAGCTGGTGATGGAAGGCGTGCCGGTGCCCGCAGGCGAGGTGTACAGCTGCACCGAGTCGGCGAACGGCGAGCTGGGCTGGTACCTGCGCAGCGATGGCAGCGGCCGCCCGTACAAGATCCACGTCCGCGCGCCCGGCTACCAGATCCTCGCCGGCCTCGGTCACATGTGTGAGGGCAAGATGCTGCCTGACCTGATTCCCACCTTCGACACCATCAACATGATCGGCGGAGAGGTCGAACAGTGAGCGACGAGAAGAAGGCCGAAGCCCCGAAGCCCCCTGCTCCGCCGCCGGCTGGTCCTCCGGGCCCGCCGCCGCCGAAGAACCCGGGCATGGTCACCCTGGTCATCGACGGCAAGGAGGTCGTCGCCAAGCCCGGCACCAACATGATCGAAGCCGCGAAGACCGTCGGCTCCGAGATTCCGTACTACTGCTACCACCCGCGCCTCTCGATCGCGGCCAACTGCCGCATGTGCATGGTCGAGTCGTCGGCGGCGCCCCCGGGCAAGCTGGTGCCGGCGTGCCAGACGGCCATCAGCGAAGGCGCGGTCATCAAGACCAACACCGAGAAGGTGCGCGCTCAGCAGAAGATGGTGATGGAGTTCCTGCTGCTCAACCACCCGGTCGACTGCTCGATCTGCGACCAGGCCGGTGAGTGCAAGCTGCAGGACTACTACATGAAGTACGACTTCAAGGCCTCGCGCCTCGAAGGCGGCAAGATCCTCAAGAACAAGCGCAAGAAGTTGAGCGACCTGATCGTCATCGATCAGGAGCGCTGCGTGATGTGCACCCGCTGTGTGCGCTTCATGGACGAAGTGGCCAAGGCGCCGCAGCTCGGCGTGTTCGGCCGCGGCTCGCACGAAGTGGTCGACGTGTCGCCCGCGTACGGCAAGCTCGAGAGCGAGTACTCCGGCAACATCGTCGACATCTGCCCGGTCGGCGCGCTGCTCAACACCGACTTCCGTTTCCGCGCGCGTGCGTGGTTCCTGTCGGCGACGCCCAGCATCTGCACCGGCTGCTCGAAGGGCTGCAACATCTACGCAGACTTCATGGGCCAGGACGTCTACCGCTACCGCCCGCGTGAGAACGAGGCCATCAACAAGAGCTGGATGAGCGACACCGGCCGCCTCATGTACAAGACGATCAACAAGCACCGCGTGCTGCGGAGCCTCGTGGGTCGCACCGACAAGAAGGAAGTCGGTCACGAAGCGGCGCTCGCCGCGGCCGTCGACCTGCTCAAGCAGCACGAGGGCAAGCTGGCCTTCGTCGCCTCGCCGGTGGCTTCCAACGAAGACCTGCTCGCGGGCTTCGCGTTCGCGCGCGACGTGCTCAAGGTCAAGACGGTGTTCGTCTCGGGTCGGCCCGACGGCATCGCCGACGACTTCCTGCGCACCGCCGACAAGAACCCGAACCGCAAGGGCCTGCTGAACATCGCGAAGGCCTTCGGGCTCGAGGCGAAGTCGTTCGCCGACTTCACCAGCGGCATCGGCAAGACGTTCAAGGCCGCGTTCGCCATCGGCCACGAAGTGCCGGAAGCCGAAGAGGCCTTCGTGGCGCGCATCGCCGGGCTTCAGGCCTTCGTGCTCACCGCGACCAACGAGTCGAAGGTCACCGAGGCCGCCGACGTGGTGCTCGCCGCGTCGACGCACATCGAAGACGAAGGCTCGTTCACGCAGATCGAAGGCATCACCCAGCGCTTCCGCCGCGCGTTCCCGCCCAAGGGCGAATCCCAGCCGCACTGGAAGTGGGCCGTCGAGCTGGCGAAGGCCTTCGGTTCCGAGCTGCGCGCCGCGTCGTCACGTGAAGTGTGGAAGCAGCTGTCGCCCAGCGTGCCCGAGCTCGCGTCGTTCGAGTGGGACAAGCAGGCCCCCATCAACCAGAAGCGCCCTGGCATCGGCACCCTGCCCACCGGCGCCGACGGTCGCCCGCCCGGCTGGCGTGAACAGGGCGTTCCCAACATCCGCGGTCTCTCTCTTCCGCAGGGCACCTGAGTCATGGCTCGAATCGGTCAAATTCTCCTCGCGATCGGCACCATCGTCGGGTCGCTCTTCGGCATCATGGCCGCGGCCTACGCGGTCGGTGGTCTGGTCGAAGACCTCGGTCGCAAGCACCTGGGCATTCCCGGCCTCTCGCACATCACCAACATCCTCGTTTTGATGCTGGTGGTGGTGATGGTCATCGCCACGCTGCTCACGCTCGCAGAGCGCAAGTGGTCGGCCTACATGCAGGACCGCGTCGGCCCCAACCGCGCGCGCCTGTCGATCATCCCCGGGCTCAAGAACCGGGCGCTGGGCGGCATTCCGCACATCATCACCGACGTGCTCAAGCTGCTGACCAAGGAAGCCTTCCGCCCCACCAAGGCCAACAGCTTCCTCTTCAACATCGCGCCCATGCTGGCCTTCGCGCCGGTGTTCGCGCTCTTCGCCGTGGTGCCTGCGGGCCCGACGCTGAACGTCGGCGGCAACGACGTGATGATGGTCGCCATCAACCCCGACTTCGGCCTGCTCTTCCTGCTCGCGATCGCCTCGCTCGCCGTCTACGGCACGTCGCTCGCGGGCTGGGCGTCGAACAACAAGTTCGCGCTGCTCGGCGGGGTTCGCGCCTCGTCGCAGATGATCAGCTACGAAGTGGCGCTCGGCCTCTCGCTGGTCGGCATGATGATCGCGTTCGGCACGGTTCGGCTCGCGGGCGCCGGCGGCATGGCTGAGTCGCAGGCCGCGTACCTGTGGAAGGGCTACCTCGGCTCGTTCGACATCGGCCTGCCCTCGTGGGGCATCTTCCTGCAGCCGCTGGGCTTCGTGCTCTTCTTCGCGGCGGCCTTTGCCGAGACCAAGCGCGCGCCCTTCGACTCTCCCGAAGGTGAGTCGGAGATCGTCGGTTACTTCCTCGAGTACTCGGGCATGCAGTTCGGCCTCTTCATGATCTCGGAGTTCGTCGAGATCGTGGTGCTCTCGGGCGTGCTGACGGCGATCTTCTTCGGCGGCTGGTCGCTGCCCGTGGGCAACGAGTGGGTGCAGAACCTGGAGCTCATGAAGAACTACCCCATTCTCCAGGGAGCGTTCTTCGGCACCGTGTTCTGGATCAAGGTGATCTTCCTCATCTATCTCCAGCTGGTCATCCGCTGGACGATGCCCCGCTTCCGCTACGACCAGGTGCAGAAGCTCGGCTGGCAGATTCTGCTCCCCATGGGCCTCATCAACCTCTTCGTGTCGGGCGCGTTGATCCTGCTCGACCCGTCGTTGCGCTACCTGGCGCTGTTCGGCTTCGTGGTGCTCGGCATCTTCGCCTTCCTCACAGTCACTCCGCCCAAGCAGCTTCGTGACGAGCGCGCGGCGGCTGACGCGCACGGTGGCCACGGCCACGGTCACGACGATCACGGGCATGGCCACGACGATCACGGCCACGACGCGCACGCGAACTCGCACTGAAAGACGCCATGGGCTCTCACTCCATCAAGAAGAACGAGAACGACACCCAGCTCGTCCACCCGGACGTTCGTGAGCGTTCCTACGTCCCCGAGATCCTCAAGGGCATCGCGGTCACCACGCGCCACTTCCTCCGCAACCTGTGGGGAACGCGTGATGCGAACCCCGAGGTGCTCGACCGCAAGGGTCTGTCGCTGGTCAGCACCGTTCAGTACCCGGAAGAGCGCATGGAGTACCCGCCGGGTTACCGCGGGCTCCACCGCCTGGTTCCGCGTGACGACGGCAAGCCGCGGTGTGTCGCCTGTTACATGTGCGCGACCATCTGCCCCGCGCAGTGCATCTACATCGAAGCGGGCGAGTACTCGGAAGACGACGCGTCGGCCGAATCGCGCGTCATCGAGAAGTACCCGAAGGCCTTCGTCATCGACGAGCTGCGCTGCATCGTGTGTGGGCTGTGCGTCGACGCGTGCCCGAAGGACGCCATTCGCATGGACACCTACGTGCACACGCCCAGCGAGTACCACCGCCAGGACTTCGTGTACGACATCCCCAAGCTGCTCAAGGGCCCGGCCGTCAGCCACCCGTCTGACCCCTGGTACAAGCGCGGCAACTCGGAGATGCCGGACCACCAGCACAAGGAAGCGCACACGCGCATCGGTGAAGGTGGTCACGGTGGGCTCGCCAAGCGCCCTGCGCCGGTCGAGGTCGTGAAGTTCGAGAAGAAGTGACGGTGGAGAAAAAGGCGTCTCTCTGGGACGCCTTCACCAGCTGGCGGCTCGGTGCGGTGACGTTGTTGTCGCTGTCTTCGGGGCTGCCGCTGGGCCTGGTGATCACCGCGGTGCCTGCGTGGCTGGCAGTGGCCGGGGTCGACATCAAGACCATCGGCCTCATCACGCTGGTTCAGCTCCCCTACGGCTTCAAGTTCGTGTGGTCGCCGCTGCTCGATCGGCTGCGACCGCCGTTCCTCGGGTCGCGCCGCGGGTGGATTCTCGTCTCGCAGCTGGTGCTGGCGGCGTTCGTCGCGGGCCTGGGCTTCCTCGCGGCCACCCTGCCCACGTGCGAGCCCGGCAGCGCGACGTGCACGTCGATGCCGACGCCCGACGCAGCGGTGGTGAGCGCGATCGCAGGCTTCACCTTTCTGATCGCGTTCGCGTCGGCGAGCTACGACATCGCGTACGACGCCTACGCGGTCGAAGTGCTTCACAAGAACGAGCACGGGGCCGCAGTCGGCGCGCGTTCGGCGCTGTACCGCGCAGGCATGTGGATGTCGGGCAACATCGCGATCACGCTGGGGCCGGTGTGGGGCTGGAAGTGGACGCTCATCGCGCAGGCCGGCATCTACCTGGCGATGTTGCCGGTGACGGTGTTCGCGCCGGAGCCTCCGCCGATCGAAGGCCGGCCGCAGACGCTGCGTGAAGCCGTGTGGTTGCCCTTCGTGGGCATGCTCGGGCGCCCGCGCGCGTTGGAGATCATCGCCTTCGTGCTGCTGTACCGGCTCGCCGATTCGATCGCCGGCGCGCTGGTGAGCCCGTTCCTGTTGCAGAAGGGCTTCTCGTCGCTCGACGTGGGCGTGATTCGCGGCGGCGTCGGCGTGGCCGGCACGCTCCTCGGCACCATCCTCGGTGGAGTGCTGGCGGGCCGCGTCGGCGTCGGCCGCGCGCTGTGGATCTGCGGCGTGCTGCAGATCGTCAGCAACTCCGGCTACGCGGTGATCGCGGAGATCGCACCGGCCACCGGCGTCGTCACCGTGCCGTTGATCGATCTGACCACCAGCCTGCCGCTGCAGTCGGCGATCTTCATCGAGACGCTGACCGGCGGCATGGGCTGGGGCGCGTTCGGCGTGCTGCTGCTGCGACTCACCGACAAGCGCTTCCCCGCGACGCAGTACGCGTTGTTCTCGAGCCTGGTCGGTCTGGCGCGCACCTTCGTCGGGCCGCCCGCAGGCGTGATGGCCGACGCGCTCGGGTGGCGCGACTTCTTCCTGCTCACCATGGCGTTCGGCGTTCCCGGCATGGTGATGCTCAAGCGCTTCGTGCCCTGGAGTCAGGAGCCGAAGGAGATCTCCGGCGAAGCCGTCGAAGCGTTGCCTCCGGGCGCGGCGTGGGGCGCGGGCCCGCTCGTGGGTTGGGGGCTCGTGGCCGGGTTGGTGAGCGGGTTCGGCAGCTTGACCGTGTCGGCCCTGCTGGTCGCGGTGAAGAGCTGGCGTGAATCGAAGGTGTTCGACTTCGGTGCTGCGATTCACCGGGTGCTGGCGCCCGCCGCGTGGACCGAGGGCATCGACCTGGTGAACGCGCTGGTGTTCGCGTTGATGGGCGGCGTGGCGGTGGCCGCGTACCTGGCGGCGCGTGGCCGGCCGGTGCGTGCGGAGTAACGTCGGTCGCCTGGCGAACGACGACGCGAAGACCCGCCTCACCAACAAAGCGGTGAAGAAGAAGAGCGTCGCGGAGCTCGAGACGCGCCTCGTGAAGGCCGTGAAGAAGCGCGCCGACTTCGACGTGTTTCGTGACGTGCAGCGGGTGTCGGTGCTCAAGTGCGGCGGGCTTCGCAATTCGGCCGGCGAGAAGAACCAGGGCTGGGTGCTCGACGACGTGATGCTCGACGAGCCGGCGGTGTGGCTCTCGCTGCGCGGTGAGACC
The DNA here is from genome assembly GCA_003243425.1 of Archangium gephyra. Taxonomy (GTDB): domain Bacteria; phylum Myxococcota; class Myxococcia; order Myxococcales; family Myxococcaceae; genus Archangium_A; species Archangium_A gephyra_A. The sequence continues at coordinate 48,079 of QFQP01000008.1, read as the reverse complement.
GTGGGCAGCGCGATGGCGCGTCTCTTTCAAGCGGGCATGAGCGGCGAGTTCGAAGTGCTCAGCGCGCGCGGCGTCGAAGGCGTGATGCGCATGAACGCGGCGATGGTGGTCAACCCACTCCACCCCGCTGGCACCGCGGAGCTCCGAGGCCCGCGGGGTGACCTCGTGGCACACCTCGAAGCGACGCCGAGCGACGTGCGCGCTCTGGGACCGCAGGCCAGGCCGCTCTTTCAGTGGAAGCAACGCGGCGACGCCGTGGTGCTGCAGCATCAGTACCGCGTGCTGGCGACCATCGCTTCGCACCATCGCGGCGGTCACGAGGTCAGCTTCGAAGCGCACGCGACGCCGGAGCAGAAGTTCGTCGTCTGCTGTGCCACCGCCTTCTTCAGTCACTGGAGCCAGGAAGGCGAACGTGTCGCCGAACAGATGGACCGGCGGTTCAGGCGCAGGTTCGACTTCTGAGCGTCGTCCTGCGCCGGACGCTCGAGTCGCTCACGAGCTGGGTCCAGCATGGGTCACGGCGCTCGCGAGAGCCCCACCACCAGACGGGAGCTGCGCGCCGCGCGAGTTGTCGCGCCCACCGCCTTCAGCACGGGCAACACGCGCGTGAATTGTTCGCTCTTCGATTCACACGCAAACACCGACGCGGCGCGAGGGTTCGCCTCGAGCGCGACCCGCACATCATCGGGCACCACGAAGTCACGCTGCGCGACGTACGCGATGGCCCAGCGACCGTCGGCCTTCGCCACCTCGACCTGCGCCATGCCCGCCGCGCGCATGCGACCCGCCGCGGTGAGCGCTGCGACCTTGTCGACGTTGATCTTCGACCACGACGACCCCGGCCGCCGAGGTGAGTAGCGCTGAAGAAACGAAGCCTCGTCGTTGCTGCGCCGATGCCCGTCGATCCACCCGAAGCACAGCGCGACATCGAGCGCGTCACCGATGCTCAGACCACGCTCGCCCTTCTTCGCGATCACCAGCCACACCTCGCCGGCCTTCGCGTGGTTCTTTTGGAGCCACGCTTCGAATGCAGTCGCGTCACGAAACCGGCGAGGCCTCATCGCAACGCCGCCACTTCGCGATGCAGGTCGTTCATCACGCCGAGCAGGTGGCCACTCGAGCAGCCGCGCACACGCTCGCCGCTGAGCAACGCCGAATACCAGTGCCGCGTCGCCGCGAAGGCGTTCACCATGCACCGTTGAGTACGACCAGACGGTGACAGAAACTGTCACCAATGCCGCGCGCCGAGCGACTTCTCGAGTTGACCGACCTGCTCCGCAGCCTCGACACCACGACGGTCGCGCAGCTCGCCGCGCAGCTCGGGACCAGCCGGCGAACGATCTCGAGAGATCTCGCCAGCCTCCGTGAGCGCGGCCTCCCCATCAGTGGCGAAGCGGGGCCCGGCGGCGGAATCCGCCTCGAAGGTGAACGTGGGCTGCTCGCGGTTCATCTCACGCTCGGTGAGATCGTCTCCCTCTGGCTGACGGCGCGGCTGGCCCGGGAAGCAAGTGAACTGCCCTGGGGCGGGTCGGCGAGCGCGGCGCTCACCAAGTTGCTCGCGTCGCTGCCGGCATCACGCGCGCGTGCGCTGCGCGCCATCTGCCAACGCGTCATCGTGGGAGAACCGGCGACCGCGAACCTCAAGGCATCGCTGGGCGTGGCGCCACCCGAGCTGCTCGCGCTGTTCGAGACCGCGTTCACCACCGGCCGGGGTCTGGCGTTCCGCTACGTCGACCGCAAAGGCCGGCGCACATCACGGCGCGTCGAACCGCACGGCCTCCTGGTGGTGACGCCCGCCTGGTACGTGCTCGCGCGCGACGTCGACACGGGCGAACCACGCATGTTCCGCGTCGACCGCATGAAGCGCCCGCGCATGCTGTCCGACATCTCGTTCCAGCCCGACCAACGCGTGGTGCGCGACCTGATGGGCGACCTGCCCGCGTGGCGACCGCTCAGCGGGCGCTGGTGACCGTTCACACTTCTTCGAACAGAACGGTGAGAAATGACCGCGCCACGCAGTTAGGACAGCCACTGCATGCAGGCCCTTCGCATCGTCATCGGCGTACTCACCCTGGTGGTCTTCGGTTTCGCGACCCTGTTCGTCTACCGGCGTCTCGTACGAGACACGATGAAGACGGTGTGGATGCAGCGGCTGTTCGGCACGCTGCTCGTCGGGCTGTTCCTCGCGGTGCCGTTCACGCGTTGGGTCTTCACACTGCCGCCGCAGGAGCTCACGGTCTCGGTGCTCTTCGGGTGGGGCGTGTTCATGTACACGCTGATGGCGCTGGTCGCGATCGAGGTCGCGGGCTGGCTCAAGAAGCTGCGCAAGCCGAAGACGAACGCCGCACCTGAAAACCCCGAACGCCGGTTGCTGCTCTCTCGCGCGGCGGCCACGAGCGCGGTGGTGGTGGGCACCGGAGCCACGGTCTTCGGTTCATGGCGCGCCTTCAACCCGCCCGAGATCACCGAAGTGCCGGTGAAGATTCCGGGGCTGCCCAAAGCGCTCGAAGGATTCTCGATCGTGCAGCTGTCCGACATTCACGTCGGCGCGGTGATTCAGGAAAAGTTCCTCGACCAATTGGTGGCAACCGCAAACAGCGCGAAGCCCGACCTCACCGTCATCACCGGTGATCTCGTCGACGGCGGTCCCGAGCTGCTCGGCCGTTATGTCGCGCGGCTGCGCAACCTGCAGTCGAAGTTCGGCACGCACTTCGTGTCGGGCAACCACGACTACTACTCGGGCTGGGAAGCGTGGTCGAAGGCGCTCGAAGGCATCGACTTCAAGGTGCTTCGCAATCGCTTCGTGACCATCGGTGAGGCCGGTGCGTCGTTCGATCTCGTGGGCGTCGACGACTGGGGCGCTCGCTGGGCGCGCGGCGGCTACGACCTCGATGCAGCGACCGCCGGTCGAGATCCGAATCGGCCCGCGGTGCTGCTCGCGCACCAACCGAACGGCCTCGAACTCGCCGCGGCGAAGGGCATCAGTCTGCAGCTGTCGGGTCACACGCACGGCGGGCAGATGTTCCCCGCGAACCTCATCGGCGACGTCATCTGGGGCGACAAGAACACGGGGCTCTCGAAGCACCTGAGCACGTTCCTCTACACGAGCCGCGGTTGCGGTTTCGTGGGCCCGCCGGTGCGACTCGGCGCGCCGCCGGAGGTCGTGAAGATCGTGCTGCTCCCGGCCTGAGCCCGCGGCGGCCCGCAGTAATACGGTGCAGACAGGCGTTCAGTGGGCGCGTGTGTGACGACGCGTACATCCATCGCTACAGTCGCGCGCGTGCGGTGGCTCGCCCTGTCAGTGTTGATCGCTGCGAGTGGTTGCGTCGGGCTGAGCCGGCGCGCCGAGTTCCGCGCGCAGACGCTCCGGGAGCGCTACGCCACCACCGGCATTCCCGTCGAACGCGCGCGCTTCATCGAGCAGTGGGAACGGCGTGACAAGACGATCTATCTCGGGTGCGCACGACTCGATGAACCGTGCAGAGGCGCCGCCACCGAACCCGACACGTTCTGCTTCGTGTGGGGCGCCGAGAAGAGCTGCTTCAAGGTCACCGAGCATGACGGTCGCACCTTCCTCGCGCGCGCCGACAAGACCGAAGCGAAGACCACCGAAGAATGGGTGTTCGCGCGCCTCGACCCGGAGTTCCAAATGCACGACGCCGAGGCCAGCGCGCTCGCCGAAGTGAAGGCGCTGGAAGAAGAGCAGCCTCCTGAAAACGCGAACTCATTCTGGTTCAACGCGCGCGCCACGCTGCAGTTGCTGGCGACCAACGTCGGGCTGCAACTCCAGGGCGGCTACCGGCGCTGGTTCGAGCACTACTTCCTGCTGAGCGTGGGCGGCGGCTACGAACGATCGGTGGTCCGCACCGACAGCGGCATGGGGCGCGACTCGGTGCTCTTCACCACGCGGTTGGAGTTCAGCACCTTCGATCAGCACACGGCGAAGCGCGCCAACCTGCCGGGCATCAGCGCCTGGGTCGGCATCACCGGCGTGCTGGGCGTCGAACCCGACGTCAGCTGGACCACGCGAACCTTCGTGGGCTTGAGCGCGATCGTGCCGTTCTCGTTTGAGTTCGGTTACGCGGTAACCTTCATCGACCGCGATCGACAGCTCGGCAACGTCTACATCGCCACCGGGCTGGGCTTCTGAATCACGGGCACTTCAATCCGGCCTGACCACTGGCCAGCGCACGTGTGCACGCGGCCTTCAGGTTCACCTCGTCGTTCAGCTCTTTCGCGAGGCGGGCGGTGCGCAGGTGAAGCTCGATGTTGCCCTTCTGATCGCCCTCTTCGCTCACCGACCGGTACAGCTCGAGCGCGTCCTTCTTGCGATTCACGCTGTAAAGCAATTCCGCGAGGTCGAGCGTCTCGCGCACTTCTTCACCGGTCGACTTGTCGAGCGCCTTGTCGATCTCCGCGGTCAGGCACGCGTCGTCTTTCTTCGCCTGACACAGCCGCGCCAGCGCGACGTGCACCACGCCACGGTCCTGCACCGCGAGCGATGACTTGAACGCGGCTTCGGCTTCGGCCGGCTTGCCGAGTTTCGCGAGCACTTCACCGGCCATCTCGAAATACGCCGGGTCCTTCGTGTCGATCTTCGCGGCCGATTGGTACGCCTTCGCCGCGTCTTCGAGCCGGCCCGCCTTCACCATGCGGTCGCCCATTTCACCGAACACCACGGCGCTCTTGAGGCCCTTGTTGGCCGACGCCTCGAGGAGCGTGAGCACCTCATCGCCGCGCCCCTGCTTCTCGAGTTCACCGGCCAGCCGCAGCACGAGATCGGCCTTGGTGGTGTCGGGCGCGTAGTCGGCGGCTTTCGTGAGGTTGTCGAGCGCCTCCTTCGGTTTGCCTTCTTCGAGCTGCAGCTCGGCGAGCGACTCCAGCGCGTTGTAGTCGCGCGGGTTCGCCGCCAGCGCCTTCTCGAGCGCGTCATGCGCCTTCGTGCGCTCGCGCTTGAGTGAATAGAGGTAGCCGAGCCGGCTCCACGTGGTGCCGCGTTTGGGGTCGACCTTCACCGCGGCTTCGAACGAGGCGATGGCGTCGTCGACCTTCACCTCCGACAGGAACACCTCGCCCTCGGCCACGTTGAGCCGCGGGTCTGTGGGGTTCAGCTTGCGCACCTCGGCGTACTGCTTGTGCGCCTCTTCGAAGTCGCCCTTCAGATACGCGGCCTGACCCGAGAGGTAGTGACCATCGGCGATGATCTTCGGATCGAGATCGCTGCCGGGCTTCGGGCAGGCGAACAGACACAACACCAGCGCTGCGAGGAGTGAGTTCTTCATGTCGTCGAGGTCATGCGGAGGACTTCTTCGAACGTCGTTTCACCTTCAGCCAGCTTGCGAACCGCCGCCTCACGCAGCGAACGCATGCCCGCCGTGCGCGCCATCTGCTCCAGCTGATCGCGCGGTGCCTTGTTGGCGATGGCCTGCTTCATTTCCTGCGTGGCCGAGAAGATCTCGAACACCGCCGTACGGCCGCGGTACCCGGTGCCGCGGCACTTCACGCAGCCGGTGCCCTTCTGGAACTTCGGGCCGTCGGGCAACAGCGGCATCGCCACGCCGAGCGCCGCGAGCTGCTCTGCGGTGACCGGCGCCGGCTCCGCGCACGCGGCACACACCTTGCGCACCAGCCGCTGCGCCATCCCGCCGAGCAACGCCGAGCTGAGGAGAAACGAAGGCACCTCGAGATCTTCGAGGCGGCCGACGGCGCCGAGCGAATCATTGGTGTGCAACGTGGAGAGCACGAGGTGACCGGTGAGCGCCGACTGCACCGCGTTCTCGGCGGTCTCGGGGTCGCGAATTTCACCCACCATGATGATGTCGGGGTCTTGCCGGAGGATGTGGCGGAGCGCGTTGGCGAAGTCGAGGCCGACCTTCGGCTGCACCTGCACCTGGTTGAACGCGTCCCACACCATCTCAATCGGGTCTTCGACGGTGGTGACGTTCACGTCGGGCCCGGCGAGCGCCTTGAGCGCGGAATACAGCGTGGTCGTCTTGCCCGAGCCCGTGGGGCCGGTGACGAGGATCAACCCGTGGGGCTGGGAGATCCACGACTCGAAGATGCGCTGCTCGTTGGGGTCGAAGCCGAGCTGCACGATGTCGACCGCCAGCGTCTCGGGGTCGAAGATTCGCATCACGACCTTCTCACCGAAGGCCGTGGGCAACGTCGACACGCGCAGCTCCACTTCGCGCCCGTCGCGATCGACCTTGATGCGCCCGTCTTGCGGCCGCCGCTTCTCGGAGATGTCGAGGCGCGAGATGGTCTTGATGCGCGCCACGATCGGCAGGTGGAGCTGCCCCGGCAGCGTGTACACGTTGTTCAGCACGCCATCGATGCGCAGCCGCACCACCGAGCTGTCGCGCTTGGGCTCGACGTGAATGTCGCTGGCGCGGTTCTCGAACGCGTAGCGCAGCAGGTGGTCGACGGCCTGAATGACGGGCCGGTCGCCGGCATCGAGCTCGCGGCCCGAAGACACGGTGACCAGCTGCTCGAAGTTGGTGATGCCCGCCGACGCGTCCGCGTGCTCGACCGCCGCGGCCGCGAGCGTGCGCTTGAAGCCGTAGACGTCGGCGATGCCCTTGAGAATGTCGACCTTCGACGAGAGCACCGGCACCACCGGCACCCCGGCGAGGCGCTTGAGGTTCTCGAACAGCTCCCGATCGAACGGGTTGGCGACGGCCACCGTCATCGGCGTGCCGTTCACCCCACCATCGAGCGGAAGGATGCAGTGCTTGTGCGCGTACGGCCGCGACACCGTGCGCGCCGAGAGGTTCATGTCGAGCTTGAGCGCGTCGATCTTCCGGTAGCCGATGCCGGCGGCGCGCGCGGCGAGCTCCGTGACGCGATCTTGATCGAGCACCTCACCGGGGCGGGTGCCGAACGGAATCTGGAAGGCCGCGACCAGCTCGACAGGCGAAACGGCGTACCGCTCGTCGTTGGCGGTCTTGAGAATTCGGGCACGCGCCTGGCCTTCCTTCGCGGTGATCTCCTGCGCCTGTGGCCGGCTGATCACCGACGCTGCGACCAACGCCTCGAGGAGCCACGCCAGCGTGAACTCGTTGGCGCGACGCTCCTGAGCGACTGCTGTCGACATCAGCTCCTCCGGCGACGTGCGCCGAACAGCGCGAGCGCGGCGAACACCATCAACGGGTCGACCGAGGTGCAGCCGCAGCCGCCGGTACCGCCACCCGTACCCGCGTCAGGCGGCATCACCACCACCGGCCGGCCCGCGTCGGGACGATTGCACAGCGTGCCGCAGCCGGCGTCCTGCTCCGGCGTGTAGCACTCGCCGTTGAAGCAGAACTGACCGACGGGACAGTCCACGTCCATGGCGCACCACGGCTGGCAGGCCTTGCCGGTCGCGGTGTCGGCGCAGCGCAGGCCCTGAGGGCACGTGCCCGGACCGGTGCAGGTGCGAAGACAGAACAGCTCGCCGCGCGCGCCGGGCGTGCAGGCGCTGCCTGACGGGCAGGTGCCGCAGCCGCGCGAGCAGCTCATCGTGCAGCTCTTCTGGTTGCTGTAGGTCGCCGTCGAGCGGCACGACTGCCCGGTCGCGCACGTGGAGTCGTCGATGCAGAAGTCGCCGATCTGCCCGGTCGCGCTCTTCTTCGCGATGCACGCGCCATCACACGCGCGGCACTCGGCGGTCGCGAGGTCACAGTCCTGGTTGGTGAAGCAGCTCGGGTAGCAGGCGCCGGTGGTGCCGATGTTGTCGACCTCGAGGCAGGTGTAGCCACCGCGGCAATCGGCCAGACCGACGCGGCACGACGCCAGGCAGCGCTTGCCGTCCGACGTGTCCTGGCACGACGAGCCCGCGGGGCACGGAGGCTGGCTGCCACCGCACGTCTGCGTGCAATAGCCGTCGACCCACCGCGGGTTGCCGCTGGGGTGGATGTCGGGCGGCCGGCAGAAGCCCAGACCGCTGCCGCACTGCGCGTTGTCGGTGCACGGCTGGCCGACCCGGGTGACGATGTCTCCGGGCATCAGACACGCGCCCGGCGAGCCGGGGATCGCCGCCGACGTCACGCAGACCTGCGGCAATTCACACTGCGCGTTGGCCGCGGGGTCGCAGGGGAGCGAACAGCGATTGCCGGTGACGCCATTGGTCGACGGCTGGGCGATGCACGAGAGCCCCGACAGGCACGTATTGCCCGCCATGCACGGCGAAGCGGCGCGGCCCGTCGGGTAGCGCTGGCAGAGGTAGTCGGTGTCGAGGGTGCTCAACACGCGCTTCTGCGTGCCGGCTTCGGCGGCCTGGTCCATCACGTCTTGCGAAGTGCCGTAGTGGTTGAGGCCCAGACAGTGGCCCAGCTCATGGAGCGCCACGGTCTCGACGTCGAACACGCTGGCGCCCACCGGCGTGGCAGTGCTCCAGCTGTTGCCCACGCCGTTGAAGAACACGTCGCAGGTCTGCAGCACGCCCGCGTATGAGCGCGGAATGGTGACGGCCAGCACCGGGAACTCGCCGAGAATCTCGTTGTAGTCGGGGTCCGACGCGTTCTGCAGCCAGATGGCCGCGACCGAGAAGTTGTCGATGGTGTCCTGCGGGTTGGTCACGAAGCCCGTCGACCCGCCACGCAACGTCATGCGCGCGGCCGAACACGTCGGCGCGTTCCACGTGGTGATCGCCCGCTGCAGCGCGCCCTCCACCACCGTGTGCGAAAGACCGCTCGGCGGGTTGCCGCGGTTGTCGAAGTAGAAGCCGAAGGGCTGCGTTTCGGTGTTGATGAGCTTGTACGAGAGGTACTGCGCCTGCGCCGAGGCAGCCAGCGGCGCCACGCACAGCAACGAGAGCCACGCGCGCTTCATCGCGTCACCCCGCCCGGCTTCGGGTTCGCAGGCACGGTGCGCGCCGGCTCGGCGATCTCACGCGACAGCTGATCGAGCGTCAGCACCCGCCAGCCGCCGTTCATCAGATCCTTCGCGTAGATCTTCTCGCCCTTGAGCTCCAACTTGCCTTCGCCGAGCCCGACGAGATGACAACGATCGGCGGCCAGGCGGCAGCGCACGAAGGCCACTGCCGTCTCGCCGATCTCGAACGACGCATCACCGGGAATGGCGACGCGTTCGGCACCGTGAACACCGCCGAGCTGCACGATGGTGAACTCCTGCGGTCCGCGGCCCTTGAGCTCGCGACCCACCATCACCCGGGTCAACGTCTTCATCGGCGTGGCGCCTTCGGCGGGCTGCACCGTGCGCGACAAGACCTGCACGAGTACGACTCGGTCCGACGCTTCGGCGCGTTGGGCGAGCGTGTGGGGAATCAGGGTCGAAGCGAGAGCCACGACTGGCATCGCCAGCAGGCCCGCCAACAAGCGGTGGGTGCGCATACGGCCGAAAAGACTACTCCGTCAGCGCGCGGAGCGTGGCATCGACGACGGCGTCGGCGGCGTTCGCTTCGGCGGTGGCGTACACCTCCACACCCAACGCGCGGAGCGTGTCGGCCGCTGCGGCGCTGGCGGCCACCACCCGAACACCTTGCGGTACCGAGACGCGCTGCGGCTCCGGAGCGTGCGGATGCTCGTGCGGGCCACAGCAGTACGCATCGTGCGCGTCGGTCGAAGCCCCGCGCGTCACCTCGGCCCACACCTCACCGGCCGCCGCGGAGTGGACGATCACCACGCGAACGCCCGCTGCGTCTTCGAGCTGCGCGGGCGAAGCACACGCCACCTGCACGTCGATGAAGCGCGCCCCGGCCGCGTCGAACGCGTCGGCCAGAATCTCGGGCACGCCGTCTTCGTGAATCACCAGCACGTCGTCGTCAGACGTGAGCAGCCCCGAGACCGCAGACGTCCACTTGCCGTCGCCGGGAACACGAACTGTCCCTCCGTGGCGCTCGACGACCCTGGCCGTCGCGGCATCGGAAGCGAGCCACTGCACACGCGAAATCGTGCTGCGCGTACCGGCGGTGGTCACCGCTTCGAGGAACGCGCGGAGCGGGCCGCGACCCATCACCACCACCCACGTGAACCGGCCGACCTGCTCGGCCGCCGCGCGAAGGCCCATCGGCAACTCGGTGGGCGTCGACAGCAGGGGCCAGAAGCGCGCTTCGTGCCCTTCTTCTTCGAGCAGAAACGCAAGGTCGCTCGCCTGCTCCGGCGGCGTGAGCAACAGAACGGACGCCACGGTCTAGAGCTTGTCGAGAATGAACGCGGCGAGGAGATCGGCTTCGGGCGACGCGGCCTTCTTCTTCGGGTCGGCCCTGGGCGGCGCGGTGACGATGACCTCGGTGACGAAGCCCTCGACCACTTCGTACGCGGCCTCACCGATGATGCACGAGTCGGCGAAGTGTTCGGCGTTGAGCGACGTCAGCTGTGCGGTGGTCTTCACGCGGCCCAGCAGCCCGTTGCTGTCTTCACCCGAGACCAGCTTCTGAAAGTGCACCGCGGAGCTCACGGTGTGCGTCGTGTTGCCGTCTTTGACGAGCAGCTTGCCGTCCTGAAGGTCGGCCTTGTCGTCGAGCGCCCACTCTTCGAGAGTCTTTTGCGGCAGAAAGAGCTTCACGTTGGGTCCTCTTTTTCGCTGCCCTGCATTGCGCGGACTTGGGTATTAAATCCCAGGCCCATGAGCAAAGACACCGTGACCGTCCTCGATGCAACGTTCAAGAGCGAAGTTCTCGACTCGGCCGAGCCCGTGCTCGTCGACTTCTGGGCCACGTGGTGCGCGCCCTGCCGTGCCATCGCCCCGTCGCTCGAAGAGCTGGCCACCCAGTACAAGGGCCAGGTGAAGATCGCGAAGGTCGACGTCGACGAGAACCAGGCGATCGCCCAGCAGTTCGGCATCCGCTCGATCCCCACGCTGCTGCTCTTCAAGGGCGGCAAGGTCGTCGATCAGCTCGTCGGCGCGATGCCCAAGGCCAAGCTGGAAGACAGCATCAAGAAGGCGCTCTGAAGCGTCGGCAGTAAGGGGGTTCTTCGTGCTCGGTCACCTTCTCAAGCCCGAGTACGAGGAGCTCATTCGCAAGCGCGACTGGGAGTCGCTGCGCATTGCGTTCGAAGACGTCGACCCCGCCGACATCGCGGAGATCCTCGAAGATCTCCCCGCCGAAGACTCGGGTGTGCTGTTCCGCTTTCTGCCGCGCACCATCGCCGGCGAAGCGTTCGAATACCTCCCGCTCGATCAACAGACCGAGATCGTTCAGCGCCTGGGCAGCGAGCAGCTGGCGACGGTGCTCGACGAAATGGCGCCCGACGACCGCACGCGCCTGTTCGAGGAGCTCCCCGCCGAGGTCACCCGGCGCGCGCTCGAGCAGCTGAGCGCGGACGAGTTGAAGGTCGCGCGGCAGCTGCTCGGCTACCCCGAGAACACCGCGGGCCGCTACATGACGCCCGAGTACCTCGAGCTCAAGCCGGCGATGACGGTGCGCGAAGGCTTCGAGTCGGTGCGCCGCAACGCGAAGAGCCGCGAGACGCTCAACGTCATCTACGTGGTCGACGACAAGGGCATCCTGCTGACCGATCTCCGGCTGCAGGACCTCGTGCTCGCCGACCCCGAGATGCGCGTCGGCGACCTCGAAGCGCGGCCGCTGGTCTCGATCCCCGCCACGGCGCCGAAAGACGAGATCGTCAAGACGTTCGAAAAGTACGACCGCGTCGCCCTGCCCGTCGTCGACTCCCGCGGAGCGATGGTGGGCATCATCACCGCCGACGACGTGCTCGACGTCGCCGAAGAAGAGGCCACCGAAGACATCCAGAAGCTCGGTGGCGTCGAGGCCCTCGAAGCGCCGTACATGGAGATCGGCACCTTCGAGATGCTCCGCAAGCGCGGCGGCTGGCTGGCGATTCTGCTCGTGGGCGGCATGCTGACGGCCACGGCCATGGGTTCGTTCGCCGACGACCTCGCGCGCGCCGAAGTGCTCGCGTTGTTCCTGCCGCTGATCATCGCCTCGGGCGGCAACTCCGGCAGTCAGGCCACCTCGCTCATCATTCGTGCCCTGTCGCTGCGGGAGATCGAGCTGAGCGACTGGTGGCGCGTCGCGGTGAAGGAGCTGCGCAGCGGCGTGCTGCTGGGCGTGGGGCTGGCCACCATCGGCTTCGCGCGCGTGGTGCTCTGGCAGTGGCTGTTCAACATCGGCGTGCTCTCGCGCGGCTACGGCGAGCACTACCTGATGGTGGCCTCGACGGTGTCGGCGAGCCTCGTCGGCGTGGTGATGGTGGGCGCGATGATCGGCTCGATGCTGCCGTTCCTGCTGCAGCGCCTGGGGCTCGACCCCGCCGCCGCGTCTGCGCCCTTCGTGGCCACGCTCGTCGACGTGACCGGCATCGTCATCTACTTCACCGTCGCGAACGTGATCTTGAAGTCGACGTTGCTCGCCGTCTTGCCGTCACCATGAGATCGGGGCCCACGCGCACGGCGTCGAGGTGATCGAAGACGTAGGGCTTCATCGCCTCGGTGACGCCCAGCATTCCCGACCACGTCTTGCCGTCGTGACCGAAGAGCCTGGGGCCCATGAACAGCACCAGCTCGTCGACGAGGCCCGCCTTGATGAACTCGGCGTGCGTCGCAGCGCCACCTTCGACCATCACGTGCAGCAGCCCTTCGGCTGCCAGTGAACGCATCAGGTCTTCGATGCTGGTGAAGGGCCAGACCTCAGTGCCGCGCTCGGCGTGCTTCGGAGCCGGCCGGCGCGTCGCGAGAATCGTCCGCGCCACCTTCGCGTCGTAGATGGCCGACTTCGGGTCGGTGCGGAGGTTGGGGTCGATGACCACGCGAACCGGGTTGCGGGCACGCTTGCTGTCTTCGCGGCGCGTGGTGAGCAGCGGGTCGTCAGCGATGACGGTGCCTGCCCCCACGAGAATGGCGTCGATGGTGTCGCGCAGCTGGTGCACCACCAGGCGCGACTCTTCCGAGCTGATCCACTTCGACTTGCCGGTGCTGGTGGCGATCTTGCCGTCGAGCGTCACGCCGACCTTCAACGTCACCCACGGCAAGCCGGTGGTCATGAAGCGGAAGAAGGGGTGATTGAGCTCGATCGACGCGTGTTTGAGCACGCCTTCCACCACCTCGAGGCCGGCAGCCCGCAGCCGCCGCGCGCCCTTGCCGTTCACCTTGGGGTTCGGGTCACGGGTCGCGAACACCACGCGCTTCACACCTGCGGCGATGATCGCCTCCGAGCACGGCGGCGTGCGGCCGAAGTGGTTGCACGGCTCGAGCGTCACGTAGAGCGTGGCGCCCTTCGCCTTCTTCCCGGCCACCGCGAGCGCGATCGCCTCGGCGTGCGGCCCACCCACGGGCGAGGTGAAGCCGCTCGAGATGACCTTGCCGTTCTTCACGAGCACCGCGCCGACCGCCGGGTTGGGGTGCGTACGGCCGACCGCTTTCACGGCCTCGGCGAGCGCGAGCGCCATGAAGGCTTCGTCGTTCACGGCTTGCCTCTCGGAGGCGCCTTCTTGCCCTGGAGGATGTCCTTCAACTCGTCCATGAACTCCGCGATGTCGCGGAAGCTCCGGTACACCGAGGCGAAGCGCACGTAGGCCACTTCATCGAGCGCCGGCAGCCGCTCCATGACGATCTCGCCGATGGTGGTCGACGCGACCTCCTTCTCACCGAGCTCCTGCAGCCGGCGCTCGATGGCGGTCACCAGATCTTCGATCTGATCGACGGACACCGGGCGCTTCTCACAGGCCTTCTTCAACCCGGCGACCAGCTTGTCGCGATCGAACGCTTCGCGGCGCCCGTCCTTCTTCACCACCAGCGGGTTGAGCTCTTCGACGCGCTCGTAGGTGGTGAAGCGGCGCTTGCAGCTCTCACACTCGCGGCGCCGGCGAATGATGGTGCCCTCGGCAGAGTCGCGAGAGTCCATCACCCGGGAGTCGTCGGCCATGCAGAAAGGACAACGCATGGTTCCTTTTCAGGCCCTCTCGAGGCGCGAGCGGTACAGCGGGAACGACCTGGTGAACTCCTTCACCTCGTCGCGGATCTTCGCGAGCGCGGCGGCGTCGGCGTGCGAGTCGAGCGCACGGCCGATGAACTTCGCCACCGTCGCCATGTCGGCCACCTTCATGCCGCGCGTGGTGATGGCGGGCGTCCCCACGCGAACGCCGGAGCTCACGGTGGGCTTCTCGGGGTCGAAGGGGATCTGGTTCTTGTTCACCGTGATGCCGGCGTGGCCGAGCGCCTCTTCGGCGATCTTGCCGGTGACCTTCTTGGGGCGAAGGTCGAGCAGCATCAGGTGGTTGTCGGTGCCGCCCGACACGATGCGAAGGCCCTGCGACTGCAGGCCCTCCGCGAGCGCCTTTGCGTTGTCGACCACCTGCTTCGCGTAGGTCTTGAACTCCGGCTGCAGCGCTTCGCCGAAGGCCACCGCCTTGGCGGCGATGACGTGCATCAACGGGCCGCCCTGAATGCCGGGGAACACCTGGCTGTTGATGGTCTTCGCGTACTGCTCCTTCATGAGCACCAGCCCCGAGCGCGGGCCACGCAGCGTCTTGTGCGTGGTGGAGGTCACGATGTCGGCGAAGGGAATCGGCGAGGGGTGAACGCCGCCGGCCACCAGCCCCGCGATGTGGGCCATGTCGACGACGAGCGCCGCGCCGACCGCGTCAGCGATGCTCTTGAAGCGCGCGAAGTCGATGATGCGTGGGTATGCCGAAGCGCCGACCACGATCACGCGCGGCTTGTGCTCTTTGGCGAGCGCCTCGGCCTGGTCGAAGTCGATGGTCTCGGTCTCGCGCACCAGGCCGTAGTGCACCGCCTTGTAGAGCTTGCCCGAGAAGTTGAACGCCGAGCCGTGCGTGAGGTGACCACCCGAGTTCAGGTCGAGCCCGAGCAGCGTGTCGCCCGGCTTCATGAGCGTCATGTACGCGGCCATGTTGGCCTGGCTGCCCGAGTGCGGCTGCACGTTGGCCGCCTGCGAGCCGAACAGCTTCATCGCGCGGTCGATGGCGAGCTGCTCGACCTTGTCGACCTCTTCGCAGCCACCGTAGTAGCGCTTGCCGGGGTAGCCCTCGGCGTACTTGTTCGTGAGCACGCTGCCGGCGGCTTCGATGACGGCGGGGCTGACGAAGTTCTCCGAGGCGATGAGCTCGAGGCCCTCTTCCTGACGGCGGGTCTCGGCCTGGATGATCTCGGCGACTGCGGGATCGACCTGCTTCAACGAGGCGGTGTTCTCCATGCCTCGTCGCGTAGCCGCAACCTCGCGGGTTCTCAAGCCTCAGCGCGGTGCTACAGCGCTGTCCTTTCAGCCGTGCTCGAGCCGTTTGCGCGCGGCGTGAACGATGGCTTCCCGCGCTCCGCCCTTGGCCAACGCGCGAATGTCGGTCATCGGCACCTTGTCCATCATCTTGAGCGCCATCGGCACCGGCGTCCTGGGGTTGCGCACCAGCGCCGCACACACCGTCGGGTTCGAACCCCACTCGCGATGTTCGGCGATGAGCTTGATGGCGTCGGGCCCCAGCTGTGGGTTCTTCGCCGCCGACTGCACTTCGTCGAGGCCGATGCGCGGGTTCTTGAGCACGTAGACGTGCAGCGTCTTGTTCACGTCGCGCAGCAGCGCCGCGCGTTCGTCACGCGTCCCCTGCATCGCCAGCTGCATCTTCTCGGTGACGGTCATGCTCTTGAGCCGCTCCGAGAGTGCGGCCGGCGGGCGCTGCCGTTCTTCGTCGGCCTCTGCGTCGAGCACCGGCATGGCGAGTTCCTCGAGCTGCGGCGGCACTCCGTTGAACAACACGGCCACGCCGACACCCGGAATCGCGGCGGCAATGCGCGCGGGAACGACGACCGCCGCGCCATCGGCGACCCGCGCCTCGAGCTGCACGTCAGCGCCCACTGTCGCCCCCGCCGCCGTCGCGCCGCGCACGAGCAGGCCACCACGTCGAATCTCCGTGTCCAACACCTGCTGCAGCGCGTCGATCGACGGCCAGGTCACCGAGAGGGTCTGCGCCATGCCTGTGTGTTAACGACGTCACAGCGTTGTCACTTCGACACACACTTGTGACACAGGTGTCGTCAGCGTGAAAGGCGCGATCTCTAGCAGGCTGATGAAAAACGCCGTGCCGTGAGACGTGGCTCGGTGGGCCCATGCGGTGCCGCGTTGGCGGCAGAGCGACGGATGCGCGCGAGCGCGGTGCGGCGACGAAGGCTATGCGGCAACCAGCTTCGTCATTCGCAGCAGGTTGTAGGCGGCTGCCGCAAACGTCGCGAAGAGCTGCGTCTTCGCGATGCCTCGGTACCTCGACTTCCTGCAACCACCGACCGTCTTCTTCCACCCGAAGATGGATTCGATGCGCCGTCTGACGCGCTGACTCCATTGGTACCCAGCGAATCGTGTCGTGCGCGCGTCGAGGTTGCTGCTTCGTCGTGCGTTCTCGTTTCTCGCGACGTGCGGCGTGATGTTCATCTCGCGACAGCGTTCGACGAAGTCCTTCGTGTCGTAGGCCTTGTCTGCACCGACGCTGATGCGGCCGGTCGGCAGTGCACGACACAGCAATTCCAGCGCGACGACTGGCTCGGGTCGTCCGACAGACGGCGTCACCATCATGTCGACGATGAGGCCGTTCCGGTTCTCCATCAGCACGTGTTCCGCAAAGCAGAGCTTCGCCTCTTGTCCGCGGCCTTTCCGGCGCAGCTTCGCTTCGGGGTCGGTCGTCGATTCATGCGTGTCGTTGCTTCTCTTCGTGCCCTTGAAGTCGGCCCAGCCGTTGTTGTCGCCGTGGCCTCCGCCACCTTCGTCATCGTGGCGCTTTGATTCGGTCTTCGGCTTGAAGGACTTCATCGAGGCCCATGCCTCCATCAGCGTGCCGTCGACGGAGAAGTGCTCACTACTCATCAGTGCTTCGCGCCGCGCGCGCTTCACCACCTTCTGCAGAAAGCGGTGCGCGACCTCGTGTTCCAGCAGCCGGTCGCGATTCTTCGAGAAGCTGCTCTGGTCGAAGACGTTCTCATCCAGCGACATGTCGAGGAACCAGCGGAACATCATGTCGTACTGAATCCGCTCGCACAGCATTCGCTCGCTGCTGACGCTGAAGAGTGCCATCAGCAGCTGCGCCTTCAACAGTCTCTCCGGCGGAATCGAGGGGCGTCCTGTCGCCGGGTACATCTCATCGAACGTCGACGAGAGTTCGGCCAGGCACTCATCGGCCAGCTTCTTCACGTTCCGCGCATTCCCGAAACAGATCACGTCGCGGTGCGGGCCGTCGATGCGGGTCCGGCGTTTTTCATCAGCCTGCTAGATGTGCCGCCCATGCAACTGCTGGGTCTCGCGCTGATCTTGATGGCTTCCCTCCCCGAGCCCGATGGTGGCGTCGTCACCGAGCTCCCTGATGCCGGCGTCGTCAACCCCATTCCCGTCGACGTCGGCGTGAAGCTGGGTGAAGGCCTCACGGTGAAGGTCGGCGAGGTGAAGTTCCAGCTCCGCGGCCGCATGCAGGTGCAGGCGCTGAGCGTGATTCCCGGCGAAGCCAGCAGCGCGGTGCGGCAGAACGCCATCTTCGTGCGGCGCGCGCGGGTGCAGTTGAAGGGCGACCTGCCGTACCACCTCAGCTTCGTGCTGCAGCTGGCCTTCTCGCCGCTCGACATGGAAGCCGATCAGCCGAACGTGCTCCGCGATCTGTACGGCGTGTGGGCGCCGTTCCGCGACGTGAGCTTCCGGGTGGGGCAGATGAAGGTGCCGTTCGACGTGCAGCGCGTCGTGTCGTCGTCGTCGCTGCAACTGGTCGACCGCTCCATCGTCACCGCCGAGCTGAACCTCGATCGCGACGTGGGCCTCATCGTCTTTTCCGACGACTTCCTCGGGCTGGGCCAGCGCCTGCGCTACGCCCTCGGCATCTTCGGAGGCGACGGTCGCAATCGCATCGGCACCAACGTCGGGCTGCTCTACACCGCCCGCCTCCGCTACGCGCCGTTCGGCGCCATCGACGATCGCGTGGAAGGAGACCCCGACCGCGACGCCCGCCCCCGGCTCGCGTTCGGCGTGGGCGCGGCTCGCAACGTCGCCACCAATCGCCCGCGCAGCACCACCGGCACGCCCTACGCGCTCACCAGCTCTCTGTTCTCGTACACCCACGCCACCGGTGACGTTCACTTCAAGTGGTACGGCGTGTCGCTGCTGTCGTCGGTGTATTTCCGGCAGGCCGACCTCAACGCCGAAGGCTCAGGCGCACAGCTGGCGTCGAACAGCGCGCTCGTCGGCGGCACCATGGTGACCGAGTACTCGCGCTCGGGCTGGGGCTGGTTCGTGCAGGCCGGCGGCTACGTCACCGACTGGCTCGAGCTGGTGGCGCGCTACGGCGACGTGCGCCCCATGGGCCCCAGCGACCCGAGGTTCACCCGCCAACGCGAGGTGGGCGGCGGCATCAACCTCATGTTCCAGAAGCACGACCTCAAGCTGCAGACCGACTGCTTCTGGCTCGACGACGGCGCGGGTAACAACGGCCGCGTTCAGCTGCGCCTGCAGGCACAGCTTCACTTTTGAGGCTTCACGGCAGCGACCACGCGTTGCCTTCGAGCTCGATGGGCTGATCGGCGACCGACGCACCCGACGCACGAATCCAGTGCATCTGGCTCATCGCATCGCCGCCCTTCGCGCAGACCTCTTCGCGCAGCGCCTCGAAGGTCTTCTCGTCGGTCTCTTTGCGCGCGACCTTCACCCACCCGATGCTCTTCGCACCCGAAGGCACCTCCGACGCCGTCGGGTAGTCGATGACGCGACACTCACCGTCCGACGCCCGGGTGCGCTTGACCACCGCCTCGCTCCGGACCGTCGGCTGAATCTCGGTGCGGCAGCCCACGATGAACAGCGACACCAGCACGAGCTGCTTCATCGCTTCGCCTCCAGCGCGGTGATCTTCGAGACGCGGTTCGCGTGCCGACCGCCTTCGAAGCTGGCCGACAGGAACACCTTGAGGATCTCCAGCGCCACGCCGACGCCGGTCACCCGCTGCCCCAGGCACAGCACGTTGGCGTCGTTGTGCTGCCGCGTGACGCGCGCTTCGAACTCGGTGTGGCAGAGCGCAGCGCGAATGCCGTGCACCTTGTTGGCGCTGATCGACATGCCGATGCCAGTGCCGCAGACCAGCACGCCCAGCGGCGCCTTGCCCTCGTTGATGGCGGCGGTGACCCTGGTCGCGAAGTCGGGGTAGTCGACCGACGAGGTGTCAGTCGGCCCGAAGTCGAGCGCGGTGTGACCCAGCCTCCCGAGCTCGGCCACCAACTCGGACTTCAACGCGAAACCAGCATGGTCCGACGCAATCGCGATGTTCGCCATGGCGTGGCTCTCTACTCAACGGCGACGGTGCGCGCGAATACGCTCGATGTACGCGTCGAAGTTCCGAGCGAAATCGGCGGCGCACGGGTCCTTCGTGTCGCGCTCGAGCGCGCGCAGCGCCTCCTTGAGTTGCACCGTCGATTCGTAGAGCTGCTCGATCGGCTCCGCGCATTCGGTCCGGCTGCACGTCGCCGCGAGCGCTTCGCTGCGTTCGATGGCCTCACGCACCGGCTTCTGGGCGGCGACCCGCGCACGGCAGCTCGAGGCCAGCGCTTCGATCAATGGCTCGCGGGTGCCGGCATCGGCGAGAAACGCCGAAATCGCGTCGCGGTCGAGGTTGCGGAGCGCTCGTGCCCCTTTCGCTTCTTCGAGCACCCGCGCGTTGGCGGCACGGCGCGCCGTGAGCGCGTCGAGCGCGGGCGAGGCAGCGTTGGGGGTGCAGGCCACCAGGCCGAGCGCAGCCGCCAACCCGAGCCGCGTCACCGCTCGCGTTCGCGCGTCCACCGGCTCTCGACCATCTTCCAGGTCGTCGACTTGCCGCAGCCGCTCACCGTCACGCGCGTGCTCGAGATCAGCTTCTCGAGCTCTTCGTAGGTCAGCTTGTCTTCCGGGCACGAGAGCGCGTCAGACGAACGCTGACCCAGCTCGGCCTTGAGCTGCGAGAGCGGCGTGGAACAACCGGCGAGAACGAAGACGAGGGCCAGGCGCTTCAAGGAGCCACCACGTCGGCGCCGCGCACGTCGACTGCGGGCACCGTGTCATTGATGAAGAGAGAGCCGTTCGCGGTCTCGACCCGCAGGTACACCGCCCGCCGATTGCAGCCCGAGACCCCGACGTAGATCGGCCCGGCGCCGTCAGAGGCCAGCTCTTGAACGTTGAGCCGGTCAGGCGGGCACTGGAACTCGAACGACGCGCGCAACAGCACCTTCTGGCGCGCCTGATCGAACGAGACCGGCGTCACGCAACCCGCGCTCAGCAGCAGCGCGGCGATCAGAGCCACGCGCCTCACTTGCAGCGCTGGAGCACCAACGTCGCGTTGGTACCGCCGAAGCCGAACGAGTTCGACATCGCCACGTCGACCCACGTCTCGCGCGCCTTGTTGGGCACGTAGTCGAGGTCGCACTCCGGGTCGGGCGTGAACTGGTTGATGGTCGGAGGCACGATGCCGCGGCTGATCGTCAGCGCGGTGATGATCGCCTCCGCGCCGCCGGCCGCGCCGAGCATGTGGCCGGTCATCGACTTGGTCGACGACACCATCAGCTTCCTGGCGTGCGCGCCGAAGACGCGGTGAATGGCCTTGGTCTCGTGGTGATCGTTGAACGGCGTCGAGGTGCCGTGCGCGTTGATGTACTGAACGTCTTCCGGCTTGAGGCCCGCGGCCTTCAGCGCGGCGCGCATGCAGCGCTGGGCGCCCTCGTGCTCCGGAGCGGGCGCCGTCTCGTGGTGCGCGTCGCTGTTCGCGGCGTATCCGGTGATCTCCGCCAGAATCGTCGCGCCGCGACGCTTCGCCGCTTCGTACTCCTCGAGCACCACGATGCCCGCGCCTTCACCCATCACGAAGCCGTCGCGGTCTTTGTCGAACGGGCGGCTGGCGGTGGCCGGGTCATCGCTGCGGGTCGACAGCGCGTGCATGGCCTCGAAGCCGCCGATGCCCATGGGCGTAATGGCCGCCTCGGCGCCGCCGGCGATGGCCGCGTCGAGCTCGCCCCAGCGAATCTGCCGCCAGGCCTCACCGATGGCGTGCGCCGAGGTGCTGCACGCCGACACCGGGCCCCAGTTGGCACCCTTGCAGTTGAAGCGCATCGAAATGCGGCCGGGCGCCATGTTGGCGATCATCTTCAAGATGAAGAACGGTGAGAGGCGGTCCCAGCCCTTGTTGAGGCCGGTGTTGTAGCTCTCTTCGAACGACATCAGACCGCCGATGCCCGAGCCGACGATCACGCCCACGCGCTCGGGGTCGTAACCGTTGGGCTTGTCGAGGCCGATCGGCGTCTTGCTTTCCTGCATCGCCAGGTCGGCGCCCGCGAGCGCGTACTGACAGTAGAGGTCCATGCGGCGCGCTTCCTTGCGCTCCACGTAGTCCTCGATGTTGA
This sequence comes from Archangium gephyra, assembly GCA_003243425.1. GTDB lineage: Bacteria > Myxococcota > Myxococcia > Myxococcales > Myxococcaceae > Archangium_A > Archangium_A gephyra_A. The sequence goes on along the minus strand of QFQP01000008.1, from coordinate 26,785 downwards.
AGTCCTTCACCTCGCCGGCGATCGACGTGGCCAGCTTGTCGGTCGCCCAGCGCGAGATGCGGGCGATGCCCGACTTGCCGGCAATCAACGACTGCCAGTTCTTCTCGGTGCCGGTGCCCAGGGCCGAAATGAGGCCGGTACCGGTAATCACGACGCGACGCACAGAGTTCACGACAGGCTCCTTGAGGCTCTTCAAACGACTCGCCCGGGCATGAAGACCCGGGCGAGGCACAACACAATGACTTCAGTCACCCTTACTTCTTGTGGGTGTTGATGTAGTTGATGGCGTCGCCGACCGACTTGATGTTCTCGGCTTCCTCGTCCGGGATTTCGATCTCGAACTCTTCTTCCATCGCCATCACGAGCTCGACGATGTCGAGAGAGTCGGCGCCGAGATCCTCGATGAACGAAGACTCCATCTTGATCTCGTCTTCGCTCACGCCGAGCTGGTCAGCGATGATCGACTTGACCTTGGCTTCAATGGTGGTGGCCGTCATGAAGGTGTTCCTTCTTCTTTAGGTAGTGCTGCGGGTGTGAAAGTTTCGCCGGGCGCGTACCACACGGCACGCGCACGACCAACGCGTAAAACTACATGTACATGCCGCCGTTGACCTTGAGGACTTCGCCCGTGATGTACGAGGCGGAATCCGAAGCGAGGAACGCCACGGCGGCAGCGACTTCCTCTGCATTCCCGATGCGAGCCAATGGAATTGCGGCTGACATCTTTTCCTTCTGCTCGGCAGTCAGCGCGTTGGTCATGTCGGTGGTGATGAACCCCGGCGTGACGGCGTTGACGCGAATGTTCCGGCTCGAGAGCTCCCGGGCGACGGCCTTGGTCAGACCGATGAGGCCGGCCTTCGAGGCCGCGTAGGCCGACTGCCCGCCGTTGCCCATCTCGCCCACGATCGACGAGATGTTCACGATCGCCCCGCCCTTCTGCTTCATCATCGGGCGCGACACCGCACGCATGAGCGCGAACGCGCCCTTCAAGTTGGTGTCGATCGTCTTGTCCCAGTCTTCGTCTTTGAAGCGCATCAGCAGGCCGTCGACGGCCACGCCGGCGTTGTTCACGAGCACGTCGATGCGGCTGAACTCCTTGACGATCTCGTCGATGGCCTTGCTGCACGCTTCGGTGTCGGCGACGTCGAAGCGAATCGCCTTCGCCTTGCCGCCGGCGTCGACGATCAGCTTCACGGCTTCGACCGCCGCCGCTTCGTTGCCCGCGTAGCTCAAGACCACCGTCGCGCCACGCTTGCCCAGCTCGACGGCGATGGCGCGGCCGATGCCACGCGAGCCACCGGTGACCAGCGCCACCTTGTTCTCGAAGTCCTTCATGTTCATGCCCCCAGCGCGGCGAGCGTCTTCTCGAGGCTGGCCGGATCTTCAACGTTGAACGTCTCGATGCCCTTCGCGATGCGCTTGACCATTCCGCACAGCGCCTTGCCGGGGCCGAGCTCGACCACCTTCGTCACGCCGGCCTTCTCCATGGCCTGCACCGACTCGATCCACCGCACCGAACCGGTGACCTGCTTGAGCAGCAGCTCCTTGACGCGCGCGCCGTCGGAATTGGGAGCGGCCTCCACGTTGCTCACCACCGGCACCACCGGGTTGGCGAACGTACCGAGCACCGCTTCGAGGCGCGGCACCACGGGCGACATCAGCGAACAGTGGAACGGGGCGCTCACCGGCAAAGGCAGCACGCGCTTGGCCCCGGCGGCCTTGATGAGCTCGCTGGCGCGCTCGACGGCCGCGGTGTGCCCGGCGATCACCGTCTGCGCGGGGTCGTTGAAGTTGGCGCAGCTGACCACTTCACCCTGCGCCGCCTGGGCGCAGAGCTCGGCGATCTTCCCCGGCTCCATGCCGAGCACCGCGGCCATGGTGCCGACGCCTGCGGGCACGGCCTCCTGCATGAAGGTTCCGCGCGCGCGCACGGCCTTGACCGCGTCGGCCAGCGGCATCGCCTTCGCGGCCACCAACGCCGAGTACTCACCCAGCGAGTGGCCGGCGACGAACGACGGCGCCGTCGCGAAGCGCTTGCTGAACACCGCGTGCGCAGCGACCGACACGGTGAGAATCGCCGGCTGCGTATTGGCGGTCAGCTTGAGCGCGTCATCGGGGCCTTCCCAGATGAGCGTCGAGAGCTTCTCGTTGAGCGCGTCGTCGGCCGCGTCGAACACGGCCTTCGCCTCGGGGAACGCGTCGGCCAGCGCCTTGCCCATGCCGACCGACTGACTGCCCTGCCCTGGAAAGATGAACGCGATGCCCATGTCGGGTTCCTCACCAACGAATGATGCCGCTGCCCCACGCCATGCCCGCACCGATGGCCATCATGGCGATGGTGTCGCCGGCCTGCAGACGGCCCGAGCGATTGGCTTCGTCGAGCGAAATGGGGAGCGACGCAGACGACGTGTTGCCGTACTTGTCGATGTTCACCCACGCCTTGGTGCGCGGAATGTCGAGCCGGTCGAGGACCGCTTCGATGATGCGGAGGTTGGCCTGGTGCGCCACCACGTGGGTCACGTCACCCGAGGTCATCTTGTTGGCCTCGAAGGCCTCCTTCATCACCTCGGTCAGCGAGCGAACCGCGAACTTGTAGACCTCGCGGCCGTTCATCGCGATCTTGGTCAGCCGCTGATCGAAGCCGTTGGGGTCGAGCGGCGCCGCCGAGCCACCACCGGGAATGTGGAGAATCTGGCTGGCGCCGCCGTCGGTGTGCAGGTGCGTCGACAACACGCCGCGGTTCGCGTCTTCCGTGGGCGCGAGCACCAGCGCGCCCGCCGCGTCACCGAAGAGCACGCAGGTGTTGCGATCGGACCAGTCGGTGATGCGGCTGAGCAGCTCGGCGCCCACCACCAGCACGCGCCGGGCCTGGCCCGACTGAATGAACTGCGAGGCCACCGAGAGGCCGAAGATCGAGCCGGCGCAGGCGGCCAGCAGATCGAACGCAAACGCCTTCTTCGCGCCCAGCTTGGCCTGCAGCATCACCGCGCACGACGGCATCGGCAGGTCGGGCGTGATGGTGCCCACCACGATGAGATCGAGCTCCTCGGGCTTCACGCCGGCCATCTCGAGCGCCCGCAGCGACGCCTTGAGCGCCATGTCCGAGGTGTTCTCGCCCTGCGCGGCCTGGTGGCGCTGCTTGATGCCGGTGCGCTCGACGATCCACGCGTCGGACGTCTCGACCATCTTCGCGAGGTCGTCGTTCGTCAGGACCTTCTCGGGGACATAGCTGCCCGTGCCGATGATCTGTGCGCGCGTCACGGGTCGGCCCTCTACCGAGTTGAAAAGCCCGTGTCACCGCGAAGGTTCTTGCGCAGCATGGGAAGCGGGCGACGCAGGGTCACGCGCGCGGCAGTCGCCGAAAACACAAAGAGCCCGGGAGGAACCTGCCGCCCGGGCTCGTGTACCACTCAAGATGTCCGCGCAACGATCAGTCTGCCGCGCCGGCCGTGATCTTCTTGCCCTTGTAGAAACCGCAGGCAGGGCACACGCGGTGCGGCTGCGTGGCGGCGCCACAGTTCGCGCACGCGTTCAGCTGAACCGGCGACTTGAGCTTGTTGTTGGCCGAGCGGCGCTTGTCGCGACGCATCTTCGAAGTGCGCTTCTTGGGAACACCCATGGAACTTGTCCGTCCTTTCGACTGCTAGTTCTTCAGTTTGATGTCCTTCAACTTCGCGAGACGGACATCGACTTCCTTCGTTTTGCCGTGACCACAGTCCTGCTCGTTCAGGTCCTGTCCGCAGGTGGGGCACAGCCCCTTGCAGTCTTCGCGGCACACCACAGACACCGGGAGCGCCAGCAATACCTGCTCACGCACGACCGGGTCCAGATCGATCGTCTTACCGTCGAACGGCTCGGCGTCGATCTCATCCAGCTCGAAAGAAGCGGCGATGTCAGACATCCCATCGTCCTCTTTCTTCTGTTCCTTGCGACGGCCCTTCTTCGGGCTCACGTCTTCATCTGCGTCCGCGCGCGGCCGGGGCGGCTCGGGGATCATGCGCAGAGAGAAATCGACGTTCAGCGGCACCGGCACCGGCGTCGTGCAGCGCTTGCACTCGCACGTCAGCTCCGCCTTGAAGCTGCCTTTGACGAACACCCGGCCGCTCAACTTCTTGAAGCTGGCCTGCAACGGCGTGGCCGATACGAGCGCAAAACCCTCCGTCAGCGCCTCTTTGAGCACTTCGGGTTTGATGGCTTCGTTCCGCTTGAGTTCGGAACTCTGGATTTCTTCAATCTTTACAAGCATTTGCGCGACCGACCAACGAAAGGCGGCGGAACCTACACGAAGGTGACCAAAGGAGTCAAAGCCGGTGTGGTAGGAAGTCAGGCCGTGCGCGTCTTTGCCCTGCTCGCTCTGTTGGTTCCACTGGTTGGCGCAGCGCAGATCGTCCCCCGCAGCGCGGCCATCGAGAAGGCGCAGCAGCAGGTCGACGACGGCGACTTCGAAGACGCGGTGAAGACCGTCGAGCGCGGCATCGAGGCGCCTGAGCTCACCGACGATCAGCTCGCCGAGCTGTACCGGTTGATGGGTCTTTCCCACCTCTATCTGGGGAACGAAGACAAGGCCCGCGACGCGTTCGAGAAGCTGCTGCAGGCGCGACCCGACTACGAGTTGCCCAGGTCTGCTCCCGCGAAGACGCGCGCGCTCTACACACGCATCAAGGACGACATTCGAAAACGCCGCGTTCGCCCGGTGACGTTGACGCTGGTGCCGGTGGGCGAAGTGCCGGGCAACGCCGCCGTGGTGGTCGACGCCCGCATCGAAGATCTCGCGCTCGGCGCCAAGTCGAAATTGTTCTACCGGCGCGGCGGCGCCCAGAGCTTCAGCTCGGTCGACTTCTCGCGCAGCAAAGCCAACCGCACCGACTTCACGGCGACCGTGCCGGCCTTCGAACTGCCCACCGAAGATCAGTCGTACGAGGTCGAGTACTACGTGGAGGTCGCCGACGCCGCGCAGCGCCGCCTCGCCGGTCGCGGTGATGCGTACAACCCGCTACGCTTCCGCGTGCTCGCCAGAAAGGTCAGTGAAGGCCCGGTGGCCGAAGCGGTGCCCGCGTACAAGAGCCCGTGGTTGTGGCTCGGCATCGGCCTGGGCGTCGCGGCCATCACCACGGGCGCGGTGGTGCTCGCCACCTCGAATCAGACCGCGACGTTGCCGGTGCGCATTCAGATCGAAGGTCAGCCGTGAAGCGAAGCGCCCTCCTCGTCGGTGTCGTGCTCGCGGCGTGCGGTCATGAGAACAGCGCACCGCAGTTTCCCATCGAGTTCGTCGTCTCGGCCGCGCTCAAGGACGACATCTCGGCGTTTCAGTTGTCGCTCGTCACCCAGGGCAGCTCGCTCGACTGCGTCACGGTGCAGAAGTCGTGCATCAAAGACCAGGTGGCCTCGACGCGCTTCGTGGCGTTGAAAGACGCGAGCGGCAAGTCGGTGCAGGCGGTTCGCTTCGATCTGTCGACGTTGATGGCCGGTTCGCCGAGCTCGCAAGACGTGTCGTTGAAAGAGCTGCCGGTGGGTAAAGACTTCGCGTTGGTGGTCGAAGCGATCTCCACCGACTCGACGCCCCGACTCGCCGGGAGTTCGTGCAGCTACATTCGCGAACTGACCGCGGGCGACAACGCGGCGGTCACCGCGCGCATCGAGAAGCTCGACCCGCGCGCGGCCTGCGACCCCACGTTCTGATCAACCCTTCTTCGCCGCGCCTTTCGAGATCAGCTTCTCGATGCGGGCGCGGTCGGCAGCGGCGAGCTCGACGAACTGCACGCCCATGCCGAGATCTTTGGCAGACACGATGTCGCCTTCACAGGCGATCTCGTGCGCGTCACCGGGCAACGAGAACTTGAGCTGCACGCGCGTGCTGATCGGTAACGGGATCGTCTGCACGAAGAACGCGCCACCGACCGAGAGGTTCGTTGCACGTTGGTAATAAAGCTCGCCGTCGCGCGCGGCTTCGATCCACAGATCCACGGGAATTCGCGTCTCTTTGCGCTTCTCGGTGCCCATTGGTCGGGCGGCTATATGCCACGAGACGTTGTGGGGTAGGAAGCCGCCAGCCATGTCGCGGATCCTCGTGATCGAAGACGAACAGGACCTCGGATCACTCGTCGAATACAACCTGCGCGCCGATGGTCATGAGGCCGAAGTCGTTCGCACCGGGGCCGCTGGCGTCTCGCGTGCGAAGGCCTGGAAGCCCGACCTCATCCTCCTCGACCTCATGCTGCCCGACATCGCCGGCAGTGAGGTGGCGCGGCTCGTTCGTGAAAACGAACAACGGCGCACGCCGATCATCATGGTCACGGCGCGCGGCGAAGAAGGTGACCGCGTCAAGGGTCTGGAGCTCGGCGCCGATGATTACGTGGTCAAGCCCTTCTCGGTGAAGGAGCTGCTGCTCCGCGTGAAGGCAGTGCTCCGCCGTCATGGGGAAGAGCCGAAGAGCGACGGTGGTCAGCTCACCAAGGGCGACATTCAGCTCGACTCAGAACGTCACGAGGTGCGCGTGTCGGGAAAGTCGGTGGTGCTCACCGCGCTCGAGTTCCGCCTGCTCAAGACGTTCCTCGAGCGACCCGGCCGCGTGCAGACACGCGAGACCCTGCTCTCCGACGTGTGGGGCATCGACGCTGACATCACCACGCGAACCGTCGACACGCACATCAAGCGGCTGCGCGAGAAGCTCGGGCCCGCAGGTGACGTCATCGAGACCATTCGTGGCGTCGGTTACAAGCTGACGTCATGAACCGCCTCACGCTGTGGGTCTGGGGCAGCTTCATCGGCATCGGCGCCGGAACGTTGCTGATCACCTCGAACGTCTTCGCGGCCGTGGCCATCGGCGCGGTGTCTGCCGCCTGTGTCTACGGCGCCACGCAGCGCGTCGCCGCGCAGTGGAAGCGTCGCGCAGACGCGTTCGCCGCGGCCGCGCGCGGGCTGGCGATGGACCCGCTGGTCGACGTGGGCCCCGGGGAAGACCCGATTGCGCTTGCGCGCGAGGTTCACGCTTCGGCCGTCACCGCGCGCGACAACGCGCGCAAGCTCGGCGTGCTGGCCGCGGTGATCGACGGCATGGCCGAAGGCGTGTGGATCACCGCCGAAGACGGCACCATTCTCGAGCACAACAACGCGCTCAAAGAGCTGCTGTACACCGCGCGCGAGGTCGTCGGTCACCGGCCGCGCGATCTCTTTCCCAACAGCCCCGAGATGCAGCAGGCGACCGAAAGAGCGTGCCGTGACGGCGTCGCCAGCCGCATCGAGCTCAACGTCGAGGGCGTTCGGCCGACGGTGTTGTCGGTGCACGTCTCTCCGCTCGGGCGTGAAGTCGGCGGCTCGTCAGCGGTGTTCTTCGACGTGTCCGAGCTGCGTCGGCTCGAGAAGGTTCGCAAAGACTTCGTGGCCAACGTGAGCCACGAGCTGCGCACCCCGATCACCGCCATTCGTGGCTACGCCGAGACGCTGCAGTCCGGCGCCATCAACGATGCCGTCGCCGCGCCGAAGATGGTCGACATCATTCACCGTCAATCGGAGCGGCTCAGTGAGCTGGTCGAAGACCTCCTCGAGCTCTCGCGCATCGAAGCGCGCCAGATTCAGCTCGAGGAGAAGCCCGTCGACGTGCTCGACGCCACGCAGCGCGCGTTCGAAGCGGTTCGGCCCAAGGCGTCTCCGCGGAGCACCACGCTGCACTCCTCGGTGCCTGCCGGCCTCAAGGTGCTGGGCGACAAGCGCGCGCTCGAGCAGATCATGCTCAACCTCGTCGACAACGCCGTGAAGTACACGCGCCCCGGCGGCCGCGTCGAAGTCACGGCCGAGCGTCGCGACGACGCCGTGCTGATTCGCGTGAAAGACGACGGACCCGGCATCGAGGCGCGCCATCTCTCGCGCGTGTTCGAGCGTTTCTACCGCGTCGACAAGGGCCGCTCGCGCGACATGGGCGGCACCGGCCTCGGCCTGTCGATCGTGAAGAACCTCGCCAACACCATGAAGGGTGACGTTCGCGTCGAGAGCACGCCCGGCAACGGCTCCAGCTTCTTCGTCGAGCTCCCCGTCCCTCCGGAGTCTTGAAATCGACGCCACCGCCTGGGGCGGCCTAGACTCGGGGTCCGATGCGGGTCGCTGTGCTGGCCGACATTCACGGGAACCTCGCTGCCGTGGAGGCCGTGCTCGACGACATCAAACGGCAAGCGCCCGATTACATCGTCGCGGCCGGCGACCTCGCGATGCGCGGCTCGCACCCGGCAGAGACCGTCGATCTGCTCTTCGATCGCTGTGACTCGCTGCTGCTCGGCAACACCGACGCGTACATCGCCGGCATGTACCTGCACGGCGCCTACAAAGAGCCCGAGCACTGGAAGACCGAGCTGCTCGCGTGGACACGTGACCAACTCGGCGAGGCGCGCATCGACAAGCTGCGCAACATGGCGTTCTCGGTCCGATATTCGCCGCGCAAGGGCCAGGACCTCTTCGTCTGCCACGCGAACCCGAAGAACCTCGAAGACTCGCTCGAGCCGACGATGGACGAAGGCACCATTCGCCGGCTGCTCCAGTACGTCGACGCGACCGCGATGGCCTTCGGGCACCTTCACTTCCCGTATCGCCGTCGCGTGGGGCGGCTGGTGATCGCCGACGTCGCGTCGGCCGGCATTCCCCGCGATGGCGATCTCCGCCCTGCGTGGGGGCTGTTCACGTGGACGCCACGGGGTTGGCGCGTGCAGATTCGTCGCGTTCGCTACGCGGTTCGGAAAGCGACGCAGGCCATCACCGCGCGCAAGGTGCCGGGCGCTCCGCTGCTGATTCACAAGATGATCGAGTGCCGCTACCGGCATCACCACCAGCTCGCGGAAGCCGCGCGTCGTCACTCCGGGTTGCCGCCGTATCTGCGTCCTCCGAGCGGCGTGCCGAACCGCCCCGCCTTGCCGCCTCCGCCGGGCGCACCGGAAGATCGGTCGGACGACATGCTGGTCAGTCACGAAGCGCTCGAAGTGCAGGCGCCCGAAGTCACTGAAGAAACGGCCGCGTGCGACGACGGTGAGCTCATCGTCGGCAAGTGACGCTCGTGACCAGCTTGTCACACGCGCTTCACGAGCCCGTGAAGGCAGCTGCCTAGGTAGCTGCGCATGGCCTTCGTACTCATCGTCGACGACGAATCGGATCTCGCCTCTCTCGTTGAATTCAATCTGCAGCAGGCCGGCCTCGAGACTGCCATCGCGTTGACCGGCGAACGTGCGCTGCAGCTCGCGCACACGCGCGTTCCCGACGTGGTGCTGCTCGACCTCATGCTCCCCGACATCTCGGGCAAGGAAGTGTGCCGCCGGCTGCGCGCCGATCTGCGAACGCGCGAAGTGCCCATCGTGATGCTCACCGCGCGCGGCGAAGAGACGGATCGCGTCGAGGGCTTCGAGGTCGGCGCCGACGACTACGTGAGCAAGCCGTTCAGCCCACGCGAGCTGGTGCTGCGCATCAAGGCCATTCTCCGCCGCTCCGGCCCCGCCGAGGCCACGCACCGAATCAACGCCGGGCTGCTCTCGCTCGACACCGGCTCGCATCGCGCGTGGGTCGACGGGCAGCCGCTCGAGCTGACCGCGCTGGAGTTCAAGCTGCTGCACCAGTTCATGTCGCGCCCGGGCCGCGTGCAGTCGCGGGAGCAGCTGTTGGCCGACGTGTGGGGCATCACCTCGCCGCTCGAGACGCGCACCGTCGACACGCACGTCATGCGGCTGCGCGAGAAGCTCGGCCCCGCACGCAACAGCGTCGAGACCGTGCGTGGCGTGGGCTACCGCATGACCGACGAGTCAGCCGCGGCCGCGCACGCCTGAAACGTTCACCTGCAGCGATTTCCCGAACACTTCACGGAAGAGCTCGAGCTGATGCTGCAGATCCCACAGCTCGAGATCGAGCGGACCCTTCGAGCGCAGCGTGAGCTGCACCGTGCGCCCCCTGATGCTCGCCGACAGCGACTTGACCAGCTGCTGGTGGCTGCGATCGAGCAGGCAGGCGATGCGCAGCAGCGTCGAGCACTTGCGAACCAGGCGGTAGTCGGCCGGCGGCAGGGGCGCGAGCAGTTCGTGCAGCGGCTCGGGCTTCGAGCGGCGATGGAAGCGGGCGATGAGCGCGGTGAGCTGACGCTCGCGGTCCGACAGGCCCGGCAGATCGCTGTTCATCAGCAGGTAGTGCGTGTGCTTGTGGTGCTTGTTGAAGCTGACGGTGAGCCCCACGTCGTGCAGCAGGCTCGCCACTTCGAGGTACGGCCGCGCCGCCGCCGGCAGCTGGTGCAACGTGGCCAGCGAATCGAAGAGCGCGAGCGAGAGCCTGGTCACCTGCTCGGAGTGCGCGACGCCGTGTTGAAAACGCTCGCCGAGCGCGCGCGCTGCGTCGGTCAGCGAGTGGTCGTCGTGATCGACGCGGCGGCGCCTGAGCAGGTCGAACAGCACGCCTTCGCGCAGGCCGCGGTCGACGGCCGTGATCGTCTTGACACCCAGCCGCAGCATGGCGGCCTCGAGCACCACGGCACCGGCGACCACGATGTCTGCACGCCGCGGGTCGAAGCGCTTGCGCCGCTTCTCGGAATCCATACCTGCGAGTTCTTCGACGGCGCGGGTGATCTCGGCGAGCGTGGCGTGCCCCAGCCCTTCGGAGCGCGCGAACGTGACGATGGCGCCGATGGTGCCCGACGAACCGATCGCCCCCGAGGGCAACCCCTTGATAGGGCCCTTGATCCGCTCGCTCAACATCTCGCGGGCGTAGTCGCGCATCAGCTGCAGCTTCTTCTTCGGCAGCGAGTCCTTCACGTCGAAGAGCTCGGTCAGCCGTACCGCGCCGAGGTCCACGCTCCACAGATCTTTCGGCTGTTCGCCGTGCGCGAAGATCACCTCGGTGCTGCCGCCGCCGATGTCGATACAGACCGACTTCTGAGTGGGCAGCTTTCCGTGAAGAACACCAAGACAGATGAGGCGCGCCTCTTCGCGCCCGGAAACGACCTCGAGCGTGAGCCCCGCTTCCTTCTTCACGCGTCGAACGATGTCGTCGCGATTCCGTGCTTCACGCAGGGCGCTGGTGGCCACCGCGCGCACGCGTGCACCGTAGCGATCGCACAGCGCCGCGTAGCGACGCAGCGTCGCCACCAGGCGGTTGGCCACTTCGCGCGACATGATTCCCGACTTGAAGAGACCTTCACCGGGACGAACGGGGTCACGCTCGGTATGCAGACCTTCCATCGAGCCGTCGGGGAGAACGCGCGCCAGCTCGAGGCGCACGGCGTTCGTACCGACGTCGATGGCTCCGAGAATGTCGTCATTGAGAGCAGAGCGGGTGCGGCGTGCCATGAAGAAGGCGCGCACGTTACCCATATGACAAGAAGCCCGCAGGGGGTTTGAACGTGGAAACCGGAAGTGTCAGCGCCGTCACAGACCGTCACCTGTTCCTGAATCGCGAGCTCTCGTGGCTGGCCTTCAACGAACGTGTGCTCGCCGAGGCGCGCAACAGCTCGCTCCCGTTGCACGAGCGGCTCAAGTTCCTGTCGATCGTCTCCAGCAACCTCGACGAGTTCTTCATGGTGCGCGTGGCGGGTATCCGCCAGCAGATTCAAGGCGGCGTCGCCGAGCTGCCCGCCGACGGGAGTCTTCCGGGCGAACAGCTCGCCGCGATCTCAGAGCGCGCGCACCGCATGGTCGACGATCAATACGGTGTGTGGACGCGGGAGATCGTTCCGCTCCTCGCGGCCAACGGGCTCAACGTTCTCAACCGTGACGCGCTCAACACCGAGCAGAAGACGGCGGCCAAGACGTGGTTCCAGTCGAACGTCTTCCCTGCGCTCACGCCGCTCGCCGTCGATCCCGGCCACCCGTTCCCTCACCTGCGCAACAAGTCGCTGAACGTGGCGATCGTCGTGCGCCGCAGCGGCGCGCGTCGCAAGAAAGAGCTCGGTGAATCGTCGCTCGCGGTGGTGCAGGTGCCCGCCGTGTTGCCGCGCCTGGTGCCGCTGCCGGCGACCAGCGGCAGCGCGTTTCTGCTGCTCGAAGAGTTGATCGCGCTGCAGGCCGGCGATCTCTTCCCCGGTTACGCGGTCGAGCAGTCGTCGGCGTTCCGCCTCACCCGCAACTGGGACCTCGACATCGACGAGGAAGACTCACAGGACCTGCTCGAGTCGATTCAGGCCGAGCTGCGCCGTCGCGATCGCGGCGCCGTGGTGCGCCTCGAGCTCGACGCCGGCGCCTCACCCGCGCTCGAGAGCCAGCTCACCGCCGCGTTGAAGGTGGCGCCGAACGAGACCTATCGCGTCGCAGGCCCGCTCCAGCTGCAGGACCTCACGGCCATCGGCGACGCCGACCCGCGCCCGGAAAATCGTGTCGAGCCGCTGGTGCCTTCGACGCAGGCGATCATCAACAACGCCGAGTCGATGCTGCAGCTCGTGGGCACCAAGGACCTGCTGCTCCATCACCCGTACGAATCGTTCGACCCCGTGGTGCGGATGATCGAAGAGGCCGCCGACGACCCGAACGTGCTCGCGATCAAACAGACCCTGTACCGCACCACCGGTGACAGCCCCGTCGCGCGGGCGCTCGTGCGCGCATCGGAAAACGGCAAGCAGGTCGCGGTGCTCGTCGAATTGAAGGCGAGGCTCGACGAAGCGAACAACATCGCCTGGGCCCGCCGCATGGAAGAGAACGGCGTGCACGTGGTCTACGGCCTCATCGGCCTCAAGACGCACTGCAAGGTCACGCTCGTGGTGCGCCGCGAAGGCAACGGCATCCGCCGCTACGTCCACCTGGGCACGGGGAACTACAACTCGGCGACCGCGCGCGCGTACACCGACCTGTCGCTGTTCACCGCGCGCACCGAGATCGCCGACGACGTCAGCGCGCTGTTCAACCTGCTCACCGGCTACTCCACCCAGCCCAACTGGAAGCGGCTCGCCGTCGCGCCGACGACGCTGCAGAACCGCGTGCTCGAGCTCATCGATCGCGAAGCCCAGCGCGCGAAGAAGGGCGAACCGGCGCGCATCCTCGCCAAGATGAACGCCCTGGTCGACCCGGTGGTCATCCGCGCGCTCTACGCCGCGAGTCAGGCCGGCGTGGAGATCGACCTGCTCATTCGCGGCATCTGCTGTCTCAAGCCCGGCGTCCCCGGCGTTTCGGAGCGCATTCGCGTGGCGTCCGTCGTCGATCGCTTCCTCGAGCACACGCGCGCGTTCGCCTTCGGAGTCGGGGCGCAGACCGACGTGTTCATGTCGTCCGCCGACTGGATGCCGCGCAACTTCCACCGCCGTGTGGAGGTGATGGCGCCCATCGAAGACCCGGCGCTCAAGGCGCGCGTGCTCGACGAAGTGCTGGGCCTGGGCCTCAAGGACAACGTCAAGGCGCGGCAGCTCCAGAGCGACGGAACCTACGTCCCCGTGCCGCTGCAGCTCGACGGTCAAACCGTGCGCAGCCAGCAGGTCGCGTGGGAAATCGCCCGGCGCGGTGGCCAACCCGCCGAGCCGCTCATCCGCCACGTCGCGTCACCGGTCGAGAAGCCCACCTCGACCACCGGCTCAACCACCTGAAACCGGGGCCTTACCCTTGCGCCAGGGGAGCCGAGGTGAGACACGTTGTTCTCGGCGTTACACTGTCTTGCGTAACGGCTTTCTCAAGGAGCGATGCCCATGGGCCTCAAGTGGACCGAGATTCTGCTGATTCTCTTCGCGCTGATGCTGCTGTTCGGGGCGTCGCGTCTTCCGCAGCTCGGCTCGTCGCTCGGCTCGGCGATCCGGAACTTCAAGAAGGGCTTCACCGGCGACGGCAGCGACGACAAGGCCGAAGACGACAAGAAGCTGGCCCAGGGCGCTGGTGACGGGTCGATCGCCAGCAGCGACAAGGCTGCTTCCAAGCAGAGCTGAAGTTCTCGAAGCGGGTTACAGCGCGGCGTCGATCTGCTTCTCGACGCCCTTCGCCCACTTCTTGACCCGTCGGGCCTCCGGCGGGTCGTACGACTCAGAGCCGTTGAGTGCTTTGTCGATCTGCACCTTCGCCCCCTTCGCGTCGCCGTCCTTGAGCAGCGTCTCGGCCATGAACAGGTAGTTGCGGAGGTGCTCCGGGTGCTTGTCGATCGACTTCTGGAGCTCTTCCTTCGACTTCTTGAGGTCGCGCTTGGGCCAGGGAAGTTCCCAGTAGTAGCGGCCCTTGGTGGTGTGCGGGCCGTAGCGATCGAACGACTCGCCATTCTTCATCGCGAACTCGAGGTTCTCGAGGAACTGGCCCTCGAGGCCTTCTCCGAGCGCCGCCAGAATGCCGACGGCCTGTGAGTACGCGCCGATGCTGAGCGCCGTGTAGTACTTGCCCTCGAGGCCGGTGGCGTTCGCGGCCACCGCGCGCTTGGCGTAGCCCCACGCCTCCTTCGCCAGCTGCTTCTTCAACCCCGCGTCGTCGATGCCGTCAGCGGCCCACCAACGGGCGCGCGCGGCACGCCAGAGAATCGCGTAGTCGTTGGGGAAGGCCTTGAGCCCTTCGCGGTACGCAGCGTCGACCTTCGCGGCCACGCCCTGCCCGTCACGCGTCTTCCAGAGCTCATCGAGGGTCGCCGCGAAACTCGCTGCATCGGGAGCAGCCGCTTCAGCGGGCGGAGGCGCCGGCTCCTGTGCAAGGGCCGACAGGGACAACGACAGCGTCACCAACAAAGTCAGAGCGCGCATGGGGCTGTGCATGCTGCCACAGACCCCATCGCACACGGGAACTTCACGCCGCTTCCTGCATCTCCGTGAACTCGCCGTCTTCGTTCACCGAGGCGAGGTAGCGCGCGAGGAACGACTTGGTCTTCAGCTCGACCTGGCGCACGCGTTCACGCGACACGCCCCAGCGCTGACCGAGCTCTTCGAGGGTGCGCGGCTTGTCCTGCGTCAGGCGCTCCTGGAGGATGTCCCAGCCGAGGTCGCCAATGCGCTTCTTCACCTTCTGAAGGGCCTCGCTGACCTGCTCGTCACGCTCCAGCGCGAGGAACGACTGGTCAGGCGTAGCGCCGCCGTCTTCGAGACGGTCCACGTAGCTGCTGTCGTCTTCCTCACCCATGGGCGCATCGAGCGAGAAGTCGCTCATGCTGATGCGCTCGTGCTCGCCGCCACGCACCTGGCTGCGGTTGTCCTTGAGGTAGCGCGTGATGTACGCGCGGATCCACCACACGGCGTACGTCGCGAAGCGCACCTGCTTCTTCGAGTCGAAGTGTTCGATGGCCTTCATCAGGCCGATGTTGCCTTCCTGAATCAGGTCGTCGAGGCGGGCGCCGCGGTTGGCGAACTTGCGGGCCACGGCGACGACGAACGGCAGGTTCGAGGTCGCCAGCGTGCGGCGGGCAGATTCGTCACCCTTGCGAGCGCGCTTCGACAATTCATATTCCTCTTCACGGGTCAGCTGCTTGTGGCCGCCGAGGCTCCGCAGGTAGGTCGAAATTCCGTCGCGTTCAGTGGTGCGCATGGGCTTTTCCTCATCACCGAAGCGAACGTGCTTCGGCTTCGTGTTGCCCAAGAGATGCGCTTCATTGTGATCCGTTTCGTAGAAGTTCATGCGAGGCCTCCCCTTTCTTCGGGTGCGAAAGACGAGACCTGTTGAGCACGTGCGATGCCAACGTTAGGGGCGGCACAACCCACAGAAACTGCTACGGGATCTCCGACTCGGGGAAAATCTTCCCCGGGTTGAGAATGACGTGCGGGTCGAAATGGACCTTGAGCCTCCGTTGAAGAGAAATCAGCGCGGCTGATTGCTCCAGCGCGAGGAACTTTTTCTTCGAAATTCCGATGCCGTGCTCGCCAGAGATGGTGCCGCCGAGCTCGACGGTGACCTCCATGATGCGCGCAAGCGCCTGATCGACGCGCGGTCTCTCGTGGGGGCCGGCGTAGAGGACGTTGGTGTGCAGATTGCCGTCGCCCGCGTGGCCGTAGGTGGCGACAGGCAGGTCGAGCTCGCGACCGATGGCCTTGAAGCGCTCGATTGCCTCGGGAACCTTCGAGCGCGGCACCACGATGTCCTCGCTGAACTTGTACTTTTTGACGGCGCGCAAGGCCGGGCTGACCCCCCGACGTGTGGCCCAAATGCGCTCACGCTGGTCGCGGTCGACCGCGAGCTGGGCGTCGAGACTCCCGTGCTTCTTCGCGATGCCGGCGAGCAGGTTGAGGTCGGCGAAGACTCCTTCCTCGGTCGTGCCGTCGACCTCCGCGATGATCACCGCGCCCGAGTCTTCGTGGAACTTGATGGCCTTGAGCGCCACGTCGTCGAGCAGCTCGAGGCACCTGGGGAGCAGCCCGCCCTGAAGGATGGCGTTCACCGCGCGCGCTGCAGCGAGCACGTCGCGAAACGGAAGCAACGCCGTCATCACCACCGGCGGCCGCGGAATCAGCTTCACGGTGATCTCAGTCGCGATGCCGAGCGTGCCTTCGGAGCCGACGAACAAGCCGACCAGATCGTAGCCCGCGACACCTTTGATGGTGTTGCGGCCGACTCTCACCACTTCGCCGTCGGGCAGCACCCACTCGAGACCGAGCACGTAATCGCGGGTCACTCCGTATTTCAGCGCGCTGGGGCCGCCCGCGTTGCAGGCGATGTTGCCGCCCAGCGTGCAGGTGGGCGCGGAGTTGGGATCGGGTGGATAGAAGAGGCCGGCTTCTTCGACGGCCTTCTGAAAGGTCGCGAGGATCACGCCGGGCTGCACGGTCGCAGTGAGATCTTCGCGGTTGATGGCGATGATCTGGTTCATCCGCTCCAGTGAAAGCGAGACGCCGCCTTTGATCGGCAACACGCCTCCGCTCTTTCCACTGCGCGCCCCCGCGGGCGTCAGCGGTACGCGGTGCTTCACGCACGCCCGTACGATCTGCTGAACCTCGGCGGTGTTCTTCGGGAACACGACGACCTCGGGCAGGAAGTCGCCCATGTCCGACTCGTCGTGACCGTAGGAACGGAGCGTCGATTCATCGACGCGGGTCTCGAGGTTCGACAGGTCCGCGCGGAGAGATTCGGGAAGCACGGAGCTTCAATAACACTCAGTCTACGTGACACGAGGGGTGCGTCGAATGGGGCGGGTACGCGCACGAATCGGTCACTTCATTGCAGCTGTCGTTCGTGCACACGTTGCCGTCGTCGCACAGCGACGCGTTCGACACGCACGCTCAGGGAATTCCAGGTGCGGCTCGACACGTCGAGAGCTGACACGACGCCGTGGAGCCACCACAGGTCGGCACCGGTAGATGCAGATCTTCAACACGCAGCCCTGCTCCGTCGACGAGAGCACCGTGAGCGTCGAACGCACGCACCCCGTCGTGTTGCATCTCTCTTCCGGACACACGCAGGCATCGCGCCCGAGCAGCGTGAGCGTCCGATGGGGGTTGCACCACGTGACGACACTGACGGCGAGCACAGCGCCCAAGCCGAGTCGGGACGTGAGAATGGAACCTCCGTTCGCGAAGCGCGATGCGGGAGGTATTCAGCGGGCGCTCGATTTCTTTCCGCTGCTTCCGCTGGAACCGAGGCCCGCGTTTATCGCGAACGCAGACGTCTGCAGGCTCGTCACGCCACCGGGGGCGTCATCCCTGCTTCGTTTCGGACGCACCGAGCCGCGCCCACAACTCTCCGCGCAAGCTCGGCTCTTTCAACACACCCTCGTACGCTTCCGAGAAAGTCACCGCGCCGTGCTGCTCTTCACCGCGCAGGCGGAAACATGTCTGTTCTGCGCGAATGAGACATGCTGCACCCGCGCTGCCCAACTCAGTCATCAACGAGTGGGCAACCAACCGCGCAAGCTCCTCCTGCAACACGAGCCGATGCGCAAACACATCAATCAACGCAGACAAACGCCCAAAACCAACCACTTCACGCGACGGCACGTATGCCAGGTGCGCCACCCCTGAGTACGGCATGAGGTGATGGGGGCACATGGAGCGAAAGTGAAGGTTGGTCACCACCACCAGCTCGCGATCGGCCTTCCGAGACACCGGAAATCGATCGGCCAACGCGTCGCTCGCCGTCTGTGAATAGCCGGTGAGGAACTCGTCAGCCCACGCGGCAGTCACGCGCTCCGGAGTCTCCTGCAGGTTCGCATCGTCGAGGTCGAGCCCCGCGGCGCGCAGAAAGTCGCCCACAGCACGCTGCATCGCAGCCCGGTCGACCTTCGGCTTCGCTGGCGCTCGACGCTTCGTCACTTGCGGTAGGTGACGCAGTACTCGGGGGTTTCCCAGAGCTTCAACTCTTCGAGACCGGGCACGAGCGGCTCGAGGCGATCCCACATCCACACCACGAGGTTCTCCGCGGTCGGGTTCTCGACGATGTCGTTGAGGTAGTAGTGATCGACCTTCGTCATCACCTGGTCCCACACCGTCTTCTTCACCTCGTCGAAGTCGCGGATCATTCCGTCCTTCGGAGAGGGCCGGCCGGTGAGCGTGACCTGCAGAACGTAGTTGTGACCATGCAGCCGCTTACACGGCCCGTCGTAGAACGGCAGCATGTGCGCAGCGCTGAAGTGGAAGTCCACTGAGAGCAACATCTTCATGACGCGCTGGCCCCTAGCACCGCCCCGCCTCAGAAGAAACGGACAGGCTCAGGCCTCGTGAGCTGAACGGTGGGCACCTCGACCTCGACCTCGTCGGTCGGAATGAAGGCGGGCCGATCGATGCACATGAAGCTCTGCTCGATGTCGGTGATGTTCTCGTAACGGTGCGCGAAGCCCTTCGGCCATGAGTGCGCGACGCCGGGCGCGACCGGCTGGCCCTGAAGAAGGAGCCCGCTGCCCAGCACCAGCTCTGACTCGTCGAGGTGCTGATGCACGTGCGTCGGCAATACCGTCTTCGGGTACAGCCGCTCCCGGTACACGCCGCACTCTCTGGTCTCGAAGACGATGTCGACGTAACCGAACGACTTGGTCTCGGTCTTGAGCGGAAAATCGTCGCGCGTGCGGTGAATCTCGAGCGACGGGATCGCCTTGCCCGAGAGCGCGACCAGCTTCGAGAGCTTCACGTCGACTTCTTGAACTTGCGGCCGCGGCGCGTCGGCTGACGGCGGCATCAGAATCCACGCGGCCACGGCCTCGGCCCCAGACTCGATGAGCTTGAAGCGGCTGGCGGTCAGAATGAAGCGCAGCTCCCCCAGCAGCCGCGAGTAGTCGACGGTGTCCGACAACTTGCTGCCGTGCGCCGCGTCGCGCGTGTCGAAGTGCAGCGTGACGTCGAGCTCGACCGGTTGTGGCGTGTTCCGTTCGAAATCGAACAGACCAACGATGCAGTCGAAGCGCATGCCGCGCAGTGAGAGCTTGTCGAGTGGCCGCTTCATGAGACGCTGAGTCCTCCGTCGACGCGAATGGTCTGCCCGGTGATGTACGGCGCTCGCGCGAGAAAGACGACCGCTTCCGCCACGTCGTCCGGGGAGCCTTCGCGCTTCATGGGAACGCGCTCGAGAATGTCGCGGCGTTGTGCATCATTGGTCTCCGCGGCCATCGCGACGGGGCCCGGTGCGACCGCGTTGACGCGAATGTCTGGCCCCAGCTCGAGCGCCAGCGATCTCGTGAGCTGCTCGAGCGCCGCCTTCGCTGCGATGTAGTGCGAGAAGAAGTGCGTCGCCGTGTACGCGTGCGAGACCGCCATGTCGGTGATGTTGATGACCGCCCCGCCCTTCAGCGCCGGCAGCAGCGCCTGCGTGAGAAGAAACGGCGCGCGAACGATCACCGCGTACATGCGGTCGAAGTCGTCGACGGTGATCTTCGCGAAGTCTTCGTGGGCGTAGGTGGCGGCGCTGTTCACCAGCACGTCGAGCTTCGCTCCAACCTTCGCCGCGAGCGCGCTGGGGCCCTCGACCGTCGAGAGATCCGCCCGCTCGATACGCACAGCGCGCCCCATCTTTTCGAGCTCGGCGGCCACTTCGTGCGCGCCGTCGACGCTCCGATTCACGTGGAGCACGAGATCGAAGCCAGCGCGCCCCAACGCGAGCGCGATGGCCCGTCCCACGCGAACTCCAGCTCCGGTCACCAGCGCGAGAGGCATGCGAGCCACTTAACCATGTCAGAGTGCGCCGCCATGCGAACTGTGCTGCTCGCGACGTTGCTCTCCTGTTCCACCTTCGCCGAGACATGGAAGGGCCGGCCGGTGGTCTACGAAGAGACGTCGATCGAGCTCGGTGACGTGCTGCGCGCGCTGGCCGATTTCGGTCACGTGAACGTGGTGCTGCTCGTGCCCGCCAACAAACGCATCGAGGTCGCGATCTCCGGCAAGCCGTGGGACCAGGCGTTCGATGAGATCGTCGTGCAGGAAGGCCTCTCGAGCCGGCGCGAAGGTGATGTGCTGGTGGTCGGCACGCCGGAGCTGCTCAAGCAGCGGAAAGGCGGCCGCTACACCATGAAGCGCGTACGCCTGTTCGCCAGTGGCGCCAGGGCCAGTGACGTGTCCGAAGCCGTCGCCCGTGCATGCAATTGCAAACCCGGTGCGCTCGAAGGCGGCACGCCCGTCACCGTCACGCTGCGCAACGCACCTGCCGATCAGATCGTCGCGCTGGTGAAAGACGCGAGCGCCGCCACCGGAGGAAGGCCAGCCACGCGTGCTCCAGGCTGCGCAGCGCCGCAGGTCGCCGTCGAGCAACTCACCGCGAGCGCCGTGGTGGTTGGTACCGCGAGCCCGTCAGCGGTGATCGTCGACAAGGCCGGCAACAGCTTCGTGGTCGGGCTGAAGGACTGTGTGGGCGACGCGAAGGCGACCGTGAAGCGCATCGTGGCCGACGAAGTGTCTTTGTCTGACGGCAACGATCTCATCGTTGGTGGCGGTGTGTTGGCGTCCGACCGTTCACGTACCCGACCGGTGCAAATCGACGAAGCCATTGCCCTCATCGACTCCTTCGGTGTCGACACCTTCCGCGGGCATCGCAAAGCCATCGAGCGCAAGCGCGCCCTGCTCGTCTTCCTTCGAGATGCCTTGCAGATGGAGGTCATCGAAGAAGAAGTCGGGCGCACCGCCGATGAACAGCTGTGGAACGTCCCCTCGTCACTGGCAGCGCAGGTCGACGCGGCGATCGCGGCCGGTGCCACCGCGACCGGCGAGAAGTTGAAGACCGCTCCCGACGTGCCCGCGCTTCGCTACGCGGCGCTCTACGACGTGTGGTCCGCGCGGGAGCTCGGCGCCGACACCACGATGGACGCAGCGCTCGATGCCGCCATCGCGCGCTTCGAAGAAGAGGTGAAGGGCACGTTGGACATCGAGTCACTCGTTCAACAGAAGAAGATCTCGACGCTCCCTCAAGACGCGCCGCCGGAGCTGCAGTGGTTGCTCGTCAACACGGCGAAGAAACCGAAGTTCAACAAGCGCGTGCAGGCGCTGCTCAAGGTCTATCGCGGCGAAGGCTGACGGCGGCGCGCGAAGACGCGACCGTTCTCTTCTTTGACCTCGAAGCACTCCACCCGGGCGCCCTGAGGAAAGAACGCGCTGCCGTCGCGCACATCGAAGCTCCAGGCGTGGAGCGGGCAGTACAGGTGGTGGCCCTGCAGATCGCCGCGGCCCAATTCGCCGTTGCGGTGCGGGCAGTTGTTGTCGATGGCGTAGGCGATGCCATCGACTCGCACCACGGCGAGGTCTCGCCCCTCCGCGCGTACGACGATGGGTTGGCCTTCCTTCAGGTCCGCTGACGCGAGCAGCTCCACGAACATCACGAATCGCACCTTACCTGCGGAAATTGCGTTGCCGATCGCCCGTCACCCGGTGAGTAGTCTCGCCTCATGAGCCTCACCGAAAAGGAACGGTCGGAACTCGTCGACGCGCTGACCTGGGACGCGAAACGCTTCGGGCAACAGCTCGCCGACACGGCCTACGCGCGCGGGCTGGCGGTCACCAACAAAGACGACGGGTCGACGAAGCCGATTCCCATCACCGCCACGCCGATGATCATCGACCAGGAAGAACTCAGCCGCCGCCAGCAACTGGCCGCGCGCATCGCGTCGGCGACGCTCAAGATGGCGCGCGCGGTGTTGAAGTCCGAAGGCCGTCGCGATCTCGTGTTCCACGGGCTGTCTCCGCTCGAACAGGAGCTGGCACGCGCAACCTTCGAAGATCTCGAGACGCTGGTGACCACGCGCGTCGACTTCTTCGTCGGCGACAAGGTGAACGCGCTCGAAGTCAACGCAACCATTCCTGCGATGCAGGGCTATTCGGACATTGCAGCCAATACATTCATCGAAGTGGTGGGCCGAACCTGGGGAGCGCCCGATCACCTCATCGCCAGTTGGCAGGCAAAGAACGGCAGCAACGCGTTGGCGCTCTACCGCGCGCTGTTGTCTGGATATTCGAAGGTTCGACCGGGGAAGACGCCCCATCGCATCGCGTTGCTCTCCCGGCGCAACGATGCGCAGCTCACCGAACAGAAGTATCTGCTCGAGCGCTTCCGCGAATGGGGCGCCGACGCAGACATCGTTCATCCTGACCAGCTGAGCGGCGCAGACTCCGTGCAGGCGCATGGCAAGACGTATGACCTCGTGTATCGACACCTCTTCGTTCGTCGCCTCGAAGAGCCGGGGCTGGAAGGTGCCGAGTATGTGAAGTCATTGCTGGCCGAGCCCAATGGCACCCGCGCCGTCGTCTTGAACCCGCCGGCATCACAGGTCGAAGTGAAGGCCGTATTCGCCCTGCTCTCGCAAGCCCTCGACGACTCACGCCTGGTGCGTGAAGCGCGCCTGCTCGAACCTGAACTCGAAGCCATTGCCGAAACCGTCCCGTGGACACGTCACTTCCGCGGTGACGACCTGCTCGCGAAGGTGAAGGCAGACCCCGAGCGTTACGTGCTCAAGCGGAGCTGGGATTACGGCGGTCGGGCAGTCTTCGTGGGCCGTACGCGCGCAGAGCCCGGCTTCGCGGAGCGTACGAAGGCCGCTTACGGCGACGTGCTGACCTGGGAGGCGTTGTGCGATCGAGCCGTGGTCGACGAGGCCGGCGGCGGGTTCGTCGTGCAACAGGTCATCGACATCGCGCCGGAGGAGCACCTGTTGTGCACCGGCCCAGCGCAGATCCCCACGCAGCTCTTCGTGGACTTCTCGGCCTACGCGTCGGTCGGCCTGGGAGACCAACCGAGATGGGGCGGCGTGTGTCGCGGGTCGATCTCACACATCGTGAACATCGTTGGAGGTGGCGGCGTGCTTCCGCTCATCACCACCGACGTCGCGAGATCGCTGCTCATGGCGCGTCGCGCGTGGAACAAGTGACTACGAGAGCCGCACGTAGCCGTAGGGGTTGAAGAAGAAGTCATCGCCCTCGTATTCGGTGCACGGCAGAAAGCGCATCACCCGCTTCGTGTCTTCCGGCGTACGCACGAACGTGTTTCCCGGGTGAACGCCGCGCGGAGGCCGCTCGGTCACGAGGTAGAGCGCCAACGCGTCGAGCCAGCTCACCGCGTCCATCGGGGCCAGCTCCGACGAGACCTGCAGGTCGGGTTCACCCAGCAGGTGCATGCCGCACGTGTAGATGACGTCGTCGCCCTTCAGCGGCCGTCGCACCCACGCGAAGTAGAGCTCTTCGCCCACGCTCGTGTCCGCCTGGGCGCCGGCCGCGAGCTCGAGCCAGCGGTCTTTCCCGTGGGCGATGCCGGCGCTCTCGCTCTTCACGGCCACGGCGCCCGCGGCAAACAACGCCTCGACCACCTTGAGCGCCTGCATCGAAATGATGCCGGCCTTCTGTTTCGAGATGTGCGGCGAGAGCAGGTAGGCGACCGCGGTGTGCTGAGCGATCGCGTCGCGATCTTCCGGGGTCACCGAGAGCGACACGCGATCGAAAGACACGTCGAAGGCGCGCGGCATCCGCTCATCGCGCTCGAGCTGCGAGAACTCGTGATCGACTTCGAAGCCGAAGCGCTCCGCCAGCGCGTCGAGTTCGTCGAACGACTTCCAGGGGCCAAGCGCGCAGAGCACGTGCCGGGGCTCCACCAGGAAGTCCGTCGCCTGGTATTCCTCCCAGACGGTCTCGGGGTCGAAATCAGCCCCCCGCTGTGCCGACATGGCGTCGGCCTCGTGGCGCGCCATCGCCATGCACGGCGAACGATCGCGCGTCTCGAGAACTTCTCGTTCGGTCAGGCGCTTTCGCGCGTGCTCTTCGGCCAGTCGAAGCGCCTCACGCAGCTGCGGAATGAACACCAACACCGTGTCTTCGCCGTTGTTCCCCATGGCCTGCGCACCTTAACGGCTGGCCGTCTGCGCAATGGCGCGATCCGCAGGCCGGAGCTATGCAACCCCGCATGAACCAGGACCCCGGCTATTCGTACTCGCTGTCCGGCTCGGCCTCATCGGTGCTCGCCGAAGAGTCGGCCCGCGCCTTCATGAATCGCGTCTATGCGTGGATGGCGTTCGGCCTCGCGTTGACCGGCGGCATCGCTTTCGTGGTCGCCAGCAGCGAGTCGCTCCTGCAACGCGTGCTGCCCGTGTTCTACCCGCTGCTCATCGTCGAGTTCGTGGTCGTGCTCGCGTTCTCCTTCCTCCAGTCGCGGGTCTCAGGGCCAGTCGCCGCCGCGCTGTTCATCACGTACGCCGTCCTCAACGGCCTCACGTTCTCGGTGCTCTTCCTCATCTACGAGCTTGGCTCTGTGGGCCTGGTGTTCGGCATCACCGCGGGCACGTTCGGCGCCATGAGCGTGTTTGCCACCGTGACGAAGAAGGACCTCTCCGGTTGGGGCTCATTCCTCTTCATGGGCCTCATCGGCCTGGTGCTCGCGGGCATCGTGAATCTGTTCCTCCGCTCGCACATGGTGACGTTCGTGTCGTCGTGTGTGGGCGTGCTCGTGTTCGCGGGGCTCACTGCGTACGACACGCAGAAGCTCCGGCGCTTCCACGCATCGGCTGGCTACGCCTCGTCGATGTCGCTGGCCATCTCGGGCGCGCTGATGCTGTACCTCGACTTCATCAATCTGTTCTTGAGCCTGCTGCGCTTGCTGGGCCGCCGGCGCTGACCTGCGCTTTTTCTCGCAGCGCGGGAGCCTTGAAAGTGCTCCGCTCCCCGCCGCGTGGACTCGAAATCGCAGAAGACAGTCATCGCCGTCGTTCTCGTTCTCATCTTCGCGGGCATGATGTGCTGTGGCGGCACGCTCATGCTCGGGGCGTGGGCCGGTTACGATGAGGCCAGGAAGGCCGAAAGCACGAAAAAGACGGGCGGCGGAGTCCTCGACGACGACGGTGACGTGGGGAACGCCGACCCGTTCCCCGACGACCCGGGACCCAACGGCGAGGACGAGGACGACAAGCGTGCGTTCGCGCAGGCAGTGCTCGACGAACTCGAGGAATCGGGCACCAGCGGCTACCGCTACGATCCCACGCGTTTCGAGCTGCGGACCGACGGCGGCGTCCAGCTGAACCTCACCAATCTCTACGCCGAATACAACGCCGCCGAGCTCGACGAGCGGCCCGGCATCGTGCAGCGCACGGTGCGGGCCATGAGTCCACCCCCTGTCCCCGAGTCGTGGGCCGAGGCGGCTCCACAGCTGAAGACGGCCGTTCGCGACCGCATCTACGTGGAGCTGATCCAGCTCCGGACGCAGGGCTCGAAGGTGGTTTCACGCCCCCTCGCCGACGACCTTGTCGAGACGGTGGTCTTCGATGGTCCCGACACGATGCTGTACGTGAGCGACGAGCACCTCGGGAAGTGGGGGAAAACGGCTGATGAGGCCCTCTCGCGCGCTCGCGCCAATCTCATGACGGCGAGCAACACCCGCTTCACTGCCGTGACGCCCGGCGTGTGGGAATCGCCCTGGGCCGACAACTTCGACACCAGCCGCGCGGCACTCTTCGACGTCATCCGAAAGCTGAAGGTGAAGGGAGAGCCGGTGCTCTTCCTTCCGCATCGAGACCATCTCATCGTGACCGGCAGTGACGACTCGCGAGGGCTGGAAGCAGCCATCGACCTCGTCGATGAGCGCCTCGAGCTTCCGCGAGCCAACACCGGCCGCGGTTGGAAGTTGACGGCGCGTGGCCTGGAACCGTGGGTACCAGAAGACGGCTCCCGCGCTGCGTTTCTCCGCGCTGATGCGGTTCGCTCCGACTACAACGAACAGAAGTCGGCGCTCGAGGCCAGGTTCGACGCAGACGGTACCGACGTCTTCGTCGGCACGGTCCTGGAAGTCGAAGATGATGACGAGGGCGTGCACCAGTACTGCGTCTGGACCAAGGGCGCGCAGACGCTCATGCCCCGCGCCGAATACGTTGTGTTCGTCGACCTCGACAAACCCGAAGGCAAACGTGTGGTGGCAGCCGCCAGGTGGGAAGACGTCCTGAGTCGAATGAAGGACAACGTCACCGAATCCGACGAGTACTGGCCTCGCCGATATCGAGTTGAAGGCTTTCCCGACGCCCGCACACTTCGATCCCTCGGAACGATTTCGTGGTTCGTGCGAAATCAGGGCGACTGATTCAGGTCTTTCGGCGGTCAGTGATGGGCAGGCTCATGCGGAGCCTCTCGACGGGCCGTCCATCCTTCAGATGCTCGCTGACGATCGCGCTGACGTCTGATTTAGCCACAGGGCCGTACCAGACGTTGTCCGGGTAGACGACGACCGCCATTCCACGCTCACATGCGTCGAGGCAGCCCGCGCCGTTCGCTCTCACGCCCTTCACACCCTGGGCGTCGAGCTCCGTCTTGAAGGCCAATCGGAGTTCTTCTCCGCCCTTGCTGGCGCAGCAACCTCGAGGGCTGCCGTCAGGCCGGCGATTGGTGCAGATGAAGACGTGACGCTCGTACGGAGGAGGCATGATGCGCCTTTCGATACGCAAGGATCAGAGGGCAAAAAAAAGCCCCCAGACATCGTCGAAACGATGCTGGGGGCATAACATCCGGCAGCGACCTACTCTC
>QFQP01000163.1 GCA_003243425.1 Archangium gephyra | reverse complement strand
CGTCCCCAGGACGTCCGCACTCTGGAGTAGTTCGGCGACCGCAGGGTCGTGCTGGGCTTCGCCCAAGAGTGCGCGATAGGCAAGCCCGGCATCCGAGGTCGTGAGGAAGGCGGTGAGCGCGGTGAGGTAGGCCGTGACCTCGGCCATGGGATCACGATGCGCAGGCACCTCGAGTTCTCGGGCGGCATCGGCGGCGCTCGCCTCGAGCAGGATCTCGGCCTTCGATGACCACCAGCGGTACACCGTCTGGCGTCCGACGTTCGCGCGCTCGGCGATGCCTTTCATGGTCATCGAGGCGTAGCCCTCCTCGACCAGCATGTCGTCGACCGCGCGGAGCACCGCGAGGCGGGCACGTTCGCTTCTGGGGCGCCCAGCGCCACGCGTGGCTTCTGTCACAGCACGAGTCTATCCAATTTCGAGACTTGCTGATTCGAAATGGGGGCGCTACTCTTCGAAATAAGAGACATCGTGTCTCGATATGGAGGATGGCATGGGCCGGACCCGAATGGCGACCGATCGGTCGGCGCGCCTCGCCGTCACCCTGACGGCGACCGCAGGCATGTTTCTCGTCATGATGGACTCCAGCATCGTCAATGTGGCGCTTCCCTCCATCGCCCGCGACCTGAACGCCCCGTCAACGTCGCTGACCCTTGTGGTGCTGGCCTATCTCGTCGGTGCCGCCGCGACGATGCCGCTGTCCGGGTGGCTCGCATCCCGCTGCGGTGCGCGGAGCGTGCTTCTCCTCGCCTTGGTCGTCTTCACCCTCGCGTCGCTGGCCTGCGCGCTCTCACGTCAACCCGGAGCGCTGATCGCAGCGCGAGCGGTTCAGGGACTTGCTGGCGGAGTCATCACTCCGGTCGGTATGGGCTGGCTCTTGCGGGTCCACCCGAAGGGTGAGCGCACGCGCATGGCCGCGATCATCAGCGTTCCGACGGCCCTGGCTCCCGTCATCGCGCTGGTAGCCGGTGGAGCGATCGTTCAGAACGGGGGATGGACCCCGATCTTCCTCATCAACCTTCCGATCGGTGCTGCGGCGGTCATCGTCGGGTGTCGAGCGCTGCCGCGCACGCCTGGTGCAGAGGCTCCACCTCGCGTGGACGCGACAGGGGCGATTCTCTCGGCTGCCGCACTCGGGCTCCTCGTCACTGGCGCTGGCACCGGGCCAGCGCAGCACTGGTCACCCGGTCCGACGGCGGCGCTGGTTGCTGGCATCGTCCTACTCGCGGTCCTCATCTGGCAGCAGGGACGCGCGCAGTCGCCGCTGTTGCATCTTGCTCTGCTCCGGAATCCACTCTTCGGCGCGACGACGCTCATCGTGCTGTGCGCTGCCGGTGGGGTCTGCCCCGAGTTTGGTTGACATCTGAACTGTGAGGATTCGTCCTCGCTGGAAGGATGTTCCTGTGGCAAAGCCC
>QFQP01000162.1 GCA_003243425.1 Archangium gephyra | reverse complement strand
ATGCGGAAGCCGACCTCGCGCAGCGCCAGCAGGGCGAGATCCTGCCGGACACCGCGTACGACAGCGCGATCGACATCGGCGTGCGTACCCACGAACTGCGCTGGAGTTCGACCGGCCAACGCACCGTCGCGTGGACCGTGGGCGCGTACCGCCGCCAGGCGCGGCGCCTGGATGCCAGCGCCATCGGCGAGGTCGCACCGAGCCGCGCACGCCAGGAGAACGACGGCGGCGCGCTGTTCGGCGATGCCACCGTGCAGCTGCCGAACCCGGCATGGAGCGTCAACCTCGGCCTGCGCTACTTCGAGGATCAAGTGCAGGGCGTGTCGCTGACCGGCGACGCGCAGACCACGCTCGACGAGCAGTTCCACAGCTGGAATCCGCGCCTGGGCCTGTCGTGGACGCCGGCCGACGACACCACGGTCTACGCCAGCCTGGCGAAAGGCTTCCGCTCGGGCCAGCTGCAACCGATCACGTCATTCCTGCTGGCACAGGCCGCCGGCATCGAGCTGCCGACGCGCATTGCCGCCGACCGCATCATCACCGCCGAACTCGGTGCGAAGGCATTGGCGCGCGAGGGCCGCGTGCTGGTGGAAGCTGCCGTCTTCCAGAGCCGCTGGCGCGACGTGCCGGTGCGCGTGCCGGTGACGGACGTGTTCAACGGCCTGGTCAATTCCGACGGTGCGAAGATCCGCGGCGCGGAGATCGGACTGACGTGGAAGCCACGCGACAGCCTGTCCTTCCAGTTGGAGTCGGCATGGGTCGATGCGGCCTACACCGCCGACGTCGCCGGCACGCCGATCACGCGCGGCTCGCCGGTCTACAACACGCCACGCCTCACCTGGGGCGCCGCCGGTGAATACCACCGCACGATCGCCCGCGGCATGCAGGGCGTCGCGCGTGCCGGCGTGCGCTACCACAGCGCGCGGCAGGCCTCGCTGACGCAGGGATCGCCGGGCGACGACATCCTCTCGGCACACGTGCGGCTGGGCGTGGAGACGGCGGCGGGATGGAGCCTGGCGGTGTACGGCGACAACCTGACCAACGAACGGGGCGCGGACGACGCGCGCACCACGCGCGGCGTCGCGACACGACTGCGGCCACGCACGCTCGGCGTCGAGCTGCAGGTCCGTTACTGATGCAACCAAAAATTCTGTAGCGAAAATTTCATTTTTGGTTCACCGGATCGTCACGGCTTTCTGAGAGGGCCGCACGACGTCCGTCGCCTGGCCCTCGATCGCGCATCCGCGCCCCCCATCGAGAGCCAGGAGAGTTCACGTGAATCGCATCGCCCGTTCTTCGTCCGTTCCCGCCAGCGTGCTTCCTTCCCGCAAGGCCTTGTGCCTGGGGGTCGCCACCGCGTTGCTGTTCGCGGGCAACGTCCATGCCCAGGACAGCGAGGCCAGCACACCGACC
>QFQP01000161.1 GCA_003243425.1 Archangium gephyra | reverse complement strand
GCAGGAACAGCTCCTGGATGACAAGGCCTGCTTCGATCGTCTTGCCGAGCCCCACGTCGTCCGCGAGCAGAAGGTTCGCCCGCGGCGCTCCGAGCGCGCGGCGGAGCGGTTCGAGCTGGTACGCCTCCACATTCGCGCCCGACCAGAAGGGGGCTTGGTAGCGGTTCGGGTCCGCACTTGTGACGGCTCCCCACCGCATCGCGTCGATAAAGCCCGCGAGCACTTCCGGTGGGTCGAAGTCACTGGGGTGGATCAGATCGGGAAGCCCCTGCGCTGGCGTGACCGTGTGGCCGACTTCGAGCTCCCACACGACGCTCAGCTGCGCGCCAAGGCTGCCCTCGTCGAGGGACTGAAGATCGACGACATGGCTCAGCTGTGCGACGGCGTCGTCAGCAGGGCTGCGTGGCAGTCCCTGTGTCTGGACGTTCGAGACCGCCCACGTGCTCCCGCGGACTTCGACGACCTGCCCTGCCTCAGGGAGTGGCGGGGTTGTGGTGATGCTCGACACGTGGGCTACCTCTTCGGTGACGGGGTTCAATTGACCTTCTCACATCGACAGGGTCTGGGCCTGTTGACAGCAAGTTCGGCGCTCGACTCAGCCAGACGACGTGTCAGCACCTGGGTGTCCTAGTCTCGACCTACGTCGACGATGTGAAGCACCGAGGAGCGCAACGACTTGGACGCCAAGACCTACCCACTACAGGAGATCCTCAAGCCCGAGCGGCGCTACGTGATCCCCACATTTCAGCGCGACTACGAGTGGACGCGAAAGGGGCAGTGGGAGCTACTCTTCGACGACCTCGCCACAACCGCCGACCGGCTTATCGATGTCCGGACGAGTGGAGACGAAGGTTCGAAGCTCAAGACGAGAGAGCAGTCGATATCCCCCCACTTCTTGGGTGCGATCGTCTGTGCGAGCCTTCCTTTCGCCACGGGCGGCGTGGCGCTGAGATCAGTCATCGACGGTCAGCAGCGGCTGACCACCATACAGCTGCTCATACGGGGTCTGCTCGATGTGCTCACCGAGACGGGAAGTGAGCGTGCGAAATCCGTGCGACGCATGTTGTTCAATCCTGATGACGTGGTCGAGGCGCCCGATGAGATCTACAAGCTGTGGCCGCGACGCAAAGATCGAGAGGTCTGGCCGTCCGCGATGGGGGATCCCGTACCGAACAATGGTGCAGACCACCTCTATCTGGACGCGAGGCGATACTTTGCCGAGGCATCGAGAGACTATGCCCTTGTCGACGACGAGATTGACCCAACTCGGTTGGCTGCTCTGGCAGACGCAGTGTCGAGCCTGTTCAAGCTGGTTGTCATCGATCTTGACGAGAACGATGACGCCCAAGTGATCTTCGAGGTTCTCAACGGCAGGCAGACGCCGTTGTCGGCGATCGACCTCGTCAAGAATCTTCTCTTCCTACG
>QFQP01000160.1 GCA_003243425.1 Archangium gephyra | reverse complement strand
ACGCCTTACCCGTACCACGGTACGCCGCACGCCGATGCGCTGAGTTTCGAATCGGTGTCGCCGACGCAACTCCACTCGACCACCTGGCACGATGGACGCGAAGTGCAGTGGTCGGAGCGCGAACTGGTGGGTACGGACACGCTGGTGATCCGCATGCGCGGTCACCTGAGCGACGGCCGCAGCTATACCAATGTCGGCGTGTTCCGTCGCCGGGACAGTTGAGCCGGATATCCGGCACGCGCATCCCGCCCCCTCGGCGATGCACGATGAGGGGCGGTGGCAGGGCGGGGAACGCCATCGCCTGATTCATGTGCACCGATCCGCCATCGCGGCAAGCTCCACGGCAGCCAAGAGGCGCATGCGTTCGACTCCCGGCACGGCGATCGAGGTTGACCCTCTACGCCGATGCAGTCACCCTTTCCCCATGAATTCCTGTCCGCCGCACATCTTTCCAACGGCCAATGCCGTTTCCGGCGAGGGTCGCTGATGTCGTGGCCCGAGTTCAACAGCTGGCTGCAGGAAGGCGCTCGCGTCATCATTACGATCGCCCAGGCGCTCGCGATCCTGCTGGGCGCGTGGCTGCTGCTGCGGGTGCTGCGCATCATCGTTCGCCGCATCTGCGACAGCTACCACCTGCCCGCCCAGGTCGCAGTCAGTGCACGCCGGCTGCTAGGCGTACTGGTCTACATGTCCGCCTTCATGCTGGCGCTGGGCCGGCTCGGCGTCTCCGGCAGCGTGCTGTGGACCGCGCTGACCGGCTTCACCGCCGTCGCGGCCGTCGCGTTCTTCGCCGCGTGGAGCGTGCTGTCCAACATCTTCTGCAGCGTGCTGATCCTGACCACGCGTCCGTTCCGCGTGCACGACCACATCGAGGTGCTGGAGAACGGCGACAAGCCCGGCTTGCGGGGTCGCGTCATCGACATCAACCTGCTCTATACCACGCTGCTGGAAGAAGACGCGCTACGTGGCGACACGGTGCTGCAGATTCCCAACAGCCAGTTCTTCCAGCGCACCACGCGGCGCTGGCGCTCGGGCTCGCCGCCGGCGGCCTCCGCACCGGAGTGAGCGCGGTTCCCCGTCGCGGACGGGTCAGGCGGCGGCCAGGACGCGGCGGCCCGGCGCAGGCCGAGCATCCAGGACGAACACGTCCACCGCCCGGATCAGCTGCTGCGCCTGCTCTTCCATCGACCGGGCAGCAGCGGTGGCTTCTTCCACCAATGCGGCGTTCTGTTGTGTCGTCTCGTCCATCTGGGTGATGGCCTGGTTGACCTGCTCGATGCCGGCGCTCTGCTCCTGCGACGCCGCCGAGATCTCCGCCATGATGTCGGTCACGCGCTGCACGCTGGCGACGATCTCGCCCATCGTGGCGCCGGCCTGGTTCACCAGCGCCGAGCCGTCGGCCACCTTGTGCACCGACGTTTCGATCAGTCCCTTGATC
>QFQP01000159.1 GCA_003243425.1 Archangium gephyra | reverse complement strand
GCGACAAGCTGACGTTCCGTGGCGGCGTGGCGTACGACCAGACCCCGACCACCACCGCACACCGCGACGTGCGCGTGCCGGACACCACCCGTCGCTGGGTGACCCTGGGCCTGGGCTACACCGCGTCGGAGAACATGGAGTTCAACCTCGGCTACCTGCACATCTTCGCCAAGGACCCGACCGTTCGCGCGGCCTCGGAAACCGGCAATGTGGTGAACGGCAAGTACGACGTGGTGGGTGACGTGCTGGCCGCGTCGATCAACTACAAGTTCTGATCGCCTCGCGCATCCGGGCTGCAGAAAAACCCCGCCTCGGCGGGGTTTTTCTTTGCCGGTGGATCAGTACGGCAGTCCCGCCACCGCAAGCTCGATCGACCACAGGCTCGCCGCGCCGGTGAGAAACAGCGTGCGCCTGTCGCCGCCGCCGAACGCGGCATTGGTGATGTTGGCATCCACGTGGATCGTCGCCAGCACCTCACCCGCTGGCGAGAACACGCGCACGCGCCGTTCGCCGTGCTCGGTGACGTAGACGTTGCCCAGGCAGTCGACGGCCAGCCCGTCGCCGCCGCGGATACGGGCGAGATCGTTGCCCGGTCCCGGCACGCCTTCCCGCAAGCGATAGGCGCGAAGCACGTCGCCGCCGTCGGCACCGCCGGCGACGTAGAGCGTGGTGCCGTCCGGCGACAGCGCGATGCCGTTGGGATTGCGCAGGCGGTCGTCCACGACGCTCGTCACGCCGTCGTGGTGCCGGTAGACGCGCGTGAGCGGCTGGCCGCCCGGCGCAGCCTTGCGCTGGTACTCGGGGTCGGTGAAGTAGAGGCTGCCGTCGGCGGCCATCACCAGGTCGTTCGGTGAGTTGAACGGCGCGCCTTCGAAGGTGGACACGAGCGGCGTGCGGTCGCCATCGGACAGGTCGACGCGCGCCACCTGCTTGCGGTCGTGTGTGGCCGCGATGAGATTCCCGTCGAGATCCAGCGCCAGGCCATTGCTGCCGCTGTCGACGACGACGGTCTCCCACCGGTCCGGCGGGGTGAAGCGGCGGATGCGCGAGGGAAAGCGCCCGTTGTGCACGAAGTCGGACAGGTACAGCGCGCCGTCCTTCCACACGGCGCCTTCATAGAGGCGATCCTGGTCGTCGTCGACCTTGGCCGCGGCCACGCGCGTGGCGGTCAGTTCGCCCGACGGCGCGTGGCCGGCATCGGCGGGACAGATGGCGCGATAGGCCGATGCCTGTGCGAAGGGCGCTGCGCCACACAGGAGCAGGGCGGCGATGAGGCGATGGTGACGCGGCATGGCGGTCTCGCGATCAGGCGGGGTGCCAGCGTACCTCGATCCGGTTGCGCCCCTTGTGCTTGGCCGCGTACAGCGCCTCGTCGGCCAGCCGCATCAGCATCTCGTACGGCGCATGGCGATCGGCGGTGAACGAAATGCCGAGGCTCACGGTGAT
>QFQP01000158.1 GCA_003243425.1 Archangium gephyra | reverse complement strand
CAAAGCGCTATCTGCCAACAGCGCGCGTTGACGACTCATCACGGCCCCCGTCGACACTACGGTCAAGTTGACCTGCTCAGCAATTGCTTCCTTAACCTTCCCATCCTTGCCGATCTTCAACACCAAGTAGACCGTGCCCTGCATTCCTATCCGTGCAGCTGCGAGCGGATAGCTTGGCGGCTCGAGCTTCCGCGCCCTGATGGCGTAGCCTCGATTGCGCGCGGGCGGATCAAAGGTGGCAGCCTGAATCCGCATTTGAAAGCTGTCGCCCTCGACCCGCTTCGCCACCAACAGGAGACGCATGCCGTTCTCGAGCGTGATGGCTTCGCCTTCCATCTTGGGTGGCTCGAACGCCCATCCCTCGACACTGCGCTTGAGGAACGCCAGCGCTCCCGCCGGCAGCGCTTTCTCGTCCTGGATCGTGTAGCTGACGACCTTGCCCATCGGATCCACGGTCACGTCGCCGTTCACCAGCATGCTGACTTCGACCAACTCCTCCATGGCCTTCGCACTTTGAGCCAGGGCGGGGCCCGAAAGGGTCACCATCAGCACCCACAGCACGCACCACCACCCTATGCGTCGATACATCACGCCCCCTTTGGCGCTCGCGGTTCATTCCTACGCAGGTCGGTTGCCGACCTGCATCACACGCCATCCAGCGGCGTCAGTAGCCTGGGGCCCTGCTTGCCACCTTCCATGCGCAAACCCCCATCGGCGAGCACGTCAGGCGAGAAGCCGGGACGATCCTCCTGCTGCGCCCAGGACACACGCTCGCGCGGGCCGGGTACGTAGCCTTCCCATTGTCCATAAGGCCGCGTTTCTCTGAAGCTGAAATCGACGGGCACGCGGATGACCCAGTAGGGTTGCTCGGCGGCTTCACCCCGTGTCGGCGGGTTGAACGTCCAGCTTCCTGCGGCGGCGATGGCAGCGCGTGCGAAGCGCTCGCGGAACTGACGCATCTGCGCCTCACTGGCGACCATGCGAAGGTTCACCTGTTCCGCCGCGACATCCTCGACGACGCCTTCGCGACCGATCTTCAGCAGCAGGTAGACCGTCCCCTGCGCCCCCGCGCGCACGGCTGTCGTCGGATAACCCGGCGGCTTCAAGCTCCTGCGACTGATGCGCTCCTCCACCGGCGTCGCCTCGTAGTCGCCGAAATCGGCGCTACGGACCGAGACCTGCATCTTTCCGTCGCCCGTCGGCTTGGCCAGCAGGCGCGCGCTCATCCGCGTACGCACCTCCCGAGCCGTACCGTCGATCAACACGGGTTCGAAGCGCCACGACGTCGCGACCTGGGTAACGAAGGACGCAATGCCCTCAGGCAACCGGTCCGACTTGTCCAGCTCCGTTGTGGCGACGCTGCCATCGGTCCGGATCGTGATCATGCCGGTGAACAGCATGCTGCCTTCGACCTGCTTGCGCACCGCGCCGGGGCCTTGCGCCCACGCGCCTT
>QFQP01000157.1 GCA_003243425.1 Archangium gephyra | reverse complement strand
AGCAGACTCTCAAGCGCGAGGGCACGAGGACGCGCTATGTTAGGGGCTGTCTGACAGTACTCTTGAGCGCGGCTCCCTAACGTAGGCGACTGTGCCGTCCTCGAAAACGCGCTCTTCCCCGGCCCGGCTTTGGGGCCGCGTCAACAAGTCGGCGTTCGAGGCCGAATCGCTGCTGATCCGGACTGCAAGAGATCATGCACTCGGGCTAGGGCCTGAGCCCAGCGAAGACCTACGCAAGCTGGCCAGCGGCCTGCGAGAGCTGGCATCTGAGCTTCAAGACGCCGCCTGGAGACACAGCAATAACAGCCCGGCCGAGTGACATACTCCGCTGCTCATCAGTCCTAAACCTTCACGGGCGCTAGCCCTGCCGCTCCCGAAACCGCACCAGCTCCTCCCCTGCCCACTCGTTGAGCTCGCGGAAGCGATTCATCAGCGGCCGAATCTCGTTCTCGACGAAGACCGCCAGCGCCTCGGGCGCGTTGCCGAAGCCGCCGGCGTTCGTCGGCAGGATGCCCAGCAGGCCGGGCGGCACGCGATGGGCCGCGAGCACGTCCTCCTTGCTCACGTTCTTGATCGCGGCGAAGTCGTCCTTTGCCGCCACCTCGCTGACGGGAATCAGCTTCAGCCCGTCGGCCTTGCCCCCCGGCGCGTGCAGGAAGAGATTGCGGAAGTTGCCCGGCCCCTTCGCACCCTTCAGTGCCGTGCGCAGCGCATCCGCGTCTGTCGTGCTGACCTGGGCATCGGAGAGATACAGGATGAAGCCCGCGTGCGACCCGTTAGCGTAGTACTTGCGCCGGAACAGCGTCGCTGCCTCGTTGAGCCAGGCCGACTGCAGCGCGCTGATGTACTCGGGCAGGCCATACACCTCCTGATTGATGTCATCCTCCCGGAGGTGGAACACTGAGCCCGGCTCGAACTCGTGTTCCTGCATCCAGCCGCGCACGAAGAAGTAATGCCCCGCCTCTTCGCCGCGCCGGACGAACTTGGCCAGCGCGTGCTGCATCGGCAGCGCCCGGCCGGTGAAAGCCCGCGGCTGCTCCAGATACGCATTGCCGAAGACCAGAAAGTCCAGCGCCCACGCACCGAAGGCGGCGCTCGACAGCCGCGGGTGTGGCACGAACAGCGACTTGAGGATGTTGCGCTTCAGGAAGATCGCCGATCCGTGGTGCGGCGATGCCCGGAACGCACTGGCGAGCCCTTCCCACGGCAGCGGCGTCTCGTACCAACGCCCATTGAACATGCACTCGACGTAGTCGAGCAGCTGCACGCGGCTGATCGGCTCCGGGTCGCCGAAGGTGAAGGCCTCCACCACGCTGCCGTCGCTTTGCGTCATCAACGCCGTCGACGTGGCCGCCGGCATCGTGCGCGTCACCTGGCCAGCAGGCCCACCCCGGTGCTTCTTCATCAACTTGCTCATCCGAAAATCTCCATGCGAGAGCTGCCGCCGAGCACGTCGCCGGCA
>QFQP01000072.1 GCA_003243425.1 Archangium gephyra | reverse complement strand
TTGACCGCCTTCGCTCTACGAACGACCACAAGTTGGCTCACGCGGCTGAGGAGCTGAGGGGCCAGCCTGCGACGAGCACGGCGTGGAATCTCCACCGCACTGCCTCCATTCAGGCCGCTCGGGTTTGGCAGTTGAAGCGTCGACCCTCCACCATAAGAAGCGGCGCATGGCCGAAATGCGTTGGCAGGA
Organism: Archangium gephyra; assembly: GCA_003243425.1. Taxonomy (GTDB): domain Bacteria; phylum Myxococcota; class Myxococcia; order Myxococcales; family Myxococcaceae; genus Archangium_A; species Archangium_A gephyra_A. Next base: position 12,504 of record QFQP01000072.1, on the reverse strand, counting down.
CGAGCTGGAGACCGCCGAGAGATTGATCAGCGTCGGCGACGTGAGCCATGCGCTCACGCACCTCGGAGCGGCCCTCGCGCTCTCACCGAACGAGGAGCGCATTCACGCCAGCGTCGAAGCCATCGCCGCGAAGCATCCGCTCCTCGAGCTGCTGGCCGAGGACGGCTTCGTGGGCACCAGGCTGCTCAAGGGCTTCGCCCTGCGTCGCGTGGGTCGCGTCGACGAAGCCATCGTGCTGGTGGCGCAGCTCGCCGAGCTGTTTCCCGCGCGCCGCTTCGAAGCACTGCTCGCCGCCTGGGTGGCGACGGCGCGGGCCGCGGGTCGACAGCTCGCGAGCGAGGCCCGCGATCAGCTCACGCGGCTGCTGTCGATGGTGGGGCAAAGCACCATCGGGCTCCACCGGTTGTTCCCCGGCGAACGTGAGCTGTTGTCGGGCTACGAAGCGCTCGCCGACGTCGCGCTCGAGGCCTCCCCTGTCGACGAGTCACTGCGCTTCGTGGCGGCGGGCATCTACCGGCGTCTCGGTCTGCTCGAGAAGTCATTCGCGACGGTCGAAGGCGTCTCTGGATACTTCGGGTGCGTTCAGCGTGGCCTCGCGCAGCGCGCTTCGGGAGATTTCGCGGCGGCGCTGAAGTCGTTTCAGAAGGCCAGCGAGTTCCCGGAATCAGGGCGCTCCGACGTGCTCGAGCAGGTGCGCTGTCACCTCGCGCTGCGTGATTTCGGCGAGGCCGGCAAGCTCCTCGAGACCGTCCCCGGCGAGCGGGGCACACAGCTGAGCGGCATGCGGTTGTTGGCCGCCAACGGCACCGATGGAGACGTCATCGACCTGCTCGACGGCTTCCTTCGCATGGAGCGCGGGCCGATCTCGGCTCCGAGCGACGCGACCGTGGGCCTGCTTCGCGAACATCGCGAGAAGTTCCACGTCGGCTCGTCGGAGGTGGAGGTCGCGCTGGACGGCTGGGAAGCGCCGTCGAATCGACTGCTGATCGCGTTGTTTGCGTCGGGGACGAGTGACGTTTCGGTCGCCCGGTATTCGCTCGCGGGTATTCCAGCGTTCGAGCGCGACCCGCGGAAACAGGTTCGTGGCGCACCGCCGTCGACCTGGCACGAAGTCGGCGGGGTGATGGTGCAGGTGTCCGCTGCCCCGGCCGACGACCTTCGCGCGCAGCTCGCGACCGCCGGTGCTCCCGACAGCAAGGAGTCGATGTGGTCGCGGGCCGCTGCGCTCGCGAAGTCGCTCACCGTCACGCCCGCAGAATTGATGGCCGCGATGGTGCACCCGCCGGTCGATGAGCCGTGGCTCGAGACGTTGCCCGACGGGCTCTATCGCTACCAACTGGGCATCGCCTTCGTGCTCGCGCAGCTGCCGATGCCGTGGCGTGAACTCAAGCCACACTTCGAGTCATTGCTGTTTGGCCCCGTCGATTGGACGTCGGCGGTCGCGGTGACGGCGCTCGCAGAGAAGGCGCGTCGTGACCCTGCGGCTGCACGGGAGGCGGTGACCATGTTGACCGAGGTGGTGAACGACCTGCTGCCGCACGCCTGCGAGCCGCGCGCGTTGGCGCTCGTCCCCGAGTTCCGCGAGTTGCCGGGCATCACGGCAGAGGCGCGCGACGCGCTGAGCGCGTGGTTCGAGACGCACATCGAAGGCGACGATGCGCCGGTCGAGCCGCCCCGGGCTGCAGACCCGGCCGCAGCCGCCCCGACGCCGCCGGCCCCTGAGTCCTTGATTCCGAGCTGGGTGTGGCTCGTCGTCGGAGCCGCCGTCGTCGCGGCCATCCTCGCGCTCAACCGTTGATCAGCCGCCGATGCCCTGCGCCAGCTTCACCAGCAGCCGCTGCATGTCTTCCGCGTAATAGAGCGCGTTGGCCAGCAGCGGCGCCTTGTCCTGCTTCATCACGAAGCTGACTTCTTCGCCGTCACCCACGAGGTGCACGCCAGAATTTCCGAAGCGCGAGAACGCCTCGAGGTGCTGACCGAGCGCGTCGGCCATGCCCTTCTCGTTGGTCATCACCACGTACGTCTTGTCGACGACGGCGTTCCCGGTGGGCCTGGCGACCAGCGTCTTCGTCTTGGCGATGGGGCCCATCGGCGCCTTGCGCGAGACCACTTCGAACTCGGGGAACGCCTGCTTCGTGCGCACCGTCATCCGGCAGTCGTGCCAGATGCGCCACACCACGCGTGTGAACTCCGTGTCCTGCTCCACGCGGTACAGGTAGCGGAGCGACGTCTCGGAGCCGTCGTGTTCGCCTTCGAGCAGCACCTCGACGTGCACCGGCTTTCCGTCACTCGGGCCGCGCGACACGTCGACGTTCGCCTGGCGGATGAAGAGGTTGAACGCCGGGTCGCCCTTCACCAGCTGCAGCCCCAGCCGCGTCGCCAGCTCGCCTGCGCGGTACTGTGTCCACTGCGCGTCGAGGTTCTTCGCGGCGCGGCCCTTGTTGATCACCATGTAGACGGCGACCGCGATGGTGAGGATGGGCGCGATGAAGACGATGGGGGGAATTTCGTTCACGCCTTCGCTCCTGCGGCTTTCCAGCCGGTTGAGGCGACGCTCGGCACTTCGCGTGACGTCATCGCGTGAATCAGGTTCGCCGCTTCTTCCGCGCGTTCGACGCCTTCAATGGCGAGCTCGCGGCCGTCGTTCAGCTCGACCTTCAGTTCTTCGTAGAAGCCCATGCGGCTGTGGTGGCGAATGAGCGTCACCTTCTTCACTTCGTCGCGCCGCACCTGCAGCACGCCGGTCACCCGTGTCCACGTGAAGCCCGAGTCGGTGAGCTCGAGCGTCTGCTTCCACCCGAGCACCGGCATCGCGAGGCAACCGAGGCCGATGAGGATGGTGACGAGCCCCATGGCGATGGTGCCTTTCGGCACGCTGAGCACCCGGAGATGATCAGCAGACCGCCGACGTACCAGAGCCAACCTCCGGCCATGAACGAGCCGCGATGCGTGGATGTCATTGGTGGCGGACCGTACTGAAGCGCGGACGATTGTCTTTCACGGCAATCGCGGTGACACCCGGCGCAGACCATCGGCGCCGAGCGCGGCAGTGATTCGCAAGGTCTCGACGGGGCGCGGCCTGAACTTCGCGAGCCACTCGGGGCGATACACGACGTTACCGGCGTGAAGACCTCCGGCCGAAGTGTCGCGACCTGCGACGACGCCCGGCGCGTACACCCGGCGAAGCGACACGTGCGTCGTGAAATGGCAGCCGCGTGCTCACCAGCCGTCAGGTGCTGGTGGGCATCACGATTCAGCCCGACTGAGCCCCGTCCTTCTTTCGCCGCCGCTTGTGAGCGCCCGCCAGCGCATTCTTCAGCCTCTCGCGGCGTTGTTCGCGCTCGACCGTCGGCGGTGGTTGCAGCTCCATGCGCGGAAAGCGAAGGCCCATGGTCGCGCCGAAGGGTCGGAACAGGCGATTCAAGGTGTCGACGGTCGGGTTCGCGTCGAGCGTGTCTTCGATCTGCTGGAGCGCCGAAGGTGAGACACCGACCATGCGTGAAAAGTCAGCGCGGCTCTTTCGCAACACCACCGCACGGAGGAACCGCACCGCTTCACCGAAGCGCCACTCACCGGAATGCACCAACGCGGCGACGTCCTCGAGCAGCGCCTTGCGTTCGAGCGGACCCATGGCCGCGATGTCTTCGCGCTTCATCGCAGCCCCCACACGCGCAGCCGTGCGGCAGTTTCTGCAAGACCCAGCGCCGGGAACTCCATCGTCTCTTTCGGAAGCCCGAGCTTGCGGAGCAGTCGCGGTAACTCTGCGAGCTGCTCCGCCAATTCACGAAGCGAAGCGCGAAGCGTGGCTTCGTGTTCACCGAACGTCGGCAACAGCTTCTTCCAATCGACGTCGCCACCCCGCTCGAACGTTCCCCAGGTGGTGGTGCGCGTGAGGCCTTCGAGGTCCATCTTCATCGGCGCGAAGTCGTAGATGGGCGCGAGCGACACCTCGGTCGCGCTCTTCACGACCGACGTGTTGCGGCCGTGGTTGTCGGAGTTTCCGAACACGAGGTTGAGCACGTCACGCCGCACGTACTCGGTGAGCACCGCGGGCCAATCGCCGGTGCAGACCTTTTGCAGCGCGCTGAGCACGTCTTGATGACGAAGCCTCGTGCCAGGCGCAGCGCCAAGCAGCGAGTACATCGACTCGACACCCAACCGGGTTCCGCCACGGTGGTCGAAGCGCGGCAGCCACAGGCTCGGCCCGTTCTTGCCTTCGCGCAGTTCCATGCCGTCGGCCGCGATGGTGTCGATGCCGAGCTTCTGCAGTGCGCGGTAGTAGACGTATTCGGAGCGGAGGATGACGCGATCCCGCTCACTCTTTCCGCGCGCAAACTTCACCAGCACGAGTGCGTCTGCGTCGTCGGGCGCGTCTTGACCGACGTCGATCCACACCTCGTCGTTCGTCGTTCTGCGCAGGAGCAGCTTGGGCGATTCGCCACCAGCGCCCGTTGCACCGCCGACCTGCGCGCCGTGATCCGCCGCCCAGGTGATGAAGTCGTGTTCGCGTTCGACGACCGCGCTCGCTGGAAACCGTCGCGGCTCGGTGCGCTCCGTCGGGACCGCCTCGCGGATACGAACGTTGCCGATCGGCGCGACGGTGCCGTCACGCAGCAACCGGAAGTCGCTGCTCGGCGTGTCGGGAAGCCGAAAACGATTCAGCCACCAGGTTCGGGCGTTCCCCATCGGCCGCAGGTCGTCGAGAAATGTCGGCCACGACGTGCGCACCGTTGGGCCGAATTCGAGCGGCATCGTCAGGCTCACGGCGACATCGAACCGGCCCGAGTCCACCCACGTGTCGAGGAAGTCGAAGTCGTATTCGAAGAAGCTCTGACCGCTCGGTCCCGCAGCTTCGTCGGGCACCTCGAGCGTGCCGGCTTTGTGCCAGTGCCCGTCGATCAGCAGTTCCAGCGCGACCGCACTCATTCATCATCAAAGTACTCGATTTGCCCGTTCCTCGCGCGGATTTGACCATTAAATGAGTAAATGAGGCGATTTTGGCGCCATTTTTACTCATTTAATGTGCGTAACCGCCGGTGACGGCGTCGCTGTACGGTCGCCCGCGTGATTGCCCCGTTGCTCGTCGCCGCGCTCGCCCTCGGTCGTCTCGATTCGCCCATCACCGACCGCGCTGAAACGCTCACCAAAGAGGTCCTGAAGAACGGAAGCGACGTTCGCGCCGCTGCTCCATTGATCCGCCTTCACGCGTTGCTCGACGACGTCGACGACTTGAACCTGCTCGCCGAGCCGTACACCGCGCTCATCTACCGGCGGAACACCGACCCGCAGATCCGCAACCTCGCGCGGCTCTTCATGGCCGACGTCGAACGCGCGCGCGGCCGCACCCAGAAAGCGCAGGAGCTCATCAACGAGCTCGGCTTCATTCAGGACTTCCACGTCGTCGGCTCGTTCGACAACGAAGGCAAGGGCGGCTGCGACACCGATTTTGGCCCCGAATCAGCCACCGACCTGAAGGCCCTGTACGCCGCAAAATCGCGCGAAGTCGGCTGGCGCAAGCCGCACGCGAAGACCATCGACGGCTACGTCGACCTCTCGCTCGCGTTGCGCCCCAACACCGAAGCCGTCGCCTACGCGCTCACCTGGGTGCAGTCAGACGCCGACACCAGAGCGGTGTTCTCGCTCGGCGCGTCGGGTGGCTCGCGGCTGTTCATCAACGGCCAGAAGGTGCTCTCGAGCGACCGCTACAACACGCCGCGCTTCGACCAGCAGCGCGTGCAGGTCAACCTGCGCAAGGGCCTCAATCGCGTGCTGGTGAAGGTCTGTCAGCTCAACGGGCCGCTCGGTTTCTACGCGCGCGTCGAGAAGGCCGACGGCCAACGCGGCAACTTGAGCATCGTGTTGCCTGAGACCGTGCCCGGCCTCGAGCGCGGCGCCGCGCCGCAACCGCAGGTGCTCCCGAGCATCGCCGAGGCGCTCGAGAAGAAGGTGAAGGCCGCTCCGCAAGACGCGCTGCTGCGCGGTGACTACGCGACCGTGCTCGCGTGGACGCGCTCGTTCCCCGAGAGCGAACCGTTGCCCTCCGCCGAAGCCGAACGCGCCGCGCTCAACGCGCTCGACAACGTCGAGCTGCAGCTCGTCGCCGCCTCGCTGCACACCGATGACGTCAACGACCGCCGCCGCTTCCTCGAAGCGGCGCTCAAGCTCGACGAGAAGTCGCCGTGGGCGCGGCTGTTGTTGGGTCAGCACGAGCTGTCGAAGGAGCACCCGGAGGTCGCGCTCCGTCACGCCGAGACGCTGCTCGCCGCGTTCCCGAACTTCTCTTCGGCGTGGGTCTTGAAGATTCGCGCGCTCGACGCGCTCGGTGAAAAGGCGCTCGCCTTCCGCGTGACCGAAGACGCGTTTCGCCAGCTGCACGTGATTCCCGCCATCGCGCGTGAAGCCATCAGCGCGAGCCGCCGCGCCGACCGCCCGCTGCAGGCAGTGGAGCGTGCGCGCGCGGTGCTCGGGCTGCGCTTCGACGACCTCAACACCCGCCGTGGCCTCGCCTCGATGCTCGCCGACCTCGGCCGCGTCGACGACGCGGTCAACGAGTACCGCAAGGTCCTCGCGATGGACCCGTTCGATCAGGGCTCGATTCTGCGCCTCGCCGAACTGCTCTCGTCGAACGGCCGCATGGACGAGGCGAAGGTGATGTTCGAGCTCGCGAAGAAGGCGGCGCCCGAAGAACCCGAGGTCTTCGAACGTGAAGGCCGCGCGCTGCTGCACCAGAACCTGCGTGACGCCGCGCTCGCTTCGTTCCAGCAGTCGCTGGTGTTGCGCCCGCAGAACCCCGCGCTCAAGGAAATGCTGCGCACGCTGCGCGGTGAAGACGGCAGCACCTCGACGCCCGAGGCCTTCGCGGTGTCGACGTTGCTGCAGGAAAAGCTGCCCCAGAACGCCGAAGACGCGCTGAGCCTCGCCGAGGTCACCCACGTGCGCGTGCAGCCGTCGGGGTTGTCGAGCCGCTTCCAGCAGCTGGTGGTGAAGGTGCTCACGCAGCGGGGCGTCGAGAACTTCCGCACCTTGCCCATCACCTGGTCGCCCGACCGCCAGGAAGTCCGCGTGCTCAAGGCGCGCATCACCAAGCCCGACGGCAGCGTGGTCGATTCGTTCGGCGACGAAGAGCGCAACATCAACGAGCCGTGGACCGGCATGTATTACGACGCGCGCGCGCGCGTGCTCTCGTTCCCCGCGCTGGCGCCGGGCGACGTGCTCGAGGTGCAGTGGCGCACCGACGACACGGCCATCGACAACCTGCTCTCGGACTACTGGGGAGACGTCGATGCGGTGCAGGGCATCTTCACCAAGCTGCACTACCGCTACGTGGTCGAGATGCCGAAGTCGCGCCCGCTGGCGTGGAACAAGGCCACCTTGCCGAAGTGGCTGGCGGTCAGTGACCGCACCGAAGGTGACCGCACCACGTACCGCTTCGAGGGCAGCAACATTCCCCGCGTGATTCCCGAGCCGAACATGCCCGGCTGGGCGGAGGTGTCGTCACCGCTGCATCTGTCGACGTACCAGAACTGGGAACAGGTCGGCCGGTACTACTGGGGCCTCGTTCGAGATCAGCTCGTTCCCAACGAAGAGTTGAAGCGCGCGGTCGACACGGCGCTCAAGGGCATCGACCGCAAGGACACCGACAAGGTCGTCGCCGCGCTCTACGGGTTCGTGGTCACCAACACGCGCTACGTCGCGCTGGAGTTCGGCATTCACGGGTACAAGCCGTACCGCGTAGACCGCATTCTCGCGCGGCGCTTCGGCGACTGTAAGGACAAGGCCTCGCTCATTCACGCCATGCTCAAGGTCGCTGGCGTCGACTCGAAGCTGGTGCTGCTGCGCATGCGGCACCTCGGCACGCTGTCGCCCGAGGTCGCGTCGCTCGCGGCCTTCAACCACGCCATCGTCTACGTGCCGAAGTTGGACTTGTTCCTCGATGGAACAGCCGAGTTCCATGGCAGCAAAGAACTGCCGCCATCGGACCGCATCGCCAACGTGCTCATCGTGGAGCCCGAGGCGGCGAGCCGCTTCATGACCACGCCGGAAGCGAAGCCCGAGGCCAACGTCACCGCGCTCACGATGGACGTCACCCTGAAGGTCGACGGCAGCGCGCAGTTGAAGGGCACCGTGGTGGGCAGTGGTCAGGCCGCGCCCGAGCTGCGCCGGCAATACGAGACCGCGGGCACGCGCACGGCGGTGTTCGAGCAGCAGTGGAGCTCGAGCTACCCCGGGCTGCGTGCTTCGGAGGTCAACGTGAGCGACGTGAAGAACCTCGAGCAGCCGGTGACGCTCAAGTTCACGATGACTACGCCGCGCTTCGCCGAGGTGGGGCCGGGGTTGTTGCGCTTCTTCCCCTTCGGGGCGGGGCGCGCGTTCACGCAGGCCCTGGCGCCGTTGAGCGAGCGCTCGAGCGACCTCGTGTTCCCCGGTGTGTGGGTCAACGAGCTGGAAATGAACTACGCGCTGCCCCCCAACTGGGACGTGACGGAAGCGCCGCGCGACGTGGTCGAGCGCTCGCCCTTCGGTGAGGCGCGCATCACCACCGAGAAGAAGGGCAACGGCTTCACGGTGAAGGGCCGCGTCACCATGTCGGCGCCGCGAATTTCAGCGAAGGACTACCCCGCGTACCGCGCGTGGTTGATGAAGGTGGACCAGGCGTTCGGCCACAAGGTCGTCGCGCAGCAGCAGGGCGGGCAGACGGCGCGCCGCTGAGGCTGCGTGGTGTTTCTTGAAGTCGGACTTCAGAAAACACCGCGCTTGAAAAAGCCGCTCGCGCATCGAGGCGCGAGCGGCTCAGTTCTTCACGACTTCGTACGACTCAGAACGTCGCGAGCGTCATCGCGGGCTGCACGTTGCCGAGGTCGAGGAACGCACCGGGCGGCATCGGGGGCGGCGGCGGCGGCACGTCGCCCGGCATCGGCTGCGGCGCGTACTGCGGCGAGGCGCGCAGCTGGTCGATGCGGTTCTCGATGCGGCGCAGGTGCTGGCCCGACTTCGCGTTGCGCACGATGGCGCCGATGAGCACGCCGACGCCGATGGCGGCCACCACGATGCCTGCGATGAGCACCGTCACGCCAATCACCAGCGTCACCCAGCTCGTCGCGAGCGCGAAGAGCACGTTGGCGGTGACGATGGCCACGCCGCCGATGACGATCATCGCGATGGGGCCGCCGACGCCACGGCGGTTGTCGAGCTCGTCGAGGCGCGCCTGCTCGAGCTCAGGCAGCGTCATGTTCTCGATGGGGCGGTTGGAGGCGCCGAGCGTCACCGAGCCTGCATAGCCAACCGGAGACTCGATGAGGCGCGCGTGGCGCATGTTGGTATCAGTTTCGGCGAGCAGACTTCCGCTCGACGACGACAACGCGAGGGACAGTGCGAGAGCGATCATGGTGCGCGAAAGCGACCACGACTTTCAGGCCCACGCCACCTTTTCCACCTCAGCCGTCGACGCCGGTGATGCCCGGCTGCGTGCCTTCTTCGCGCTCGGGCTCGAGCGACTGACCGACCTGGAAGTACTGCCACAGCCGCTGCGCGAGCTCTTCGCGTTTGTCGAGCAGCTCGGCTCTTCGCGTGGCCACGTCGAGCAGCGCGTCGGCCAGCGCCACCGGCTCGGCGTGCTCGCCGGCGAGGCGGATGAACTCGTCATGCGCGCCGGGCTCGACGAGCCCGCAGAACACGAGGAAGGCCCAGGTGCGCTCCACTTCATTCAGCGGCGAAGCGGCGAGCACGGTCTGCAACAGCGTCGGGTCGTCAGGGAGCTGCATACGAAGGAGGCGCGTTGGCTAGCACGTTCAGTGGCCGTGCGTGCGCAGCTCCGACACCACGTCGCGGAAGAATTGCTTCGAGTCGAAGACGCTGAGGTCGGCGCCGTTGACGTTCGGCATGCCCACTTCGTCGAGGTGGTCGGCGGGTATGCAGCCCATGAAGGTGCCCCACTTCGCGCTCTTCACGGTGACGAGGCCGTCGCTGATGTCGGGCGGCAGGCCCCACTCGGTGGCCACCACCACGCCTGAGAACAGCGGCAGCAGCACGTCGACCTTCCACGGCTGGTTCTGGCGCACGCCGTCGTCACACACGCTCAGGCCGGTGTGCAGGTTCGAGCGGCCGGCCCACGAGAGGTAGCGCACGCGCGGGTCGTTCACGTAGGTGCGGTTGAAGTCGGCCATCGTCGCTTCGGTCAGCTGCGAGAGCTGTGCGCGCAGGTGTGGATCTCTTTCGACCTCGTACACGCTGGTCGACAGCAGCCCCGCGAGCCCTTCGAACACGCGCTCAGACACGTACTCGGGCATGCCGTCGGAGATGCCCGTCGCCACGTTCGCCACGCGCGTGCCGCGGTGTGGAGTGGACACCGTGACCAGTGTCGCAACCACGTCACCGCGCGCGAGCCCTGCGGGGCTGATGACGAAGCGCGCGTCGATGCCGCCCTGGCTGTGCGCGACGAGGTTCAGCTTCTCGGCGTTGGTGCGCTCGAGAATTTCAGTGAGCTTCTCGTTCAACACGTTCGCGCGCTCGCTGCTCGAGTCGAACGGCGGCAGCACCACGCGGTACACCTCTTCTCCGCGCGCGCTCAGGTCTTGAACGGTGTCGCCGAAGTAGTCCATCGACACGCCGCCGATGCGCAGCGCGTCGAAGCCCGCCATGCCATGCACGAAGACCACCGGGTACGGCGGCCCACGCTTCGGCTTCGGCGGCGGCGGTGGAGCGACGACGGGTGGCGGCAGCGTCGTCTCTTGAACGGGCGTCGTGCCCGCGTCGCTGCTGACCGCAGCTTCTTCGGGTGTGGCCTCGAGGCGATCTCCGCCGCACGCGGTGAGCACGACCATCAGCGACAGCAGTGCAACGCGGAGCATTCGGGCCGCGAACCCTACACCTGACGAATCAGCAGACACCAACGGGCGAACCTCAAATGGTGTCGCGTGCTTGCGACTGAAGCACTTCCGCATTGTTGTAATTTGTTGCGAGCAGAGTGGAATTTCCTAGGGTGAGCTAACTCGCGCACGGAAGTGGGTTGCCGTGAGGGGCCGGCCTGTCGTTGTTCAACAGAGCGAGGGCGTTGCAACCATCGGGGGATGCTCTCCCTCATGGCGATCCTCTTCCGTGCGTGCGCGCAGCTTCGATGAGCGTTGAGGAAAAACGCGCCTACGGAAGTGCGCGCCGCCGGCGCATCGTGTGGGCATGACCAGGACCATCGTGCTCATTCACGGCTTGTGGATGACGCCGCGCAGCTGGCAGCAGTGGGTGAAGTTCTACGAAGCGCGCGGCTTCACGGTGCACGCACCCGCGTACCCGGGCCTCGAGGTCGAGGTCGAAGCGCTGCGGAAAGACCCGACTCCTGACGTGCCCCCGATCTCTAGGCCACTCGTAGCGTGAGTCCGGGGTTGTTGAATCGTGCTGCGTACTCCTTCGGGGCGAGGCCGCCAAGAGAGCCATGAGGGCGGACCTCGTTGTAGTCGACGTGCCAAGCTCCGATGGACGCGCGGGCGTCGGCCAAGTCTGCGAACCAGTGCTGATCGAGGCACTCGTCGCGGAAGCGACCGTTGAAGCTTTCGATGAAAGCGTTCTCGACCGGCTTGCCTGGGCGAATGAAGTGCAGCTTCACGTCGGTCTCGTAGGCCCAGCGATCGAGCGCCTTGCTGACGAACTCGGGGCCGTTGTCGCTGACGATGAACTGCGGCTTCCCTCGCGCGACGACGAGTTCGCCGAGGAGTCGCGCGACCCTGTGCCCGTTGATTGAACTGTCCACGTAGATGGCCAGGCACTCGCGCGTGAAGTCGTCGACGATGTTGAAGGTGCGGAACCGCCGTCCGGTCACCGTCGCGTCCGACACGAAGTCCATGGACCATCGCTCGTTGGGGCGAGTCGGCGGCGGCAGCACGGTGCGCTCGATGTGCCCGGCGAGCTTCCGCCGCGCCTTCTTCCGCACCGAGAGACCTTCGAGCCTGTACAGGCGGAACACGCGCTTGTGATTCACCTTGAAGTCCTCGCGCCTCAACAGCGTGTGCAGCCTTCGGTACCGAACCTCGGCCGCTGCTTCGCCAGCGCTTTCATGCGCTCGACCAGGCCTGCCGGCTGCGCGCGGCGCGATTCGTACGTCATGCTCGAGCGCGCGAAGCCCAACGCCCTGCAACTGCGGCGCGTGGACAACTTCATCTCCGCCTGCACGAAGCCGACAGCGCGGCGGTAGGCCGCCGGCTTCACCATTTTTTTGAGAGCACCAACTTCAGCGCCTGGTTGTCGAGCATCTGGTCAGCCAGCAGCTTCTTGAGCCGGTCGTTTTCGTCCTCGAGCTGCTTGAGGCGCTTCGCGTCGCTCACGTCCATCCCGCCGTACTTCGCCTTCCAGCGGTAGAACGTTTGCTCCGACACGCCGACCCGCCTGCACACCTCGGTGGCCGTCGCGCCCGCGTCGACCTCGCGCAGCGCCCTGATGATCTGCTCTTCGGTGAAGTTGCTCTTCCGTCCCATCGTCGTCCTCCTGCCCTGCTCGGGCATTGAAGGACTCACGCTT
>QFQP01000156.1 GCA_003243425.1 Archangium gephyra | reverse complement strand
GCAGCGACGTTCTGTCCCGTTACCGTGCCGTTTGCCGTCATATTGCCACCGGCGGTCACGTTGCCGCTGAACGTCCCCGTTACGGCATTGACGGTTCCGGTATTGTTGAGGTCGTTGCCGCCCATATCGATGCTGGTATGCATAGTGTTGAGATCGGGCTTACCGGTGACCGAAAAACGGTAAAGCCGGTCACTTTCACCGCGAGCCACTCCCAGCTCATCCGTAGTCAGCAGTGTGGCAATATGCCCCTGCGTGCTGCTGACACCAAACTGTGCGAGAGGAACAGTCCAGCTCCCCATTGCGCCGGTGGCTATACCTGACGTCCAGATGTAGCCCCCCATGCCGGCAGAGATATCCATTGATATCTGACGCAGCGCGAGAAACGGCAGCGCAGAGCCGTTCTGCGTGTAGACAATCGCCTGCAGCTGGTCGGTGTTGGTGGCATTGCGTATCACCGCAGCGGAATAAGCCTGACCGTCAATGGTGGTCTCACTGAAGCCCTGCTCCAGAAAACCGGTATTTTTCAGCATGGTGGGGGTCACAATGACCGGCGCGGTGGTGGTGGCACTGGCGAGCAGCGTATCGTAATAACGCCCGGTATAACTCTTTACGGCCTGCGTGAAGCGGGACACCTGCGCGGAGGTGTTCATCCAGGTCCGTCTCTGCATCCAGTCGCTGATAAGCGAATATCCCCATACGCTGACCAGCAGCAGGATCACTAAAGCCGCACCTGTGCTGAAAATAGCCCAGCCACGATCGGTTGTTTTTGTTACGTTCACTGGCATCACCATGTAATAAGCGGCTGATAAAGTTTAAGCAGTGTCACTGACATCGCACCGGCACACAGCCAGGGGCCCATCGGCCCGCCCTCGCGGATGCGACGCGCCGTTAACTGCCACAGGACAAAAAACATCACACCGGTCAGCAGGGCATAAAGCCCGCTGGTTCCACCGAGCCATGCGGCAATGGCTCCGGCCAGCCATACATCGCCCAGCCCCAGACACTCGCGTCCCTGAATCTTCGTTGAGCCATATCGCCAGCCGCCGAATATCAACATCGCAGTGACCGCAGAAAGAAGATGTTCCGTAAACCCCGGGTGCAAAAGTGCGGCAGCAAGCCCTGCAGTCAGACAGCTCACCGTCATTTCGCGGGGCAGCAGTCCCGTCAGCGCATCGGTAAGCGTCATTCTGAAAAGAAACAGGCTGATGAAAAATGACAGCAGGCGCGTCATCGCCGGTGCGGGTGCCAACAGCATGACACTGACAGCAGCGGCATATAGCCAGACTATCGCCGGAGACACGGGAGAACTGCGCCCGCTCCGGTGAACCGTTATCACCAGGTTAATACTGACGAGGCTCGCCATAAAATTAAACAAACCAAGGCTCAGTGGAAAAAGGATGCCAAGCGTTGGCCACGGCATACTCAGCGTCAGCAGCGTCACAGTCTGATCCCCCGCTCTTTCAGTAA
>QFQP01000155.1 GCA_003243425.1 Archangium gephyra | reverse complement strand
ATGCCGGCATGCGCAAGGCCGAAGAGCTGATGCTGGCCGGCCTGCTGCAGGACATCGGCATGCTCGCGCTGCTGGAAGTGCTGGGTGAGGACTATGCGCGGCTGGTCGAGCGTGCCGAAGACAATGCGGCCCTGCTGGCCGCCGAACGCGAGTGGCTGGATTGCGATCACGCCGCCGTCGGAGGCTGGCTGGCGCGGCAATGGAACTTGCCGGCACTGCTGCGGGAAGCGGTCATCGAGAGCGAATCCCCCGCATCGGACACCACGTTCAATGCCTGCGTCGCGGTGTCCGGCCATGTCGCCGACATCTGGCTCGCCGGTGCGGACGAAGCACATGCGGAAGAAGCGCATCGGTCCGCGGCGCTGCAGGCCGCGACGCGCCTGGGACTGGACTACGCGGCGTTCCTCGCGCTGACCGAGGACATGATCGCCGCCCTGCCCGAGGTCTGCGCGATGTTCGACGTCCCGCCCGCGCCACCGGCCCGTATCCAGGCAATCCTGGAGCAGGCGCGCGAGCTGCTGGTGGTGCGCAACCTGCGCGAGATCCAGGAGGCCGCGCGCGCGCGCAAGGAAGCCGACGAACACGAGGACCGGGCCCGCCGCCTGGCCGAGGAAGTCCGTCGCGACCCGCTGACCGGCGCGTACAACCGCAGCCAGCTGGAAGAGGTGCTCGAGAAGGAGTTCGATGCCGCCACGCGCCACGGCTGGCCGCTGTCGATCGCCTTCATCGACCTGGACGATTTCAAGCAGGTCAACGACCGCTGGGGCCACCTGGTCGGCGACGACGTGCTGCGCAACTTCGCCAAGGCGCTGATGCGGCACGTGCGCAGCAGCGACTTCGTTGCGCGTTACGGCGGTGAAGAATTCCTGGTCGTGCTGCCGGGCATCAACGAGGAAGCCGCCGCCCACGTGGTGCGACGCATCCTGTCGGAAGTCGCCGGCGTGGCCATGGCCCACGTCAATGGACAGCCGCTGCACATCACCTTCTCCGCGGGCCTCGCCACGCAGGGCGCGCTGGAACAGTTCCGCCACGTCGATGACCTGCTGCGTGCCGCGGACGAAGCGCTCTACGGGGCCAAGCGGCAAGGCCGCAACCGCGTCTCGGTGGGGACCATCAGCGCCTGAGCCACCGAGGCGATGCCGCGGCTACTGCCGCGGCTGCAGTGCCAGCTCCTCGTACGGCTGCACGACCACCCAGCCCTCGCCCGCGAAACGCAGCTGGACGCTCTCGCCCGAGCCACGCCCCAGCAGGGTGCCCAGCGAGATGTCGGTGATGATTTCCGGCGTCAAGCCACCCGACCAGGCCACGGTTGCATTCGGGTCGGTGAACACCGGACCGGTCTGCGCATTCACCGGCAACGTCAGCGGCTCGTAGTGCGAGGTGATGGCGACGATGCCGTGTCCGCTCAACCGCACGTTGAACAGCCCGCCCGAGAGCATGCCGGCGACCTTGCGCATCATCGTGATG
>QFQP01000007.1 GCA_003243425.1 Archangium gephyra | reverse complement strand
CGTCCTCATCTGTCGATCCCCCCGCTGAAAGCGATCGAACTTCAGGTGGTTACGCCGCCAATTCCGAGATCGCCTCTAGACGGTTCGTATGAACGTCAACATCGCCCGACACCTCGGTGCAGTTCAGCGACAGACCGGCACGCGCAGCAAAGACGGCAAGCTGGCGCGCTTCATCACCGCGTCCCGCGTGTTCGACACCACCCCCGAGGAGGTGTGGGACGCCATCTCGAACCCCGAACGGATTCCGCGCTGGTTCCTGCCGGTGAAGGTGGAGCTCGAGGGTGGCCGCACGTTTTCCTTCGAAGACGCCGCTCACGGTCAGCTCGAGGCGTGCGAGGCGGGCCATCGTCTGTCCTTCACGTGGGAGTTCGCGGGCGACATCGGGTGGATCGACGTGACGCTGCACCAGGAGCATCGCCACACGCGCATCACCGTCGAGCACGTGGCCTTCGTCAGTGACGAGCAGTGGCAGAAGTTCGGCCCCGGTCTGCTGGGGCTCGGTTGGGAGCAGACGCTGCTGCGACTCGCGGTTCACCTCGACAGCGGCGTCGCGGTGGTGCCGGGCCCGTTCCTCGAGTGGCTCCAGACGCCCAATGGAAAGCAGTTCATTCAGGGGGCGTCAGACGCGTGGGCCGAAGCGGCGGTGAAGGCGAACGGCGACCCGGTGGAAGCACACCAGGCGGCCACCCGCGTCGCCGAGCAACACGCGCGCGTGTAATCAGTACACCGACGCACCGCGGCCCGAAGACTTGAGCGCGTCGCTCTTCATCTTCTTCACCGCTTCGCGGCGCACTTCCATCGGTGCTGCGGGTGCGGCGGTCGAGAGGCCGAAGAAGCCGGAGTTGGTGCTGCGCTCGTCAGCCATCGCGCCCGCGCCGCCGACCGCGTCGGCTTCGTCGAAGAGAATGGTGTTCTGTCGCAGCGCCGCCTGCGCGTCGTTGAAGTCGCCGCGGTCGATGGCCTCGGCGGCCTTGCGGTAGTTCACCGCCGCGCGCGCCTTGTTGGCCAGCACCACCGCGTCCTTGTCGCGCTTGCCGAGCGCCAGCGTCGAGTCGTCGGTCACCATCGCCGACAAGGCGACGCGCGCATCTGCGGGCTTCGAGGTCAGCAGGTCGGAGTACGCGAGCTGGAAGTTGCCGAGGTCGATGGTCCCGTTGCGCACGCCCGGCGTGGCCGAGAGCTGCACGACGATCTTCTCGACCTGACGCGCCGAGAAGTCCGGGAGCGAGACGGTCACCGTGTTGCCCAGCTGCGAGACCGGGCGGCCGAAGACCTGCACGAAGCGAACGCCCGCCGGCACCGTGAACGAGAGGCTCGCGCTGCTGGCGACCATGGTGCCGGCCTGCTCGAGGTCCTTCTGGAACAACTGCGCCGTCGCCGCTGCGTTGCTGATGAAGCCATACGAGCCACCGCCGACGTCGGCGAGGCGCTGCATGAGGTCTTCGTTGAAGTCGGCCCCGACGCCCAGCGAGGTGACCGAGATGCCCGAGTCACGAATGCGCCGCACCACGTTCACCAACCCCTGCGAGCTGGTGATGCCCACCGTCGGCTGACCGTCGGACAGCAGCAGCAACCGGTTCACCTTGAAGTCCGAGCGCGCTTTGTCGATCTGCCGCTGGCCCGCTGCGAGACCGTCGCCGATGTTGGTGCCGCCGTTGTCCCAGATGTTGGCGATGAAGCGCTGCAGACGAACCTTGTTCTCAGGCGTCGCGAACACGCTGTTCATCGCGTCGACGTCGGTGCCGTAGTGAACGATGGCGATGCGGTCGTGCTCGTCGAGCAGGTCGACCAGACGACTCGCGGCGCGGCGCGCGTTCTCGATCTTCGCTCCCGACATCGACCCGGAGCGATCGATCACCACCGCGAGGTTCACCGGCGCGCGCCGGGCTCCGGGAACGTCGACGGCCGTCACCTCGAGCGTCGCGAACACGTCGCTGGTGCCGGGCACCAGATACGGGTGCGACAGCCGGCCCGTCAGCGAGAGCGACCCGGGGTTGGAAGCTGGCGCCACGACCGGCGGCGGCTGCGCAGGCTGACTCACCACGGGTGGCGGCGGCTGAACCGGCGGAGCGCTGGTCACCTTCGGCAGGCCGATGACGACGGCGAGGAGCAACAAGACGGCCGCGGTGGCGAGGAAGGCGCTGGTCCGGTTCATGGTGAAGCCCTTCAACGCGCGGGCCACGAAACGGATCTGCGAGGTGGTGCATTCACTGCAATCAGCGAAGATTCACTCGGCATTTCGCGAACTTCGAGGGGCACCGTGAGCGACAAAGACGAGCTGGGCCAGACGCTCCCACGATCGAACCCGGCGGCATTGCCGAGCGCGAATGCGGGAACCCGCGAGGCGCTGCCGCAGCACGACGACGCTCGCTACGCCGTGGCCGAAGGCGAGGTCGACCCGGAGCTCGGGCGCGGTGGCATGGGCCGCGTGCTGAAGCTGGTCGACACCAACCTGCGCCGCGAAGTGGCCGTGAAGGAGCTGTTGCGCGAACACACCGCGGAGCACAGCAGCTCGGGCCCGCTGCTCGAGGCGTTGTTCGTTCGCGAGGCGCGCGTGCTGGCGTTGCTCGAACACCCCGGGGTCGTTCCCGTCTACGAGCTCGGTCGTCGCGGTGATGGCACGCCGTACTACGTGATGCGGCGCATTCACGGCCGCTCGTTGTCGAGCGTGCTCGAGAACGCGGTGTCGCTCGACGAGCGGTTGGCGATGCTCTCGCACCTCATCGACGTGGCGAACACCGTTGGCTACGCGCACAGCAGGCGCGTGGTGCACCGCGACCTCAAGCCCGAGAACGTGATGGTCGGGCCCTTCGGCGAGACGCAGGTCATCGACTGGGGGCTGGCGATGGTGAACGGCGAAATGACGCCGGGCTCCGAGCTGGCGGGCACGCCGGCGTACATGGCGCCGGAGCAGGCGAACGGCGTCGGCGTCGACGCGCGAAGTGACGTGTGGGCGCTCGGCGTGATGCTGTTCGAGTTGCTCACCGGTAAGCGGCCCTTCGACGCGGGGTCACCCACGCAGGTGCTCGACGACGTGCGCACCGCTCCGATTCCGGCGGTGAAGTCCATCGAGCCCAGGGCCCCGAAGGCGCTCGTGGAGATCGTCGAACGTGCGTTGCAGCGCGCGCCGTCCCTGCGCTTTCAGAACGCAGGCGAGATGGCCGAGGCGCTCGAAGCGGCGCAACGTGCGCGGGCTCCGAAGCCGACCGGGTTGGTGCTGGCGGTCATCGCGCTGGCGCTCACGTGTGCGGCGCTGCTGTTCGTCGCCGGTGATGCACGACAGCGTGTGGAAGCTGCACAGGGGGCCGCGCGGAGGAGCGTCGCCGACGCGCAGCGCGAGCACGCGCAGGCGCAAGCCGAAGCCGCGTTGACCGCGTGGCGCGCGCGCGATGCGGTCAAGGCGTTGCGGCTCGCGAAGACGGTTCCCGACAACCCCCTGGCGGCCGGTGTCGAGCTGCTCGTCTCTGAACGCGGTGCGCCCGAGCAGCGTTGGTCCGTGACGGTGCCCGCGGGCTGTTCGTCGCTGGTGGCGATCGGCACCGACGTGGCCTGCGCCACGTTGAACGGCATCGCGTTGTTCGGAGCCGATGGAAGACAGCGCGGCGAGTTCTCCACCGGGCCCGTGGGCTGGCAGCACGCGATGCTCATGGTCGGCGAGCAGCTCGTGTCGGGTGGCGATGACCGCCTGCTGCGCTTCTGGAACGTCGAGACGCGCCAGGAAGCGCACACGGTGAACGGCTTCGCGGCGGGAATACGTGCGCTGGCGACCGATGGAGCCGACGTCATCGTCGGGCTCGCCGACGGTTCGGTGTTGCGCGTCGCCGCCGATGGAACGGTGAGCGAAGTGACGAAGCACGCGCGGCCGATTCTGTGGCTCGCGGCGACGCCGGGGCAGGTGACCTCGGTGTCTGATTCCCTGCTGCGCGTGACTGGCCCCTCGCCGATGGAGCTCGACCGTCACGTCGGTGCCGTCGCGGCCCTCAACGCCCGCGAGCTCAGCATCGGCGTCGAGCGTTCGGTGGTGCTGGTGCGCGACGGCGACGTCAAGCTGGTGTCGTCGGGTCACCGCGACGACGTGACCGCGCTCGCGCACGTCGACGGTCGGGTGCTCAGCGGCAGCGCTGACGGCACGCTGCGCTGGTGGTTCGGAGACGGCTCCGCCGAAGGCGTGCTCGAAGGGTTCGCGCCCGGCATCCCCGCGCTCGCGGTCAACGACACGCAGGTGTTCATCGCCACCTCGAATCGAGAGCTCGAGGCGTGGTCTTTGCCCGCGCGCGCGGCCGTGTCGTCCGAGACCGCCGTGCCCTCGGCGTATCAATGGTGGGCCGGTGCCGGCCTCGTCACCGGCTACCGCGACGGCCGCCTGGTGCGCACCGACGAGAAGACGGGCGAGGCGCACACCCTCGAAGCGCGTCACTTCGGGCCGGTGCGCGGCATCGCGCGCGTGACCGGCGACGACACCAGTGACGCGGTTCGTTTCATCTCGGGCGGCGACGACGGTCGCGTGTTGGCGCAGCGGTGGAACGGGAGCGTCGACGTGCTCGACGCCATCGAAGGCGCCCGCGTGCTCTCGGTGGCGGCGACCTCGACGGGAACCCACGTCGCGTGGAGCGCTGACGACGGCACCCGCGTCGTGTGGAGTCTCGAGTTCGGTAAAGAGGTCTCGCGCAGCAGGGACACACGTGTGCGCGTGCTCTCGTTCTCGAAAGACGGTCGCTGGCTGGCGATGGGTCGTGAAGACAAACACGTGACGGTCATCGAAACGGCGACGGGAAAAGAGGTGCAGACGCTCGGCCCCGCCGATGGCGCCATCAGCGCACTCGCCTGGTCACCCGACGGCACGCGGGTGATCACCGGCTCGACCGACGGTCATCTCACCGAGTGGAACGTCGACGATCAACGCGCGGTGCGAACGTTGACGCAGCCTGGCGGTCGCATCGGCGCGCTCGAACTGGCGGGCGATACGCTGGTCGCCGGCAGTGATGACGGCAGCACCTGGCTCTTTCGACGCAGCGACGGCGCGCTGCTCGCGCAGATTCCAGCCGATTCCGGGAACGTGTTGTTCGTCGCGTTCACGTCGACGGGGCTGCTCTCCGCCGGTACGGATCGCCTGGTTCACTCGTTTCCTTACGGTGACGGGCGTCGGTGAAGCCCGAGCACCATTCGTGGTGAGACCTCACTAGGTTGGTGAAGCCATGCCGGCACCGAAACGAATTCTGGTCATCGATGACGCAGACGACGTGCGGATTCTGGTCGAGAGGCAACTGGAGCGACTCGGCTACGCAGCCGACGGCGCTGCGGACGGCGTGGCGGGCCTCGAAGCCATCGCGCGGAGCCGGCCTGATCTGGTGCTGTGTGACCTGCGCATGCCGCGCCTCGACGGCCTGGGCGTGCTGAGCGAGCTGCGCGACAAGTACCCGCAGTTGCCGGTGGTGGTGATGTCTGGCGAAGGCCTGCTGCAGGACGCGGTGAGCGCGTTGCGGCTCGGCGCGTGGGACTACCTGTCGAAGCCCATCGCCGGCATGGCGGTGCTGCAGCACGCGGTCGGCAAGGCGCTCGAAAAAGCCGAGCTGCTCGCCGAGAACCAGCGCCAGCGCGACAAGCTCGAAGTGCTGTACCGCGAGCTCGCCGACGACCAGGACGCGGGGCGACGCCTGCAGCTGAGCCTGTTGCCGGAAGACGGAATGAAGGTCGGCTCGTTCACGCTGACGCGCGAGCTGCTGCCGTCGTCATTCCTGAGCGGTGACTTCTGCAGCACCTTCTCGTTGCCCGACGGTCGCTGGGGTTTCTACCTGGCCGACGTCGCCGGTCACGGCGTGCCATCGGCGCTGGTGACGGTGATGCTGCGCACGGTCGTCGAGCGCTGGGTGCTCGAAGGTCGCGACGCGTCGTTCTTCGCGCCGTCGACGTTCTTGAAGGCGCTCAATCACGAGCTGCTTCGCCAGCGCCACGAGAAGCACGTCGCGTTGTTCTACGGGCTCGTCGACGAGAGCCGCAGCGTGCTGGCGTGTGGCAACGCCGGCTGCTTCCCGTGGCCGATTCTTCAGCAGGGCGGCAACACGTTCGCCATGGAGCTGCCCGGAATGCCGCTCGGGCTCATGGACACCGCGAGCTACGACGAGCGCACGTACCCGCTGCTGCCCGACACCAAGTTCGTCGCCTGTACCGACGGCGTGTTCGACGTGATGGACGGAGGCAGCGTCGAAGAGAAGAGCCGACGCATCGCGCAGGCGGCCGGGTCGAGCGCTACCGCCACGGAACTCGTGCAGGTGCTGGGGTTGACGCAACACCGCGCCCGTCCCGACGATGTGGCTGTTCTGATGCTCACGCGAGGAGACGCCCATGCGTTACGGACATCATGATCAGCTCTCGTGGCTGAGCCTCGACGGGGCCGTTCGCTACACCGACGCGCGTCGCATCAAGTGCTTCCTCGACGAAGTGGTGCTGCCGCAGATCGGCGACACCACCGTCATCGATCTCCGCGACGTGTTGAGCGTCGACAGCACGGGCCTGGGGCTGCTCGCGCACATCGGCCGAAAGTGCCTTTCGCAGTTCAGCCGCCGCGCGGTGATTCTGTGCCCCGAAGGGCCGGTCGCTCAGTGCCTGCGCGCCATGCAGTTCGACAAGTTGTTCACGCTGACCGACACGCTCGACCCGCCGGCAGAGCTGAAGATCGAACCGGTCCCCATGAACCGCACGCCGCCGCAGGGGCTGGCCTCGGTGATGCTCGGTGCGCACCGCGATCTGTGTGAGGTCGACGAGCAGAACCGCGCGCGCTTCACCGACGTGCTCGACGTGCTCGAGCGCGAGGTGGCCAAGCGCCGCTCCTGATCACCGCACGTCGGCGTAGAGGCTGGCGGTCTGCCGCGCGGTCTGTGCCCACGAGAACTTCGCCGCACGCGCTGACGCGGCCCCCGCCCACTTCGCGCGCTCGGCGGGGTCGTGCAGCCAATGGTTCAGCAGCTCGGCCAACGTATTGGCATCGTCGGGGCCCACCTTCGCGGCACCGTCGCCCACGACCTCGGGCAGCGAGCCCTCCGTCGAGACGATCGTCGGCACCCCGAGCCGCATCGCCTCGAGCGGTGGGAGACCGAAGCCCTCGTAGCGGGATGGAAAGACGAACGCCGAAGCGCGGCGCATCACGCCGTAGAACACCGGGTCTGTGAGGTAGCCGAGCAACCGCACGTCGACCCCGCGATCCCTCGCGCGCTGAATTTCGCGCTCGATGGGCCCTGAGCCGAACCAACGCTGGCCAGCCATGACGAGGGGAATGCGCACGCCGCCGTCGAACAGCTTCTCCATGGCGCGAACCACGAGCTCCACGTTCTTCCGCGCATCGAGCGCGCCTGCGTAGAGCACGAAGGGAACGTCGAGGCCCATCGCGTCGAGCCACTTCGAGGTGGTGCCATCGGGCGCCGGCACGCGGTCCACGTGGTCCACGCCGTGATGCACGACGTGCAGCTTCCGCGGGTCGACGTCGAAGCGCTCGAGCACGCTGCGGCGGGCGACGTCACTCACGCAGATGATCTGCTGGGCGACCTTCAAGCTGCGCGCGAGCCACAACCGGAATTGCCACCGGAACCTCGGCGACACCGTGTCGGGCAGAATCAGCGGCACGAGGTCGTGCACGGTGAGCACGTACGGCACACCGCGGGTTCGCAGCAGCGGCAGGTTGAAGTTCGACACCGCGTGAAACAGCGCCGGCTTCCTCGCCTCGAGCCACGCGGGCAGTTCAGCGAGGGTCCACCCGGTGCGCGACCCGCGGCCACGCGGTGCTTCGCCGGTTCGGCTCGCGCCCCAGCGCTCCATCGCCAGACCGGTGGTGGCCAGCGCCCGGTACAGCTCCCGCGTGTAGAGCGCGATGCCGGTGGTGGGCTCGTCCCAGAGCGTGGCGTCGAAGGCGACGGGTGACACGGCCGCGCTCGTTACACCATTCGGCCGGTGCGAGGTGCGTCGTTCGCCTACCTCGGCCCCTTGCGGAGACGTTACCGCGCCGTCATTGATCCGCCCCGCCATGCGCTTTCTCGTTCAGCACCAGGCCGCCGTCGATGACGCAGCCGACGTCGACTACGCCTCCGACCTCTCCCGCGGGGGTCTGTTCATCAACACCAGCAAGCCGCTGACGAAGAAGTCGACGCTGCACGTGCAGTTCGCGCCTCGCAAAGACGCTCGGCTGATCAGCGCCTTCTGTCAGGTGACCGACGTCACGCCCCAGGGCGTCACCGCCCAGTTCCTCGACCTCGATGAAGAGTCGAAGGAGCTGATCGCCGCCGCCATCGCGTGAAACGCGCAACCGTGTCGGTTCTGGGGCGAGAATGAAGGCATGCCTTCGATCTCTTCCGCACCACGTCCACCAACACCACGCAGTCGACGCAGCCACTCAGCGCGAGCCTGCAAGCGGCTGCCGGTGGCCAGTACATCCGCCGCGGTCAGTCGGGTGAAGGCGTGCTCGAGCTGCAGAAGGCGCTGAACGCGCGCGGGTTCCGCCTCGAAGAAGACGGCAAGTTCGGCCCCGCGACCGAAGCGGCGGTTCGTCAGTTTCAGCAGGCCAACGGCGCGAAGGTCGACGGCCTCGTCGGGCCTGAGACCGTCGGCAAGCTCCAGAGCGTGGCGCCCGGCGCCAGCACGGTCAGCGACTACACGCCGCCTGCGCAGAACACGGGCCCGGTGACGGCGCCCGGCGCGAACGCGAGCGACCGTGAGCAGTTCGACTTCTACGCGTCGATGGTGCGGCGTGCGGGCGGCGAGGTGTGCCCCAACGGTCAGCCCACGGTGCTCGGCCTCCGTCAGGGCACGGGCGGCGCACAGCGCAGCTACCAGGACCAGTTCGTGGTGTTGACCCCCGACGGTCGCGTGCAGCGCTTCACCGGCGCCACGTACCCGGGCCAGAGCCGCTCGTCGCAGTCGCCCGACGTCACCCGAGACGGCGTGGGCGACGTCGGCATGATCCGCCCGGGCAAC
The DNA here is from genome assembly GCA_003243425.1 of Archangium gephyra. GTDB lineage: Bacteria > Myxococcota > Myxococcia > Myxococcales > Myxococcaceae > Archangium_A > Archangium_A gephyra_A. The sequence continues at coordinate 200,553 of QFQP01000007.1, read as the reverse complement.
TACACCGTCGTTCCCAACGGCCAGCACGCGGGCGCGGCCTCGTTTCACGTGCGTACGCTGAGCGGCAACGGCAACGTGCCGGGCTGGCGCGACACGAATCACGACGGCACCTACAGCGGCGCGGAGCAGGGCGCCTCGCAGAGCCGCGGCGACACCTTGAGTGGCGTGCTCTTCCACCAGGGCAACCGCAACGCGCCCTCGTCGATCGGCTGCCAGACCATGAGCCCCGCCGAGTTCCAGCGCTTCATCAACGCCGTCGGCGGCCCGCGCGCGTCGTTCACGTACACGCTCGTGTCGGTCTGAAGTACAGCGCCTCAGGCGTGGCGCAGCTTCATCAACTCCTCCCGAATTTCACGCCTGCCGATGCGATGGGTCAGTGCGCCGTCGCGTGGCAGCGCGTGCTCCGCCATCTGGGCTTCACCGGTGAGCTCTACGCCGACGACGTGGCGCCGCAGTGGCGTTCACTCGTTCGGCCGGCTTCCGAGCTGAGGCCCGCTGCCGACGACCTCGTGCTGTACCACCACGGCATCGCCTCGCCGCTCGCCGGGCGGTTGATGCACCTGCCGTGTCGTCGCGCCGTGGTCTTTCACAACGTCACCCCGGCGCACTTCTACGCAGGCACCCGCCTGGCCGAGCCGCTGATCGCCGGCCGCGCGCAGCTGGCCGCGCTCGCCGAGTTCGTCGAATTTTCCATCGGCGTCTCCGAGTTCAACGCCCGGGAGCTGCGGGAGGCGGGGCACACCAACGTTCACGTCGTTCCGCTGTTCGTCGAGCCGGACCGCTTCACGGCGCCAGTCGCTGATCAATCGTGGCTCAGCCGCTTCCGTGACGCAGGGCGGCCGCGGGTGGTGTCGGTCAGCCGCGTGGTTCCCCACAAGCGCATGGAGGACCTGCTCACGCTGCACTCGGAGTTGAAGCGTATCGCGCCGCGCGCGGAGCTGTGGATCGTGGGCGGCTTCGCGCCGGGGAACGCCGCGTTCAAGAAGCTCGCCGCGCGCGCCAGAGAACTCGGTGGGGTCACCTTCCTCGGCCGCGTGTCGCACGCGCAGCTGGTCGCGGCGTACCGAAGCGCCGATGTCTTCATGTCGATGTCGGAGCACGAGGGCTTCGGGGTGCCGCTCATCGAAGCGATGGCGTGCGATGTCCCCGTGCTCGCGTATGGCGCGGCCGCGGTTCCGGAGACGATGGGCGGCGCAGGCATCGTCTTCGACGAGAAGAACTTCGCGGCGCTCGCGGAGCTGGTGCAGTTGGTGTCGAACGACCTCGCGCTGCGCGCGTCTCTCGTCGAAGGTCAGCGCCGTCGCGTCGCCGAACTCTCGTTTCAGAACACCCTTACCCGGTTCAAAGACGCCCTCGCTGTGCGGAGCGGGCCCAGTCGCGCGTCGAAGGGCAAGCCGAAGCTCGCCGTCGTCGTTCAACGCTTCGGCGACACGCTGACGGGCGGAGCTGAAGCCCACGCGCGAGAAGTCGCACTGCGCCTGTCGGATCACGCCCACGTCGAGGTCCTCACCACCTGTGCGCGCGATCACCTCACCTGGAAGAACGACCTCGAGCCGGGCGCAGAACGAGACGGTCCACTCACCGTTCACCGGTTCCCCGTTCGCCGCGCACGTTCGATGCGGCCGTTCAATCGCCTCAGCGATTCGCTGTTCACCACTCCGCAAGACTTCGTCGCCGAGACGCACTGGCTCGCGGAGCAGGGGCCCGATTCTCCGGAGCTGTTGAAGGCCATCGCAGCACGACGAGACGACTTCGATGCCTTCCTCTTCTTCACCTACCTGTACGCGCCGACGGTCTGGGGCGTGCCGCTCGTGGCCGACAAGGCGCTCGTCGTGCCCACCGCCCACGACGAACCGCCGCTGCGCTTCGGCGCGATGAACGACGTCTTCGAGGTGCCGCGGGTGCTCCTGTGCAACACGCCGGAAGAAATGCAGCTCATCGAGGCGCATTTCCCGAAGGTCACCCGGCGGCGCGTCGTCGGGGTCGGCATCGAACCGAAGAAGGGCAAGCCTGAACGCTTCCGCGAGCAGTTCGGCATCGACGGCCCGTACCTCCTGTACCTGGGGCGCATGGAGGCCGGGAAGGGTGTGCTCGAACTCGCGAAGCGACACCAGGCGCTGGTCGACGACTTCCATGACGCGCCGACGCTCGTGCTCGCGGGCTCGGGCGAAGTCGCGCCGCGCGGTCGCCGCATCATCAGCACCGGCCGCGTCGACGAGCAGACCAAGTGGGACGCGCTGGCCGGAGCCCTGGCCGTGGTGGTGCCCAGTCGCTACGAGAGCCTCTCGCTGCTGACGCTGGAGGCCTTCGCCGTCGGCGCGCCGGTGCTGGGCAACGAAGCCTGCGCGGTGGTCGCGGGGCAGCTCACGCGCAGCGGCGGCGGGCTGACCTTCGACCTCTCGTCCGACGAGAGTTACCGAAATGGCGTCCAGCAGTTGGGCGCGCAGCGTGAGCTGTTCGGCAGACAGGGTCGTCATTACGCAGCCGGGGTGAAGTGGGAACGCGTCATCGACGCGTATCTCCAGGAAATCGAACTCATCCGGAGGGACACATGAAGTTGCTCGGAAAAGACATCACGGCGTCGAAGGTCATGTCGCTGGTGCAGGAAAAGCTCGCGGCGCGCGGTCTGACGACGGCGTCGAACGACGACTGGAAGACAGACGCAGTGGAGCCCCGCGTGGACCCGCTCAGCTTCAACCTGCACGCGCTCGAGGAGAACTCGGACGCGACGAAGGGCCTGCCGCTCGAGACGCATCGTGACGGGTTGACCGGTCGCGTGGTGATGCTGGCCAAGACGGCGTTCCGTCGCGTGGGGCAGATCTTCATCAACGAAGCGCTCGGCCGTCAGACGGTCTTCAACGGCCACGTGCGTGACTCGTACGCGCAGCTGTCGGCAGAGGTGCAGCGGCTGCGCGCGCGTGTCGCCGAGCTCGAAGGCCGCAAGCAGCCCGTGCAGCCCGACGTGCAGGCCATCGCCAGGGACGTGGCAGAGGGAGCTCCGGGTGGAGCGATCTCCGGCGCGCCGGTTCGCGAAGAGCCGAAGAAGAAGAGCACCACGCCGGCCAAGCCGGTCATTCCGTCGAAAGACGTGAAGGCGCTCCTCAAGACGCCGCTGACGTCGAAGAAGCCCAAGGCGCCTGCCTCGAAGGTGCTGGAGCCAGCGGTCGCCATCAACGAGTCGGTCGGTGCAGTGTCGAAGAAGCCGACGGCGCCGGTGAAGTTGGCCGAGACGCAGGTGCTTCCGCCCCGCCCGGTGCCGAGGACGACGCGCCGCGGGAAGTAGACGGACGACGCGCGCTTCGCTTCTCGGGAACGCAGGTGGTGACCACCCGCGTGCAGGTGCTGGGCTAAGGTGCCCGCACTCTTGGCTGACTCGACTTCAGCGTGGCTGCGAGAGCTCCTCGCGACGGCCCACGTCGGTACATGGGACTGGCTCATCGCGAGCGACAAGGTCGAGTGGAGCGCCGACGTCGACCATTTCTTCGGCATGGCCACCGGCACGTTCGCCGGCACGTACCAGGCCTACCTCGACCTCATTCACGAAGAAGACCGCCCGCGCATCGTGCAGAACGTCGGTGCGCTGCTGAGCGGCGCGCAAGACGAGTACGCGCTCGAGCACCGCATCATCTGGCCCGACGGCAGCGTGCACTGGTTGTCGTGCACCGCGCGCTGCACGCGCGATGACAAGGGCAACGCGGTTCGGCTCGGCGGCACCGTCATCGACGTCACTTCACGCCGCAATGCCGAGAGCGCGCTGCGCGACAGTGAGCAGGTCTTCCGCTCGGCGATGCATCACTCGCCCATCGGCATGGCCATCGTCGCGCCCGACGGGCGCTTCCTCGACGTGAACCCGGTGTTCTGCAGCATCGTCGGCACGTCGCGAAACGAGATCATCGCGGGCCGTTTTCAAGACATCACCCACCCCGACGACCTCGCCGCCGACGTGGCGTTGATGAACGAGACCCTCGCGGCCCGGCGCGACAGCTACCAGATGGACAAGCGCTACCTGCGGCCATCGGGCTCGCAGGTGTGGGTTCAGTTGAACGTGTCGCTGGTGCGCAACCCCGACGGTTCGCCGCGCTACTTCGTCTCGCAGATTCAAGACGTCAGCGAACGTCGCGCCGCCGAGCACGCGTTGCGCGGCAGTGAAGCGCTGCTCCGGCAGCTGGCCGACAACCTGCGTGAAGTGGTGTGGCTGCGGGACCTCGATCTCGACCGCATGCTGTACGTGAGCTCGACCTACGCGCACGTGTTCGGTGCTGAGCCGCAGCGGTTGCTCGAGAACCCGCGCGCCTGGCTCGACGCCGTGCACGAAGACGACCGCGCGTGGGTGGCGCGTGCGGTGGAAGCAGCCGAGAAGACCGACGGCTTCGACGAGTATTTCCGTGTGCGCGTGGGGAGCGGCCTGCGCTGGGTGCGCGCGCGCATCTTCCCCATTCGCGACGTCGACGGCCGGGTGTACCGCGTGGCCGGCGTGGCCGAAGACATCACCGAGCATCGCCGCACCGAAGAACAGACGCGGCACGCGCAGAAGATGGAGGCCATCGGTCAGTTCGCCGGGGGCGTGGCGCACGACTTCAACAACATGCTCGCGGTGATCCTCGCGCACACCGAACTGGCGTCGCTCGACGAGACGTTGCCGGCGTCGATGAAGGAGTCACTGCGCGAAATCACCGAGGTCTCACGGCGCGCAGCGACGCTGACGAGGCAGCTGCTGCAGTTCAGCCGCAAAGACGTGCTGCGGCCCCGCGCGGTCGACATGAACGACGTGGTGCGTACGTTCGCGACCATGTTGCGCCGCCTGTTGCGCGAAGACGTCACCCTGACGCTCTCGTTGTCCGACGGTCCGTTGCCGGTGCTCGCCGACCCGTCGTTGTTGGACCAGGTGTTGATGAACCTCGCGCTGAACGCGCGCGACGCGATGCCGTCAGGTGGTTCCATCACCATCGAGACCAGGCACGTCGACGTTCACGAAACGGGCGAAGTGACGCCCGGCGAGTACGCCTGTCTGTGCGTCAAGGACACCGGCGTGGGCATCGGGCCTGACGCCCTTTCTCGGCTCTTCGAGCCGTTCTTCACCACCAAGCCGCCCGGCAAGGGCACGGGCCTCGGGCTGGCGACGGTGTTCGGCATCGTGAAGCAGCACGGTGGAACGGTGACCGTCGACACCAAAGAAGGGCGGGGCAGCACGTTCTGCGTGTACCTGCCGGCGGCCAATGAGCTCTCGCCTCCGGAAGCCGGTGAGCGTGAGGGTACGCATCGCGCGGTGAGCGGGGGCAACGAGACGATTCTGGTGGTCGAAGACGACGCGGCAGTGCGCGCGGCCACGGAGCTCACGTTGAAGCGTCACGGCTACCGCGTGCTGACCGCAGCCGATGGCGAATCGGCGTACCGCACGTGGGACGTTCGCCGTGCTGACATCAAGTTGATCATCACCGACCTGGTGATGCCCGGCCGGCTCAATGGCCGCCAGCTGGTCGAGAAGATCCTCCGCGCGGCTCCGGGCACGCGCTTCGTGCTCACCAGCGGCTACAGCCAGGAGTTCTTCGGTCAGGACCTGGTGCTCACCGACGCGGCGAACTTCGTGTCGAAGCCGGTGCCGATGGCGAAGCTGCTCGACGTGGTGCGGCGCGCGCTCGACGCTCAGTAACCGGCGGTTCGCAGCCAGTCTTCGAGAGCGGTCTTCAATGCCACGCGCGGCGCACCTTCGCGCGTGAACGCCCACCACACCAACGCGCCCTGCCACACGCGTGCGAGTTGGCAGCCGAGGCGAACACCTTCCGCTTCGTCGGCGTGCAGTGGACGACCGAGTGCGCGCGCCAACACCGTTCCCCATGCCGCGCCGCGCGCGCGCAGCACCGGGTTGCGGAAGTCTTCGTGCAGCAGCAACAACCCGTCTCCGACCGCGTGCTCGACCGAGTCTTCCGGCATCAGTTCGAGAAGAAGATCGACCGCGCCGCAGACATCGCTCGAAGCGCGTTCGTCTGCGGAGCGCGTGCGCTCGTCGAGGCGGTCCCACGCACGAACCAGATGGCGTTCATGGAACGCGGCGCGCTCGACGAGCTCGAGGTCTACGTGATTCCGGAAATCATCGGTGGTGGGCGGCCGCTCTTTCCACCGACGGGGTTTCGCGCGAGCCCGAAATTGATCAGCGCGAAGGCGCTCGATCGCGGGTGTGTTCGGCTGCACTACGCATTCAAGTGACGGTCACTGCGCGGCGACGAACGCGTCGAGCGCCGCGCGACCTTCGACCCCACCGGAGTGCGCGGGCAGCAACCACTTCACGTCGAACCCACCGGCCGTCAGTCGCGACGACAGTTCAACCAACGAGCGAATCGCCTGCTGTGGATCGTCGCTCTTGTCTTCAGGAGCCGGGGCCAGCGAACCGTCGGCGGTGATCAACGCCGCATCGCCCAGCACCAGCGTTCCACCGACGAGGTACGCGGCGCTCCCGGGCGTGTGACCCGGCATCGCGAACACGCGAATGGCCGTGTCACCGATGAACACCAGCTCGCCATCGTGAACCACTTGATCCGTCTCGAGGCCTTCGGCTTCGAGCGCGAGCACCTTCGCGTTGACGAGCTTCGGCAGGGCCTTCACGTGGTCTTCGTGACCGTGCGTGATGAACACCGCCACGATGTCTTCGGGCGCGTGACCTTTTTCACGAAGGCGCGCGACCAGCTCACCTTCACGCCAGCACGCATCGAAGAGCACCGGCCCTTCGGAGGTTTCGACGAGCTGGCAGCTGGTGAAGAGGTCGATGAGCTGCGTCACCGGCCCGTATTTCTTCCCGTTTTCGATGGGCTTCACGTCGGCGCACGACACGCACGTCAACGCGGTCATCCAGAGAACGAAGGAGCGCACGGGTACCCCATAAGTACCTCGTGCGCTCCCGATGGGGCTCAGGCGTTCAGGTTCTGACCCATGTGGCACTTCTTGTACTTCTTGCCGCTGCCGCACGGGCACGGGTCGTTGGCTCCGACCTTCGGCCCTTCGCGAACCACGGGCTTGTGCTCGGCAGGCTTCTGCTCGGGCGTGCCATCTTCCGCGCTGGCGCGGCCTTCGACGGCCTGACGGGCACGCTCTTCCATCACCCGCTTGAGCCGCTCGGCATCGGCGTTCGCGTCACGCGGCTGCGCGCGCATGATCTGCGAGACGAAGGTGCTCTTGATCTGCCCGAGCATGCGAATGAAGCCCTCGTAGCCTTCCTTCTTGTATTCGACCTTCGGGTCCTTCTGGCCGTAGCCGCGCAGCCCGATGCCCTGACGCAGGTGGTCCATCGCCAGGAGGTGGTCTTTCCAGAGCTGGTCGATCGTCGCCAGGTAGCGCAGCTGGCAGAAGCGGTACCAGTCGTCGCCGTACTCCTTCTCGCGGTCGACGAAGAGCTTCTCGACGCGCTGGTAGATCTGCACCTGCAGATCTTCGGGCGTGCCGTCCTGCTGGAAGGTCATGTCCTGGTTGAAGATGGTCTTCACTTCGGCCGACAGCGCCGTCACGTTCCACGTCGCCGGGTTCTTCGATGCCGCGTAGGTGTCCGTCAGCGCGACGATCGCGTCTTCCACCGCGTCGAGCACCAGCTCACGGAAGTCCTTCCAGGTGACCGTCTTCTCGTGGCGCGACTTCACGCGCGTCTTCGGGTCTTCGGTGAACTCGATGAGCGGCACGCCTGCACCGGCCGCGAGCACCTGGCGTCGCAGACCGTAGATGGTCTTGCGCTGCTGGTTCATCACGTCGTCGTACTCGAGCAGGTTCTTGCGCATGTCGAAGTTGTGACCTTCGACGCGCTTCTGCGCGTTCTCGATGGCGCGCGAGAGCAACGAGTGTTCGATGACCTCGTCCTCCTTCATGCCCATGGTCTCCATGAGCCCGGTGATGCGGTCACCACCGAAGATGCGCATGAGGTCGTCTTCGAGCGACAGGTAGAAGCGCGAGCCACCCGGGTCACCCTGACGGCCGGCGCGGCCACGCAGCTGGTTGTCGATGCGGCGCGACTCGTGGCGCTCGGTGCCCAGAATGTAGAGACCGCCGAGGTTCTTCACCTCGACCCGCTCGGCGTCGCACTGCGCCTTGAACTTGGCGAACTGCGCTTCGAACGCGGCGTCGTAGGTCTTCTTCGCCGCGGCGTACGACTCGGCGGCGGCCTTGTCGGCGTCGACGTTGCCCGTGGGCTCGGGTTCGACCGGCGGCTGACCGACGACGCCACGCGCCAGGTTCTCGGCGTTGCCGCCGAGCAGAATGTCGGTGCCGCGGCCGGCCATGTTGGTCGAGATGGTCACCGCGCCCTTGCGACCGGCCTGCGCGATGATGTCGGCTTCACGCAGGTGGTTCTTGGCGTTGAGCACCTCGTGCGGCACGCCGGCCTGCTTCAAGAAGCGCGAGAAGATCTCAGACTTGGCGATGGACACCGTACCCACGAGCACCGGCTGCCCCGAGGCGTGGATCTTCTTGAGCTCTTCGGCCGCCGCTTCGAACTTCGCCTTCTCGGTCTTGTAGACGACGTCGTCGGTGTCCTTGCGGACCATGGGCTTGTTGGTCGGCACCACGCGAACGTCGAGGTTGTAGATCTTCGCGAACTCTTCGGCCTCGGTGTCGGCCGTACCGGTCATGCCGGCCAGCTTCGAATACATGCGGAAGTAGTTCTGGAACGAGACGGTCGCGAGCGTCTGGTTCTCGTTCTCGATGGTGACGCCTTCCTTGGCTTCGATGGCCTGGTGCAGACCGTCTGACCAGCGGCGGCCCGGCATGATGCGGCCGGTGTGCTCGTCGACGATGAGCACCTCGCCGTCTTTCACCACGTAGTCGCGGTCGCGCTTGTAGAGCGTGTGCGCGCGCAGGGCCTGTTCGACGTGGTGCAGCGTCTCGAGCTCTTCGGGCGCGTAGAGGTTGTTGATCTTCAGCCGCTGCTGGAGCTTCTCGATGCCGCCGTCGGTCAGCATCACCGAGCGCGACTTCTCGTCGAGCTGGTAGTCCTGCTCGGGCGTCAGGCCGTAGATGACCTGGTCGACCTTGCCGTACAGCTCGGTGTTGTCTTCGGTGGGGCCCGAGATGATGAGCGGGGTGCGCGCCTCGTCGATGAGGATCGAGTCGGTCTCGTCGACGATGGCGAAGTTGAGCTCGCGCTGCACGTAGTCCTGCAGGCGGAACTTCATGTTGTCGCGCAGGTAGTCGAAGCCGAACTCGTTGTTCTGCCCGTAGGTGATGTCGGCGCCGTAGGACTCCTGGCGTTGCTTGTCGGACAGGTCGTGGAGAATGCAGCCCGTCGTCATGCCGAGGAACTTGTAGACGCGGCCCATCCACTCCGCGTCGCGCTTGGCGAGGTAGTCGTTGACGGTGACCACGTGCACGCCGCGGCCCGAGAGCGCGTTCAAGTACGTGGGCAGGGTGGCGGTGAGCGTCTTGCCTTCACCGGTGCGCATCTCGGCGATGCAGCCCTGGTGCAGGAACATGCCGCCGATCATCTGCACGTCGTAGTGGCGCTGGCCCAGCACGCGGCGGCCGGCTTCACGGGTCATGGCGAAGGCTTCGAAGAGCACGTCGTCGAGCGACTTGCCGTTCGCGACCTCCTGCTTGAGGCGCGCGGTCTGCGTCGCGAAGTCTTCGTCTTTGAGGGCACGCATCTTCGTCTCGAGCTCGTTGATGCGGGCCACCTTGGGAATGGCTCGCTTCAACTCTCGGTCGTTCTTGGTGCCGATGATCTTCTTGAGGACGAACTCGATCATGGGGTGTCTTTCAGGGGCTGCGGTTGAAGTGGGTGAACGTGAAACGCTCCCGCCGGCGTTCGAAGCCGCGGAAGTCGCGAAGAAGAGAACGGTGAATGAACGGCGAGGGCCGTCAGACGGCCTGGCGGTGGCTCAGCACGACGAAGCGGAGCGCACGTGCACTCGAATCGTCGGGAGCCGCCGCGGCCACGAAGCCTTCGTCAGCCGGAGCGACGGGCGCGGCGAAGAACTGCGGCGCGCGCGCGATGACCTCGGCCTTCGTGGTGTCCTGCTGCTCGACAGACACGTCCTCGCGGAGTTGCTGCCAGGGCACGAAGCGCACCACCTCGACCCGCGGCATCGCGAACGCGACCAGCTGGGTCGCGAACACGGGAAGACCGACGGTGAGGAGGAGTACGACTCGCACGGCGGGCACCATGCCACAGCAAATCGCCACGTCACGGAGTACCTGACTGAAATCACCGGCCGCGGAGCGCGCGCTTCACTCCCACGACACCGTGACCTGCGAACCTTCGTTCCCGAACGGCGAGGCCTGAATCTTCACGCCCCTGGCGTTGATGCGCCCGAGGCTCACGGCGATGACGCCCGCGAGCAGGTGACAGGCCGGGTGCTCGACGTTGGTGAGCGTGACCGTCGCGGACTTGCTCCCCTTCCAATCGAGCTTCACTTCGGCGCCCACGAGCCCCGTGCTCATGAAGCGCGGCGCCCGCTGCACGAAGCTCTGCGGCGAGAGGAACGGCAATGCGACCGCGATGAGCTTGCCCACCAGCGTCTGCAGATAGCCCTCGATGAAGCGCTCACCCACGAGCTCCCACGCTCGTTCGCGGCGTTCGTTCGGGTACAGGTGCCTCGCGGCGACGTCGACGCAGTCGTGCCACACGCGCAGCGCGTATTCAGGCTTGGGTCGATCGGGGTCGAAGCCCGCGCTCTTCAGATCTTCACGGAACGCACCCGTCGGCTTGAGCGCCACGGAGAACAGCCCGTCGAACATGCTGTGCTTGGCGATGACGCTCATGACCGTGTGAGCGATCTAACAACTTGGTCACCCTTTCGCGTGCTCCGCGCGGCCCTGCGCGTCCAACCGGGCGAAGTCGTCGGCGCTCAGGGTCACCGTCGCGGCCATCATGTTCTCTTCGAGGTGCTTCACCTTGCCCGTACCGGGTATCGGCAACATCACCGGGCTGCGCTGCAACACCCACGCGAGCGCGAGCGCCGAAGTGGTCACTCCGTATTTCTCTGCGAGTGAGGCCAGCAGCGAACCCGGCCGCGACAAGGCGCCAGCCGCCAGCGGGTACCAGGGAATGAACCCGATGCCCTCCTTCTCGCAGAAGTCGAGCACCGCTTCGCTCTTGCGGTTCACCAGGTTGTAGAGGTTCTGCACGGTGGCGACCTTGAAGTGCTGCTGCGCCGCCTTGATTTCGGCCACCGAGACTTCAGACAACCCGACGTGCTCGACGAGCCCGTCCTTCTGCATCTGCGCGATGGCACCGAACTGCTCGTCGCGCGGCACACTCGCGTCGATGCGGTGCAACTGCCAGAGCTGTAGCCGTTCTTGTTTGAGGCGCCGCAGGCTCGCGTGCACCGCGTTGCGCAGGTACTCAGGCCGGCCGTTGGGTACCCACTGGTTGGGGCCGGGCCGCGTGAGGCCCGCCTTGGTGGCGATGACCAGGCCCGGCGCGTACGGGTGCAGCGCGCGCGCGATGAGCTCTTCGCTCACGTACGGCCCGTACGAGTCGGCGGTGTCGATGAAGTCGACGCCCAGCTCGAGCGAGCGCTTCAGGACCCGGAGCGCTTCCGCTTCGTCGCGAGGCGGGCCCCAGATGCCATCGCCGGTGATGCGCATGGCGCCGAAGCCGAGCCGGTGAACGGGAAGCGTGCCGGCGATGCGAAAGGTGTCGCTCATGGCGCGCGATGTAAGCGCCGGCCACTCGCTTCGCTTCCCGAAACGTGGAGCGCCTGTGCTACCGACCTGCCGCATGAAGAAGGGCGACCAGCGGAACCACAAGAAGCGCACCACGTGGCACGTCTCGCCCGAGCAGAAGCGGCCGCCGCCTCCGAAGGTCGAGCCTCCGAAGCGGGTGAAGGTGCCGACCCTGCCGCAGGTGACGCTGGTGCCCGAAGCCGGCCAGTGGCTGTGGACCTGTCGCGCCGGTTTCGAAGCCCAGCTCTTCGAGGAGCTCGCGTGGGGAAAGAAGAACCCCATTCTCCTGGGCACCGCGCTCGTCGCCTCCGAGCCGTACACCGGCGAGAACCCGCTGCCGCAGCCGCCAGCGTTCGCGCGCATGGGCTTCTTGATCTCCGACGTGGTGCGCACGCCGGCCGATGCCGCCGCTGCACTGCCCGATGAACCGACGCGCGTGCAGGTGTGGGTGCCCGACACCGACGCTGCCAACGCGCGCGCCGGTGAAGCCGCGGCCTGGGAAGAGACGATTCGGGCCATTCGCACCGAGGAGTCGCTCGTCGACCCCGAGACTCCGTGGAAGGCCGCCGAGGCCGGCGCCTGGCTGGGGCAGGTGTGCCTCATCGCTCCGGGCGTGGGCGTCGTCGGGCGCACCCGGGCGCGCGAAGCGTTGTCGCTCTCGGCCGGCGGGCGAGCGCGCATGAAGCGCACCGGTGAAGCGCCGTCACGCGCGGCGATGAAGTTGGACGAAGCGCTCGACTGGTACGGCGTGTCTCCGGGCAAGGGTGACCTGTGCGTCGATCTCGGGAGCGCGCCCGGCGGGTGGACGCGCCGGCTCCACGAACGCGGCGCCAGGGTCTGGAGCGTCGACCCCGCGAACCTCTCGCCCGACGTGCTCAAGCTCCCGCGCGTGAAGCACTTCAAGGACAGCGCCTTCGAGTTCACGCCCGACGAGCCCGTCGACTTTCTGTTCTGCGACATGGCGTGGCGGCCGCTCGAGGTAGCGCAGCTGCTCGGCAAGTGGGCGCGCAAGGGCTACGCCGCGCAGCTGGTGGCGAACATCAAGCTGCCGATGAAGGACAAGCTGCCGACGCTGGTGCGCGTGCGTCACACCCTGGTGGAGTCGGGGTGGAAGCAGGTGCGCATGAAGCAGCTGTACCACGACCGCGACGAGGTCACGGTCACCGCCCGCCGGGCTTGAAAGGCTCACCACTTCGGGGTGCAGTGCGGCCCTTTTCGCAGCACCGGGGGATTCCGATGATCAGCGCCGTCTTGATGTTCGTGCTCGCCGCGGAGCCCCAGCCGGGCCTCGCGGTGATGGACTTTGCGACCGAAGGCGCGCCGCCTGAAATCGGCGCGGCGACGGCGGGCCTGGTGGCGCACGAGCTGGAGCGCTTGCAGTTGTTCCACGTCACCACGGCTGAGACGACGCGCGTGATTCTCGGCGTCGAGCGTCAGCGCCAGTTGATGGGCTGCGAGACCTGCTCGGGTGCTTCGCTCAGCGAGCTGACGACCTTCGAGTACCTCATCACCGGCAAGCTCACGCGCTCGGGAAACCCGAAAGACGCGAACTACAACCTGCTGCTCACGCTGCTCAAGACCGGCTCGGCGTCACCGCTGTCGAGTGTGCGCGTGCAGGCCAGGGGCGAAGAGAAGCTGCTGCAGGAAGTGCCCAACGCCACGCTGAAGCTGGTGGGCAAGCTGCTCGACGGGCGACGCGGCGCGCTCGTCGTGTCGTCGTCTGAAACGGGCGCGGCGGTGAAGATCGACGACACGCAGGTCGGCACCACGCCGCTGCAGGCGCGCGTTCCCGTCGCCGCAGGCCCTCACCTGCTGTCCGTCGAAAAGGAAGGCTTCACGCAGGTGCAGAAGGAAGTGCGCATTTCAGCCGACCAGGTGACCGACGAGTTCGTGCGCCTGGTGCCGAGCCCCGACATGGCCGAGGCGTACGAGGCCAGGGCCAGCCGCACGCGCGCCATCGCGTGGGTTGCCACGGGAGTCGCGGTCGCCGGAGTCGCCGCGTTCGTGACCGGCAACGTGGTGGCTACCAGCAGCTATGGAGATGTCGGCAACCCGAAGAGCTTCGCCTACCACCGCAACCAGCTGGCGATGGGCATCGAGCAGAGCGGCGAGGTGAACCACCGCTCCGAAGCGGGCCGCCTCAAGGCCGAGATCGAGCTGATGCAGACGGTGTCGTGGATCGGTGTGGGCGCAGCGGCGGCGGGCGGCATCGCGGCCACCGTGCTGTTCATCGTCGGTGACCCGCCGGGCAAGTACGAGGCATACCGCGGGAAGACCGGCGTGGTGATGCAGCTGTCGCCGACCCCGGGCGGCGCGGTGCTCACCGGCAGTTTCTGACGGCCGTCGTTCGGGCGAGACAGGGGGCCGCGCGGTGGGTAAGTGCGGCGGGCCGTGATCAGGAATCTCACCGAGCTCTACCAGTACCGTGCGTTGCTCATCGCGCTGTCGATGCGCGAGTTGAAGGCGCGCTACCGGGCGTCGGTGCTCGGCTTCCTGTGGACGTTCCTGAACCCCACCCTGAACATGCTCGTGTACGTGTTGGTGTTCGGCGTGCTGATGCGTTCGTCGGTGCCGAATTACCCGTACTACCTGTTCTGCGGTCTGCTCCCGTGGATCTACTTCGCGAGCTCGGTGATGGGCGGCACCACCTCGGTGAGTGATCGCCGAGACCTGCTGACCAAGGTGCGTTTCCCGGCGCAGGTGCTCCCAGCCACCGTCGTGCTGACCAACCTCATCAACTTCATGCTCTCGGTGCCGCTGTTGCTCGTGCTCGGGCTCTTCTTCGGCGTGTACCCTTCGTGGGTCATCCTCTGGGCGCTGCCGTTGCTGGTGGTTCAGACCTTCTTCACGCTCGCGCTCGCGTATCTGTTCGCTGCGTTCAACGTCGCCTTCCGCGACCTGCAACACATCGTCGGCAACCTGGTGCAGATGGCGTTCTTCCTCACGCCGGTGTTGTGGGACCTCAAGAGCGTTCCCGCGCTGGGCTCGATGACGCAGGCCGAAACGCAGCAGCTCATTCTCAACGTCAACCCGATGGCGTCGTTGATTCTCGCGTGGCGGGAGATCTTCGTCGGCCAGCGCGCACCCGACTGGCAGGCGCTCGGGGTGGTGTTCGCCATCTCGCTGGTGTTGATGTTCGTCGCCACCGCGGTGTTCGAGCGCCGCCGTGAAGAATTCGCGGAGCTGGTCTGATGCGTGACAACCAGGACTCCATCGTCATCACGAACGTCACCAAGTCGTTCAAGAAGACGTCGCGGAAGAACGAGTACACGACCGTCAAGTCGGAGCTGGTGCGGCTCCTGACTTTCAAGCGGAGGCTCATCGAGCCCGCGACCCACATCACCGCGCTGCGCGGCGTCGACCTGCGCGTGCCGAAGGGGTCGACCATCGGCATCGTGGGCCGCAACGGTTCGGGCAAGAGCACGCTGCTCAAGTTGCTCACCGGCATCTACGCGCCCACCACCGGCACCATTCAGGTGAAGGGGCGCATCAGCGCGCTGCTCGAACTCGGCGCTGGTTTTCACCCCGACTTCACGGGCCGCGAGAACATCCTCATCAACGGCATCATTCTGGGCATGGGCCGCGCCGAGCTGAAGGCGCGCATGCCGGAGATCATCGAATTCGCGGAGCTCGGTGACTTCATCGACGAGCCGGTGCGCACGTACTCCAGCGGTATGTTCATGCGGCTCGCGTTCGCCGTCGCCACGCACGTCGACCCCGACGTGCTCATCATCGACGAGATCCTCTCGGTGGGTGACGAGCACTTCAACCGCAAGTCGATGGCGAAGATGAACGAGTTCCGCCGGAGCGGCCGCACCATCGTGCTGGTGACGCACGACCTGAGCACGGTCGAGCGGTGGTGTGACGCCGCCGCGTGGATCGATGGTGGCCGCATTCGTATGCACGGCCCCTCGAAAGACGTGGTGCGCGAGTACCGCCGCGCGGTCGCCGCCGCCGAAGCCGAAGCGCTGAAGACCGGTCACTCCGCGCTCGATCAACCGGGCCTCGCATTGCCTGCGACTGCGCCGGTCGCTGAAGAAAAGGCACCGCTGGGGTCGGTGCACGCGGTGCGCGTTCGTGACGGCAAAGGTGAGACGCCCGTCGCCTTCGGCGCCGACGCCTCGCTGTTCGTCGACTTCGACTGGAGCTTCAGTGAACCGGTGAAGGCGAAGTTCAACGTCGACCTCATGAGCTCCGACGGCCGGCTGGTGTTCAGCACCGGCTTCGACGGCGGCCAGCGTTCTGGTTCGGGCACCTCGACCCTCGAGCTGTCGCGCGTAGGCCTGGGCGGCGGCGTATACGAGCTGCTGGTGAGCGCGGCGGGCAACGGCGAGACCATCAAGAACCCGTTCCGGCATGCGCTGCATGTCGCGCCGTCCGACGGCGTGGGCCTGGTGCGCCCGGAGCTGCGTTGGAGCGTCAAATGAATCTGCGTGGACAGTGGGTCTGGGTGACCGGCGCTTCGTCGGGCCTGGGACATGAGCTGGCAAAGCAACTGGCAGCACAGGGCGCCAACCTGCTGCTGACCGCGCGTCGCGCCGACCGCCTCGAGGCGTTGAAGGCCGAACTCAAGGGCGTCGAGGTGCGCCCGCTGCCCGCCGACATGGGCAACATGGCCGACGTCGAGCGCGTGGTGGCCGAAGTGAAGAAGCTGCCGGTGGTGGCGGTGGTGTTGAACGCGGGCACCACGCACCTCGGCCGGCACGAAGAGCTCGAGTGGGCGAACTTCGAGAAGATGCTGCAGCTCAACGTGATGGGCACCACGCGCGTCACCACCGAGCTGGTGAAGCACGCGCAGGAAAACAAGGCGTCGCTGCGCATCATGCTCGTCACCTCGATGGCGGGTCTGATGCCGGTGCCGTTTCAGGCGGCGTACTCGGGCACCAAGGCGTTTCTCACCGCGTTCGGTACGGCGCTGGCGCACGAGCTGCGCGGCACGCCGCACGACATTTCGGTGACGGTCTTCGCGCCGGGTGGCATCGCGACCGAGATGACCGCGGGCGACAATTTCGGAACGCTCCGCGGCTGGCTGGCGCCGGTGGGCGACGTGGCGCGCGAGGCGATGCACGCGTTACTGACGCGCCCGCCGCTGTACGTGCAGGGCTTCACCAACCGCATGGGTCTGTTCTTCTTCCGGTTCCTCCCGCGCAACGTGGTGATGGGTCAGCTGCGCAGCCAGTACGCGAAGTCGCTCGCTGCCGCGGCGGCCGCTGCTGCCGCGAAGAAGTCCTGACGATGGCGCAGCAGATCGTCGGAGACCTCCGCACGCTGGTGACGCGCCGTGCCGGCCTGAAGCGACGCGTGGCGTTGTTGGTGCCCGACGAGGCGCTGCGCTCAGCGCTCGAGCAGAACGGCTGTGTGGTGCTGCTCGACCCTCCGACCGTCGAGTCGCTCGCGGAGTTCGCGCCAGACGTGGTGGTGGCCTTCGACGGCTTCGCCTCGGAACGCGCCGACTCGTTCAAGCGCCTCGCGTCGTCGGTGCCGCAGGCGGAGTTGATCTTCTCGTTCGCCAACTCGGCGGCGGCGAGCCTGCTGTTGCGCGGCCTGCTGGGCGTGACGCCTGCGCCGGCATCGAGCGAGCGCGACGTGCGTTCGTGGCTCACCAGCGCCGGCTACGTGGTGCGTTCGCGCGACGTGGTGGTGATGCCGCACGTGCCGGTGCCCTTGTCGGCAGACACCGAGGCCGCGGTTCGTCAGCTCTTCGAGCAGCTGAACCCCGAAGCGGCCGCCGACCGGGTGTTGCTGGTGGCCACGCGCGGTCTCGAAGCCTCGAAGCCCGAGCGCACCAGAGGCCTCACGTCCATCGTGGTGTCGGCGAGCGACGACCTCGGCGCGCTCGAAGGCACGGTGCGTTCGATTGCAGGTCAGCTCCGCAAGCCGCTCGAGTTGATCGTCGTCTCGCCGCTGCCGGAGTTCGAGCTCGATTCCGTGTTCAAGACAGTGCGCGGCCGCGCGGGTCTCGAGCTGGTGGTGAAGGGCGGCGTGGTGGGTGACGCACTGGCGCGCACCAACGTGGGCCTCGAGCTCGCGCGTGGTCAGTACGTGTGCTGCGTCGAAGCCGGCGAGCTGCTCGAGCGTTCGCACCTGTCGTCGCTGGTGAAGCGGCTCGAAGACGGCACTGCCGCGTGGGCGTTGTCGGGCGACGGGGGCGCGCGCTTCGAAGTTCGGGCGTGGCTCGAGGCGGGCGCCGTGCATCGCGCCCGCTACGTGGTCGATCGCGAACGCCTTGGCTCGTTCACGCTGTTGTTCGCGGAAGGCGTCGACCTCGCGGAGGCGATGATGTTCTGCCGGTTGGCCGCGCTGTTCCCGCCGTCGTGGTTGCCGGGCCCGTCGACCGTCGACGTCACCCGCGCCGTGAAGTCTGACCCCGCGTCGTTGCGGGAGGTGCTCGCCGCGCGCCCGTTGCGCACTTTGTCGGCGATCGACCTGCGAGCTCCCGAGCCGGTGGACCTCGTCGAAGAAGTTCAGTCGCGCGTCGCCGCCCGAAGCGAGACCGCCGCGAAGTGGTTCGTGCGCGGCCGTGAACTGGTCGAGCGTGTTCGTGACGCCGCAGAAAAGGCGCGCGTCAGCGCGAGGGAAGAACTCGAGAAGAAGTGAGCCGGAAGTCGCCGCCGCGTGCGGCCAGCGCAGCGCAACGATTCGCAACGCGCGGCCTCGATTGTCCAACCTGCGGAACAGTCTGAATCAGTTTCCCGGACTACTGCGCGGCGCCTGCGCGGCTTACTTCGTCACCCATCGCCGGGCTCCTCCGGCGCTTGCACAAAGAGAATCCCATGCAGACCACGACCACCGCTTCGACCTCTGCCGCCCCGGTCGCCTCGCCCGTCAGCAACTTCGTCATCGACACCGCGCACTCGGAAGTCGGCTTCCGCGTTCGTCACATGATGGTCTCGTGGACCAAGGGCCGCTTCGACAAGTACGAGGGCACGCTGGAGCTCGACGAGCAGGACCTCAGCAAGTCGAAGCTCAACGTCACCATCGACGCGAGCAGCATCAACACCGGCACGGTGGACCGCGACAACCACCTGCGCAGCGCCGACTTCTTCGACGCCGCGAACTTCCCGAAGCTCACCTTCGTCTCGCAGCGCTTCGAGCCCGGCAAGGACGGCACATTCCGCGTGCTGGGTGAGCTGACGATTCGTGGTGTGAGCAAGGCCATCGCGCTCGACGTCGAGGAGTTCTCGGGTGAACACAAGGACCCGTGGGGCAACGTGAAGCGTGGTGCGCGGGCCCACGCGAAGCTGAACCGCAAGGACTTCGGTCTCAACTGGAACGCCGCCATCGAGATGGGCGGCGTGGTCGTCGGTGACGCGGTCGAGATCACGCTCGAGGTCGAGCTCACGAAGAAGTGATGCTACGCGCGGCGTATGTCGCTCACCGAGCTGCTCGCCGAGCATCAGCCCGCAGATGAGAAGGAGACGGCGGACCTGCGCACCATGCGTGGGTTCGCCGCTTCGCTTTCAGAGCCGTTCTCTCGCAGCCAGTGGCCCGCGCATTTCACCGGCAGCGCGGTGGTGGTCACGCCCGACGGTGCGCGTGTTTGTCTGCTGCTGCATGGCAAGTTGAATCGGTGGCTGCAGCCCGGTGGTCACGCCGATGCAGAAGACGCAGGTGAGATGGCGAACTCCGCGCTGCGCGAGGCGCGTGAAGAGACGGGGCTCGACGTCGCGCTGCACGACACCGCGCCCCGGCCCCTCGACGTCGACGTGCACGTGATTCCCGCGCGCAAGACCGAACCCGAGCATCGACACCTCGACGTGCGGTTTCTCGTCGTCGCCCGGAACCCCGAGGCGCTGAAGCACGACCCCAACGAATCGCACGGCGCGCAGTGGCTCACGTGGGACGAGGCGTTGTCGCGCGCCGATGAACCGCCGCTCGCCCGTTTGCTGCAGAAGGCGCGCGCGCTCGTCACGCGGTGAAGTGCCAGCCGACGTACGCCACCAACACCCACGCAGCGACGAGCACCAGCGGAACCGCGGTGAGCACCATCTTCGCGGAGACGCGCGTCGACGAGGGCCTGGGCCAGTCGGCACGTGTGAACCCGAAACCGCCGGGCTCGAGGTTCAACAGCAGGCCGGCACAGACGTAGATGATGGGAGAGAGCCGCAGATTGCCGAGCCAGCGCCGCGTGTACTCGCCGTCTCGAAGCAGCAGCCAGCCGTCGTAGAACCAGCTGCTCGAGAACAGCAGCAACGCGATGGCGACGATGGCGTGGCTCCAGGGCCGTTCACGCTTCGTGACCTTGTAGAGCGTTCCCACACTCCAGCCGGCGGTCAGGTACGTGAACGCAGACATGCCGAAGCCGGTCACCACGTCCCACGTCTCGTCGTCGGTCCAGCGGCCTGCGAAGGTGACGAAGGCCATCGCGGGCACGAAGACCGCGAGCTTCCACGGAACGGTGAGGAACGCGCGCTCCCGGCTCCAATCGGGGCGCACGTCTTTGAAGGCCAGCACCGCCGCCAACGCACAGAACGCGACCCAGCGCACCACGTAGCTCACGAGGAAGTCGTTCATCGCTCCCGAGCCTGCTCGAGCTGCCCGGCGGTCAGTCTGAAATCCTGCCGAGCGGTCGTGATGCGGGGCTGATCAGCTCTCTCGCTGCGTCATCCGGAGCCACCGCGCGACGTCGTTTGCGCCCGAGCCGACGGCACGAATGGCCTGACGAATGCGCGACTCGCTGACGCCCAGCCGCGCGGCCCATTCGCGAAGCTCCGAGTCTTGCTGGTTGATGCGTCGCCCATTCAACATGCCGCGCTGCGAGAACGTGTCGTACATGGTGGTGCTCCTCGGTTGGCCTGCACAAGCCCGAGTACCCACCGGTCTGACGCGCGCCACGACCGTCACCTGAAACGCTCAATTTCGCCGCGCGCATTTGCGCCACGCCGTCGCGGGAACGCCTCAGAGCGACCAGTCGAAGGGCGCGCCCAGCAGTTCGTCCACCCGCGTGAACGACTGCTCTTTGACCACGTGGTCGACGAAGGCGGAGCCGTTGAGCGGGGAAGGGTGCGGCGCGGCGACCATCGGCTGGGAAGTGCCCAGCGACGCGTAGAGCTTCTGCGCGGGCTTCCCGAGGCAGAGGAACACCACGGTGTGTTGCTGCGCGGCGACCACGCGCAGCACTTCGGTGGTGAACGCTTCCCAGCCGCGCTTCTGGTGCGACTGCGGCGTCTTCTCGCGCACCGTCAGCACGGTGTTGAGGAGCAGCACGCCGCGTCGGGCCCACGGAGTGAGGTCGCCGTTCGTGGGCATCGGGAGGCCACGCTCGCGGTGCAGCGCGGTGAACACGTTCTTGAGCGACGCGGGGATCTTCACGTCTCTCGTCACTGAGAAGGCCAGCCCGTTGGCGTTACCCTTCGTGGGGTACGGGTCCTGCCCGAGCAGCACGATGCGCACGTCTTCGGGCTTCGTGAGCTCGAGCGCCGCGAACACCTGGGCCTTCGGGGGGAAGACCGTCGCGGTCGCCCACTCCGCATCGACGAACTTCTCGAGCTGCGTGAAAGACGGCGCAGCGATCGCGTTACGGAGCTGACGCTTCCACGCGGCGGGGATCAGAGCGGCGAGCGACATGGGCGTGCGTGGTACACCGTCGCGCATGCGTACGTCCCTGATTGTGATTTCTGTGCTCGTGGGTTCGGTGGCCGCGATGGGCTGCGGCACCAAAGCCGCGTGCGACACGTCGATCTGTTCCGGCTGCTGTGATTCGAGCGGCACCTGCGTCAGCGGCAACGCGACGAACACCTGCGGCGCTGGTGGCAACTCGTGCATCGACTGTTCGCGTACGAGCCAGACGTGCCAGCTCGGCGTGTGCTCGAGCTCGTCAATGGGCGGTGGCTCGGGCACGGGCGGCGGCACTGCGACGGGCGGTGGCACTGCGACGGGCGGTGGCACTGCGACGGGCGGTGGCACTGCGACGGGCGGTGGCACTGCCACGGGCGGCGGCTCAGCGACGGGCGGTGGCACTGCGACGGGCGGCGGTTCAGCGACGGGCGGCGGCTCAGCGACGGGCGGCGGTTCAGCGACGGGCGGCGGGTCAGCGACGGGCGGCGGGTCAGCGACGGGCGGCGGCTCAGCGACGGGCGGTGGCACTGCGACGGGCGGCGGCTCGGCCACGGGCGGCGGTTCGGGTTCTGACGCAGGGACGCGCACCACGTATCCCGACGGTGGTTCGATCTACCGACTCTGGGACGGCGGAACCTGTGCGAACCCGCTCGACTGCGAGTGTCTCTGGAACGACGAGTGCGGTCCGGGGTTCACGTGCAGCTCGATGAGCGGTGCCGGCCCGTCGTCGTACTGCGTGCCCGGCGTGCGTGGCGAAGGCCTCACCGGCGTGTTCTGCACCAACGAGAACGACTGTCTGTCCGGCGCGTGCATCTCTGCTGACGACGGCGGTGCCGGGTGCTCGAGCCTCTGCGAGTCTGATGCAGAGTGCGGCGGCCACGTGCCGCGCTGCCTGAGCTTCTTCGGCGCGTGCTTCCCATAATCACCGAAATGGTGAAGCGCGTTTACGCGTAAGCCACCAGACTGACGGCAGAAACACCGCCGCAACCTGATTTGCGACCCCGTGAGAATCCCTGCGCAAAGGGACCACAGGAGCGCATCTCATGACTGTTTCTGCCGTCAGAACTGCAGCACGCGTCGCTACGACTTCTACGCCCACGCTGCGCCAGGGGTCTTCCGGTGCTGCCGTGACCTCGCTGCAGAACAAGCTGCGCGCGAAGGGCTACAACATCGCCGTCGACGGACAGTTCGGCCCGGCCACGAAGAACGCCGTCATCGCGTTTCAGCGCGCCAACGGCCTGAGCGCCGATGGCGTCGTCGGTCCGAAGACGTGGACGAAGTTGAACGCTGCACCGCCTCCCGCGGCCAGCAGCACGCCGACGTTGAGGCAGGGTTCCAGCGGCGCCGCGGTGCGCACGCTGCAGACGCGGCTTCGCGCGCATGGGCACAACGTCGCGGTCGACGGCCAGTTCGGCCCCGGCACGAAGAACGCGGTCCTCGCGTTTCAGCGCGCGAAGGGTCTGAGCGCCGACGGTGTGGTCGGCCCCAACACCTGGTCGAAGTTGAACGCGGCACCTCCGTCGTCTTCACCGCCGGTCGCGGGTTCGCCGACGTTGAAGCAGGGCGCGAACGGCGCGGCGGTGCGCGACCTTCAGACGCGGCTTCGTGCGCATGGCTACAACGTGTCGGTCGACGGTCAGTTCGGTCCCGGTACCGCAGGCGCGGTGCGCGCGTTCCAGGCGTGGAAGGGGCTCGGCGTCGATGGCGTCGTCGGGCCGCGCACGTGGCAGGCGTTGCGCGCAGCGCCCACGGGCTCGCCTCCGTCGCAGGGCGGTACCACCGTCACCGGCTACGTGAATGGCCGGCCTACGACCATCACCGTGTCCAGCGTCGGCAATGGGCAGACGATGCGTTCAGACGCCGCGGCCCGCTTCAATTCGATGAAGGCGGCAGCGGCGCGCGCGGGCATCACGCTGCACGTGAACTCCGGTTTCCGCACGATGGCGCAGCAGCGCTACCTCTACGACCTCTACATCTCGGGCCGCGGCAACCTCGCGGCGCGCCCGGGCTACTCGAATCACCAGGGCGGCGTGTCTGCCGACATCAACGTGCCCGGCGGCTACGGCGGCGCGACGTACCGTTGGTTGCAGGCCAACGCGCGCAGCTACGGCTTCGTGAACGACGTCGGTGGCGAGCCGTGGCACTGGACGTTCCGCGGCTGAAGTCGAGCTGATGACGTTCTCAGGGGCGGGCGCGGCTGTGCGGCTGCGCTCGCTCTTCGCTTTTCCGGGCGGCGGGTCGGCGCGCTGACGAACGATCGGCGGCATCGGGTGAACGCCGCCCGGCGAGGCGCTTCACGGCGTCGAGTCGATGCAGCCCACGCATTGGCCGCCCGCACACAAGCCCGTCATGCACTCGAACGAATCGCTACACGGCTCACCCGGTGCCTTCACCTTCGCGCACACGCCTCCGTCACTCGTGAACGTCGCGGTGCAGTACTGGCCGTTCGCGATTCCGCACTCTCCGCCGGTCAACGTGCACGGCTCGCCGACGGCGCGGTACGGCGCGCAGCTCCCGTTGTCGCAGAAGAACTGCAGCGTGCATTCGTCGGTCTCGATGGCACATGGGGCACCGGCTCCACCGCGCGAAAGGCACACGCCAGCGTCGCCGCAACGCAGGTCGCTCTTGCACAGCGATGTGTCGTCGCACGCCTGGTTCAACGAGGTGAGCTGACCGCAGCGACCGCCGTTGCACTGCAACACCCCGCTGCACTCGAAGTAGCTGGTGCACGTCTCGCCGGCATTCTTCTTCGCGGTGCAGATCTTCCCCGTCTCTTCGCAGAACGCCGAGCTCACGCACTCGCGGTCGTTCGGGTCGGTGCCTGCCGGCGCGCACGACGAGCCCACGGCGACGAAGGCCGCGCACTTGCCGTCGTACACGTACGTTCCCGCAGCACACGGCTGTCCCGGAGCAGGCGTCGCGTTCAACACCGCGCTCGCCTTGCACTTGCCGGGGCACGTCATCGATGCGTCGCAATACAGACCGGTCGCGCACTCGTCGTCGTTGCCGAAGCACTGCGCATCAGCCTGCCCGAGGCCGGTCAACACGCCGGGGCACTGCACGAAGTCGAGCGCGCCACAGGCGATGGTCTCGAACTGCGTGAGGCACGCCGCGGCTGCAGCTTGGTCGAAGCGAACGCGGCCATCACCGATGCCCGGTGGCGTCTGCCCACAATCGAACTGCGTGAGGCTCGCCTCGCAGACCTGCTCCGAAGCGAAGCGGCCGCAGCGCTCCAGCGCGGTGCAGTACGCGCGACGATGAAGCGCGCAGTAGCGCTCCCAACCGGTTCCAGCGTCGACGACCTGCAGACCCGCATCGACGCCGCCGTCGATGATGGTGCCGGCATCGCCTCCGCAGTTGGTGAGGCACGCGCAGTCAGCGCCGGGCGGGCATTCCGGAGGACACGCGGTGACGACGAACAGCAGCGGAACGGCGACGAGGAGAGCGCGCATCACGCTGGGGACGTTAGTCGCCGGGGCGGCGCGCGGAGAAAGGCGCGCGGCCCACGGCGTGCCGCCGAGGTGACAGCCTCAGCCGATACGACTGGCGAGCATCGCCACGGCCGCGATGCCCGCGACCATGCCTGCGCAGCAGATGAGAATCGTGAACCACAACGTCGCGACGATGGCGCGACCCGTGGTGCCCTGCTGCAATTCGCGCAACCCCCAGATCTGCAACACCAGCGTGTAGATGCTCGCGAAGCCGCCGACGACGGGGATCACGATGCCCAGGTTCGGTGCCGACGCATACGCGAGCGCGCGCACGGTGACGTTGATGGGGTGATTGCGCATGCCGGCGAGTACGCAGCCGACATGCACCACGCCCACGTGAATGAAGAACGTGAGCGGGTACATCACCACGCCCCAGACACACAGAATGCCGGCGGCGAGCAGCGGGTTCTCACCGAACCACGAGAAGAGCCCGAGGAACGCCTTCATCGCCGGCACGTCGCCCATCTGGCGGCTGAGGTCTTCGAACTGCTTGCCCTGCGACCAGAAGTTGAACACCTGGTACGGCGTGCTGCCGATGGTGGCGACGGCGGTGACCAGCCAGCCGAACCAGAACGCGTCCGACGCGCTGCCATTGCGGTCGACCGTCGCCCAGAAGCGGCGAGGCTCGAACAGCGTCTCTTTCACCTGCGCGATGAAGGCGTTGACCAGGCCGAGCTCTGCGCGGCGCTCCCACGGTGTCTTGTTGCCCGTGGCGTCGTTGGTGAGCGCTCGGCACGTGGGGCACAGCGTACGGCCGTCGGGGTTGCACGTCGCGCAGGTGAAGTTGCCGCAGCGCGGACACGTCGCGCCGGCGTACTGGTCCGGGTGAAGCGCACAGGTCGGAGAGTTCATGATTTTCGGGGCAAAGAGAGGCGGAACGTAGTCGAGCCCGGCGTCGATTCGAGTGTCAGCGTGCCGCGGTGGGCTTCGGCGAGCTTCTTCGCGAGCGGGAGACCGAGCCCGGTGCCTTTTTCACGCGTGGTGAAGAACGGTTCGAAGATGCGCGCCTGCAGGTCTGTGGAGATGCCGGGCCCGTCGTCGTGAACGCTCAGCTCGTAGCGCGCACCGTCGACACGACCGCGGATGGTGACCGTCTGACCGGCCGTGCTGATCTGCACCGCGTTCTTCACCAGGTTCACCAGCGCGCTGGTCATGAGGCTCGCGTCGACTTCTACGTTGCCTGGCTGCGCGTCGACGCTCACGGTCACGCCGCGCGACTCGGCTTCGCCGCTCATGTGCTGCGCAGCGCCCTCGAGCAGGGTCCTGGCTTCGACCGTCGCCAGCTGCACGCGCTGCTCTTTGGCGAACGCGAGGAAGTCTTCCACGATGCGCTTGAGGTACTGCAGCTCGCGGCGAATCTTCACGAGGTGTTCGCGCGCGTCTTCGTTGTTGGGCTGCGCCGAGGCGAGCTCTTCGTCCAGCAGGCCGGCGAACAACTCCATGCCGCCCAGCGGGTTCTTCACCTCGTGCGCCACGCCACCGAGCATCAGCTTCAACTGCCGATCGCGGCTCTCGATCGCCTGCCGCATGGCCTCGAGCTCGCGCGAGAGAATGCCGATTTCGCGCGTGGGTTCGCCGGTCACAGGCGTCGACAGGTCTCCGCGGCCGATGCGCAGCGCAGCGCTCACCAGCCGCTCGAGCGGAGTCGCGATGCCGCGCGCCATCACGAACGCCGCGATCGCCAGCAGCAACAACGTCAGTGCAGACAACACGATGAACGCGTTTCTCAGCTGCCGGAGCGGACCGAAGAACTGGGCGCTGCCTTCGACGGCCACCAGTCCCACGGCCCGTCCATCGGCGAGCAGCGGCGCGTAGCCGGTCTTGTAGAGCAGCCCGTCGTTGCCTTCGAAGAGCACCTGACTCCACGAGAGCCGGCCGTCCAACGCGCGCTGCACTTCGGCGGGGTCGCGCAGCAGCTCGGTGGCCTCGGCCATCGTCTCCAACTTGCCGCCGGCATCGAGGCGCGCGCGCCGCTGCGCATCGACCACGTAGATGCGACGAACCCGGGTGCGCTCCTTCACGTCGACCAGCTGCGTGTTGAGGCTGCGCCAGGTGCGGCTGCCTTCACCGCTCGCGTCGCCGGCTTCGATTGACAACACCCGCTCCGCCTTGAGCTGCGAGGCGACGGACGCAGCGATGGCCGCGAGAGAACGGCCGAGCTCTTCTTCGAGCGTGTTTCGCGAGGCGCGGAACAGCAGGTACCCGCCGACTGCCAACACCAGCAGCGCGGGCAGCAGAAATGCCAGCAACAGCCGGGCCCGAAGACTCATGCGTCAGTTCCGCGAGCCACCGCGCTGCGAGCAGATCTCCGCGATGAGGCCGATCGACTCGTCGTCGAGGTTGGTGAATTCGACGCCCATGCCCGCGGGCCGTGACGCATCACCGGGCGGGTTCACGCGCACCACCCGGCCCATGCCTTCGATGAGCCGGCTGCCGTCGCGCAAGGTGAACTGCAGGTAGATGACCGCGCCCTGTTCGCGCGGTGCGTCGGTACGAATGAAGATGCCGCCGGGCGAGATGTTGAGCGAGTACTCCGCGAGGAACTCGTCGAAACTGTCGAAGCGGAACTGCACGAGCACGTTCAAGGGCGTGCGCGGGTGCCGCCGTTTCTCTGCGCCGTCGGTTTCGCTCATGTCTCGAACACGATAGCGGCGCCGTCACCGGGTCCCCACGAAATCCGCGCGCAAAGAAAAGAGGGCGCTGAAGGTGGGTAGAGTCGGTGTCATGGCGGGTAGCGCTGACCTCCTTCGTTCCGTGCGTGCCGGTGGTGGCGGTGCAGCGGCGGCTGCGCGTGAATTGGTGCGGCGTGCGCAGACCGGTGCGCTGGCGCCGGCCGAGCTTCGTGAAGTGCAGAAGGCGGCGAACTCGCCGGAGCTCAAGGACCTGTTCGGCGGTGGCCTGGAGCAGGACCTGGGCGCGTTGACCGGTGGTGGGGAAGTATTTCGCGATGTCGAGACGCTGGCGCCCGACACCGAGCGGCTCACCGATGCGCGCGCGATGCCGGAGCGGTTTCTGTCTGACCTGCAGTTGGTGAAGAGCGGGTTGCTCGGTCACCCGGGCATGTCGCGGCAGCAGCAGGCGGCGCGGTTGTTCGAGTTCTTCGAGACGTATGCCGAGCGCTTCAATGAACTGGCGAACGGAACGGCGCAGCAGCCTGTCGCGGAAGAAGCGGCGCTCAAACTCGCGCCTCCGTTGAATGCAGCGGAGTGGGACAAGACGTTGGCGCAGTTCGACAAGGCGCTGACCAGGGCGCAGTTCAACGAGCTTCAGACCAGTGACGGGCGTACCGGTCTCGAGGCTGCGCGCGAGATGTTGGAAGCGCGGTCGCCGCAGGACTTTCACGCCGCCAGGCCGTCGTCGGTCGATGCGCCGACGTGGAAGGACAACGCCGAGAAGTTGAAGACCGAGGTCGAAGTGAATCGCCGCGCGGTGGCGTTCGATTCAGCGAACGTTCACGTGCAGCCGCAGCTTCGTGCCACCCAAACGCGCGTCGATGACCCCGAAGCGAAGAAGGACGGGAAGCGCAGCAAGTCGAAGGGCAGTGACGGTGTGCTCAGCAGCAAGACGTTGTGGAACGTGCTGCACATGCTGCGTGGGGAAGACCTCGACGACGTGGCGAGGAAGGACGCCATGACGCAGCTGGCGGTGGCGGCAGGGTTGTTACTGACGCTCGGCGCGATTCTCGTGGTTGTGCTGGTTTGGATGTAGCGGTCCACGCCACCTCTCCGAAGAGCCGGCGGGAACCTGCCACTGAACGGCCTCCAGGCGTGGGGCCGGATGAACTCGGGCCCGGTCGCCGTTACAGTGCCCGACATGCGGCGTGCCTTCGTCACCCAGAACCGCAGTGACTGCGTCGTCGTGCGCATCGGTGCTGACCGCAGTCGCGTGGTGACCTTCAGCGGGGCGCTGGTGGCGTTCGTGGGCCTCGCCTTTCTTCCCGAATGGGGCTCGGGCTTCGAGTTGCTGTGGCTCACCGCCGCCGCGTTCGTCCTGCCGACGCTCATCGTTCTGCTGGTGCGCAGCGCGCGCGGCGCCGAACGCACCCTCGTGCGCGCCAACAGCCGCCTGCTGCTCGACGGCGAACCGCTCGACATGGCGCGCGTCGAGCTGCGCGTCTTGAAGTGGCCTTTCACCAGCGTTCCCAACGGCTACGCGCTGTCGCTGTGGGTGATGACCGCGTCGGGCCCGGAAGACGTGCCCATCGGCCAGTTCCCCACCATGCTCGAAGCGACCTCGTTGTCGGGCACGCTCGAAGAATTCGTGCAGCGCGCGAACACGCGCAGCACCGTCACCTTCCGCTGATCCACATTGCGTCGCACCTGAAAGCGCGCTCACCTCCCGCGCCTCATGGCTCGTGACGAAGCAGTCAGCGATCTCGTCGAGCGGTTGGAGCTGCCTTTCAACCAGTTCGGTGTCGACCCGTACGGAATCTCGAAGAAGCACCTGGCCGTCGCGTTCAGCGCGCTGGGCTTCTTCTACCGCCGCTACTTCCGCGTGAAGGCGGTGGGCATCGAGAACGTACCGCCGCGTGGCCGGGCGATGCTGGTGGGCAACCACTCCGGTGGCTACGCCATCGACGGCGCCATGGTGCTCACCTCGATGCTGCTCGAGATGAACCCGCCGCGGCTCGCGCAGGGCATGGTCGAGAAGTTCATGAACCAGCTGCCGGTCTCGAGCCTGTGGAGCTCGCGCACCGGCCAGCTCACCGGCCTGCCGGAACATGCAGAGCGCCTGCTGATGGACGACCGCCTGCTCATGGTCTTCCCCGAAGGCGCGAAGGGCACCGCGAAGTTGTTCAAGGAGCGTTACTCGCTGGTCGACTTCGGCACCGGCTTCGTTCGCCTCGCGCTCAAGACGAAGACGCCCATCGTGCCGCTCGGGTTCGTCGGCGGCGGCGATGCGGTGCCTACCGTTCACAACTCGCGCACGCTCGGCAAGTTGATGGGCGTGCCCTACGTGCCGGTCACGCCCTACGGCATCGCCGCGCCGCTGCCCGCGAAGCTCGTGGTGCACTACGGCAAGCCGATGTTCTTCGAGGGCACCGGCGACGAAGAAGACTCGGTGGTGAAGGGCTACGTCGATCAGGTCAAGGCGCGCATCGCCGAGCTCATCGAAGCGGCCCGTGGCGACCGTCGCGGTCTGCAGGGGCGCGTATGAAGATCCTCATCGTCGGAGTCGGCGGTGCCATCGCCCGTCAGGTCGCGCTGCTGCTGCGTGAGGCCAGGCACACGGTCATCGGCATGGACCGGCGCCCGTGGTTCGAAGCGCCCAGGGACATCGCGGTGCACGAGGTCGACATCCGCAAGCGCGCGGCTGAAGACGTCTTCCGCCTCGAACGGCCGGAGTGCGTGGTGCACATGGCCACCGTCAACGCGCTCTCGGCCGGCGGTGAAGAACGCGCGCGCATCAACCTCGGCGGTACGCAGGCGGTGTTCGCGCACTCGGCGACGCACGGCGTGAAGCACGTGGTCGTCGTCGGGCGGCACACGTATTACGGCGCGTCGGCCGACTCGCCGCTGTACCACACCGAGAACGAGCCCCCGTACGGCATCGGCAACTTCCCCGAGCTCGCCGACCTCGTGGCCGCCGACCTGTTCGCCTCGAACATGCTCTGGCGTGACGAGAAGCTGACCACCACGCTGTTGCGCATGGTCTACACGCTCGGGCCGTCACGCTCGGGAACGCTGTCGAGCTTCCTGCGTGGCCGCCGCGTGCCCATGGTCTTCGGCTACGACCCGCTCTTTCAGTTCCTCGACGAGAGTGACGCGGCGCGCGCCATCGTCGCGGCCGTCGAGAAGCGGCCACGTGGCGTGTTCAACGTGGCCGGGCCCTCGCCGGTGCCGCTGGGAACCATCGCGCGTGAAACCGGGCGCACCGTGGTGCCGGTGCCTGAAATCGTCCTCAAGTCGATGCTGGGGCGCTTCGGGCTGCCGAGCCTCCCGCGCGGCGCGCTCGAGCACATCAAGTACCCCATCGTCGTCGACGGGTCCGCGTTCCGCGCAGCGACCGGCTTCCAGCACCAGATGAGCGAGGTCGAGACGCTCAAGCGCTACCGTCGCATCAGCCCCGTCTGACGATCGTCGGGCGTCTTCGCTTGGCAACGCGCGGGTCTCCGTCATAGGGGGGCGCGCGTTTTCGTTTCGGGGCCAAGCAGTTCAACCATCGGGGGGATGGGGTGATGCGTGAGCCAGTACGATGCATTGGCAGAGCTGAGTGAACAGACGGCCCACTCGCCGCTGCGGAAGTTCTACGAAGAGCACACGTTGTTCAACGCGCTGGGTGAGGTCGACGCCATGTCGGTGCTCGACCTCGCGTGCGGCACCGGGCTCTACACGCGCAAGTTGAAGGAGCGCGGGGCCCAGCGCGTGGTCGGCGTCGATTCGTCGGAGGGCATGATCTCCTACGCGCGGCACCTCGAGCAGAGCGACGCCCGCAACGTCGAATACCTGGTCCGTGACGTCAGCGCGCTGGGTGACGTCGGCAAGTTCGACCGCGTGCTCGCCGCCTACCTGCTGCACTACGCCCCCACGCGTGAAGCGCTGTTCGACATGTGCCGCAACGTGGCCTCGGCGCTCAAGCCCAACGGCCGGTTCGTCACCGTGTGCGTGAGCCCCGACATCAACCTCGCCGACCCGGGCTACTACCTGAACTACGGTTTTCAGCTGTCGGGCGGGAAGGCCGACGGCGACCTGCTCACGCTCGAGATCGTGCTGCCCGGCATGGAGACGCGGCTCTTCGCGCACCGCTGGTCGCGTCAGAGCTACGAAGAGGCACTGCAGAGTGCCGGCTTCGTGGACATCACCTGGCACGCGCCGCAGTGCGACCCCATGGGCGTGGAGATCTTCGGCGCCGAGTTCTGGGAGGACTACCTGCGCACGCCGCACGCCGCGGTGCTCTCGGCGCGCATCGGTTGACTAGCGTTTCTTCGGGGGCTGCTGGCTCTCGTTGAGCGGCCCGCGAATGACGCGGATGATCTGATCGCGCTTCTTCTTCAGCTCGTGCCGCTCGCCTTCCAGCAGGGTGTTCGAGTCGGTGTAGAGGCGCTCGCGGTCGACATCGACGTCTTCCTCGTTGCGCAGCGTCAACTTCACCCGGCCCATCTGCCTGGCGAGCGTGAGCGCTTCGACCTCTTCGGGCAGCAGCAGCAGCGTGACGTGCGCGTATTCCCGCACCGACGGGTCGACCGTTTCTTCGGGAATGGTGCCGGTGAGCTGCCCGGTGGCGATGACGCGAACCTTCTGCAGCAGCGTCACCGCGCGGCGCTGCACGTCGGGCTTGCCCTTGTCACCCATGGGGAAGCTGACGACCACGTCGACGAGGTCGCTCGGCCTCACGAAGCGGCCCACCGCCACGTCGGCCGTGGTGTCGATGGCGTATGCGCGGCCACGCTTCGAGACGCGCCGGCTCAACCGGTCGTTCATCACGCGCATCGACACCAGCTGCGAATAGAAAATGGGGTCGCCCATCTGCAGGTCGGTCGCCAGGCGCTGGTCGAGCACCATGTTCATCGCCTCGGCCTTCACCACGCCGCTGCCGTTGAACGGGTCGGGCACCGAGCGAATGGCGGTGTTCTCCAGGGTGATGGGGTCGCCCACGCTCAGGTCTTCCGCGGCGACGACCACCTGTGCCAGCTGCCAGCTCGCGCGCTGCTGGCGGTCGGCCGAGTACATCGACAGGCCGCCGATCATCAGCCCCACGACCAGCAGCCCCACCGCGAAGAACAGCGGCTGGGCTCCCTTGAGGTCGATGCCGTCGAGCCAGCCGCGCTCGGGCGGCGGCGCCACCGGTACGCCCAGGTGGGTCTCGGCGTGGGCCACCGCGGGGGGAATCGGCAACACGCGCGTCTCGCTGACGGCCGCGCTGATGGGCAGGCTGATGGTCGGCCGCCCCAACATCGCCTGCTCGGCCTGGTGCTGCATGGCCAGCTGCGGCACCTTCGCCACGGTCGGCAACGGGTCGTCGTCGGCGAGCGCGGGCGCGTCTTTGGTCACCTCGAGCTTGCCGGGCATCGGGGACTGCTTGAGGTTCCTGTTGCTCTCGCCGGGCACCTGCGACTGACGGCCGCTGCGCGACGTTTCGCCCGCGCGCTTCCCGCTGCCGCTCTTGCCGCTGCGCTCGCCGCCCTCGCCGGGTTGCGGCACGGGGCGCGCGGGCAGGGGCTGCTGGCGGCCACTCTTGCTGCTCGACCCTTCGGACCACGGCACCGTCGGCGCCGACACGCGCGCTTCGACGGGCAGGTCGGTGGCGGCGATGGTGCGCACCTGCGGCTCGAACGGGTTGGGCGCGAGGGCCGGCGGAGGCTTCGTGGTGGCCACTCCGGGCTCGGTGCCGACCTCCGTGCCCACCGACGTCTCGTCGTCGAGGCTGAAGGGCAGCAGCGGCTTGATGGCGTGACCGACGGCCGGGAGCTCCTGGAACGTACCCGCAGTGGCCGCGGCTTCGGGCGCGGCCGGCGCCGAGGTCGGGTCGAAGCGCAGCACCGGCAGCTGCATCTCGAGCATGGCCAGCATCGGCGGCGGCGCGCCGCTCAGCTCCCATAGATAGTCGTCAGCAGAGAACGTCGCGGGCTGACCCAGGAAGCGGCTCGCGGCTTCGGCGCTGCGCTCGAGGTCGCTGCGCACTTCGGCCAGCGTGGTCCCCGACACCTCGGCCAGCTCGGGCCCGGGAATGCCGTCGACCACGCGCAGGAAGAAACGCTCGCGCGCGGTGTCGGGCAGCGTGCGCAGCCGGCTCAGCGTCTGACGCGCTTCGAGAATGGTGGGCTCCCTGGAGCTCTGCTCGTCGACGCGGGGCCCTGCCGCGTCGCGTGCCTGCTTGCGCGCCACGCTCATGACGTGCGCGCCGACCTGCGCATCGGGCACCGCGTCGAGCGTCGCGAGCGCGGCGTCGAGAATACGCGGCACGAGGCCGTCGACCAGGTGATGCGGCGCGTGCGCGAGCGCGACGCCGTGCGCGAACGGCGTGAAGTACTCACGCAGCCGCTCGCGCGCTTCAGCATCGCCCGCCCTCGCGGGGTTCAGGTCTTCACGCCACTGCATAGGAGCCGACATCATTTCACGAGCCTGCACCTGATGCAGCGCGCGCACGGGCCACGTCACCAGCGCGCTTCACCGACTCCAGCGCGCTGTCAAACCTCCGGGCGTTTCAGACCGTGAAATGGACGCGTGAGGTGAATCGCATGACAAGGCCACACACGAATGGCGGACATCATCGACCTGTCGCTCATCGCTGAATCACGCAAACACCTCACGCGGTTGCTCGACGCGCGAGGCATCAACTACTTCCTCCGGCAGGACGCGCGACGCCCGTTCCAGCTGGAGCCCAGCCGTGTGGAGCTCGTGGTGCGCGCCGCCGCGAAGACGCGTCATCAGAACACCGGTCGCGTGCACGAGGGCTCGTTCGAGCGTGCGCGTTCTGAAGTCCGTCGCGAGCTGATCCGCCGGGTGGTGGCGGTCATGCTGCAGACCGGTCTGTAGGCACTTTTCAGCGCTCGCTCGCGCAATCGACCAGCGTCGGCGAGAGCACGCGCACCAGCTCCGAGGGAGCCAGGGTGCACAACAGCCCACGCTTGCCGGCGTTGATGAAGAGCGCAGGCAGCGTGGTGATGCTGCGCTCGCAACACACGCGCAGCGACTTCTTCGTACCGAAGGGAGACGTACCGCCTACCAGGTAGCCGGTGTGCCGCTGCGCGACTTCGGGTTTGCACGGCTGCACGGTCTTCACGCCCAGTTGCCGCGCGAGCTGCCGGGCAGAGACCTGCTTGTCGCCATGCATGAGGACCAGGAGCGGCTGCCTGGCTTCATCTTCGAAGACGAGCGTCTTGATGACCGCGTGCTCTTCGACACCGAGCTTCTGCGACGACACGCGCGTGCCGCCGCGCTCTTCGTACTCGTAGGGGTGCAGCGTGAAGGCGACGCCGTGCTGCTGAAGAAAGCGCGTGGCCGGTGTCTCGGTGCTCACGTCACTTGGTGACGGTGCGCGTGAACTTCTGCACGCCATCGCCATCGAAGAACGTCGCGGTGAACGAGCGCCCCTGAATGACGATGTAGACGAAGCCCAGCGCGTCCGACTGGTAGTAGTTGGGCTGGTTGCGCTCGAGCGCGGTGGTCGACGCCGCGCCGCCCGAGAGAATGAGGCCGGTGTTCAGCGTCGAGCCGTTGCGCGTGCAGGTGGCCTGCAGCCACTGAATGTTGTGGTCGTGGCCGGTGATGTAGAAATCGGCGCGGCCGCACACGCGATCTTCCACGAAGTCCTTCACGCCGTTGCCGTTGGCGATGGGCACGAAGGGCAGGTCGTCGTAGCTGCCGGCGTTGCCGTGCGGGCCGTTCGATTTGTACGGGTGGTGCGCGAAGACGATCTTCCAGAGCGCGGTCGAGTTCGGCAGCCAGGTGTCGAAGTCGCGCTTCACGTTCTGATCGATGCCGAACATCGAGCGGTTGGTGTCGGCGGCGAAGAACTCCACGTCGCCCACCTGCCATTTGTAGTGGTGCGAAGGCATGCGCCACTTGGGGTTCACCGCCGAGTACGCGACCTGGTTGTCGCCCTTCTGAATCTCGGTGCCCGCGCCGTCGCCGCCGTAGTCGTGGTTGCCGAGCACCGCGTAGAACGGCGCGTTCACCGTGGCATAGGGCTGCACGAACGCGGTCTGCCACTGCGGGTCGGTCGTCGACGAAACGCCTGACGGGTAGAAGTTGTCGCCCAGCATCACCACGAAGTCGCAGCCGTTGGCCGCGCAGAACGTGCCGATCGCCTGGCCGACCTGGTTCTGGCCGGTGTTGCCCTTGCCGGTGTCGCCGATGGCGATGAAGCGAACTGCGGGAACACCTGCGTCGACGGTGCCGGTGCCGCCGCCCGTCATCGCCGAGCCGCCGCCGGTGGTGCCGGTGCCGCCACCCGTCGTCGCCGAGCCGCCGCCGGTGGTGCCGGTGCCGCCGCCCGTCGTCGCCGAGCCGCCGCCGGTCGCTGTGGTCCCTCCGCCCGTGGCCAGGCTGCCGCCGCCGCCGGTGCCAGCGTCGTCGCCTCCGGTGCCGCCGCCCGTTGTGGTGCCAGTGCCGCCACCCGTTCCTGAATCAGGCGTCTCGGGCTGAACCGGCGGCTTTCCACATGCGCTGGCGCAGACGGCGATCACGACGGCGAGCAGTGACAGTCGGAGCATCCTGCGCACCTACCATTCCTCCCGCGCGGCGAGGAGCGTGCGTCGAGAGAAATACGGTATGGCGGGGCGGTGAGTTCGCTTCACGCTGCAGAGCGTCAGGTGGTGCGCGGCTCGACGCGCGCGCGGGACGTGTTGCCAGGCCTCCGTCTGCTGCTTGCTGATGAGCCGCTGACCCCGTGGCTGGCGACGGAGCAGCAGAGCGGTCGCGTGGAAGGCCCTCCGTTCTGGGCCCACGCGTGGCCGGGGGGCCTGGCGCTGGCGCGTTGGGTGCTCGACGCTCCGGAGTTCGTGCGTGGCAAGCGCGTGCTCGACTTCGCGTCGGGGTGTGGCGTGTCGGCGATCGCGGCCAGGCAGGCCGGTGCGGCGCACGTCGACGCCACCGAAGTCGATCGCTTCGCGTGCGCGGCCATCGAAGAGAACGCGGCGCTCAACGGCGTGAAGTTGAACGTGCGTGGTGACGACGTCATCGGCGTCGACGACGGCTGGGACGTGGTGCTGGTGGGCGACGTCTTCTACGAAGACGAGCTCTCGCGGCGGGTCGCCAGCTGGCTGCGAAGGCTGTCGGCGCGCGGCGCGGTCGTGCGCATCGGAGATCCCGGTCGCTCCTTCCTCCCCATGCAGTCCCTGGCGTGTGAAGTGACGTACCCGTTCTCGGCCTCGCCGGCGTGGGACAGCGTGGTCGACCGCCCCGCGCGCGTGTGGAGCGTGCCGTGAGTCAACTCGAGTCGCTCTGTCAGGCGTGCGGGCTGTGCTGTGACGGAACCTTGTTCACGCGCGTGCCGCTGACGCCGACCGAAGTGGTGCCGGCGGTGAAGTTGAACGTGCTGACCAACGCGACGGGTGGCCGCTACGTGCCACAGCGCTGCGCGGCGCTCGGTGGGACCGTGTGCGACGCGTATTCGGAGCGGCCTCTGGCCTGCCGACGCTACGAGTGCCTGTTGTTCGGTGCGCTGCGCGAGGGCGAAGCGTCGCTGCATGAAGCGCTCGACGTGGTTCGAAAGGCCCAGTCACTCGCGGCGGCGAAGGCTCCGGAGCTCGACGCGTTCTTGCGATTTCACTTCGGCCGAAGGCGCTGAGCGCCGCTCAGAGAGTCATCAGCTGATCAGCCAGCGCATCGAGATCTCCACAGCGATAGCTGGGCGGCCGCACCGGCAGCGCGTCGCCCACCACCTGTCGCCAACGTGACGGAATGGCTTCGACCCCGAACGTCGCGCCCAACAACGCACCGGTGACGCAGCCGTTGGTGTCCGCGTCGCCGCCCTTCAACACGGTCGAGCTCAACGCCGCTTCGAACTCGCGCGCGTGAAGCAGCTGGAAGAACGCGTGCTGCAACGCGATGCGCACCCAGCCCTGATTCTCGCCGTCGGACACCGGGAGCTCGACGCGCGCCTGCTCGAGGGTCGAGACCACCAGCGGCGCGTGCGCGCGCGCGAACGTCACCGCGCGTTCGAACAACTCGGGGCCGCTGTGCCCGGTGTTCAGCGCGTCGGCGATGGTCGTCACGAACACCGCGCATGCCTGCTGACACACCGGGTGAGGGTGGCTCAACGTGCTGTCCCGCATCGCCAGTCGAGCGAGCTCGAGCCGCGAGCGCGTCGCGCCGAACACGCCCAGACCGCTCGCACGCATCAACGAGCCGTTCGCCTGCGTGACGGCGCTCGCCCGCGCGAACCTGCGCCGCCGCGTCGTCGCCAGGAACGGGTCGGCCGAACGCCATGGTCGTCGCGTTGCCGCGATCCGGAGGCTCCGAAGCGAGCCACGCCACATACGCCCGCGCGACTTCGTCATCGTCGTAGCCGCCGCACCTCACCAGC
Source organism: Archangium gephyra (assembly GCA_003243425.1). GTDB lineage: Bacteria > Myxococcota > Myxococcia > Myxococcales > Myxococcaceae > Archangium_A > Archangium_A gephyra_A. Next base: position 162,895 of record QFQP01000007.1, on the reverse strand, counting down.
GTACGGTTCAGCGCCAGCGCGAGCTCCGTGTCGTCGGTCACCTGTCCGGGCACCAGCCGAAACGGCCCGCCGCCGATGATCTCCCTCGGCCAGTCCCGCTCAGCGCGGCGCAGCACCGAGGCCTCGGCGCGGAACTCGACCGTGGTGCCCAACGCGTCTCCCACTGCCTGACCCCACAACACGCCACGAGCCTTCTGTTGCCGTGTAGACATGGTTAAGAGTCTATATGACTTGATTGTTGGCGGGAAGGCCTGCGACGCGTACCAACGCGCCATGGAGCCGACTCCGGTGCACATCGGCGTGATGGACTCACGGAAGGCCGGCCAGGTGCTGGCCTTGCCGGTTCGTCACCTCACCATGCGTCAACGCGCGGGCCGTGGCGTGGTGCTCATGCTCGCGGTGTCGCTTCCCGCTGCGCTGTTCGCGTTGTTGCCGCCGCACGTCTGTCAGGCGCTCGTGGCCGTCATCGGAGGTCCGCTCGCCGGGCTGTTGCGCGCCCGCAGCGCCGCCATCTTCGAACCCGCCGACATCACCTGCCCGAAGTGCGCCCAGACCATTGCGCTGCCGAAGAACCTCACCGGCTGGCCTGCACGATTTCCGTGCCCGAAGTGCCGCGCGATGGTCGAGCTGCGCCCGGCCGCTACACTCGCCGCGTGAAGCGCGTCGCCGTCATCGTCCTCTTCATGCTGCTCGCCCTGGCCGTGGGGCTCGCGTTGCTGTGGCAGCGCCCGCGTCGGCCGAGGCCCGAAGGTTTCGACGCTCCGTGGGCCGCGCTGCCCGAGCTCATGGAGCGCGACTGGTCGACCGACGCTTCGAAACGCGACGCGGTGCAGGCCCTCTTCATCGAGGCCAGCGAACAGCTGCAGCACTGCAACCAGGAGCACTGGCGCGAGGAAGAGGGGAGCGTGGTGAAGCTGAGCCTGCTCCTCGAACGGCAGCCCGATGGCATGCAGTTGATGTTCGTGAAGTCAGCGCCCCGGGCCGAGCTCCCGCCGCTCCTGTTGTCATGCTTCGAGCAGGCGCTGGAAAAGACGAGGCCGGTGCCGTCGACCGAGCCGGTCGGTGCGCGCTGGAGGCTCCTGGTGCACGTGTTGATTCACCCGGCCAGCGAGCTGCCGCCCGAGCCGTGGTGGCATCGCTTCGTGCCGCAGTCGTGGCGCTCGGGCGGCGACTCCGCCATCCATATCGGGTGAGGGGCTTGCGTCCTCCTCTGGGAGGTGAAATGGCCCGCGGCTCATATGATGCGAACGCTCTTCGTCGTGGCGGCGGTGATGGTGGTGGCGGGATGTCGTGGCAGCGCTGAGGCGCTCCTGGTGCGCGTCGACAGCGAGACGGCTGGCGACAACTGCGCGCAGGGCGGCGTGGCGATCCGCACGGGCTACGACACCAACAACAGCCAGACCCTCGACGACTCCGAAATCGACGCCAGCAAGACGAAGTACGTCTGTAACGGCGCCTCGGGCACTTCGGGTCAGCCCGGTGCGCAGGGCGACGCGGGCGTGAGTGGTCACAACTCGCTCAACAAGGTGACCGCCGAAGCGGCGGGCCTCAACTGTGAGAACGGCGGCAGCAAGATCGAAACCGGCGTCGACCTCGACGACAACGGCACGCTCGACGCTGGCGAAGTCACCGCGACGTCGTACGTCTGCTCGCAGTCGGCGGCCGAGGACTACTACTTCGGCGACATCACCATTCGCAGCGACGACGACCTCGCCGAGCTTGCCGGCAAGCGCGTGCTGTTCGGCTCCATCGTCATCGAGCACGCCACGGCGGGCGACCTCACGCTCGCCGACCTCGAGGCGGTCACTGGCGACGTCGTGCTCGGCACGGTCAACGGTGGCGAGGGCCCGGCGCTCCGTGCCTTGACCCCGGTGCGCGAGCTCCACTTGCCGAAGCTCGCGAGCGCGGCCGGGCTGTACCTCAATGACTACCCCGAGCTCACGGTGCTCGACCTGCCGGTGCTGGCGCGCGCGGGCGAAGTTCGCATCGAGTACATGAGCGGCCTGACCACGATTTCGTTGCCGCAGCTCAAGCGCACCAACACGCTGTCGGTGCGTCAGAACGACACCGTGGCGTCGGTGAATCTGCCGATGCTCACCGTCTCACGGGTCTTTGAAATCGAATACAACGACGTGCTCGCTTCGGTCACCGTGCTCAGCACGCTCGCGGTTCTCGACGAACTCGACGTGTACGGCAACGAGCTCCTCAACGACTGCTTCGCGCACGCGCTGCAGCTCAACGCCGCGCCGCGTTGGGGCACCGACATCTACGACAACCTCCCCACTGCGACGTGCACCGCGGCGCAGGTCTGCGCGCCTGTCACGGGCGTGATGGGGCTCAGCGATTTCTACCAGTGCAACAATCGCCTGGCGTTCGCCGCCGCGCAGACCTTCTGCGCCACCATCGCCACCGGCGCCTCGCTGGCGTGGTTCGAGTCGGCCGCGGAGTGGACCGCCTTCTCGTCCGCCGTCTACGACGGCCAGCTCTTCTCGGACGCGTGGATCGGCTACTCCGACCAGGCCACCGAGGGCACGTGGGTGGCGAGCGGTGGTGGCTCGACCTACGACCCGGTCACCGACACCACCATCACCTTCTGGGCTCCTGGTGAGCCCAACGACACGACGCACGGTGAGAACGCAGCGCAGATCCACTGGAGCGGCCGCGTCAACGACGGCAACGCCATGGACGCGATGCGTTTCTACTGCCGCGTTCCCTGAGCATCACAAAAGGATTCATGCAGCCTCCAGACTTCGCATCACTCGGCCTCTCTTCCGCCACGCTCACTGCACTCACGCGTGCCGGCTACGAGAAGCCGACCCCCATTCAGGCCCAGACCATTCCCCACGCGCTCGCGGGCAAAGACGTCATCGGTTGCGCGGCCACCGGCACCGGTAAGACGGCGTCGTTCGTTCTTCCCATCGTCGAGCGGCTCAAGGGCAAGAAGGGCACGCGCGCGCTGGTGCTGGCGCCCACCCGCGAGCTCGCGCTGCAGATTCACGAGCACGCGGTGCGCTTCGGCGCGCCCCACGGCGTGAAGGCGGTCGCGGTCATCGGCGGCGTCGGTATGGGCGGGCAGAAAGACGGCCTGTCGTACTCGCAGCTGGTCATCGCCACGCCCGGCCGTCTCATCGACCACTTGAACGAGGGCAACGTCACGCTCGCGAACATCGAAGTGCTGGTGCTCGACGAAGCCGACCGCATGCTCGACATGGGCTTCAAGCCGCAGCTCACGCGCATCGTCGCCAAGCTGCCCAGGACCCGTCAGACGTTGCTGTTCTCGGCCACCATGGCCGGTGAAGTGGCCACGTTCGCCAAGCAGAACTCGCGCGACCCGGTGCGCGTCGAGGTGGCCCGCAGCGGCACCACGGCCGAGCGCGCCACGCAGTGCGTGTTCGAAGTCAGCCAGGGCGAGAAGAACGCGCTGCTGCTCACGCTGCTCTCGAAGGGCGACGAGACCACGCTGGTCTTCACGCGCACCAAGCGCCGTGCCGACAAGCTGACCAAGGTGCTCGGGCGCGACGGCCACGCGGTGGAGCGCATTCACGCCGACCGCAGCCAGGCGCAGCGCAAGCACGCCCTCGACGGCTTCAAGTCGGGCAAGTACCGCGTGCTGGTCGCCACCGACATCGCCGCGCGCGGCATCGACGTGGCCGACATCGGTCACGTGGTGAACTACGACCTGCCCCACGTGCCGGAAGACTACGTGCACCGCGTCGGTCGCACCGCGCGTGCGGCGGCCAGCGGTCACGCCTCGGCGTTCTGCGCTTCGGAAGAGGTGCCGCTGCTGCGCGACATCGAGAAGCTGTTGCGCGTGAAGATTCCTCGTGAGCCGCTGCCGAAGACCGACCCCGTCTTCATCAAGGCGATGGAAGACGAGCGGTCGCGCCAGTCGAACCCCGGCCCGCGTCGTCAGGACCACGGCGTCTCGCAGCGCCCGGCAGGGCAGGCGCCCGGCCGCCACGCACGCAGCCACCAGCGCAACGCGCGCGTGTCCAGCAGCGGTGGTGGCGGTGGGGGTGGCCGCCAGCAGCAGGGCGGCGGTGGGCAGCACGCCGGTGGCGGCGAGAAGAAGCCGAGCACCGTGTTCAGCGGTAGCCCGCGGCGCCGCTGACTGACGCGCATGCGCATGGGGGCGTCGTCGCGCGCCCCTGTGCACGCAGTGACGCTACAGGCGTGATGATTGCAGTTACGCCGATCGTCCACGGTGCGCGCTGTGAAGCACCTGCAGCCGTTGGACTGAGCCTTGCATTTCATTGTGGTTCAAACGAACCCGGCGGACTCTCCGCGGCCCCTCACGGCAAAGGAGAGAACTCCATGGCTCGTTCGTATTTCGCGCTCACCTTGTCTCTGTCGCTCGCGGCGTGCGGCGTCGATTCACAACTCGACGTCGGCGCTGATGAAGCACTGGCCACCACGCAGGCGACGCTGACGTACTCGGGTGCTGACTCGCAGTTCGCGGGCGGCTTCTCACCGTCGAACGCTCCCTACGGGGGCTTCGGAGGCGCCGCCAACTGCACGGTCACCCGCACGCCGGTGATCTTCGTGCCCGGCAATGGCGACGACGCGCGCAACTTCGATTTCCCCTCGAGCACCGGTGGCGCGAGCGTGTACGCGGCGCTCAAGGCGGCCGGCTACAAGGACTGTGAGCTGTTCGGCATCAACTGGCTCTCGGCGAGCGAGCGGCAGTCGCCGACCTTGAACTACCACACGTACACGAAGGCCGATCGCGTGCGTGACTTCATCGTCGACGTGAAGGCGTACACGGGCGCTTCGCAGGTCGACGTCATCGGTCACTCCATGGGCGTGTCGGTGGCGCTGCACGCGCTCGAGCGCTTCTCGCTGCAGTCGAGCCTGCGGCGCTTCATCGCCATCTCCGGGGCGATGCGCGGCCTGACGGTGTGCAACGCGGTGGGCTACGCGAACCCGTACTACCCGACGTGCGGCAGCCAGAACTTCTACGACTCGGACATCTTCGGCTTCTACCCGTCGATGAACGCGCGCATGCAGAACAACGGGTTCCGCGACTCGCCGTCGCGCTTCACCAATTCGCGGTTCTATTCGATTCGCGCTGACGACCATGACGGCTTCGCGTGCCCCACCAACGCGTTCACCTCGACGTGTGGCGACACCGGGTTGTTCGACGCGCGCAGCAACGTCATCTCGCAGCTCGACGTGGGCTTCGGTTCGACCTCCCTCGACGTCGACTTCGACTGGACCGACTACAGCCCGTACGTGGCGGGCGCGGGCGACATCGACGGCGTCGGGCACTTCCGCGCGAAGAACAACACCGGCGCCATTCAGGTGAACATGCTGACCGGCACCTGCAGCGGCACCGGCTGCTGCTCGGGCTATTCGGCGACCTGCGGGCTCTGAGCTTTCCGGCCGAGCCACCACGAGAGCAACGCGCTCACGAAGAGCACCAGCGGCACCAGCCCGACGAGCGTGATGACCACCGTGCCCACCGGACCCCAGTAGTGGCCTTCGTGCAGCGTGCGCATCACGCTCACGAAGGTCGACGGCGGTGCCGGCCGGGGCGTGATGACGAAGGTCTGGGGGTCGACGGTGAACTGGCCGCCGCGAATCAGGGTGATGGCCACCGTGTCGGCGTTGGGCGCGAAGCGAACCTGTTCGAAGGGCTGACCTGCCAGCGCGTCGGTGAGCCGTGCGAAATCGACGCGCGCTGACGTGGGCGGCGGTTTGCCGAGCGAGCCTCCGAACCAGTCGGGCTTCGCGAGCACGATGCCGCTCAGGGTCGAGCCGACGAGACCGACGACGGTCCACACCGCGATCAGCTCGTGCAACGCGAGTAGGCGAGCCCGCAGAGAGGGCGCTCGGAGCCCCTTCATGCGCAGCGCCAACGTCGGCCCGCGGCCACCGCGCCACCAGATGACGACGCCGAGAATGCTCAGCAGCAACGAGAGCATTCCCGACACCGCGACGATGGGCCGGCCGACCTTGCCGCTCAGAAACAGCTCGTGGTGGAAGCTGAACGACGCGCCCTTCACGCTCGCTTCGTAGGGCACGACCTTCGTCACCTCGCCGGTGCCCGAATCGACGTGCACGTACGCGCGCTGACGTTTCCCGCCCTCCGGCGCGAGGTCGATGAGCATTCGCCAATCGAGGCCGGAACCTTCCGGCGGTGCTTTCACCCAACCGGGGTCCTGCGTGGCACCGGTCTTCACGCGCACGGCCTCCATCACCTGCGCGAGCGTCACCTTGCCGGTGCCCGAAGTGCGGTGACCAGACACGCGCTCCCACGGCTCGCCCAACGCCATCAACACACCGGTGAGGCCCAGCAACAGCAGGTGAAGGCCGACCACCAGGCCAAGCCAGCGGTGAACGACGACGAAGCGGCGGCGAAGCATGGCGCTCCCATGACTTCGGTGTTGAGAAGTTGCAAGTCAAAGTCAAAATTTTGCGCCTCGACGCGCGCTATGTCGGCGCTGTGAGCATCTGGAACGTCGGCGCGTGCTTCACGTGCACGAAATGTCTGCTGCGGAGCGCGTGGCGCAAGTGCCCGCGGTGCGGCGGTCACACGGTGGATCTCCGCGTCGAATCACTCGAAGGAAAGTGGAGCGCGTGGCGCGGGTTCGCCGAGGGCTGGTCGCTCGCTTCGGTCAGCGGCGCGCGCGCGATGAAGAGGCTTCGCGGCCTCGCGGGCGTGTTGACCGTCGGCGCCTGTCTGGCGCCCATCGCTGGCCCGTGGCTCAAGAAGGGTCAGCCGCCGGAGCTGATGGAGATCGGCATCGCGCTGGTGATGGACGCCCTCATCGCGTGGCCGTTGTTCTGGTTCTTCTCGCTGTACCTGCTGCTCTTCGCGCAGGTGCTGCGTGGGTTGGCGTGGGTGACGACACTCGGCGCGGAGATTTCACCGGTCGGTACGTTGAAGTTCTCGGTGCTCGCGCGGCTCACGCGGGTGATGGCGCGCGCTGATTCCGCAGCTCGAAGTGAAGAGCGTGGTGAGCCTCGACGGTGCGTCAGTGCGTGGGGTGACGACGGCTCCGGTGACGCTTCACTTCGTGCGTGATGGCTGGGGCTTCATGGAGCGCTTCGACGTTCACGCGCCGTCCCCGTTGCCGGTGAAGTTCGACAGCGGCGAGACGCAGCAACTCGTCCTCACGCACGGAGGCGTGGACCTCGGTGCGGTCGGTAGCCGTCACGAAGGTTCAGAGCTGCCGTCGTGGCTCGAGGTGCCGAAGCGGAGCGGGGTGCGCGTTCGTCGCGAGCTCCCGGCGGGCACGCGGTTCGTGCTCACGCGTGCGCGCGAAGGGCTCGACGACGCGCGGATGCTGCTGCGGCTGCACTGAACACTTTCAACGACACGCACGTACTGAACGCCTGTCGCACCTTATTCAGAGGCGCGTTTCACGGCCGCCGGCAGACGGTCACGCCGCCGTCGCTCACGAGGGAGACCTGGCCTTCGTGAACAGGAATCGTCCCCGCCCCGAGGGACGGGAGCGTGCAGTCGAGCTCGAGCATGTTCGACAGTCGCTCGAACTGCTCACCGGGGCACACGACGCCCGTCACCGTCGCGACCACCACGCCGCCGTCGACGTTCGCCGCGCAGGAAGAAGACAGCACCGAGCTGTTCTGCGCGTTGAACGACGCGACGAGGGTATCGCCATCGCAGCTCACGTCATGCGCGGGCCGCGAGAACGGCACGCACGGAGGCGCGCAGTTGGTGAGGGTGAACACCGAGACGACGCCGATGAAGGCGCGCACCAGCGAGAGGCTGCGGTCGCGCCCGCCACCGCAGCTCGACGCCGTCACCTCGCACCTCAACGGCGCGCCGTCGCAGGTGCTGCCGGTTTCATCAGTGCTCATGTCCATGGTGCGCATCCCGCATCGTCCTCGCTGCCCACTCCGGCGCGACGTCAAGCCGACCTTCATTCGCAGCGGATCATGCCACCGTCGTTCGGCAGAACGAGCACGTCGCCTCCGGGCAGCGCGTAACAGCCGTTCGGCAATTCCGGCAGCGTACAGATGGCGTTGGTTGGCGCGCCGACTCCCCCGTTGCATTGCTGCTCACGGACCGTGAGGGTCAGCGTGGTTCTATCGAAAGCCCCGAAGCAGCCGATGACTTCCGCGGAGCCGGTGACGAAGGCGCGGCGCTCCACCAGCACGACGCCGGCACCGAACCCACCAACGCCAGCCACTTCATGGGGACCTCGCCGTGAGCTTGTCGTGCAGCACCGCGTCGAGCGTCTTGCTGCCGAAGCCCAGGGCGCGCGCCGTGTCTTTCGCTTCCATCGCCGCGGCGCGGTCACCCTTCATCGCCGCCAGCACCGCGCGGTTGGCCCACGGCATCGCGTACAGCGGGTCGAGCGCGATGGCCGCATCGAAGTGCGTGGTCGCGTCTTCGAGCCGGCCCTGCTCGAGGCGCACCGCGCCCAGCGTGTTGCGCGACGCCGCGATGGCGTTGGTCGTGTAGAGCCCTACTGCGAGCCCGGCGAGCCACTTGCGCCAGCCGTCGGCCAGCGACAGCTCGAACGCCGCCAGCTCGGTCGCGGCTTCGTCGAACTTCTTCTCGCGCATCAACCCACGCGCCTTGCGGAACGGCGCGGTGACCCACAGCGCGAGCGCCATCACCGCACCGCCGGCACCGCCGACCAGCCACGTCGCTTCGTCAGGCAACCGGCGCAGGACGAGCACGGTCACCACCACCAGCACCACCGCGAGCAGCCGGTTCCGGGTCGGGCGCGTCATGGCGCGTCAGCTCGGTTCGACGACCTTGTGGGAGCCCATCCACCGGTCGTCACGCACCGACGAGCGGATCTCGAACTCGCACAACGTGTCGCCGCGCGTGCGGCACTTGCTCTGAATGATGAGCGACTCGGCGCCGATGGTGTGCAGCGCCTCGAGCAGGATTCCCTCTTCGAGCGCGCACAGGTGCGGCGTCGTCTTCTCGAGCACGGCCACGCCCGGCTTGAACTTCGTCACCTTCCACCCGCCGATGTTCTGGCCACGGTTGGCGTGGTGGTACATCGCGTCCATCCCGAAGATGACGTCGCCGGCCGACTTGAAGTCGGGCGTGACGCGCGCCTGATGCGAGTCGCGGAAGAGCTGCCGGCCCATCTGCACGAGTGACGCGGTGCCGCCGCGCTTTGCGAGCGTCTCCAACAGCTCGAGCAGCATGACGATGGGGTACCAGCCGTCGGGCTGCAGAGAACGAAGGCGCTCCACCCACACCGGTCCGAGGATCTGCTCGGGCAACTTCACGACGCCCAGCACGGCAAGGAGGTCGGACCCGCGGGTCTCATGCGTCGCGTTTTCGTACGTCACAGGAGCCGTGTAACCACGTTGCCCCCGTGCGACTCAAGCGAATGGAATTCGAGCGCACGCTCCGGTGACGATCCCGATGGTCGCGCCGGCCATCACGTCGAGCGGATAGTGTGCGCCCAGGTAGACGCGCGAGCAGGCGATGAGCGCCGCGAAGGCTGACGCGAAGAGCCCCAGGCCGCTGCCTTCGCCCGCCCACGCGACGGCGAGCGCCACCGCCGCCGCCGTGTGGCCAGATGGAAACGAGAAGGCGTCGGGGTTCTGTACGAGCGCGTTGAAGCCGGAGATGCCCACGTTCGGGCGCCGCCGCTTGAGCACGCGCTTGAGCAGTTGAGACACGACGGTGGCCGCGCCGGTGGCCAGCCCGAGGCGCCATGAGAGGTTCGTCGCTCCGGCCAGCAGCAGCACGAGCCCGAGGAACGTGAGGCTCGCACCGTCGCCCAGATGCGTGATGGCTCGCAGCGCCTTCGTCGCCAGCGGCCGCTGCCGGCGCGACACCGCCACCAGAAGTGCTTCGTCCCACTCGAGCAGTCGCCGCAGCCGTTCCATGGTCGGCTTTCTGGCCGACGTACGCGGCGGTCACGTGGAGGGAATGAAACTTTCGCGTGAAGCTCAGCGCGCCGCGACCCACGCCTTCACCAGCTCCGTGAACGCGGCTTTCTGCTTCTTCACTTCAGCCAGCGAGGTGAACGCCACGGTCGCGCGGTCGTTGCCGAGCCAGGTGAGCAGCGCCTGTGGGTCGTCGACGGCAAGACGCGTCTTCGGCGCCTTCGACTTCGCGCCGCGGTGGAAGATCAGCAGCACGCGTTCGTCTTTCGCGAGCTGAAACGTAAGCAGGTGCTCTTCGAGCCGGTAGCTCGGCGCGTTCCACTTCGTCTCTTCGACGAGCCGCTCGTCGGCAGCGCGAATCACCTTCCGGAGCGCTTCGACGACCTCATGCAGCGGGTGCGCACGCTTCTCGAGCAGCGCTTCGACTTCCATGGTTCACCTCGACGAAAACAGCGATGGCGCGAGCGGCGGCGACGTTGGCGCAGGAAGAATCCACGACTTGGGCGCGAGGCCGTCGCGCACCGTCAACAAGTCGACGTTCGGGTCGATCAACGGCATCGCCCGCCGACCATTGAGCGAGGTCAGCGTGTCGGCGTGCACTTCGACGTCGACGCCCCTGGCCCTGAACTCCGCACCGATGTGCTGTGCGAGCTGCAGAATCAAGTCGGGCTGCACCGCGAGCTCACGCTCCTGCACGCCGTTCAAATACGTACGTGGCGACACGTGCCACTCACGACCACTGTCCTTCTGCTTCACCACGTAGGTGACGGTGCCGTTCTTCTCGCGCGTCATCACGCGCCACGAGAAGCGCATGCCCTGCTCGTGCCACGACACGTCGCCTCCGTAGAAGAACGTGCGCAGGGGAATCGCCAGCTGTATCGCCACGAAGGTCACCATCGCCGCGAAGGCCCACTTCGGAAGCAGCGCGCTCGATGCGCTGACCGGCACGTTCGACTTCACGAAGCGCCGCGGCCAGCTGGCGTCGAAGAACACCAGCGTCGAGAGGATCATGATGAACGGGAACATGCCGATGGGGAACAGCGCGCTCGTCATCAGGTGAAACGCGAGCACCGCCACGTACGCGAACGGCCTCGTGCGACGGAACGACAGGAGAAACGGCGCCGACGCATCGAACAGAAAACCGCACCACGACATGAACCACGCCACTTCGGGCCGGTGGAGCCACGGGCCGATGACGGGCACCGAAGGCCGTGACGACAACCAGAGATGAAGCGCTGCGCCGTGCAGCAACCAGTCGCCGTTGAACTTGGCGATCGCCGCGAACACGTAGACGGTGCCCACCTGAAACCGCAGCAGCATGGTGCACCACGTGGGCAACGTCTCGCGGCGCAGGGCAGGGCGGAAACGTGCGTCGACGCTCCAGTACGCGTGCAGCGGCATGAAGCACATCAACGCCGCGAGCAGGCACACCAGGTAGTAGTGGTTGAGGTACGTCGAAACGTCGAGCAGCTGAATCCACGTGAAGGTCACGAAGAGCAACGGCATCGCGACGCGGTACAGCGCGCCGGCGGTGACCATGAGCCCGAGCGGAATCAGCGCGATGAACATCCACCGCACCGCCTCCACTCCGGGCGACGGCACCCACTGAAAGCCCCAGTAGGTGAACCGGTACTTCACGTCGAACAGCGTGTCGACCCAGCCATAGGCGAGGAAACGAATCGCCGACACCGTGACCAACAGCCCGAAGGCCATGCGGAAGACGGCCAGCGCCGCGGCATCGCGTTCACTGGCCAGCCACTTCCGCACTTCAGTCATTGTCGCCTTCGAGCCCCATCGGCGGCTCGAGGTCAAGCACGGTCACGAACTCGCTCTTGAGCAGGTCCGTCACGTTCTTCACCGCGTCGTAGAACGCACGCACCGAAGCCGGGTCGTTCACCAGCGCCGTGCTCAGGTCGTCTTCTTCGATGGCGTCGAGCGCCGCTTCTGCCGCGATGAGCCTGGCGCGCATGCGGGTGGCGAGGTCGCTGGCGTTCGCTGCCACCAACGCTTCGTCGAAGCCGATGCCCGCGTACGTGTCGTCGTCGCACCCTTCGAGCAGTTGCCGGAAGGCGACGAGGTTCGCGCGCAGGTTGGCGGTGTTGTGCTTCGCGTACTGAGACTCGAGCGCGTCGAGGCAGGGCGCCGCCGCGCAGTCGCGCAGCCCGATCGGCACGGCGAGCTTCACGTCCTTCACTTCCTTCTCGAGGTAGTACATCGCGTCGCTCACGCGGTTCATCGCGCCCGCGGTCGTCATGTACGTGCGGTTGCCGGGGCCCGCGGTCTTCATGGTGTCGATGAAGCCGCCCTCCCACGCGGCGACCAGCGCGTCGGCCTGCACCTTCACGTCGGCGGCGAGCGCGGTCGCGAAGGCCTCCTTGCGCGCGGTGCGCTCTGCGGGCGTCAACGCCGACCAGCCCGCCGCCGAGCAGCTCACGTCGTCACCCGGGTAGAACAACAGATACTCGAGCGCGGTCAGGCCGCGGCGATTGACGAGCAGCCTGCTGACGCCGTTCTCGTATTGCTTCGACACGAGCACGTCTTCCGTCGCGCACCGGCTGAAGAGCGGCCACGCGTAGACGTGATCGCGGATGTCGAGGCCTCCGGGCTTCGTGGAGCTGCCCGTCGGACCGAACTGCAGCACCTCGAGGCGCTGCCACGCCGCCATCGTGCGCTTCCAGTTCGCCTGGTTCGGGGTCGCGGCCAGCTGCGCCGCCTCGTCTCGGAATGCCTGCGCGTTGCGGAGCGCACAACGCCCGGCTGCTTCGAGCACATCGGCGCGTGACGCCACCGCTCCACCGTCTTCGTGAACCGCGGTGCCCGCGTCTGGTTCCGGCGGCTTCGGTGCGCTGCACGACGCGAGGAACAGGGAAGAAACGCCCCAAATGGCTTGACGGCGCAGGATGTGCGTGATTTTGAAACTCATTTTCAACGGGGAAGTCTACCCCAAAAATCGGTTGACTCAAGGGAGAGATGCAATGCGTCACGGAATGAAGTTGGTGCTGAGCGCTGCGGTTACGGCGCTGATGATGGCCTGCCCGCCGGTGGAGCCGGGCGTGGACGGCGGTGCGGGCGGTGGCACGGCGACGGGAGGCGGAAGCGCGACCGGCGGTGGCAGCGCGACGGGCGGGGGTTCTGAGACGGGCGGCGGGACCGCGACCGGTGGCGGCAGCGCGACGGGCGGTGGCAGCGCGACGGGCGGAGGTTCCGCGACAGGCGGTGGCAGTGCGGCGCCGGCCGACCTCGACATCGTGCTCGTGCGGTTGAACACCGACGGTTCGCGCGACACCACGTTCGGCGACGGTGGCGTCGCGGTGATCGACTTCGGCCAGGCGACCGGGGGCGCTCGCGACAACCTCTACAGCCTCGACAAGGACAGCGCGGGTCGCATCGTGCTCTTCGGCGCCACGAAGTCGGCGACGGGCACCGACGCGGACCGCTTCGTGGCGCGTGTCACCACCACCGGCGCGCTCGACACCACGTTCGCCAGCAACGGCATCTACCGCCAGGGCTTCGGCACGCTGAACGACTCGGCGCGCCACGGTCAGGTGCAGGCCGACGGGAAGATCATCTTCTCGGGCTACACCTCGCAGCCCACGGGCTCGCTCACCGCCGATGGTGGCGTGCAGTCGGCCAACCACATCGTGCTCATCCGCCTCAACGCCGACGGCTCGGCTGACACCACGTTCGGCGATGCCGGCGTGGTGAATTCGGCGAAGTTCATTCCCACGCCGTCGACTGGGCTGTGGGGCATGGCCGAGGCGTACGCCGCAGTTCGCCAGTCGTCGGGCAAGTATGTCACCACCGGCTACGGCCGTTCGGCGCCGAGCGGCACCGTCGACCTCGTCGACTTCCGCTACCTCGACACCGGCGCGGAAGACCCGTCGTGGGGCACGCTGGGCAACTTCGTGTTCGACCTCGTCGGCGGCGACGAGCGCGGCCGTCACGCGGTGGTGTTGAGCGACGACCGCATCGTCAACTTCGGCAGCGGCACGCCGCTCGCGGGCAACATCGACGCGATGGTCTCCATTCTCACGCCTGACGGCGCGTTCGACACGTCGTTCAACACCACCGGCTACAAGACGTACGCCTTCGGCCGTGCAGACGAGGCCTTCTTCGGCGGCGCGGTGGGCCCCGGCGGCATGTCGGTCGCGGCCGTCGGTTACCGCACGGGCGCGGCGCCCGACAACGACGACGCGGTGCTGCTGGTGCTGCCGCTCAACGGCGTCGGCGCCGAGTTCGCGCAGCCGGTGCCCGTCTCGGCCACCGAGCACGATCGCTTCTTCGGCGTGGCGTTCGACGGCTCGAAGATCATCGGCGTGGGCTTCGTGCGTGAAGGCAGCAACACCAAGTTCGCGGTGGCGCGCTTCGACGCGGCGGGCGCGCTCGATCCGACCTTCGGCACCAACGGCCACGTCATCATCGACGTGTCGCCCGCGGGCACCGAAGAGGTCGCGCGTTGGGTCGTGGTGCAGACCGACGGGAAGATCGTCGTCGGCGGCAACGCCGAGCACTGAGTCGTCGCTGCAAGCCCTCTCCTGCGGCGATCGCGGGGGAGGGTGCAGATTCGTACAAGCCCACGCGCCTCGTCGTGTGGCACGTCGCCGGCCATGACGTCTTCCGAATGGTTGCTGCGCAACGCGATTCTTCAGGTCGCGTTTTCGAGCTTCCTGGGCTGGTTGATGTTGCTGCCCCGCCAGAAGCGCGGCGGTGGCGCGCTCGCCGTGCTGCTCACGAAGGACTTCACGGCCGCGCACCTCGACTGGCTGATGCTGGCCTTCATGCAGTTCGGCGCGGCGGTCGTCGTGTCCACCCGGGCGATTCCGTATTCGTCGGTGATGGTCGCCTGCCTCATCTTCGGGGGGTGGGCCAACCCGCTCTCGTACGTGTTCCGCGCGTTCGGCGTGAACGGCTTCGCGATGGGCGGCGACGTGACGCAGCGAATCGCAGCGAGCATCGGGGCGTTGAGCAGCTCCGCCATCACCGTGGGGTGGGGGCTCATTCTCGTCGGCGTGTTCGGCTGATCAGCGCACGCCACCGTCAGTCGTCGGTGCCGCAAACGCCGCCGCGTCGAGCTCCCACGTGAGCCGCGCGGTGTGCTGCTGCGCGCCCGTCGAATCGAGCCACCCGTACAGCTGCTTCGAAGCGAGCAGCAGCGGGCCCAGCTCGCTCCCGGCGGCGACGAGCCCTGCGAGTTCCTGCGACTGCACGGCCTCGAGCAGCGGCACCTGCTGCAGGCCGCGCGCGACGAGCCGCGGGTCGACCACGAACTCCACCCCGTGGGCCTGCTTGCCCGCCGCGTTGGCGAGCGCGGCTTCGGCCTTCGCCTTCGTCTCGCCGTCGTTGGCGACGATGAGGAACCTGCCGCTCAACGAGACGCTCACCGTGCCTTCGCGCGTCGCCAGGGACTTCCCGTCGAGCGCATTCAGCTCGGCCTGCACTGCGGCCACGTCGTCGACTTCGGCCACCATCGCCGACTTGAGCGCGAAGAACCGCGCTTCCTTCGTTCGCAGGCCGGTCGTCACCTTCGCGTGGCTCGCCACCGCCGCGGTGTTGCCGGTGAGGTGCGGCGCCACCTTCTTTGCGACCGGGAGCAGCGCCGTCGCGCCGGGGAAGGTGCGCACCAGCTGCTCGACGATGTTCGGCATGTCGTCCTTCTTGAAGCGCGCGCGCAGCACCGTCATTCCCGCCGGCGCGAACCTCGCCAGCGGCGACTCACCAGCGCCGCCCAGCTCGTTGAGGCGGAGGTTCTTCAGCTTCGCGTCGGCGGTGAGCGTGAGCTCCTTCGCGTTGAGCGCGACCACCGCATGCCGCGTTCCCGTCGAGATGATGAACTGCAGCGCGCCCGGCACCTTCGTCGCCATGCTGATGGCGGGGTTCGTCGTCGGCTTGTTCACGAGCTTCATCAGCGCCGGCAGCTGAGAATCGATGGAGCGGCCGTGACCCGCGATGGCGCACGATTCCCTCCCGGCGATCGCGTACGCGACGAGCACGCGCCCGAGCGGATCTCTCGACGCATGCAACGTCACGCCATTCTCCGTCTTGTGAAACACCTCACCCATGCGCGCGAGCTTCGCGTCACACGCGGCGCGGTAGGCCTCGAGGTCCTTCACCGTGACGCAACCCACCACCACGTCACCCAACTGCGAGCGCGACAGGGCGGCGCTGCCATCGATGCCTGAACGCGCGAGCGCGTCTTTGTCGAGCAGGTTCACGTTGATCAGCGGGTGCGCGTCGGCGGCCCACGTGTCGGGCTTGAAGATCAACGAGCGCGTGCCTGCCGCCTGAAAGAACGGCAGCAGTTGCGTGACTCCATCGACCTTCGGCGCGTAGGTGATCACGTCGGCGCCGGGCGGGGCCTTGGGTCCCGCGGCCAGCGCGATGATCAATGCAGTCGTCAACATGCGCTGATCAGAGCAGCTCCACGAGAATCACCGGAGGCCGATTTTTCGCGGGTCAGCGCTTTCGGGGGGTGTATGGTCCGCGCCCTTCAATACACCAAGGAGTTCGTCATGGCGTTCAAGGCATCCAAGGGAAAGTCGGGCCTCTTCGATATTCACGGTCTCGAGGCCTTCATCGAAAAGAAGATTTCCGAGGTGCTCAACGCGCTCGGTATGGGTCACAAGGCTCCTGCGAAGCCCGCGCCTGTCGCGAAGCCCGCAGCGCCTGCGCCCGTCGCGAAGGCTGCTCCCGTGAAGAAGGCCGCAGCGCCGAAGAAGGCAAAGGCCACGAAGGCCGCTGCCTCCGCTGAAGGCGAGCCGCTCGACGCGCTGCTCAAGGCGCTCGAGTCGCACCCGAAGAAGGCGGCGTTGATCAAGGGCGGCAAGCAGAAGGATCAGCTGCTGCGCGCGCTCATTCCGCTCTACGTCGGCTCGAAGGCCGGCCTCGACGTGTCGTCGGGCACGACGTCGAAGTTCTGGCAGAAGCACGGCGTGAAGTTCGCAGCGCCCAACGCCGCCAAGGCGCTGCGTGAGCACGCGGGCTTCTCGAAGCGCACCGCGAAGGGCGTGCAGATCAGCCCGACCGGCGTGAAGTACGTCGAGACGGCGCTCAACAGCTGATCAGCTGGTTCGTCTTTCCCGGGCGTGGTGCTGGACCTCGTGTCTGGCCCACGCCCGGTGTCTTGCGGGAGGTACGTGATGCACGAGGCCCTGCTGCGCGCGTCTCCCATCGGCGCGGTCATGTGGCTCAAGGCCGCTGGCAAGAGCCTGTGGCCGCTGGTTCGTGACGGTGACTCACTGCGCGTGCAACGCGTCGAGGCGGCGTCGCTGCACCCCGGTGACATCGCGGTCGTGAAGTTGCCCAACGGCGTGCTCGCCGCGCACATCGTGGTGTCGACCCAGCCCGTTCGCACTGCGTCGAGTGTCGGCGTCGAAGACCCACCGCCGCTCGAAGTGCTCGCGCGCGTCACCGCCTTTCGCAGGAAAGACGTGGTGTACGAATGGCCGTCGTACGCGTCACCGGCGCTGCGGCTGCTGCCCTCCGCGTCGCGCGCCTTGAAGTCGCTGCCCGGTCTCCGCCACCTGGTTCGCCTGGTTCGCGATGGAAGGAACCGGAACCGCGGTCGCTCGTGAAACCATGGTGGTGAACGCATTCTCCAGAGCGGAGCTGCCGCGCGACGTCATCGAACGCGCGTGTCGTGGCGAGCGCGCCGCGATGTCGGAAGTGCTGCAGCGCTACGTGAAGCCCTTGCACCGCCTGGTGCGGATCACGCTGCCGTCGTTCGATTCGGAAGAGCTGACGCAGGCGTTGCTGGCGCGGTTGGTCGAGGTGCTGCCTCGCTTCGAACCGCGCGGCTCGGCCACGCTCACCACGTGGGTGTTCACCGTCGCGCATCGCTTCCTGCTCGATGAACGCAAACGCTTCAGGCCGAAGCTGGTGTCGCCTGGTGAAGAGGCCGACGGGGCCGACGACGGCGCGAGGTACGTCTGGCGCGCGGAGCTCCGGAGCGCGTTGGAGCGGGCGTTGACCACGCTGCCTGAAGAACAACGCCGGCCCCTGGTGCTGGTGCACGTGTTCGACCACGCGCTCGATGAAGTGGCCAAGGCCGAAGGCGTGCCCGTGGGCACCATCAAGTCGCGGCTCTTTCGTGCACGGGTCGCGCTGGCTCGCGAGTTGGGGCCGCAGTTCGTAGAGGAGCTTCGTGATGGCTGACCTGTCGGAAACGGATCTCGAGAAGCTCGAGCGCTACGACGGTGGCGCGATGTCGGCTGAAGAGAAGTCGTCTTTCGAGCGAGAGCTCGAGCAGCGACCCGAGTTGCGTGACGCGCTCGCCGGCGCGCGCGCGATGACGTCGGCGTTGCCTCGTATTCCAGAGACGATGACTGACGAGAGGGCCGCGCAGTTGGTGCAGGCCGCGCTCCCGCGCGAAGCGAAATCACCTGCGCGCTGGTGGCCATTGTTGCTGGCCGCGGGACTGATGGCGTTCGGCTACTTCCGCTTCGGTGTCGATACCGTCGAGAGCCTGGGTGGCCCGGTGACCGTCGACGCGCGCACCGTCGTCGCCGGCGAATCGGTGGTGAGCGGGAACCTCGTCATCACCGCGCAGAGCAGTGCCGCGTTCGTGAGGCGCCGCTCGTCGAAGTGGACGGTGGTGCCCTCGAGCCGCGTGCTGCTGCGCGGGAACGTGCTCGAGAAGGGAGCGGTGGTGATCTCCGGCCGCGCGCCGCTGAGCGCTGGCATGCACGCCATCGACATCGACGGCGAAGCGGTGATCAGCCTGGAACCGCTCGAAGGGTCCTTTCGTGAAACGTCACATCTCGAACCTGGAGACGTGATGAATCAGAAGGTGCTGCGAACGGCGATGGGCGCTGCGGCGATCGGTGGCTTGTCGCTCTACGTGTTGAGCGGTGACGTGTGGGTCACGCCGCCTGACGCCATGCCGACAGTGAGAGTCGAAGCCGGCAAGTCGTGGAACGTGGCGGCGCCGTCGAAGACCACGAAGGTCACGTCGCCGTTCGAGCAGTGGTCCACCGAGGTTCCACGGCCGATTGGCGTGACCGAAAGGCTCGATGCGGGAACTTCCCAGGTTGTGGTTCGGTCGCGAGATGGTGAGGCCTCGCCTTCATCGAGCTTGGTGCCGTTGCCAGTCATTCACGCCACCACGCGCGACGGCATTCAAGACGCTGTTCAGTCTGTGATGCCTGAGATCTGGGACTGCTACCACTCATGGTCACAACAACAGTCGGGATTGGGAGGCTCGATCTCCTTCTCGTTCGTGATTGCTGCCAGCGACGGTGGCGTCGGCACGATTCGAGACATCGGCATCGTTGACGGCGGTTTGGGTCTCACCGCGCTCGACGGCTGCGTGCTCAACGTGATGAGCGGACTCTCATTCGAAGCGCCGTCATCACCGTTGAACGTCACGTACCCGATGAAGTTCTCGCATCGGCCGCCCGACGCCGGTCCCTAAGTCCAACGCACGTCGTAACGCGCGACCGTGTCGCGATGGTCGATCAGTTTCACGGTGAGCGCCTTCGCTCCCGCGTACGTCAGCCCCTTCTCGAGCAGACCGACGAACAACCCGGGCCGTGTGACGTGGGTGATGCGCACGACGTGCTGGGTCGGTGAGAGCGTCTCGACGGAAACCTCGGTGTAGTTGTTGGCGGTTCGGAAGTTGCGCGTCATGCGATCGAGCATTCGCCGCGGCCCCAGCACCTTGAGCACCGCGATGAGTGCCTGCCCGACGAGCGTCTTCTCGTAGCCGACCATGAACAGCCGGCCGACCTCCGTGAAGCGTTCGAGGGGCTCGAGGTGCGCGAAGCGGCTCGAACCACAGGCGTCGAGGAGGTCGGTGTACTGCGCGAGCGGGTACGCGGCCTGGAACTTCTTCCCGTCGATGCCCGCGCGCTTGAAGGCGTCTGCTTCCGGAGGCGTGGGCGGTTGTAGCGCCCGCCACATGCCCTCCATCGACGACGCGAAGACGACCTGCTCAGTCACGCGGCGAGTCTACGCCTGCGAATCGCGTCAAGGTGCGCGTCATGCCCTGGTGGATCTACGCATTCGTATCGGCAGTGGCGGCTGCAGCGACCGCAGTGCTCGCGAAGCTGGCAGTGAAGGACGTCCCGTCGACGCTGGCGACGGCGGTCCGCACGGTCGTCGTCCTCGTGTTCGCGTGGTTGATGGTGTTTCTCACGCGTGAGCACCTCGCGTTTCGAGAGTTGAAGGGACGCACGCTGTGGTTCCTGCTGCTCTCGGGAATCGGCACGGGTATTTCGTGGCTCGCGTATTTCAGGGCGCTCCAACTCGCGCCGGCTTCTCGCGTGGCGCCCATCGACAAGCTCAGTCTCGCATTCACCATCGTGCTCGCGGCCGTGGTGCTCGGTGAACGCATCACGCCCCGCGTTGGCATCGGCGCCGGGCTGATGGTGGTCGGCGCGTTGTTGACGTTAGGGAAGCAGTGACGCGCGCAGCGCGGCGTTGAAGGCCGCCGGGTTCTCGACGGGCAGCGCGTGATGCGTGTTCGGAATCACCACGACCTTCGCGCCGGGAACCTGCGCGGCGAGCTCATGCTTCCTCGCCAACGGCGTGTAGTCGCCATCGGCGGCGATCAACGTGAGTGGCACCTTCAGCTCGCGCAACCGGGGCTCGACCGTCCACCCGACGAGCGCGCGCGACTGCGCGATGTAGACGCGCTTGTTCACGGTGGCGAGGTGTGCGCGGAACTGCTCGCGGAGCGCCGCCTGCGCGGCCTCGGGGAACAGCTTCGGAGCGACGACCTTGCCGATGCCCTTCGGACCCAGCGTGTACGTGATGAGCCCGCGCACGCCGAGCAGCACGCGCTCCTTGAAGCTCCGCGGCGCCATCGAGGCCACGGCATTCACCATCGTCACCGAGCGAAACAGCTCGGGCGCATCGAGCGCGAGTTGAAGCGACGTCATCGCCCCCATCGAGAGTCCAACGAGGTGAAGCCGCTCCAGCTTCAGCTCACGAATCGCCGCTGCGATGACGCGCGCGTACCCCGGCAACGAGAACGGACCGAAGGGGTGCGCGTGGTCGACCGACTTCCCCGAGCCCGGCAGGTCGAACGCCACGCAGCGGAAGTCCTTCGAAAAGTCTTCGAGCTGAAACTGCCAATCTTCCACGCGGCTGCCGAGGCCGTGCAGGAAGGCGATGGGCGTGCCGCTGCCGACGTCCACGTAGTTGAGCGTCACTTCTCCAATGCGAAGCGTGGGCATGTCAGTGCGCCTCGAACCACGCGGTCACTCGCTCGGGCGCGACCGGCAGCCACTCGTGTGAAGCGTCGTCCTCGATCTCGAGTTCGGTGACGAAGCCGTCGTCTTTCAGCTCGTCGAAGTACTTCTCGGCAGTGAAGAGCGGCACCGTCAGGTCTTTGCGACCGTGCAGAAGCAGCGTCGGCGGGTGGTCACTCGGGAGCGACGAGGGCACCAGACACACCGGGCCTGCGCACGTCGCCCAGCTCCCGGAGTGAACCGCCAGCGCACGGAACCGCCCCGGGTAGCTCAGCGCCATGCGGCTCGTCATGTAGCCGCCGCTCGAGATGCCGGTGGCGTACCAGCGGTTCGCGTCGAGTGGTCCGTAGTCGCCGCGCGACATGGCGTCGAACAGGGCTTCGATGAAGGTCGAGTCGGTCGTCAGCGCCCACGGCACGCCCGAGTTCGTCTGCCACGCGAGGCCGATGGCTGCACTCGGTGCGACCACCGCGAAGCCACGCTCCAGCAACAACGCCTGCAAGCGCGCCTGTTGATAGCCGCCGAAGGCCACGTCGTTCGACACCGTGCCCCACGTGGTCGACGGCCCGAAGAAACTGCCCTGGAACAGCACCACGACCGGGTAGCCGCTCGACGGCGGCGGTGTCACGGGGAGCTGCCAGTACACGTCGCGGCTCGCCGTGCCCGCCGTGAGGTTGGTGATGGTGGCGGGGCAGGTGACCGCGTCGCCCGTCACCGTGCAGCGCGGCGTGACGCCCGCGTCGCGAACGCCCGCGTCGAGCGCCACGCCGGCATCGGCCGGGCGGCCTGCGTCGAAGGGCTCGTTGTTCTGACCTCCATCGCCCACCGGAGGCGGCGCGCCGCAGGCACTCACGAACACCGCGATGACGAGCCAGGGTTTCATGGCCGACGAAGTACCACCGGGAACTCCGAGTGAACCAGCGGTCCTCGTGAGACGGGTCTGAAGTCGCAGAGGTTGTGCAGTACAAAAGACGCCAATGAAGATGGCAGAACTCGTCGTTGCCTCGGGAATCGACCGCTCCACGATTCACCACTACCGGAACCTGGGTCTTCTTCCGCCACCGGAACGCCGGGGCCCGAAGCTGCACGTCTACGGCGCCGCGCACCTGACGTGCTTGCGCGACATCACCAGGTTGCGTCGCGACGGCCACTCACTCGACGAGATTCGTGAACGGCTCCGTCATCACCGCCGCGCGCCTGTCACCGCCGAGCCGGTTTCGAGGGACCCGCTCCGCGATCGGGTGCTGGGCGCGGCGGTGCCGTTGTTCCTCGAGCGAGGCTACGACGGTGTGGAGGTCAGCGATCTGCTCCGCGCCTCGGGCGTTCCGCGCGTGACCTTCTACCGGCACTTTCGAGGCAAGCCCGACTGCTTCCTCAGCTGCGTCGATGCGCTTCGGTATTCCCTCGCCACGCCGGCCGAGCGTGCGCAGGTGGGGCCCGACTTCGGCAGAGAGCTCGAGCGCCGCATCACCGCCGTCGTGACCCGTGCGCGCGGGTGGATCGACTTGAACCGCTTGCTGCTCCAAACCGAAGCCAACGCAGACCCACAACTCTCGCGCCGCGCACGTGAAGCACTCCACCGCATGGTCACCAACGCCGAACCCGCGCTCCGCCGCGCGCGCCGCGCAGGTCGCATCTCCGAGGGAGACACCGAGCTCCTCGCGTACATGAGCTGGGGCGCGACGCTGTTCGCCGCGTACTGGCTCGAGCTGCGTGCACCTCGCGCGGTCGACGAAGCCGCCAGCACGGCTACGAAATTCGTCACCGCGGCGCTGACAACACGAAGGCCGCTCCCGAATGAACGGAAGCGGCCTCGTGTCAGCTCACGCTGAAACTGCTCAGTAGCGGTAGTGCTCGGGCTTGAACGGGCCGTCGACCGACACGCCGAGGTACTTCGCCTGCGTCGCCGAGAGCTTGGTGAGCTTCACGCCGACCTTCGCGAGGTGCAGCGCCGCGACCTTCTCGTCGAGCTTCTTGGGCAGCACGTAGACCTTGCCCTTCTCGAACTTGTGGCCCGTGTCGATGGCGCCCCAGAGCGCGAGCTGCGCGAGCGACTGGTTGGTGAACGAGTTCGACATCACGAACGACGGGTGACCCGAAGCGCAGCCCAGGTTCACGAGGCGGCCGCGCGCCAGCAGGGTGATGCGCTTGCCGTTCGGGAAGATGAACTGGTCGACCTGCGGCTTGACGTTCTCTTCGCGGATCTCGGGGTTCTTCTCGAGCCAGCTGACCTGAATCTCGCTGTCGAAGTGACCGATGTTCGCGAGGATGACGCCGTCCTTCATGGCGCTCATGTGTTCGCCGGTGACCACGTCGACGCAGCCGGTGGCCGTGCAGACGATGTCGGCCTGCGGCGCGATGTCTTCCATCGTGGTGACGGTGAAGCCTTCCATCGCCGCCTGGAGCGCGTTGATCGGGTCGATCTCGGTGACGAACACGCGGGCGCCCATGCCCTTGGCCGCGGCCGCGCAGCCCTTACCCACGTCGCCGTAGCCGGCGATGACCACCACCTTGCCGGCGATCATCACGTCGGTGGCGCGCTTGATGCCGTCGAGGAACGACTCACGGCAGCCGTAGAGGTTGTCGAACTTCGACTTGGTGACCGAGTCGTTCACGTTGATGGCCGGCACCTTCAGCGTGCCTTCCTTCATCATCTCGTACAGGCGGTGCACGCCCGTGGTGGTCTCTTCCGACAGACCACGAATCGGGTCCGGGCCCGAGAAGAGCTCGGGGTGCTTGTTGTGCACCCACATGGTGAGGTCGCCACCGTCGTCGAGGATCATGTTCGGACCCTTGCCGTCCTTGAACGCGAAGAGCTGCGCCTCGAGGCACCAGTCGGCCTCTTCGAGCGTCTGGCCCTTCCACGCGAACACCGGCACGCCGGTCGCCGCGATGGCCGCCGCGGCCTGGTCCTGCGTCGAGAAGATGTTGCACGAGGTCCACGTCACTTCGGCGCCGAGCGAGACGAGCGTCTCGATGAGGATCGCCGTCTCGATCGTCATGTGCAGACAGCCGGCGATGCGCGCGCCCTTGAGCGGGTTCTTGCCGGCCCACTCCGCGCGGAGCGACATCAGGCCCGGCATTTCCTTCTCGGACATCGCGATTTCTTTGCGGCCCCAGGCGGCGAGCTCGGGGTTGGCGATCTTGTAGGCGGGGTACGTGGTCTTGTGTTCCATGTGCTGCTCCTTCGTTGAGTGAACTACGTGGGTTTGACGGCGGCCCAGGCGTGCCAGGTGACGGCAGCGTCGGGACCGACGGGGTGAAAGGCGTTGGGAATCGGCGCGTCGCCGAGGAACTTGAGGCCGGCGGTGGTGATGAAGCCGCGCACGTCTTCAGGTGAGAAGCCGAGCCACACGTCGCCCGCTTCGCTGCGCAGCGTGTCGGACTCGTGCGGGAGATAGTCGAGCACCACCAGGTGGCCGCCCCTCTTCAAGAGCCGCGAGAACGAGGCGACGGCCTGGGCGGGGCGTGAGGCGTGGTGGAGAATTCTGCCGGCGAACACCAGGTCGGCGCCGCCCGCGGCGTCGACGCGCTGCACGAGGTTCGCGTCGTCGTACGACCCGGGAAACAAACTCACGGTATGAAAGCCGCGCGCGGCGACACGTTCGGCGACGCGCGCGAGCTGCGCCTGGCTGCGGTCGACGGCGATGACACGCGAGAAGAGCGGGGCGAGCACGTCGAGCGAGAGGCCGTCACCGGTGCCGACGTCGACCGCGAGCGCGCGGCCCGGGAGCAGCAGCGAGAGCGCAGACAGGTGCGCGAGGTGTTCCGGCGACGCGGGCACCGATTCACGCGAAGTGGTGACGGTCTCGAAGTGGGAGCGGCCCTGTTCTTCACGCGCGGCGACGATCTGCGGAACACGCGACAGGCTGCCGTCGGACAGAGACAGTCTCCGACCTTCGGCCAGCGCTTCCGTGAGCACGGGATCTGCGGCGACCGTGCGTGAATCGGTACGAACGAAGAGGCGCGTGCCGTCTTTGCGCGCGTCGAGCAGGCCCGCGTCACGAAGCGTCGCCACGCGCCGGCTCACCTGTGGCTGCGAGTCGTTCAACAGCGTCGCCAGCTCCGAGACGCTCAGCTCTTCGGCTTCACAGAGCGCGAGCAGCTGCAGCCGACCCGGTTCGGCCAGGAGCCTGAAGAGCTCCACACGCGGGAGCGGCTGGGCGGCTGCGGTCTGCACGATGAGTATAGATATTGCGTTCATGCGCATGAATGCAAGTCGTCATGAGGCGCGAGGAGTTCTCATGGTTTAGAAGAGCTTTGCGCGCGCGGCAGTTGGAACGCCCTGACGATGGCCTCCTCCAGCGTCTGGGGCGCGAGCGTTCCGTCGAGTGTGAGGGCTTCGGTCTCACCGGGCTCTTCGAGCGCCGCGAACTGCGAAGCGACGAGCGTCGGCGGAAAGAAGTGCCCCACGCGACTGGCGACGCGCGCTTCGGCGACCTGGACCGGGACCCGCAGGCACACCCAGCGCACGCCGGGGAATCGCGCGCGGTGGGCACGCTTGAGCGCTGAGAACGCGAGCACCACGTCCGCTTCGCGCGCCGACTCCAGCCAGACGCCGAGCGCATCGAGCCACGGGGCGCGGTCTGCTTCGTCGAGCGGGAGTCCCGCTGCCATCGTGGCGACGTTGCCGGGCGGGTGGAGCGCGTCGGCGTCGGTGAAGCGCCACCCCAGTCTGAGCGCGAGCAACTGCGCGACCGTGGTCTTCCCGCCCCCGCTCACACCCATGACCACGATCGGCGGGTGGCTGCGCATGGGCGTATGCGCCAGTCAGCGCGCCTTCGCGGGAATCGTGGCCTCCGGCCAGATCTTGAGCGGCTTCTTCGGCACACCGCCGGGGCCCCACGCGACGACCCTGACGCTCTTCTCCATCCGCTCTTCCGCCGCGCGCGCCACGTTCTCGCGATTGGCGCGATTCGAAGACGTGTCGAACTCCGTGGCGCGATTGAAGGCCTGCACCGCACCCGCGAAGTCACCCTGCGCGGTGAGCGCGACCCCGAGGTTGTGCTGCGCCTTCGCGTCATCGGGTGCCTGCTCGGTTCGCGCGCGGAAGGCGTCGATGGCCGCCGCCAGCTCGGGCGTCTTCATCAACTTGTTTCCTTCGTCGAGCCCCGCGCCGGTCTCGAGCGTGAACACGTCCAACTTCTCATTGGGCTGCGTTCTCGCGGCGAACACCTCACCCGCGGTCGTCATCGCCGACGCCACCAGCGCGC
Source organism: Archangium gephyra (assembly GCA_003243425.1). Lineage (GTDB taxonomy): Bacteria > Myxococcota > Myxococcia > Myxococcales > Myxococcaceae > Archangium_A > Archangium_A gephyra_A. The sequence continues at coordinate 136,665 of QFQP01000007.1, read as the reverse complement.
GCTCGTCCACGCCCTGCGTCGAAGTTCCTGCGATCTCCCACGACTCCTTCTCTCGCGAGATGACCATGCGAACGAGCGCGGTCCGGTCCTGGCCCTTCACGCCGGCGAGCTTCAACTCGGTCACGGTGACCTGCAGCTCCGAGAGCGGATTCGGACACTCGCCTTCGCAGCCGTTGGCCACCGTCGTCTGCCCGGTGCGCTTCAACGCTGCCGCCACCGCGTCGGCCGCGGCTTGATCTCTGGCGTGCTCGTCGGTGAACAGGTTCGCGAGGTCGAACACCGCAAACCCTGACGTCTGCGGAATCACGCGAACAGGTTGTTGCTCGGCCTTGAACGACACGAGCGGCGCCTCTTCACGAACCACGTGAATGGCCGGCGCGCAGCCGACGAAAGCCAACGCAGATACGAGCACAATGAAACGGAGCATGCTGGCCACGTAGCGACTCCGTGCCGCGCAGCCAGCAGCGCTACCGGAGCGCTACTTCTTCTTCTCGGCGCCGAACGTCGTGAAACGCAGCACGCGCGTGGTCCGCAGCGCGCGGCGTTCGAGGTCGTCGGCGTGGTTCACACGGTTCAGATGCATGGCTGACGTGTCGGCGTTCGCCGCGGCCCGAGCTGCCGCCACCGCTCCCGGAAAGTCACCCGACGCGAAGCGCGCCGCGGAGAGATTCGAGAGTGCGGCGACGTCGTTCGGCTTCGTCGCCAACCAGGCTTCGTAGGCCGCGATGGCGCCGGGGACATCTCCATCGAGCAGCTTCTCGTTCGCATCGGCGATGCCGTCGCTCTTCTCGAGCATGAAGTTCTCGGTCTCCTCCGTCGCCAGCAGCTTCGGCGGCAGCTTCTGCGCGGCGTTCTCGATCGCGAGCGTGAACAAGCGGCCTTCCAGCTCGGCGCCGTGCGCTTCGCCTTCGACGCGGGTGACCAGCACGCCGTTCGCTTCAATCAACAGCTCGACGTTCGCCGTCGGCGTTCCACCGGCCGTCGACACGCGATTCTCGATGACGCTCACCACGATGTTGGTTCTCGCCAGGTCGATGCCCGGCGCGATGCTGATGCCCGCGGCCTTCAGCTGATCACGCACCAGCTCGGCGGCATGCACGGCGCGCCAATGCTTGTCCGAGAACGCGTTCAACAGGTCGACGACCGCGATCCCGGTGTCGCTCGTCGCCACCGCCACCGGCTGCTGTTCAGGCGTGAACGTCAGCAGGGGCCGCTGCTCCCGCGTGACGGTGATCAACGGCGCGCAGCCAGTGAACAACGCCAGCAACAGGCACGCGAACCTCACCTCGAGAGCTCCAGTCGCCGGCCCAGGTCAGAGCTGAAGACGCTCTCGGGGTCCCACTTCTTCTTCACTTCCAGCCATTCACCGACGCGCGGGTACATGCGCCGCAACATCGCCGCTTCGAGGAACGAGTCTTTCCCCAGGTAGATGCGGCCACCGGCGTCGGCGACGCGCGCATCGAGCTCGCGCGTGAGTTCCACCAGCCCATCACGCACGGGGAAGTCGATGGCGAAGGTGTAGCCCTTCATCGGGAACGACAGGTGCGCCTCGTTCGCGTCGCCCATGCGCTTCAAGATGTTCAAGAACGGCAACTGCCCCGACGTCATCATGGTGTTCATCAGCGAGCGCACCGTGTCGGCCCCGGCCGCGTAGGGCACCACGAACTGGTACTGAATGAAGCCGCGCTTCCCGTAGCCGCGGTACCAGTCGTTGATCATGTCGAGCGGGTAGAAGAACTCTTCGTAGAGCGTGAACTCGCCCTTGCTCTTCATCATCGCGGTGATGACCTGGTTGACCACGCGAATGGTGAGCGGGTTGAGCGTGAGCTCCGGCAGGTCGAAGGGAACGACGAGCGGCGAGTCACCCACCAGCTTGAGCGGGTGCTTCTTCAGCTTCGCGGGCAGCTCGTCGAGGTACGCGTGGTCGCCGACGTTCACCACGCCTTCACCGAGCCGGGCCCCGGTCGCCACCGAGTTCAACGTCGCCACCGAATACGGGCTCTTCGAGTCGTACTCTTCGAGCACCTCGAGCGTGTGGCTCAGGTCCTTCGTGGGAATGGCCCGTTGCCGGAAGTAGGTGGTCTCGATCTTCCGCAGCCGAAGGGTTGCTTCCAGCACCATGCCGGTGAGGCCCACGCCGCCGAACGTCGCCCAGAACAGTTCGGAGTTTTCGGAGCGGCTCGCGGTCACCACGCGGCCGTCGGCCACCAGCAGCTGCATCGACTCGACGCAGGTGACGAACGTGCCCTGCGCGTGGTGCGCCTTGCCGTGCACGTCGTTGGCGATGCAGCCACCCACGGTGACGAACTTGGTGCCCGGCGTGATGGCGGGGAAGGAGCCGCGCGGCCCGAAGTCGCGAATGATCTGCCCGAGGGAAACGCCGGCCTCGCAGCGCAGGAGGCCGGTGCCCTCGTCGAATGACAGGTACCTGTCGAGTCGCGTCATGGTGATGACGCGCCGGTGTTCGTTGAGCGCCTGGTCTCCGTAGCTGCGACCCAGGCCGCGGCCCACGGTGCCGTCTGTGGAAACGGCGCGTGCCACTTCGCTCGCCGTCTCGGGTTGCCGCTCGTCACACTCGACACGGCGCTGAGCGCCCCAACCATGCAGTTGCGTCACGGGCACTGCACTAGCAGCGTCACCGGTTCGCTGCCCACTTCTGCATCGCTGCAGCTCCCGACTTCATGAAGGCGGCGTAATCGCTGTCGAGAAAGCTCGAGCGGAACAGGGAGCGGCCCAGCCCGCCCCACGAGCCCGGGAAGGTGTCGTCGCGCAGCTTGAACGAGTAGCGCCAGACGACCTTCGTGTGGCCCACGCTGCCCGGTGAGAAGGTGAAGTCACCGAGGCCGTAGCGAATCGGCCTGGCCTCCTCGAGCGAGTAGTTCGACACCACGTAGTTGAACCCGTCGGCCCGCATGCCCAGCACCTCTTCGAACGCGAAGTGACCGTCGACGAGGCACACCACGCGCTGCGAGCCGACCGCCGGGAAGCCCTCCGCCGTGAGGTCTTCGTTGTGGTGCACCGCCGCGAACTTTCCGGTGCCCGGCAGCATGTTCTCGAGGTGCCGGGCGAACTCCACGAACGCGGGAAACACGTCGGTGACCTCGCCCTTCAGCTCGAAGACCTCTTCGCGAAACACCAGCTCCGGGTCGTCGGCGTTGGCGGTGACCTTCTCGAGAGGCAGCTTTTCGAACGTTTCGCGGCACTCGTCGGGGCTCGGCGCGGCCTTCGACGGAGCATGAGCGCAAGCAGTGAGAACCAACGAAGCAACGACGGTGAAACGCATGGGCATCCTTGTCTGTCGCCGGGAGTGGCGAGAGAGTGAGAAATATGAAGGATGCTTCAGGTTTAGAATTCGCATCTCCGGCGCCGCGGTTGGTTCGCAAGATTCGCCAACGAAAACGGCCGGTTCAGAAGCGAGCGGAGGTCACCGTCGATGCCATCGTCGAAGGCACGCTTCAGGTTTTGCGGCGCGATGGCTACGTGGCCTTGACCACCACGCGCGTCGCCGAGAAGGCCGGCGTGTCGGTCGGCACGCTGTACCAGTACTTCCCCGACAAGCGCTCGTTGGTGACCGCGCTCATGGTCCGCTACTTCGGCCGCATGGTGGGGGCCGTGCAGGGCGCCGCCGAAGAGGTCATCGGCGCGCCGCTCGAGCACGCCATTCGCCATACGCTGCGCGCGCTGCTGCAGGTCAAGCGCGAGAACCTCGACCTCGCGCTCGCCTTGCGCGGCCCGATGTCCGAGCTGGATGGCGCCGGGCTGCTTCGCGATTCGACGCGTCAGCTGCTGGAGGTCGTCGCCGCGATGCTGCGCGCGTCGGCACCACGCCTCAAGCACGTGGAGCAACGCGCAGGCGTGTTGTTGTCCGCGCTCGAAGGCTCGGTGTCGCACGCGGTCTTCGAGTCACCGCACCTCTTGTCGGAGCCCTGGTATCTCGAGGAACTCGTGGCGCTCGCCACCGGCTACTTGTCGGCCAGATCGAGCCGGTAGAGCTTGCCGTTGGCTTCGTCGGTGAGCACGTAGATGCGGCCGTCGGGCGCTTCACGCACGTCGCGAATCCGCTCGCCGAGCTCGGTGAGCAAGCGCTCTTCCTTCGACACGCGTTCTCCGTCGAGCACCAGGCGCGACAGACACCTTCCCGCGAGGCCGCCGACGAGCACCGAGCCCTTCCACGCGGGGTAGACGTCGGTCGTCACGAACGCCATGCCCGAGGTCGCAATCGACGGCACCCAGTAGTGCAGCGGCTGCTCGAGCCCTTCGGCCGACGTGGCGCCGTCGTTGATCTGCCCGCCGCTGTACTCGCGACCGTAGGTGATGAGCGGCCAGCCGTAGTTCTTCCCCGCGCGCGTGACGTTCACCTCGTCGCCACCCATGGGCCCGTGTTCGTTGGTCCACAGCTCGCCGGTCGTCGGGTTCAGCGCCGCGCCTTGAATGTTGCGGTGGCCGTAGCTCCAGATCTCCGGGAGCGCGCCAGCGGTCGCCACGAAGGGGTTGTCGGCGGCGGGCGTACCGTCGGTGTTCAGCCGCACCACCTTGCCCTGCGCGTGGTCGAGCTTCTGCGACAGGTCGCGTTGATTGCGCTCGCCGAGCGCCACGAAGAGCTTCCCGTCGCGCGCGAACACGATGCGCGAGCCGAAGTGGTGACCGCCGGCGAGCTTCGGGGTCTGTCGCCACAACACGTTCACCTCGCTCAACGCGTCGGCGCCGAGAATCGCGGTGGCGAGCACCGTGCCGTTCACGTCGCCGTCCTTCTCGGAGAACGTGAAGTACACGCGCCGTGACGTCTCGAAGTCGGGAGACAAGACGAGGTCGAGCAGACCGCCCTGGCCGTTGGTGTCGACGCCGGGCACGCCGCGCAACGGCGCGCTCTTCTCGCCGCCCGCAGACACGTAGCGCATCGAGCCGCTCTTCTCGGTCACCAGAAATCGGCCGTCAGGCAGGAACGCCACCGCCCAGGGGTTCACCAGCCCCGACGCGATGACCGTGCCCTTGACCTTCGTCTCGGGCGGCGTGGGCGGGAAAGACGGCTTCTGCGTGCAGCCCACGAGAAGCACGGCGGCGACGACGATGGCGCGAGTCATGGCGGTCACCATACCGGCCGCGGTTGTCTTTGACGCCTCCCACCCTGGCGAATCAAATGGCGCGCTCATGAGTTCGAACGAGGCGCTGGAGCGCAAGTCGCAGATGGTAGACGCGCTCCACCGCTTCATCGCCTCGCTGACGCACTTCGATGACCTCGACGACATCCTGTGGGACGTGGCCAACGGCGCCGTCGCGCACCTCGGGCTGGAAGACTGTGTCATCTACCTGCTCGATGAAGCGCGCACCCACCTCGTGCAGCGCGCGGCGTACGGCCCCAAGAACCCGCGCGGTCGTGAGATTCTCGCGCCCATTCGCATCGCCGTCGGGCAAGGCATCGTGGGCACCGTCGCCAGCAGCGGCAAGGCCGAACTGCTGCCCGACGTGCGCCACGACCCCCGCTACATCACCGATGATCAAGCGCGGCTCTCGGAGCTGGCCGTGCCGATTCTGCTGCGTGACGAGGTCATCGGCGTCATCGACTCGGAGCACTCGAAGGTCAGCTTCTTCACGCCCGAGCACGAGCAGCTGTTCAACACCATCGCCAGCGTCACCGCGGGCCGCATCGGCCGGTTGTTGCTCGATGAACAACTGCAGGACGTGCAGCGGCTCACCAGCGCCATCATCGACGGAGCGATGGACGGCATCGTGACCGTCGACGCGCGGGGCCGTGTCATCGCGTTCAATCGGGCGGCCGAGAACATCTTCCGGTGTCGCGCCGACGCGGTGATGCTTCACACCGTGCGGCGATTGTTGCCGGCGTTCGACGCCACGGTGCCGCCGGTCGGCACGCTGGAGCTCCAGGCGGTGCGCCCCGATGGCTCGCGCTTCCCCATCGAGGCGTCGGTCAGCCGCGTGGCGTCGAAGTCGGGGGTGTTGACCACGCTCATCATGCGCGACATCTCGGAGCGGCTTCGGGCGCAGCGCGAGATTCAGCAGCTCAATCAGAACCTCGAAGCGCGCATCGTGGAGCGCACCCGCGAACTGTCGGAGGCCAACGCGACCAGCGAACGGTTGTTGCTCAACGTGCTGCCCGCGCCGATCGCCGAACGCCTCAAGCGCGGTGAGGTGACCATCGCCGACACCTACGACGACGTGACGGTGTTGTTCGCCGACCTGGTGGGCTTCACCGCCTGGGCGTCGACGCGCGAGCCCGAACAGGTGGTCGAAGTGCTTGGCCGGGTCTTCACCTCGTTCGACGCGCTCACCGCGAAGCACGGCCTCGAGAAGATCAAGACCATCGGTGACGCGTACATGGTCGTCGCCGGTCTGCCCACGCCGATGCCGCGCCACCGTGAAGCGATGATGGCGCTCGCCCGCGAGCTCATCGCCGCCGTGCGCGACGTGGGCCGTGCAGTCGGTTCACCGCTCGAGGTCCGCCTCGGGCTCCACGCCGGCCCGGTCGTGGCCGGGGTCATCGGCACCAGGAAGTTCGCGTACGACCTGTGGGGCGACACGGTGAACACCGCCAGCCGGCTCGAGTCACACGGCGTTCCCGGGCGCGTGCACGTGCTGGAGAGCACGGTGAAGGCGCTCGGCTCCGAGTTCGAGTTCGAGCCGCGGGGAGAGATCGAGCTGCGCAGCGTGGGCCGCGTGTCGACGTGGTTGTTGTGACTACGGCACGCAGAGCTGACCGAGCCACAAGGTGTCTTCGCGCCTGAAGGCCACGGTGACGCCGAAGCGGCCCGAGGTGAGCTGGGCGCCGCTCGCCCCGGTGGCGACCTTCAGCGAAGCGCTCTGCGTGCTCAGCCACACGTCACCTTGCGCCGTGTGCCCGACCACCACCAGCTGCGGGCCGCGCATCGACGCGCCGGCATTGCGCAGCGCGAGCGCGAGCGGCGTGGTCGCCAACGAGCTCGCGAGGTCTGCGTAGAAGAAGCCGCCCGGTTCGACGGGCACCGCCGTCACCGCTTCGGTGCCGACGTCGAAGAGCACGGCCATCGGCGGGAGCGGGGTGGTCTGCACGTGCGACTTCGTCGAGTGGCGCCACAACCCGCCGGGCCAGGTCAGCCATTCGCCGCGCGGGCTCATGGTGAGCACGCCGCCATCAGAGCTGCCGACCGTCACCGGTGCTTCGCTGGTGAGCAACGAGCGCACCTGCACTTCGCCGTTCACCTCCATCGCCGCGGCGTGGAGTCCGACGGCCAGCGGGCCATTGCCGAGCCAGGTCGGTTCGACCCGTTCGCTGCGTCGCCCATCGGCGGTGAGCCGCACGAAGCGCACGCCGCCGTTTTCGGCGAACGCGAGCACCCGCTCACCCGACGCTTCGACCTGCGCGTCGGGGAAGCGCGCTGCCAGTAACTCGTTGCCGATGACGTTCATCGCGTCATCGAACGTCACCAGCCGCGCTTCACCGGCGACGCGCGCCACGACGCTGCCCGGGCTCAAGGCGAAGTCGTCACCGTCGAGGTCGAGCACCGCGCGTGGCGGCGGCGCGTCGACCTGCCCATCGCAATCGTTGTCGAGGCCGTCACAACGCGTCTCGAAGCGTTCGTAGTCGATGCCGTACTCGACGACGTCACACGCGACGTAGTTGCCGCCCACGCAGCTGGCGACGTGAGCGCCTGCGCAGACGCCTTCGGTCAGCGGGCAGCGCGGCGCGTCGATGGTGTTGCCGTCGATGACGCCGTCACAGTCGTCGTCGATGCCGTTACACACCTCGATGCCCGGCACCACCGCGCCCATGCAGCTGGACCACACGCGGTCCTCTCCGCAGGTGCGGATGCCGCCGCTGCAGATGCCGCTCATCGTTGACGAGCGCTGACAGGCTTCGGTCTGCCCCGGCGAGCAGGTACACACCCCTGACACGTTCAGCGGGCGGCAGAACAGATCTTCCGAGCAGCGCGTGTCTCGCGGGCACGCGCGGCCGGCACCGCAGCGAATCTGACAATCGAGGATCTCCGGCTCGTAGACGCGGCACCCGGCGAGCACCCCGAAGACGACGAACCACGCTCTCACCACGTGAAGACTCCGCCCACCCACGCGCCACCGCGGGTCGGTGCGAGCACCAGCTTCGGCCCCGACTCGGGGGTGCCGAAGTGCTCGAGGACTCCCACGACGACACCCGACACGACGGTCGTCACCCCGAGGCCGAGCAGCAGCCAGCTCCACGTTTCAGCCACCAGCCCGTCGTGCTCGAGGCGCTGCGCGAACTCGTCCCAGCCTCCGCCGCGTTGGAACGCTGCCGACGTCTTTCGTGCCGCTTCTTCTGCCGGGCCCCGCAGCAACAGCCCGCCGGCGATGATGAGGCCGCCGGTCGCCACCATCACCGTCCCCACCGTCGGGAACGGGCGCGCACGTGCAGGTGGAATGAACGACAACGTGAGCGTGCGCGTCTCGCCCGACGTCAGCGACACGGTCTGCGACACCGGGGGCGCGTCTTTCGTCTCCGCCACGATGGTGTGAACCCCGGGAGCGAGGGTCTCGGTGCGCGGCGCCAGGCCGCGGGTCTCGCCGTCGATCGTGATGACCGCTTCGTCGGCGCTGGTGCGAATGAGCAGCTTGCCGGGCGCGACCTCCTGCGCCGCCGCAGCCCACGAAATGATGCACACGGCGACCGCATGGAGTCTCATCGTCGGCGTGCTCCTGCCCCTCGTCTGCGCGTTGGTGATCACGCAATCGCCGCCTGAACGCGTCACCGTCGGCCTCCAGCTGCGCAACGTCGAAGCCATCAATCTCGAAGAGAACGCTTACCACGCCTCGTTCGTGCTCTGGGTGAAGTGGACCGGCGACGCCGACGCCACGAAGAGCCTGCGCTTCGTGAACCTGCTCGAGGCCTGGGCGCTGAGTCTCAACCCCGTGTTCGACGAGCCGCTCACGCTGCCTGACGGCCGGCACTACCAACGCTTCGTCGGTGAAGGCCGCTTCTTCCACAAGTTCGAGCTGGGCAGCTTTCCGCTCGACGCTCAGGACGTGGTGCTCGAGCTGGAAGACGTTCGCCGGGGTTCGAATGAAGTGGTGCTCGAGCTCGATGACGACAGCGCAGTGGTGGAAGGTCTGAAAGTTCCGGGGTGGATCGTCGGCAAGACGCTGCGCGCGGTGACGACGGTCGCGGCAAAGCTCGGCCTGCCGAGTGAGTCAGCGCACTCGCGCGTTCAGTTCGGCGTGACGCTCGAGCGGCCGCGGCGCGTGTTCTTCGTCACCATGTTCCCGCCGATCGCGCTGGTGTTGATGTGTTGCTGGTTCGTCTTCTTCCTGCGGCCGATTCACGTCGAGGCGCGCGTGGGCACGGTCATCACGGCGCTGCTGACCATCGTGTTCCTGCAGCTCGCGTTCACCGATGACCTGCCGTACCTCGGCAACACCGTGCTGCTCGATCAGATCTTCAACTTCTCGTACGCGCTGATCACCGCGGTGCTGGCGGAGTGTGTCGTCGTCATGCGCTGGCACGACCGCGCGGTGTCGCTCGAGGCCGCGCTACCCTCGATGCCTGAATCGGAACGGGCGGTGCTCGATGCCGAACGCCGCACCATGCGCGCGAAGTTCGAAAAGCTCGACGCGCGCAGCAAGTGGGGCTTTCCGTTGATCTATGCGGTGGGCTGCGCGCTCATCGTCTTCATCCACGCGCTGAGGTGAGCGGTGACGACCGAACTCGTTCGCGTCGGCAAGACCAGCGGCTCCGTGTTTCTCGGCTGCGCGGTCTTCTTGTTGGCGTTCGAGGGAACGCTCCGGCTGATGTCGCTCGGCGGGATGGAGTGGTCGAGAGACCGTTTGATGACCGCCCACGTGCTCGTATCGCTGGTGGTCCTTGTCGCGGTCTGCTCGCTCATCGCGCTGGCGATCGAGTGGCTTTTCGCGCTCGCGCAGTGGCTGCTCAAAAGAAGACCCCCGCGCACCAGACGGCACGCGGGGGCGAAAGACGAAGCGAACTGACTTACGGGTCGTTGTTCTCGATGCGCGCCGAGATGCTGCCCGAGACGTTCACGTTCTCGTCATAGGTGAACGTGCCGTCAGACGTGGTGATGGTGCCGACGAGGTACATCGACACGCCGCCCACGCCCGAGCCGAGGTCACCCACGGCGATCTTCTGCGTGATGTCGGCGTCGATGAAGTCGTTGTAGGCGCCGCGCACGTCGACGCGGCCCTTGAGGCGCTGGTCGAGGTTCACGCTCGAGTTCGAGATGTCGATCTTCTGCGAGAGGTTCATGTCGCCGATGAAGATCGCCACGCCCGGGCCGCCCTTCGACAGGCCGCAGTTGTTGTACGTCATCGTCACGCCCGTGCTCACGCCGCCGTTGCCGACGTTCACGCTCGCGCCAGAGATCTTCGCGTTGCCGCCCTCGGGGCAGTTCCACGTCAGCGAGCCGGTGAGGTCGACCGGCGTGTTGCTGGTGTCCGCCCTGGCCTGCGAAGGCTTCGAGGCAGCGAAGAGCGCTTCTGCCGCGCCCTGCTTGCCGTCGATCTTCGCTCCGGGACCACAGGCCACCATCACCAGGCTGCCGGCTACGAGCGTCACGATGCGCTTCATCATGCGGTTCTTCTCCTTTGAACTCGAGGTACGGCCTGAGTTGCCCGAAAGGATAAAGACGATCCTCACTTCAGCTGAACATCTTTCAGTTCAGCGGCCTTCTCGCGCATGGCTTTCAGCAGACCATCCCACCCCGACTCCTTGAGAATCGGCTGCACCTGATCATCACGAATGCCGGTGAGCATGGAGTCGCCGAGCACGGCCACGTCGACCACCTTCCACGCGCCGGCCTGCTTGACCACCTGGTACTTCACCTTCAGCTCCTGCTTCTTGAGCGGGTGGTTGATGAGAATGGTCGAGGCGATGCTCGCGGTGTCACCGGTGATGGTCGGCTCTTCGTAGAGCACGGTGTCGAGGTTCTCGAAGTTCTTGCGGATCTTCGGAAAGGCGATCTTCCCGAACAGCGTCATGAAGAGTTCCTGGAACTCCTTGCGCTGGGCGTCGGTACCTTTGGCCCACGAATCGGCGACCAGGATCTTCCCCTGTTCTTCGGACGCGAAGAGCTTGAGGGCGGCGTTGTCTTTGCCGTAGCGGACCGAGTTGACGATGGTCTTGAGCGGCTTGCTCACCTCGTCTTTGGGAGTACCCGCAAGCGCGGGCAGCGACAGCAGGAGGGCGGCGGTGAGCGTGACTCGCATGGGCGTCATCTCTACCAACGACGGAGCGGTCAGGTGCGGATTCACGGTTGCTTGATGCGGTGAGTCGCAAGCGCTAAGGGGTGCGCCCTCTGCCGTAACCACGCAACGAGGAATCACGCACATGCCGAAGGACTACCTTTTTACTTCTGAGTCCGTCACCGAAGGCCATCCGGACAAGATCTGCGACCAGATCTCCGACGGCGTCGTCGACGCGATCATCGCGAAAGACCCGATGGCGCGCATCGCCGTCGAGACGCTCGTGAAGACCGGCTTCGCGATGGTCGCCGGTGAAGTCACCACCAACGCGTGGATCGACATTCCCGGCATCGTTCGCAAGACCATCTGCAACATCGGCTACACCGATTCGGCCATGGGCTTCGACGGCAACACCTGCGGCGTCATGGCGGCCATCGAAGGCCAGAGCCAGGACATCAACCGCGGCGTCGACCAGAAGGGCTCCAAGGAAATCGGCGCCGGCGACCAGGGCATGATGTTCGGTTACGCCTGCAACGAGACCGCCGAGCTGATGCCTGCGCCGATTCACTACGCGCACGCGCTCACGCGCAAGCTCGCCGATGTGCGCAAGAAGAAGCACGACTGGCTGCGCCCCGACGGCAAGTCGCAGGTCACCGTCGAGTACAAGGACGGCAAGGCCGTTCGCATCGACGCGGTCGTTCTCTCGACGCAGCACTCCGAAGAGGCGAGCAACAAGAAGATCAAGGAAGTGGTGATGGAGGAGGTCATCAAGGCCGCGCTCCCCACCAAGCTCCTCGACAAGAAGACCAAGTTCTTCATCAACCCCACCGGCCGCTTCGTCATCGGCGGCCCCATGGGCGACTCGGGCCTCACCGGCCGCAAGATCATCGTCGACACCTACGGCGGCATGGGCCGTCACGGTGGCGGCGCCTTCTCGGGCAAGGACCCGACGAAGGTCGACCGCTCGGCCGCGTACATGGGCCGCTACATCGCCAAGAACGTGGTCGCCGCCGGTCTGGCGTCGCGCTGCGAAGTGCAGGTCAGCTACGCCATCGGCGTCGCCGAGCCCGTCAGCGTGATGGTCGACACCTTCGGCACTGCGGTGGTCGATGAAGACAAGATCGCGAAGGCGGTCCGCGCCACGTTCGGCCTCAAGCCGCGCGAGATCATCGAGCACCTCGACCTGCTCAAGCCCATCTACCAGCGCACCGCCGCGTACGGTCACTTCGGCCGCAACGAGTTCTCGTGGGAGAAGCTCGACAAGAAGGACGAGCTCCGCGAGGCCGCTGGCGTTCGCGGCACGAAGGCGGCGTAAGGCTTCGCCATGGCGCGAGGGGGCAAGTCGCAGAAGAAGGTCCCTGGCCGCACGCTCTCCGCTTCGGTGGTGAGTGAGCGGAAAGACGCACCTTCTCCGGCGCAGCGCATCGCCGCGGCCCTCGAGCGCAAGCCGGCTGCCGTCGCCATTCCGACGACGGCGGCCCGTATTTCCCAGTCGCTGGAGCGCAAGCCGGTCGCCGCGCCCGCGCCCCGAAAGCCCGAGCCCGTCTCCGTTTCACGCGCGCCGGCGTTGCAGTCGATGCAGCGTTCGCCCGCGCCGGTGCCTGCCAGGGTGCCCGTCATCGGCCGCGCGGCCGGTGTGCCCAAAGACGTGGCGTTGAAGGCCGGAGCGAAGAACGACGCCCGCCGGCAGTACCCGCGCGCCGAGATTCACGTGCGCGCACGGCTGTCGCTCGCCGACGACCCGTCGCACGTCTTCGAAGCCACGCTGCCCACGGTGAACCTGTCGGTCGGCGGCATGTTCCTCGAGTCCACCTTCTTCCTGAAGATGGGCACGAAGCTCCTCATCACGCTGCAGCTGCCGAACCATGGCCGCGAGGTGAAGGTGAAGGGCGAAGTGGTGCGCGTCGAGTCGTCCGCCAAGGCGACCTCGGGGTTCGCGCTGCGCTTCAACGAGTACCTCGACGGCAGCCAGGTCATTCTGGCGACCCATTTCCTCTCGCCGGTGTTGCGTGAGTTCCTCGCTCAGTACGCGAAGGAGCACGCGTTCGACGCCAGCCCGCAGTACCTCGCGCACACCGCTGACGTGCTCGCCGCCTGGGAGCTCAAGAAGGCCGAGCTCGGCGGCGACGTGTGGGACCTCTTCTCGACGCGCTCGTGACGTACTTCGAAGCCATCGTGCTGGGGCTCGTGCAGGGCCTCACCGAGTTCCTTCCCATTTCGTCGACCGCGCACCTGCGCATCGTGCCGGCGTTGCTCGGGTGGAAAGACCCGGGCGCCGCGTACTCGGCGGTGATTCAGCTGGGCACGGTGGTCGCGGTGCTCTTCTACTTCCGGCGCGACCTGTTCAACCTCACGCGCGGCTTTCTTCAGGGCCTCAAAGACCGCAAGCCCTTCGGCACCGAAGCGTCGCGGCTCGCGTGGTTCGTAGGGCTCGGCACCGTTCCCATCGGCGTGATGGGGCTGTTGTTCAAGAGCGCCATCAAGACGTCGCTGCGTTCGCTGTACGTCATCTCGGCCTCGCTCATCATTCTGGCCATCGTGCTCTTCATCGTCGAACGCGTGGCCGTACAGCGCCGCACCTTGTCGGAGTTGACGCTCAAGGACGGCCTCATCATCGGCCTGTGGCAGGCGCTGGCGTTGATCCCCGGCAGCTCGCGCAGCGGCACCACCATCACCGGTTCGCTGTCGTTGGGGCTCAAGCGCGCCGACGCCGCGCGCTACTCGTTCCTGTTGTCGATTCCGTCGACGACGCTCGCAGGGCTGGTCGAGCTCAAGGACTTCTTCCAGGCCGTCGATCGCCCGCCGGCGGTGATGCTGGTCATCGGCACGGTGGTGAGCTTCGTGGCCGGCCTGGGCGCGATCTCGGGAATGCTTGCTTTCGTGCGCGCTCGGTCGATGCTCGCGTTCGTGGTGTACCGAATCGTGCTCGGCGTGACGTTGTTGGTGCTGCTCGGCCTGGGCGTGTTGCAGCCATGAAGTGGCTGGGGGCGATCGCCGTCGCGGTCGTCGGCCTCGCGCTCGCGGTCGTCGCATGGTCGACGTGGGAGCGCGCGGTGACCGTGGCGCCCGTCACCATCGCGTGGTCGGACACCCCACCCGAGACCACGTTTGGGCACAACGAGTTCAACGTCGGTTCCATCTCGTTCGTCGACGCCCGCATGGGCACGCACGAGTTCGTGATGATGACGCGCGGGGGTTCGGTCGCCGTCTTTCACGACCTCGAGCATTTCCTCTACGTCGACGTGATGAATCCGCGCGTGTGGGTGCTCGCCGAGGGGCGCGATGCATTCACGCTCTTCCGCAGCGCAGACGGTGGCGAGACGTGGGACGCTTCGCGCATCGCCAAGCCCAGCGCGCAGACCTACGTCGAGCGCTGGGAGGTCGACGGCGACACGGTCTCGATTCACTGCGCCAACGACCGCAAGCCACACCCCGACGACATGGAGCCGTGGGAGCCGCTGGTGCTGGCGATGCCGTCGTGGCTGCGCCCGGTTGAGTACGCCAATGATCTCGTCTTTCGCACACGCGATGCGGGGCGCCGCTGGCACGTGTCTCGCTGAACCGTTCTCGGAGACATCAGAATCACTTCGGCGGCATCGCCACGCGACGCCGTTACACTGTGTTTCCAATGGGGCCCGACGAGTTCTTCAGCGCGCTTCGTGAGCACCTGCAGCAGGTGCCGTCGAAGTCGATCGAAGCGCCGGGCCTCGAGTTGAAGCATGCGGCAGTGCTCGCTCCGCTCTTCTGGCGGGCTGGTGAGCCGTGGGCCTACCTGACCATGCGGCCCAAGACGCTGCGTACGCACCCGGGGCAGATCTCCTTTCCCGGTGGAGGTCGCGAGGCGCAGGACCTCACGCCCTTGCACACCGCGCTGCGCGAGACCCACGAAGAGCTGGGCATCGTTCCCGAGTCGGTGAACGTGCTGGGCGTGCTGGGTGCGATGCCCACCATCACCTCGTACTGGGTGACGCCCTTCGTCGGCGTGATCCCCGAAGACACGCAGCTGGTGCCGAACCCCGTGGAGATCGAAGAGATCATCGCGGCGCCGTTGTGGCGGCTGCGCCACGAGACGCGGGAGATCTTCCACGCCGAGCGCGACGTGTACGTCTGGGAAGAAGCGCGGCACGTGGTGTGGGGCGCGACGTGGCGAATGCTCCACCAGCTGGTGGAGCACGTCGACGCCATCTCGACGCGCCGGAGCGTGGGCTGAGCGTGCCAGGCGGCTCATGACCACCGAGAGCGCGCGCGAAGCCGAAGAGAACGAGAAGAAGCAGCACGCCTCGGAAGAACCCGGCCGCGAGCCCGAAGAATCGTTGCCGGGCACCCGGTGAAGTCGGTCCGTTCCACCGAGCTGTCGAAGTGCCGCTGCGCGCGACGTCGGAACAGCGCACGTCACCCTGATGCTTTGACTACCATCGACTCGTCATGCGCGAGTTCGATCTCATCGTCATCGGTGGAGGTGCCGCAGGAGAGAAGGGCGCCGTTCAAGCGGCGTACTTCGGGAAGAAGGTCGCGCTCGTCGAGAAGGAGGCGCACCTCGGCGGCGCGATGGTCAACACCGGCACGCTGCCGTCGAAGACGCTGCGGGAGACCGCGCTCTACCTGTCGGGTTTCCGACAGCGTGGGCTGCACGGCGTGAACATGGCGCTGGGGCGCGCGGCGCAGGTCGACGACTTCCTCTTTCGCCTCGGTGAAGTGGTGAAGACCGAACGCGAGCGCATGACTTCGAATCTCTCGCGGCACGGCGTCACCGTGATTCACGGCGCCGCGAAGTTCGTCGACCCGCACACCATCGACGTGAACGGGGAGCGCATCGGCGGCCGGCACTTCCTCATCGCCACGGGCAGCCGCCCGCACCGCCCCGCGAACTTTCCGTTCGAGCACGCGCAGGTCTACGACTCAGACGAGATCGTTCGCGTGCACGACATTCCGAAGTCGATGGTCATCGTCGGCGGTGGCGTCATCGGTTGCGAGTACGCGTGTCTCTTCGCCGCGCTCGGCACGAAGGTGACCGTCGTCGAATCACGTGGCGAGGTGATGGGCTTCCTCGACGGTGAGCTTCGCGGCTGGCTCATGGAGCGCATGAAGGCGCTGGGCATCGACTTCATCTTCAGGGCGCAGGTCGCGCAGTGCGACCCCACGGCTGGCGGCGTGAAGCTGTGCTTCGACACCGCCGGGTCGCTCGAGGTCGAAGCCACGTTGATCTGCGCGGGGCGCACCGCCAACACCGACGGGCTGCAGCTCGAGAGCGCGGGGCTCGTCGCGGGGAAACGCGGTCAGCTCGAAGTCGACGCGCGCTTTCGCACGAAGGTCGCGCACATCGCGGCGGCCGGTGACGTCATCGGGGCACCTGCGCTCGCGTCGACGTCGATGGAGCAGGCGCGTGTCGCGGTCGTCGACTTCTTCGACCTCAAGTACAAGACGCGCGTCGCGCCGTTGTTTCCCACCGGCATCTTCACCATCCCCGAGGTGTCGCTGGTCGGCGAGACCGAAGAGTCGCTGCGCGCCGCGAAGGTCGACTTCGTGAAGGGCACCGCGGACTTCACCGAGAACGCGCGCGGCACGATGATCGGCGAGACAGGGCACCTCAAGCTGCTGTTCCGCCGCGACGACATGCGGCTGCTCGGTGTTCATCTCATCGGAGAAGGCGCCACCGAGCTGGTGCACGTCGGCCTCACCGCGATGCTCGGCAACGCCACGGCCGACCTCTTCATCGAAGCGTGCTTCAACTACCCGACGCTCTCCGAGGCGTACAAGTACGCGACGTATTCCGCGCTGCACGCACGAGGTGGTTCGTGAACTGGAATCAGGAGCTCTTCAAGAAGGCGATCGACTTCGCGGCGAAGGCGCACGGTGATCAGAAGATCATCGGCAGTGGCGCGCCCTACGTGGTGCACGTGGTGAAGGTCGCCACCGAGGTGTTGTGCGTGGCCGACGGCTCGTTCGACGTCGACCTGGCGATGCAATGCGCGTTGCTGCACGACTGTGTCGAAGACGCAGGCGTCACCTGGGGAGAGCTGGAGCGCACCTTCGGCAAGCGCGTCGCTGACGGCGTGCAGGCGTTGACGAAGGACGAGAAGATCCCGCGGATCGATCGCATGGTCGACGCGCTGCAGAGAATTCTCGCGCAGCCGCGCGAGGTGGCGATGGTGAAGCTGGCCGACCGCATCACCAACATGGAGCCGCCGCCGCCGCAGTGGAGCCCCGAGAAGGTGCGGGAGTACCGCGAGGAAGCGAACCGCATTCACGACACGTTGAAAGACGCGCACCCCGGCCTCGCGCAGCGGCTCCAGGAGAAGATCGCCGTCTACGGCTGAATCAGCGCTTCGACGTCAGCTCCTTCACCAGCAGCTCGGCCACCTTGCGCACGCGTGGAATGTCGAGCGCCGACTTCGCGCACACGAGGTGCAACGGCTGCTTCGTCCACCTGCCGAGGTCGAGGTCGAGCGGCACCAGCGACGACTCGCGCTTGAAGCGGTGAAAGCTCCGGCTCAGGAGGATGGCGCCGACGCCGGCCTCGGCTGCTGCGAGCTGCACGAGGTAGTGGTCTGCGGTGAACGCCGGCACGAAGTCGGGGATCGCGGCCGCGAGTTGTGGATTCGGAGGAACGCTGTCGAACGGAGGACTCCACGCGACCCACGGCAGCGTCTGCAGGTCGAACTTCTTCGGGAGCCGGTCCTTCAAAGCGCGCGACACGAAGACCGCTGCCTCGGTGTTGACGGTGTGCACCAGCACGAGGTCGGGGTTGGAGGGCGCCACCGGCCGCAGCGCGAGATCTGCGTCGCCGCGCACCAGGTCGACGTACTGAACCGCCGACGACACCTCGAGCCGCAAGCCCGGGTGCTTCGTGGCCAGAAACCCCGCGAACGGCGCGAGGAAGTCGAAGCACAACGACGGGCTCGCGGTGATCCGCACCAGGCCCCTCGGCGTTCCGTCCTGCTTCTCGGCGGCGCGGTGCAGCTCGCCGGCCCACTCGGCCATCTTCTTCGCCGGGGTGACGAGCCGCTCTCCCGCTGAAGTCAGTGACGCACCTTCGACGCTGCGGCGAAACAGCGCCGCGCCCACCGTGTACTCGAGCAGCGCGAGCCGCCGCGTCACCGTGGGCTGCCCCAACTTCAGCCTGCGCGCCGCGGCGCTGAGGCTCCCCGTCTCGGCGATGGCGAGGAACAGCTTCGCGTCGTCCCACGAGATATCCATGAATGGATGGTGTCATGCAGAGACAGCCAATTTCCATTCATCAGTGCATCGCTACCCTGCAAGGCATGGAACAGCTCCTCCTCGCCGCAGTGATCCTGATGTCTGGTTGCACCACGTCGTCGCACGCCACGAAGCCGTCGGCGCTCGGCACTTCACGTGACATGGCGGCGCTCGAGGCGTCGTTGGCTCAGCCCGGCATCGTCGAGCTCGAGACCGTCGCCTCGGCCGACTGGCAAATCGATCGCAGCGGCCTCATCAACCTCGCGCACCCCGAGGCGCGCGCCGCCGGGCTGGAAGAGGGGCTCGAGCCCATACAGATCTTCTTCCACGTCATCCGCCACCCCACGAAGGGCACGTTCATCGTCGACACCGGCATGGAGACCGCGCTGCGCGACGACCCGTCGAAGTCGGCGCTCGGGAGCGTCGTGCGCTCGGCGATGCGAATGGACCTGTTGAAGGTCAACGCGCCGCTCGGGGAGTTCGTGGCGAAGGAAGGCCGGCTCGACGGCGTGCTGCTCACGCACCTGCACCTGGACCACGTGGCCGGCATGCGTGACGTCCCGTCGACCACACCCATCTACGCAGGCCCCGGCGAGACGAGCGGCACCGGCTTCATGAATCTGTTCACCCGCGGCTCGATCGACGCGGCGCTCGCAGGCAAGCAGTCGATTTCAGAGTGGCCGTTCACCGAAGGTCACGACGTCGTCGACGTGTTCGGTGACGGCTCGGTGTGGGCGCTCTGGATTCCGGGCCACACGAAGGGAAGTACGGCGTACGTGGTGCGCACCACGACGGGTGCGGTGCTGCTCACCGGCGACGGCAGTCACACCCGCTGGGGCTGGGAGCACGCCGTCGAACCGGGAACGTTCACCGCGGACCTCGAACAGAGCCGGCTCAGCTTCGAGCGGCTCCAGAAGTTCTCGAAGGCGAACCCCGACGTCGAAGTGCGCCTCGGGCACCAGCGTTAAGCGGTCTGCAGCGCGCCGGTCGACTGCGCTTCGGAGTTCTTCTTCTTCGAAGCGAACAGCGGCCGGTACAGCTCGCGGTTCTGCCAGGCGACCACGCCGAGCAGCACCACCAGCACGATCGGCAGCGCGAGGTTGTCTTTCATCACCAGCGCGTGGAACGCGAAGATGTTCACCACGATGGGCGCCAGCAGCACCGCTCCCAGCGCGGTGAGTCGGTTCGAGAGCACCATCAACCCCGCGACCACCTCGGTGAGCTTCACGAGGGTGAACAGATAGGTGCCGCCCAGCGCCTGTACGTAGATGCCGGCGATGCCCTCGGGCAGCGGCTGCTCCGGCATGAGGTGCAAGAGCCCGGCGGCGCCGAACGCGGTGAAGATGAGACCCAACAACACACGGGGAACGTGAGCGGCGATGCGCCTCATGGTGTTTCTCCAGGGAAGTGAACTGCGAACGCGCCAGAGGTAAACCTGTTGCTCCTTCGTCGCCAGTCGTGCGCGGTCCAACTCTTTGTTGTTAAGAACGCAACTATGGATTGGAGCCGCGTTCCCGTCTTCCTGAAGGTCGTCGACTACGGAAGTTTCACCGCCGCTGCGAAAGCGCTCGGCGTTCCCAAGTCGACGGCCAGTCGCGCCGTGACCACGCTCGAGAAGGAACTCGAGACGCAGCTGCTGCAACGCACCACGCGCGCGCTTGAGCTCACCGAAGCGGGGCGCGCTTTCTATGAGCGGGCGAAGGCGGCGCGTGCGGCGCTGGAAGAAGCGCAGGCTGAGGTCTCACAGAACGTCGACGAGGTGTCGGGCACGGTGCGGTTGTCGGTGCCGAACGACGCCGCGCCGATGGCCACGGTGGTCGCCGCGTTCACGCGCAAGTACCCGGGCATTCACGTCGACCTCGTGGTGACCAACCGGCACGTGAACCTCATCGAAGAAGGCATCGACCTCGCGTTGCGCGCTGGCCGGCTCGACGACTCGTCACTCGTGGCGCGACGCGTGGCGCGCTCAGACCTCGGGCTCTTCGCCTCGGCCGAGTACCTGAAGAAGCACGGCACGCCGAAGCGCATCGAAGAGCTCGCGGACCACGCGGTCGTCTTGTTCCGCGGCCGCCAGGGAAAGATGCGGCTACGCCTCGAGACCGAGAAGGGTGAGCAGCGCGAGGTGACCGTGCGCGGCCCCGTGACCGTCGACGACCTGTCGTTCGTGCGTGGGCTCGTATTCCACGGCGTGGGCCTGGGGATGCTGCCCATCTTCTTCACGCACGCCAGGACGGCGGGCATGAAGTTCGAACGCGTGTTGCCCGAGTGGCACGTGGCCGGCGGGGGCGTTCACCTCGTCATGCCCGCCCAGAAGTACGTGCCGGCGCGCGTGCGGCTGCTCGCCGACTTCATCTACGAGAACTTCAAGCCGCTCGAGTGCTCGAAGCATTGAGGTCGGCGTTCATAGTCACCTGAAAGGGTGAATATGAGTGCTGCCGAACGGCTCGATGACACGTTGATTGCGCTCGCTGCGCGGGTTCGACGGCGCATTCTCGAGCGGCTGTCGAAGGGTGACGCGCTGGTGACCGAGGTCGCTGCGCCGTTCGACATCTCGTTGAACTCGGTCTCGAAGCACATTCGTATTCTCGAGCGCGCGAAGTTGGTGCGCCGCAAGGTGAAGGGCAGGGCGCACGTGCTCTCGCTGAACGCCCGCCCGCTCGACGAGGCTACGAGGTGGCTCGAAACGCACCGCGCGCTCTGGTCGCGCCGGCTGCAGTTGCTCGATGACCTCTTGAAGGAGGAAGACCGATGAAGGTTCGTGTGACCCATCGCTTCGAAGCGACCGCAGAGCGCGTGTACGACGCGTTCTTCGACCGCGAGAAGGTCGCAAAGTTCCTGTTCGCCACGCCGGCTGGCCGCGTGGTGCGGTGCGAGATCGACGCGCGCGTCGGTGGTCGCTTCGTCATCGTCGACCGGCGCGGCACGGATGACGTCGAACACGTCGGCCGCTACGTGGAACTCGAACGCCCGCGTCGCATCGTCTTCGCGTTCTCGGTGCCCAGGTACTCGACCGACGAAGACACGGTGTGCATCGACATCGAGCCGCGCGCTGTGGGCTGCGAGCTCACGCTCACGCACGAGATGAACTCGAAGTACGCCCAGTTCGCACCGCGCACGAGGGACGGCTGGTCGAAGATGGTGGAGGTGCTCGAGGCGGTGGTCGCGCCCGAGACGACCGGCTGCGGCCCGGGGCTCGCGCAGCACGCGTCGGTGCCCGCGAAGATCGCCACGATGTTGAAGGGGCTCGCCGAGACGCTCGAGCTCCACCGCACGATGCTCACGTCATCGGACGCACGCACGACGAACGAAGACGCGGTGTACGCGTCGCTGGCGGCCGAGTGGCGAGACATCGCCAAGCGCGTCGAAGAGGCGGCCGCTCGCATGCGCGAGCAGCGGGACCTGCCGATGGGCTCACACGACGAGTCGACGTGGGGCTCGCGTCACGAACACGCCTTCGCGAACTTCGTCGACGCGCAGTCACGGCTGACGGCGTTGCTGCGGGTAGCGACCGAACGTGACGAAGCGATGCTGGCGTCGATGCGAGCCGGGAAGTGACGCGTGGCCCGCATAGATAGATGAATGGACAGGCGTTCAGTACGACGCTGTGTGTGCATGTGTCGCGGCGATCGCTTCACGAACCCGCGTCGAGGCGCCGCTGGGGAACTCGTCGCGACGCGCACCAGCCAGCACTTCCGTGCATGCGTGCACCGACTGCGCGAGACCGTCGAGGTCGTAGCCACCCTCGAGCAGCAGCACGAGCTTGCCGCCGCACATTTCCTCAGCCATCGACTTCATGGCGCTCGCCATGGCCGCGAAGCCGCGCTCGGTGACGTCCATGCCGCCGAGTGGATCGGCCCGATGCGCGTCGAAGCCCGCGGAGATGAGAATGAGCTCCGGCCTGAACCGCTGCACGCGCGGCAAGAACACGTCGTGAAACACGGCCCCGTAGTCGGCGTCGGTCATGCCGCCGGGGAGCGCGACGTTCACCGTGTAGCCCTCGCCGGCGCCGTGGCCGATCTCGTTCGGCGCTCCGGTGCCCGGGTAGAACGGAAACTGGTGCGACGAGCAGAACAACACGTCGCGCCGCGCCGCGAAGTGGTGCTGCGTGCCGTTGCCGTGATGCACGTCCCAGTCGAGCACCAGCACGCGCTGCGCTCCGTGCGCGAGCGCCGCTTCGGCGGCGACGGCGACGTTGTTGAACAGACAGAAGCCCATGGCGCGATCGCTCTCGGCGTGGTGCCCGGGCGGGCGAACGAGCGCGAAGCCGTTGTTCACCTCGCCGTTCAGCACTTCGAGCGTCAGTTGCGCCGCTGCGCCGGCCGCCATCAACGCGGCGTCTGCACTCCCCGGGCTCATCGCAGTGTCAGAATCGAGCTGCGCATTGCGGCCAGACAACGACAACACGTGCTCGACGTGCGTGGCGGCATGAACGCGCGTCAGTTCGCTCTTCGTCGCCGGTCGCGCGTGGCCACGTTCGACACCGTGAATCGGCGTGGAATCGAACAACTCATGAATCGCGCGCAAGCGGCCCGGAGATTCGGGATGCATGGGCCCTGCGACGTGCCGCAGGTACGCGGGATCGCTGACGACGCGCGTGCTCATCGCACCTTCGACTGCAGCGTGCCTTCGACCGGCAGCGACAAGGTGACTTCTTCGAGGCTCACCGACTGCTGCGCCACCGCGCGATCGAAGTGAACGTCACGAAGTTCTGCTTCATCGCCCGCGATGCTGCGCGCGCGTTCATGCAGCCGCTTCACCAGTGCTTCACGATGCGCTTCGGGGTCTGTGACGACGTACGCCGGCAGCGCGCGACGAACTTCGAGCGCCGGCTTCTGACGCTTTCCTTCCTGTGACAACGCCTGCAGCAGGTCGTCGACCTGAGCCACTTTCTGCGCGCGTTCCCAGAAAGCACTCGCTGGTAGCGGTACCTCGAGCGTCGCATACACCGTCGACACACCACCGCTCGATTTCCCACCGTCGCGCGGCAGATCGAAATCGGTCACCGTCAGCGTGGCCTGCAGTTGCGGCAGCAGCTCTTCGAGGCGCAAGACGGCGCGCCGAAGCAACGGAATGGCCTGCGCCGAGGTGTCGGTGTCGACGCTCACTTGCACCTGAAAGCGAGCGCGGTCGGGCCGAACCGTGAGACCCGCCGCCGGAGTTGGCGTTTGCGCGCGCGCGTCGCCGTACGAGAGCTTGCTGATCATGCGCGCATGATGCCTCACGTTCCTTGAAGGCGCTCCCCGCCGCTGTCACAGTCCCCCGCCTCGTGGCAGCTCGTTCTCAGAGACCAGGGCTCACCGGCGCGATCATCTTCGTGATGTTGGCGGCGATGACCTTCCTGGTGTTGGCGCTCTTCATCGTCGTGCCGACGCAGGCCGACACGTACCTCACCGACACGCTCTGGGAACGCGGCAAGGCCGTCGCCAAGGAAATCGAACGCAAGGTGCACATCGCTCCACGCGAGGGTGTCGACACGGCCGCGGTTTCCGAGGTGAACAACATCGTTCGGGGCGAGCGCGACATTCGCAACGTGTGGGTGCTGGTCTGCGCGGCCGAATGCAAGATGACCGACCTCATCGCCTACAGCGGCGAGCCTGAAGCTGCGCTGACCGCCGCGGTGGTGAAGCTCTTCAACGAAGCGCAGCACAAGGTGCAGGTGCACCTCGAGTCGGGCGAGCTGCTCGTTGCCAACCCGGTCTCGCTGCAGAACGGGCTCACCGGCTACATCCTGGTGTCGCTCGACCGCGCGCGCATCGACGAGGCCCGCACGTCGCTGCGTCGCACGCTGCTCATCGCGTTGATCATGGCGGTGGTGATCATCATGGTGCTGGTCACCGTGTTGTCGCGCTTCCTGTTGATCAGCCCGCTGGGCTCGATGCGGCAGATGGCGATGCGGCTCGCCGAAGCGGACCTTTCGGGTCGCGTCGAAGGTGCGCCCACGCGTGAACTCGACGAGCTCGCCGATTCGCTCAACAGCATCGGGCAGGGGCTCCGAGACACGCTCGGGCGCGTGCGTGGCGTCGCCGAGAGCGTCGCCCAGGTCATCGATCAGATCTCGCGCACCGCTTCGACCACCACGTCTGGTTCGTCGACGGTGCTCACGCGCGTCGAAGAGACCTCGAGCGCGATGGTCGAGATGCTCAGCTCCCTCAAGGGCATCGCCGAGAACGTCGAAGTGCTCTACCAGTCGGCCGAAGAGTCGAGCTCCAGCATCATGGAGATGTCGACCACCAACGACGAGGTGGCGGCCAACGTGCAGAAGATGGCCGCGTCGGTGGAAGAGACGACCAGCGCCATCGAGCAGACGACGTATTCCATCAAGGAGGTCGCGCGGAACGTCGAAGATCTGCTCAAGAACACCGAGACCACCTCTTCGTCGATTCGCGAGATGGACATCGCCATCGGCCAGGTCGAGACCAACGCGTACGAGACGGCGCGCTTGTCGGAGCAGGTGTCGAAAGACGCCGAGACCGGCATGGAGTCGATTCAGAAGACCATCGTCGGCATCGACCGCATCAAGGACTCCAGCAAGACCGCGTCGAGCGTCATCGAGCAGCTCGCGCGCCGCATCGGCGAGATCGGCAACATCGTCGACGTCATCGACGACGTCGCCGAACAGACCAACCTGCTCGCGCTCAACGCCGCCATCATCGCCGCGCAGGCCGGTGAACACGGCAAGGGCTTCGCGGTCGTCGCCGACGAGATCAAAGACCTCTCGGAGCGCACCGCCGCGTCGACGAAGGAAATCGCCGACCTCATTCGCGCCGTTCAGGCGGAGTCGCGCAACGCGGCTACGGCGATGAACACCGGCGTGCGCAGCGTCGAAGAAGGCGTGGTGCTCGGTCGTGAAGCCGAGAACGCGCTCAAGAAGATCCAGGACTCGGCCAAGAACTCCACGCAGATGGTCAAGGCCATCGCGCGCGCGACCGTCGAGCAGGCGCGTGGCTCCAAGGAGGTCACCGCCGCCGTCGAGCGCGTGCGCGAGACCATCGAGCAGATCAACAAGGCCACCAACGAACAGGCGCGCGGCTCCGAGCAGGTGATGAAGGTCGCCGAGCAGATGAAGCTGCTGACGCAGCACGTGAAGCGCTCCGTCGACGAGCAGAGCCACGGTGGGAAGCAGATCAGCCGCAGCATCGAGAACATCAACGAGATGGTCACCCACCTCAACCGCGCGCAGAAGGAGCAGACGCGCGGCACCGAGCAGGTGCTCAAGGCCATCGAGACCATCCGCTCGGTGGCCGATTCGCAGAACCGGTCCGTCAAGCAGCTCGAAGAGGCGATCGAGACGTTGCGCAACCAGGCCGACGTGTTGCGCGGTGAAGTGCGTCGCTTCCGAGTCTGATCAACCGCCGAACATCTTGTTCTGCTTCATCCAATCGGTGACTGCTTCGAGGCTCTTCGGCCGCAGGTCGACCTTGATTCCACCCATGTTCACGTACGGGTAGCCGCGCGCCTTCGCGGCGGCGTCGTTGACCGAGCGCGCCGGGTACTCGCCCTTCTCGTTGGGCTCGATGTCCTTGAGGATCGTCACCAGCTCCCGCAGCTTGTCGGCGAGCTCCGGCCTGTTGAGCCGCTGCAGGAGCGCTCCCGCCTTCATTCCCAGGTGCTTCTCGAGCTGCGTGAGGAAGGCGCCGACGTTGCGCCGGTTCTTCTGCAGCAGGTCCGACAAGGGGCCGGCGATCTTCTCGTGAATGCCCGCGGCCTCGAGGAACGCCTTCGCGTCGGCTTCGTCGGCCGCCTCCGCCTTGTTCGCCTTGCGCGACGCGAACACCAGGCCCGCGATGAAGCTGCCGACGGTGAGAATCGCGCCGGGAATCTGCCCGCCGGGTGTCAGCATCAGGAGCGCGCCCGCCGATGACGCCAGCGAGGTGCCGGCTTCTTCGAAGTCACCCTTGAAGAGCGAGCGGTAGCCCGACGCGAGGTCGAACGCGCCCGCGATGAAGCCGAGCTTCTTCGACGCGCCCTCCGCGAGGCCCTTGAGCGCTTCGCCACGACCGACGACGGCGAGGCCGAGCGCGAGGGCATCGGCCGTCACGTTCAAGCCGGCGTTGACGTTCTTGAGCTTCTCGAAGGCGTCATCGCCCAGGCCGTTCTTGCCGAGGCTGTAGACCGACAGCGCGATGCCCACGCCCTTGAGTGCCCTCGAGAACATGCCGTCGGGTGGCACCAGCGGCGTGCCTTCGAGGTCGAGCACCGCTTTGTCGAGCACCGCGCCCGCGCCTTCGCGACCCCTGAGCATGCCCACCATCGCGCCGCCGAACGCGTCGGCCTTCGCGGGGTCGATGCCCATCAACTTCGCGTAGTGCGAGAGGTTGGCGACCTTCTCCATCGCCAGCGGCAGGTTGGCGTCGGCGAGCTTCGCGGCCTCGATGGCCAGCGTACGCACCACCGCGGTGCCGAGCGTGCCCGCGAGCTTCTCGCCGTCTTTCACGGTCTGCGCGTACGACATCGCGGTGGCGACCCAGCTCGAGCCGCCCCTGGCTTCCTTCTCCATCGCGGCCTTGAGCTCGGCCTCCCCCGCCCTGGTGTCGACGATGGCACCGGCGCGCTTCAGCACCGCGTTGGCCTGCTCGCGCAGCGCCTTTTCGCCGTCGGTCTTCGGCGAACCTTCTGACAGCTCGGCGGCCATCGACAGGCCCTGCGCGAGCTTCTTCGCCGCCTGCTCGTGCGCTTTGTATTCGTCGGTGTGGCGCGCCTGGAACGCTTCGATGGCCGAGCGCTTCTGCTGGTCGGTCATCATCGGCCCGAAGCCGGCGACCAGCATTCCCAGCTTCGCGTTGAGCTGCTCGACCTTCTTCTGCTTTGCCTCGAAGTCGGAGCGCAACGCGCTCAGCTGTTGGGCCGCGGCTGACGCCATCGCCGACGCGGCTTGTGTTTTTCCCGCGACTTTGAGCGCCTCGACAAAGCGTTGCGCGAGGTCGAGCCGCCCGGTCTCTTTGATGGCCTGCGCGAGGTTCGCGGCCGTGCCCTTCCGGAACCGATCTTCCTGCGACATCCACATGCCGTCGGGGATGACCGTCGTCGGTGCGTTCTTGGCGAGCGCGGTGGCGATGTCGCGCTCCACGTCGAGGCCACCGTGTTCGGCGATGCCCACCAGCGCGCGCATGGTCGGTAGATCTCCGGCCTTCGCCAGCTCAGGAAGCCGGCCCTTCACTTCATTCCAGAGCGCGGCCTGAAACTCCGGGTCTGGGTGCGCGCGGAACGCCTGCTGAATCAACGCGGCGGTCTGGTACGGCGACTTCTCGGCGTTGACGCGCGCGGCGGCGGTCTTCACCGCCTGGTGTTGAGTGAGCGTCGGTGCGCGGACCGGCTGCGTGATGAAGCCCGAGGTGCTCGTGCTCGATGACGTCGCCACGTTGATGGCGCGCTGCTTCGCCGTCTCGAGCGTGGCCTTCGCACCGGTGAGCTGCACTTCGACCTTCTTCAACTTCGCTTCGACACCGCTGATCTTCGCGGTGAGATCGCGCAGCGCGAACGGGTCGTACATCGCCCCGGCGAGCTCCTTGCGGAGTGCCTTGAACTCACCTTCGAGCGACGAGACCTGCGACTGCAGCTGCTCGACGCTGCTGCGCGCCGAGGTCACCGCCGCTTCGGCCGTGTCGACCGCCGGTGCGTCTGCGGTGCTACGGGCGGGCGGCGGCTGGGGCGGGAGCGCGACGGGTTTCTGACCGATGGGCGGAGCCATGCGTGCACCTCGAAGAAGCGGGTTTCCCCCCTCCTCGAAGAGCGCGTGCGGAACCGGACATTCACCCTGAATTCAGGCGCTTCAAGACCCACTCGTTCCCGGCGAGGGCGAACACTTTTCCGGGGTGCACGTTCACGCCGCGCTGCCAGCGCTCGAGCGCGGGCTTCCAGTCACCGCCGCGCGCCTTCTCGATGCAGGCGGTCAACAGCTCGCAGTACCAGTCCATCGACTGTGTCTGCTTCACCTGTTCGAGGCACGCCTGCGCGTAGACCACGTCACCTTCGAAGGCGCTCAGCGCGCCGAGCTGATTGAAGGTGTCCGTGCGAAGCCACTCGGGCGCGTCGTCGTCGAGCCGGCTCACCATGGCCTTGAGCCGCGCGTGACCTCGAGAGAACTCGCCCGCGTCGAGACAGGTGATGCTCCACCCGAGCTCGAAGCCTTCGACTTCGCCGTCTTCGGGGAGCAGGTGCTGCGTGGTGCGCCAATCGACGACGTCAGAGAGGCGCGCGCCCTTCGAGATGGCCTGCAGCGCCGCAGCGTTCGTCCAGTGCGCGATGACACGACGCGGCCCGAGGATTTGTTCGAGGTCCGTGCCGCTCGCGGGAGCCGAGGGCAACAACACGCTGGGCATCAACGCCGTCACCAGCGCGAACACGCCGGTGACCAGAAAGATGCCCAGCGGCGAGGCGATCGATTCGTCGTTGCGCCGCGACACCACGAAGGTCACCACCGTCACGGCCGCCGTCATCGTGGGCCCGGCGAGCGCGACGCGACGCAGGCGCGGGCCGATGTCGTGGAGCCCGATGGGCAGTGAATTGACGCCGCCGCCGAGATCCCAGCCGAGGCGTAGCTTCACCTTCGCGCCGGTGAAGTCGAAGGCGAGCGGGCCGAACCGCAACCCGCGGAGTTGAAAGCCCTGCGTCCGCGCGACGGCGAAGTGCGCGAGCTCGTGAAGCACCACGTGCACCAACCACGACGCGACGGCGACACCGGTGACCAGCGCCGTCGAGCGCAGCACCAGCTCCCAGCCGCGCTCCTGCCCGAGCGTGAACAGCCGCCAGAGCACCAGACTCATGGTGGCCACCAGCAACACTCGGCGGAAACGCGGGTTCACGACACGGCGGTTCTACCCGGCTGATGCACATGCCGCGCTTTTCACTTAGTGCAGCACCACCATGCCCGACGGTCAGCCCAGCGAGCAGCTCACCTCACGCCAGTGGGGCATCGTGTGGCTCATCGCCGCGGTGCAGTTCATCAACATCCTCGACTTCGTGATGGTGATGCCGCTGGGCCCCGATTTTGCGGCGTCGCTCGGCATCTCTGAATCACAGCTCGGCAACGTGGGCGGCGCGTACACCGCGGCGGCGTGCGTGTCGGGGCTCGTGGGCTCGTTGTTTCTCGACAGGTTCGATCGTCGCAAGGCGCTCGCCGTGGCGATGTTGGGCCTCGTCATCGGCACCGCGGCCGGTGGCTTTGCCTTCGACCTGCCGACGCTGCTCTTCGCGCGCGTGCTCGCCGGTGCGTTCGGTGGTCCGGCGACCTCGCTCAGCTTCTCGATCATCGCCGACACCATCCCCGCGAACCTGCGTGGCCGCGCCATGGGCACGGTGATGGGCGCGTTCTCCATCGCGTCGATTCTCGGGGTGCCGGTCGGCCTGTGGCTCGCGGAAGCGTTCTCGTGGCGCGCGCCGTTCCTCGGCGTCGCCGCCGCCGGGCTCATCGTCTGCGGCTGCGCGATCTTCCTCCTGCCGCCGATGACCTCGCACCTCGAGCGCACGGGCAAGAAGGTGTCCTTCGCGCAGCTCATCTCCGACCCGCTCGTGCAGCTGAGCTACCTGATGACCGCGGTGGTGATGTTCGCGGGGTTCGTGCTGATTCCGAACATCGCCGCGTATCTCCAGCTGAACCTCGGCTTCCCGCGGCACGCGCTCAAGTACGCCTACGGAGCCGGTGGTGTCGCCAGCCTCTTCGCCACGCAGCTCGGTGGCCGGCTGGTGGACCGCTTCGGCAGCTTCCGGGTCGGCACCTTCGGCGCGCTGCTGGTGATGCTGGTGGTCTTCCTCTTTTTCTACCTGCCGCACCCGCACGTCGCGACGTGGCTGGTGCTGGTGGCCTTCGTGGGCTTCATGCTCGCCAACGGGCTGCGCAACGTCTCGTACAACACGCTCACCACCAAGGTGCCCGCGCCTGAAGTGCGCGCGCGCTTCACCTCGATTCAGTCGGCCGTGCAGCACGGCGCGTCGGCGCTCTCGGCAATGTTGTCGGCGCAGTTGTTGTCGGTGGTCGGCGAAGGGCCCGAGCGGCACCTCGACGGCATGCCCGTGGTGTCGACGGTGAGCATCGCGCTGAGCGCGCTGGTGCCGGTCATGTTGTTCGTCGTGGAGCGCGGCGTGAAGCGGCGCAACGCCCTCAAGGCCTCGTGAAGAGATGACAGCTCACGCACTGTTGCGGCGGCGTCGGGTGGCTCTGCTTCGGCAGTGAGCGGTGACACGCACGACAGGTCTCAGGTCCCACACCGGGCTCCGGCGTGTGCGGCCCATGGCAACTCGTGCACACCGCCGCGTGTCGTCTGACGAGGTGCAGGCCCGGCAGCTTCGTGGCGTCGTGACACTGCGTGCAGGTCTTGAGCACGCGCGCCGAGTGCAGCTCGTGGCACGACAGACACTGCGCGTGGCCCGGCTGGGGCGGCGTTTTGCCGTCGTGACACGACAGACACGCGGCGGGCGCCGCTGACATGTCGGCGTGCGGAAGCCCCGCGTGACAGCTCGCGCAGTTCTGATGGCCCGGGTTGAAGGCCACCTTCGCGAACACCTCTTCATGGCAGCTCTTGCAGAGCGGCTGCTTCGGCTTCCCGCCGTGCGGCCGATGGCACGACGCGCAGGCCAGCCGCTGGGCGTGAACGACGGCGCCGGTGAACGGTTGGCCGTCGTGGCACGAGGTGCAGGCCACCGCCTTTGCGGCCGTCGACGCCTGCGCGTGGGGCGGGTGGCAGCCGGTGCACGTCTGCCCCGCGGCGGTCTTCGGGTGCTGCACCTGCGTGTCGCCGTGACAGGTGCTGCACGCCACGGCCGCGGCCTTCGGTTGATGCGGCCGATGACAGCCGGTGCAGGTGTGCGTCTCGTTCGACAGCACCGGCTTGCCTGCGTGACACGTGCTGCACGGCTTCACCGCCGTCCTGGTGAACGTGTGCGCGGTGTGACAGCTGCCGCAGCCGACGTGACCTCCCGTGAACAACGCGGCCGGGTCGACGCGCGCGACGGCGGGCACGTCGTTGGTCTCGTGACACGACTTGCACTGCTGGCTGGCGACCGGCGCCTTCGAGTGGTTCGGGTGACACGCCATGCACGTCTCGGCCATCGTCGAGGCCTTGAAGCCGTGCTTCACCGTCACGTCGTGGCACTCGCGGCAGTCGGCGCTCTGCGTGAACGGAGCGGTATGTGGCCGATGGCACGACGCGCACTGACCGGCGTGCACTTCGATGCGCGGTCGGCCTTCTTGCGGCTCGCGGTGGCAGTCGAGACAACGCCACTTCTCGAAGCGCTGGCCGATCTTCTCTGCCGTGAACGGGTGACAGGTGAAGCACGTCATCTGCAGCTGCGCGTCGAGCGGGTGGTGCTGCGTCGCCTGCAACTGGTGGCAATTGACGCACAGCTGAGGCCCCGGCGAGGTGAAGCCCGCGTCGCCCAGCGCGTGGCAGCTCGTGCACTGCAACTGCTGCTCGCCCCGGAGCGAGAGATGAAACTCGTGGCCGGGCGTGAAGCGCGCGAGGCGATAGCTCCCGGGCACCGGCACCGGGCCGCCGTCGGGGTGCTCTGGCAGCAGCCCGCACGCCGACAGGCACGCGAGCAGGAGGGTGACGAGCGCCCCCCGATTCACGGAGCCTGACGCTTCCCGCGCGCGACGTCCGCCGCGATGGACAGACCGAAGAGCAGGCACGCCAGCGCGCCCAGGCCCTGCGCGAGCGACATCGAAGCCACCACCGGCAACGGCTGCCCTGACACCACGCCGAACACCATGAGCCCCAGCGCCAGCAGACCCAGCACGCACGCCACGCGCAGCATCCGCTCGGTGGGCCACTTCTTCAGCAGTCGGAGCAGGCGCTGCATCACAACTCCTCCGGGCGTTTGCTGAACGGGTGCGCCACGCCATGGCACCCCGCCGAGGCGCACGAAATGGTCCCCGCTTCGATGGCGTCCTGCACCGCGAGGTGCTCACGCACGTTCGAGAAGCTCGCGAGCTTTCCCGAGTGGCACTGCTGACAATTCTGATTCGGGAAGGGCCTGGCGACGCGCACCTCCGCCAGGAACTTCGGGAGGTCCCACGCGCGGTAGCCGCCCAGGTAGTAGTGGTACACGTGCGACATGCCCGTGAGCTTGGTCAGCGGGTAGCCGAACATTCCGTAGTCGGCGTGGCACGTGTAGCAGGGGTGTTCACCCATCAACCGGTTGCGGCTGTGCCGCGCGGCGAGCCCCAGGCTGTTGACGTCGTTCACGTCTTCGAGGTGCGCCGTCATCACGTGGCACGAACCGCAGAAGCTCCGCTGCGTGGTGCGCTCCATGCCCGAGGCCGTCGTCGCCACCGCGGCGATGAAGGGGAACACCGCGAGCCCCAGCAGCAGTTGCAGCCGTGTACCGGCCGTCAGCTGCGGCCGGCGTACGAGGTAGTGCAGCAGCATGCCCGCGGCGATGGCTGCCGTGCCCACCGCCAGAGCACCGAAAGGCGTGGCGAGGCTCCCGAGCTCCATCACGGCGAGAGCGCGTGCGCCTGGTCGATGGCCACCGACTTCCCGCTGGCGTGACACACCGCGCACGACTCGAGGCCGTTGCTGGTGGTGTTCACCGCGGCGTGCGCCTGGGCCGACAGAGACGTGTGGCAGCTCGTGCACGCGGCCCCAACCGGCGCGGTGAACACCGGCTGCGAGGCCACGTCGGCGGTCGCGCAGGTCCCGGTGCCGCCGTCGCCCACGCAGGAACGGAGCTCTCGCCGGGTGGCCAACGCGTCCTCGGGCAGCGGAATCGAAGCGCCGCCCGAGGTGTGACACTGCGAGCACGCGTTGAGCGGGGAAGGGTAGCGCGCGTCGGAGTGGGCCTTGTGGAGCAGGTCCTTCAGGTTGCCCGCCTCGGCGGTCACCACCGCGCCGGTCGCCGGTACCGTCACGCCGCGCACGAAGTTCGGGTTGTGACACATGACGCACATCTCCGGCGCCGTGCGGAAGCCCTGGTTCGTCGCCGACGCGCCGTGGAAGTTGAGGCCCTGATGGCAGCCGTCGCACTTCGCGAGCGTCACCGAGGTGCGGCGCGCGACCGGCGCTGCATCGGTGACCGCGAACGGCGCCACCGGGTTCACCGCGCAGTAGCGAACGCCCGCGTCGTTGGTCTGACAGAACTCGATGCCCACCGCGAAGCTGCCGGTGTCGGTCGGCAGCATCGGGGCCCGCGCGCGGTAGCTGAAGACGCCCGCGTCGAGCCGCTCGAGGCAGGCACCACCGTCGGTGATGGTGGCGCAGTCGGCCGCCGTCTCCACGGTCTCGCTGTAGAAGCGCGCGTAGTCGCGTGTCGGGCCCGCGAACACGAAGCGCAGTCGCGACACGCGGTCGTTCAGCAGGTCACGCGGCTGCCCGTTGATGAACGACGTGAAGGTGATCTGCGGCTGCGTCCCCGGAGCGGCCGGCGCGGCCCGGGTGATGAGGCTCTCGACCCGCAGCGCGGCGGGGTCTCGGCGCGGCGTCACGTGCACCTGCGCCACCGGGAAGAGCGAGCCGTCCTGATGACAGACGATGCACTCCGAGTCGTTGCGGGGCCCGGCGGTGTGCATCGTGAAGCCGCTGGGCGGCGCGGTCGTGCCGTCGAACCAGGTGCGGTCGTGGCAGGTGGTGCAGGCGGCCGTCGTCAGGTGCGTCTTCCAACGGTCTGACTGCGTGCCCGCGTGACACGCCTCGCAGTTCGCGAGCTTCCCGGGGTACTCGACGTCGCTGAAGTCGTGCACCGCGCCGCCGAAGCCCACGAAGCGGTACGGCGTGCCGCCCATCACCGATGGCAACGACGCGCCGCGGTGGATCTTGTGAATCATCTGGGTGAAGTCGATGGAGTTCCCCGTCTCTGGGTCGATGTTGGCCGTCGTGGTGTGGCAGGTGATGCACAGACCGACCTCCCGGCGCGCGCCACCGTGCGCTTCGAGCCGCGTGTGGCAGTTGTTGCACGCCGCGGTGGTGACGAGGTCCCGGCGCTTCGTCACCGGCTGACCGTCGGGCCGGAAGTCGTGCAGCGTGTTGGCCACCGCCCGCGCGCCCTGGAAGGTGCGCGTGGAATACGCGGCGATGGTGTGCGTGCGCCCCGCGTTCGCGCCGACGACCGCCGCGGCGCCGAACGTGTAGCGGTAGCGCCCGCTGTCGAGCGGCTGCAGCTCGGTCCACGTGCCGCCGGTGTCGGCGGCGTTCTGCGGAAACACGCCGCCATCGAAGCTGACGTTGCGCCGCGTGTAGCTCGTGTATGTGAGCGGCAGCCCGTCGCTTCGCTCGTCGAGCCACGCCAGCACCGCCGAAATCGACACCGCGCCTTCGGTGTACGTGCCCGACCTGTCGAGCGGCCGGTTCGCGTCGTCGGTGATGAGCACGTCCATCGAGGCGACGTCGCCGACGATGCCCGCGTCGAGCACGGTCACCTTGAGGCCCGGCCCCACGAGGCGGAGATCTCGCCCCGGCGTGCCCGCATCACCTTGCGGTCCCTGAGGGCCCTGCGGTCCACCGTCGCCCGGGTCACCCGGTTCGCCCGGCGTTCCAGGGCTCCCTGGCGCTCCCGGCTGGCCCGTTTCTCCCGGTGGGCCCTGCGGCCCCTGTGGCCCCTGTTCACCCGTGCAGCCCAGCAACCCCAACGACACCACCACCGAGAGCACTCCAGTTCGGAGCTTCATGGCTTTTCCTCCCCGCGAAAAGAACCGCACTCGTTCTCCGCCCGCAGGGCCTCGAAGGACAAGTGCATATTTTGCGATTCCACGCGCCACGCTGGATCCGCGACGCTTCATGGTCTGGAGGGGCACGGTGCGAACGGGTCACGTCATCATCAGCAGCGTGCTGCTCGCCTCGGCGGCGCTGGCCGACGAGACCGTGTGGGCCGACGCGCAGGTGTCGACGACGGCGCAGCTCTTTTCGCAGGGCCTCGTTCCCGGGCTGCCCGGAGCCTTGACGCGCGTGGAACCTGCGTACCCGTTCACCACCACCGGCTTCGTGCGCTTCGGCGGCGTCGACCTGCCCAACGCGAAAGACAGCGTCAGCGGCGAGCTGTCGGCGTGGGGCCGCGTCGGTGCGCGCGATGGCCTGCTCGGCGACGGCGACGTCACCGCGGCCTGGGTGCAGTACCGACACCAGCACTTCCGCGTGAAGCTCGGCCGGCAGGTCACCTTGCCGGGCTCGAGCCGCTACGTGCGCTTCGACGGCGCGGCGCTCGGCACCACCTACGGGAGCTTCGACCTCGACGTGTACGGCGGCTGGGTCGCGCTGCCCCGGTGGAACCTGCCGCGCGGCGCGGTGCTGCTGGGCTTCGTCGGCGACGCGCTCCAGGACCCGCTGTACCTCGAGGCCCAGAACCGTGCGGGTCAGCTCACCGCGGGCGCGCGCGCCGGTGTCCGCTTCGGTCGCTGGGGCCGCGCGGCGCTCGCCTTCCACGAACAGCATGACGACGTCGGGCTCGCCTTCCGTGTGGTGAGCGCCGACGCCTTCGCGCGCCCCGCCTCGTGGCTCCAACTCGGAGGTCGCGTTTCGTTCGACGTCGCCTCGCTCGCCGTGCCCGAGGCGCGCGTGTTCGCCGACGTCACCGCGCTCGAGGCGTTGCCCCTGTCCGTCGACTACGCCTTCCAACAACCCGCGTTACTGCTCCCGAAGTCGTCGGTGCTGGCGGCGTTCGGCGGTGCGGCGTGGCACGAGCTCGGCGCCGAGACGCGCCTCCAGCTCCCACGGTCGCTCTCGGTCACCCTGCGCGGCGCAGGTCAGCTCTTCGAAGGCGCTCGACTCGGTGGTCGCGGCACCGCACGCGCGCAGTGGACGCCCGGGCTCGATCGCCGCTGGCTGGTCATCGCCGAGGTCTCGCGCGCGTGGGTGCCGCCCTCGGGCTTCACGCAGCTCCGGCTCGCCGCCCGCTGGAAGGCCACGCAGGCGCTCAGCACCTCGGCCGACGCGGCCCTGTACTTCTACGACACCGACGTTCGCGGCACGCGCGTCTCGGCGACCGGCATCACCAGCCTCGAGTGGCGGCTCTCGAAGTGGGTGAACGCGCTGCTGTCTGCCACCGTGATGCGCACGCCCTACGCGGCCTTCGAAGCGCAGGCGCTCGCGCGGGTGGTGATGACGCTCGACCCGGTCAGCGCCGGAGGTGGCACGTGAACCGCGCCTTCGTCCGCGCCGCGGTGCTCTCGGGCCTGGTGGTCGCCGTGGGCGCGGCCTGTACCCGCACGTTGCTCACGCGCTTCCCGCACCGCGCGCATCTGGCCGAGGTCGCGTGTGGCGGCGAAGGCCAGCCGACGTGCCTGTCGTGCACCACCTGTCACCTCGAAGCGCACGGCACCTTCTCCATTCCCAACGCCGGCCAGTGCGCGTCGTGCCATCGCGACGGTGTGCAGCGCTGGCGCGCGTCGGTGCGCTCGGGCCTGGCCGAACTGCCCGCTGGCAAGCGCATCGTCTTCTCGCACGCGCGCCACCTCGACATGCCGGCCCTCGCGGGGCAGTGCGTGAAGTGCCACGCCGGGGCCGTCGGGGTCGAAGGCGGGCCGCCGCTGTTCCCTCCGATGGCGACGTGCACGTCGTGTCACCACCACCAGGCGCAGTTCGACGAAGGCACCTGCGACGGCTGCCACCAGCCGCACGACCTGCGCGGGCTCAAGCCGGTCTCGTTCCTCTCGCACGACGCCGCGTGGCTGAAGCGGCACGGCTTCGAGGCCCGCGCACAGGGCGCGCTCTGTTCTCAATGCCACGCCCAGACCAGCTGCGATGCCTGCCACGACGCGAGCAAGCCGCTGGGCCCGCAGACTCGAAACCCCGAGGCCATCGAGCGGGAGTACGTGCACCGCTTCGACTTCCTCTCGCGGCACGCGATGGAGGCCGCGTCACAACCGGGCACCTGCTTCTCGTGTCACGCGCGCACCGAGTGCGACGCCTGCCATGCCTCACGCGGGGTGAGCGCCTCGGTGCGCGGCGCGGCCAGCCCGCATCCTCCGGGGTGGGCCAGCGGCCTGGGGCGCTTCAACAACCTCCACGGGCGTGACGCGCGGCGCGACGTGACCAGCTGCGCGGCCTGCCACGACCAGGGCGCGCAGACCAACTGCGTGCGCTGTCACAAGGTCGGCGGCACCGGCGGCACGCCGCATCCCCTCGGGTGGCGCAGCACCGAACCCCTCTCCTCGCCGTCGTGCGCGGCCTGCCACCCATGAGCGCTCCGTGCCTGAGACCGCAGACGCTCCTCGTCGCGCTCGTGCTGACGGGCTGCTTCATTCCGCGCGAGCCCGGCGGCCGCGACGATGACACCTGCACGCGCTGCCACGGCGAGGCCACGCGCCCCGGCGACGCGCTGCGACGCTCGGCGCCGCCCAGCGATCGCTTCGGCAACACCTCGCCCGTCTTCCCCGGCGTCGGCGCGCACGCGCTGCACCTCGACACCACGCTCGCCGCGCCGGTGACGTGCGCGTCGTGCCACGTGGTGCCCGCCACGCCCGACGCGCCCGGCCACAACGACGGCGTCACCCAGGTGGTGCTCGCCAGCGGCACCTGGAACCCCGGCCCCCGCACCTGCACGAACTCCGGCTGTCACGGCGCGAGCTCCGGCGTGTGGACACGGCCCGCCGAGGTCACCTGCGTCACCTGCCACGCCATGCCGCCGCCGAAGCCACACCCGCAGGCCGGGGCGTGTGTGGGGTGCCATGCCGACGTCATCGCCGCCGACGGCACGCTCCATGACGTCACCCGGCACGTCGACGGCTTCGTGCAGGTCTCTCGCGCCCGCTGCGACGCGTGTCACGGCAGCGACGCCAGTGGCGCCCCCCCGCGCGCGGTGGACGGTGGCACGCTGGCGTCTCAACGCGGCGTGGGCGCGCACCGCCGTCACCTCAACGGTGGCACCACCACCCGGCCCGTGGCCTGCGCCACCTGCCACGACGTGCCCGCCACGCCCGCGACCGCGCAGCACCCCGACGGCGTGGTGCAGGTGACCGGCACCTGCGCGAGCTGCCACTTCAGCAATGTCCCTGAATGGACGTCGACCGCGCCGCTGGGCTGCAGCGGTTGCCATGGCGCGCCGCCCCCCGCGCCGCACCCGCAGGCGACGCAGTGCGCGCTCTGTCACCCGGGCATCGGCGCCGACGCTCGAGGCCACCACGTCGACGGCCGCGTCGACCTCACGGTGCCGGCGACCTGCGACGGCTGTCACGGCAGCAGCACCAACCCGGCGCCCCCGCGCGATGTCTCGGGCAACGTGGCCACCACGTTCTCCGGCGTCGGCGCCCACCAGGCGCACCTGGTCGATCGCGGCTTCGCGCGCGTGGTGCCGTGCGAGGCGTGCCACGTGGTGCCCGCGAGCGTCTTCGCGCCCGGTCACGTCAACGGCGCCACCGAGGTCGTCTTCTCGGGCGTCGCCCTCGCCAACGGCGCGACGCCGCGCTTCAGCGGAGGCACCTGCGCCAACACCGGCTGTCACGACATCGCCCACTTCACGGGCCGGCCCGGCGGCGGCACCAGCCCCGTCCCCGAGTGGACGCGCGTCGACGGCTCGCAGCGGCAGTGCGCGTCGTGCCACGGCCAGCCACCTCCGGCGCCACACCCCGCGAACGCTGCCTGCGAGACCTGCCACACGAACGTCACCGCGCAGAAGACCTTCGTGAACCCGGCCCGGCACATCGACGGCGTCGTCGACTTCTGAGCCTCCACGGGACAGAAGCGGGGCATGCAGAAGCTCGTCATCACCGGCGTTCTCACCTTCGTGTTCGGCGTTCTCGTCGGGCGCATGACGGTCGTGGCCCCTTCACCCGCGGCCGAGCCCGTCGCGCGCCCTGAAGCCCCTGCGCAGAACGAACCAGCCCCCCTGGCCGCCGTGCTGAGCGGTCGCGTGGCCGAGGTGCTTCAGGTGCCGCAGTACACGTACCTGCGCTTCGACTCGGGCGCGTGGGCGGCGGTGTCGTCGGTGCCCACGCTGCAGGTGGGGCAAGACGTGCGGGTGCTGGTGCAGACCGAGATGGCCGACTTCTCGAGCGCCACCCTGGGCCGCACCTTCCCGCGCATCGCCTTCGGCACGCTCGATGGCGCCGAGGCCCCACCGCAGGCGCCTCCGCAAGACCCCGGGGTGAAGAAGGCCATCGCCGCGGTGCAGGCCGCCACGGTGACGATGCGCGTGAAGGACGTCTTCGAGGGCCGTGAGGTGTTGAAGGGCCAGCGCGTGCTGGTGAAGGGCACGGTGGATCGCGTCAACGAAGTGCAGGGCGTGCACTACGTGCACCTCAAAGACGGCGAGGGCGATCTGCTGTGCATCAGCGCGCTGCCCATCGACAAGGGGGCGCAGGTGACGCTCGAGGGCACCGTGGTGCTCGACAAGAACGTCGGCATGGGTGTCAACCCCGTGGTGCTCGAAGACATCGCCGTGCGCTGACGCCGCCAGGCGCGTCCGAAGCATGCAGCGGTCCTTCCGCTCCTGCGTTCACAGCGTCGTGGCGCGGCCGTCGGTGGCACCGCTGCTGCGGCAAGACGCTGCGGCTAGGCTCGGCGCCGCTTCGTCACCCACGCTTGGAGGTCGGAAATGGCGTCGTACGTCGGCTCGCAGCGAAACCCGGGGCATCTGCTCGAAGTCGGTGAACACGTGAAGCGCACGTTCGAGCCGTCACGGCACAAGCCCGTGGCCTCGGAGGTGAAGGCCTTCCTCTCGACCTGGGCCCGTTACGCGGCGGCCTCGAAGGTCCGCGACGCCGCGTTCGCGAAGGAAGAGGCCGCGAGGGCCGCGCTCGCCGAGGCCGACGCCGCCCGTGACGCCGCGGTGCGCGCGCTCGACCGTGCCCTCATCGGCGCCGGTGAGCACCGCAGCAACCCCTTCAAGCGCTTCGGCGCCCCCGCGGCGTCGCGCCTCGTTCAGCTTCGCTACGCAGACGAGACGAAGGCCATTCAACAGCTCGTCAAGGCGGTGAGCGCCGCGCGCCCGTTGACGGCCGAGGTGAAGAAGGCCGCGCAGGCGCTCTCGCGCGCCAACGAGGCGGTCATCACCGCGGAGCGCACCGTGACCACCGCTGCTGCCGCCGCCTCGAGCGCCCTGCAGGCGCGCGACGCCTTCGACCGCCCGGTGCGCGCGGCGCTCTCGGTGCTCAAGTTGCAGGTCCGCGTGGCCGAGAAGCTCGGGCTCGCCGGTGCGTACGCCGAGCTGTTCTCCACGGAGTGACCGGTGAGGAGCCGTCGCATGAAACCGGCGCGCGAAGCGCACTCCAGCGGGGCTGACGTCGTCGGCAGCGCACCCGGCACGGCAGTGTTGCAATGAACTGGGACGATCTCCGCTACGTGCTCGCGGTGACGCGCCTGGGCTCCTTCGCGCGCGCCGGCAAGGCGCTGGGCGTCGACCACACCACCGTCGCCCGGCGCGTCGAGGCCGCCGAGAGGTCGCTCAAGGTGAAGCTCTTCACCCGCACCACCACGGGGCTCGCGCTCACGCCCGATGGCGAACGGCTGGTGGAGCCCCTGCGCGGGGTCGAAGCCTCGGTGAACGCCTTCGAGCGCGCGGCCACCTCGCGCGAGCAGGAGGTCGACGGGCCCATTCGCGTCACCTCGCCCGAGACCTTCGGCGTGACCTTCCTCGCGCCGAGGCTGGCGGCGTTCGGCCGGCAGCACCCGAAGCTGCGCATCGAGCTGGTGCCCGGCGGCACGGTGCTCGACCTGGGCCGCCGTGAAGCCGAGGTGGCGGTGCGCTTCTTCAAGTCGAAGCCGCAGGACCTGGTGGTGCGCCGCGTGGCCGACGTGCACTACGGCCTCTATGCGTCGCGGGCGTACCTGCGCGGCCGGCCGTTCACCGGTGAGCTCGGGTCGCATCGGCTGGTGTCGACGCCGCCCGACGATGCGTCGGTCGAGAGCACCTGGCTGCGCAAGCTCGTGCCGCGGCCGGCGCCGGTCTTCGTGAGCGACTTCAGTACGGCGTTGTTGGCCGCCGCCCGGGCCGACGCGGGCATCACCGTGCTGCCGCGTTACCTGGGTGACGCAGAGCCGGCGCTGCAGCACCTGCCGATGCCGAATGCACCGAGCGAAGCGCTCTGGCTCACGGTGCACCGTGACTTGAAAGATGCGCCGCGGGTGCGCGTGGTGCTCGACTTCCTCGCGGCGGCGTTGCGCGACGAGCAGCCGCTTCTGTCAGGCCGTTGAATGCGCGCGTGCAGCGCTCGTTCGTCCTCGACGTTGATCACCCCGTAACCCCTGCGCTACAGGCCCGCCCCACATGAAGACCCGCCTTCTTTCTCTCTCGCTTGCTGCTGCTCTCGCTGCCCCCGCCGCCGTCGCGCAGGAAGACATCGAGATTGCCTCGCCCAAGTCGAACTCCACGCTCGATGACGGTACCGGTGGCCGCCGCAAGGCCATCACCGCCAGCGACCGTGATCAGGCGCTGAAGGCGGCCGAAGAGAAGAAGAAGCGCGAAGAAGAAGAGAAGAAGCGCGCCGAAGCCGAGCAGCGCGCCGCCGAAGCCGAAGCGCGCGCCAAGGCCGCCATCGAAGCCGCCGAGAAGCTCAAGGCCGAGACCGAGGCGAAGGAGAAGGCCCGCGAAGAGGCGCGCAAGGCGAAGGAAGCGCAGGACCTCGCCGACAAGAAGAAGGCGCAGGAGGCGGAAGCCAAGCGCCTCGTCGAAGAAGAGAAGAAGCGGAAGGAAGAAGAGAAGAAGCTCGCCGAAGAGAAGAAGAAGTTCGACGCGGAAGAGAAGAAGCGCCTGGCCCAGGAAGAGAAGGAGAAGAAGGCCGAAGAAGCGCGCCTCGCCGCCGAGAAGAAGAAGGAAGAAGAGCTCGAGCGTCAGAAGAAGCTCGCCGAGGAGCGTGAGGCGAAGCTCGCGGCTCAGAAGGAGGAGCTCGAGAAGAAGAAGGCCGAGCTCGAAGAGAAGAAGAAGGCCGCCGAGGAAGAGCGCGCGCGCAAGGCCGAAGAGGCCAGGGCGTCTGCCGAAGAGAAGGCGAAGAAGGCCGAAGAAGAGAAGCAGAAGAAGGCTGAAGAGGCCGCCGAGAAGAAGCGCCTGGCCGAGGAAGAGAAGCAGAAGAAGGCTGAAGAGGCCGCCGAGAAGAAGCGCCTGGCGGAAGAAGAGCGCAAGCAGAAGGCCGAAGAGGCCGCCGAGAAGAAGCGTCAGGCCGAAGAGGACCGCAAGCGCGCCGCCGAAGAGGCGAGGGCGAAGAAGGACGCCGAGCTCGCCGAGAAGAAGCAGAAGGCCGAAGACGAGAAGCGCCGCAAGGAAGACGAGAAGCGCGCCGCTGAAGATGCCCGGCGCCTCGCGGCCGAAGACGCGAAGCGCGAGAAAGAAGCCAAGGAGGCCGAGAAGAACCGCAAGGTCATCAAGGGTGGGGAGACGCCCG
This sequence comes from Archangium gephyra, assembly GCA_003243425.1. Classification (GTDB taxonomy): domain Bacteria; phylum Myxococcota; class Myxococcia; order Myxococcales; family Myxococcaceae; genus Archangium_A; species Archangium_A gephyra_A. The sequence goes on along the minus strand of QFQP01000007.1, from coordinate 94,070 downwards.
CGGCCGCGCCGGCTGCCTCGCTGACGGCGGTGAACTCGGTCGACGACGCCAGGAAGGACCCGCGCTTCGTTCCTGCTGGGCTGGTCGAAGACGCCCGCGTGAAGGTCGTCAGCGTCGCCGAGAAGTACCCGTACTACGGCATCGCCAACAACGGCTGCGCCGCCGGCAAGCACTTCGTCACCGCCGAGCTCATCTCGCCGTTCGACGGCAACGCGGTGGGCCTGCCGGTCGTGCTGCGCATCGAAGACCCGAACCTCGGGCCTGCCAAAGTGGGCAGCTACCTGGCGTTCTCGGGTTTGCGCCGCGCGGGCAAGTCGCCCGACGGGACGTTCGTCTATTGCGGCAAGGGCACGGCTTTCCCCGTTCGCCGCTGACCGTTCCTTCGGCTACAACCGGCGGCGATGTTCAACATCGGCTCCGGCGAGCTTGCGCTCATTGCGGTGGTGGCCCTGCTGGTTCTGGGGCCCAAGCGGCTGCCAGAGCTCGCCCGCGGCATCGGCAAGTTCATGCGCGAGTTCCGCCGCCAGACCGACGAAGTGCGCGGCGTGGTCGAGCGCGAGTTCTACAAGATGGATCAGGAGGTCTCGATTCACGAGCCTCCGCTCACCGTTCGCCCCGCCCAGGACTCGATTCACAGCGGCGCTGAAGAGCCGCTCGACCTGCTCCCGCCTGCGACCGAGACGGTTCCTTCGCAGCTCACCGCTGGTCAGCCGCAGCCCGAGCCCGTCGCGTCGGCGCAGCCTGAACCCAGGCCGTCCTCCGACAAGCCGACGTAAAGAACGCCAGCCACGATGGCCGCCGAAGCCGACAACGCGCCGGACGAGTTCCGCATGAGCCTCATGGAGCATCTGGGCGAGCTCCGCACGCGCCTCATGCGTGTCACCATCGCGGTGCTGATTCTCGGCTTCGCGTCGCTCATCTTCGCGCGAGAGATCTACGGCCTGCTGATGCGGCCGGTGTTGCTCTCGCTCCCGCCCGACGCGGCTTCGCTCGTCTACACGTCGGCCATCGAAGAGATAAACGTGTTGATGAAGATCGGCCTGTACGCCGGTGTCTTCATGAGCACGCCGGTGTTGCTGTGGCAGATCTGGGGCTTCGTCGCGCCCGGGCTGTACGAGAACGAGCGCAAGCTCGCCGGGCCCTTCATCTTCTTCGGCACCCTCGCGTTCGTGGCGGGCGCGCTGTTCTGCTACTTCGTGCTGCTGCCGCAGATGTTCACGTTCCTCCTGCAGAAGGAGGACACCACGGCGCTCAACCGTCGCCTCGCCGTGGCACGGCTGCACGAGGAAGACTCGATTCGTTCGCTTCGGCTGGGCGACTTCGAGCGCGCGGCGGCGTGGGCGCGCCTCGCCTCGGGTGACATGAAGGCGCCGGGTGAAGGCCAGACCACCGAGAGTGCGTTCGGCCTCACGCTGACCCTGGTGCCCAAGACCGACGTCGACGTGGGGTCACGTTTGCAGGGCCTGGGCCGCATCATCGACGCGCTGCACGACGCGCTGGGGCCGAAGGCCAGCCCCGTGTTGCTGCAGGTGAGCGACAAACGCGCCGAGGCCGCCAACGCCTGGGGCAACCGCGAGTTCGACAAAGCCAACGCGATTCTCGACGAGGCCGCGCAGCTGATGTCGGGCGTGGCTCCCGAGCGCACCGGTGAGCTGGCGGCCGTGTGGGAGCTCGAGCGGCTGGTGAGCACCGCGCAGGCGCGCACCGAGAGCCTCAACTGGACCAAGCCGATGCTCTCGATGAACGAGCAGCTGACGCTGGTGCTGGTGCTGGAGCTGGCCTTCGGCGTCATCTTCGAGCTGCCGCTGGTGATGGCGGTGCTGGGCCTCGTGGGGCTGGTGTCGTCGAGCTTCCTGTTCAAGTACCAGCGTCACGCGTTCGTGGTCTGTCTCATCGTGGCGGCGATCATCACGCCCACCGGCGACGCCGTGAACCTGGCGCTGATGGCTGGCCCCATGCTGCTCTGTTACGAGCTCGGCGTGCTGCTGGTGTGGATCGTCGAGAAGCGCCGGGCGAAACGGGAAGCCGCAGAAGGAACGCCTCCCGCGCAATGAAGCGCGCGACGGTGGTGAAGCCGCCGATGTCGCAACGGCTGGCCCGCCGCGCCCGCTACGCGTGGGCCGTGTTGTGGCGCTTCCGCTTCACGCTGGCGCTCATCGTGGTGTGGTTCGGGCTGCTGCCGCTCATCTACATGGGCCGCTACCCGGGCAACCCGTCGTTCGGGCGCTCCCTGCATCACGTGTACTTCCTGCTCTTCGGGCAGCCCTCGCTCGACTACGTGGAAGACTGGGTGCTGGAGGCCTTGAACCTCCTCATTCCCCCGCTCGGTCTGGCGACCGTGGTCGACGGCGTGGTGCGCTTCTCGTACCTCTTCAACGCGCGCAAACGCGCAGACCGGGAGTGGATTGAAGTGCTCGCCGAGAGCCTGAAGGACCACGTGGTGGTGTGTGGCGCCGGCCGGGTCGGTTACCGCGTCACGCTCGAGCTGGTGCGGCTGGGGCGCGAAGTGGTGGTGGTCGAGAAGCGCGCCGACGCGCCTTTCGCCTCCGTGCTGCGCGACGACGGCATCGCGGTGCTCATCGACGACATCCGTTCGCCGGGAAGTCTGCAGCGCGTGAACGTGATGAAGGCCGCGGCCATCGTCTGCGCCACCGATGACGACCTGTCGAACCTCAACGTGGCGCTCGATGCCCGCAAGTTGAACCCCGACGTGCGCGTGGTGATGCGGCTGTTCGATGACGATCTCGTCGAGCGCGTACGCGACAACTTCAACGCCGAGGCGCACTCCACGTCGGCGCTGGCGGCGCCGGCGTTCGCCCTGGCCGCGTTGGACCCGCGCATCGAGCACAGCTTTCACGTCGGCGAGCACCTGATGGTGGTCAGCCGCTTCACCGTGGGCGCTGCGCTGCAGCCGCTCAACCTCTCGGCGCTTCGCGACCGCTTCGGCGGGCTGACCCTGTCGATGAAGCGCGCCGCCGAGCCCGAAGTGCTGCACCCGCAGGGCAATACGTCGCTGCAGCTGGGCGACCTGTTGGTGGTGCAGTGCCGCTACGGCGAGTACCTGGCGTTGCGCCGCTTCGTCGGGGAGGAACGCCCGCCGCTGGCGACCCACCTCGTCACGCGCGCGTGACTCCATCGCGGCAAAATCATTCGCGTAATTCGTGACGCAATCGTCCTGAAGGCGCCTCGTAGTTGGGTGATGTCAGCGGTCGGCGTCAGGTTGCAACCTGCCGCCCGACACGAGGTGGGCGCACACAAAGCAATGAGCGGGTCGTGAAACCGGCGCCAATCGGGGCGTCACGTCACGGCACTCGTGCGCCGAAAGGAAGCGGATCATGTTTGCCACGCAGCGCAGCGAATCGGGTTTCACCAGCATCGGCGCGGTTGGCGTCATTCTCGTCGCGTGGCTCATCGGAGCCGGCGTGATGCTCAAGACGTACCGTGAAGGTGGCGCTTCGCGCTTCCCTGCAGACTCGACCTGTCAGGTCGTTTGTCAGGGCTTCGCCAAGGGCAAGGGTTGAAGCGTCAGCCCTCGCTACCGAAAAAGAATAAATTCAGGCCGGAAATAACGAATCACGGGTTGTAGTTTTCGTAGAGATGTTGCCCTGACGGGCGAAGAAGTCGGATACTCCCAGGAATTTCCAGGACTTGTGAGCGGGGGTGGTCCTCGCCACTGGAAACGAATTGCACCCTCCGATTTTTTCGCCCGTTCAGGGCGGCTGTATCTTCGGCCCCAGTCCCGCCTTCTTCCGCGCCTCGAGCAACTTGAGGATGTCACCGGAAGGTAGCGGCTGCACAGGACCGAGCTGACGGGCCGCCAGCAGAATCTTCGCGTAGTGCTCGACCAGCTCCATGCGGAGCAGGGCGAGGTTCAGGTCGGGGCCGAGCGTCAGTGCGCCGTTGCCCGACAGCAGCATGGCGTCGACCTGCGCAGCGGCCGCTTCGACCCCTTTCACCACTTCGGGCGTCTTCGGCATCGCGCGCGGCACGGTCGGAATCCGATCGCCGAGTGACACCACGACTTCCGGCATGGCGATGGGCGCGAGCTCCTGGCCGGTGAGGCCGAAGGCCGTCGCCGTGACGGGGTGCGCGTGCAGCACCACGTCGACTTCAGGGCGCGCGCGGTAGGCCGCGAGGTGGAGCTCGAGTTCCGAGAACGGCTTTTTGCGGCCCTCGAGCACCTTGCCCTGCATGTCGACGATGATCAGCGACGCGTCGTCGACGTCGGCCTTCGAATAGGCGGTGGGCGTGATGAGCAGCCGCTCGCCGTGCAGCCGCACCGAGATGTTGCCGTCGTGATTGGCGACCCAACCGTTGGCGTGCAGCTTTCGGGAGAGCGCGACGAGCTCAGCGCGCAGCTTCGGCAGCGGAGAGAACGGCACGGCTCAGGACACCTTCGGCACGTCGACCTGATCGACCACGCCGACGATGAGGGCACGAATGGGCGCGTTGGGGTCCTTCAGGACCATGCGAACGCCGCCGCCCTCGTTCATCACCAGCACCACGTCGCCCTTACCGGCGCTCGACGTGTCGTCGATGGCGATGAACGACTTGCCCAGCGGTTGCTGCTGCTCGTCGAGCGGCTGCACCACCAGCAGCTTGCGGCCGACGAAGACCTCGAGTTTGTCGGAAGCGACGACGGTGCCCAGCACGCGACAGAGGTTCACGTGTCCACCTCGTCGACGATGCCCACGATGGCCGAGTCGACCGGAACGAACGTGGGGTCACACGCCAGTGCGGCTTCACGCGAACCTTCGAGCATCACCAGCGTGCCGGGGCTCGCAGACCTCAGGTCGACGGCCACTTCGGCCACACCGGCGGGCTGATTCTTGTGATCGACGGGCTGCACGACGAGAAACCGCGCGCCTTCGAGGCCTGCGACCCGACGTGAAGCGACGACAGTACCGATGACGCGGCCGAGATACATAGCGGCCGCGGAGAATCGGCGGGAACGCCGCTCAGATCAAGGCGAGACGGCGACGCCCACCTTGAACGGCAACTCGACCTGCGTCTCACCGTCGCTGCCCGGGAAGACGATGCGCTTGCCGGTGCTCATCATGCACTGACCCCAGTCGGTCCCTTCGTGCTTCTTCGGCTCGACGCCGGCCGACTTCACCGCGCCCGACGGGCCGACGTTGAGCACCACCGTGACGTTGCCGACCGCGAGGTTCGGGTTGCGGCGCAGCGCATTGTCGATGCACGTCTGAAACGCCTTCGACTTGTCGGCGACCACCTTCGACACCGACTCGGGCGACAGGCCGGAGGTGTTCACCGCCGTCGACGCACCGTCATCACCCATCTTGCGGATCTTGGGCACCGCGGTCTTGCGATCGTCTTCGCCGTAGAACGCCGCGAGGCTCGGGTCCTGCGGTTTGGGCACCACGACTTCCGGCTCGACGTTCCTGGGGTTCGCGTTGGTGTTCTTCGCGGCGATCGCTCTGGCGCGTGCGTCTTGTTCCGCCTTCAGGCGGTCTGCTTCGGCCTTCTTCTTCTTCGCGTCACCGGTCAGCAGGTCCTTGAGTCCTGCAGCACCGCCCGCCGAGAAGAAGCTCTCCTGAACTTCCTGACCGTTCTCGTCGGTGCGGGTGACGGTGGGGAGCGTGACGATCTCGAAGGTGTTCAGCACGTAGACCAGCGCGATGGGCGCGACCACGAACGCGAGCACGAAGAGCGCGATCTTCCACGGCGGGTTGCGCTTGTTCACGCCCGCCTGGGCAATGAAGAAGCGGGTGGCTTCGCCGGGTGGCGGCGCGTTCTTCCCGTCGTCCTGGCTCAGCGCGGCGAAGGGGTCGAGTTGTTGCTGCTGCTCGGCCGGCTGGAGCGAAGAGACCGTCGACGCCGTGTCTGCGCCCGGCCCCTTCATGCCCGCAAGCGGATCCTTCGCGGGCTCGTCGTTCAAGCCGCCGACGTCTCCGAAGAGATCGTTGAGCGGCTCGTTCTTGTGCACCACCGCGCCCGCACCGTTCTGCGCCGTCGGCTTGCTGACGCTCTGGGCGGGCACCTCGTTGGCCGTCGCCACGTCGCGCTGCACCGCCGCCACGGCTCTGGAGGCGGGCCTGGCGGCCGCAGCCGTGGGCACCGGGCCCGGCGGCTGAGAAGGCGAAGACGAGACGGGCGGCGCAGGCACGGACACGCCGGCGAACACCGGGCTCACCTCAGGAACGTCGGCGGCGCGCTTCCAGTCGCCCATGCCGGCCTTCCACAGGTACGTGCGCAGCGTGACTTCACCGCCCATCACGCGGCGCTGCAGTTCGTTGAGATCGAACGGGCCCTGCTGCTTGCCGCCCAGCATCGCGAACCATTGCGCGGTGGTGTCGAGCGGCGGCATGGCGCGCGTCGACTCCTCTTCCCACGGAGAGCGTTGACTGGGCACCACCCCGCCGCCGGTGGCGACCGGCGCAGGGGTTGCGCTCGCGGTCACGGCGACCGAGATGAGGTTCTGACACTGCTTGCAGCGGATCTTGACGGAGCTCTTCCCCGCGACCTTGTCGTCGGAGATGACGTACCGCTTTCCGCACTTGTCACAGGTGACGTTCACAGGTGCTGCCGGCCTTGTTTGCGAGGGGTTGCGAGCGGCGCCACCCTAGCTGGGGATTCGTTGACTTGGAAACTCGCCGCAACTAAGTCGCGCGCCCCATGCCAGCCAAGGATCTCGGCTCCAAACACGTTTGCTTCAAGTGCGGCGCGAAGTTCTACGACCTCAAGAAGCCTGACCCCATCTGCCCGAAGTGTGGGGCCGATCAGCGCGAAGCCACCGCCAAGCCGGAAGGCCGTCGCAGCCGTCTGTCGGCGGTGCCCAAGATCGTCGAGCCCATCGAGCCGGTCGAGAAGGAGACCGACGAAGACGCCGAAGACGAAGATGAAGAGGTCGAAGAAGACGAGGAGCCGTAAGGCCCGTCACAGTCTTCGTGGTGGCGAGGCGCCGCACGTCTGGACTTCACGGTCCAGCGGGCGGCGTTCGCGTTTTGTCTCGGCTCACGCCGTGCGCGGGCTCGACAGTTCGCGGATCGCCTTGACGATCTGCGCCCACGCGGAGCCCGACAGCTGCTGCTCTCCCTGCGGTTTCGGCGCCGGTCGTGTCGTGTTTCGTCCCATACGTCCCCCTGCGGTTTTCAACTCGTCGACATGCACAGCAAGGTCCTTGCCAGTGCGCGTCATCTCTAACGGGCGAGGGTGAACTTCGATTTCCGCGCTTGGTTTCGCGCAAGTTCCGTCGCCGTGGTGCCGCGCTGCTGTCGCCAGAAAGCCGCGACCCTGACGCATTTGTCAGGGGCCCTGCGGAATCTCGCGAGATGCACGACTGACCGTCTGCGCGGCGCTGTGGCCGCGAAGTCGTAGATTGCCAATTCGGTTTCGGCTATGGGCGACTTCGTCTTTCACTTCGGAGGAAGTTTTGCGGGACAAACTGTTGGCTCTCGCGGCGTTGCAGAAGGTTGACCTCGACATCGCAGCACTCAAGAAGAACGCCGAGGCGTACCCTCGCGAGATGGCGGAGCTCGAAAAGCAGCTCTCCGCGGCCAAGGCCTCCGTCGACGGTGAACGCGCGAAGCTCGAGCAGTTCGAGTCGCAGAAGCGAACGCTCGAAGAGACCATCAGCGAAGACAAAGACAAGGTGAAGAAGTGGGAAGCGCGTCTCTCCGAACAGCGCTCGACCCGGGAGTACTCCGCGCTGGCCCGTGAAATCGACATCGCCAAGAAGGGCCAGCTGACGATGACCGAGGAGGTCCAGGAACTGGGCCGCCAGGGGCTGGTGCAGCGCGAGCTCGTCAAGGCGAAGGAAGGCGAGTTCACCAGCGCCACCCGGTCGCTCGTCGAGCGCATCGGCGTGCTCCGCGGCAAGCTCGCCGAGGTCGAGGCGCAGGTGAAGGCCGTCGACGACAAGCGCGCCGAGGCGGCCAGGGCCGTCGATGGCTCGCTGCTGCGTCAGTACGACGTGGTTCGCAAGAAGCGCATGCCGGCGATGGTGCCCGTGACCCACCCGGGTACGTGCAGCGGCTGCCGCATGAACATTCCGCCGCAGCGCTTCAACACGCTGGTCGCCACCAAGGGCATCGACACCTGCCCGGCGTGCTCCCGCATCATCTACGCAGCTGAGACGCTCGAGGCCCCGCCGGCGAAGTAAGCCGGCCGCTGCATGGCCACGAAGAGCTCCAAAGCCCTGACGGGAAAGGCACTGCAGCTCGCGGTGCTCCGCTTCATCGCGCGCGAAGAGCCGCTCGTGGCGACGCTCGGCGCTTTTCCCCAGCTCGATCGCAACAAGATTCAGCGCGCGCTCGAACGTGCGGCGGCGCTGTTGGAAGGCAAGGGCGGTGAAGAGGCCGAAGCGCCTCCCGCGTACCTGCGGCTTCGCCTCTATTCAGACGGTGTCGCGCGCGGAAACCCCGGCCCTGCGGGGGCGGGCGCGGTGCTCGTCGAGCCATCGGGCCAGCTGGTCGACAAGCTCGGCAAGTTCCTGGGCCACCAGACCAACAACTACGCCGAGTACATGGGGCTGCTCATGGGCCTCAAGCGCGCGCGTGAATTGAACGTGCGCGAGGTCGAGGTGTTCGCCGACTCGGAGCTGATGATTCGTCAGCTGGGTGGGCGCTACCAGGTGAAGTCGCCCTCGCTGCGCCCGCTGTACGAAGAGACGTTGCAGGTGCTCAACGGCTTCGAGCGCGTGAAGCTGGTCGTGGTGCCGCGCGAAATGAACCGCGCCGCCGACGAGATGTCGAACCGGGCCATCGACGAGCGCATGTAACTCGGGTACTGCCGACCGCAGGTCGGAGTCACCCGGGTGAACGCCGGTCACTGCAGGACGGGGTGACGGGAGGAAAGTCCGGGCTCCACAGGGCAGGGTGCTGGTTAACGGCCAGTCGGCGTGAGCTGCAGGAAAGTGCCACAGAAAACAAACCGCCTCCGGCAACGGAGGTAAGGGTGAAATGGTGCGGTAAGAGCGCACCGCGCGCCTGGTGACAGGAGCGGCACGGCAAACCCCACCCGGAGCAAGAGCCAATAGGGGAGCGCAATCCCGAAAGGGAGAGCATGGGCGGCCCGTCCAATGCTCCCGGGTCTGCTCGCTAACGAGTTGTACGAGGTCTCCAGCAATGGCGACTCTGGATGAATGTTCATCGCCTGAGTGGAAACACGAGGGATACAGAACCCGGCTTACAGGGTGACTCCGACCGCTTTTCGTTTCGTTTGTGTTGCAACTGAAGACATGGGCAGCGCCGGGCGGCGGCGTTAACAATGCGCCCGCGATGACTGACCTTCGTCCCAGCGTGTTGATTGTGGATGACGACCCCGGCGTGCTCGAGAGCCTCGAGCTGCTGCTGGGTGACGATTGTGACGTCGTCGTTTGTGATTCGGCGGCCAAGGCGCTCGCCGTCGCCACGAGGCTGCTCTTCGACGTGGTGGTGACCGACTACCGGATGCCCGAAATGAACGGCGCGGAGTTCACGGCGGCGCTCAAGTCACGCATCAACCCCTCGCCGTACATGCTGATGCTCACCGGCACGCCGAACGACGTGAAGCCCGACATGCCCGGCGCAAAGGACCTGGTGATGGTGCTGGCCAAGCCCTTCGACCCGGCGCGGCTGCTGCGCATGGTGCTGCAGGTGGGGCGGCTGGCGGTCAATCGCAGGCCGACGCCGCTGCCCATCGCCGATGCCGCTCCTCGATCCTGAAAAGGAGAGCGTTCGTCGGGCATTGCTCGCGGAGCGGTTGCTCAATGCGCGCAGGACGCACCTGGTTCGCGCGCTGGCGTTGGGCTTCTTCGTCGGGCTCTTCCTGCTGCTGAACGTGGTGCGTGGCGACGCCGCGTGGAACACCGACTTCACGGCGCTCTTCGCGTGGGCGGGGCTGGGCGCGCTGTTCGTGGTGGGGTCTCGCAGCAACGACCGGGTGGGTGAATGGTTGGTGCTCGCTCCAGCCATCGTCGACATGCCGTTCATCTACTGGCTGCAGCGCGCGCAGTACCCGACCACCCCGAGCCCTTCGGGGGTCGCCGGCTTCTCGATGGGCCTGTTCGCGTTGCTGCTGGCCATCGCCGCGCTCTCGAGCACGCGTTGGCAGATCTGGCTGACCGCCATTTCTGCGTCGGTGTGGGAGGTGATGCTGCAAGCCGAAGCCGGCGTGTCGGTGGGCGCCATGGTGTCGGCGGTGGTGGTGCTGGGGCTGACGGCCTTCATGCTCACCTACGCGAGTGACCGTCGCTCCGAGTTGCTGGTGCAGACCGGCCGTCGCGAGAAGCTGGCGGCGCTGGGCCAACTCTCGGCGGGCGTCGGTCACGATCTCCGCAACCCGCTGGCGGCGGTGGCCAACGCCATCTTCGTGCTGCGGCGACGACTCGAGAAGCAGGGGCCGCTGAGCGATTCGGTCGAACAACCACTCGCGCTCGCCGAGCGTGAAGTGCAGGCCAGCCAGCGCATCGTCGGAGATCTGCTCGACTACGCGCGCGAGATGCCGCTCGAGCTGCGGCCGGTGTCGATTCCGGCGCTCTTCGAGGAGTGCGTGGGGCTGGTGCGCGGCCGGCCCGACGTGGAGTTGAAGCTCGAGCTGCGACCTGAACTCCCCGAGCCGCCGGCCGAGCGCGATCGGCTGCGGCAGGTCTTCGTGAACCTGCTGCAGAACGGCGTGGAGGCGATTCCCCGGGGGCGCGCCGGCACCGTTCGTGTCACCGCCGACGTGGAAGGCCGGCAACTCGCCGTGAAGATTCAGGACGACGGCGTGGGCATGGACGAGAAGACCCGCGCGCGCGTCTTCGAGCCGCTGTTCACCACGAAGAAGGACGGCACCGGTCTCGGGCTCGCCATCGTCGAGAGTCTGGTGAAGCAGCACGGCGGGGTGTTGTCGGTGAACACCGCTCCGGGGCAGGGCGCGACGTTCACCGTGCGCCTGCCTTTGCGGTGAATGTCAGAGGTTGCATCACCCAAGCCGGGCAGTAGAAGCCCGCGCCATGCGTTCCGGGCTCGCCGTGGTGGTGTCGTCGCTCTGTCTGTCCGCGTGCATCGTGGAAGCGCCGACGAAAGAAGGGACTCAGGCTCAGCAGCGTGCGCTGCCTCCTGCGCCGCCCGCCGAGGTGAAGAGCGGCGCCAACTTCGGTGATGCCATCGAGCTGTCGAGCGTGGTGCTCTCGCCGAGCCGCGGCGTTCCCGGTCAACCGGTGCGCGTGCTGGCCAACTTCAAGGTGCTCAAGAAGCCCGAGCGCGACTACTTCATCTTCGTGCACGTGGAAGACGTCGACGGCCGTGTCGACCGGCTGAACGTCGACCACCCGCCGCGTTCGAAGCCCACCTCGCAGTGGCAGCCCGGCGAAGTCGTGCAGGACGTGTTCGACATCATGATTCCCGCCAACATGCCGGTGCGCGGCCTCTCACTCGTGTTGGGCTTCTGGGACCCGCAGACCGACCAGCGGCTCCCCATCGTGAACAAAGACGTGGTGGCCACCGACGGTCGCGATCGTCTGTTCGTCGCCAAGTTCCCCGTGGAGCAGCCGCAGTGAAAACACTGATGTTGGCAGACGTCGCGCCGGCGCCCGCGGCGACCGACCCCGCGACGCTGGTGTGGGGCGGCGTGTGTTTCGTCATCGCCGTCTTGATGGTGCTCGCGCTGCGCAAGGTGATGTCGCGCAAGCGGCCGGAGCTGCCTGAAGAGAAGACGGAGGCGCAGCCGCTCCCGGCGGACACGCAGGTCGACGGGCAGCTCGAGGCGCCGAAGGTCACGCTCGCGCCCTCGCAGGTCGAAGAAGCCCGTCGCGCCCAGGCCGAGGCAGCGCGCCAGAAGGCGGCGGAGCTCGCGGCGCAGCAGAAGTCAGGCGACGCGAAGAGCCGTGAAGACCTCGAAGCGGCGCGCAAAGAAGCGTACCGCGCCGAGAAGGCGCTCGAGGCCGAAGAGAAAGAACGCAAGAAGCGCGAGCGCGAAGAGACGGAGCGGCTCCGCGCCGAAGAAGAGCAGCGGAAGAAGGACGAAGCCGCGCGCCTCGAGGCCGTAGCGAAGGCCGCCGCGCAGAAGAAGATCGACGCGGAAGCCGGCCAGACGCTCGCCGCGGGGCTGGCGAAGACGAAGCGCGAAGGCTTCATGGCGCGCCTGTCGGGGCTGTTCGGCGGCGCTCCCAAGCCGGTCGACGAGGCGGTGCTTGCCGAGCTCGAAGAAGTGCTCTTCACCGCGGACATCGGCGTGAAGACGGCTTCTGCGCTCGTGGAGCACGCGCGGGAGTCGGCCAGGTCGCGGTCGCTCGGGTCGGCGGAGCTCAAGGACGTCATTCGCAAGCAGGTCGAGAAGATCGTCGACCTGAAGGCCAACCACGCGCTCAAGGGGGGTGGGCCGCCGCACGTCATCATGGTGGTGGGCGTCAATGGCGCAGGCAAGACCACGACCATCGGCAAGCTGGCGGCCAAGGCGCACGGCGCCGGTCAGAAGGTGCTGCTCGCGGCCGGCGACACGTTCCGCGCTGCGGCGGCCGAACAGCTCGACGTGTGGGCCGAGCGTGCGGGCGCTGAACTGGTCAAGGGCAAGGAAGAGTCGGACCCGGCCTCGGTCGTCTTCGACGCGGTGAAGAAGGGTGTCGAGCAGAAGGTCGACCTCGTGCTCGCCGACACCGCCGGCCGCCTGCACACCAAGGCGAACCTGATGGAAGAGCTCAAGAAGGTGCGCCGGGTCATCGACAAGGCGTTGCCGGGCGCTCCGCACGAGGTGCTCCTGGTGCTCGATTCGACGATGGGTCAGAACGCCATCGCGCAGGCGCGGCAGTTCCACGAAGCGGTGGGCATCACCAGCATCGCGCTCACCAAGCTCGACGGCACCGCGAAGGGCGGCGTCATCATCGGCATCTGCGACGAGCTCAAGGTGCCCGTGGCGTGGGCCGGCGTGGGCGAGAAGGTGTCGGACTTGAAGGCCTTCGACCCCAAGGAGTTCGTCGCCGCGCTGTTCGACGACTGACGCGGCAGCCGGTCAATGCAACTGCACCGTGAGGTCTTCGGGCGGTTCTCCCGACGACAGCATGGCGAGCAGCTGGGCATCGGCGAGGTGCCGGGCGTCGCGGCGCGTGAGGACCTCGCTCAAGCGACGAAGCGCAGCGTCTCGCTGGCGCGTGGTGGCGGCCATCATCGCGTTGGTCGCCAGTTTGCGGAGCCGCTCTCTGAGCCGCGCGTCCTTGAATGAGGGGAGCGCCAGCAGCACGCGCGTCGCGCCCTCGTCGACCACCAGGTCCCACGGGTGAATGACGCCCTCGTCCTCTTCGAAGGCTCTCATTGCAGCGCCAGCTCTTCGAAGGCGAAGTCGAGGTCGTGCGCACGGAGCGCGCCCGCGACTTCAGGTTCGAGCACGCCACGCAGCGCCGCCAGCACCAGCAACCCGTCGACCAGTTGCAGGGTGTTGCGAAGGCGCGTCGGCGAGTCTGCCGACAGCAGCTTCACCGCCGCGTTCTTGAGGAGTTCACGCAGCGCCTCGTCGCCCACCAACGGCGCCGCGCGGTAGATGCGCGCCGCCACCTCGTCCACCAACAGTTCGTTTGCAGTCACGCCGCGGGTGTCTCATGCGGGTCTGACAAGTGACGTGATCACGCCAACTTACGAACGCAGCAGGTCAGGCGCGGTGCAGCTCGCTGATGATGCCGACCACCCGATCTCGCGCCGCGGCCGTCATGCTCGAGCCCGACGGCAGACACAGGCCGAACTCGAAGGCGCGCTCGGCGACCGGGCCGCCGACCATACGGCAGCCCTCGAACACGGGTTGCAGATGCATCGGCTTCCACACCGGGCGTGACTCGATGTTCTCCTTCTCGAGCGCGAGTCGAAGGTCTTCACGCGAGGCGCCGAACAGCTTCGGGTCGACGGTGATGACCGTGAGCCACCCGTTCCACTCGCCGTGCGACGACAGCGGCATGAAGCCGATGCCGGGCAGCCGGCCGAGGGTCGACTCGTAGTGCGTGCGATGCGCGCGACGAGCGGCGATGCGTTCGTTCAACACGCGCAGCTGGCCGCGGCCGACGGCGGCCAGCAGGTTCGAGAGCCGGTAGTTCTGCCCGATGTGCGAGTGCTGGTAGTGCGGCGCCGGGTCTCGGGCCTGCGTGGCGATGAAGCGGGCTTTCTCGATGAGCTTCGCGTCGTGGCTGACCAGCATGCCGCCGCCTGACGTGGTGATGATCTTGTTGCCGTTGAACGAGAACGCGGCAGCGGCTCCGAAGGTGCCGGCCTGACGGCCCTTCCACGTCGCACCGAGGGCTTCGGCTGCGTCTTCGATGAGCGGCACTCCGTATTCAGCGCAGACGCGCTCGATGACGTCGAGCTGCGCGCACTGGCCATAGAGGTCGACGGCGATGACCGCCTTCACGGGGCGATTCTTCGCGCGCGCGTCTTTCAGCTCGGCTTCGAGGAGCGCCGGGTCGAGGTTCCAGGTCTCGTTCTCGCTGTCGATGAAGACCGGCCTGGCGCCCAGGTAGGTGATGGGGTTGGCCGAGGCCGCGAAGGTGAGTGACGAGACGAGGACTTCATCGCCGCGACCCACGCCGAGCAACTGCAGAGAAAGATGAAGCGCGGCCGTGCCGCTCGAGAGCGCAGCGGCGTGCGGCATCTGCACCCGCGCCGAAAATTCCTTCTCGAACCCATCGACGTGGGGGCCCAGCGGGGCGATCCAGTTCGAGTCGAAGGCCTCCAGCAGCAGCCCGCGTTCATCGGGGCCCATGTGCGGAGGAGAGAGGTACACGCGCTCTGACATGCGCGAGGGCTTAGCAGACCCTCGAAGTCACTTCGTCAATGGCCGCGCCGGTACACCGACCACGGTGAGGCCGGCCGCGACGTGCTTGAGCACCACCGAGCCGCCACCCACCACGCAGTCGTCGCCGACACGCGCGAGGTGAAGCAGCGTGGCGCCGATGCCGATGTGCGTGCGCGCGCCGACCTGTGCGCCACCGCCGAGGCCACATTGCGGCGAGAGGTGCGCGAACTCACCGATGACGCAATCGTGTTCGACGACGCAGGCGGTGTTGAGAATCGCGCCGTCGTGCACGCGGGCTTCGGCGTTCACCACCACGCGGGGCATGGCCACCACCCCGGCGCCGAGAAGAGCAGTGGGCGAAATGACGCTCGAGGGGTGAATGAACGCCGGCAGCTGATGCCCCTGCGCCTGCAGTCGGCGCGCGATGCGTTGCCGGGTGCCGTTGTGGCCGATGCCCAGCGCGACGACGCGCGAAGGTTGGCTGTCGAGAAACGAAGCGCCGCCCAGCACCGGGAGCCCCAGCACCTGGGTACCGGCGGGAACGCCGTCGTCGATGAAGCCGTCGACCGTATGCCCGCAGGCCTGCACCACTTCTGCGACGACGCGTCCGTGGCCACCGGCTCCGAACACGAGAACGCGAGGGGAAGGCACGCGCCGCAGTATATGGACGGTGTGAAGCGAGAACAGCATCTGCGCTTGAAGCGCCTCTTCGACATCGCCGCCAGCGCGGCGGGGCTGGTGGTGGCGGCGCCGGCGCTCGTGGCAGCGGCGACGGCGGTGCGCGTGTCGATGGGCGCGCCGGTGTTCTTCCGGCAGACGCGCCCGGGCAAAGGCGGCAAGCCGTTCTCCATCTTCAAGTTCCGCACGATGAGCGACGCGCGTGGCCCCGACGGCGCGTTGTTGCCCGACGCCGAGCGCCTCACGGCGGTGGGTCGCTTCATTCGTGAATCGAGCCTCGACGAGTTGCCGCAGCTGCTGAACGTGTTGAAGGGCGACATGAGCCTCGTCGGCCCGCGCCCTTTGTTGATGCGTTACCTGCCGCGCTACTCGGAGCGGCAGGCGCGCCGTCACGAGATGCGCCCCGGCATCACCGGTCTGGCGCAGGTGCGCGGTCGCAACAGCTTGAGCTGGCCCCAGAAGTTCGAACTCGACGTGAAGTACGTCGACGAGTTCTCGCTGTGGCTCGACGCGAAGATTCTGCTCGAGACGGTCTCGCGCGTGGTCAAGCGCGACGGCATCGCGGCCGCGGCCCACGCCACCATGCCGGAGTTCATGGGGAACGAGGCCGAATGAGCGGCCGGCTGGTGCATGTGCTGACCGTGGCCGATTCGCTGGTGTTCATCGACGCGGTGGTCGCTCGCGCGCGCGACGACGGGTGGGACGTCACGGTCATCACCTCGCCCGATGAGCGGCTGACCACGTTCGGTCGGAAGCTCGGCGTTCGCACCGTCGGCATCGAGATGCCGCGCAAGGTGACGCCGCTGGGTGATTGGCGTGCGCTCGACGCCTTGCACACGTGCTTCGCGCGCCTGAAGCCCGACGTGGTGCACGCCGGTACTCCGAAGGGCGGCCTGCTGGGGACGCTCGCCGCCAGGGCCGCCGGGGTGCCGGTGCGCATCTACCAGATGCGCGGGCTGGCCTACGTGACCGCGAAGGGCGTGCTCCGCGGCGTGTTGTCGACGACGGAGCGCCTGAGCTGCGCCGCTGCCACGCGCGTCATCTGTCAGAGCCATTCGTTGCGCGCCGAGGCGGTGTCCCAAGGGCTGGTGTCGGCCGACAAGTCCGAGGTGATTCTCGGTGGCAGCAACGGTGTCGACGCGAACCGGTTTGCGCCGATGTCAGGCGCCGCCCTGCGCGCGAAGCTCGGCATTCCCGGGAGCGCACAGGTGGTGGGCTTCGTCGGCCGCCTCGTTCGCGACAAAGGTGTGCCCGAGCTGGTCGAAGCGTTCTCGCAGCTGAAGGGAGCGCCGCACTTGATCCTGGCTGGCCCGTGGGAGCCCAGAGACCCGGTGAGCGATGACGTACGTCGACTCGTCGAGGCGCACCCGCGCATTCATACGCCGGGCTTCGTGGCTGATCCGCGTGAGGTGTACGCGGCGTCAGACTTCGTGGTGCTCCCGTCGCATCGCGAAGGCTTCCCCAACGTGCCGCTCGAGGCCGCCGCGATGGAGCGCGCCGTGATTTCCACGCGCATCGCTGGCTGTATCGACGCCGTGTCAGATGGTGTGACCGGTACGCTGGTGTCGGTGAGCGACGCAGCGGCGCTGGCGGTGGCCATGCAGCGCTACCTCGACTCACCGGAGTTGGCGGCCCGGCACGGTCGTGAAGGTCGGCAGCGCGTGACCCGGGACTTTTCGCGCGCGCGCATCGCCGAGGCCACGGTGGAACGTTACCGAGCGTTGACGTCCATTTGACGGCGGCGTCATCGGGGGCATACGTGACCCCCTGATGAACGCAGACCAACGTCCCGGCAACCAACGCGCCATGGTGCCTGAATCCAGTGGCTGGCTGCTGCGCTACCGGCGTCTGGTCGCCGTGTCGGTGCACCTGCTGTTGTTCGTGGCGTCGCACGCCATCGCGTTCGCGCTGCGCTTCGAGTTCAGCTACCCGCGCGAGTATTTCCCGGTGGCGTGGGTGTGGCTCGCGGCGAACGTGGCCATTCACATCGCGGTGTTCGCGTCGGCCGGCATGTTCTCGGGCCTGTGGCGCTACACCGGCGCCAGAGACCTCGTCGCGCTGTTCCGCTCGACGGCGCTGTCCACGCTGATCTTCGCGGTGTTCCTGGTGCTCGGCGGGTACCGCAGCTACCCGCGCTCGATTCTGGTCATCGAGTTCCTGCTGACGATGATCCTGGTCGGCGGGCTGCGCTTCGGGGCGCGGTCGCTGTGGCAGCTCGCGCAGAGCGTCGGGCAGAAGCGTGACGGTGCCCGGCTGCGCGTGCTGATCGTCGGCGCCGGCAACGCCGGTGAAATGCTGCTGCGCGAAATGCAGAAGACGCACGTGGGCCACTATTCGCCGGTCGGGTTCATCGACGACGACGAGGCCAAGCGCGGCGTTTCGATTCACGGGGTGAAGGTGCTCGGGCGCATCGACGAAGCCGCAGCGTTCGTGAAGTCCGAACGGGTCGATGAAGTCGTCATCGCCATTCCTTCGGTGCCCGGCAAGGAGATGCGCCGCATCGTCGACACCGTGAAGCTGGCTGGCGTGCCCATTCGCACCATGCCGGGCATCGACCAGCTGATCAGCGGTCAGGTGACGTTGAACCAGCTGCGCAGCGTGAACATCGAAGACCTGCTCGGTCGCGACCCGGTCTCACTCGACACCGATTCTCTCAAGGCGTTGCTCGCGGGCCAGGTGGTGCTGGTGACGGGCGCCGGCGGGTCCATCGGCTCGGAGCTCTGCCGTCAGGTGTGCCGCTTCAACCCGCGGCAGCTGCTGCTGGTGGAACGCTCGGAGCCCGCGCTCTTCGAGATTCACCGCGAGCTGCATGGCCGACACCCCGAGCTCGACATCGAGGCATTGATGGCCGACATCGGTGACGTGGAGCGCGTACGCGGCATCTTCGCGCGGTACCGGCCGACGGTCGTGGTGCACGCCGCCGCGCACAAGCACGTGCCGATGATGGAGTGGAACCCCGGCGAGGCCATCAAGAACAACATCGGCGGCACGCGCATCGTCGCTGATGCGGCCAACGAGTTCGGTGTTCAGCAGTTCGTGATGGTGTCGACCGACAAGGCGGTGAACCCGACGTCCATCATGGGCGCCACCAAGCGCGTCGCCGAACTCTACGTGCAGTCGCTCAATCAGAAGAGCAAGACCCGCTTCGTCGCGGTGCGCTTCGGCAACGTGCTCGGGTCGGCCGGCAGCGTGATCCCCATCTTCAAGGAGCAGATCGCGCAGGGCGGGCCGGTCACCGTCACCGACCCCGAGATGCGCCGCTATTTCATGACCATTCCCGAGGCCAGCCAGCTGGTGCTGCAGGCCGCGACCGTCGGGCGTGGCGGAGAGATCTTCGTGCTCGACATGGGCGAGCCGGTGAAGATCGTCGACCTCGCACGAGACCTCATCACGCTCTCGGGCCTCGTTCCCGACAAGGACATCGAGATTCGGTTCACCGGCCTGCGCCCCGGCGAGAAGCTCTTCGAGGAGCTGTCGACGGTCGAAGAGAAGGCCGAGAAGACGCGGCACCCGAAGATCTTCATCGGTCGTCTGCCTTCGCGGTCGTTCGAGGAGATCGCACCGCTGGTCGATGGCATCGTGCGCGGCGCCAACTCAGTGGACGCGACGGCGGCGAGCCTGCGGCTGCGTGAGCTGGTGCCCGAGCTGCAGCGCGACTTCACGCCCTCTGCACAGGTGATCTCGCTGCGACAACCGGCCTGATCCGCGGCTGTTGCTGTTGCTCCTTCGACCAGTGGTCGAGCACCAGCAAGACGGTGAAGAAGAACGGCATCATCGGCGCGCGGTAACGGGACAACGTGCCCATGTTGGTCGTCGCCAGGCCCGTGCCTACCGCGAGCGCCAGCGTGAAGACGGTGCAGAACAACAGCGCCGGCGAGCTGGTGATGTACTTGGCCAGCGAGCGCAGTGAGGTCCTCCGCACGATGCGCACGAAGAGCAGCAGCAGCGCGGTGGCTTCGAGGGCGTTGACCAGCTGCACGGCGTTGCGGGCTTCGAAGAGGAACGGGCGGAAGAGGGCGGTGACGAGGCCGATGGGCGCCAGCACGAGCTCCTGCGACAACGAGCGCTGGGTCACGTCTCCGCTGACGCTGTCGATCTGAAAGTTCGAGCCGCCTTCGACCTCGTACCCAACCGAG
This sequence comes from Archangium gephyra, assembly GCA_003243425.1. Lineage (GTDB taxonomy): Bacteria > Myxococcota > Myxococcia > Myxococcales > Myxococcaceae > Archangium_A > Archangium_A gephyra_A. The sequence continues at coordinate 74,562 of QFQP01000007.1, read as the reverse complement.
CGCTGGTGGGCGAGCGAGCTGGCCGCAGACGCGCCGTCAGCCTTGGAAAAGTAGCTGTTGCCGAAGACCAGACCCGCGGAGCCGAGCGCCACGGCCGTCACCACCGCGAACGGCCGCAGCACGACCGCGTTCTGCGCGCGGAAGCGTTTCCACAGGTAGAAGATGCCTGCCCCGACCGACAGCGCCATGAGCACGTACGGCTTGATCATGGCGATGACGAACAGCCCCGGCACCAGCAGCAGGGCGGCCTGAATTCGCCTGCGCCCCTCCGAGAGCCACTTGAGCGCCAGCACCACGGGGCCCAGCGCCGCCATGGTGATGGGCTCCTTGAGCAGCGCCGACGACCAGAACACGGCGCTCGGCATCAGGTTGGTGCCCCACAACACACGCTCCTGCTGCTCGGGCGCAAACTCGGACTTGAGCGCGCGGTACAGCAGCACCTGCGAGAGGTAGTTCGCGACGCACACCACGAAGACCGCCGCGTAGAGCGAATTGCCGGTCACGAAGAGCAGCATCGCCGCGGTGGCCGACATCGACTGCGTGGAGCTGGCCCCGAAGAGCGGAATGGGGAACTCGTATTCCCGCTGGAGAAACGCGCGCAGCACCTCGGGCAGGAAGCGCGTCACGTCGTCGCTCAGCACGTCGGCGACCTGCGCGCCGTTCTCGAAGTAGCCCATCATGTCGCCGCCGCCGAAGTAGTAGCGGGTCAACAACACCTGCGCGAAGCCGCTGAGCATGTGCGCCGCGAAGGCCAGGTTGAGCACCCGATTCTCGGCGGCCGTGTGGTACCGCGTGACGACGGCGTGAATGCCGAGGCCGACGAAGAGCACGAGAGGTGCGAAAATGAAGTCTTCCATGGGCTTCGGTGCTCAGTCTCCGGTGCAGGCTCCCCTATTCGAAGTGCTGGCGTCGATGCCAGCGAACGGGGCCCGACTGTCTCACCGGCTCCGGGCCCTCGACGCAGACGCGCTCGTCACGCACGCCGCCCGGCACGGCGTGAGCGCCATGGTCGCCGATTTCCTGGCCGCTTCGAACCTGTCGCTCCCCGTTGCGGCACACCGGCGACTTCAGAGTGACGCGCGAGCGCTCATCGCGCGCGGTCTTCGCATGCGGCGGCTCACGCTCAAGGTGCTCGACGCGCTCGCGGCGCGGGGCATCGCGCCGGTGTTGCTCAAAGGCTCCGGCCTCGCAGAGCGGCTCTACCCGGAACAACCGTTGGCGCGGCCCGCAACCGACGTGGACGTGTGGGTGAAGCCGGAGGAGCTCGACGAAGCCGGGCGTGCGCTCGCGGCCCTGCAGTTCGTCGAGCAGCACGACGCCGGGCTGGCCGACGTGGCTCACGAACACCACCATGTGTCGTGGGCGGGTCACGACGGGCTGGTCGAGCTGCACTTCCGGCTGTTCTCCGGTTTCGGCGGGCGCGTGTTCGACGACGCATCGCTGCGTGCGCGGCTGGTGAAGGGAACGTTTCATGGTCGCCACGTGCAGTGGCTGCACCACGAAGACGAGTTCGTGTACCTCGCGACGCACGCCGCCAATCACGCATTTCTACGCGCGTCGTGGCTGGTCGACCTGCAGCGCGCGTTGGCGTTGCGCAGCGACTTCGACTGGGCAGGCATGGCCACCATGTGCCGCGCAGCGGGGTTTCATGCTGCGGTGAGCGCTGCCTTGTGGGTGCTTCGTGAGCCCCTGCAGGCGGCGGTGCCACCCGAGGCCAGTCACCACTTCGGAGCGGGCTTCGCGCGGCGCCTGGCGAACGCGCGCGTGTTCTCGGCGCGCCAGCTCGAAGCAGCCACCCTCGCGGAGGGTCGCTGGAGCGGTTTTGCAATGCGACTGTGGCTCGTCGACTCGCCTCGTGATGGTCTGCGCCACGCCGTCGATGGGGGGCGGCGCTGGTTCCGACGATTTCGTTCCACGCCCTGACCACTCGCCCATGCCGCAGTCTGACCAAAGCCGTTTCTGGATCGCCGCAGAGGTGTTTCTTGCCGCGTCCATGGTGTTGCTGCCGGCGAGTCTGGGCGGCGCACCCGAGTGGACGTCCTGGGTGTTGTGGTTGTTGTCAGTCGGCGCGCTGTCGGCCTGGGTGCTCGGAGCGCAGCGCAATCACCGCCGCTGGGGCTGGCACGCCTCGCTCACCATTCCGGCGCTGCTGGTCACGGTCACGCTGCTCCAGTTGATTCCCCTGCCTCCGGGTGTGTTGGGGTTGCTGAGCCCGCCACAGGCCGCGTTGCGCGATTTCTCGCTCGTGCCGCTGGGGCTCACCGCGTGGAGGCCCCTCGCCGTCGACGTGCCTGCCACGCTACGCGGCCTCAGCCGCCTGTTGTCGCTCGGAGGGCTGTTTTTCGTGGCGCTGGAGCTCGGGCGCATCGAAGGCGTGCGGCGCCGGCTGTTCGCGGTGCTGGCGATCTCGGCGGCAGCGACGGCCACCTGTGGTTTCCTGCACCTGCTGGCTGGCGCCGACGCGCTGCTCGGGGTTCGACCGTTCTATGGAGTCGTTCCGCTCATCACGCCGTTCGGCAACACCAACCACCTCGCGGCGTGGTTGACGCTGGGCGCGACCGTCGCGCTGGGCCTTTCCCTCAACGCGCCGTCGCGTGACGCCTCCATCGGGTGGGGCGCGGTGGCGGCGGTGTCGGCGGCGGCCGTGTTCTTCTCGTTTTCCCGCGGCGGCATCGGGGTGTTCATCGCCACGTGGGGCCTCGTGGGCGTGAGCCTGCTGGCGAGACGAAGCGGCGGTATGCGCGGCTCGCTGCCGTGGGCCTTCATCGCCGGCACGTTGCTGGTGGCCGGCTTCCTGTCGTTCGAGCAGCTGGTGGAGCGCGCGGAGACGCTCTCGACGATCGAGAAGTTCAAGGCGACGAAGATCGACCTGTGGCCGATGTTCGCCGCGGGTCTTGCGCCGTACTGGCTCACTGGCATGGGCGCCGGCGGCTTCGAGCTCGGGTTCTCTCCGTGGCAGACCCGCGAACTGTCGACGACCTTCACCCACCCCGAGATGCTGCTGCTCCAGTGGGTCGCTGACTTCGGTGTCCCGCTGACGCTGGTAGTTGGTGCGCTGGTGGCGCGGCTTGCCTGGCGCCTGTGGTTCCTCACCCGGCCCGACTCCACGGCCAACGTCGTGCTCCTGGGGCTGGTCGGCGTGGTGGCGCACGACGTGTTCGACTTCGCGCTCGAGCTCAACGCCGTAGCGCCGGCGGCGAGCATCATGCTCGGCCTCCTGTTCGCGATGGACGCGAAGAGTTCGCGGCTGCGCGTGAGGTCGATGTCGATTCCAGCCGGCGGCGCGGTGTTGATGGTGGGTGGGCTCGCGCTGGTGTTCGGGCTTCCGGGCTTCCGCGACGCGGAAGATGCGCTGCGCGACGATCTGGTGGCGGGGCTCCCTTTTGCCGAAGTACGGGCGCGCGCCCTCAAGCGCATTGACCGGCACCCGTCGGACTGGGTGCTGTACGCCAACGTCGCGCGTGATGCGTCGCGCCGCGCCGACCCGCATGAAGCGCTGGCGTGGATCAACCGCGTGCTCACGCTGCGGCCGGGTGATGTCGCAAGCCACCTCTCCGCCGCGCAGGCGCTGTTGCGGCTGGGTCAACCCTCGCAGGCGCTCGCGGAATACAAACTCGCGTGGGCCGGTGGAGATGAGACCTCGCTCGCCGCGGGCCTGCTGCTCGCCGCCCGCCTCGGCGCGTGGGAGCGCGTGCTCCTCGACACCCCGGGGCACCTCACGCGCGCGTACACGACACTCCGGGCGCACCGGAGAGATGACGAAGCCCGTGCGCTGCTCGACGCGGCGGCGTTGTTGCCGCCCAGCGAAGACGTCGCGGTCGAGGCCGAGCTGCTCGGCGTACGGCATGAGTTGGAACTGGGTTCGCCGCAGAAGGCGCTGGAGGCGGTCGAGCGGCTCGACGGCACGTACCAGGAGCGACCCGAGTTGGTGATGACGCGCGTGCAGGCGCTCCTGCGGCTGGCCCGCACCGACGAAGCGGCCGCAGCGCTCGAGCGTCTCCTGAACCGTGACCCGACGAACCTCGCGGCCGGGTTCATGCTGGTCGACCTGCTGGCTTCGCAGGGCAAGCCGGCCGCCGCGCGCGACGTGCTTCAGCGGGTGCGGCCTTTTGCGAACGCCGCGGGTCAGCGCAGCGTGATGTTTCAGCGCGAAGCCACCTTGTGGATCCAGGAAGAGCGGTATCCGCGCGCGCTCGACGCGCTGCAGACCGCGGTGCACATCGAGCCGCAGAACGCCGGGCTCCACTACCGGCTGGCAGAAGTCTACGAGCGCATGGGCAGCCTCCATTCAGCGGTCGACGAGATCCGCCGCGGCCGGCTGCTGGACACCCCGGAAGGCGCGAAGAGCCGCGACGCGTGGCTGAATCGACTCGAAGCCGCGCTGGGTCCTCTTCAATAGTGTGGTGAAATTGAACTCGACGGCAGGCTGGTGGTACTCACCCCCGCTGTGTCGAGCTCCGCGTCTACCGCAGACATCACGTCGACCGGAGGCATTGATCCCCGGTTCTACCTTCGCGTCATTCTGCGTCGGAAGTGGATGATTCTACTCGTGTTTTCGGTCGTGGTGGGCGTCGCGACGCTCTACACGACACGGCAACAACGGGTGTACAGCGCGCAAATCAGCCTGATCATCGACTCGAAAGAGCCGCGCTTCCTCGACAACCAGATTCAGGACGTCAACGCCGACACCACCTCGTATTACTGGGCGAACAAGGAGTACCTGGAGACGCAGTACAAAATCATCCAGAGCCGGGCGGTCTCGCAGCGGGTGGTCGAGAAGCTGGGCCTGGCGAGCGACGCTGACTTTCTGGGCGTGGCGAAGATCGCCGACGCCAAACAGCGCGCCGAGGTGATGAGCCGGATGGATGCGGTCTCCAAGCTCCAGGCGATGATCAAGGTCGAGCCGGTGAAGGACTCGCGGGTCTCACTCATCAAGATCGAAGATCGCGAGCCGAACCGGGCGGCGCTGCTCGCCAACGAAATCGCGCAGGCCTACTCCGACGAGGTGATGGCGCAGAAGCTCCAGCTCACCGAGAACGCCAGCAAGTGGCTCGACGAGCGGCGCGACAGCCTGTCTGACTCGGCGCGCACCAGCGAGCTGGCGCTCTACGAGTACCGCAAGCAGAGCGACATTCTCGCGCTCGACGACCGCGCCAGCATGGTCTCGAACAAGCTGCAGGAGACCAGCAAGGTGCTCACCGAGGCGCAGATTCGTATCGCCGCCCTCAAGGCCCGCTCGTCGGCGATTCGCGCCGTGCAGTCACAGCAGGGCTCCGATGACCGGCTGTGGGCCGAGGCGCTGCCGGCGGCGCGCGAGAACCAGACGCTGGTGAAGTTGAAGGACCGCATCTTCACGCTGCGCAACGAGTGCACCGACCTCGCGTCGCGCTACCTCGACGAGCACCCGCGGCTGCTGGAGTGCCGCGAGAAGCTCGCCTCGGGCGAAAAAGAGTTCGCGCGCGAGCTCTCGAACATCGTCATCTCGACCGAGGCCGAGCTGAAGGAGGCCGTCGAGAAGGAGCGCAACCTCAAGGGCCTCTTCGAGGCCGCCAAGTCGGAGGCCTTCGAGCTCGAAAAGAAGAAGGTCGAGCTCGACAAGTACAAGCAGGACGCCGACAACGCCAAGCGCCAGTACGACTCGGTCTACAAGCGCTTGAAGGACATCGAGCTGTCCGGCCTCTTGCGTACCTCGAACGTGCGCGTGCTCGATGCCGCGCGGCCGCAGATGGCGCCCATTCGCCCCAACGTTCCGCAGGGCGTGTTGATGGGCGTGGTGGCGGGCCTGGTGCTGGGGCTGGGTCTGGCGCTGCTGCTCGAGTTCCTCGACTCGTCGGTCACCAGCCAGCTCGACGTGGAGGAGCGCCTGGGCCTCACGTTCCTGGGGTTCGTGCCGACCATTCCGCCCGGCACCGGCACTTCGCCCGACCTGCACATTCACCGCGAGCCGAAGTCGCTCATCGCCGAGTGCATGCGCGCCATTCGCACCAACGTGCTCTTCATGTCGCCCGACAAGCCCTTCCGCCGCATGCTGGTGACCTCGAGCGGCCCGCAGGAAGGCAAGTCGACCACCACCATCAACCTCGGCATCGCCATGGCGCAGAGCGGCAACCGGGTGCTCATCGTCGACACCGACATGCGCCGCCCGCGTCTGCACAAGGCGTTTGGCGTACCCAATGACGTCGGCGTGTCGTCGCTGGTGGTGGCCGAAGGCAAACTCGAAGACGCCATCAAGTCGACCGAGGTGCCGGGCCTGTTCATCATGCCCTGCGGCCCGATTCCTCCCAACCCGGCCGAGCTGCTGCACGCGCAGGCGTTCTCCGACCTGCTCAACAAGCTCGGAGAGCGCTTCGACAAGGTGCTGCTCGACAGCCCGCCGGTGGGCGCCGTGGCCGATGCCGTGGTGCTGGCGACGCAGGTCGACGGCGTGGTGATGGTGCTCAAGGCCGGCAAGACGAACCGAGACGTCGCCAAGCGTACGTTGCGCGCGCTCACCGACGTGAAGGCGCCGCTCTACGGTGCGGTGCTCAACGACGTCGACCTCGAGCGCAGCAAGTACGGCGACTACTATTACGGGTACGCGTACCGGTATTACGGCGAAGGCGAGAAGAAGGGCGCCTGAGCCTCACGCGCGCCAGGTGTCGCGCCACGCTTGGAAAATGAGCACGTCCCAGAGGTGGAACTCCCACGGCCGCGTGCCGTCGAGGTGCTCCTTCCACCGTTGGTGCACCAGCCGGGCATCGAAAGTGCCCTCGTCGCGCAGGCGTTTCTCGTCGATCAAGGCTTCGGCCCAGTCGCGCAGCGGTCCGCGCAGCCAGTCTCCTAGCGGAATGCCGAAACCCATCTTGGGGCCCGACACGAGCGCCTGGGGAACGTAGCGACGCAGCAGCCGGCGCAGCAGCCACTTACCGGTGGTGCCGCGCACCTTGAACTTCAACGGGAGCGACCACGCGAATTCGATGAGCCGATGGTCGAGCAGCGGCTCGCGGCCCTCGAGCGAGAAGGCCATGGTGGCGCGGTCGACCTTGGTCAGAATGTCGTCGGGCAGGTAGCCGAGCAGATCTCGCAGCATGAACTCGTCGGCCACGTCCGCGCCCGGCAGCAGGGGCGCGGTCGACGTGCTGATCTCGGAGGGCTGCAACAACACGTTGTCTCTCGGCAGCCAGTGGGACGAGAGCATGTGGTGAATGCCGACGGGGTCGGCCACCCGGAGCGCGGCGGCCGCCTTGTGCATGCGGATGCCCATGATGCGCAACGCGGGCAGCAGCGGCCGTGCTCGGAGGAAGAACTCGTCCCACTTCTGCGGTGAGCGCGCCGTGATGGCGTCTGCCAGAGCGAAGCGGAGCGCTTCCGGCAGACGACGCTCGAGGTTCCACAGTCGGGGACCCCACACGTGACGCGTGTAGCCTCCGAAGAGCTCGTCGCCCCCGTCTCCTGAGAGCGCGACCGTGACCTGCCGTCGTGCGAGCTGCGAGACCAGCAGGGTCGGCAACTGCGACGAGTCGGCGAACGGTTCGTCGTAGATGCGCGGCAACCGGGGAATGAGGTCGAGCGCGTCTTTCGCCGTCACCGTCAATGCCGTGTGGTGTGTGCCGAGATGCTGGGCGACGGCGCGCGCGGCGGGGCCCTCGTCGTAGGCGGCCGTCTCGTTCTGAATCGAGAAGGTGTGAACGGGCCGCGCGCTCTGCACCTGCATCATCGCCACCACGAGCGACGAATCGATGCCTCCCGAGAGGAACGCACCCAGCGGCACGTCAGAGACCATGCGCAGCGACACTGCGTCGCGCATCAGCACGTCGAGACGGTCCAGCGCCTCGTTTTCGGTGCCCTCGAAGGGTCGCGCGAGACCGGCGCGGGCGACGTCGACCGCGCTCCAGTACACGCTGCGGCTCGGCGCGCGGCCTGCTTCGGTGAAGGTGAGAATCGTGCCCGGCGACAGCCGGTACGTGCCCTCGAAGATCGACTGCTCGCCCACGACGCAGTTGGAGCGCAGGAAGCCCGCGAGCGCGCCGCGGTGCACCGAGGTGTCGAAGCCGGGGAAGAAGTGGAGCGCCTTGAGCTCCGACGCGAAGGCCACGCCGTGCGCCGTCTGCGTCCAGTAGAGCGGCTTGATGCCCACGCGGTCGCGCACGAGGTGCAGCCGCCTTTCCCGCTCGTCCCACAGCGCGAAGGCGAACATGCCCACGAAGCGACGCACGGCGTTCTCCAGCCCCCACGCTTCGATGGCCGCGAGCATCACCTCGGTGTCCGACGTGCCGTTCCACTTCGGCGCGTGGCCTTCGGCTTCGAGCTGCTTGCGCAGCGCAGCGTAGTTGTAGACCTCGCCGTTGAAGGTGATCACGAAGCGGCCGCTGTCGGAGTGCATCGGTTGATGACCGCGCGGGGACAGGTCGATGATGGCCAGCCGTCGATGCGTGAAGAACACGCCGTCGCGGTGCCGGTTCCCAAACCCGTCAGGGCCGCGGTGCTGCATCGCGGTGTGCATGCGCTCCAACAGCAGGAGGCCTTCGTCAGCCTGTACGCCTGGCGACCAGAAGCCTGCGATTCCGCACATGCGAAAAGCGTCTAGCTGAAAGACGCTCGCCCGAGGAGCTTGAACCGTTGTGGTAAAGCGCGACGCATGGCGCGTGTGTTCGCTGTCGGTGCAGGGCTCATTGGTTCACATCTGCGCGAGCATCTGGTTCCCCGCGGTGACGCAGAGAGCGACGTCACCGCGCGAGCCTTCGCAGCATTGTCGCCGGTGACCCGCGTTGAAACCATGTGTCGCCAAGGTGACTTGCGCCCCGGCCTTCGCCTCCATCTCGTTCGTGCGACGCGAGAGGCCGGGTGCGGAACGTGCGTCTGGACGAGGCCATGAGCGCCCGGGCAGCGCTCGTCATCTCTGCCTTCCGCGCCGACGAGGCCATCATTCGCCTGCTCGAGGCGGCGCACGCGGTCGTCGACCCACCTTGGAGCGGAATCTGCGTCGTCGACTCGTTGGGCTCGGGGCACATCGCCCGCCACGTCAAGGCGCGCGGGTGGACCGACGTCGTCTACCGCACCCACGCGGTGAACCTCGGCAGCGCCGGCAACCTCGCCGAGCGCCTGCGTTGGGCGGCGAGTGAAGGCTTCGACTACGCGTACGCCATCAACCACGACGGCGACGTCGTCAGCGACGTGGTGCGAGGGCTGGTCGCCGAGGCCGAGCGGCGTCGGAGCGCCGGGGGCCGCGTAGGCGCCATCTACCCGTTGCGTCGCTACGTGGGCCGCGGCTCTCAGTACGACCTCACGGGCAAGACGCGTTTGCCGGTGCCGTTCATCGGTACCGCGTCGCGACCGGCGCACTCGTTCCGCGTCTTCTGGGCCAGCAGCAACGGCGCGCTGTATTCGCTCGGGCCCGTTCGCGCGGGGCTTCTGCCGTGGGCCGATTTCTGGATGGGTTGGGAAGATCTCGCCTACGGCTGGCTGCTCGACGACCACGGCTATGAGCAGTGGGTCGACGCCAAGGTGGTCATCGACGACGACTACGAGACGCGCGCGGTGACCCAGCGTCTGGTCGTGACAGAAAAACCCGTCTGGTACGCCTACTACCAGACGCGCAATCTGCTCCTCGCGTCGCGGCGCACGAAGCAGTCGACGGTGGCACGGGCGCTGCTTTTGGCCCGGTTTGCCATGGAGTGCGGGCTGACGCTGGCGGTTCGTAAAGACAAGACCCGCCGCCTGCAGTTGCTCTCGCAGGGGGTCCGGGACGGTCTGCTCGACGTCAGCGGAAAAGGCCCGGTGCCGTGATCACTTCGCGGGTTTGACGCGTACCCAGAACGACATCGGCTGCGACGCGGCCGCATCATCGAGCACCGGCAGGGCCTTCACGAGCGCCTCGCGGTGCGAGTGGTACAGGTGGTTGAGCGCGCCGACGATCTCGAAGCGGTCGTTGAAGGTGAGGAACGACTCGAGAAGATACTGCTCGTCCCACATGAGCATCTTCTCGAGCACCCAGTGCTCGGGGTAGTCGCGCGGCGTGAAGATGTCGTGAACGTGCACGAAGACGCCCGGCGCGAGGCGCGGCAGCACTTCCTGCAAGAGGAACAGCACGTCGCCCTGCGGGCGCAACACGTGCGACGAGTCGATGAACAGCACGTCGCCAGACCGCAGCGCTTCGAAGCGAGACAGCGGGCTCTCTTCGACCCGTTCACGGACGATCTCGATGCCCAGCTTCTCTAGCCACGGCATCTCGTACGGCTCGATGCAGGTGTGCTGCGTGGCGTGCCCTTCAGCTGCGTTCTTGTTCATCGCGAGGCGCGCGATGAGCGTCGAATTGCCTGAGCCGACCTCCAGGAAACGCTTCGGCTTCACGGTGCGAATGAACGAATACAGCCAGGCGCCGTCACCGAACCCGAAGGTCCCGTTCTCGTAGCCATACTCCGTGGGCGACTGCTGCTTCGAGGGAATCGCGCGCAGCTCATCGCCGACGGCGAAGGTCTCGAGCATCGCCAGCTGGCCGCGCTCGTTGAGCTCGAGGCCCGGCAACTGACGCGGCTCATTCAACGGGCGACGGAGGTCTGAGCGCCGCGTGAACGGCTCGTAGTAGTGCGCCTGCAGCGGGAACACGCCGAGGTTCGAGAGCAGCTCGCGGTTGAGCGACAGCTCGCGGATGCCGAAGCGCCGCAGCGTGCGCAGGTACAGGGCGCTGACCGCGGTGCCGGGCAGGGCGAGCGCATCGACCACTCCGAACGCGGGGCGCAGACGCTCACGCAGCTTCAGCTGGAACTTGAGGGCGTGCAGCGCAGTGGAGATCGGGCTCGGAGGTGCCATGGAAGCTCGCGGGTCAGAGAGACTGCAGTGCCTGATGGTACCCGGCAGCACAGGAAGCAAGAGAGAACTCGGCCACGCCGAGTGCGCGCGCTTCGGCGCGCAAGCCGTCACCCGCTGGAAGCACGTCGTCGATGAACGAACCGGCCAGCGCGCGCAGCGCCGCCGGTGAGAAATCCGGCGCGAGGTGACCTGCGCGCGACCGTGCGAAGAGCACGTCGAGATCTCCGACGCCTGCGTTGCTCAACACCGGTACGCCCGACAAGAGGTACTCGACGATCTTGATGGGGCACACCGCGCGCATCGACAGGCTCGGCTCGCGAAACGAGATGCCCGCGTCGGCGGCGCGCACCAGCGACGCGACCTCGGAGGCCGGCACTCGACGCGTGGTCCAACTCGAGGAAGGAAGCTGCGCGGCACGCAGCGCGTCGGCCATCTGCGCGTGTGCTCCCGTCAACGCGAGGAGGTGGGCGTCGGGCCGGCGGCGATGCACTTCGGCGAACAGGCGCGCCATCTCGCGCGGTCGGTACTGCGGGCCAATGGAACCCACGTAGATCAACAGCGGCGCGTCTGGCGCGAGCGAGAGCGATGCACGCACAATCGTTCGCTCCTCCGTCGTGGCGGGGCGGAATTCGTCGGCGTTCTTGCCATTCGGAACGACCACGAAGCGTCGCGCGGTCTGCCGCTCGGCCAGCACCGCGCGCCCGGCTTCGGTTCGAGTCAGCACGGCGTCGGCGCGCGTGAGCAGTGACCGCTCGACCGCGCGCAACGCGCGATAGTTCACGCCCGTCGTCGACCAGCCACCGAAGTCGACACGCTCGTCAGGCATCAGCCCGTCGGAATCCCACACCAGGCCGGTGCGCATCAGCGGCGCCGCCAGCAGGGCCATCGCGCCGGGAATGTGTGCGCGGGGCATGACCACGTCGGCCTTCGTACGGCGCACCGAGCGTACGAGTTGGACCGCGCCGGTCGAAATCGCCAGCGCGGTCGCCGCTTGTATGGGTCGGCGGGGAACGGCGTGCGCTTCGTACCCGACGCCGAAAGCCTTCGCGGCGGCGGTGACCTGCGCTTCGAACGACGGGAGGTCCCACGAGAACTGCAGCACGTGCGTAGAAACACCGTGCGCACGCAGCTTCGCGAAGATGGGGAAGAAGAGGCCCTCGAGGTAGTTGTGGGTCGGGCCGTCCCACGTCACGTACAGCAACTTCACGGCCGCGCACCGAACACCGCAGCCGACACGCGGCGGCCGACGCGGTTGCGCAACGTCTGGCGGCGGCTGCGTGTCTGGGCGGTGAGCTGGTCGTAGAGCGCTTCGAGTTCGCCGCGCCAGGTGTCGGTCGACATGCGGCGCGAGACGAGCGCCCGTGCCTCGTCGCCCAGCCGTGCACGACCGGCCTCACCCAGCGCGACGAGCCGGCGAATGCCCTGCGCCCAGGCGTCGACGTCGCGCGCGTCGACCTGCCAACCGGGCGCGTAACCCACCATCGCTTCGTCGATGCCGTCGGCCTTCGAGGTCAACACCGGCCTTGCCCGGGCCATGGCTTCGGCGAGGCTGATGCTGGTGCCTTCGGAAAACGACGGCATCAGGTACGCGTCTGCGTCGTCGAGCAGCTCCTTCACGTTCGACTGGAACCCGAGCAGCTTCACGCTGGCGGTGAGCCCGAGCTCGACGATGCGTCGCTCGAAGTGCGCACGCAGCGGGCCTTCACCCACGAGGTGCAGCTGCGGGCGCTCATCAACCGTCAGGCGCGCCATCGCGCGCAGCAACGTCTCTTGATTCTTCACCTCCACGAGCCGCCCCACCGCGAGGAACCGCAGCGGCCGATGCGACGGCGGCGCCACGGTGGGCGCGAGGAAGCGCGGGTTGATGGCGTTGTAGATGAGGCGGACCTTTCGGTCTGGCAGCCAGTGCTGTGCCTTCACCGCGTCGCACGTCTTCTGCGACACGCCCACCACCACGTCTGCCATCCGGTAGATGGCTCCGAACGCTGCGCGGGAACGCAGCGAGCGAATCGGCATGCCGACCTCTTCGATGGCGACCGACGGAGCACCCGGCAACAGCCGCAACGACGCCGCCTGGAAGTTGGCCTCGAGGATGCTCGCGTGCACCACGTCGACGTCGTGACTGAAGACGTACTCGGCGAGGCGTGCCAGCGCGCGCGGGTTCTTCGGGTTGGGGTCCACGCCCAGCTCGTCGACCGGCACGCCGAGCGCTTCGACGCTCCTGGCTGCGGCGCCCTTCTTCCAGAAGGTGCAGACCCGGAAGTCGTAGCGCTCGCGGTTCATCAACCCCGATTGCGTGATGATGCGCGACTCCACGCCGCCAAAGTCCATCACCGGCATCAGCCTCAAAATGAGCGGACGCGTCGTGGGTACTGACGCAGTATGGACGGAGCTTTGGATACTCAACGGACGGCGGCCATCATCGACACGGCGAAGTACCGCATTCGCCGCAGCTTCTACGATCGCCAGAGCGGGCGCGTCTACGCTCGGTTGGCAGACATTCCCCGCGCGCTCGAGCCTTCGCCCGAGGCCATTCGTGTCTTCCTTCGCATTGGTTACGTGCCCGGAACGGCGACGCTGTTCCGTGACGTCGACTGTCTCCCCGGCGGCTGCCGCATCGAGATCGGCGCCGGCGGCTGGAAGGTCTCGAGTCGTTCGCAATCTCCGGCTCCGCGTCGTGAGACGAATCGCAGCGCTGCGCTTGCAGAAGCAGCACGGCTCTTCGTATCGGCTGTGCACCGCAGCATTCAAGCCGGGCAGCGGCCGCTGGTACCGCTCAGCGGAGGCATGGACTCACGGGCCATCCTCGCCGCGCTCCTCGAGGCGCTGCCGGGGCACGAGATCGAGACGTACACGCACGGTACGTTCGGAGCGAACGACTTCGAACTCGGCAACCTCGTCGCGCGGCATGCGGGCACGCGTCACGTCGCCATCGATCTCGATCAACTCCCGTTCACCGAGAACGCGCTTCGTGCCGCCGCCATCTGGAGCGACGCCAACACCGACCTCGCGCAACCTGCGGTGTGGCACCGCATTGCCGCCATCTTCGGCACCCAGACCCCGCAGTGGACGGGCTTCACCGGCGATGGCCTTGGTGGCTCACATTTCCGCGGGCCGGGTCACGACGACGCAGGCGCGGTGAAGGCGTACCTCGACGAAGAGAGCGTCTATTACGATTGGTACGACCGCGCGCTGCCGTGGACGGAAGAAGCGAAGCTCGTCGCGACCGAGACCGCCTACGATCGTTCGCTGAGCCGTCACGAAGCGGTGTGGTTCGACAACCACGTCGAGCGCTACACCTCGCACCACATCTTCATGAACGAATTCACCTCGGTGAACCCCTTCATGGACGACGCGTTCGCCGACTTCATGCTCTCGCTGCCCCCTGAGTGGCGCGACGGCAAACACTTCTTCGACGAGCTGGTGCGTGGTCGCTTTCCGAAGTTGTTCTCACTGCCCACCAAGGGCGCGGGCTGGCACGCGGGCGGAGTACGTCAGCTGGCCTGGCGCGCGCAGACCGCCGCACGAAAGGCCGCGTGGCGCGTGGCTCCCGGCTTCGTGCACCACCCGATGATGTCGTACCTCGATTTCGGTCACGCGCTCCGGCACCGAGACGATGTGCGCTCGCTGGCCGAAGCGCTGCTGACGACGCTCGCGCAGCGGTCCATCATCGACGGCGCCGAAGTTCGCAGACGTTGGGCCGAACATCGCGCCGGCAAACACGACCACCGCTACATGCTGACGTTGTTGATGTCCCTTGAAGTGGCCTTGCGCGTGTTCAGCGATCAGTCGGAGCCGCGACGCGTTCCCAGTTGAGCGGCCGCTGCGCGGTGACCCGCGGGGTCGCCGGCGCTCGTTGAGGCGCTGCAGCGAAGAATGACGCCGGGTTCGTGAGTGCGTTCCGGATCGTCGGGAGCGCCATCGGTTCGAAGCCGAGCAGCGTCGCCCCGATGGCATCGATGGTCGCCGGGTTTCGGCCCGCGAGTAGCACCCCCAGGTGTGCCGGCGACGGCCGCAATGGTCCATTGCCCACGCCGACGGTCACGGCGTCGACGAGCGTGAAGACGCTGCGCGGTCGTTGCGGCGCCCACGCGTAGAGCAGGTGGTTCAGATCGAGCGTCATGCGCCACACGGTGTCGTTGCCGGGCCAGCTCCCGAAGTTGCTGGTGTCGGTGGTGGCCGTGAGCCGGTCTGCCGTATTGAGCGCGCGCGACAACACGCTGATGAGCGGTCGGGGGAGCCGCGCCAGGTGCTCGAAGTGGAAGTCGTAGTAGCGCTCGAACTGCTCTCGCGCGGCGTGACCGGGACGATGACTGTCGCCCCCGTTCTCGGGCGTGCCGGTCACGTGGTGCGGCAGGAATTCCTTGTGCCCGTTGATGCCCACCAGGTTCTTGAGCGCGCACGTCACGCCCGCCTTGATGTGCATCTTGAGCTTGGGAACGTTGACGACGACGTCGGCCTCGAGCGCCGCTCTGGCGACGAGGTACTGGTGCACACCGGGCCGATGCCGGGTGTGCATGGTCGACGGCGCGTAGCAGGTGACTCGAAAACGCTCTGCGCGGTCGGAAACGGGTTCGAGAAAGCTGCGCGCGCCCACGTCGACGAGCTGGTGCTCGTTCGGGTCCCATGAATCGACGCGTTCAGTGGCCTTCCACGAGAGCCGGCTCGAGGCCCTCACCAATCGCCAGTCGGCGACCTCGAAGCTGACGGCCGGGTGCGCAGCTCGCAGCCGCGCGAGCGCGTCGTGCACGCCATTCACGCGCAGCAGCGTTTCGAAATTGCAGGCCTGCACCGGCGCGTCGGCGATGAGCACCCGTGAGCCCGCCGGGAGTCTGCGTGCGACGTGCGCCGCGATCGCTTCGATGACGCGGGTGTGCGTGACGAGGCTCGACGGATCGTGCCCCAGCGGGTTGGCGTGGTTCACCCAGTTTGGTTTGAGCACCACGCTCCTTGCGGCCGTCACCGCGTCGAGTGCGCCGATCTCTTCGAGCAGGCGGCCCACCTCGTCGCTCAGCCGCGCGTCTTCATACGAAGACAGCGCGGTGGCGGCGGCAACGTCTGCTGGCAGTTCGCTGGACACAGGCTGCACCGTAGCGGAGCGAGAGGAGCGCCGCAGTCATCGCCCCGCAGCCCGGACGGCCCGGTACACGTTGGCGTACTGCTCGGCGACCACGATGGCGTCGTGGAACTTCTCGGCGTGCAGACGCGAGGCGATGCCGATGTCCTTCATGCGCGCGCGGTCAGCGAGCAGTGCCTCGAGCTTTGTGGCGATGTCGGCGGCATCGGGCCGGATGTTGATGACCGGAGCCACGCGATGCATCTCGAGCTCGTGAGCAATCTCTTCACACCCCGAGAGCACCACCTTTCCTTGCGCCAGCGCGTAGATGGCGCTCATGCCGTAGCTCATGGTGTTGGCTTGGTCGACCAGCACGTCGCAGGTGTTGGCGATCTCCATGTACTCGGCGTACGGCAACCCGCCGACGGCGATGAACTCCACGTCGGTGCCGAACTTCTTCCGGAGCAAATCGAACGCCGTACGAATGAACGACGTGCCTTTGTAGTCGTCACCGTCCGCACGGTTCACCGGATGGAGCACACGCAGCTTCTGGCCCTGGGCGACCGCTCTTGGAGTGATTCGACGGGTCATGACGGGGAAAGGGATGAACGTCGGGGAGTAGCCTTCTCGCCGGAAGCTGAAGAGATAGTCCCATGCGCCAGCGACGATCTGATTCGCGGCGTCGAAGATGCGGCGCTCGTTTGCCCCCTGTAGTTCGCGTTCGTACCAGTCGAGTTCGGGCGAGTATGGCAACGCGCGAACGTGCTTTCTGTAGACCGTGTCTCCGCTCGCCGCGAGGTACACGAATCGCTGCTCGGGATTCTTGAGCACGGCGGCTTCCATCAACCAGCTCACCAATGGGTTGAAGGCGTTTGCGGTGATTGATTGCACGACGTCGAACTTGCGGAACTGCTCGATGAGTCCCACCTGCGTCAGTGCGCGCCTGATGATTCCGGACACCGACGTCTCAAGATTCCCCAGCTTGATGTCCGTCGGGAACCCGCGAAAGCCATCGCCGAAGTTGGCAGTTCGCGCATTGTGCCCGAGCTCGCGAAGTCCGGCCTGCAACTCGGTGTGAACGCCGCTGAATTCGTGCAGAAGAAGAATGTTCATTTTGAATTTCTCTGAGCCGGAAGAAAGCGTGCTCGGACCTTCTTCGCGATTTCGGGAAGAGCACCGGACGCGATGAGCCAGATGAGGCTCGCGACCGTCAATCCGCCTTGAATGAAGATGTTCGTCGGAAGCGCAGCGATGCCCGCGAGGACCGCCGTGCACGCCACTGCGATGACGATGTGCTGAACCTTCGGCCTGAGCCCCAGACTCACGCGCGCCGCGATCGTCGCCGCGACCAGGTAGACGACGTGACTGGCCAGGTACGCCTGCCCTGCGCCAACGGCGCCGAAGCGCGGCACGAGAATCCACGACAGGCCTGCGAGAAACACCGCGACGGTGAACTCCGCGAACATGAAGGCGCGCACGCGACCGCGGTACAGCAGCGGACCCGCGTAAGCCCAGGCGAAGCATTTGGCGACGTCACCGGCGAGTTGCCACTTGAGAATCTCGACCGCCGGCTCGAAACCCGAGCTGTAGAGCAGTCTGACGCCCAGACCGCTGAACGCCACGACCAGCAATACCGCCGGGGGCGCGAACTTCGCGACGAAGGCCGCGGTCGCATTCACTTCGGACTGGAGTTGCTCGGTACCGTCGGCCGTCGCGAAGCGTGGGAACGCGAAGTTGCCGATGCCTGACAGAACGAGCCCCAGATACAGAGAGCCGATAGCCCACGCCGCCTGGAACTGACCGTTGAGGGCCGCGCCACCGGTCAGCTCGAGACGAAGTCGTGTGACGTAGAGTGCGCCTTGCAGGGCGACGCCAGCCGCGAGCGAAGCGCCGCCGACGGTGAATGCGAGGCGGAAGAAATCGGGGCTGAGATTCCAGCTGCTGAGTGCGCGAGGCCACGCTCCCGACTCGCGAGCCGTTCTCCAGTACAGAGGCACCATTACGGCCGGTGCTGCGACGAGCGCGACGAACTGGCCAACGATGCCGAACGACCACGTGGAGACGACGACCGCGAGTGCACTCACGATCGTGGCGACGACCTGCAGACGTGCAGAGTCCGCCAGGCGCGCGCGGAAGACGAGCGTTTGCGTGGCGACGTTCGTGAGCGCGACGAACAGGGTTCCGCTGCTCACGAGCGCCACTGATGTTCTCAGAGCGATGTTCCAGTTCGTCGGCAGCAGCCGGGGCGCGAGCAACACGGCAGCCGCCGATAGCAGCACTCCCAGCGCCAAGGTCCACGCGAGCGCTGCGCCAATCACGCGCTCGTGAGTCGGGCTGTCTCTGTTCGCGAGCGCCTGTACCAGCGCGGGCCCCGCGAACGCGGCGAGTGGCACGAGCACGAGGGTCGCGAGTTGCTGAACTTCGGCGACGATGCCGACACCGACGGGGCCCAGAAAGAGCGCGGCGGCTTTCGAGCGAACGGCCGCTGCAACGACACTGGCAAGAGAGACGAGGAGCCCCAATCCTGCGGCGCGTTCGATGCTAGGCCGCGCCGATGTCTGGGTAGCGACACTCACGCGCTGCTCGATATCAATGCGCTGCCGCGACCGCAGCGATGAAGGCGTCGTACTCGCGGTAGTAGTCGGACTCCTCATAGCGCCGAGAGGCCATCACGGTGCACACTGCTCCCGACGAGAAGTTCGTCAGCTCACGCCACGTCATGCGCGGAATGTAGAGCCCGAAGTAGCTGCGGTTGAGCGTGAACGTCCGCTTCGCGGTGCCATCGTCGACGATGACGTCGAAGCTTCCGGACATCGCCACGATGAGTTGCTGCAGTTGCTTGTGAGCGTGACCGCCACGCGACTCGCCGCCAGGCACGTCGTACAGGTAGTAGACGCGCGCGATGTCGAAGGGGACGTGGTTCCCGCCTTCGATGAAGGTGAGATTGCCGCGCGGGTCGGAGATCTTCGGAAGCTGAACGATACGGCAGTCTTCGACGCTCACGCCCGAACTCGTGCCGGAATGCCGATGACCGTCGCGCCCTCGGGCACGTTCTTCGTGACCACGGCGCCTGCGCCCACGGTGGCGTTTCGACCGATCTCCGTGCTCGGCAGCAGCAACGCACACGCGCCGATCACCGCTCCGCGCCGAATCGTCGGGCCGGTCGTGCGACTGTCGTCGTAACCCTGCCTAGCCATCGAGTTGTCATTCGTGGTCGCCACGTGCGTGCTGATAAACACCTCGTCTTCGACGAGCATGTTTCCGGTGAGGTGTGTGGCATCCATCACCTTCACGCCGTCACCGATGACGCAATTGTAATTGAGCGACACGTGACGACTGATGATGCACTTGCTTCCGATGCGGCATTTCTCGCGAATCGAGGCCGCGTCGCCGACGAGACAGTTGTTGCCGATGATCACGTCGAAATAGATGACGGCGTGAGGTCCGACCGAGCAGTTGTTGCCGATTCGGATCTGAGGCGAGAACTCGATCTTCCGGGCGGTTGCTCCCGCGCCCTTCGGCTCGCGCCCAATCACCGCGCCGTTGAACACCTCGGTGTTGTCGCCGAGCGTGACGCCCGCCGCCACGAATGCGTTCGGGTGAATTTTGCACCCGGGCCCAAGGCGCGCGTCCTTGCGTACGATGGCGAACTCCATGATCTCGATGTCAGCGTCGCGTGGCAGTTCTGCTTCGACGACGGCGAGAGGACTGATTCGGTTGGGCTTGCTCATGACGCTCCGTTCGGTGCCTCTCGCATGTAGTCGCATTCATACGCGGTGTTCGAGCGTCATTCGCTGACTCGGCGACAGGTGGTAAGCGCGCAACATATGGGCACCGTGGGCAATGCTGTTCCGTTTCTCTCTTTGCGAGATGCGACCGAAGAACTTCAGGCGGAGATCGCCGATGCCGTCGCTCGGGTGATCGCATCTGGCCACTACATCGGCGGCCCGGAGGTCGAGGCTTTCGAAGCCGAGTTCGCGCAGTACGTAGGCGCCAGACACTGCATCGGCGTCGCCAATGGTCTCGACGCGCTGACGCTCTCGCTCACCGCCATGGGGCTTCAACGCGGCGACGAGGTTCTCGTTCCTTCGAACACCTTCATCGCCACGTGGCTCGGCGTCACGCACGCTGGCGGCGTGCCGGTCGCGGTCGAGCCTGATTTCGAGTCACACGTGGTGACGCCGGAAGCGATGGCCGCGGCCATCACGCCTCGTACCCGCGCGTTGATGCCCGTGCATCTGTACGGCGTGCCAGTCGACGTTCCGGCGATGAAGAAGGTCGCCGAAGAGCGCGGACTTCTGTTCGTGGAAGATGCAGCACAAGCACACGGTGCGACGGTCGGTGCGACGCGCATCGGTGGTTTTGGAACGACGGCGACCTGGAGCTTCTACCCGGGCAAGAACCTGGGTGCGCTCGGCGACGCGGGTGCGGTGACGACCGACGACGATGCGCTGGCCGGGCGGCTGCGCCTGTTGCGCAATTACGGCTCTGCTGTGAAGTACGTGCACGACGTCGTCGGTTTCAACTCCCGTCTCGACCCGATTCAGGCGGCGATTCTGCGGGTGAAACTGCGACACCTCGACGCCTGGAACGCGCGCCGCCAGCGCATCGCCGACTTCTATCTGAGCGAGTTGCGTGGCCTCACCGATCTGAAGTTGCCCTCGGTGCCTGCTGGCCGAACGACGTCATGGCATTTGTTCGTCGTACGAACGTCTCGACGAGACGCGCTTCGTACGCACCTCGACGCCGCGGGTGTCGGCACGCTCGTTCACTACCCTGTGCCGCCGCATCAACAGCGCGCGTACGCGTCGACCCATGGCCAACTCGCGGCGACGGAGCTGGCTGCCAGAGAGGTGCTCAGTCTTCCAATCGGGCCGCAGCTCTCGATGGAAGATGCAGCCTCAGTCGTGTCGGCAGTGCGTCGTTTCTTCAGCTGATTTTTCGAGTTTCGCAGGGCCGTGAAGTCGCGAGCCGTGAGGTGTCACCTGTAGCGCTCCGGGGGGGAGCAATGGCGAGACGTCAGCTGACGGAGTTGTTGTCGCGCCCGCTCGTCGCCGCGGGGTTGTGGTCTCTGTTGTTTCTCGTCGTTCGGGGCGCCCACCTCGTGTGGTCGTGGCGCTGGCCAGTCGCGGGCGACGCCATTGGTTACGACGAGCTGGGCTGGGCACTCACGCAGGGTGAGGCGTGGGTCAACGGCACCGTTGGCCGTCCTGACTGGCAGTATGGACCTCCCGGCACGGCCACTGCGGTTCGCACGCCCGGCCTCCCGGTCTTCCTCGCCAGCATCTACGCCGTGGTCGGCCACCAGCGGAGCTTCGCGCGGGCCATGCTGGTTCTGGTCAACGCAATCGGCGCCGGGTTTCTGTTCGATTTGTCGCGGCGCCACTGGGGCAGAGCGCCCGCCACACTCATCACCCTGGCGTGGACGTTCTGGCCCGTGTCTGTTCGCGCGCTTTATTACGTCGACGCGCTGCTCGGCGAAGCGCTCGCGATCCCGTTGCTGATCATCTCGATGTGGTTCTTCTCGCTCGAGAAGCGCTGGGCGGCGTTCGTCGCAGGGCTCCTGTTGGGCGCGGCGATTCTCACCAGACCTCATCTCGGGTTGATGCCGTTGCTGCTGGTGGTGGTCGCCATCGCGGCGTGGCGAATCATGCGACCGCACGCGCTCCGCCTGACGCTGGTGCTGCTCGGCTGCGCGGTGACGTGCCTGCCGTGGGTGTACCGAAACGCGGTCGCGTTCGACGCGTTCGTTCGTCTCTCGTCTCAGTCGGGTCTCGGCGTGTGGGCCGGTTGGGTGCGCGGCGGCACCGGCAGTTGGAACGACACGCCTGCCGACACTGCGCTCGTCACCGAGCTCGCAAAGTCACGGCCGGAAATTCTCACCGGTCCGGAGCTCGTGAAGTCGAAGGCCTATGGCGAAACGGCACGGGCAGAGCTCGCGGCTCGCGGTGTCTGGGGTGTGCTCGCGCACGGGCTCAAAAGGCATGGTTGTTCGTCTGGCCGGTCGAATACATCTACGGCTTCAACAGCGCGTTGTTGCTCGCGACGTTGCTGGCAGCGCTCGGCGCGCGTCGGTGGGCAGGAACTCCGACCGGGCTGTTCACGGTCTCGGTCTGGCTCTCGCTGCTGGCCAGTGCGGTGCTCACCTTCTTTCTCGGTCGCTACCGCTTCGTGGCGACGCCGGCGCTGCTGTACCTGTCGGGCCCTGCGCTGGCGTTCGCGTTCGACTGGTACGCCGCGCGCAGGTCAGCGGCGAGAAGCACGACGTAGCAGCGCTTTGCGGTGTACAGCGGCGAGCCATGCGTCTTTCCGTCATCGGCTGCGGCTACGTCGGGCTCGTCGCAGGCGCGTGCTTCGCCGAAGCCGGTCACGACGTGGTGTGCGTCGACGTCGATGCCGCGCGAGTCGAGTCGTTGCGCCGCGGCCGGGCTCCGTTCCATGAGCCCGGCCTCGAGCCGTTGCTCCGCTCGCCGCGGCTCTCGTTCTCGACGGAGGTCGTCGCCGCCGACGTGACGTTCATCGCGGTCGGCACGCCAGACGGCAACGCCGAGCCGGTCTTGGAAGTCGCGCGGTCCATCACCTCGGCCACCACGCTGGTCATCAAGAGCACTGTCCCCGTCGGCACGGCTGATCGCGTGCGCGAAATCGTTTCGTGCGACGTGGTCTCGAACCCCGAGTTTCTCCGCGAAGGTTCAGCCGTCGACGATTTCCGCAAACCCGACCGCGTCATCGTCGGTACCGATTCTGAGCGCGCAAGACAGGTCATGCGCACGCTGTACCCGAACGTCCCCTTGCTCTTCATGGACACGCGCTCCGCAGAGCTCACCAAGCTCGCGTCAAACGCCATGCTCGCCACGCGCATCTCCTTCATCAACGAGATGGCGCGAGTGGCCACTGACACAGGCGCCGACATCGAACTCGTTCGCCGGGGCGTGGGCGCCGACCGCCGCATCGGCTCCGAGTTCCTCGCTCCCGGCATCGGCTACGGCGGTTCATGTCTGCCGAAAGACGTGCGCGCGTTGTCGGGCAGCGAGCTGTTGCGCGCCGTCGACGCGGTGAACGAGCGGCAAAAGACCCTGCTCGTCGAGCTGGCGCGCGCACACTTCGGCGGCACGCTGCGAGGCAAGACGTTCGCGTTGTGGGGGCTGGCCTTCAAACCGGGCACCGACGACGTGCGTGAATCTCCCGGGGTGGCGCTCGCCGAACAGCTTCGCCGCGAAGGCGCCGGGGTTCGCGCGTTCGACCCGCTGGTGAGAACACCCTTCAGCGCCATGGCGTCCCTCCAGGACGCAGACGCGTTGTTCATCGCCACCGAGGCCATGTCGGGTGACTTCGCGCACATGAAGTCGTTGATGAAGACGCCGGTCATCTTCGACGGCCGCAACGTGTACGCGCGGCACGAGGTCGAAGCGCACGGCTTCACGTATTTCGCCGTCGGCCGCTGACTACTCGCCGCCGAGCGCCTTCATCGCGTCTTCCATCTGCTTGAGGAGCGCGGGGTCGATGCCCTGCAGCCCGCCGCCTTTGTTCATCATCGAGTCGAGATCGACCTGGCCGATGTCTTCGTCGCCGTGCAGCTCCTGCCACCAGCGCTTCCGCAGCGCTTCGACGCGCGCCTGCTGACGCGACTCACGCCCCACGAGGTCGGTGAACGTGCGCGCGGTCACCCAGCGATACCGATTCTCCTCGACATAGCGCTTCAGCATTCGCTCCCACGCGTCGTTGCCGGCCAGCCTTCGCAGCTCGTCGAACAGCATCGGCGCCTTGCCGTACATCAACACGGCGTACTCCCGGTTCGAGCCGTACTCGTGCGTGGGCCGCTCCGCGATTCCATCGGAGCCGCCCATCATTCGGGTCAGTTGGTAGACGCCCTTCAACTGGTTGTCGCGCATCGACTGCGCGGTCTTCTTCGCGCCGGTCCATTCGAGGGCCAGCAACGCCAGGTGCTGCGTCAACGGCTCGTCGGCGATCGGCTCGGCGATGGGGTCGTTGCCCACCAGCATCGCCGTGTACTGGTGCGCCAGCTCGTGAGCGATCGTGAAGTCCAGCGTCTGGGCGATGAGCTCCTTGATCGACGGGCCCAGCAGGCCCTTCACCAGGTGGGCCGAATCACCCAGGCCCAGCGCCTCGAGCGGGTCCATTTCTCCCGACGCGAGGCCGGAACCCACGGTGATGAAGCCGGGAAACTCCATGCCGCCCGCGCCGCCGTGCAGGCGCTGTTCGACCACGCGCAGCGTCTTGAACGGGTAGGGCCCCAACTTCTGCTCGAAGGCCGCGATGAGCTCGGTGGTCACCTGCAGCATGCGCTCGGCGCGACGTTTGTCGGGCGACAGCAGCACCACTTCGACCTCCACTTCTCCGCTCTTCTTCGTCACCACCTGCGGCCGTTTGAGCAGCATCAACGGCAGATCGCGGGCGGCGCCGACGGCATACGAAAAGCGCACCGTGCCCGAACCGGTCGGCACTTCGCCCAGGGCCTGACCATTGGCGAGCACCCGCCACTGCGTGGGCGCCGTCACGCTCACCACGAAGTTCGACGGCGCGAACGTGCCGAGGTCTCCGATGCCCGAAGGCCCTTCGAAGAGCTGCCCGCGCCGCTCGGGTGGAATCATCGGCATCAACCCGATGAGCGAGAACGAGTCGTCAGCCGCTGAAAACGCGCCGTAGTCGCCGGCTGCGCCATCGAGCGACAGCGCGGTGGCTTCGCGTTTGACCGCGGGGACCTTCGCGTCGAGCTGCAGCTCCACCGTGACCGGCGTGCCGGGCTCAACGTCGAGCTTGAGCCGGTACAGCGACGGGTCGGGCTGGCTGAGCGGCGCGCTGGTGCCGTTCACCTTCGCCTTCGACAACACCACCGCGCCGGGGTGGTTCGCGTTGGGCGTGCAGCGCAGAAACAGCTCGTGGGTCACGGCCTTCGCGGGCACGGAAATCGCGACCCGACCGGTCACCGTTCTCTTCCTGGCGTCGACGGTGAAATCGCCCCGGTACAGCGGCAGCGCGGTGGCTTCCCCGAGCACCGCTTCCACGCGCGCGCGCTCACCGCTGCGAAGTGAAGTCAGCGCAATCTGTGCTTCGGGCGCCAGCTCGGCAGACAGCGCGGGCAGGGCGGCGACCATCGACGCGAGAACGAACGAACGCACGCGCCGACCCTACTCCTTTGCGCTACACGACGCGCCCATGGCCGATTCGTCCCTCGGACCCCTCGACGTCACCGCAACGCTCACCGGGAAACGCGTGCTCTTCGCAGGCGCGACCGGCTTCGTCGGCAAGGTCTCGTTGTCGATGCTGCTGCACCACTACGGTGACCAGCTCGCCCACGTGTACGTGCTGGTTCGCAAAGGCTCGAGCAAGTCGGCCGAGGTGCGCTTCTTCGACAAGGTGGCGACGTCTGAACCCTTCGAGCCGCTGCGGCTCAAGTACGGCGGTGAAGCCGAGGCCATCACGTGGTTGCGCAGCAAGGTCACCATTCTCGACGGCGACATCACCGACCCGTGGATGGGGATGGACGAAGGCTTCGCGCGCGACCTGAAGGGGAAGATCGACGTCGTGGTGAACTGCGCGGGCCTGGTGTCGTTCAACCCGTCGCTCGAAGTCGGCCTCAACGTGAACACGCACGGCGTGAAGTTCCTCGTCGAAGCGTGCCTGCACTGGGACGTGCCGCTGGTGCACATGTCGACCGCGTTCGTGGCCGGCAATCGCTCGGGCCTCATCTTCGAAGACGAAGAGATCGTCGGCTACTTCCCGCGCCGTCACGAAATCGACGGCCGTGACTTCTCGCTCGAGCAGGAGCTCGCAGACGCCGAGAAGATCGTCGCGCGGCTGCGTGAAGAGGCCGACGACAAGGCGCTCGCCTCGAACTTCCGCGAGAAGGCGCTGGAGCGGCTCAGGGAAGAGGGCCGCGACTTCAACGACGAGAAGACGCTGCGCCTCGCCATCGGTCGCGAACGCAAGCTGTGGCTGTCGACCCGCCTCGTCGAAGCCGGCATGGAGCGCGCGCGGCACTGGGGCTGGCCCAACACGTACACGTACACCAAGTCACTGGGTGAACAGGTCATCGCCGCCACGCCGGGGCTCCGCTACGCCATCGTGCGCCCGTCGATCGTCGAGAGCGCGCAGAAGTACCCGTTCCCCGGGTGGAACGAAGGCTTCACCACGTCGGCGCCGATCATCTACTCGCTCATCAAGGGCCAGAACGCGCTGCCCGCCAGTGACAAGGCCGTGCTCGACATGATCCCGGTCGATCAGGTCTCGGGCTCGCTCATCGCCATCACCGCGCAGCAGCTGCGCACCAGCGAACGCCGCGTGTACCAGCAGGCCACCGGCGACTCGACGCCCTTCATCGCCTCGCGGTCCGTCGAGCTCGTCGGGCTCTACAAGCGCCGCCGGCTCCGCAACAAGGAAACGGGGAACCGGACGCTCAACGAGCTCAAGTCGCGGCTCGAGCCCAAGGCGCACGGCAAGTTCCGCTTCGACCTCACCAACACGCCCATGTTCAACAAGGGCGCGAAGTGGCTCAAGGAAGCCATCGACGAGAACCGCCCGAGCTGGGGTGCGCCGAAGGTCAACGCGCTGCTCGATCGCGTGCAGGACAAGCTGGACGACGTGAACGATCAGACGATGCGCGTGAACATGATCGTCGACCTGTTCCTCCCGTTCATCTGGGAGAACCGGTTCATCTACCGCTGCGACAACACGCGCTCGCTGTACGTCGGCATGCCCGCGCACGACCGCGCGAAGATCAACTGGAACCCCGACGAGCTCGACTGGCGCACGTACTTCCTCGAGACGCACATTCCCGGCCTCGAGAAGTGGGTGTTCCCCGGCCTCGATGAAGAGACCGAGAAGCGCAAGGTGTTGCCGGCCTATCGCGATCTGCTCGAGATGCTCGACGCGGTCACGCACGAGTGGCGTCACCGCGTGGCGTTCCGCTTCTACGAAGGCGACGACACGTCTCGTTTCACGTACGGCGAAGTGAACCGCTACGCGGCCCGCGTCGGCAGCGCGTTGCTCGCGCACGGCCTGCAGCACCAGGACCGCGTGATGCTGCTGTCAGAGAATCGCCCGGAGTGGGGCGTTTCATTCTTCGGAATTCTGCGCGCGAGCTGCACCGCGGTGCCCGTCGACAAGGAGATCTCCGAAGCGGAGATCGTCAACATCGCGCGGCGCAGTGAAGCCAGGGTGTGCCTCATCTCCGACGAGATGCTCGCCAGACACCCGCAGCTCGAGAACGCGTTGGCCGCGGCGGGTCTGGGAACCAAGCTGCTCTCGCTCGGTGACGCGTTCGCTGGAGACCCCCTGCGCGCCGATGGCCTCGGGCCCGTGAAGAAGGGCGCGTCACCTGACGACGTCGCGTCGTTGCTGTTCACCAGCGGCACCACCGGAAATCCCAAGGGCGTGATGCTCACGCACCGCAACTTCACCGCGCTGGTCGCGAAGTTGTCGGGCGCGTTCGACATCGGCGTGGGCGACGGCGTGTTGTCGGTGCTGCCGCTGCATCACACCTTCGAGTTCAGCGCGGGGTTCCTCACGCCGTTCTCACGCGGCGCCGAGATCGCGTACATCGACGAGCTCACGGCCGACCGCATCGGCGAGGTGCTCGAGGGCGGCAACATCACCGGAATGGTCGGCGTGCCGGCGCTCTGGCAGCTGTTCCACCGCAAAATCACGCAGGAGTTCGCCGCGCGCCCGCGCTTCGTCGAAGAGGCCATCAAGGGCCTGATGTCGATCAACGCCGAGCTGCGAAACCGTCAGGGCATCAACCTCGGCAAGCTCCTGTTCTGGCCGATTCACCGGAAGTTCGGCGGCAACATCAAGTTCATGATCAGCGGCGGTTCGGCGCTGCCTGACGACGTGCACAAGGCGTTTCACGCGCTCGGCTTCACGCTCGACGAAGGCTACGGCCTCACCGAAGCCGCGCCGGTGCTCACCGTCACCACTGCGGGCGACAAGCGGCTGCCTGGCACGGTCGGCAAGGCGCTGCCCGGCATCGAGCTCAAGATTCACGAGCCCGACGCCGACGGCATCGGCGAAGTCACCGCGCGCGGGCCGAACGTCATGGCGGGCTATTTCCAGGACCGCGAGTCGACCGACGCGGTGTTGAAGGGCGGCTGGCTCCACACCGGAGATCTCGGCCGCCTCGACGCCGACGGGAACCTGTTCCTCGTGGGCCGCCGCAAGGACGTCATCATCGATGCCAACGGCAAGAACGTGTACCCGGACGAGCTGGAAGAGCTCTACGGCGAGCACAAGCTGGTGAAGGAGCTCTCGGTCGTCGGGCTGCCCGATGACAACGGCGGCGAGAAGGTCGCGTGCCTGTGCGTGCCTGACTACGGCGAGCGCCCGCGCGACGAGGTTCGTCGGGAGCTGGAAGAACACTTTCGCCTCACGTCGACCGAGCTGCCGTTCTACCGCCGCATCAAGGTGCTCCGTTTCTGGGACGGCGAGTTGCCGCGCACCAGCACCCGCAAGGTCAAGCGCCCGCTGGTCGTCGAGGAGTTGAAGCGCATCGAGAAGGCCACGCACGCCATCGAGAAGGCGAAGAAGAACGACGAGAACACCGACTGGCTCACGCAGGTCATCGCCGACGTGATTCAGAAGGACGTGGCCGACGTGAAGCCTGATTCGCGCCTGCAAGTGGATCTGGGCTTCGACTCGTTGATGTTGACCGAATTGTCCGCGGCGCTGGAGAGCGCGGGCGTGCCCGTCACCGCGGTGAGTGACCTCACGAAGATCACCACCGTCGAAGATCTGCGCCGCGTGGTGGCCTCGTCGGGTCGCAAGCCGGCCGCTGAACTCCGGGCGCGAGAGATTTCGAAAGAGGTCGCGCGCAAGAACGACGAAGAGCTCGAGCTCAATCTCCCCGATGGCGTGGCGAAGGCCGGCAAGGAGCTGCTCCAGGCCGGCCAGCGCGCGCTCTACGGCGGGCTGTTCGACGTCAAGGTCACCGGCAAGGCGTTCATTCCCCAGAACCGCAACTTCCTGGTCGTCGCCAACCACGCCTCGCACCTCGACATGGGGCTGGTGAAGATCGCCATGGGCGAGCAGGGCGAGCGGCTGGTGGCGCTCGCGGCGCGCGACTACTTCTTCGATTCTCCGCTCAAGCGCGCGTACTTCGAGAACTTCACCAACCTCATCCCGATGGATCGCTCGGGCTCGCTGCGTGAGTCGCTGCGGCTGGCCGGCGAATCGCTCACGCAGGGCTACAACCTGCTCATCTTCCCCGAGGGCACGCGTTCACCGAACGGCGAGCTGCAGGAGTTCAAGCCGACCACCGGCTACCTCGCGCTGGGCTTCGACGTCGACATTCTGCCGGTGTACCTGCACGGCACGTTCGACGCGCTGCCCAAGGGCGCGTGGTGGCCGAAGTTCGAAGACCTCGAGGTGCGCATCGGGCCGGTGCTGCAGCTGTCGATGATGCGGAAGAAGGTTGCCGGGCTCGCGAAGTCCGAGGGCTATCGCCTGATCACGCGGATGGCCGAAGCGTCGGTGCGCGCGTTGAGCGAAGGGCGCACCGTTCGACCCGAAGAGATCGACTTGCCCGCGCTCCCGGCGCGCGAGCGGAGGACCCGTTCATGAACATTCTCATCACCGGCGGCACCGGTTTTCTGGGCACGCACCTGGTGCCGCTGCTGCGTTCGCAGGGCCACACGCTCACCTTGATTTCGCGGAGCAAACCGCCAGCGGCGTGGCTCACCGGCGACGACGCCGTTCGTCACGTGCAGGCCGACTTGAAGGACCGCGAAGCCGTGCGGTCTGCGCTCAAGGGCATCGACGCGCTGTACCACCTGGCCGGGCTCGTCAGCTTCAAGAACGAGGACGGCCGCAAGATGTACGAGCTGCATGTCGACTGCACGCGCGAGCTCCTGCGTGACGTGCGCTCGCTGGGCACGAAGCCGCGCGTGATTCTCGCTTCGACGTCGGGGACCATCGCCGTCTCGAAGACCGAGCGTGTCGGCACCGAAGCCGACGACTACCCCATCGAGACCGTCGGCCGTTGGCCGTACTACCTGTCGAAGATCTACGAAGAGAAGCTCGCGCTCGAGTTCTGCAAGAAGGAAGGCATTCCGCTCGTCATCTTGAACCCGTCGTTGTTGATGGGCCCCGGCGACGACCGGCTGTCCTCGACATGGACCGTCGTGAAGTTCCTGCAGCGCGACATCCCCGCGATGCCGGGCGGTGGCATGAGCTTCGCCGACGCGCGCGACGTGGCGCAGGCGGCGCTGAACGCGCTCACGCAGGGCGAGCTCTACGGCCGGCACCTCATGGGTGTGAACCTGTCGATGCACGACTTCTTCAAGCGGCTGGAGCGCATGACCGGGGTGCCGGCCCCGCGTGTGAAGCTGCCGAAGAACGTGAACATCGTCGGTGCGTATGCGCTCGAGCGCTTCGCGAAGTGGCGCGGCGAGAAGCCCACCATCGACCCGCAGGAGGTCGAAGTGGGCGAGCACTGGTTCTGGCTCGATTCGGCGAAGGCGGAGGCGCAGCTCGGTTACTCAGCGCGCGACCCGTACGAGACGCTGCACGACACCGTTGACTACGTGATGAAGAAGCTGCCGCCCGGCGAGCTGCCCGGTACCAGGGGCCGGCTCGCCGAGCTGCTGAAGTGACTCAGGGCGTCGGCGGCGTGAGCGGCGTCGGCGGCGGAATCGGGTCGGTGAAGCCCGCGGGGTCGATGGGCATCGCGGGCGCCTGTTCGATCTTGTCGACCGCCACGCCCAGCGTCTCGGCGCCGGCCTGCAGCGCTCCGTCGAGGGCTGCCACCAGCTTCGGGTAGCTCGCGCGGTCTTCGGGGTTCACGAACACCAGGCGGTCGCCCTTCTTCTTGGCGGCGATCATGCGCGCGAGCGTCTTCACGTAGGTGTCCTGGTCGGGCATCACCTCGGTGTTGATCTTCACCTCGCCGCCTTCGGAGATGCTCACCACCAGCTGATCTTCAGGCACGTCGTCGAGTTCTTCGACCTTCTCGCTGTCGGGCACCTTCACCTCGATGTCCTTCTCGAGGAGCGGGGTGACGACCATGAAGATGATGAGCAGCACGAGCACCACGTCGACCATCGGCGTGATGTTGATGTCGGAGTTGAGGCCGCCCTGCGCCTGAACCGAGATCTTCTTGCGTCGCTTACTCATGGCGCCTCACTTCTTCTCTTCCACGCCCAGCGCGACGGCCTTGGCTCCGGCCTTGCGCGCGAGCGTCATCACGTGGCGAACGTCGTCGTACACGAGCGACTGATCACCCTTGAGCAGAATGCGGTGACCCGGGTTCGCGATGAGCTTCTTCTGCAGCTCCGACACGAAGGCGTCGTCGTCGAAGGAATCACTCTCGAGGTAGATGCGCTTGTCCGGCGTGACCGAGATGACGATCGGGTCGGCCGCACCTTTCTTCTCTTCGTCGACCTTCGCGGCCTGCGGCAGCTTCACGTCTTTGCCGCGCTGAAGCATGGGCGTGACGACCATGAAGATGATCAGCAGCACCAGCACCACGTCGACCATCGGCGTGATGTTGATGTCCGACTTGAGGCCCTTCTTACCGCCTGCTCCCATTCCCATGGTGAGCTCCGGTTATTTCGCGAAGTGCTTCGAAACGACGTCGAGGAACTCGTTGCTCGACTCGGCGAGGTCTACGGAGCGGGCGTCGACCCAGCCCTGCAGGAAGTTGAACGCCATCACGGCAGGAATGGCCACGAGCAGACCGAAGGCGGTGGTGATGAGCGCTTCGGAGATACCGGCCGAGATGGTGCCCAGACCACCCGAGCCCGCGGCGGCCATCTGCTGGAAGGCGTTGACGATACCCATCGTGGTGCCGAGCAGACCGATGAACGGCGCCGTCGAACCGACCGTGGCGAGCACGCCCAGGCCGCGCTTGAAGCTCTGCACTTCACGGGCAGCCTGACGTTCGAGCGCGCGCGCGACCGATTCGATCGCCACGTCTTTGTCGTTGGGCGCCGTCTTGAAGGCCACGAGGCCGGCGTTGATGGTGCGGCCCAGGTGCCCGACGTTCTTGGTCACGCCCGCCTGCGCCGCGGCCGCCACGTCGCCGCTGGCGAGCAGCTGGCCCATCTTCTCGGCGAACTTCACCGACTCAGAACCGGAGCGCATGTACACGACGATGCGCTCGAACATCACGAGCAGGCTCGCGACGGACATGATGCCCATCGTGATGACGATGAGCTTCGCGAACAAACCCATCTGCGACCACAAATGACCAAGCGAGAAGTCCATGGTGGAACTGTTCCTTTTCTTGAGAGTGGTATCGACGAATTGTCAGTGGGCCAGCTTGAAGTCGAAGGGCTGGGTCATGTCGATCGAGATCGGCTTGCCCTGAAACGTGCCCGGCTTGCACTTGGCTTCTGACAACAACTTGAGCATCTGCTCCCCGACGTGCGGGAGCGGTTTGATGACGCGACAGTTCTTCACCGAACCGTCAGCCATGAACTGGCACTTGATGATCAGCTTGCCTTCCACGCGCGCTTCCAGCGCCTCACGTGAATAGGCGCGACGCGTGAGCTCGCCCTTGTCGCAATCGGGGCGCGTCATGCCTTCGCCGAAGGGCACGACGTCGGTGCCGGTGCCGCCGATGGTTCCACCGATGACACCGCCCACGGTGCCGCCGATGACGCCGCCGACCACGCCGCCTTCGACACCACCTTCCACGCCGCCCTGAACGCCACCGGGCTCGGGGGCTGCGGGTTCTTCCTTCTGAGGCTCCGCTTCCGGCGGCTTCTCGACCGGAATCTCCTTGGGCTGAACGATGACGTCCTTCTTCGGCGTCTTCTTCTCGATCTTCTTTTCCGTCTTCGGCTGCTGCTGGGCTCCACCCGCGGGCGGTGGCGGGGGCGGCGGAGGCGGCGGTGGCGCGGCGGCGAAGAACTTCACCTCCGGCTCGACCTCTTCTTCTGCCGGCTTGTGATTGCTGAACCACACCACGAGCGCGACGAGCGCAACGTGCACCGCGATCGAGATGACGACGCCTGCACCGAACCGGCTGCGAGGGACGTCACCCTTCTTCAGGACGGACGCGAACATGCGAGGCGCCTCATAACAACTTCCGTTGACAGTCCGTAACCATCGAGCAAGCCGTTGACAGTCCGTAACTGGAGAGCGAGGGTGCGCCCCGCAATTCGTTTCCGTCCTGGAGGATTCCGCACCGTGCGTTCAACAATCTGGTTGTACCGGGCGACGCTCATCGCGAGCGCGCTCGTTTCGACTCTGGCTGTCGCGCAGGGGTCGTCTGTCGTCACGGGTACCGTGACTGACGCGGCCACTGGCAAGCCGGTTCCTGACGTGGTTCTCACCGCTACTTCCGAGGCCCTGCAGGGTGAAGAAGTAGTCGTCACCGACGCCACTGGCGTCTACCGCCTCGCGCAACTGCCTCCGGGCACGTACACGCTGCGTCTCGAGCGTGAAGGCTTCAAGCCGTACTCGCGCACCGACATCAGCGTGCGCGTCGATCGCACCGTTCGCGTCAACATCCAGCTCCAGCCTGATTCCGTCACGGCCGATACCATCGTGGTCGTCGGCAAGCCGCCGACGGTCGACGTCGGTTCGACCACCACCGGCATCGTCGTGGGCCGCGAGTTCATCGACAACATCGCCTTCATCCGCCCGTCGGCGAACGGCGTGCGTTCGTTCGAGTCGCTCGCCGCCGTCGCGCCGCAGGTCGCGAGTGATACCTACGGTTACGGCTTCTCGGGCACCACGTCGCCTGAGAACGGCGTGTACATCGACGGTTTGAGCGTGAACAACGCGCAGACCGGCACCAACGGCGCGCAGATGCCGGTCGATTTCATTCAGGAAGCGAACATCATCACCGGCGGCTACATGGCGGAGTACGGCCGCGCCGGCGGTGGCGTGATCAACGCCGTCACCAAGTCGGGTTCCAACGAGTTCCACGGCAGCGTGTGGGCCAACTACTCGCCGGGTCTGCTGACGGCGATCTCGAAGCCCATCGTCAACGCCTCGAACGGTACGGCGCTCACCAACCAGGTGTGGAACGTGATCGACTTCGGCGCGGATGTCGGCGGCCCCATCATCAAGGACCGCTTGTGGTTCTACGTCGGTGTCGCGCCGTCGTTCTACCGACGTCAGCAGCGCCAGACTGTCGCGCGCCGCTTCACGATTCAGGACCCCGACGATGCGACCGATACGACTGGAGTTTGGGCCACCAACCCTGATGGATCGTACCAGTCGGAGGTGATTCCGAACTTCGCGCTCACGCGCTTCGACGACCGCCGCGCCATTACGTACATCGCGAAGCTGACTTTCCTCATCAACAGCGACCACAACCTGTCGCTCTCGGTGAACGGCGCCAACTCGGTCCGCGAAGTGCCCACCACGTTCGATGGTCAGATGACGGGCTTCGTCAAACCTGACTCGAACCTCGCGCTGAGCCTCAAGTACTCCGGTGCGTTCCTCGACCGGAAGCTCCTCGTCGACGCGACGGCTGGCTGGTTCCACCAGACCGAAGTGCCGTACGGTCTGCCGTACGACGGCTCGAAGATCGGCGACACCACCGGCGCTGCCGCCACGCCGCAGATCATTCTCCGTCGCACCAACCCGTACAGCCTCACCGACTACCGTGACGTTCCGCCCGAAGTGGCCGCGGCGTGTGCAGCTCCCGATGGGCTGACGCTCACGCAGTGCCCGGTCACGGGCGGCGGCGCGACGTACGCCATCGGCGGCTTCGGCTTCATGCAGTCGAACGTGAACGATCGTCTCGCCGCGAACGCGAAGGTCAGCTACCTGCTCAACGCGCTTGGCCACCACGTGTTCAAGGCCGGCGTCGACTTCGAACGCGCGATCTACAACACGACCAAGGCGTACTCGGGCGGCATTCAGTCGCGCCAGTCTGCGAACGCCTCGGGCGGCACGTTCACCGACTTGCGCCGCTACGCGTATCTCAACGGTCCGACCATCGACGACGTCGTCGACATCCCGGTCGTGCAGGTCACACCGACCACCAACATGGTCGGTGTCTTCCTGCAGGACAGCTGGTCGATCATGGACGTCGTGACGTTGAACGCCGGCGTTCGATACGACAATCAGGTGTTGTTCGACGGCAATGGCACGCAGTCGCTCGCGCTCAACAACATGTGGTCGCCGCGCATCGGCCTCGTCTACGACTTCACGCAGCAGGGCCGTTCGAAAATCTTCGCCAACTTCTCTCGCTACTATCAGGCGCTTCCACTCAACATCGCCGACCGAGCGCTGTCGGGTGAGAATCAGGTCAGGGTCGTTCGTCGCGCCGGTATGGGTTGCGACCCCACGGTCCGCGGCACTGGCCCGGGCACGCTGACGTCGGACTGCACCAACTATGCGTTCCTCGATGACAGCGCTCCGTCGCACTTCTCGGCGGCCACGGGTCAGGGCCGTACGCCCATTGACCCCAACCTCCAGGCGCAGGCGAAGGACGAGTTCACCGCCGGCGGTGAATACGAGATCATTCCCGACCTCCGCGTCGGCGCGACGTACACCAAGTCGTGGATGCTGAATGTCATCGAAGACATGTCGAACGACGAAGCGGCGACCTACTTCATCGGTAACCCGGGCTCGGGCCTCGCGAAGGACTTCCCGCGCGCGACCCGCGACTACGACGCCGTGACGATTCTCGCGACCAAGGCGTTCTCGGACGGGTGGATGGGCCAGTTCAGCTACACATGGTCCTACTTGCGCGGTAACTGGGCTGGCTTCTTCCGCCCGGAGACCGATCAGATCGACCCCGGTACGAACGCCGATTTCGACTTGAAGTCTCTTCTGTCGAACCGTTCGGGACCGCTGCCGGGCGATCGCACGCACTTCTTCAAGTTCTACGCGTCGAAGACCTTCCAGGTGACGAACAACATCTCGCTGGGTCTCGGTGTGACGTACGAAGGTTCGAGCGGCACGCCCATCAGCTACCTCGGCGGTCACCCGCTGTACGGCGCTGACGAAGCGTTCATTCTCGAGCGTGGCGCCGCAGGCCGTACGCCGTGGATCCACTCCATCAATCTCAAGGGTATGGCGGGTTACCGCTTCAACAAGGACACCGGCGTGCAGTTCACGGTGGACGTGTTGAACGCGTTCAACTTCCAGGCGGCCACGACTGTCGACCAGTCGTACACGGTCCAGTCGGTTCTGCCCTACACGCCCGCAGCCGGTGAGAACCCTCAAGAGGCAATTTGCGCAGGCGGAGCCACCGCTGGCCCGGGTTGCGAGGGCAAGGTCACCGTTCTCAACGACGACTACTCACAGCGTCCTGAGAAGCTGAGCGACGCAGACCTGAACAAGAACTTCAAGCAGCCGACTGCCTACCAGCTCCCGCTGCAGGTCCGTTTCGGTCTGAAGTTCACCTTCTGAGGAAGAAACGAACATGCGATTTCACAAGATTCTTGCTGTCGTGACACTGCTCGCTTCGGTGTCGCTCATCGGTTCGTGCGCGATTCCGCAGCCCCGCTTCGAGTGCAACACGCTCGCTCCGTTCTTCGCCTTCTACACGTTGGAAGAAGGCGACCCGGCGAGCTCGTGTGGCGGTTTTGGTGGTGATTACCTGCAGACGCAGCGCTACCTCGCGCCCAACTCGACGGATGCGCGCCTCGCGCTACTTCCGTATCGCGTTGGCTACCTCACGGGCCTTGGCAACAGCGACCCGGATGACCCCAAGGGGGCGCGCGAGTCGTCTATCGGTCACTTCGAAACGCTGCTGCCCGATGACGACGGCGTGTGCCGTCTCGTCAACGTGGCGGACGGTCGCCAGAACTTCCGCCCGCTCCTCAATGAAGATGGCGACGAGGTCGAGCCCTCTTTCGAAGTCACCTACAAGTGGGACAGCGTTCGAGTTCTCTCCACTGCGGAGTTCCCCGGCACCCTCATCGACGGCAAGGTGACCATCACCCAGACCGACTCGAGTGGCAGCTGCACGGCGAAGTACGGCTTCTACGGTGTGCACACCTCGAGCCCCGCTACGTTCGACATCGTGGTCTGTGATCCTCTCAAGACCACCATGCGTGACGGTCAGGAATACAACCCTGACTGTGACGCGAATGCCGACCCGGCCAACGATCGCCCGTTGGGCGCCGGCACGAACGCGGCCTACCAGCCGCGTTGCATCAAGCTGGCGGGCAGCGCCGACGAGGCGAGCAGTCGGTTGGGCGCGGACCTCAGCCCGTCGACCGACCCTGACTACCACCAGATGGGCATCTGCGGGCCCACGCTCACCATCGATCAGTTGCTGTCGCGCTGATCGGCCGCCGTTCGTGAAAAGAACGCCTCCAACCGCCTCTGGTTGGGGGCGTTTCAATTTTCAGGCGACACCCATTTGAAACGCGGGCGCCGCCTGATTCCATGGAACCTCGAAAAGGCCTCTCGTCACCGCAGCCCGGAATCGGCCGGGCATCGCCAGGAGGTTTACATGGGGAGGATGACGTGGCTCGCGATGGTTCTGGTCTCGTGCGGCGTTCAATACGAGCAGCCGCCAGAGGCGCAGGAGATCGGAGTACAGAGACAGGCGGCCGGGTTCAACGAGAACACCTGCATCTGCTACGACGTGAACAAGCAAATCACTGAAGAGTTCATCTTCTTGTACTGCAGCAGCACGCCAATCGGCCAATGCCCACGCGATTGCCCACCGGGCACCCGGTACGCATCGATCATCTCGACCCGCTGCGTGGCTCCGTACACCACCGTGTATGACTGGTTCTGCGGCGACTGGCCTGACTTCGTGCCCTGCTCGGGCATCTGAGTTGCGCTTCGCGCGTACTGAGATGACATGAGGCCCTCGACCTCCACCTGGAGGTCGGGGGTTTTCTCTTTCTGTCGGGTGATGCCGTGTTGAGCCGCACGCTGGCCCTGCTGGCCGCCACTGCCGTGTGGGGGGGCACGTTCGTCACCGTCAAAGACGCGCTCGACGCGAGCGACGCGTTCACCTTTCTCGCGTTGCGCTTCGCGGTCGGTGGCCTCGCAGCGGCCGTCATGGGCGTCGGCGCCTCGCGCGCGCTGCGTGACTGGAAGCGCGTGACGGTGCCGGGCCTCAAACTCGGGGTGTTGCTCTACGCCGGCTACGCGCTGCAGACGCTGGGCCTCGAGTCGACGACCCCTGCGCGCAGCGCCTTCGTCACCGGGCTCACGGTGCTCTTCGTGCCCTTCGTCACCTGGGGGCTCACGAAGCAGCGGCCGCAGGGCAGGGCCTTCGTCGCGCCGCTGCTGGCGCTGTTCGGGCTGCAGCGCCTCACCGGCGTGACGTGGGGCGACGCGCTGCCCATCGGCGACGTGCTGACGCTGGGCTGCGCGGTGGCGTACGCCTTTCACATCGCAGCGACCAGCCGGCTCGGTGAAGGCCTGCCTGCGCTTCCGCTGACGGCCGTGCAGCTGACCGTGGTCTCGGTGCTCTCGCTGGCCAGCGTGCCCTTCGGCGAGCACCGCTTCGCGCCGACGCCGGCCTACTGGGGCGCGGTGTTGTTCACCGGCATCGTGGCCAGCGCGCTCGCCATCGGCGTACAGGTCTGGGCCCAGAAGGCGCTGAGCGCCGTACGCGCCGCCGTCATCTACGCCCTCGAACCGGTGTTCGCGTTGCTGTGGAGCGCGCTGTCGGGTCTGGGCTGGCCCAGTTCATCGGAGCTGCTGGGCGGCACCTTCATTCTGCTCGCGGTGCTGGTGTCCGAAGTTCGCTTCACTTCACCGCCGGAACGGACGAGCACCGACGCTCCGGTTTGATTCTCACGCGCTGAGATTCACTCGGAAGAAGGCGACGTGAACCACGTCAGCGCCCGCTGGCCCGCGCGTTGCGCAGCGCTGCCGCATGCTCTCTCGGGTCAAGTCGGGCGCGCTCATGGGCGTGGACGCAGTGGTGGTGGAGGTCGAGGTCGACATGTCGGTGGGCCTGCCGTTCTTCAACGTGGTCGGTCTCCCCGACGGCGCGGTGAAGGAATCGAAGGTGCGCGTGGTGTCGGCGCTGAAGAACGGTGGCTTTCAGCTGCCGCAGAAACGCATCACCGTGAACCTCGCGCCGGCCGACCTGAAGAAGGAGGGCGCGAACTTCGAGCTGCCGATTTCACTGGGCGTGCTCTGCGCGGCGGGAATTCTCGAGACCAACGCGCTGCAGGGCTGGCTCTTCGGAGGTGAGCTGGCGCTCGACGGCGCGCTCAAGCCGATTCGTGGCGTGCTGCCGCTGGCGCTCGCCGCCCGCGACGGTGGCTACCGCGGGGTGATGGTGCCCGCGGCCAATGCCGGCGAGGCCGCGCTGGTGGACCGCATCGACGTGTTGCCGGTCGAGTCGATCGCCCAGGCGGTGATGCACTTCACCGGTGAAGCCCTCATCACCCCGTACGACCGCTCGAAGCCGCCGCAGCTTCGGGAGCCGTCGACCTCGCAGCTCGACATGTCGGAGGTGCGCGGCCAGCAAGACGTGAAGGAAGCGCTCGAGCTCGCGGCCGCTGGCGGTCACAACGTGTTGCTCTGCGGCCCGCCGGGCTCCGGGAAGACCATGCTCGCGCGCCGGCTGCCGGGAATTCTGCCGCGCATGTCGTTTCAAGAAGAGCTGGAGGTCACCCGCATCTACTCGGTGCTCGGGCTGCTCAACGATGGTCAGACGATGGTGAAGGAGCGGCCGTTTCGCGCGCCGCACCACACCATCAGCGACGCCGGGCTGGTGGGCGGCGGGCCGTCGACGAGGCCGGGTGAGCTGTCGATGGCGCACCGGGGCGTGCTCTTCCTCGATGAGCTGCCGGAGTTCCGTCGCCACGTGCTCGAGGTGTTGCGACAGCCGCTCGAAGAAGGCGTGGTGCGGCTGGCGCGCGCGAACGTTCACGTCAGCTATCCATGCCAGGTGATGTTGATGGCCGCGATGAACCCGTGCCCGTGCGGCTTCTTTCGCGTCAAGGATCGCCGCTGCGTCTGCAAACCCAACCGCGTGCA
Source organism: Archangium gephyra (assembly GCA_003243425.1). Classification (GTDB taxonomy): domain Bacteria; phylum Myxococcota; class Myxococcia; order Myxococcales; family Myxococcaceae; genus Archangium_A; species Archangium_A gephyra_A. The sequence continues at coordinate 34,835 of QFQP01000007.1, read as the reverse complement.
CGAATACTTCACGCGCATTTCAGGGCCGTTGCTCGATCGCCTCGACGTCACGCTCGACACGCGGCCCGTCGAAGTCGCCCGGCTCGTCGCCGATGAATCGAAGGAGCCGCCGACGAAGTACTACCGTGACCGCGTCGAGGCGGCGCGCGAGCGCCAGGCGCACCGCTTTCGTGAACACCCCGGCGTGTTCTGCAACGCGCAGATGGGCCCTCGGTTGTTGTGGCGCTTCACGCGGTCGTCGCCCTCCGCACGGCAGATGCTGGAGCTGGCGGTCACGCAGTTCGGGCTCTCGGCGCGCGCGCACGACCGCATCTTGAAGATGGCGCGCTCGCGGGCCGACCTCGACGGGCACGAACACATCACCGACGAAGACATGAACTTCGCCATCGGCTGTCGGCTGCTGGACCGCAAGGGCTGGCTCGGCAGCGGCAGCAACGACGAGGTGGGCGAAGCACCGCAACCCGCGGGCTGGCTGAGCCGGAAGAGCACACGCGTGCTTTGAGCGTCAGTTTCATCGACGTAGGGTGCAGCGCATGAAGCAGACGCTCACGATGCTCGCCGCCGCGGTCTCTCTGGTTGGTTGCCTCTCGGTCGAAGGCGCGCGCGAAGGCGCCGCCGACCGCTCGTGCCGCTACTACGACCGCTGTGGAGACATCGGCCCTGGCGAGACGTACGCGACGTTCGCCGAGTGCTTCAACAAGCAGGTCGCGTCGTTTCAGGACCTGTGGCCGTCAGACCGGTGCCGCGATCGCATCAACGGGCAGACGCTCGACGTGTGCTACCGCGCGCTCGAGAACACGCAGTGCAACAACCTGGTCGACGTCATCGCCACGCTCTCGAAGTGCCAGGCCAGCGACGTGTGCAGCGCGGGCGCACCGCCCAATCAGTGCAACTGCGGTCAGGGCCAGACCTGCTGCAACGGCGCCTGTGTGGACACCAACGTCGACCGCAACAACTGTGGCCGCTGCGGCACCATCTGCGGGAGCGGCTCGAGCTGCCGCTCTGGCGACTGCACCTGAGAAGCGGGTCAGCGCGGGCCGAACGACGAGAGCGCGAAGAAGGCGCGGATCTTGTCGTTGGTCTCACGCAGCCGTGACGACAGGGTGCGCACGAAGGTCCACAGCAAGGTGGACGCGAGCTCCTTGTCGGTGAACATCACCTCGTCCAGCTTCTCGCGCGACAGCTCGTAGAGCGTGCAGGACGTATGGGCGATGGCGTCGGCGCTGCGGGGCCCCTCTTCGATGAGGGACATCTCGCCGAAGTACTGGCCTCGTTCGAGAATGGCGAGCGCCTCTTCCCCGATGCCCGGCACCATCTTCGAGATGCGCACCTTGCCCTCGACGATGATGAACATCGACTGGCCGTCGGTGCCTTCCTTGAAAATGTGCGCGCTGCCGGGGAACTTCGATTCCTTGAGGGCGGCCGCCAATTTGCGCAGCTGCGCGGAGGTCATGCCCTCGAACAGCGCGACTTTTCTCAGGATTTCGACGTCCATCGCGGGTAGTTCGTAGCACGAGAAATCGTCGGCGATTACTTTCCGCCGCCCGCTGAAGAACGAGGAGTTCGCACATGAAGAAGCGCAAGGTCGTCATCGTCGGTTCTGGCCCTGCTGGTTACACGGCCGCTGTGTACGCAGCGCGCGCGAACCTGCAGCCCGTGGTGTTCGCGGGAGGCCCGTCCGAGTTCGACTCGCGCCGCGTGCCCGGTGGCCAGTTGATGATCACCACCGACGTCGAGAACTACCCCGGCTTCCCCGAGTCGGTCACGGGCCCGGAGCTCATGGAGCGCTTCCAGAAGCAGGCCGAGCGCTTCGGCACGGTGATTCACATGGAGAACGTGGTGAAGCTCGACGTGAGCCAGCGCCCGTTCCACGTGAAGGGTGAGTCGAAGGAGTACCTCGCCGAGACGGTCATCATCGCCACCGGCGCGTCGGCGAAGTGGCTGTCGGTGAAGGGCGAAGAGCACTTCATGAACCGCGGTGTGTCTGCGTGCGCCACGTGCGACGGCTTCTTCTTCCGCAACAGTGACGTCATCGTGGTGGGCGGCGGCGACACGGCGATGGAAGAGGCGAACTACCTCTCGAAGCTGTGCTCGTCGGTCACCGTGGTGCACCGCCGCGACACGCTGCGCGCCTCGAAGATCATGCAGGAGCGCGCGCTGCAGAACCCCAAGATCAAGTTCATCTGGGACTCGGCGATCGAAGAGGTCGTGGGCGACGCGAAGGGCGTCACCGGCGCCATCGTGAAGAACCTCAAGACCGGCGACATGAAGCAGGTCGACGCGAAGGGCGTGTTCGTGGCCATCGGTCACCAGCCGACGACGGACCTCTTCAAGGACAGCTTGAAGCTGCAGTCGAACGGCTACCTGTGGGTGCAGCCGGGTACGACGCGCACCTCGGTCGAAGGTGTGTTCGCGGCCGGCGACGTGTTCGACCACGTGTACCGCCAGGCCATCACCGCGGCGGGCTCGGGCTGCATGGCGGCCATCGAAGCCGAGCGGTGGATGACCGAACACGGCATCAACTGAAGAACGGCCGGCTCACTGCGCGAAGCACCCGCTGCTGAGCCGGTTCATGCCCGTCGTGCAGCCCAGAAAATCGGAGGTGAAGTCAGCCTTCGTCTCGGGCGTGCAGGGCGCGAGCTTCTCGACACAATCGAAGTAGGTGTGAATGCGCTGCTCGTCGCCCGGCGAGCAGGCGTTCATCGAGCTGTCGCACACCTTCGCGTCGAACGCGGGGCCGGGCAGGGTGCCGTCGGGGAAACAGGCACCGTGGCGTTCCGGAAACTCGACGGCCATCAGCTCAGCGCGGGCGCACACGTCGGCGCACCCGGTGAGCAGCAGCAGCGTCAGCAGCACGAAACGCATCGAGCCGGGCACTCTAGCGCGCGGCCTTGACGTTCGCGATGCGCGGCGACGGCGACGTCGGAGGTCGCACCATCGCCGAGCGGTGCGTTTCGCGGGCTCGCCGCGGCGTCACCCGATTGCGTGACCGGCACGCATCGAACGCGATGAGCATCAGCACCATCAGCAACGCCGCCGTCGCCCACCTCATGCCGCTTCGGCCGTCGCGGCCGCCTCGACAGGCTTCAGGGTCCCCAGCACCTTCACGGCGAGCTTCTCCATCTCGACCGGGTGGCCGCGCATCCACTCGATGGCGCGCTCGCGGCCCTGGCCGATGAGCTCACCGTCGAGGCGGTAGAAGGCGCCGGTCTTCTCGAGGAGGTTGAGGTCGGACGCGAGGTCGACCACCTCACCCGCGCGGCTGATGCCCTTGTTGTAGATGATGTCGAACTCGGCCTCCTGGAAGGGCGGGGCGACCTTGTTCTTCACCACCTTTACCTTGGTGCGGGTGCCGATGACGTTCTCGCCGTCCTTCAGGTTGCCGGCGCGGCGAATCTCCATGCGCACCGAGCTGTAGAACTTGAGCGCGTTGCCGCCCGTCGTGGTCTCGGGGTTGCCGAACACCACGCCGATCTTCATGCGGATCTGGTTGATGAAGATGATGCAGGTGCCGCTGCGGCTCACCGCGCCGGTCAGCTTTCGCAGCGCCTGGCTCATCAACCGCGCCTGCACGCCCATGTGCGCGTCGCCCATCTCGCCTTCGATCTCGGCCTTCGGAACCAGCGCGGCGACCGAGTCGACGACGACGAGGTCGATGGCGCCCGAGCGCACCAGCTGCTCGGTGATCTCGAGCGCCTGCTCGCCGGTGTCGGGTTGCGAAATGAGCAGCTCGTCGACCCGCACGCCCAGCTTCCGCGCGTAGCTGACGTCGAGCGCGTGCTCGGCGTCGATGAACGCGGCCACGCCACCCTGTGCCTGAACCTGGGCGATGGCGTGCAGCGTCAGCGTGGTCTTGCCCGACGATTCGTTGCCGAAGATCTCGACCACGCGACCCCTGGGCAGACCGCCGACGCCGAGCGCGCGATCGAGGCCGACCGAGCCGGTGGGGATCACCGACACCGGCTGAATCTCGTTCGAGTCGCCCATCTGCATCACGGCGCCACGGCCAAACTGCTTCTCGATCGCCGCCACTGCCGCCGCGACCGCCTTCAACTTCTCACTCACCTTGCTCATTCGTGCTTCTCCGTTCGCGACGAGGGTTCATTCCCTCTGGCGCGGAGCGGCGATGAGCAACGGGTGTGCCCGTGTGGGTTCGCTCGGAAGCGAAGGGCCACGCCGACCGTCGAAACGGAGCGGCGTGGACTGTCCACAGCCAGTCTCGAGATTCGAGAGCGCTGTCGGTGCTCAGTTGCGCGCGTACATGGTCATCACGCACGCGCCGCCCAGCCCGAGGTTGTGCTGCAGCGCATGCCGCGCCCCGTCGACCTGACGTTCGCCGGCGGTTCCACGCAGGTGCCAGACGAGCTCGGTGCACTGCGCGAGCCCCGTCGCGCCGAGCGGGTGACCCTTCGAGAGCAGGCCGCCCGACGGGTTGACGACGAACTTCCCGCCATAGGTGTTGTCGTCTTCGGTGATGAACTTCTCGGCTTCACCTTCGGCGCACAGCCCGATGGCTTCGTAGGTGAGCAGCTCGTTGGCGGTGAAGCAGTCGTGCAGCTCGACGACCTGCACGTCTTCGGGGCCGATGCCGGTCTTCTCGTACAGCTCGGTGGCCGCGGCCTTCGCCATGTCGAAGCCCACCATCTTGATCATCGAGTCGCCGAACGACGACGCGAAGTCGGTCTTCATGGTCTGACCGGCGATGCGCACCGCCGGCTTGAGCCCGTTCTTCTTCGCGAACTCGTCGCTGCACAGGATCGCAGCGGCGGCGCCACACGTCGGCGGGCAGCACTGAAAGCGCGTGAGCGGATCGAACACGTCTTCGCTCGCGAGGATCTGATCGACGGACAGCACCTCGCGGAACAACGCGTAGGGGTTCTTCGCCGCGTGCGTGCGCGCCTTGTGAGAGATCTTCGCGAAGGTCTCTCGCTTCGTGCCGTACTTCCAGCGGTACTCACGGCCGGCACCACCGAACATCTGCGCGGCGAAGGGAGCCTGATTCACGCCCTGCTGCGCGTTCATGACGTTCAGGTGCTGATCGAGCGGGTTGGTGCGGTCGTTCCACGCGGCGGCGAGCGCGCCCTTCTGCATCTGCTCGAAGCCGACGGCGAGCACGCACTCCGCGAGGCCGCCCTCGATGGCCTGACGCGCGAGGTAGAGCGCCGTGCTGCCCGTCGAGCAGTTGTTGTTCACGTTGATGACGGGAATGCCGGTGGGGCCCACGGAGTAGACCGCGCGCTGACCGCAGGTGCTGTCACCGAACACGTAGCCCGCGTACGCCTGCTCGACCTTCGACCACTCGACGCTGGCGTCCTTGAGCGCCTCTTTGATGGCTCCGTTGGCCATCACCTCGTAGCCATCGCTCGCGCCGGGCTTCGCGAACTTCACCATGCCCACGCCGAGAACGTTCACATTGCGACCCATGAGTTGATTCCTTTCAGACCAGAGACTTGAGGAAGCCGAGCCGGTGCGCGGCGGTGAGTGAGCCGTCGATGCGCAGCGCGCCGTGTTGGTAGAGCGACTGCGCGGTCTCGCCCTTCGAGAGCGCCGCGAGCGCGTCGTCGGTGAGGATGATTCGCGTGTCGGCCTTCGCGTCGAAGCCGGGCTTGATGCTGGGCGTGGCGCTCGAGAGATCCGCGGTGAACTCGAAGCCCGCGTCCTTCACCTTGAAGGCGATGACCGCGTTCACTTCTTTCGCGAGCTCTGGCGTCTTCGTGAAGCGGTCCTGCAGCGCCTTGAAGACCTTCGGAGCGATGACCTCGGCCGCCTGCGTCGGTGCCGTCGTGGCCGGCGCCGCAGTCGTGGCCACCGGCGCGGCGCTCTTGTCGATCTTCTTCAGGAAATCGAGCTTCTGCGACGCCATCACGTTGCCGGCGATCTTCAGCTTGCCGCCCTGGAACAACTTCAGCGGGTCGGCTTTGCCGCTGACCATGTCGAGCCAGTCGGCGTCCGACAGAGACAACGTGCAATCGGCCTTGTCCACCGAGCCGGGCTTCACCTCGCCCTTCTTCAAGTCGAGCACCCAGTTGGACACGGGGTTGCTCAAGTTGAACTGGTACACGGTCGCGATCTTCGTGAGGTCGGGGTTCTTCGCGACGTGCGCGGCGATGGCGTCGAAGGTCTGCGGCGTCGTCACCGTGGCGCCTGCTGCCGCGGCCACCTCCGGCGCCTTCTTGGGCTTCGGGATCTCCGCGTAGAACTCGACGGCCGCGTTGCTGATGACCACCTTGTTGCGCTCGACGGCGGTGGCGCGAACGAGCACGCGAAGCTCGCTCTCCTTCCACAGCTCGATCTTCAGCGTCTCGCCGGGGAACACCGATTCAGCGAAGCGCACCTTGATGCTCTTGAACGTTCGCGGGTCACCGTTCGCAAAGGCGTTGATGGCGGCGCGGCCGACGAAGCCGAACGTGCACAGCCCGTGAAGAATGGGGCGGTCGAACCCGAACGCCGTGGCGAACTCAGGGTCGACGTGCAGCGGGTTCCAGTCGCCCGAGAGGCGATAGAGCAGCGCCTGGCTCGCGTCGGTCTTCTCGTTCACCACCACGTCGGCGGGCCGCTCCGGCGGCACGTTCACCTCCACCGAGGGGCCACGCTCGCCGCCCCAACCACCCGCGCCGCGCACCACCATCGACACGTCGTTCTTCACGAGCAGCTCACCTGAATCAGCGTCGTACGAGTCGATGTGGGTGACGACGATGGCGTGCTTGCCCTTGTCGAGGATCTCCGAGATGCGCGCCTTGTGCTTCAGCTTCGCGGCAGCAGGCAGGGGCCGCAGCACCTCGAGGTACTGCTCGCCATGCAGAATGCGATCGAGCCCGTAGTTGAGGCCCGGCGCCGTCTTTCCTTCCGACGCCAACTTGAAGATCGCGTTGAGCGCGGGAATCACGCCGTAGGTGGGCAGCGCGAAGAAGCCGTCGCCGTGGCGCTCGTAGACCACGTGAAGGTCCTTCGTGTCGGTCGGGTTGCGGCCCGCGCCGACCCCGAGCGCATAGAGCGCGAGATCGCGCTCGTCGTACTTCGTCGTCTGCTCCGGGAGTTCGTGGCCGAGCGCGAGGTCGACGTCGATGAACTGATTGCCACCCTTCGACTTCGACGAGAGGTTCTCCATCACGGGGCCGAGGGCCTCGGTGATGTTCGCGGGGTGCGTCGACTTTCCGAAGTCGGTGATCTGCGACCACGCGCTCTGAATCGCCTCTGGCGCGATGTCGCGGCCCAGCTTGAACGTGCGGCCCTCGGTGCGCTCCCAGCGAAGCTTGCCGTAGTACCCGCCGCCGACCTCGAAGAGCCCACCCGTCTCGGTGCAGTCGTGGTGCGCGAGCCAGCCGACGAGCGGCGTCACGTATTCGGGCTTGAGGTTCTCGAGCACCTCCTTCGGCAACACCGTCTCGGTGAGTCGTGACGCGGCGATGGGCGCGATGGTGTTCACGCGCACGTTCTTCTTTTCGCCTTCGATGGCCAGCGTGTTCGAGAAGCCGACGAGCCCGAGCTTCGCGGCCGAGTAGTTCGCCTGACCGAAGTTGCCGTAGATGCCCGCGGCCGACGCGGTGAAGAGAATGCGGCCGTAGCCCTGGTCGCGCATGTACGGCCACGCGGCGTGGGTGCACTTGAACGCGCCGTTCACGTGCACGCGCATCACCAGGTCCCAATCGTCCTTCGTCATCTTCGCGAAGCTGACGTCACGCAGAATACCCGCGTTGTTGATGAGCACGTCGATGCGGCCGAACGCGTCGATCGCCGTCTTGATGATCTTCTCGCCGTCTTCGACCGAGTCGTAGTTGGCGACCGCCGTGCCACCGGCGGCCTTGATTTCTTCGACCACCTTGTCGGCCGCGCCGCTCGACTTGCCCGCGCCCGTCGCGCTGCCGCCGAGGTCGTTCACCACGACCTTCGCGCCGCGGCTCCCGAAGAACAGCGCGTGGCTGCGGCCGAGGCCCGCGCCGGCGCCGGTGACGACGACGACCTTCCCGTCAAAGCGGAGTTCGTTGGACATGGGCGCGGATTTCTCAAGAAATTGATTCTGGAGTCAATATTCGGCGGCCATTCAGGTGAGGCGCGGAAGTGTCGGAGCGCTACATTGCCGCGCGATGTCTGCAGACCGGCTCGACGGCGCGCGCGCTGAAGAATTTCTCTCGGCTTCGGCGGCGTTGGCGCGTGATGCGGCGACGTCACCGACCTGGTTCGAGCCGTCGATTCGAGCTCTGGAAGCCGCGTACACCGAGCGGCCGTTGTTGCCGGCCGCGGTGCTCGTGTTCGACCTCACGGCGTTGCTGCACGGAGAGCGCGTGCTGCCGGTCACGCCGCCGGGCGTCGATGCGGTGCGTGAGGCGCTGCGTGGCTACGAAGACCACGTGCTCGCCCGCCTGACCGCGGACCGCCGGTGGACGCGCCTGTGTGAAGCCATCACCGCGTTGCCCAGGCCCTTGCACGCAACGGCGGTCGGCCTCATCGCCTCGCAGTTGTTGCAGCGGTTGGGGCTCGAGCACGGCGTCGGCATCAGCACCGGCGTGGTGCGTCGTTTCGCGGCCAGGTCGCCCGAGCAGGTGCTGAGCGCCGGTCGTCTCGCGCTCTACGACGCCGAGCTCGCCGCGCAGCTGGTCGAAGGGCTGACGCTGTTGGCCAGGGCCGCGCGACGTACGCGAGACCTGCTCTCGGACGCGGAGGTGTTCCTCGTCGAGAACCTGGCGGCGCTCAAGACGCTGGCCGCGCGCGTCGCGCTCACGCAACTGGCCGAGGTCGCGCAGCTCGTCGGCGAGCAGTTGCCGGCGCGGCTGCGCGGTCAGGTCTTCGAAGACGGCGACGCACCGACGGCGCTGGAAGAAGACTCTGCGTATCCCGTGGGTGGCTTCTCGAGCATCTCCACCTCGGGGAGCATGGAGAACCTCGTCACCTCCGAGCTCATCTACATGGAGCGTGGCGACGAGCGCCCCGACCTCTTCGACGTGCGCTTCGTGGAAGGCGAACTGCTCTACTATTCGCGAGACGAATCGGTTTCGGTGCGGCGCAAGCGCACGCTGTCGATGGTGTTCGACGCCTCGCTCAGCCAGTGGGCCGTGATGGACGCGGGTGAACGGTACCAGCGGCTGGTGTGGCTCTTCGGCTCGGTCACGGCGCTGGTGCGAAAGCTGTCGGCGTGGCTCGACACCGAAGCGCTGCGCTTCGAGCTCATCTTCGTGGTCGAACGAGACGAGCCCCTGTTGCACGAAGAAGAAGGCGTGCTGGGGCTGTTGCTCCGTGAGTACCGGGAGCGCGGCCAGGTCGACGTGCTGCGCGCGGAATCAGCCGCGCGGGCGGTGCATGACACGCGGGCGCGTCACGGTGGTCGGGCGCGGGTGGTGGTCTTCGCTGCCAGGTTCCCGCCGGGTCTCGAGGGCGAGTCGGCGCCCGACGCGCTCGTCACCGCGAGTGGCGCCTCGCCGCGGGTGCACTGGTCGACGCCCTCGCTGGACCGCCTCGAGACCGCCGACGGTGCGCTCGCCGCGTGGTCTGAGGTCACGCTGCAGTTGCTCGACGGCGTGCTCAAGAAGTGTTGATCACGTCTCGCGCGGGCGGCCCACTTCGAGCAGCAGCAAGGCGCCCAGCGCCGCGAAGCACACGATGGTCTCGTCGCGGAAGTGCATCACCATGTCTGGCGAGACGTTGGTGAAGTAGCTCGCCACGCACATCGCCAGCAGCACGAGCCACACCAGCAAACCACGGAGGCGAACGCGGCCCGCTTCTTCGGCGGCCAGCGTCACCATCAAGAACATCGAGTGCAGGTAGTAGTTCGCGGGGTTGAAGACGATGGGCAGCAGCGCCACGCCCCACGCGGCCGCGCGCTGCATCGTCGCGCGACGCAGCATCACGAACAGAACGAGCACGCTTGCCGGCAGGGCCACGCGCCACGCGTTGCGATCGTTCGAGATGTACGTGCGGAACGAGATGTTGTTGAGGTGATTGTCCTTGTCGAGGGTCTGCACCTTGCGCAGCCACTCGGCCCACGCGTCGACGCCGAAGAGCCACGTCGAGAGGCCGACCAGAATCAAGCTCGCGACGAGCACGCCGAGGGCGACCTTGAGCAACGGCTTCGCGTTGGCGAGCGCGGTGTCACGCTGACCCTGCAGCAGGGCCTTGCCGCTGGCGAAGACGACCGGGAACGAGAGAGTCACCAGCGTGAGGGCTGGGAACGCACGAATCCACGCGCTCCAGGCGAGCGCCGCGCCGGCCCAGCCGTATTGGCGTTTCTTCAACAGCGCGACGCCGATGGCCCACAGCGAGAGCCAGTCGTGACGCAGCGTGGCTCCGAACCAGTTCGAGCCGAATTGGTAGAAGTCCATCGCCCCGAAGACGACGATCGCCAGCAACGCCGTGCGCGCGCCCCACGCCCAGCCGATGGCGAGAATCGCCAGAGCGAAGAGCAGGAGGTCTGCGAACACGCCGCGCCACATGGTCGCGTCGCTCGCGGGCGCCGACTTGAACAGCGCGCGCGCGCTCATGAACCACACCGGCGTCGCGTTGCCGCCGTGGTCGTTCATCGACCCCAGAAAGCCGGCGTCGCCCATCGCGGCGCGGAAGTACGCCATGTCCTGGAGGAACTCGGCCCAGCGCGCCGGCGTGAAGCGGCTGCGCACCTCGCGCAGATGCGCCTTCGAGTCGCGCACGTTGGTCATGACGTGCGTGCGGAGATCTCGAATGGGTTGGCCGTCGAAGTTGTCGAGGTTGTTGCCCTCGGCGACCGCCAGCACGCTCGCCGCGTACACCCCGTCGAAGCGCAGCTCGGGGAAGTACTTGGCGATGGGGAAGTACGTGCGCATGTCGTAGTGATGCAGCCACGTGCCGCGGCGCTGGCCGTGGTCGAAGAACTGCGGCGCGCCGAGGTTGAGGAAGCACCACATCGCCAGCACGGCCGAGAGCCCCAGCCCGCCGAACGTGAACGCCGGGTGCAGAGGCCAGGCGCCGCGCCACAACCGTTCGCGAATCAGCACCATCGCCGCAAGCAGCGCCGCCACCGCGCGAAGCCACGGCAGCGAGCCGCGCCAGTCGCCCGCCGGCGTGGTCTCGAACATGAACTTCCCGACGGACCACAGGGCCACGGCGGCGATCGCCAGCAGCAACGGCTTCGGTGCGCGACGGCTCGCCGCGAGCAGCACCAGCGCAGCGCCGATCAGCAGCGCGATCGACGTCTGCTCCAGCGGTCGGCGGGGAACCCACTTCGAGCGCAGCAGCTCGGAGCCATCGATGTCGTCACCGAAGAGCTCGAGCTCGGTCACCGAGAAGCGCTGATCTCCACCATTGGCCGAGAGCCGAACGAAGCGCGCCCGTGCGTCGAGCTTCTTGATGGAGCGCGTGCGTAGCCCGGGGCCATCGGCGGGACCGGCGGCCCACAGCTCCCGCCAGTTCACGCCGTCGTCCGACACGGCGAGCACGTAGACGTCGTTGTTGTCGGCCTGCACCGCGGCGGCGGAGAGGTGCGTGAGGTTTCCCAGGTCCCACACCAGCTCGGCACCGGGCCCGAAGGTGAGCGCACCGGGCATGTCCCAGGGGTCACCGTCCTTGGCGATGACGCCGTCACTGAGCCGCTGCGGTCCAGGCAGGGCACTGCCGTCCTGTGGAGCGCGATGCAGCAACACGTTCTGCGCCGACGCCGACGCGGCGATCAGCAGGATGGCGAGGAGACCCGAACGCATGAGAGCGGCGGACCCTACCCGAAGAAGACGTAGAGTCACCGGGTGCAGTCGGCGCTCGCGGTGACCCAGTTGGTGAAGACGTACCGGAGCCTGTTCGGCGCCCCGCACGCCGCGCTCAAGGGCGTGACGCTGCAGATTCCACGGGGCGCGGCGTTCGGGCTCATCGGGCCCAATGGCGCAGGCAAGACCACGTTCATCAAGTTGTTGCTGGGGGTGGTGCGGCCCACGTCGGGTGAGGTGACGGTGCTCGACGGCGACCCGCAGGACACGAAGGTGCGCGCGCGCATCGGGTACCTGCCGGAGCGCATGCACCTGCCCGTCGCCCTTCGCGCGCGCGACTTTCTGCGTTCGGTGGCGACGTTGAAGTCGGCGCCAGCGAGTGATGCGCAGCTCGCTCAGCTGCTCGAGCGCGTGGGGCTCCGCGATTCGTCGCAGCGCATCGGCCAGTTCAGCAAAGGCATGCGGCAGCGGCTCGGGCTCGCGGCGGCGATGTTGGGTTCACCTGACCTGCTCATTCTCGACGAGCCCACCGACGGCATCGACCCGGTCGGCCGCATGGAGGTGCGCAGCATCCTCCTCGACGAGAAGGCCCGCGGCGCCACCATTCTCCTCAACTCGCACCTCCTCGCCGAGACCGAGCGGGTGTGCGATCGCATCGGCGTGTTGCAGCAGGGCGTGCTCAAGCTCGAAGGCTCGCTCGAAGCGGTGCGTCGTTCTTCGAGTCGTTGGCTCGTACGCTTCGCCGACGGTCTCGACGTTTCGGTCGCAGAAGGCGGTGGCTTCGTTCGCGCCGAGAACGGGTGGGTGTTCGATGGCGACGCAGACGCGGTGAACGAGGCGCTCGACCTCGTTCGCCGTTCGGGCGCGCGCGTCGTGTTGCTGCAGCCCGAGAGTCAGGACCTCGAAGCCGTGTTGAGGCAGCACGCATGAGGCAGCTCTTTCGTGTGGCGCTCGACCTGCTCATCGAAGCGGCGCGGCGCAAATGGTTCATCGCGCTCTTCGGCGCCATCACCCTGGTGCTGTTGATTCTGGGCTTCTCCCTGCAGCTCGACGTCATCGACGGGGCGATCGCCGGCTCGAAGCTGTTCGGCAATCTGCTCTTCGACGACATCGTGTCGGCGGACCGCGCGATGAACTCCGTGTATCTGGCGGCGGCGTACGCGAGCTTCTACGGCGGCGCGTTCTTCCTGGCGATCGCCTGCTCCGACTTCGCGCCCGAGCTGCTGGCGCCAGGCCGCATCGAGCATTTGCTCTCGCTGCCGATTTCACGGTGGCAGTTGCTGTTCGGAACCTTCGTGGGCGTCATCACGCTCGCGGCGCTCGGTGTTCTCTACGGCGCTGGTGGGCTCACGGTGTTGCTCGGCGTGAAGACCGGGGTGTGGAACTGGAGTCTGCTGCTGGGCGCCGGCATCGGCTGGTGCGGCTTCGTGGCGCTCTACGCGGTGATGCTCTCGGTGAACTTCTTCGTGCGCAGCGCGGCGCTGTCGGGCGCGCTCGGCGTGGCCACGCTCATCCTCGGCGTCTTCGCGAGCTTCCGAGAATCGCTCGCAGTGACCATCGAGCCCGGCTTCGGGCGCGAGCTCTTCAAGTTCGTGATGCTGCCGTTTCCACGCTTCGCCACGTTGGCCACCGCGTCGGCGCACCTGGCGGCGTCAGAACCGGTCGATGCTGCGACGCTCGCGCGACTGCTGGTGGGCTGCCTCATCTTCAGCGTGGCGTTGCTCTCGCTCGCCACGTGGCGCTTCGAACGGCGCGACTTCTAGGAAAAGAGATCGAGCTGGGGAATGGCGGGTGCTTCGGCCTTCTTCGCTTCGGGCGCCTTGCCTTCGGTGACCTTCGCCGGGTCGAACAGCTGACCTTCGAACACCGCGGTGACCGGGCCGTGGTCGCTGCTGCCGAACTCCCGTATCGCGGTGCAGCGCTGCGCGGCCTTCGTGAGGGGCTCGCTGGTGAGCACGTAGTCGAGCCGCCAGCCGATGTTGCGCTCGCGGTATTGGCGCCACGGCGCCCACCAGGTGAACAACGCCGTGTCGTCGGGCGCAAAGTGCCGGCCGAGGTCGGTGAGCCCGTGACTCAGAATTCGTTCGAGCAGCGCGCGCTCGCCGTCGGTCTGACCGGTCTGCTGCGAGTTGCGCAGCTTCTCGTGCACGTCGACGGGCGTGCGCGCCACGTTGAGATCTCCGCACAGCATCAGCTTCAGGCCCGCGGCGTGCTGAACCGCCGCGTACTGCTCCATCGCCTCGAGAAAGCGGACCTTGGCGTTGAAGTCCTTGCCGCCGTTGGGCACGTAGATGCTGGCCACGAGCACGTCGTCGAAGCGCGCCACGACGATCCGGTTCTCGTGGTCGAACTCCGGGTGGCTGAACTGCGGCCGCGTGGGCGACAGCTGCTTGTGCACCAGCAGCGCGACACCCGAGTAGCCGCCGCCGCCATGCCAGTAGCTCCAGTAGTGCTCGTGTTCGACGAGGTGCTGCGGAATCTGGTGCGGCAGCGCCTTGATTTCCTGCAGACAGACGACGTCGGGCTTCTCGAGGCGAAGCCAGTCGGCGAGCTGGTCGGCCCGCGCGCGAATGCCATTCACGTTCCAGGTGGTGATCTTCACGGCGGTGCGCATCGTGCCGGTGAAGCGGGGAGTTGGCATCAGCTTCGATGATGCGAAGCTCCCCGGCATGTCTGGCTCAATCGTCGAAGTGAAGGACGCCGTGGTCAGCACGTACGACGGCGACAAGTTGGAAGTGCAGGGCGGCGCTTACCTCTCGCCCGACGCGTGGCTCAGCACCGAGCTCGAGTTGTCGCGGTTGCGCGCGCAGAAAGAAGACCTCGAGCGGAAGTCGTACCTCGTGCCCGGGTTGATCGTCGGTGCAGCGCTGTTCGGCGCGGCCTTCGGTTACTGGTACGCCCGCGAAGATGAGTGACCGGCGCCGCAGTCGTTCATGGCTGTGGCTGGTGGTCGCGGCGGTGTTGCTGGTCGCCGGCGCGTGGTTGATGCGCGGCGCCGAGCCGCCGGAACGTGAAGCCCCTGCGCCGGTGAGCATTCCCAGGCGCATGACGCCGGTGGAGCGAGAGCGCGCGATTTCGCGCAAAGAGGTCGCGGTCGAGGCGGCCAGAGACGCGGGGCTCGGCATCGACTCCCGTGACGTGCGTGACCCGGTGCTGGCGTTGATGCCCGAGAAGATCGAGTCGCAGGCGGTGGTGGCCGAGGTGAACGCCATCATCAACTCCGACCTCGGGCCGGCGCTGGTCGACTGTCTCTTCGAGCCCGAGTTTCTCGAGCAGGGCCGCGATGCGGGGTTCGACTTGACCAGGCAGTTGGACCGCGTGGCCGTCATCGACGACGCGTTCGTGATGTCTGGCCAGTTCGGCGACTTCTGGGCGCGCGCGTTCCCCGGCGCAGTCGGGCGCGACTACGGGCGGCGCGGGCGCATTCTGCCGGTGCTCCGCGAAGGCGACCGCCAGATGTTCGTCGCCACGTGGAACGATCAGATCACCGTCATGAGCCGCTCCGAGGAAGAGGCGATGGCGTACCTCGATCGCCTCGATGGCTCGGGCCCGCGCGTCGAGAACCCGGTGCTGAACGACTCGATGGCCTACGGCGAGCTGTACGGCGTCTTCGCGGCCGAGGCGCTGGCCTCGCTCGTGGAAGATGAGCAGTCGCAGCTGGCCGACACCATTCGGCAGACCGCGAAGAACGCGCGCGTTCACATGGACATGTCGCACGACGTCGGGCTGTCGGCCGACATCGAAGCCAACGACCCGAAGCAGGCCGACGAGTTGCGGCGCACGCTCGGGGGCGCGCTGTCGCTCGCGCGGATGCAGGCCCAGGCCAAAGGCGAGAAAGACACCGCCGACATCCTCGATCTCGCGCGGGTCCGCAGCGCCAGGGAGGGCGGCTCGTTCCAGATGGAGGCCGGGCTGCCCTACGAGTTCATGAAGGGCACGCTCGAGAAGTGCGCGGCCGATCGCCGGGCGCGCAAGGCGCAGCAGAAGGCCAGGCGTGAGGCAGCGCCGCCCGTGACGCAGCCATGACGTGAGCTGCGCAGTTCCCTGCGCAACCACACGACGCATCGCGCGTTTGCATCGGGCGCGCGGCGTGCTTTCTGCCACGTCGTGCGAACCCTGCTCCTGGGCCTCACCCTCACCGCATCGTCCGTCTTCGCGCAGGCGCCCGAACCTGCACAGACCCAGCCGCCGTTGGTGCCGATTGAAGAGGCGCGCCCGCTGCCGCCGCAAGAACCGCCGCCCGTCGACGTGCCGGTGCAGAACCCGAGCTACTTCGATCGCTGCTTCGCGGTGCCGGGCATGGTGTGGATTCCGGTGCCGAGCGGTGGCTACTACTCGGTCAACCCGCGCATCACGTCGTCGCCGCTGAGCAGCTTTCATGGCGCCGCGCCGGTCACCAGCACGCCGGCGACGAACGGGAACTCGGGCAGCTCTGGCGGCAGTGGTGGCGGTGGCGACATCGGCAAGGCGGTGTTGATCCTCGCGGTGGTCGCGGTCGCGGTGTTGCCCATCATCGTCTACGCGGCAGACAGTGACGCGCCGGCCGTCGTCGAGCAGCGCTTTCACTGCCCCACGTTCGGCATCGACCTGATGGGTGGTGGTGACTTCAACGCGATCGGCGCCGGCGGCAGTGGCATGGGCCGCTTCAACTTCGGCTGGAGCTACTTCGGCACCGACGTTCAGTACGAGATCGCCAGCAACTCGACGCGCACGTTCGCCGGTCACGTGATGGTGCGCTTCGGCCCCAAGAATCACATCGAGCCGGCGCTCGCTGCCGGCTACCGCAACATGATGGTGGGCGGCGAGATGGTGCACGGCATCGAAGTGGGCGTGCCGCACCGCTACGTGTTCTGGCGCGAGCAGCTGCGTTCCTTCGGCCTCGAGTTGCGGCCGACCATCCTGTTCGGCCTCGGCTCGCTCGAAGGTGGCCTCGAGGGGGCGCTCTTCTATTCCATCGCCGAGCCGTTCCAGGTGCGGCTGGGCGGCAGGTTTCACTCGTTCAAAGACACCTTCGTCGGTGGCGTGAATGCGGGTGTGAGCTTCGTTTTCTAGAGCCCGATACCGGCGACGAAGTTCAGCTCGTTGCAGCCGTGCGAAGAGCAGATCGTTCCCAGGTCGAGGAAGAAGGGGAACCACCAGCCTCCCGGCAGTCGTGTCATGCCGAGGTGCAGACCGACGCGCGCGAAGGGCTCGATTCGAGCGGGTTCGAACGCGTCGGGCCGGTACTGATACCGCGAGAGGAAACCAACGCCTCCCCCGACGAAGATGCCGGCCGTGAATTGCGGCACGAAGAACGGGCCGACGCGACCATCGGTGACGAACTCCAGACGAGCGACGCCGCTCAGCAGGGTGGTCGTGTATTCGGGAGCGCACACGCGGCTGTAGGCGCAGCGGTCCGACGCCCGCTGCTGCGCCCATTGTGAGTCGACGAAGAGGCTCACTCCGAAGCTGCGCGCGGCGTTGAAGCGAGCACCGAGTCTTGCGCCGAGATCCGGTGCGTGAGTGCCGCGAGACGCGCCGATGTGAATGCCGGCGACAGGACCGAAGCGAGGCAGCGTCTCCAGCACGCGCGGCGCTTCGCTCACCCGGGCTTCGTCTGCCCACTGCTCGGCCGGAACGACCGCCAACATCAACGCCAACCACCACATGCACGACCTCAGTTCTTCACCGCCAGGGTCTCGTCGATCGGCACATAGACCACTGAGCACTTGTCGAAACGATTGCCGCACGCGCGATCGAGATCCGTTCGCGTCTCACAGCCGGGCGCGCCTTCGTCGCACGTGTCAGGCAGATAGGCCCAGACGATCTGCAGCACGTTCTTCCGCTCGTCAGGCAGCGCGGCGAGGAAATCGTCGCGATGTAGCTCGAACAACTTCGAGAGCTTCACGGTCGTGCCTTCGATGGCGAAGTTCGATTTCCGCCGCACGAACCGCCGCACCGCATCGTCGAGCTGCGGGTTCAACGCCTCGACGGCGAACGGCGCGTCGTCGAGCACCCCATGGCCCTTTGCCCCGGTGAAGATCGACAGGAACAGCCGCGCGTCGCCCGACTGACTCAGGTACTGCCGGTAGATCGCCATGCGCGTCATGCGCTTGCCGCCGATGGGCGTGGTTCGCAGCACTTCTCCGGTCCACGAGACCGAGCTCGAGCGGGTCTCCATCAATTCGGCGAGCACCAGCGCGTGGTACGCGTTGAGCCAGTACGTCAGGCGCGCTTCCACGGCGGCGAACCGCTCCGGCGCGGTGTCGGGAGACGTCTTCGCCATCGCGGCGATGAAGCGCTCGAGCTTCGCGTGACTGGCCTTCAACGCCGCGAGGTCGACCTGCCCGCGTGAATCGACGGCGTTCAACACCTCGGCGAACTCGGTGACTGCGTACTCGGGCGCCTCGTCGGGAACGTTGGCCGGCAGGTGCCCGTCAGCCCACAACACGGCGACGGCGAAGAGCACGCTCAGCCCAGCGAGCGCGAACACGAGCTTTCGGAGCAGGGAAGCCACGAAGGCCGCGACTGTCTCACAAATGACGAACACCGGGTTCCCCTCGCGTTCCCGAGGTCCCGGTGTCGTCGCGTCAATGTGTCGTCACTTTCGACGTCAGCGCTTGCCGGCGCGGCGGCCCTGCGCGGAAGGCGGCGCGGTCGGGCTCTCGGGCGAGGCGTCGACCTTCACCTTCTTCACCGTCGCGGTGGTGCTGCCCGAGAACGCGACGAACGGCTTCATCTTCTCGAGCTTCTTGGGGCCCAGGCCCTTGACCTTGCGGAGGTCTTCGAGCTTCGCGAACGGCGTCTTGGCGCGGAGCTCGATGATCTTCTTCGCGGCCTTGGCACCGATGCCGGGCAGGAGGTCCAGCTGCTGCGCGGTGGCGGTGTTCACGTTCACCACGCCGCTCAGTTCCTTCTTCGTCTTCGCCTTCGCAGCCATCGCGCTGCCCGCGCCCAGCGTCAGCACCGCAACAGCGACCCACGACGCCCACTTCATCTTGTTGTTGTTCTTCATGATCAGACTCCCACGCCCACTTCGTTGTTGTTGGACTGCTGCGCCGACGAACCATTCGTCTGCGTGTTTCGGTTGTTGTCGTTCGTGTTGCGGCGTTCCTCGAGCGGCTCGCGGACGTGCAGCTTTCCGTCGAGCGGCAATACATCGAGGTACACGTTGATGCTTCCGTCGCGGTTCACCCACGCGGAACCGGCCTTCACCCACACCGACTTCTTCTCTTTGTCTTCGATGGTCTCCTTGATGGAGAACACCTGGTACCGCTTGCCCGTCACCATCATCTGCCCGCCTCCTCGTTCACCGGCGTCGTTGCCGGCGTGCAGAGTCATTGAGCAGCGGTCGTGCCGAGCGTGCCGGAGCGTGGTGTCGCCGGGTTACGCGCGGCCACCGTACGCAGCGGGCGATGCGGCGTAGACGCTCCGGCCGGTTTCTCAGCGCGCGAGAGCGTCAGCCGAAGCTGAACTCACGTCGGCGGTGAGGTCGTGAAGGCCACGCCGCAGTTGCTCGAGGTCGCCTTCTTGCTGCCGCGGCTTCGCGAGTTTCTGCAGTTCTTCGGAAGCGTGAACGTCGACGAGCACCGCGCTCGCGCTTCGCTCACCGGGCTGACGTCCGGCGAGTCCTTGAAGTCGATGCACACGAATCTGTACGTCGAACTGTACGACGCTCAAGCGAGCGCGCGAGACACGAGCGCTACTTCGGGCAGTCGCAGACCTCTTTGCCGTTGTTGCAGCCCAGGTCGCCTTCGGTGCCATCGCTGCAGGTGCACTTTTCTCCCTCGAGCAGGAAGCCGCCGTCGGCCAGCGTGCACCGCAAGGGGGTCTTGTTGTGCACCACGATGCCTTCCGCGACGAAGGTGTGAAGCGAAGAGGCGACGGTGAGATCGAACACCGTCTCGATACCGGCGAAGGGCTTCATGGCGGTCACTTCAGGCCTGTCACCGTCGAACGCGAGCAGCTGCGTACGCAGACCGAGCAGCCAATCGCCCGCGGGGTGGAACTCGCGCGTCTGGGGGTCGAACAGCGGGTGATCAGACGTCACGTGCAGCGTCGTGTTGCCAATGGTGAGTGCGCCGTGTTCCCGGTCCGAGAAGCGGATCTCGGTGATCGTGGTGACCTCGTGTTCACCGGTGTGTGGGTTCACAGCGATGACCTCGTCGCCGACGGCCAGCTCTTCGACGCGCCGTTGACCGCGTGGGGTCTGAATGCGCGTGCCTCGCGCGACGCAGGTGGGACCGCAAGACATCGAGAGAGTGGCAGCAGCGGCGAGCAACCAGCGCTTCATGGCGTTCCTTCGACGAGCGACCCGGCCGAGCGTGCGCAAGCGTACGCTCAGTCGAGCGAGAACGTGTAGTGGTAGACGAGCGTGCGACGAACCGGCTTGCCGTCTTGCAGCGTGGGTTTGAACTTCGTCTGTCGAAGTGCGTCGCGCGCGGATCTCTCAGCCCGTCATCGGGCCCCGACAACACCACGGTCGAAACGACAGAGCCCTCTTCGTCGATGGTGCCTTCCGTCTCGCGTTTCGCCGCCTGTGCCGGGTACCAGATCATGCTCGGAGCGCTGACGATCTCAGGCGGAGCATTCGGCGATGCGTCGGGGCCTCGGGTGGTCACGCAGCCCGTCAGCGACACCATTGCCAACGACCGCAGCCGAAGCGTCATTCGAGCTCGAACGTATACGCGTACGTGAACGTGTAGCCGATGGCCTCGCCCTTCTTCGTCGCAGGCTTGAAGCGGAAGCGTCGCATCGCCTCGAGCGCTGCTTCGTTCAGGCCGTAGCCGGGCCCTGAGAGCACTTTCACTGACGTGACGGCGCCGCTCACGTCGATCGTCACCTGCATGCGAACCGTGCCCGACACGTCGTTGCGTTGCGCTTCGGCCGGGTAGGGCACCTTGATTTCGCCCAGCAGCTCCGGCTCGGCGTCTGCGCTGCCTGCGGGCGCGAAGCCGCGACCTGACGACTGTGGTCCGGCCTGCTCGGCGGTCGGCCTTGGCGGCTGGAACACGGCACTGCCGATTGGAACGGCGATCAGCCCGGCTTCCGCGACGCTCTCCTGCGAGACGCCCGGTGACTCAGGTGCTGGCTCTTTCGCGGCGTGCGTCTGGGTCTTCACCGGGCCAGCGCGCGTCACACTCCGCTTCACCGAAGGCCGCGGCGTCTCGACCTTCGGCACGACGGGATCTGCCGGCATGAACATCGTCATCTCGATGGGCGAGGAGACGAACCGAGTGGGTTGGCTCCGCGGCATCGCCGACAGCACCAGCGCATGCAGCGCCAAAGACGCCGCGAACAACGTCACGGTCCGGATTTCAGTGTTGACCATCAAGTTGCAATAGACACTGAGTGCTCAGCGTCTTGCAACCGGGTCTCAATCGAGCGTGAACGTGTACGCGTACGTAATGGTGTAGCCGACGTTCTCGCCGCCCTTGGTCGCGGGCTTCCACTTGAAGCGCTTCATCGCGTCGCGCGCCGCTTCGTTGAGACCGTAGCCGGGGCCCGAAATGATGCTGACCGCGGTCACCACGCCGTTCTCGTCGATGGTCACGCGCAGCCGCACGGTGCCTTCGATCTCGTTCTTCTTCGCCTCCGGCGGGTAGTCGGCCTTCACCTCGCCAACCATGGACGGCTCGGTGTCGGCGCTGCCGGGCGGCGCGTACTTCGGCGCCGAATACGCCTTCACGTTGGCGGCTTCGGTGACCGTGTTCGAGGCCTTGCCGTAGGTGGTGTTGCCGACCTGCACGGCGAAACCGCCCGTCGCGGTCGTCGAGTCCATCGTCACGCCGATGACGATCGGCACGGGCTCCTGCGGCACTTCTTTGGGCGGCTCCTGGTTCGGAGGCGGCGGCAGATCTTCCTTCGGCGGCGGCGCTTCGGCCTTGGCGACCAGCTTCTGCGGCGGCGGCTTCACCCTGGGAATCTCGAGCTTCGGAGGTTCCGGCTCCGGCGGCTTCTCTTCGGGCGGCGGCTCGGGCTTCTTCTCTTCGAAGAACTCCATCTCCACCACGCGATTGGGCGGCGGGCGGGGCGTGCTCTGGGGCATCGCGATGAAGGTCACTGCGTGAACGAGCACGGACGCGACCAGGAGCGCGGCGAAGATCAGCCCGCTCGGTTCATCCTGTCGCTCGAACTGCGGCTGAGCCATTGAACTCACAGCAACCCGGTCGACGCTCGGCGAGCGTCACCAGTTCCTTTGTCGTCAGGGCGAAGCGGTGGGCTTCGCTTCCTTCTGAATGTTGAGGGCGAACTTGGCGATGCCGGCTTCCTTCACCTGATCGATGAGGCCCATCACCTTGCCGTAGTTGAGCGACTGGTCGGCGCTGATGATGGCGCGCACTTCTTTGTCCTTCGCGACGGCTTCACGCATCCTCGCCATCAACGCTTCACCGGTGGTCTCGACGCCGTCGAAGTAGACCTTCGCGTCCTTGTCCATGGTGAGCATCACCGGCGTCTGCACGGTCTTGTCTTGCGTGCTCGCTGCGCGCGGCAGATCGACTTCCACCGTCTCCTTCACGATGAAGTTCGCCGTCACCATGAAGATGATCAGCAGCACGAGCACGATGTCGACGAGGGGCGTGACGTTGATGCCCGTAATCTCGTCGCCGTCATTGTCAGAAGCTCCGCCGGCCATGGCTCACTTCCCCGTGGCGCGAAGGTGACCGACGAGCGCGTGACCGAGCGCCGTCGCGCGCGCCGCGGTGTTCTTCACCGAGCGCTGCAGAATGTTGTACCCGATGACCGCGGGGATCGCGACGGCGAGGCCGACGGCGGTGGCGACCAGCGCTTCGGAGATGCCGGCCATCACCGTCGACTGCACTTCAGCGCCCTTCGCGCCCGACATGCCGAGGTCCTTGAAGGCCTTGATGATGCCGATGACGGTGCCGAACAGCCCGATGAACGGCGTGTTGCTGCCGAGCGTGCCGAGGACGGACAGGAACCGCTCGTAGCGCGGGCGCTCGCGGGCCATCGTGGCGCTGACGATCTCGTCGACCGTGTCGGGACCCTTGTCGACCGCCGACAGGCCTTCACGCAGCACCGCGGCTTCCATGCCCGCCTTGCCGTTGATGGCGGTCTTCACCGCGTCGAGATCGCCCTTGGCGAGCTGCAACAGAATGCCGTCGCTGTTCGGCAGCGAGCGCGTCGAGAAGTAGATGCCGCGCTCGAGCATCACGGCGATCGAGATGACCGACAGCCCGGCGAGCAGCCAGAGCACCCACTCTGCGTCGCCCGTGAGCGTGCTGAGCAACTTGGTGGTGAGCCACCCCTGGTGAGCGGTGGGTGCTGCCTGCGCCAACAAGAAGAACGAAGTCATGGAACCCGGGGTAGCAGAGAGACTGATGAAAGAGGCTGATCTCGTAAGGCTGTCATCGAATGTCAACGGAAACGCACTGCGGCATTCCGTAACGAAAGGGCGGCTTCTTTGATTTCAAGCAGCCGTTCCAGCGGCAAAGCAGAGGCGCTCGTCACGGGCTCACCTAAGCCCGTGTCCTTCTGCTGTTTCAGCATGTTGAGAATGAGCGCGCGCAGCTCGTCGGCGTTCTCGAGACCGACCAGCGTCACCAGGTGCGAGTTCTCGGCGCCGGGCGTGGTGTCGGCGCCGGCGGTGGAGATGGTCAGTGACTTGAAGCCGAACAGGCGCTCGAGCGGCCCCTGCGTCACCTCGAGGTTCTGCACGTTCGCGTAGCTCAACGTCACCTCTTCCTTCTTCCACGCGCCTTGAGCGACGCGCAGAGAACGGTCGCCGACGAGGTAATGACGCAGCTCGAAGTCGACACGCGTGGTGACCAGCGCGAGCCCGATGACGAAGAACTCGACGGCGAAGAGCAGCAGCGCGAGCGCCACGCCCCAGCCCTTCAACTTTGCCATCAACGCGATGACCGCGATGCCGAAGCCCACGAACTGGTTCAAGAAGCCGAACATGGTCTGCAGGTAGCGGTAGCCGAGCCACCGGTCCGACGGCTTCAACGCCCGCACCAGCTCGCTGCCTTCGGGCAGGTGCGGCGGCGTGAAGTCGACCTTGAGCAGCGGCAGGAACAGGGGCTTGAGCAACTTGAGGAGCGTGTCCATTCACGGCTCCTGCTTCGGCGCGAGCGCGGTGGCCGCTTCACGGAGCGCGTCGCGGATGTCGATGAGCACCGCGTCGGTCGAGTCAGCCGGCGCGTGGTGTTCACGAACGCCGCGCATCTTCGCGTAGAGGTAGTCGCGGATGGCGTTGAAGTCCCTCACGCCCACGATGGTGAGGTTGCCCGCGCCGCCGCTGCCCGCCGTCTGCACCGTCACCGTCCCGATGCCCAGCCAACGCTCGACGATGTTCTGCGAGAGATGAATGTCCTGCATGCGCGCGTAGGTCAGCTGCATCTCCCGGCGGAACAGAATGCCGTAGCCCATCGACACCCCGGTGCCTTCGAAGCGGTACCAGAGCGTGTGGTAGCGGAAGTACAGCGGCACCAGGAGCAACGGCGCGGCGCACAGCAACGTCAGTGACGTGAGGAAGTAGAGCCAGAGCAGCTCCTTCTCGGGGCGAACGATGGCGTGCACCCGTTTTTCCAGCACGGCGAGGTCTGCGGCGTTCATGGGGCGCGCACCGTAGCCGGGCCTCCGTTCGCGCAGCGCTGCTTCCGCGCACCTCCGTCAGCATGTGCAGCAATGTGTTTCATCCGCACTGAACGTGGGTGTATTTTTGAGTGATTTTGGACGTTTAAAGGTACTTCGTGCTTGCTCTCAACCGTTGCGGTTGAAACGATGCCGGCTCGCCTTGCTGCCGGGGCCCTGTGACGCGAGTTCAATGTGCGGTTTTTGTAACGGTGATGGGGGCGGCAGGTTGCGCGCCGGAGGTGCCCAGCCAGGTGCAGTCGGGCTTCAAGATGGCCGAGCACTCGATGCCGTTCGCCAACTTCGCGGCGGGCTTCGACGCCTCGGAGATGGATGCCGAGCTGATGCAGCGCATGTTCGGTGACGTGGTCTGCGAGAACGCGGCCTCACCGTGTCAGCTGACGCCGGGCGCGAGGGCGTTCGCCAGCAAGGCCAACAAGTCGATGACCGGCGGTCGCTGCGAGGGCTTCGCGGTCATGTCGTCGCTCTTCCACGGCCAGAAGCTGAATCCCGTCGACTTCGGAGCGCCGCTGGCCAGGGAGCTGCGTGCCGCGGCAATGGCGCCCGCAAAGACGCCGGAGGCCGCGGCCATCGCCCGTCAGGGCATCCTGCACCTCGGCATGCTCTCGGGCACGCGCCCCGGCCAGCGCGACGTGCTCGATGAAGCGCAGGGCCTGGTGCAGCAGCTGACGTCCACGGCCAGGACGGTCGACGACTACTCGGTGCTGTGCGGCACCGTGGGCAACATGGCGGAGCTGTCGATGCTGCCGCAGATCGAGACCTGGTCGCGGCTCCCAGACCCGGCGTTGCGGCAGCAGGTGCCGCAGGCGCTGCGCCGCTACCGCGTCGACCGCGTGCACGGCTTGGTGGTCGAGTGGCTGCAGCGCGAGACCGACGCGGGCGTGAAGCGCGAGCTCTTCAACGTGCTCCACCACATGTACACCGACGCGGCCCAGCCCATCGACGCGCCGTTGGTGGCCGAGGCGCTGCGCCACCTGCGCGAGAACCCGATGGTGCTGACGCGGCAGTCGCTCTACCACCTGCTCGCGCCGCACATGGCCAACCCCGAGGTGCACGCCGCGTTCAAGCAGGCGCTGCGCTACGAGCTCGACCAGAAGAGCGGCCTCTATTCGCTCGTCGCGCAAGACCTGCCGCCCGACAGCGTGCTCGAGGTGCTCTCGACGATGCCGTCGCTGGCGCGCCAGTTCGGCGGGGCGCTCAAGCCCATCGACGAGCGACCCGCTGCGCCGCCAGCGTCGACGCCGTTGCCTGATCTGCCTGCGCCCGCGGGTATGGACGAAGCGCTGCGAGGTGCCAAATGAAGTGCTGGTGGGTGCTGTTTCTGACGGTGGTGATGGCCTGCTCGCCGAAGCCGGAGCCCGAAGAGGAGCCGTTCGACGGGGAGACGGTGAACTCCACCATTCCTTCCCGTGATCCCGACGATCTCGACGCCGACGCCGGTGACGTGGTCATCGACGCCGGCAACGTGGTGGTCGACATGACCTGCTGCGAGACGCACTTCAGCATTTCGGATGGAGAGCCCGGTGACGCGACGGGCCTGCTGGTGGGCGAGCCCGCGGTCTTCACGCCCGGCGTTCCGTTGACGCGCACCGACGGGGCTGGGCCGCGACCGCGTGCGTGCCCATCAACTCGGCGGCGCGCTACGGCTACCGCTTTACATGGGACGCAGGCACCGTTGACGCGGGCTTCGAGGAGTTCGAAGACGGCGGCATCCAGTGGCGCGAAGAGATCTCCATCGTCACCGTAGACCGCGTCAGCGACCGTGAACCGCAGGTCAGCGACGCCGTGGGCTCCACCAACTACTACTCGGCGGTGGCGACCTGCGAAGGCCACGACGGCGGCGTGCCCTAAGCCGCGAGACGTCGCCTGACCGGGCCGCGGAGGAACTCGAGCACGGCGCGCTCCGCGTCGCTGAGCTGCTCGAGGTGACGGTGCGCGCGTGACGCGGCGAGCACCAGCTCGCGTTCGTTGAAGGCGCTGATGACGCGCGGGTGAATGTACGAGTTGCGGCACACCGCGGGCGTGTTGCCCAGCTTGCACGCCACGTCTTTGACCATGCCCACCACCGCGCGTTTGAGGGCGGTCTTGGTGGGTTCCGGCGTGAGCGCGACCAGCGCGCTGGCTGCCTGCACCGTGGCGGCCCAGGTTCGGAAGTTCTTCGCGGTGAAGTCCTGCCCGGAGATTTCGCGCAGGTACGCGTTCACGTCGCGCGAGTCGACGACGTGCTTGCGGCCCTCCGCGTCGCGCCAGTGGAACAGCTCGCGCCCGGGAATCGCCAGCAGCGCCTTCATGATGTTCGACAGTCTGCGGTCGACGAGGTCGACCACGCGTTTCTGGCCGCTCTTGCCGAGGAACTCGAAGTGCACGCGCGCGCCGCGAATCGTCACGTGCTTCGCGCGCAATGTGGTGAGCCCGTAGTGCTGGTTCTCGCGCGCGTACTCCTCGTTGCCGACGCGAATGAGCGTGCGCTCGAGCAGCGCGACCACGGTGGCGAGCACCTTCTCGCGGTTGAGCGCGCGGGCGCGCAGGTGCTTGCTGGTGGCCACGCGAATGGCGTGCAGCGCTTCACCGAACTCCGCCATGCGACCGAACTTGGTGGCCTCGCGGTGCGCACGCCAGGTGGGGTGGTAGCGGTACTGCTTGCGGCCCTTCGCGTCGCGCCCGGTGGCTTGAATGTGGCCGTGTGGGTTCGGGCAGATCCACACCTGCTCCCACGCGGGAGGGATCGCCAGCGACGCGATGCGCTGCAGGTGGTGTTCGCTGAGAATCAGCTGCCCGGTCGGCGAGCGGTACGCGAACTTCTTCGCTCCGCGGCGTTCACGCGTGATGCCCGGCGTGGCGTCGGTGACGAGCTTGAGGCCCAGCTTGCGAGCATGGCGTGCGTCATCGAGCGAGATCGGCGAGGTCATGGCCGACGGTCGGACTGCGAACGATGTGCCACGCGCCAATCGCTCGGAATGAGGTCCGATTCACGAGCGCGTGTCGTGGCGAGATTGCTGAGCGGTGTGGCGAGGCGGTGGCGCCAGCGACGAAAATCGTGGGTCGTTGTCCCACATGGTTCAGAAGTCGAGGGTCGAGAGGAACTCGACGAAGTCTCGGGGCTGCGCGAGGTCCTTCTTCACCTGACTGCGGATGCCCTTGATGGTGTCTCGCGACCAGTCCTTCTGGAAGAAGTTCACGATGAAGGGCGGCAGCGCGCCTTTGGGATCTGCGTCGACTTCGACCGTGAGCCGCGTGCGCGCGCCGTCGTCGATCGACTCGAGCACGTAGAGCGCGCTGAGTTCCCCGCGCACCCACGCGGGCGTCTTCTTCACTTCGTCTTCGGCGGCCGGCACCGAGCGCATGACCACCGTCTTCTTTTCGCGGTCGACGGTCATGGTCACGTTGGTGACGAACTCACGGTCGCTCACGATGAGCGGCATCTTCACGTGGTTGTACTCGATGTACTCGGTGGGGCTGACGCGACGGACCACGCGCGCCTCCGCGAGGCTGTCGACCCAGTCTGGCGCGTGGTCGTCGTCGAGCAACACCAGCGCGACCTTCACGACCGGAGCGTCGACGATGCCCGTGCCCTTCACCGACTTGATCGCGCGGTCTTTGAGCGAGCGGCTGTAGACCTTCACGCCGTCGGTGTCCTGGACCTCTTTCCACTCGTCGGCGAGCGCGAGCGGGGCGACGACGAGCACGAATGCAGCGAGTCGGGTCATGCGCGCGTCTTCTCACAGAGATCGCGTGTCACGCACGTGCGTCGTCTTGACGAGTGTCGCGTGGAGCCGGGTGGCGAAGCTGCGTACGAGGACCTCATGAAGCGAGTGCTCGTCGCAGTGGCGGTGGTGATCAGCGCGTGCGGTCCGGTGACTGTCGAAGAAGACGGCGGGAGCGGCGGCGGTGCGGCCGTCACTGGCGGTGGTGTCGGTGCGACGGGTGGTGGCGACGCGAGCGCTGGCGGTGGAACGAGTATCGGTGGTGGTGACGGCAGCACCGGTGGCGGAGCAGCGAGCACCGGTGGCGGAACGGCGAGCACCGGTGGCGGAACAGCGAGCACCGGTGGCGGAACAGCGAACACCGGTGGCGGAACAGCGAGCACCGGTGGCGGAGCAGGGAGCACCGGTGGCGGAGCAGCGAGCACCGGTGGCGGAGCAGCGAGCACCGGTGGCGGAACAGCGAACACCGGTGGCGGAACAGCGAACACCGGTGGCGGAACGGCGAGCACCGGTGGCGGAACAGCGAGCACCGGTGGCGGAGCAGGGAGCACCGGTGGCGGAGCAGGGAGCACCGGTGGCGGAACAGGGAGCACCGGAGGCGGAGCAGCGAGCACCGGTGGCGGAGCAGGGAGCACCGGTGGCGGAACAGCGAGCACCGGTGGCGGAACCGCGAACACCGGCGGAGGCGCTGCGCTCGAGCCGTGCATCACGCGCATCACGTACGGCGCTGCGTGGCTCCGTCCCGCGAATCACCCGAACGACTACGACGACGTGAGCGGTGTCGTGACCTGGGACGGCCAGTGCGCCCAGGACGCGTCGAACAATTCGTACGCGACGCTCTCGAACGGATGGCAGCCTTACTTCACCGGTCGCAGCGGCTGCGTCATCGCGCTCGATCAACGCGGCGACTGCCCGAGCGCAGCGCCGACTTCGTGCCAGACCCGCATCTCGTACGGAGACACCTGGTTCCGCGCTCCGAATCACCCCAATGACTTCGACGACGTGAACGAGACGGTCACCTGGGACGGCGTGTGTCGCACCGCCGGTAGCGACGGTCAGGCGGTCTTGAGCAACGGCTGGACGCCCACGTTCAACGGCGCCGGCAACTGCGAAATCGCGCTGCGCTATCGCCAGTGTGGCGGCCTCTACGAGAACCCGGTGGTGCCGACCGACTGCCCCGACCCCGGTGTGCTCAAGAACGGCAACACCTACTACGTGGCGTGCACCGGAGGCGGCGCCAACAAGTACCCGCTGCGCAAGTCGACGGACCTCGTGCACTGGACGTCGGTCGGTCACGTGCTCAACGCGAACGAAGTACCCGCGTGGGCCGACCGCGACTTCTGGGCGCCGGAGCTCCACAAGGTCGGCAACAAGTTCGTCCTGTATTTCTCCGCGCGTCACAACAACGGCATCTTCGCGATCGGCACCGCGACGGCGAACAACCCCGAAGGTCCGTACACCGCGCAGCCGACTCCGCTGCTGCAGACGGGAAGTCCCGGCGTCATCGACGCTCACTTCTTCGAGGCGCCGAACGGCACGAAGTATCTGCTGTGGAAGCCCGACGGAAACGCGATTGGTCAGAGCACGCCGATTCGCATTCAGCCGTTGTCGGCTGATGGTCTGTCGCTCACCGGTTCTGCGAGCACGCTGCTGACGAACACGCTCGGTTGGGAAGGCGCGCTCATCGAAGGCCCGTGGATGATCTACGAGGGCGGCTGGTACTACTTGTTCTATTCGGCGAACGGCTACGCCTCGAATGCCTACGCAGTCGGAGTCGCGAGGTCACAATCTCCGACGGGGCCGTTCACGAAGAAGGGCGACCCGATTCTGGTGACGCGCGGTGCGTGGGCAGGGCCGGGCCACGGCTCCATCGTCAAAGGTCCGCGCGGCGATTGGGTGCACGTGTACCACTCGTGGCGAGCCGGTCAGGTCGGCTCGTCGGGTCGAATGATCCTCGTCGATCGCGTCGGCTTCTCGGGCGGCTGGCCGAACATGATCAGCGCGCCGTCGAGAGGTTCGCAGCCGCTGCCGTGATCACTGCACGGTGTACGTGAGCCCGGTGTCTGTGTTCACGCAGTTCTGCCCGCGGAGCTGCACCGGGTACGTGCCGGGCGGCAGACCACTCAAGTAGCCGACGAACGCATCGCGCGCTCCAGAGTACGTGCCGTTGGTCAACGCACGGCCTCCGATCACCACGTCGAGCGCGCGGTTCATGTTGGTGCCCGTGACGACGATCGGATCATCCGAACTCGCCGGCGCCTGAATGCCGGTGACCGTCGCCGACGGCAGTGACTCGTCGCAGACCCAGTAACGGAACTGTTCCCACGCCTGCGCGCCGCGGTTGTCGCGCACCACGAGCCACAGCTGACCGCTGCGACGTTCGGGCACCGGATCTTCCGGAAACTCGGCAGAGCCTGGCGCCGTGAAGATGGTGGTGTCGCTCGCGCTCACGTCGAAGCGCTCCTGACTGAAGCGCCCACCAATCGAGTACCAGGCACCGACCACGACTTCGCGTTTCTCGACGGGCCCTGACGGCTGCTGCTCGAAATAGACCTCGCGCGCCGATTCAGGAACCGCGACGCCGAGCGTGACCTTCTGCCCTGCGTTCACCTGCAGTCGCGCGCCGATCGGCAGGTTCTCGCCGTCGAACGTGAGGTTGCTGATGGTCGGGTTCTGGTTGCGGCCTTCGGTCTTCTCGCTCACCAACACGCGCGTGAGCGCGATCGCAGCCGGCGTCTCCTTGTTCTCGATGCGGCGGAAGACGGCGTTCAACTCGTCGCCCATCGCTGACACGTCGACGTTCTCACCGACGACGATCGACATCACCACGGCCACGCTGCCGTTCTTCCGAATCGGATCTTCCGGAGCCAGCATTCCGAACGGGTTCGGCTTCGTCGCGTACATCGCGCGCGGTCCAAACCCGAGCAGCGTGAGCCCCGGCGGGTACTCGGTGATCAACGATGGCTTGATCAGAATCGACGCGTCGTTGCAGGCGCTGCGATTCATGTCGAGCGGGTCCGGCTCGCAGCCGACCCAGATGATGGTGTTGGGCAGACCGATGCGCGACGGGTCGCTGTAGAGCACTTCGAGGCGCGTGGTTTCCGTCGGCGCGACTTCCGGCGGCTCGGCGTGCACGGCCATCACGCGCAGCGAATTGATGAGCGTCTCGGGCGTGAACTGCACACCGCAGCCCGTGAACAACAGCAGCGAAGAAAGAACGAAGGAGCGCATCACCACTCTCCTCTCAGGCCGACCGTCGGAAGAATCGGAATGCTCGTCACGTAGCCCGACTGGGAATAGTCGTGGTTGTAGTAGCGGGCCTCGGGGTTCTGCTGATTGGTGACGTTCTGCACGTCGACGTAGGCGACCAGCGTCCACGAATCGAAGACGAAGCGTTTGTCGAGCCGCGCATCGAGCTGAAAGAAGTCGGGCAGCCGTTCGCTCCACGGCAGGCCCGGCAGCGGCACGAAGTAGTTGCCCGAGGCATCGAACAACGCGCCCAGCACCGGCGTGACGAGCGGACCCGTCGAGTAGCGGAAGCGCAGACCGAAGTTGAAGTTGAACGGCAACGACACGCTGCCCACGGCGACGAGGTTGTGCGTCTGATCCAACGGGCCGGGCGCGAACGCGATGCCGCCGAAGTAGTCGCGCTCGAAGCGGCTCAACGAATACGCGACCCAACCGGTGAAGTAGCGCGTGGGCCGCAAGCGCAGCAGTAACTCGGCGCCGTACGCGCGGCCATAGCCGGTGCTCGTGTAGCGGCCTTCGTTCCCGGCGATGGCGATGTCGCTGCCCTGACCGCTCGCGAGCGTCTGCCGCGCCTGATTGAAGAGCGGCTTGTAGTAGCCCTGAATGTCGAGCTCGAGCAGCTCGAACAAGCGCGCTTCCATGCCGGCCATGAAGTGCCACGCGCCTTCGGGCAGCAGCTTCGGGTTGCCGAACACCGGCGAGAGCTGACCCATGCGGTAATCGGGAGGCTGTTGGTACATCGCCGCGCCGCCCTTGATGGCGAACTGCGGAATGATCGACCAGCGCGCCGAGAGTCGCGGGTTGACCCAGACTTTTCCCATCGTCCCCAGCTCGCCATCCATGCGAACGCCGCCGCGAACCTGCAGCGACTCCACGGGTGTCCACGTGCCGTCGAGGAAGAGGCCGGGCTCGACGTAGGTGCGGAACTCCTGCTGAGCGATGAGCCGGCGCGTGATGTACGGGTCGGGCAGTTGGTTCGCCGAGAAGGGCGGTGGCTGCTGCGCGTCGAGCAGCGACGGCGTCACCAGCATGTCGAGCCCGGTGCCGATGACCAGGTTCGCTTCGGGAATGTCGATGCGGAAGCGCTCGCGGAACTGCAGCGGGAATTGCGTCGAACGGAAGAAGATCTCGGTCGTCGTGCCCTGCTGCTCGTTGATGTCGAAGCCCACCGAGTTGCGCGAGATGAAGGTGACCCGCTCGCCGAGGCGGTGATCGATGCCCACCACGAAGCGGTTGTAGAGCTGCGAGTTCGCCGCCGCGCCGCTGTTGCCTTCGACGTCGGAGTCGGCGAACGCGTTGGGCGTCACGAACGCCCACCGGTCCGACGAACCGAACACGCTGACGAACACACGGTTCTTGCTGGTGCCTTCACGGCGTTCGGCGCGCACCTGGTAGTCCCAGAACTGCGGGGCGCGCGTGAAGCCGAGCGTCTTCTGCACGTTGGGCGGCGCGAAGGTCTGAATCGCGAAGGGCACCGTGAACTGTGCGAGGCCGAAGCGACCGGCGGCGCTGACGCTCCAGTTCTCGCTCACCGGCGTTTCCACGTGCGCCGACACGTCGAAGAAGTTCACGTCGACCGAGCCGTGAAAGCCCTTCTTCGAAGGCGTCTTCACTTCGGCCTGCACCAGACCGCCGATGCTGCGGCCGTAGTCGACGCCGAAGTTGCCGGGCTGAAACGCGATGCTCTCGATGGTCTCGGAGTTGAACGTCGCGTTGAGGCCCGCGAAGTGGAACAGCTGTGGAATCTGGATCTCGTCGACGTAGATGCGCGAGTCCCACGCCTTGCTGCCGCGCACCACGAGCGCCGCACCACCGAACGGAGATCGCGCGACGCCGGGCAGGTTCTGCACGACCTTGAAGGCGTCGTTGCGCGTGCCGGCCACCATCTTGAATTCCTGCGCGGTCAGCCTGACCTGCGCGACCTCGCGACGTTCCTTCGTGCCGCGAACGACGGTGACGTTCGGGTCGTTGAGTGAACGCAGCGCGTATTTCACTTCGGTGCGCTCACCGGCCTTCACTTCTTCGGTCGAGGTGAAGCGCTCGATGCCCGGCGCGGTGACGATGAGCTCGACCGTGCCGACGGGAACGTCGAAGAACTCGAAGTGACCTTTGTCGTCGGAATCGGCGATGCGTTCACCGATGGCGATCTGCGCTCCGGCGACCGGTTCGCGCGTGCCGGCGGTGGTGAGCGTGCCGGCGAAGTTCACGACGGGCACGCCGGCGTCGGGTTCGACTTCCACGGCCTGCTGCTGCATCGCGAAGTGGCTGCGGTACTGAATGCGAACGGGGATCGGCTTGCCGTCGTACTCGGCCGGCGTGAACTCGAGCTGTTCGGCAGCGACGACGGCAGCTTCGTCGAACTCAGGGCCCGCGCTTTCGACGACGCGGACTTTGGTGACCTTGCCTTCGATGCCGATGTCGATCTCCAACAGCACCGCGGTGTCAGGCAGCCCCGCGTCGGCGAGTGAGGCCGGGTAGTCAGGCTGAACCTGTTTGAGCAAGGTGGGCGGCTTCGGTTGCGACTGCGCGAGCGCAGTGCAGGCCAGCAGCGTGAGCAGCAGGACAGAGGCGCGGAGCACGGGTGGCCGTGTAGCCCGCGCCGCCCGCTCGGAAAACCGCAGACACGATGCGCAGTGCGTCAGACGTACAGCTAAGTCCAGAGCTGATGGGCCTTCAGGTAGTCGATCAGATTCTCTTCTCTTTTCCTGCGATTGCCCCGATCGGACGCCGCACGTTGAACACCGTGCACGTACAACGCGACCTCTTCGGACGTGGGGAGTGCGCCGTCCAATACTGCGTCGACTTCCGCCGCGAATTCTCGCAGCGCTTTACCCAAGGATTCCTTCGCTGCCGCCGACAGCGAGCCTGCGCTCGGGAGCTTGTTGAGGACGCAGAACAGCGTGTAGAAATCGGATTTCTTCGTCCACCTGAGGCCAGAGGCGGTGGGAAGGATCTCATCAACTAATTCAAGCGTGCGTGCAAACGCCTTTTCCACATCCGCTCGTTGCGGGAACGATTCTTCATACGTCTGGTACCACTCCTCGAGGGAATCCTTCTTGTTTTGCGGTCCGTGAAGGATCGCAATCGCGAGTTCACTAACGAACTCAACGTCGATCATGCGGCGGATGTCGTTGGCCGTGAATAGGTCGACCTTAGACCATCCAGGGTTGTCCGCGATTGTATCCATCGTTTTGATAAACGGCCCCGAATATGTTGCGTGTCGAAGTTCCTGCTGGTTTAGTGCAACGACGTTCTGGTTTAGACGACTAAACAGTTTTCGCAGCTCTTCTTCCGGAACCTCCGGAAGAACTCGGACAATGAAATTGTAGTTGTAGATGCGCTTTTTCTCATCCGGGAGAAGTTCGTCAAAACGTTTTCCTGACCAACTCTGCGGCGTGTCTAGCGTTAAAGGGAATAGCCCTTTGATATAGTCAAAGCAGGCGCGCAGTCGTTGCTGGCCGTCCACAACAACGTAGACGTCATTGCCCTTTGCGTCGGTGTATTCCTGTATGTATAATTCAGGAATTGGATAGCCGTTAAGTATAGAGGCGATCTCGGAATTGGCGGCGTAACCACCTGAAGTTCGATCGCTTTCAGCGGGGGGATCGACAGATGAGGACGG
>QFQP01000154.1 GCA_003243425.1 Archangium gephyra | reverse complement strand
CTTCGGATACCTCTTCCCTGTTCCCATTGGCTCCAGCTTCCCTCTCTTGAGAGCCTCCGGAAATCCCGGGCCGATTCAGGCTTGTAGTTGGAGAATTTCTTGTGGCGAGTCGCCCCTCTGACCACGGAGGAGTGGGTGATCGACATTCCCTGCTCGGAAGCGATTTGACCCACCAGGCGCTCCCACTGACGCCAATCGTGCAACGTCGTCGAAGTTGGGGCAGCAACGCAGATCGTAAGTGTCGTCTCCATATTCACTTCGGAATGAGGCGCGGGTTCACAGGGACAATGACTCCCGTGCCCAGTTGGTTCTCCATTGTCGCGACCGAGACACCCTTACCCCCACCGTCGACGCCTTCCCTTCAGCCGAGGCGGCCCTCGCCCCGGCCGCACCGCGTGGCGCTACTGCGCGTTCCCTCGTTCTCTCGTCGCGGCGTCGTGCTGTGCCTCAAGTTCGGCTCGGTGCTTCCGTGCTTCCGTGACTGCTTGCGAGAGATCACCGAGCCCCGTTGTTCGGTACCACTCGCGCATGTGTTCCCCACACACGCACGACTCAGAGAAGTAAGGCTCATCGGCCGTACGCTCACCAGCCCGATAGCCCGCCATCCACGCCTCGACCTTCGATGCGCACTCTGCGCACAGGTGATGCGGGTCGGTGAAATGGTCGATGTAGACCTTCGCACCCAACGCCGCGGAGGCGTCTACCGCGGTCCGCACATGGTCACAGCAGTTGGCCGCGAAACTCAGCCCGTGTCGCTCGCATTCAATCACTTGGGGCCACCCTTGGTGTTGATACCAAATAGATCGTAGAGGTACTGCTGCGCACCCGCTGCTGAGGCTGGTGCATCCCCGCCGCCAGCGCGAATCACTTCGCAGATCGGCGTCGTGCAACTGTTGGCGCTCGGCCCTCTAGCCCTCCACGGGCCCATGTCTCCGGCTCCAAGTTGTTGCAGCTGTTTCCCTTGAGCTTTGAACGCGTTGGCGAGCGGGACTTCTCGCACCTCGGCGTGCCCAAGGTGCTCTCGGATTAGGTCGTCAACCTCATTGACGTAAGTAGACTTACGCGACGCAGAACGCGTCTGGTGGGTCTCGATTCTCGTCCCGATCGACGGCTGCACTTCCACCGAGAAGTGCGGGGAAAGATCTGCATTCGTATAGCGGCGAATCACTGCCTTGCCTTCGAGACCAGCGCCCTTGGCCGTCGGGCTGGCCATCCCCAAGAACTCGAGTGGAGCGGTCGACTCGTTCTGCGGGATGGAGCGGCCTTCAACTTGCTCGAAGAAGGCAAGGAACCGCTCCTTCTCCGTGTATTTCGTGCGGAAGACACTGGCTTCGACACTGGCTTGGTAGAGCGAACTTACAATTGAAGGACGCCACGCCTCGCTCATGGCGACAGGGGTCCTCGGCGTCAATTACTCGTACCCCTTGGCGACAATTACACTTCCCCATCGGTTGACCTGCTGATCACTCCATCGTC
>QFQP01000153.1 GCA_003243425.1 Archangium gephyra | reverse complement strand
CCGAGGTGTGGATGGGACAGAACCCCGGCCTCAAGCCCGCGGCGTAGGCCATTCCACAACAGCCCGAAGGCCGCCCGGAGCGGGGCCCGTAGGCCCCAAAGGACCCCGCTCCGGGGCCGTCCGGTCGAACGTCCGGTCGCTCCGTGCACGCCGCGATCGGCGGAGTGACCGAGCTACTTGAACGGCCCACACTACGAAGGCTTTCGCCGACAGCGACGTCGGCCCGAAGAACCCGAAAGCGAGAGGAGGAGAGATGAAACAGCAGCAACTTCAGGCAGGCGCCTGCACGATGGACCCGCCGTGGCCTGGTCAGGGCGTGCCCTACAGGACTCTCTCCGTCCGCCGCATCATGGAGTTCCCACTCCGCGACTTCATGGCTCCGAACTCGCACCTTTACCTTTGGGTGCCGCAGGGACTTGTCGCCACTGGCGTCAAGGTCGCTGAACACTACGGCGCGACGGTGCGCGGCGTTATCACGTGGGTCAAGAGCCGTCCCGGCCGCCCGACTCGCTACCTCCAGGCCAACACCGAACTGCTGCTCTTCTGCACCTTCGGCGACGCCCCCGCGCTGGTGAAGGGTCAACAGACACTGCTCTGCTCCCCCACCATGCTCAGCGGCCAGAAACCCGACGAGCACTACTCAGTGATCGAGCGACTCTCGAAGCCTCCCTACCTCGAGATCTTCAGCCGTACCGAGCCGCGCTCGGAGGACTGGGTGACGTGGGGAGACGAACTCGAAAAATCCGCGATTCGCGTACCTGGGTGGCCAGTCCCAAGCGACTTCCACGAGGAGGTCGCGTAATGAAAGGAGATCCTCGTGTCCGATCCGAAGTCCCCGCTCGAGCGAGCTTGGCATGGCGCCTTGCTCATCCTCGGCATCACGATCGCGCTGAGCATCGCGGTCTGGCTCGTCAGCCAGATCTGGTGGATCTTGCTCATCGTCGTGGTCGTCGCGGCGCTGCTCTACGGCGGATTCCTGTGGTTGCGCAACCGTCGCGGTCGGTGGTGATTGTCAGAAAATCCGACTCCCGAACAACAGGGGTGAGCCCCCGCCGGTCGAGCGACAGAGGTCTGGTGTCGCTCTTGACTATGACGGCGCTATGCCTCACATATAAGGGCGTCAACTCTAAGACGCGGCGTTCGCGAGACACCACCTCGCGTGCGGCAGGGGGCCCGCGATGAGCAAGAAAGGACAGTCACGACGACGAGGCCAGACACCGCGCCGGCGGGTTGTCGTTCGAGGTGTCCGTCGTCAGGCGGTCGACCTCGCGAAGCTCTCCCCGGCCCTCCGCGCACTCGTCCAAGCACGACCTGAAGTCGAAGCCGCAGCGGAACACGATTCGCGCCGCGAAGCGGAGGGCACCGCCAGTGCCTAACGACCCGATTCTTATCCGCCGCCAGATCATCTGGCCGACGCCGCTCCCGGCAGTCGCCGCCGAAGCACTCGTTCGCCGCCTCGCCGCCGATGGGCGCTACGT
>QFQP01000152.1 GCA_003243425.1 Archangium gephyra | reverse complement strand
GGCGGCCAGCAGGCCAAGGAACGTGGACGAGCGGAACAGGCGAGGCATCATCGGGGACACTCCAGGTTCACCAGGCGTCGCTGCGGAACGGCGAGGCCGGCAGCTGGTCGGTATTGATCAGGTCGGCATCGGCCGGGTTGTCGGACCAGCCATAGCGAACGGCCATCGGCCGCGGCACCGCGGCACTGCGCACGACCACGCGCCCGGCCTGCAGTGATGCTTCGGCCGGATGGAACACCTGGTCGGTGCCCGCCAGCGCGAAGCCATGCACGCGCGTGCCGCCGCCACGTACGGCCAGGGTGCCGCCGGACGTGCCGAACTCGACATGCGCGGCGTTGCCTTCGAAGCGGGTGTACTGCGGCACCGGCCCGTGGAACGGCAGCGCCTCGCCGTAGGCCACATGGCGTGCCGCCAGCGCGAGACGGCGACCCACTTCCTGCTTGTTGAGTGGATGGATGTCGGACGGATCGCCGATGTCGATGGCCACGGCCTGCGCGGTGCCCGGCATCCACAGCGTCATCGACTGCGCTTCGCGCAATGTGGCCCACGGACTCTCGTCGCCCCTGTCGGTGCCGGAGGAGAAGTTCGCCAGCTGCACCCACAGGAACGGCAGGCTGGGGGCGTCCCATTGCGTGCGCCATTGCGCCCGCCACTGTTCGATCAGCGCCGGGAACTGCCGGCGGTACCGCAGCGCGTCGGCCACGGTGTTCGCGTTGGATTCGCCCTGGTACCAGATCACGCCGCGCAGCGCGTACGGCTGCAGCGGGTGGATCATCGCGTTGTACAGCAGGGTGGGATGCTGGTTCTTGTCGTCGACCAGCGCGACGCTGACGTTGCTCGGCCGGAACGACCAGTCCGCCAGCGCGCGCGGTGCGCCGCCGCCGGGCTGGACGAACACCTCGACTGCTTCGCCATGGATGCCACCGCCGCCACCGGTGTCCGTCACCCGCACCGCCACGTGGTTGACGCCCTTGCGCAATGCCGATGCCGGCACCGCGTAGCGTCGCGGCTGGTTGTACTGCATGCGGGTTTCGCCGACGTGCGTGCCGTTGACCCAGGTGGTATCGGAATCGTCGATGCGGCCTACGCCGAGGACGAGCCCCGCCGCGGCTTCGGCCGCGGTCAGCGTGAACGTCGTGCGGTACCACGCCACGCCGTCCATGCCGTTCCATCCGGTGGCCTCCCACAGCGACGGCACCGTGATCGGTGTCCACGCCGACGTGTCGAGTCCGGGTGCATTCCAGCCCGCGTCATCGACGGGCAGCGCCGGCCAGCGTGCAAGGTTCCGGCGCGTCTGCCCCAGCGCTTGCTCGTCCGCGGCGCGCAGCGTACTGGCCTGCTCGGCCAACGCCCGTTCGTCCAGCCCCTGCGACGGCGCGTCCATCCAGGCTTCGATGCGGCTGCCACCCCAGGTGCTGTCGATGATGCCGATCGGCACACCGGTGACCTTGCGCAGGTCGCGCGCGAAGAAGTGGGCGAC
>QFQP01000151.1 GCA_003243425.1 Archangium gephyra | reverse complement strand
CGACCAACGGATGCAAGCGGTCTGCATCGCGTGTGAAGTCGAAGCCGTGATCCGAAGTGATCTGTCCGTCAGCGTCCGGCACCAGGGTCGCCTGTGCCGGCCTGATGGCATCGCACAGGGCGAGGAACCCGGGATAGCCCTCGCGCGCTGGGGCGAACGGATTGCCTTCCAGGTTAAGTTCGACGCCGTGCGTGCGCGTCAGCGTCGATAGTGCGTAAACATCGTGGGTGCGGATGTGCCGCTGATCGGGCCGGGGGTGCACGGTGATGCCATGTGCACCGGCCGCCAGGCAGGTCCGTGCCGCGCGGACGACGTCGGGCTCCGCACCGCCACGCGAATTCCTGAGTACCGCGATCTTGTTGACGTTGACGCTGAGCAGGGTCACGGGGCCGGCGGCTCCGTCGGCGGTGTCGCTGCGATCCGGCGTGCTTCGGCCAACTCGCGTAGCCGGCGCAGTTCCACGGGGTCGATCATCATCGAGGGGTCGCGACTCGTCTCGCCCAGGCGGCGCGCATGGCGGCCCATGATCCAGGCGACCAGCAAGCCCAGCGACGCCAGCATCAGGACGACCATCAGCGGCATCGATGTGGTGCGCACGGCCATGAACATGCAGCCGATCGCCATCAACAGGAAAAGCCAGTGCATCGTCCACCCCCGGGGCTTGATGGCCGCATCTTACCGCTTCCACCCGGGCTCAAAAACGGTCGCGCTTCACAGCAGTGGTGACATCAGTCGCGCGAGTGCCTCGGGCAAGCGGTGGCGCCAGAGCGAGCGGGACGGCTGGAGCCGCACCTGCTCGCTCGCGGCAATCTCGCCTTCCAGCCATTGCGCCAGCGTGCCGGCGACGCCGCGGTCGCGGAACATCATCGAGATCTCGAAGTTCAGGCGGAAGCTGCGATGGTCGAAGTTGGCGCTGCCGATGATCGCCAGCGCGTCGTCGCACAACAGTGCCTTGCTGTGCATCATCCGTGGTCCGTATTCATAGACCTTCACGCCCGCCGCCAGCAGTTCTTCGAAGTACGAGCGCGCCGCCAGCGTCACCAGACGCGAATCGCTGACCTTCGGCACCACCAGCCGCACATCCAACCCACCGAGGGCGGCCGACGTGAGCGCCATCCGGGCTGCTTCACCGGGCACGAAGTAGGGCGTCACCAGCCACACGCGTTGCCTCGCATCGTGGATCGCCGCGACCTTCGCGCGGTGGATCGGTTCCCACGCGGAATCCGGCCCCGACACCAGCGCCTGCACGGCGATGCCGCCACGCACGTTCGCATCGCTCGCACTCCACAGGCGGGTACCCTGGAAATCCTTGCGCTGCTGTCCGGTTGCATATACCCAGTCCTCGACGAACACCTGCTGGATACTGCGCACGATCTCGCCTTCCAGGCGCAAGTGCAGGTCGCGGTAGGCATCGTCGCGCAGCGACTCGTCCTCCTCGTCGGTGACGTTGATGCCACCGGTGAAGGCGATACGCCCGTCGACCAC